>NZ_KB822599.1 GCF_000364625.1 Pseudomonas thermotolerans DSM 14292
CACAAGCACCCACACGAATTGCTTGATTCACTTGTTAAAGAACAGTTGGGTGAGCCTTTCGCCTCAACCAAGGCCGCGCATTCTACAGCAGCCCTACTCCCCGTCAAGCGCTTTTCGAAAATTTCTTTTCTACTTCAACCGCTTGCGTGCCACCGAACTCTTCGCTCTTCGCTCCGCCCGGCAGCGGGAGGCGAATCATACAGCATCAATTCCTGCTGTCAACCTCCCGAAGCTCACTTCCCGCACCGGCCAAACTGGCCTTCCGCCCCTCCAAAAAACATCGATAACTCTTTGATTATCAAGTGTTTTTCGTTGGCTGCGCGCCGGAAGTGGTGCGCATTATAGGGCCCCAAATTGGTGCGTCAAGCACTTATTGCATTTTCTTTTCGGCATCCGCAGATGCTCCGAAATGCCACCGACCGGACAGCCCCGGCAGGCGCAGGGCCAGCAGCCCCGCCCCGAGCACCGCATAGAGCAGCCACTCCCCCAGATCGGCTCGCACTCCCCAGAGCATGTGCAGCAGCACCAGCCCCAGGACGGGGTAGATCAGGCGGTGCAGACGCTTCCAGCGGCGC
Organism: Pseudomonas thermotolerans DSM 14292; assembly: GCF_000364625.1. Taxonomy (GTDB): domain Bacteria; phylum Pseudomonadota; class Gammaproteobacteria; order Pseudomonadales; family Pseudomonadaceae; genus Aquipseudomonas; species Aquipseudomonas thermotolerans. Next base: position 576 of record NZ_KB822599.1, read on the forward strand.
CCCAAGCGGCGTACGCTGAAGCGGTTGGAGGTGAGCGCCAAGGAGAGCAGGCCAAGAAAGGCCAGAGTGCCGACGAAGATGTAAGGGCGCTTGGCGAAATCGACGAGCAGCTGCTGCAAATCCAGCCCCAGTAGGAAGATCGCGTAACCGGCAATGTGCAGGCTGGCATAGGCGAAGCACCACAGCCCCAGCTGACGGCGCACCGCGAGCCAGCCACCCCAGCCGGTGAGCCGCTGCAACGGCGTCATGGCCAGCGTGATCAGCAACAGGCTAAGCGCCGCCAGGCCGAGGCGATCGACCAACACCTTGCCGGGGTCGCCTCCCAGGGCCAGGATCCAGGCCTGGTACCCCCACAGCACGACCGGCTGCAGGGCGGCGAAGAACACGGCGAGACGCCAGGGAACGTAGCGCATCAGAAGTTCTCCCGCAGATCCAGACCGGCATAGAGCCCGGCCACCTCGTCGTAGCCGTTAAACAGCCGAGTCGGAATGATGTTCGGACTGAACAGGCCGCTCGGCAGCCTGCGTTCGCGAGCCTGACTCCAGCGCGGATGGTCGACCTGTGGATTGACGTTGGCGTAGAAGCCGTATTCATGGGAGGCCACCAGCTCCCAGGTGGTGCGCGGCCGCTCCTCAACCAAACTGATCCGGACAATCGACTTGATGCTCTTGAAACCGTACTTCCAGGGCACTACCAGCCGCAGCGGCGCACCGTTCTGGTTGGGCAGGATGCGTCCGTACATCCCCACTGCCAGCAAGGTCAGCGGATGCATGGCCTCGTCAATGCGGAGGCCCTCCACATAGGGCCAGTCGAGCAGGGAGAAGCCCGAGCGCTGCCCGGGCATGCGCTCGGGATCGACCAGAGTCTCGAAGCGCACGAACCTCGCTCGACTCGTCGGTTCCACTCTCTCGAGCAGGCTGCCCAGCGGAAAACCCAGCCAGGGGATGACCATGGACCAGCCCTCGACGCAGCGCAGCCGGTAGATGCGCTCCTCCAGACGCTGCGGCCTGACCAGATCCTCCAGGGCATGACGCCCCGGCCTGGCCACCTCCCCGTCGACCAGCAATGTCCGGGGCTCGGTCACCAGGCCAGCCGCCCGAGTGGCGGGGTCGGTCTTGTTGGGACCGAACTCGTAGAAGTTGTTGTACTGGCTGACGGTCTTGAAGGGGGTCACCGCCTCGTCGCCCGGCGTCACCGCCCGCCAGTGTACGCCGGGCAGCTTTTCCCTGAACCAGGCCGGCGCCGCGACCGGCTCCACGTCGGCATAGTCACCACCCTCCCCCTGGGCAACCGGCAGCAGAGTCGCTGCGACCAGCCCAGCGGCGGCGCCCAGCAGTTGGCGACGGGACAGATAGACGGATTCCGGGGTGACCTCCGATTCACGGCAGGCCGAGGGTGGGGGGATCTGGATCAGCATGGCGGCTCCGCAGCAGCAAAGAGGGGTTCACTACATGGACTGCGGAGCCGGGAGAAAATTGCTTCAGCTGGCCTGCTTGCGGCGGCGCAGTTGCAACAAATATTGGACCGGGCCGGACGCCGCGTAGGCGAGGAAGATCAGCAGCAGGATGCGCGGCGGATCGCTGAATACCACGGCGAAGGCCAGCACCACCACGAGGATGGCCACGAAGGGCACGCGACCCTTGAGGTCGAGATCCTTGAAGCTGTAGTACTTGATGTTGCTGACCATCAGCGCACCGGCCAGAGCGACGATCAGGGCGACCAGGAAGGACATGTTGGTGCCCTTGATGCCGAAGTCGCTGAAGGCCCAGACGATGCCGGCCACTACGCCGGCCGCCGCCGGGCTGGCCAGACCGATGAACCACTTCTTGTCGATCTTGCCGATCTGGGTATTGAAGCGCGCCAGACGCAGGGCCGCGCCGGCCACATAGATGAAGGCCACCGCCAGGCCGACGCTGCGCATCTCGGTGAGCGCCCATTCGTAGGCCAGCAGGGCCGGCGCCAGACCGAAGGCGACCATGTCCGACAGCGAGTCGTATTCGGCGCCGAAGGCGCTCTGGGTATTGGTCAGACGAGCCACGCGGCCATCCAAACTATCCAGCACCATGGCGAAGAAGATGGTCGCCGCCGCCACCGAAAAGTGGCCGCTCATGGCGTTGATGATGGAGTAGAAGCCGGCGAACAGGTTGGCCGTGGTGAACAGGTTCGGCAGCAGATAGATGCCACGGTGGCGGACCTTGCGGCCGTCGGCATCCTGCCCCTCCTCGACGTGCTCGTCGATGGGCAACAGGCTTTCTGCTTCTGGAGCCTGGTTGGACTCCTCGGGGCGTTCGCTCATGTACAGCACCTTGCAACGATTGGAAGGATTCGGCCGGAAGCTGCACCTCCGGCGCACAGGCTTTATACCAGAAGCCCGACCCGAAACGAAAAAACGCGGCCGAAGCCGCGTCTTTTCTCTCGCCGGTCCTTAGTTCTTGGACTTGTCGACGATCTTGTTGGCCGCGATCCACGGCATCATGGCACGCAGCTTCTCGCCGATCTGCTCGATCGGGTGAGCAGCGTTGTTGCGGCGATAGGCGGTCATCGACGGATAGTTGGCGGCACCCTCGGTGATGAACATCTTGGCGTACTCGCCGTTCTGAATGCGCTTCAGAGCGTTGCGCATGGCGGCACGGGACTGCTCGTTGATCACCTCCGGACCGGTGATGTACTCACCGTACTCGGCGTTGTTGGAAATCGAGTAGTTCATGTTGGCGATGCCGCCTTCGTACATCAGGTCGACGATCAGCTTCAGCTCGTGCAGGCACTCGAAGTAGGCCATTTCCGGCGCGTAACCAGCTTCCACCAGGGTCTCGAAGCCGGCCTTGACCAGCTCCACGCAGCCACCGCAGAGCACGGCCTGCTCACCGAACAGGTCGGTTTCGGTTTCGTCCTTGAAGGTGGTCTCGATGATCCCGGTACGACCGCCACCCACGCCGCAGGCGTAGGACAGGGCGACGTTCTTGGCGTTGCCGGAGGCGTCCTGGTAGACGGCAATCAGGTCAGGGATGCCGCCGCCTTTGACGAACTCGGAGCGCACGGTATGACCCGGGGCCTTGGGCGCGATCATGATCACGTCCAGGTCGGCGCGCGGCACCACCTGGTTGTAATGGATGGAGAAGCCGTGGGCGAAGGCCAGGGTGGCGCCTTTCTTCAGGTTCGGCTCCAGCTCTTCCTTGTACAGGCGGCCCTGGAATTCGTCCGGGGTCAGGACCATGACCAGATCGGCAGCAGCAACGGCGGTCGGCACGTCGGCGACTTTCAGACCATGGGCCTCGGCCTTGGCGATGGAGGACGAGCCGGGACGCAGACCGACGGTGACGTCGACGCCGGAATCCTTCAGGTTGCAGGCGTGGGCGTGGCCCTGGGAGCCGTAGCCGATGATGGCCACTTTCTTGCCCTGGATGATCGAGAGGTCACAGTCTTTGTCGTAATACACTTTCATGGGAGTTCCCCTATCTATTGGCCGCTGTGGCCACTCACTGATTCAGATGCTCAGCACTTTGTCGCCACGGGCGATGCCGGTGACGCCGCTGCGTACGGTTTCCAGGATCGCGGCAGTGCCGATGGCCTGGAGGAAGCTGTCCAGCTTCTCGCTGGTGCCGGCCATCTGGATGGTGTAGACGCTACTGGTCACGTCGACGATCTGCCCGCGGAAGATGTCGGTGGTGCGCTTGATCTCGGCGCGCTGGGCACCGGTGGCCTTGACCTTGACCAGCATCAGCTCGCGCTCGATGTGGGCACTTTCCGACAGGTTCACCAGCTTGACCACTTCGATCAGCTTGTTGAGGTTTTTGGTGATCTGCTCGATCACCTCATCCTGACCGACGGTGGTCAGGGTCAGACGCGACAGGGTCGGGTCCTCGGTCGGTGCCACGGTCAGAGTTTCGATGTTGTAGTTGCGCTGGGAGAACAACCCCACCACGCGCGACAGGGCGCCCGGTTCGTTTTCCAGCAGCAGGGAAATGATGTGTCGCATATCAGGTCCGCTCCGTCTTGCTCAGCCACATATCGCGCATGGAGCCGTCCCGGATCTGCATCGGGTAGACGTGCTCGCTAGTGTCCACCTGGATGTCCAGGAAGACCAGGCGATTCTTCAGGGCGAAGGCTTCTTCCATCTTCGGCTTGAGGTCCTTCAGGTCGGTGATGCGGATGCCCACATGACCATAGGCCTCGACCAGTTTGACGAAGTCGGGCAACGACTCCATGTAGGAGTGCGAGTAGCGGCTGTTGTACTGCATGTCCTGCCACTGGCGGACCATGCCCAGCGCACCGTTGTTGAGGTTGACGATCTTCACCGGCAGGTCGTACTGCAGACAGGTCGACAGCTCCTGGATGTTCATCTGGATGCTGCCCTCGCCGGTAACGCAGGCCACTTCCGCATCCGGGAAGCTCAGCTTGATGCCCATGGCGGCCGGGAAGCCGAAGCCCATGGTGCCGAGGCCACCGGAGTTGATCCAGCGGTTGGGCTTGTCAAACTTGTAGTACTGGGCGGCGAACATCTGGTGCTGGCCCACATCGGAGGCGATGTAGGCGTCGCCCTTGGTGACCTCGTAGAGGGTCTCGATGACCTTCTGTGGCTTGATGATCGAGCCGTCGCCCTCGTTGTAAGGGAACAGCCGGCCGGTACCGCGCCACTCGTCGATCTGCTTCCACCAACTGGCCATGCTTTCCTTGTTCGGGGCTCCGCCGATCTCGGCGAGGATGGCCAGCATCTCTCTCAGCACGCTGTCCACCGGGCCGACGATCGGGATGTCGGCACGGATGGTTTTGGAGATGGAGGCCGGGTCGATATCGACGTGGATGATCTTGGCGTTCGGACAGAACTTGCTGGCACCGTTGATCACCCGGTCATCGAAGCGCGCACCCACGGCGAGGATCACGTCGGAGTGGTGCATGGCCAGGTTGGCGGTGTAGCTGCCGTGCATGCCGAGCATGCCGAGGAACTGGCGGTCGCTGCCCGGATAGCCGCCGAGCCCCATCAGGGTGTTGGTCACCGGCAGGTTGAGCAGACGCGCCAGGGCAGTCAGCTGCTCCGAGGCGCCGCCCATGATCACGCCGCCACCGGAATAGAGGATCGGACGCTTGGCGGCGAGGAGCATCTCCACGGCCTTGCGGATCTGGCCGGAGTGGCCGCGCACCGCCGGGCTGTAGGAGCGCAGCTTGACCTTCTTCGGATAGCTGTACTCGAACTTCTGGGTCGGATCGCCCATGTCCTTCGGAATGTCGATTACCACCGGGCCTGGGCGGCCGGACTGGGCAATGTAGAAGGCCTTCTTGATTACCTCGGGGATTTCCGAGGGATGCTTGACGATGAAGCTGTGCTTCACGATTGGCCGGGAGATGCCGACCATGTCGGTCTCCTGGAAGGCGTCGGTGCCGACCATGGTGCTAGGCACCTGGCCAGAGATCACCACCATTGGAATGGAATCCGCGTAGGCGGTGGCAATGCCGGTGATGGCGTTGGTGGCACCGGGGCCGGAGGTCACCATGACCACACCAGCCTTGCCAGTGGCCCGGGCGTAGCCGTCGGCCATGTGGGTGGCGGCCTGTTCGTGGCGGACCAGGATATGGGTCACGTCGTTCTGACGGAACAACGCATCGTAAATGTGCAGGAGGGCACCGCCCGGGTACCCGTAAACGTACTTAACGCCCTCGTCCCGCAAAGCGCGAACGACCATTTCAGCGCCGGATAGAAGCTCCACGTTTTTCACCTCTGGAACGCTAGAAGACCGTCAATACCTGACGGCAATCGGAGTAGGTTTACTGCCAAGCAGAGAGCATGAGCGACGTGTGGTCGCCGACTACGTCAGCTACTGACTGAGCAAGTATCGGGAGCGTCCCGGATGTTGAGGGACCCTCCCACCCAGCGCGAGGTAACGCGGTTCGGGTAAAGCAGGTCGGCGCGGGTATGCACCTCATGGTCTGCTGTGCAAGTCCGCCCACGGCTGGCCCACTACAGCGAATTTCGAATTGTTCGGATATGGCCTGGCCAAGTCAAGCCGTGCCGGCGTTCAATTGACGCCGGCGCTGTGATCTGCAGCAGCATGAGGGCGCCCGGCTTTTGGGTATAGTAGGCGCCATCGTCATCCCGCCCACCGTCAAGGAAACCGCAATGGGACGCATGATCCTCACCGGCAGCTTGCTGCTCGCCCTAAGTGCCTCCGCCATGGCCAGCCAGGTCTACAAGTGGGTCGACGAGAAGGGCATCACCCACTTCGGCGCCCAGCCGCCCCAGGGCCAGACCGCCGAGCAGATCGACACCAAGGTGCCGCAGATCCGCTCGGTGGCGCCCACCGCCGCCGCGGGCAGCCAGGAAGACCCCGAGCAGAAGGCCGCCGACGAGAAGGTCCGTCGGGAGGTCGCCAGGCAGGAAGCGGAACGCAAGAAGTACTGCGAGACCACCCGCAACAACCTGGCCCAGCTGCGCAACAACCCGCGCGTGCGGGTCACCGACGAAAATGGCGCACCGCGTCGTCTCGGCGAGGAGGAGCGCCAGCAGCGCATCCGCGAGGCGGAAGAGGCGATCGCCAAGAACTGCCGCTGAGGCCCGTCGGGACTTCAGACCTTGCGATTGATAAGCCGGTCGAACTCGCCGAGCAGTTCCACCAGCCTGCGGTTCTCCACCGGCTCCTCGCGGTAGACCACCTCCGCCATGGCGCGGATACCGGACACCGAGGGCAATTCCAACTCCTGTTCGATCAGCACCTTCATCCGCGGCAGGAAGATCCACTGCAGCCACTCCTCGAAGCGCAGGGTATCCACGCAGAATGGCTGCGAACTGGCCAGTGCCTGGTCGGACGGCGGGGTTTCCGACCAGTAGCCGAGCTGGCGCATCTCCCGTTCGATCAGCAGCAGCTGCTCGGCCAGCGCCGGGGCCCGGGCGTCCATCAGAGGCTCACTCGCGCCCGCTCGCGCGCCTGGGCGGCACCAGCGGCATTGCCCTGACGTTCGCGGGCCTGGGCGATCAGCTCCCACAGGCTGGCCTGCAGGGTCGGGCGACCGCCGGCGTAGGTCAGGGCGCGCTGAGCGACCTGTTCGGCCTGGGCGGCATCGCCCTGGGCCAGGCGGACCTCGGCCAGCCGGTAGAGCACCTGGGGCTCGCGCGGGGCGATGCGCTGGGCGCGCTCAAGACTGGAGGCCGCACCGTTCAGGTCGCCGCTGCCCTGTTGCTGCTGGGCGGTGGTCAGCAGGGCCAGCACCGGACCGTCCAACTGCTCGTCGGCGGCCAGGCTGCCGCTCTGCGGAATACCGCTCGGCGCGCTGGCGACCGGGGGCGTGTAGCTGGAACTGCCGTCATGGCCAGGGGGACTGTAGCTGGATGACGGCGCATAGCTGGAGCTGCCGTCGGTCACCGGACCGGGGACAATGCCGCTGGAAGTGGCCGGCTGGGCGTCGACGGTGCCGGAGAGCGGGGTTTCGCCGGCCGGGTAGATCCGGCTGGAGGACTGCTGGGGCACCATCACCACCACGCCGGAGTCCTCCGGCAGTGCCTGGACCGCTGGACCGGCCGCCGGGGCCTGGGCCTGGTAGACCGGACCACCTTCCTGCTCCTCCGTGATCGACGATCCGGACTCCACGACCGGAATGGAACCGTGCGGGTTAGTCGCACAGCCGGCCAGCAGCGCACCGGACGTCAGCACGGGAATCAACCACTTGCTCACAACATTACCTCGTCAGTTGGCGGCGCAGGCCGCAGGGCATCAGTTCAGCCAGCCGCGCACCCAGTCCATCACGGTGTCCGCCGGGGTCTGACCGCAGGCCGGACCAGGCGCCGGCTCACTTCCCCGAATATAAGGCATCTGCACCGCATTCGGGCAGCCGGCCGCCGAGCCCTGGCCAGTGGCGGCGTCCACCCAGGCCATCACCACGTTGTCGGGCATCGGCATGTTCAGCGGCAGCGGGTCGGCACGACGCATGAAGCCGGTCCACACCTGCAGCGCGCCGGTGGCACCGGTCAGCGGGGTCGGGCCGTTGTCGTCGCGCCCCATCCACACCACGGCCAGGAGGTCCTGACTGAAGCCGGCGAACCAGCTGTCGCGGGAATCGTTGCTGGTGCCGGTCTTGCCGGCCAGATTGAGGGAACGCGGCAGCTGGTTGTACACCGAACGTCCGGTGCCCTCGCTCATCACCCGCTGCATGGCGGTCTGCACCAGATAGATGGCGCCCGGGTCGAATCGCTGCTGGACCTGGAAGGGGTAGCGCTTGAGCGGCTGGCCGTCGGCGGTGAGCACGTTGCGGATAGCCCGCAGCGGAGTGTTGAAGCCACCGTTGGCGATGGTCTGGTACATGGTCGCCACCTCGACCGGGGTCAGCGCGCCGGCGCCCAGCAGCATCGACGGAAAGGCCGGCCAGCTGCGCGACACCCCCAGCCGTTCGAGGGTCTTGAGCACCGTGGGCACACCCACCTCCAGGCCCAGCTTGGCGGTGGACAGGTTGTAGGAGTTGGCCAGCCCCTGGTACAGGTAGATGGTGCCGTGGGCCCTGCGGTCATAGTTCTGCGGGCGCCAGACCTGGCCGTCCTGGCCCTTCACCGAGAAGGGCTCGTCGACCAGCCAACTGGTCAGGGTGTACTGGCTGGGACGCTCCAGGGCGGTCAGGTAGACCGCCGGCTTGACCAGCGAACCGATCGGCCGCACCGCGTCCAGGGCGCGGTTGAAACCGGCGAAGCGTGGCTGGCGACTGCCGATCATGGCCTGAATCTCGCCGGTTTCCGGGTTGGTGACCACCATGGCCGCCTCCACCTGCTCGATGCCCTTGCGCCCCGCCATGGACTTGAAGGTCTGGGCCAGGGCCGCCTCGGCCTTGGACTGCAGGATGGGATCGAAACTGGTGAAGATGCGCAGCCCTTCCTCGGTGAGGTCCTCCTCGCGGTAGTCCTGGCGCAGCTGACGCTTGACCAGATCGAGGAAGGCCGGATAGGAGCTGTTCGCCAGACTGCCGCGCTGACTGACGCCAAGCGGCTGCTGCTTGGCGGAGGCAGCCACCTCGGCGCTGACCACGCCCTGCTCGGCGAGCATGTCGAGCACCAGGTTACGGCGCGCCAGGGCGCGCTCGGGATAGCGGCGCGGGTTGTAGTAGGTGGGCCCCTTGACCATGCCGACCAGCAGCGCCACCTGGTGCAGCTTCAGCTCCGCCAGCGGCTGACTGAAGAAGTATTGGCTGGCCAGGCCGAAGCCGTGTACCGCGCGGTTGCCGTCCTGGCCGAGGAACACTTCGTTGAGGTAGGCCTCGAGGATCTCCTGCTTGTCGTAGTGCAGCTCGAGCAGCACAGCCATCATGGCCTCGTTGAGCTTGCGCACCAGGCTGCGTTCGTTGCTCAGGTAGAAGTTCTTGACCAACTGCTGGGTCAGGGTGCTGCCGCCCTGACGCACCTGGCCGCTGGTGGTGTTGACCCACAGGGCACGGACGATGGATTTCAGGGAAACGCCGTGGTGCTTGTAGAAGTCGCGGTCCTCCACGGCCAGCAAGGTCTCGACCAGATAGGGCGGCACCTGGTCCAGCTGGATCAGGATGCGGTCCTCGTTGTGCGCCGGGTACAGGCCGCCGATCAACAGCGGCTCGAGGCGCGCCACTGCCAGCTCGGCGCCGTTGGCCTGGCTCAGACCGGCCACGTAGTCGCCGGAGAAGCGCACGCGAATGCGCTGGGCGGGCTCGGCCCCCTCGTAGAACTGGAAGCCGCGAGTGTGCAGCTCCACCTGATTTCCCGCTAGCGCCACAGCGCCGGGGCCGCTGGCCGCCGATTCGCGGCGGTAGCCGAGGGCATCCAGCTCGGTGAGGAAGTCCTCCTTGCTGAGCTTCTGGCCGACGAACAGCTCCAGAGGCCGGGCATAGACCTTGGCGGGAATGGTCCAGCGCTTGCCGGAGAATTTCTCCTGCACCACGGCGTCGAGGTAGACGGCGAAACCGGCCAGCAGCACCAGGCCGACCAGTCCGAGCTTGAGCGCCCAGCCCAGCCAGCGACCTATGCCTGAAGAGCCGCGGCGGCCGCGGGAACGGGAACTTCGGGGGGATCGGGATCGAGTCATGGCGGCGCATTATACGCACTTTGCCCTGCCCGCAAGGTGCAGCCCGGCGGTTTGCAGTCCCGGCCCCGGCAGCCATAATGCGCAGTTCGACCAACTGCTGCCGCAAGGACCCCACCGTGAGCCAGACCCTGATCGCCGCCCTGCAAAATCCCGCGCTCTACCCGCACCCGGTGGAAGGTTTCCAGGTCATCGAAACGCACATCTCTTGGGTGCTGCTCACCGGGCCCTATGCCTACAAGATCAAGAAGCCGATGAACTTCGGCTTCCTCGACTTCACCACCCTGGAGGCCCGCCGGCACTTCTGCGAGGAGGAGCTGCGTCTCAACCAGCGCCTCACCCAGGGCCTCTACCTGGAAGTGTTGCCGATCACCGGCAGCGCCGAGGCGCCGCAGCTGGGCGGCGAGGGCCCGGTCATCGAGTACGCGCTGAAGATGCGCCAGTTCCCGCAGAACCAGTTGCTCAGCGCCATGCAGGCCTGCGGCGAGCTGACCCCAGCGCACATCGACGCTCTGGCCCGGCAGATCGCCGAGTTCCACGCCCGCACCCCGGCGGTGCCAGCCGAGCATCCGCTGTGCTCGCCACAGGCCATAGTCGCGCCCATGCTCCAGAACTTCGAGCAGATCCGCCCATTGCTCAGCGACCCGGCCGACCTGCAACGCCTGGACGTCCTGCAGGCCTGGACCGAGGCCAGCTTCCAGCGTCTCGAGCCGCTGCTCGCCAGCCGCGCGGCCAGCGGCGCGATCCGCGAGTGCCACGGCGACCTCCACCTCGGCAACGCCTGCGTGCTGGACGACGAGGTGGTGCTGTTCGACTGCATCGAGTTCAACGAGCCGTTCCGCCTGATCGACATCGCCTCGGATGCCGCCTTCCTCGCCATGGACCTCGAGGACCGCGGCCTCAAACCGCTGGCTCGGCGCTTCGTCAGCCAGTGGCTGGAGCACACCGGCGACTACGCAGCCCTGGAGCTGATCAACTTCTACAAGGCCTACCGCGCCCTGGTGCGCGGCAAGGTCAGCCTGTTCCGTCTGGCCCAGGAACAGGATGCGGTGCAGCGCGCGGCCATCCTCCGCCAGTACCGCAGCTACGCCACCCTGGCGGAGAGCTACAGCGCCATCCCCTCGCGCCTGCTGATGATCACCCACGGGGTCTCGGCGGTAGGCAAGAGCCAGGTGGCCCTCAAGCTGGTCGAGGCGCTGGGCGCCATCCGCCTGCGCTCGGACGTGGAGCGCAAGCGCCTGTTCGGTGCCCAAACCGAGTCCGCCCGCGGCGAGCTGCACGCCGGCATCTATTCCGCGGAGGCCAGCGTCGCCACCTACCAGCGCCTGCACGAGCTGGCCGGCCGCGCCCTGCAGGCGGGCTTCCCGGTAGTGATCGACGCCACCTACCTGAAGCGCGAGCAGCGCCTGGCCGCCTGGCAGGTCGCCGAGGACAACGGCGTGCCCTTCCTGATTCTCGACTGCCAGGCCCCCGAGGCGGTGATCGCCAGCTGGCTGCAGCAGCGTCAGGCCGCCGGCGGCGATCCATCCGACGCCACCCTGGAGGTGATCGCCGCCCAACAGGCCGCACGCGAGCCGCTCTCCGTCGAGGAACAGCCACGCAGCCGGCGCATCGACACCCAGGACGGCACCAGCCTGGAAGCGCTGATCGCCGCCATCCGCCAGCGCCTCCCAGGGTTCTGAGCCAGCTCCCAGGGCGCTTTCCCAGCGGGCCGCTACACTATCTCCGCAAGCGGCCACAGGGCTTCGCGCCCGGCGGCGCGGCACCCGCCTCGCGCCCCGTACCGACGACCCCTAGGGAGAGGAGGCGTCATGAGCGACGAACTGCAAAGCCTGAAGAACCTTGGCAAGACCTCGGCGCAGTGGCTGCACGCGGTAGGCATCCACAGCGTCACCGACCTGCGCCGCATCGGCGCGGTGAATGCCTATCGAGCCGTGCTGGCCCGCGGCTTCCGCGCCTCGCGGGTACTCCTCTATGCCATTGAGGGCGCCCTGCTCGACGTGCACTGGAACCAGTTGCCCCGCGCCCATAAGGAAGCCCTGAACGACCAGCTCAACGCCCTCGCCTCACGTAACAAGAGCTAGCTCACAACCTCCGGCACGGGGCATTTACGCCGACCGTGCCGACGCATATCGTGTGCGAGGGCGCAGGCCCCTTCAGTCCGTTCAGTCAGGTCAAGGAATTACTGTATGTACCTACTCGGGGAGCAACCGGCCTACGCCGACCAGCTGATCAACCGTCTCCAGCGTATCCCCAGCCAGTTGCTGGAAGGCCTCGCCCCGGCTGGCGAGCCTATCCGGATCGAGCGCAGCGATGATCTGACCAGGGTCCTGCCCGGCAACCAGCTGTACCTGATCGAGAACGGTCTGCTGCATGCCCTGGTCGAGGAGCGCCCGCTGTTCTACCTGCAGGAGGGCGACCTGCTCGGCCTGCGCCAGGGGCTGGACCTGCCGAGCTGCCGCTACGCCAACGAGGAGCCGCTCAGCCTGATCCCCTATCCGCGCAGCGAGGTGTTCCGCCACATCTATGCCGACGAGCAGCGCCAGGAGCTGTTCATTCAGTACCTGGTCGGCCACACCGCCCTGCTCTCCGATGCCCTGGCCCGCCTCAAGCAGCCAGAGATCCGCCCGGCCACCGGCTTCCAGCACTTCGCCGCCGGCGAGGAGCTGATCCGCCAGGGCGACGAGGCGGACCACGTGTTCATCATCATCGATGGCCACGCCGAAGCCTACGTGGACGGCCACAAGGTCGGCGACGTGCAGAAGGACGAGATCTTCGGCGCCATGGCGGTGTTCACCCGCGAAAAGCGCAGCGCCACCGTGGTGGCCAGCGAGCCCTGCACGGTGATGGTAATTCCCAAGGAGCAGTTCCTCTGTCTGATGCAGAGCAACCCGCGGATCGCTCACAGCCTGGTGGAAAGCATGGCGCGACGCATCGACCTGCTGAACAAGGAGGTCACCCAACTGCGCCTGGCCGCCCAGAGCAACGGCTGAGCCGCTGCGCCGCCCACGAGGACCCGGCCCTAGCGCCGGGTTTTCCGTTTATCGGGCGGCGAAAAATTTGGCGAAGAAAACTGTTGACTTCAAAATGAGAATTGTTATTATTTTCACAACTGGTCGCGAGATCAGTTCGATAAGCTGAGAGACCATTCAGTCGGACTTTTCAGATTATCTCCTCATCAGGCTAATCACGGTTTTTGACCCGGCTCTGCCGGGTCTTTTTTTGCCTGCGCTTCTGTCGTCCACGAAAACGGCCGCCGCTGGCGGCCTGCGCGCGATCTGCTCAGGACTTGCGGAACCGAGCGCAGTGGTCCTCCTCAGGGCGCGCCGGGGTGTACCAGACGAAATCGGCCGCCGCGGCCTCGACCGCCCGACCCGCCTCGGCAAGAATCAGCACCAGCTCGCCGCGGCTGTCCAAATCCGCCAGGTGCAGCGGCACACCCAGGTCGCGGCGTACGTGGAAGGCGCCGGCGAACAGCAGCGCCGGAGTCGGCGCGGCCAGCAGACGTTCGGCCATTCGCCGGTCGCGCTGCTGCTGTACGGCCAGCATGGCCGGCAGCTGGCTGTCCGGAAGCATGCCGCAGTGCGACTCGCGGATCTGCGCCAGCAGTTGGTCCTGCACGCGCGACGCGGTGGAGAGGTGGCCATCGAGTGCCGGGCTGGCGCGGTAGACCCGGGTGATCTCGCGGCGGTCCAGGTTCGCCGCCAGGAGCGGATAGGGCTGAGCCAAGGCATGGCTGACCAGCGGCCCGTACAACGCCCAGTCCCAGCCCGGCTGCCAGGCCAGCGCCGCCGGCAGATCGGCGGGGCGCCTCCCCGCGGCCAGTTCCCCGCGCACCCGGTCGACCGCAGCCTGCTGGTCGGGATTGAGCATTTCCAGAAGCAGGCTGCCTGTTGCGCGGTGCTCGGCCAGGGCACGCAGTAGCCAGAGCTGCAGGGCATGGTGATCAGGGTTGTCATGACGCTCGCCGACCAGCACCCGCGGCGCCACGGCCAGACGCTCGACCAGTTGCCCGGGGCTCAGCACCTCGCCGCTGCGCAGGTCGACGATCCTGCCTGCCCCGGGAGCCTCCCGGCCCTCGGGACTCTGCCAGGCCGGCAGCGGCGGCAGGGAAACCGACTGGCAGGCCGCCAACAGGGTCAGGCAGAGCAGAACGACGAGACGCATGGAAGTCTCCTTCTTCGGGCGTGCAGCGGATGATCGCCGGCTGCGCCGTCGCTGTACAGCTCAGCGGGCGACGATCAGCGGATGGCCGCGCTCGGGGTGCGTCTGCACCAGCACCTCGAGGCCGAACACCGCCTGCAGCGGCTCGGCGCGCAGCACCTCCTCCGGCGTACCCAAGGCATGAGGACGGCCCCGGTCGAGCAGCAGGATGCGGTCGCAGTAGCGCGCCGCCAGGTTGAGGTCATGGAGGATCACCAGCACCGCCACGCCGCGCCCGGCGAAGTCGCGCGCCGCCTGTAGGGTGGTGTGCTGGTGCAGCGGGTCGAGCATCGAGGTGGGCTCGTCGAGCAGCAGGCTCTGTCCCGTCGCGCCCGGCCACAGCTGGGCCAGCACCCGGGCCAGATGCACGCGCTGGCGCTCGCCGCCGGACAGTTCCAGATAGCTGCGCCCGACCAGGTGCCCCGCATCCGCGGAGGCCAGCGCCGCGGCGATGATCTCCGCGTCGCGCTGACGGCCACTGGCGTGCGGCAGGCGGCCCATGCCCACCACCTCCTCGACGCGGAAGGCGAAGCTCAGGGTCGAGCTCTGCGGCAGCACCGCCAGGCGTCGGGCACGTTCCGGGCCGCTCCAGGCGCCAAGTGGTCGCTCGTCGAGGAGCACCGCGCCACCGCTCGGCTGCAGCTCGCCGCACAGGGCGCCGAGCAGGGTGCTCTTGCCCGCGCCGTTGGGGCCGAGCACGCCGAGCACCTCGCCAGGACGCAGCTCCAGCTGGACATCGCTCAGCACCGTCTTGGCGCCGCGGCAGACGCCGAGGTTCTCCACGCGCAGCATCAGGCCCGCCCCCGTACCAGCAAATAAAGGAAGAAAGGCGCCCCGAGCAGGGCGGTGACTATGCCGATCGGCAGCTCCGCCGGGGCCAGGACCAGGCGCGCGGCCAGATCGGCGAACAGCAGCAGGCTGGCACCGGCCAGCGCCGAAGCCGGCAGCAACACGCGGTGGTCCGGACCGACCAGCAGGCGCATCAGGTGCGGCACCACCAGGCCGATGAAGCCGATCAGCCCGGCCGCCGCCACCGCCGCGCCGACCCCGAAGGCGGTGCAGAGCACCAGCTCGCGCTTCAGGCGCTCGACGTCGAAGCCCAGGTGACGGGCCTCCGACTCGCCAAGCAGCAGGGCGTTGAGCGCCCGGGCGCGTCGCGGCAGCCACAGCGCCACCACGACGGTAACCAGCAGCAGCGGCCAGAGCCGCGCGTAGCTGGCACCGTTGAGGCTGCCCAGATTCCAGAAGGTCAGGGTGCGCAGGGTGGCGTCGTCGGCCAGGTAGGTGAACAGGCCGATGAGCGCCCCGGCCAGAGCGGTCAGGGCGACGCCGGCGAGGAGCATGATGGCCACGTTGGTCTGCCCGTCGCGGCGTCCCAGGCGATAAACCACGGCGGTCACCGCCAGGCCCCCGGCGAAGGCGCACAGCGACAGCAGGTAGGGCGCGAGGGCTTCCGGCAATCCGCCCAGGGAGGCACCGACGACGATGGCGAAGGCCGCGCCGAGCGCCGCGCCGCTGGACACCCCGACCAGCCCGGGATCGGCCAGGGGGTTGCGGAACAGGCCCTGCATGGCCACCCCGGCGAGCGCCAGCACCGTGCCCACCGCGAGGCCGAGCAGGGTACGCGGCAGGCGGATCTGGCCGAGGATCAGCTCCGCCTGGCCGGCCCCCTCGCCATCCAGCGGCAGGCCGAACAGGCGCAGCAGGGCGCGGAGGGTGTCGCCCGGCGGCAGGCTCACCGGGCCCAGGGCCAGGGACAGCCAGAGCGCCAGGAACAGGGCCAGGGCCAGGGCGACGAACAGGCTGCGCGGACTCAGCACGGGTCTCATGGCTGCTGGCTGACCTTGCGCGCAGTCGGGTAGAAGGCCGCCGAGAGCTCCGCCAGGGCTGCCGGCAGGCGCGGGCCCAGGCCGCCGACCAGCAGGGTCGGGTCGATGACCAGCAGACGGCCGTCCTTAGCGGCACGGGTCGCCGCCAGGGCTGGGTTCTCCCTGAACAGCGCGGCCCTGGCCGCTTCCCCGTCCAGGCTACGGTCGGTGAAGATCAGCACCTGCGGGTCGAGGGCCATCAGCGCCTCGCTGGACAGGGCCCTGTAGCCGGCGTGCTCGCTGACGTTGCGCCCGCCGGCATGCTCGATCAGCCAGGCCGCCGCGGTGTCCCTCCCCGCCGCCATTGGCCGGCTGCCGGCATGCCCGAGCAGCAGCAGCACCCACGGCGCTTCCTGGTCACGCTGCGCCGCGGCCACCCAGGCGGCCTGGCGCTCCAGGGTCTGGCGGAAGCCGGCGAGCACCCGGGCGGCACGCGGCTGGTCGCCCAGCAGCTCACCGAGACGCCCCAGGTTGCGCTCCAGGGTCGTCAGGTCCGCCCTGGCGGAGAGGGTCTCGATACGCACCCCGGCGTCCTCGAGCTGCTCGAGGACCGGCGGCGGCCCCATTTCCTCGGTACCGACCAGGATATCCGGCTCGAGCGAGAGGATGCCTTCGGCAGCCAGCTGGCGCTGATAACCGATGCTCGCCAGTGCCTTGATCGCCGCGGGGTGCTGGCTGGTGCTGTCGACACCGACCAGCTTGTCCTGGCCGCCGAGGGCGACGATCCACTCGCTGAGCGAGCTGCCGACGCTGACCCAACGCTGCGGCAGGGGCTCGGCGGCCAGCGCCCGGGCACACAGGAAAGCGGCGCAAAGGCCGGCGAGGTAAGGGTTGAGACGCATGGTCGATCGACTCCATCGATGGGACATGGGCCCTGCGCAGGCGGCAGAATGCCGGGCAACCCCGGCGTCCGATGCGGCATCCTGCGGCTGGTTATAACGCAACGCCGCGCATAAATCTCGGCGTCGGTGGAAAGACACGCCGCCTCAGGCGGGCAGCGCCGGAGCGGCCTCGGCCAGCTGGCGCCAGTCGCTGCGCTCGGGAGCCCCCGGCTTGCGGGCGCCGAACAGCTGAATCACCAGCTCGCCGTTGGCGTCGAAGGCTTCCCAACTGGTGATCAGCCCGTCGCTGGTCGGCTTGCGCACCCGCCACAGCTCGTGGACCCCGTGGGTCTGCAGGTGCAGGTTGAACTCCGGATCCAGCACGTTGAGCCAGCTGTCCAGCCAGCTCAGGTTGCGCACCGTGCCGCTGTGGATCTGGATGCAATGCCGGTTGCCGACGAACACCATGATCGGCACCTCGCGGCGGCCGGCCTCTTCCAGCAGCCGCGGCAGCGCCTCCGGCGCCAGCGGCTCGGCCCACTCGCGGCCGGCCAGACGCAGCGCCTGGGTACGCTCGGCGCCGTGCTTCTTCAGCAGGGCGAAGAAGTGGTGGGTGTCCTTGAGGTTCGCCCAGCCATGGCGCAGCGACGCCACGTCGATCTCCGCATCGGCACGGGGCAGCGGGCGTTCCGGCAGCGGCTGCAGACCCAGTCCACTGCTCTGCTCCTCAGCGCGGAAGCGCTCGAGGAGCTGCGCCCAAGCGGCGAGCTCGCTGCGGTCGGTGAGGAACACCTTGTGCACCGCCACGCCCTGGCGGTCGAACACCTGGATGCTGCGCTGCACGCCGCGCCCGGTCAGCTCCTCGATGGCGAACACGCTGGCCCAGCCGTCGAGGAACAGGCGCAGGTCGATGTCCGCGGAGACCACCAGGCCCATCTTCCCGTTGGCGCTCACCGTGACCTCGCGGTAGTAGCCCTTGCGCTCGTGGACGCAGTGCTCGTTGCGGGTCAGCACCATGAGGTAGCCCAGCTCGCCGAGCGCCGGCAGCAGCTGCGCCCAGTCGGGCCGCAGGCGCACGGCGTCGACGCCGAGGCGGCTGGCGACCAGCTCCGCCTCGCTCACCGCCAGGCGGGCGGCGGCATCGCGGGCATGCAGCTTCGGCTGTTCGCGACGCAGCGCCTGCCAGGCCTGATACAGCGAGTGCCCCTGACTGGCAGGGATTCGGGCTTGGGTGGTCATCTCGTACTCCTTCTCGCTCATCGGCTCGCCGTCAGGGCGAACTCTATAGGGATGTGCACACGGCTCGGAACCGTTCTTCCATTCAGGGTCTCGGGGCGGAAGCGCCAGCGCGACACCGCCTCCAGCGCCGCCCGGTCGAGACTCTCGACCCCCGAAGAGCGCAGCACCTTGAGCTCGCGCTGGGCGCCCCGGTCATCCAGGCACACTTCTACCAGCACCACGCCCTGCTGATTGCGCCGACGCGCCTGGCTCGGGTAGATCGGCGGCCGCGGCGACTCCAGGAAGGACGGCGCGCGGCTGAAGACCTCCTGCGGCGCGGGCGGCGAGGCGACGGCCTGTCGGGACTCGCCTGCCTGGACGGCGGGTCGTGCGGCGGCCAGCGTCTCGGGCCGCGGTGGCGCCGGCTCGGCCGTCCCCGGGCGGGCCTTGGGCGGCGACGCCTTGGCCTGCGGCTCCGCCCGGGCGATGGGCCTGGCCGGCGCTCGCGGCGACTCGCGACGCGGCGCTTCGGGTACGGCCTTGGCGAGCGCTGGCGCCGACTCGGACGCAGGGGCCGGCAGCTGCGCCAGGGTCACCAGCATGGCCTGGGACAGCACCGGCGGATGCCGCGAACCCGCATGCGCCGACCACTGCCCCTGCACCAGCCAGATCGCGGCCAGGTGCAGGACCATGGAGAGCAGCGCATAGAAAGGTATCCGCGTCATCCTTGCATCTCTCAATAACGATAAACTATTTGATATTTATTTGCATTTGAGAGTCAAGCTGATTTAAGGTCTTGCCCCGCTGCCAAGACAGCCCTGCACGACCGATCTCCATGCCGTGCAAACCGGCCGGGCCAGCGTCCCGGCCAGACCGCCGGCGGAAAGCCGCCAGACAAGAGCGAGCGCCCGTGGCGTGCAGGCAACACTTGAAGATCAGGAGTCGCCCATGCCGGTTCGCCCACCTTTCGCCCGTCGCCCCTTGCTAGCCCTGTTGCTGCTCTACCCGTCCCTCGCCCTGGCCGCCGAGGAAGCCAGGACCGCGACCCAGTTCGACACCGTGACGGTCACCGCCACCCGCGCCGAGGCCACCCTCGACCAGGTGCCGAGCACCGTGTCGGTGCAGACCGAACGGGACATCGACCAGAAGAACGTGAACAACATCCAGGAGCTGATCCGCTACGAGCCCGGCGTCTCGGTGAGCGGCACCGGCAGCCGCTTCGGCCTGTCCGGCTTCACCATTCGCGGCATCGGCGGCAACCGGGTGCTGACCCAGGTGGACGGCGTGAGCATGCCCGACGAATTCTCCTTCGGCGGCTTCCTCAGCGCCCAGCGCGACTACGTTGACCTGGACACCGTCAAGCAGGTGGAGATCATCCGTGGCCCGGCCTCCTCGCTGTACGGCAGCGACGCCATCGGTGGCGCGGTGAGCTTCCTGACCAAGGACGCCGCCGACTACCTCGACGCAGGTGACGACGCCTACGCGCGGCTGAAGACCGGCTACGACGGCGCCGACGACAGCTGGCTGCGCAGCGCCACCCTGGCCTTCCGTCAGGGCCGGGTCGACGGCCTGCTGCATCTGGGCCGACGCACCGGCCAGGCGGTGGACAGCTACGGCGACGACGGCGGCATCGGCAGCGCCCGGGAGAAGGCCAACCCCCTCGATTACACCACCGACAACCTGCTCGCCAAGCTCGGCTGGGGCTACACAGACGGCGACCGCCTGCAGCTGACCTACGAACGCTACCAGGACGAGGTCGACACCCGCGTGCTGAGCAACTACAGCCGCACCGCGACCATCCGCACCCAGGATGCCCGCGACAGCGTCGATCGCGAGCGCTACTCCCTGGCGCACAGCTGGCAGCTCGACGGCCTGCTGGCCGACCGCATGCAGACCCAGCTCAGCTACCAGGACAGCCAGACCCGCCAGCGCACCTACGAGAACCGCGTGCTCGCCAGCCAGCCACGCTTCCGCACCCGCGACTCCCACTACCAGGAACGCCTCTGGGTGCTCAACAGCAAGCTGGACAAGGCCTTCACGCTGGGCGACAGCAGCCACGCGCTGATCTACGGCCTGGACGTCAAGCGCCTGAAGAACTCCGACCTGCGCGAAGGCGGCGAAACCATGCTGGCCACCGGGGTGCACACGCCGGTCCTGCCCACCAGCGACTTCCCCGACCCGACCACCTCCGAGTACGCCCTGTTCGCCCAGGACAGCATCGACATCGGCAACTGGACCCTGCTGCCGGGGCTGCGCTACGACTACTACAAGATGCAGCCGCACGTCACCGACGAGTACCTGAACAGCCAGGCCACCGATGGCGCTCCGGGTGACTTCACCGACTCGGCTCTGTCGCCCAAGCTCGGCATCACCTACCGCCTGGATGACCGCCACAGCGTCTACGGCCAGTACGCGGCCGGCTTCCGCGCGCCCCAGGCCATCGAGATCTTCGGCGAGTTCGTCAACCCCGGCATGTACCGTACCCTGGCCAACACCAACCTGAAGGCGGAAACCAGCGACAGCTACGAGCTGGGCCTGCGCGGCCAGTACGAGGCCGGCAGCTTCGGCGTAGCGCTGTTCTACAACCGCTACGACGACTTCATCGAACAGGTCAGCCGGCCGTCCAGCGTGCCCGGCTTCCCCTTCGGCGAATTCCAGTACGTCAACCGCGACCGGGTGATCATCCGCGGTGCCGAGGCCAAGGGCGAGCTGTTCCTCGACAGGCTGGGCCTGCTGCCGAGTGGCTGGAGGGCCCTGGGCGCGGTGTCCTACGCCCGTGGCAAGGACGAAGGCACCGGCGAGCCGATCAACAGCGTCGACCCGCTCAAGGGCGTGTTCAGCCTCGGCTACAGCCAGCCCAACGGGCGCTTCGGCGCCGAGCTGAGCTGGACCCTGGTGGCCGCCAAGGAGCGCGTCGACCGCAGCGAAACCAGCGACCAATTCCAGACCCCGGGCTACGGACTGCTCGACCTCAGCGCCTGGTGGCAGGTGAGCGAGGAACTGTCCATCAATGCCGGCCTGTTCAACCTCGCCGACAAGCAGTACTGGCAGTGGGGCGACGTTCGCGGCCTCTCCGAGAACAGCCCGGGCCTGACCCGCTACACCCAGCCGGGCCGTCACGCGGCGATCAACCTGGTCTGGGAGATCTGAGCTCTTCAACGCGCAGGGACGCGCGCCCTAGCCCACGGGGGAGGTCTGCCGGATAATCCCGCGGTCCATCCGCACGAGGTGCCGCCATGCTCCGGCTTTGTGCCCCGGACGAGCTGGCCGAAGGCCAGAGCCGGGGCTTCTCCCTACAGGACCTGCAGTTGCTCGCCGTGCGCCGTCACGACCGGGTCTACCTGTACCGCAACCGCTGCCCGCACCGCGGGGTGTCGCTCGACTGGCACGCCAACCAGTTCCTCGACGACAGCCGCAGCCTGCTGCGCTGCGCCCAGCACGGCGCGCTGTTCCTGATCGAAACGGGCGAGTGCGTCACCGGCCCCTGCGCCGGTGACTATCTGCAGGCTCTGCCCTGCCGGGAAGACCGCGACGGCATCTGGCTGCTCGACGTGCCCGCCGAGGACCGCTAGGGGTAGACCGCCAGGCGCCGTTCCAGGCGGATCGCCTCGGGGCTCAGGCTGGCGCCGTAGGCCAGCACCTCCACCCCGGCCGCCAGCGCCTCGCGCAAGGCTGCGGCATAGCCGGGGTCGATCTCCTGCGCCGGGCGCACCGCCTCGATGCCGCTGAGGTTCACGCAGTACAGCTGCACGGCGCGCACGCCCCGGCGGGCCAGCGCCGCCAGTTCGCGCAGGTGCTTGCTGCCGCGCTGGGTCACCGCATCGGGAAAGGCCGCCACCGGCGAGGCATCGAAGCCCAGGGTGACGCTCTTCACCTCGACGAAGGCCGGCCCCTGAGGATAGTCGAGGCGGAAGTCGGCGCGACTGCGCTCCTCGCCGTAGGGCACCTCGCGGCGCAGCGCGGTGAAGCCGGAGAGCTCCTCGATCAGCCCGCCGCGCAGGGCCTCCTCGACCAGAGCGTTGGCCCGCGCGGTGTTCACGCAGGCCAGGCGGCCCTGGGGCGTCTCGCTCAGCTCCCAGGTGCCCGGCAGCCTGCGCTTCGGGTCGGCGGAGCGGCTGAACCACACCCGTCCGCCTTCCTCCATGCAGTTGAGCATGGAGCCGGTGTTCGGGCAGTGGATGGTCAGACGCTCGCCACAGGAAGTCTCGATGTCGGCGAGAAAGCGTTTGTAGCGCTGCAGCAGGCGGCCTTCCTCGAGCGGCGGCTCAAAGCGCATCCGGCCTCCAGCTCTGCAGACCGCGGGCGATGCGCGCCACCGCCTCCTCGAGGCGCGGCAGGCTCTGGGTGTAGGCGAAGCGCACATGGTGACCGGCCTGGTGGCGGCCGAAGTCCACCCCCGGGGTGAAGGCCACGTGTTCCGTCTCGATGAAGTGCCGGCAGAAGGCGAAAGCGTCGCCGCCGAAGGCGGAGATGTCCGCATATAAATAGAAGGCGCCCTCCGGCTCCACGGCGATGCCGAAGCCCAGCTCGCGCAACGCCGGCAGCAGGTAGTCGCGGCGCCGGGCGAACTCGGCGCGGCGCTCCTCGAGGATCGCCAGAGTCTCCGGGGCGAAACAGGCCAGCGCGGCGTGCTGGGCCATGGAGGGGGCGCTGATGTAGAGGTTCTGCGCCAGCTTCTCCAACTCGCCGACGGCCGGCTCCGGGGCCACCAGCCAGCCAAGACGCCAGCCGGTCATCCCGAAGTACTTGGAGAAGCTGTTCAGCACGAAGGCCTCGTCGTCCACCTCCAGCACGCTGGCGGCATCCACCCCGTAGGTCAGGCCATGGTAGATCTCGTCCACCACCAGATGGCCGCCACGCGCCTTGATCGCCGCGGAGAGCGCGGCCAGCTCGTCGCGGTGCAGCAGGGTCCCGGTCGGGTTGGCCGGCGAGGCCACCAGGGCGCCGACGCTGGCGGCGTCCCAGTGCCGCTCGACCAGCTGCGGAGTGAGCTGGTAGCGCTCCTCCGGGCCCACCGGCACCAGCTGCGCGCAGCCTTCCACCAGGCGCAGGAAGTGGCGGTTGCAAGGGTAGCCGGGATCGGCCAGCAGCCAGTGCCTGCCGGGGTCGACCAGCAGGCTCGCCGCCAGCAGCAGGGCCCCGGAGCCGCCCGGGGTAATCAGGATGCGCTCCGGATCTATCCTTACCCGGTAGCGCTCGGCGTAAAACCCGGCAATCGCCTCGCGCAGCGCCGGCAGGCCGCGGGCCGCGGTGTAGCGGGTATGCCCGGCGGCCAGCGCGGCCTGCCCGGCGGCGACGATGGGCGCGGCGGTGGTGAAGTCCGGCTCGCCGATCTCCAGGTGTATGACATCGTGGCCGGCGGCCTGCAGCTCGTTGGCGCGGGCCAGCAGGGCCATGACGTGGAAGGGTTCGATGGCGCGGCTGCGCGCACTGTAACGATGGGCCATAGGCCTTCCCTTTGAAGACGGAACGGAGGATTCTAGCCGACTGGTACGGCGAACCCCAGCGAGGCTCGACAACCGGGAGTAGCGCCAGCAGGATCGTTCTGGTAAGTTCGCCCGCTTGCAGCCGCAGGGCCGGCACCATGACGGCAATGGACACATCCTGCGCAGTGGATCAGTGAATATAAGAGGCGGTCATCCATGCCTACCGACGCAAAAGAAAAGAGCAGCCAACTGACCCGTGGTTTCGAGCCCTACAAGGAAACCGAGGGCGAGGAGTACATGAGCGAGGCCATGCGCGCTCATTTCACCAACATCCTCAACCGGTGGAAGATGGAGCTGATGCAGGAAGTCGACCGTACCGTGCACCACATGCAGGACGAGGCGGCGAACTTCCCTGATCCGGCCGACCGTGCCAGCCAGGAAGAGGAGTTCAGCCTGGAACTGCGCACCCGCGATCGCGAGCGCAAACTGATCAAGAAGATCGACGAGACCCTCCAGCTGATCGAGGACAACGAGTACGGCTGGTGCGAATCCTGTGGCGTGGAAATCGGCATCCGCCGCCTGGAGGCCCGTCCCACCGCCACCCTGTGCATCGACTGCAAGACCCTGGCGGAGATCAAGGAAAAGCAGATCGGTTCCTGACCGGATACGGGGCGCCTCGGCGCCCCGCTTCGTTTGCAGCCCTCGTCGATGCCCAACCCCACCTACGTCGGCCGTTTCGCCCCCACCCCCAGCGGCTTCCTGCACTTCGGCTCGCTGGTCGCAGCCCTCGCCTCCTACCTTGACGCCCGCGCCTGCGGCGGTCGCTGGCTGCTGCGCATGGAGGATCTCGACCCGCCACGGGAGATGCCCGGCGCCCAGGACGCCATCCTGCGCACCCTGGAACGCTACGGCTTCGAGTGGGACGGCACCATGGTCCGCCAGAGCGACCGCCATGCCGCCTACCAGGCAGTGATCGACCACCTGCTGCAACAGGGCCTGGCCTACGCCTGTACCTGCTCGCGCAAGCAGCTCGAGGCCCACGGCGGCATCTACCCCGGCACCTGCCGCAACGCCGCCCACCCCATGACGGGCGCCGCCATCCGCCTGCGCGTGCCGGAGCTGGAATACCGCTTCCTCGACCGAGTGCAGGGCGAGTTCCGCCAGCACCTCGGCCGCGAGGTGGGCGACTTCGTGATCCGCCGCCGCGACGGCCTCTACGCCTACCAGTTGGCGGTGGTCCTCGACGACGCCTGGCAGGGGGTTACCGACATCGTGCGCGGTGCCGACCTGCTGGACTCCACTCCGCGCCAACTGTACCTGCAGGAGCTGCTCGGCCTGCCGCAGCCGCGCTACCTGCACATCCCGCTGCTGATCCAGCCGGACGGCCACAAGCTGGGCAAGTCCTACCGCTCGCCGCCGCTGCCCGCCGACCGCGCCGCGCCGCTGCTCGGCCGCGCCCTGCGCGCCCTCGGCCAGCCGGCGCCCGCCGAGCTGGACGCCGCCAGCCCGCGCCAGGTGCTGGCCTGGGGTATCGCTCACTGGGACCCCACGCGCATCCCGGCATGCCGCACCCTGCCTGAAGAGCAGTTGCGCTGAGGCGATCTCAAGCGGCATAAACTCGCCAACCGCCGCCACAACACTTATAACTGGCGGCTCGCAACCCGAGGCCCATAGCCAGCCATGTACATCTATCGCTTGGTCCTGCTCCTGGTGGTAGGCATCTACCTGTTCTCCCCCGCCATCATGGATTGGTGGGTCGATCCGAGCGGCTCCTGGTACCGTCCCTACCTGCTCTGGCTGATCCTCATCGTGGTGACCCTCATCCTGCAGAGCCAACGCGATGCTGACGAGCTTTAACCTGACCCAGCTGATCCTGATCAGCGCCCTCTACCTGTTCGCCCTGTTCGGCGTCGCCTGGCTCAGCGAACGCGGCATGATCCCGCGACGGATCATCTACCACCCGCTGACCTACACCCTGTCGCTGGGCGTCTACGCCAGCGCCTGGGCGTTCTACGGCACGGTGGGCATGGCCTACCAGTACGGTTTCGGCTTCCTGGCCAGCTACCTGGGGGTGTCCGGCGCCTACCTGCTGGCCCCGGTGCTGCTCTACCCGATCCTGCGCATCACCCGTACCTACCAGCTGTCCTCACTGGCCGACCTGTTCGCCTTCCGCTTCCGCAGCACCTGGGCCGGCACCCTGACCACCCTGTTCATGCTGATCGGCATGCTGCCGCTGCTGGCCCTGCAGATGCAGGCGATCGCCGACTCGATCAGCATCCTCACCCGGGAGACCGTCCACGAGCGGGTGGCGCTCAGCTACTGCGCGCTGATCATCCTCTTCACCATCCTGTTCGGTTCCCGGCACGTCGCCACCCGCGAGAAGCACGAGGGACTGGTGTTCGCCATCGCCTTCGAGTCGGTGGTCAAGCTGCTGGCCCTGGGCGGCATCGGCCTGTACGCCTTCTACCAGGTGTTCGGCGGCGCCCAGGGCCTGGAGGACTGGCTGCTCAGCAACCAGCAGGTGCTCAGCTCGCTGCACACCCCGCTGCAGGAAGGGCCCTGGCGCACCCTGCTGCTGGTGTTCTTCGCCGCGGCCATCGTGATGCCACACATGTACCACATGGCCTTCACCGAGAACCTCAACCCACGCGCCCTGGTCAGCGCCAGCTGGGGCCTGCCGCTGTACCTGCTGCTGATCAGCCTGGCAGTGCCGCTAATCCTCTGGGCCGGCCTCAAACTGGGCAGCAATACGCCCCCGGACTACTTCACCCTAGGGGTAGGCATCTCCCTGAACAATCCGACCCTGGCCCTGCTCGCCTACGTCGGCGGCCTGTCTGCGTCCAGCGGGGTGATCATCGTTACCACCCTGGCGCTCTCCGGGATGGCGCTCAACCATCTGGTGCTGCCGCTCTACCAACCGCCGGCCGAGGGCAACATCTACCGCTGGCTGAAGTGGACCCGCCGCGCGCTGATCATCGCCATCATCGCCGCCGGCTACGGTTTCTATCTGCTGCTCGGCTCCGAGCAGGACCTCGCCAACCTGGGTATCGTCGCCTTCGTCGCCACCCTGCAGTTCCTCCCCGGCGCGCTCTCGGTGCTCTACTGGCAGACCGCCAACCGGCGCGGCTTCATCGCGGGCGTGCTGACCGGTATCGGCGTCTGGCTGGTGAGCATGCTGCTGCCGCTACTGGGGAACATCCAGGGGATCTACCTGCCGGTCTTCGACATCGTCTACGTGCTCGACGACACCAGCTGGCACCTGGCGGCGATCGCCTCGCTGGCCGCCAACGTGCTGGTGTTCACGCTAGTATCGCTGTTCACCGAGACCAGCCCCGAGGAGCAGAGCGCCGCCGAGGCCTGCGCGGTGGACAACGTGCGCCGCCCGCAGCGCCGCGAACTGCAGGCCAGCTCGCCGCAGGAATTCGCCGCCCAGCTGGCCAAGCCGCTCGGTGCCAAGATCGCCCAGCGCGAGGTGGAGCAGGCGCTGCGCGACCTGCACCTGCCGTTCGACGAGAACCGCCCCTACGCCCTGCGCCGACTGCGCGACCGCCTGGAGGCCAACCTCTCCGGGCTGATGGGCCCCAACGTGGCACAGGACATTGTCGAAACCTTCCTACCCTACAAGAGCGGCAGCGAGGGCTACGTCACCGAGGACATCCACTTCATAGAGAGCCGTCTGGAGGACTACCACTCGCGGCTCACCGGCCTGGCCGCCGAACTGGACGCCCTGCGCCGCTACCACCGGCAGACCCTTCAGGAGCTGCCGATGGGCGTCTGCTCGCTGGCCAAGGACCAGGAGATACTCATGTGGAACCGCGCCATGGAGGAGCTAACCGGGATTCCCGCCCAGCGCCTGGTCGGCTCGCGCCTGGCGACCATCGCCGAGCCCTGGAGGGGCCTGCTGGAAGGCTTCATCAACCTGCCCGACGAGCACCTCCACAAACAGCGCCTGGCACTCGACGGCCAGATCCGCTGGCTGAACCTGCACAAGGCAGCCATCGACGAGCCTCTGGCCCCCGGCAACACCGGCCTGGTGCTGCTGGTCGAGGACGTGACCGAGACGCAGATGCTCGAAGACAAGCTGATCCACTCCGAGCGCCTGGCCAGCATCGGTCGGCTGGCCGCCGGGGTGGCCCACGAGATCGGCAACCCGATCACCGGCATCGCCTGCCTGGCTCAGAACCTCCGCGAGGAGCGCGAGGGCGACGAGGAGATCGCCGAGATCAGCGCGCAGATCATCCAGCAGACCAAGCGCGTCTCGCGCATCGTCCAGTCGCTGATGAGCTTCGCCCACGCCGGCGGCCGCCAGCAGAGCGACGAGCCGGTGTGCCTGGCCGAGGTGACCCGCGAGGCGATCTCCCTGCTGTCCCTGAACCGGCAGGGCGTCGAAGTGCAGTTCCTCAACCTCTGCGATCCCGAGCACTGGGTGGAGGGCGACCCGCAGCGCCTCGCCCAGGTGCTGATCAACCTGCTCTCCAACGCCCGCGACGCCTCGCCGCCCGGCGGCATCATCCGGGTGCGCAGCGAGGCCTCGGAGCAGACCGTCGACCTCATCGTCGAGGACGAGGGCAGCGGCATTCCCAAGGCGATCATGGACCGCCTGTTCGAACCCTTCTTCACCACCAAGGACCCCGGCAAGGGCACCGGTCTGGGACTCGCACTGGTCTATTCCATCGTGGAAGAGCATTATGGGCAGATCACCATCGACAGCCCGGCCGATCCCGAGCAGCAGCGCGGCACCCGCATTCGGGTGACACTTCCGCGCTATGTCGA
Organism: Pseudomonas thermotolerans DSM 14292; assembly: GCF_000364625.1. Taxonomy (GTDB): domain Bacteria; phylum Pseudomonadota; class Gammaproteobacteria; order Pseudomonadales; family Pseudomonadaceae; genus Aquipseudomonas; species Aquipseudomonas thermotolerans. Next base: position 28,907 of record NZ_KB822599.1, read on the forward strand.
CACGACGTCCGCAGTGACCAGAGACCGTCGAGAGAGCTGAATTCATGCCACACATCCTGATCGTCGAAGACGAAACCATCATCCGCTCCGCCCTGCGCCGACTGCTCGAGCGCAACCAGTACGAAGTGAGCGAAGCCGGTTCGGTGCAGGAGGCCCAGGAACGCTTCAGCATTCCCGGTTTTGACCTGATCATCAGCGACCTGCGCCTGCCGGGCGCGCCCGGCACCGAGCTGATCAAGCTCGCCCAGGGCACCCCGGTGCTGATCATGACCAGCTACGCCAGCCTGCGCTCGGCGGTGGACTCCATGAAGATGGGCGCAGTGGACTACATCGCCAAACCCTTCGACCACGACGAGATGCTCCAGGCGGTGGCGCGCATCCTCCGCGAACGTCAGGAGAGCCAGCACACCCAGGCCGCCGAGCGCGCCGCGCCGGCGACCCCGGCGCGTAGTGCCGGACGCCCCGCCGAGACCGCCCAAGGCGAGATCGGCATCATCGGCTCCTGCCCGGCCATGCAGGAGCTGTACGGCAAGATCCGCAAGGTGGCCCCCACCGACTCCACCGTGCTGATCCAGGGCGAGTCCGGCACCGGCAAGGAACTGGTGGCCCGCGCCCTGCACAATCTGTCGCGCCGAGCCAAGGCGCCGATGATCTCGGTGAACTGCGCGGCCATCCCGGAAACCCTGATCGAGTCCGAGTTGTTCGGCCACGAGAAGGGCGCCTTCACCGGCGCCAGCGCCGGCCGCGCCGGCCTGGTAGAAGCCGCCGACGGCGGCACTCTGTTCCTCGACGAGATCGGCGAGCTGCCTCTGGAAGCCCAGGCGCGCCTGCTCCGCGTACTGCAGGAGGGCGAGATCCGCCGGGTCGGCTCGGTACAGTCGCAGAAGGTCGACGTGCGCCTGATCGCCGCCACCCACCGCGATCTGAAGAGTCTGGCCAAGACCGGGCAGTTCCGCGAGGACCTGTTCTACCGGCTCAACGTCATCAGCCTGAAGCTGCCGCCACTGCGCGAGCGCGGCAACGACGTGATCGAGATCGCCCGCCTGTTCCTCGCCCGCCAGGCCGCACAGATGGGCCGCGGCGAGCTGCGCTTCGCCGCCGACGCCGAGCAGGCCATCCGCCACTACAGCTGGCCGGGCAACGTCCGCGAGCTGGAGAACGCCGTGGAGCGCGCGGTGATCCTCTGCGAGGGGCCGGAAATTTCCGCCGACCTGCTGGGCATCGACATCGAGCTGAGCGACCTGGAGGAAGAGGAAACGCCCGTCCCCAGCGCCGCCACGCCGGCTGGCAGCAGCGCCCACGAGCCCACCGAGGATCTGTCCCTGGAGGACTACTTCCAGCACTTCGTGCTCGAGCACCAGGACCACATGACCGAGACCGAGCTGGCCCGCAAGCTGGGCATCAGCCGCAAGTGCCTGTGGGAGCGCCGTCAGCGCCTGGGCATCCCGCGTCGCAAGGCTGGTAACACCGTCGACAACTGAGCGTGCAGCGGTGACAACCGGTAACCTCTCAGGTTCCCCGAGTTGTTACCGCCCTCACATCCCGTAACAAAAAGCGGGGCATTGGGTAACGAATTCGGCCCTCCCGCAGCGCACCGCCCCTCCCCTCCTCTCACCCAAGTCCTTGATTTACAAGGATTTCAAAAAATTGGCACGACACCTGCTATATCTCTGGCACAACAACAATAACAAGCAACGCCCTTCACAATAAGAACAAGACGAAACGACTCCGGCATAACAAAAACAACAACGCAGGGGACGCAGCTAACTGATTCTTTTGGAGAGGACTAGCCGTTGGGGGTTCACCCCACAGCCAGGTAGAGAACAACAAAACTGCTCCTCAAGGCAGCACCGAACTGGTTGGAATCCTCGAAAAGCGGCTGCATCAGCTTCCAAAGCAATCCGTTCGCTACTGACTCCCGAGATTGGGAGTCCTTTCCGGATGCCACTGGGCAGAAGGAACGGGTCGACAAACAAAAACAACAAGCCCGGCATAACAACAAGAACAAAGCACGAACCAATTCGGGGGGGAACGAAAGCTCCCCCAGTAGCTTCCGCTCCCCTCCTCGCACACCTTCCCCCCACTCGATGCTAGAATCCGCGCCAATTCCGCGGTCATTCTCCGTTCTGGCCGTACACTTCCAGCCCGTCAAACAGAATCTCTCATGCTGAAGAAGCTGTTCCAGACTCTCCGCCTGCCCCTGCGCCGCGCCAGGCCCCCGCGCACCACTCCCGAAGTGCTGACCAGCCGCCAGCATCCGTTGCGTCGCGGCCAGCGGATCAGCCGTCACGCCGTCAGCGTGGTCGAGCGCCTGCAACAGGCGGGCTACCAGGCCTATCTGGTCGGCGGCTGCGTGCGCGACCTGCTGCTCGACCTCGAGCCGAAGGACTTCGACGTTGCCACCAACGCCACTCCCGAGCAGGTCCGTGCCGAATTCCGTAACGCCCGGGTGATCGGCCGGCGCTTCAAGCTGGTCCATGTGCACTTCGGCCGCGAGATCATCGAGGTGGCCACCTTCCGCGCCCAGCACCCGCAGGGTGACGAGGAGGTCGACAGCGCCCAGGCTGCGCGCAACGAGAGCGGCCGGATCCTCCGCGACAATGTCTACGGGACCCTGGAGGACGACGCCCAGCGCCGCGACTTCACCATCAACGCGCTGTACTTCGACGTCACCGCCGAGCGCATCCTCGACTACGCCCGCGGCGTCCACGACATCCGCAACCGCCTAATCCGTCTGATCGGCGATCCCGAGCAGCGCTACCTTGAGGACCCCGTGCGCATGCTGCGCGCGGTGCGCTTCGCCGCCAAGCTGGGCTTCGAGATCGAGAAGCACACCGCCGCCCCCATTCCCAAGCTGGCGCCCATGCTGCGCGAGATCCCTCCCGCGCGACTGTTCGACGAAGTGCTCAAGCTGTTCCTCTCCGGCTACGCCGAACGCACCTACCAGCTGCTCCTCCAGTACGACCTGTTCGCCCCACTGTTCCCGGCCAGCGCCGCCGCCCTCGAGCAGAACCCCGAGTACACCCACCGGCTGATCCGCCAGGCGCTGATCAACACCGACGAGCGCATCCGCCTGGGCAAGCCGGTCACCCCGGCCTTCCTGTTCGCCGCGCTGCTCTGGCCGGCGTTGCCGGCACGGGTAGCGCGTCTCCAAGAACGCGGCATGCCGCCGATTCCGGCCCTGCAGGAGGCCGCCCACGAGCTGATCAGCGAGCAGTGCCAGCGCATCGCCGTACCCAAGCGCTTCACCATCCCGATCCGCGAGATCTGGGACATGCAGGAACGCCTGCCTCGGCGCACCGGCAAACGCGCCGACCTGCTGCTGGAAAGCCCGCGCTTCCGCGCCGGCTACGACTTCCTGTTGCTGCGTGAGAGCGCCGGCGACGACACCGGCGGCCTCGGCGCCTGGTGGACCGTCTACCAAGAAGCCAGCGACAGCGTGCGCCGGCAGATGATCCGCGAGCTGTCCAGCAAGGATGCCGGCGAAGGCGGCCAGCGCAAGCGCCGGCGCGGTGGCCGCAGGCGTCGCGGCAGCAACGCGGCAACGCCGGTGAGCGACGACCAGTGATGGAACGGGTCTACATCGGCCTCGGCAGCAACCTGGCCGAACCGGCCGAGCAACTGCGCCAGGCGCTGACCGCCCTCGCCGCCCTGCCCGCCTCGCAGCTGGTGCGCCACTCCTCGCTGTACGCCAGCGACCCGCTGGGCCCGCCGGACCAGCCGCGCTACGTCAACGCCGTAGCCGCCCTGGACACTGGACTCGCCCCCCTGGAGCTGCTCGATGCCCTGCAGCGCATCGAGCAGGAGCAGGGGCGCCAGCGCAAGGCCGAGCGCTGGGGGCCGCGCACCCTGGACCTGGACATCCTGCTGTTCGGCAGCCGGATCATCGACGAGCCACGCCTCACCGTGCCGCACTACCACATGCACGCCCGCGCCTTCGTCCTCTACCCGCTGGCGGAGATCGCCGAGGACCTGGTGATGCCCGACGGCCGACCGCTGGTCGATTGGCTGGCCGCCTGCCCCTTCGCAGGGCTCGAGCGCCTGCCGGCGCCTGCCTGAGCACCAGGCGCCACGCACCGTTCCACTCTGGCGCCCGCATACCAGGCAGCCCGGGTAACGTGGCGGTAACAGACCGGTAACACCCGCAATTGACTTCCCGTCCGCCCATCTGGACTATAGGCCTCCCGCCGCCCCAACCGGGCGAGAAAGGGCCCGATCGAGGAACATTTCATGCCTGATGTAACCCTGACCACCCTTCAGGAGATGAAGCGGAATGGTGACAAGATCACCATGCTCACCGCCTACGATGCCACCTTCGCCCGTGCCGCCTGCCAGGCCGGCGTCGAAGTGCTGCTGGTCGGCGACTCCCTGGGCATGGTCGTCCAGGGCAACGACAGCACCCTGCCGGTCAGCGTCGAGGAGATGGCCTACCACACTGCCTGCGTGAAGCGCGGCAATCAGGGGGCGCTGATCGCCACCGACCTGCCCTTCATGAGCTACGCGACCCTCGAGCAGACCCTGGCCAACTGCGCCCGGGTCATGCAGGCCGGCGCGCACATGGTCAAGCTGGAGGGCGGCGCCAACCTGGTTCCGGCGGTACAGCGCCTGGCCGAGAACGGCGTGCCGGTGTGCGCGCACCTGGGCCTGACCCCGCAGTCGGTGAACCTCTTCGGCGGTTACAAGGTGCAGGGCCGCGGCGACGCCCAGGCGCGCCGCCTGCGCGAGGACGCCCTGGCCCTGGAACAGGCCGGCGCGGCCATGCTGCTGCTGGAGTGCGTGCCCAGCGACCTGGCCAGCGAGATCGCCCGCACGGCGCGGGTCCCGGTGATCGGCATCGGCGCCGGCGCCGGTACCGACGGCCAGGTGCTGGTGCTACACGACATGCTCGGACTGTCGCTGACCGGCCGCACGCCGAAATTCGTCAAGAACTTCATGGCCGGCCAGGGATCCATCCAGGACGCCTTCGCCGCCTACGTCAAGGCCGTCAAGGACGGCTCCTTCCCTGCCGCCGAGCACGGATTCTCCGCATGAACACCGTTACCACCGTCCGCGAGCTGCGCGCCGCGGTCGCCCAGGCACGCGCCGAGGGCAAGGACATCGGCCTGGTGCCGACCATGGGCAACCTGCACGCCGGGCACATCGCCCTGGTCGAGCAGGCCGCCCAGCGCACCGGCTTCGTGGTCGCCAGCATCTTCGTCAACCCGCTGCAGTTCGGGCCCAACGAGGACCTGGCCAGCTACCCGCGAACCCTGGCTGACGACCAGAAGAAACTCCTTGACGCCGGCTGCGACCTGCTGTTCGCCCCCAGCGTGGAGGAAATGTATCCCCAGGGCATGCAGAGCCAGACCATCGTGCACGTCAGTGGCGTCTCCGAGGGGCTCTGCGGGGCTAGCCGCCCTGGCCACTTCGACGGCGTGGCCACCGTGGTCACCAAGCTGTTCCAGATGGTCCAGCCGGACCTGGCGATCTTCGGCCAGAAGGACTTCCAGCAGCTGGCGGTGATCCGCACCCTGGTACGCGACCTGAACATTCCGGTACAGATCCTCGGCATGCCTACGGTGCGCGCCGAGGACGGTCTGGCGCTGTCCTCGCGCAACGGCTACCTGAGCCCCGAGGAGCGCGCCATCGCCCCGCAGCTGTACCGCACCCTGCAGTGGCTGGGCGAGGAGGTCCGCGGCGGGCGCCGCGACTACGCGCAGCTCTGCGGCGAAGGCAGACAGCGCCTCACCGACGCCGGCTTCCGTCCCGACTACCTGGATATCTGCCAGGCTGACAGCCTGCGCCCGGCGCAGCCCGACGACCGTCATCTGGTGATCGCCGCCGCCGCCTACCTGGGCAACACCCGGTTGATCGACAACCTCGAAGTGGAGCTCGCCAGCGCCCCCTGACGCGGCGGAACACCGGGCCATGCCGTTCGAAGCCAGCGCTCCTGCCGCAAAGCACGTATTCTGTACTGAGCCTTGGGCAACGGGTCGAGCCGGCTCGGTACTGCCTTCTCGCTCAGGCGGACCGAATCCCTCCTGAGCAGACACCGAGCCCGGAGAGGACTTCCGGGCTCTTTGCTATCCGAAGCCTGTATCCGCTGAAGGAACCCGACATGTCGCATTACCAACAACCACTCGACGTCACCCGCCTGCCCGCGTGGCAATCCCTGGTCGAGCACCGGCGTGCGATGCAAGGTTTCAGCATGCGCGAGGCCTTCGCCGCCGACCCCGGGCGCTTCCAGGAATTCTCGCTCAGCGCCTGCGGTCTGCTGCTCGACTACTCGAAGAACCTGATCACCCGTGAAACCCGCGACCTGCTGGTGCGCCTGGCCGAGGAAGCCAGACTCAGGAGCGCCATCGAGGCACTGTTCCGCGGCGAGCCGGTCAACGCCTCGGAAGGCCGCCCGGCCCTGCACACCGCCCTGCGCCGTCCGGTCGCCGACCGTCTCGAGGTCAACGGCACGGACGTGATGCCGGAGGTGCACCGCGTGCTCGGCCAGATGACCGAGCTGGTCGGACGCATCCACGACGGCCTATGGCGCGGCTACAGCGAGAAGCCGATCACCGACGTGGTGAACATCGGCATCGGCGGCTCCTTCCTCGGCCCGCAGCTGGTCTCCGAGGCGCTGCTGCCGTTCGCCCAGCGCGGCGTGCGCTGCCACTACCTGGCCAATATCGACGGCAGCGAGTTCCACGAGCTGTCCGCCCGCCTCAGGGCGGAGACCACTCTGTTCATCGTTTCCTCGAAGTCCTTCGGCACCCTGGAGACCCTGAAGAACGCCCAGGCCGCGCGCACCTGGTACCTGGCCCAGGGCGGCTCGCAGGCTGAGCTGCACCGCCACTTCATCGCCGTCACCAGCAACCAGGCGGCGGCACTGGAATTCGGCATCCGCGCGGAGAACATCTTCCCCATGTGGGACTGGGTCGGCGGGCGCTATTCGCTGTGGTCGGCCATAGGCCTGCCGATCGCCCTGGCCATCGGCATGTCCAACTTCAAGGAGCTGCTGTCCGGTGCCTACAGCATGGACCAGCACTTCCTGAGCGCCCCCTTCGAACGCAACATGCCAGTGCTGCTGGCCCTGCTGGGTCTCTGGTACGGCAACTTCTGGGGCGCGCAGAGCCACGCGATCCTGCCCTACGATCACTACCTGCGGAACATCACCCAGCACCTGCAGCAGCTGGACATGGAGTCCAACGGCAAGAGCGTGCGCCAAGACGGCGCTCCGGTAAGCTGTGCCACCGGCCCGGTAATCTGGGGCGGTGTGGGCTGCAACGGCCAGCACGCCTACCACCAGCTGCTGCATCAGGGCACCCTGCTGATCCCCGCAGACTTCATCGTCCCGGTGGCCAGCCACAACCCGGTGGCCGACCACCAACAGTGGCTGTACGCCAACTGCCTGTCGCAGAGCCAGGCGCTGATGCTCGGCAAGACCCGCGCGGAGGCCGAAGCGGAACTACGCGCCAAGGGCCTGCCGGAAGAGGAAGTGCAGCGTCTGGCGCCGCACAAGGTGATTCCCGGCAACCGGCCGAGCAACACCCTGGTCATGGAACGGGTCAGCCCGCGCCGCCTGGGCGCACTGGTGGCCATGTACGAGCACAAGGTGTTCGTGCAGAGCGTGCTCTGGGGCATCAACGCCTTCGACCAGTGGGGCGTGGAGCTCGGCAAGGAGCTGGGCAGGGACGTCTACCAGTGCCTGACCGGCCACGACGAGCGCCACACCGCCGACGCTTCCACACAGGGCCTGATCGACTTCTTCCGCGCCCATCACCGCGGCTGAACGCTCACCGCCTCCCTCGCGAACCCGGCTCGGCGCCGGGTTCGTGCCCGCCGCAATGTTCTACAGTCTAGGGGTTGAACCCGACACCGGCATCGACCACCCTATTTCCCCAGCCAACAACAACAAGACAAGTAGGCCCTGCCATGTTCGAAATCACCACCCATCCGGTTCCCGAGGCCGTGCGCCAGCGCGCCCACCTCAAAGAAGAGGACTACCAGCGCCTGTACCGGCAGTCCGTCGAGCAACCCGAAACCTTCTGGGCGGAACAGGCGAAAGCCTTCCTGGACTGGTTCAAGCCCTGGCAGAGCGTGCACCACGCCGACCTCCACCGAGGCCAGGTGAGCTGGTTCCGGGGCGGCAAGTTGAACGTCGCCTACAACTGCATCGACCGCCATCTAGAGAAGCGCGGCGAGCAGGTCGCCTTCATCTGGGAAGGCGACAACCCCAGTGAGTCCGCGCACATCACCTACAACAAGCTGCACCACCACGTCTGCCGCCTGGCCAACGTGTTGAAGAGCCGCGGGGTGAAGAAGGGCGACCGGGTGTGCATCTACATGCCGATGATCCCCGAGACCGCCTACGCCATGCTCGCCTGCGCGCGGATCGGCGCCATCCACTCGGTGGTGTTCGGCGGCTTCTCGCCAGACTCGCTGCGCGACCGCATCCTCGACGCAGACTGCCGCACGGTGATCACCGCCGACGAAGGGGTGCGCGGCGGCAAGTACATCCCACTCAAGGCCAACGTCGACAAGGCCCTGCAGAACTGCCCGAACGTCTCCACGGTGATCGTTGTGGAGCGTACCCAGGGCAAGATCGACTGGGTGGAAGGCCGCGACATCTGGTACCACGAGGCGCTGCGCAAGGCCGATGCCGACTGCCCGCCGGAGCCGATGGACGCCGAGGACCCGCTGTTCATCCTCTACACCTCCGGCAGCACCGGCAAGCCCAAGGGCGTGCTGCACACCACCGGCGGCTATCTGCTGCAGGCGGCGATGACCCACAAGTACGTGTTCGACTACCACGACGGCGACATCTTCTGGTGCACCGCGGACGTCGGTTGGGTCACCGGGCACAGCTACATCGTCTACGGCCCGCTGGCCAACGGCGCCACCAGCCTGATCTTCGAGGGCGTCCCCAGCTACCCGGACGCCTCGCGCTTCTGGCAGGTGGTCGACAAGCACCAGGTGAACATCTTCTACACCGCGCCCACCGCCCTGCGTGCGCTGATGCGCGAGGGCGAAGAACCGGTGAAAAGGACCTCGCGGGCCAGCCTGCGCCTGCTTGGCACGGTCGGCGAGCCGATCAACCCGGAAGCCTGGGAGTGGTACTACCACGTGGTCGGCGAAGGACGCTGCCCGATCGTCGACACCTGGTGGCAGACCGAGACCGGCGCCATCATGATCGCCCCGCTGCCCGGCGCCACCACTCTCAAGCCCGGCTCGGCGACCCGCCCGTTCTTCGGTGTGCAGCCGGTGCTGCTGGATGACAAAGGCCGCGAGATCGAGGGCCCCGGCAGCGGCGTGCTGGCCATCAAGGCCAGTTGGCCGAGCCAGATCCGCACCGTCTACGGCGACCACCAGCGGATGATCGACACCTACTACAAGGCCTACCCTGGCTACTACTTCACCGGCGACGGCGCGCGCCGCGACGAGGACGGTTACTACTGGATCACCGGCCGCGTCGATGACGTGATCAACGTCTCCGGGCACCGCATCGGCACCGCCGAGGTGGAAAGCGCTCTGGTGCTCCACGACGCGGTGGCCGAGGCGGCGGTGGTCGGCTACCCCCACGACGTCAAGGGCCAGGGCATCTACGCCTTCGTCACCCCGATGCTCGGCGTCGAGCCGGACGAGGCGCTGAAGCAGGAGCTGCTGGGCCTGGTCACCCGGGAGATTGGCAGCTTCGCCAAGCCGGACCTGATCCAGTGGGCACCGGCCCTGCCGAAGACCCGCTCGGGCAAGATCATGCGCCGCATCCTGCGCAAGATCGCCTGCAACGAGCTGGAGAACCTCGGCGACACCACCACCCTGGCCGACCCCAGCGTGGTCCAGGGGCTGATCGATAAACGCCTGAACCTATGAAGGCCCCGGGCTGCCTCGGCAGCCCCGAGCGGCACGGCGCGACGGCCCCTGCGGGGGCCGTCGTCGTTACTGGCGGCGGTACAGCAGGTTCACCACCAGGCGGTCCATCCAGCCCCACAGGTATTGGCGGAGGCGCTTGTGCAGTGGCCGCTGACGCCAGGCTTCTAGGGTCACCTCCCGGCTGCTGGCGAAGTCGGCCGCCAGACAGGCCTCCACCTCCCGGGTCAGGCTGCGGTCCAGGGCCTCCAGATTGGCCTCCAGGTTGAAGCGCAGGTTCCAGTGGTCGAAGTTGCAGGAGCCGACGCTCACCCAGTCGTCCACCAGAACCATTTTCAGGTGCAGGAAGCGTGGCCCGTACTCGTGGATGCGCACCCCCGCGCGCAGCAGACGGTGGTAGTAGCGCTGCCCGGCGTAGCGCACCGGCGGGTGGTCGGTGTTGTGGCTGGTCAGCAGTAGGCGCACCTCGACGCCGCGCCGCGCGGCATGCTGTAGCGCCCGGCGCACCTTCCAGCTGGGCAGGAAATAGGGCGTGGCCAGCCAGATCCGCCGCTTGGCGCGGCGCAAGCTGCGCACCAGCGACTGGACTATGTCGCGGTTCTGCCGGGCATCGGCGTAGGCCAGCCGGCCCATGCCATGCCCCTGGGGAGGCAGCGGCGGCAGGCGGTCCAGTCCCGGCGCCTCCTCGGGCCTCCAGGGCCGCCGGCCGACGTTGGCCTGCCACTGGTAGTCGAACAGCAGCTGCCAATGGGCAACCAGCGGCCCCTCGATGCTGACCATCACCTCATGCCAGAGACTTTTCGCCTCGCCCGGACGCCAGAACTCGTCGGTGGCGCCGGTACCGCCGACGAAGGCGATGCGCCGGTCGACCACCAACAGCTTGCGGTGGTCGCGATGCAGGTTGTGCAGGCCGCGCCTCCAGCGCAGCGGGTTGTACAGGCGCAGCGCCACGCCGGCCTCGCTCAGGCACTGGCGCAGGCGGCTGCCGAAACGCAGACTGCCGAAGCCGTCGAACAGGCAGCGCACCTCCACCCCGCGTCGCGCAGCGGCGGCCAGCGCCTCCACCAGCACCTCGCTGCAGCGGCCGTCCTCCACCAGGTAGAGCTCCAGCAGCACTTCCCGCTCAGCCCCGGCGATGGCCTCGAGCATCGCCGGAAAGAAGCTCGGCCCGTCGATCAGCAGGGCAAAGCGGTTGCCGGAGCGCCAGGGGAAGATGTGGCCCATCAGCGTTCGGTGAAGATCAGCACCGCACTCACCGGCACCGATGGGCTGATGGCATCGATGCCACCGGCCCGGCGCAGGGCCTCGACGCCCTGGCCGAGGGCGAAGTCGTCGAGGTGCAGGACCAGCGGCGCCAAGCTGACCACCTGAAAGCGCCGGTCGTCCAGGCGGGTGGCCAGCAGCTCGGCGTCGTAGCGGTGCTCCTGGCCGCGCAGGCTGACGGTCAGCGGCAGGTTCAGCTCCAGCTGGGCGCCAGGCGCCAGATCGGTGATCGGACCGAGGTCGATCTGCGTGCTGATCTGCGCGTCGGCGAAGCGCTCAACCTCGAACAGCAGCTTGCGCAGGTACTCATCGCGCCGGGGGATGCCGGTGCTCACCGAGTCCAGCTCGATGCGCAGGCGCGCCTGGCCCGTGTCGCTGATGCGCCCGTGCAGGGTGAGGAAGCGGTGTACCTCGGAGAGATTGCCGGAGCGGGTGGAGATGAAGGAGATCCGCGAGGATTCGTTGTCCAGGTACCAGGCGGCCTGGGCGGGCAGCGCCAGGCAGCAGGCGAGCAGAAGGGTCGACAGTAGACGCATGGGCATCCTTGGGGCGGGCCAAACTCAGGCGGTGAACGATAGCCCTCCGCTTCGCCGTTGCAAACCCATGCGCAGAGCGAAGCCAGTGCGCCGCCGGGCCTGAATGCCCCGGCTAGGCGTCCTTGCGCCGGGCGAAGCTGGCCAGGGCCTTGTCCAGGCGTTTTTCACGGGCACCGCGGGCCACCTCCAGCAGACGCTGGTCACGCTGCCATACGGCCGCCAGCTCCGCCGAGCCACTGGCGAAGGCGGCGTTCACCTCGTCCCTGAGCGCCGCCTGCTGGGCGAACAGACCACCGAGCAGCACATGGCTGGCCGCGGCACGGGCCGGCTGGCGGGCCACCTCGGAGCAGCCGACGAGCAGGGCGAGCAGGCGCAGGCGCAGCGCCTGGGGCCAGCCGTGCAGGGTGGCGATCCCCAGCTGCCAGGCCGTCACCGCGGTCAGCACGTGCAGATCCTCGAGGGTGCGGAACGGCTTGACGTAATCGTCCCAGCCGTCGCCCTCCAGCACTTCGCAGCCCACGCCATCCAGATGCAGGCGGCCATGGCCCACCTCGGGCATCAGCGGCAGGGCCGGCAAGGGCTCCAGGCGCACTCCGGCGCTGCCGGCCCGCACCACGCAGAGCGCCAGGCGCGGCGCCTCGCCGGGGCCCTCGGCACGGGCGGCGACCAGCATCCAGGCGGCCGCCTCCACTGCGGTGACGAAATCCTTGCGGCCGTGCAACGCCTCCCCGTCCAGGCGGGTCTGCAGCTCGGCCGGGCGCACGCTGCGGTTCTCGGTGACGCACAGTGCTCCGGGGGTCCTCGGCGCCGCCGGCCAGAGGGCGCGCAACGCCGCCTGGTAGCCGACGAAGAAGGCCAGCCCCGGGCTGGGCGCCAGCCGCCCGCCAAGCAGTGCCAGCTCGAAGGAGGAGGGCCGTCCGCCGAGGCGCTCGACGAGCTGTGCGTACCAGTCGGCCAAAGGACGGGCAGGCAGGGGCTCGGGGGTTTCCAGCAGGCGCTGCCAGGGCATGGCGAATTCTCCTCGTCAGGCAGGTCATCGGGCGGACACCGGGATTTCCTAGGTTGCCCATGGCGGCAGGCGACCGCAAGGCGAGTGGCGCCCGGACGCGGGCGACCGCCGCTCAACGGCGCGCCAGCTCGTTCCGGGCGAAGCGTTGCAGCTCGGGATAGAAGCGCCGGAAGTCCTCGCCGAGTGGCTCGTAGAGGCGCGCCAGCTCCTCCCAGGCACCGTTCAGCAGCTCGGGGCGCGACAGACGCCGGCGCATGCCCTCCAGAGCCAGCTCGACGCTGTCGAACTCGCGGTAGCTACCCAGCCAGTCCTGCGCCGCCATACGCGGGGCGATCAACGCCAGGCGCCCGGGCAGGCCGTCCGCCGCATCCAGGGCGCGGTAGACCCGCGCGGTGAAGGCCGGCAGCGGCTCCTCGGCATAGCGCGCCCAGTCGCGGGCCAGGCAGTGGTCGAAGAACAGGTCGAGAACGATCCCGGCCATACGCCGCCGTGCGCCGGGAAAGCGCTCCCGGGCGGCGATCACCACGGGGTGCCGGTCGGTGAACGCGTCGATGCGCCGGTGCAGGCGGATGGCCGCCTCGGTCTCCGGAGCGAAACGCCCGGCCAGGGCGCCCTTGACGAAGTCGCCGTAGAGACTGCCGAGCAGTTGTTCCGGCCGCTGGCCGCCGAGATGCAGGTGAGCGAGGTAGTTCATTCCACCATGGTGCGCGAGGCGGACGGCTTCGGCAAACATTGCTGCGCTCGATGATTACTATCGGGCGAAACGAACTGTCCATCGCCTCCGGCCGATATACAGTTCGCGCCAAGACACCAGCCAAAGGCCCATTGCCATGCCCATCGACCTCGACGCCGTCCTCAAGGCCCTCGCCCACCCGCTGCGCCGTCAGATGCTGCACTGGCTGCAGGAGCCGGAGCGGCATTGCCCGGCCCAGACGCATCCGTTCGAGATCGGCGTCTGCGCCGGCCAGTTCGACCGGCGATGCGGCCTGTCGCAGTCCACCGTCTCGGCACACCTGGCGACCCTGCAGCGCGCCGGGCTGGTCAGCCGCCACAGGATCGGCCAGTGGCATTTCTTCCGCCGCGACGAGGCCACCATCGCCGCCTTTCTCCACCAGTTGGGCGAAACCCTGTGAGCGCCCCACCGCCCATGCCCCGCGACGTCGCCCGACTTGAAACGCCTTCCGCCTGACCTCATCCCTTGATCCCAAGGAGGACCCAGCATGACCACCCTGTTCGATCCCATCCGCATCGGCGACCTGGAACTGCCCAACCGCATCGTCATGGCGCCGCTGACCCGCTGCCGCGCCGACGCGGACCGGGTGCCCAACGCCCTGATGGCCGAGTACTACGCGCAGCGCGCCTCAGCGGGGCTGATCATCAGCGAGGCCACCTCGGTAACCCCGATGGGCGTCGGCTACCCGAACACCCCCGGCATCTGGTCCGACGACCAGGTGCGCGGCTGGAGCAACGTCACCAAGGCGGTGCATGCCAACGGTGGGCGCATCGTCCTGCAGCTCTGGCACGTCGGACGCATCTCCGACCCTCTCTACCTGAACGGCGAGCTGCCGGTGGCGCCCAGCGCCGTCAAGCCGGCCGGACACGTCAGCCTGGTGCGTCCACAGAAGGAATACGTCACCCCGCGCGCCCTGGCGCTGGAGGAGATCCCCGAGATCGTCGAGGCCTACCGGATCGGCGCGGAGAACGCCCGGGCCGCCGGCTTCGATGGGGTGGAGATCCACGGCGCGAACGGCTACCTGCTCGACCAGTTCCTGCAGGACAGCACCAATCAGCGCAGCGACCGCTACGGCGGCTCCATCGAGAACCGCGCACGGCTGCTGCTGGAAGTCACCGACGCGGTGATCTCGGTGTGGGGCGCCGGCCGGGTCGGCGTGCATCTGGCGCCGCGCGCCGACGCTCATGACATGGGCGACTCCAACCGCGCGGCGACCTTCGGCTACGTGGCCCGCGAGCTGGGCCGGCGCGGGGTGGCCTTCATCTGCGCCCGCGAGTACCTGGCCGAGGACAGCCTGCTGGACGAGCTGAAAACGGCCTTTGGCGGCGTCTACATCGCCAACGAGCGCTTCACCCTGGAGAGCGCCAACGCCCTGCTCGCCGAGGGGCGGGCCGATGCGGTGGCCTTCGGCGTGCCCTTCATCGCCAACCCCGACCTACCGGAGCGCTTCGCCCGCCACGCACCGCTCAACCCGGCCGACCCGGAAACCTTCTACACCCCGGGGCCGGTGGGCTATATCGACTATCCGCGGCTGTAGGCATTCCCCAAAGCAGGACGCCGGCCCAAGGCCGGCGTCCTGCATTCCACAGCACAACTCACTGGCGTGCGTTCAGCTGCTGCTGGAGACTCTGCATCTGGGTCTGCAGGGCATTGATGTTGCGGGTCATCTGCGCACGGAACAGGTCGAACTCGGCGGTACCGTTCGAGGCGTTGCGGTTCTCCAGCTCGCTCTTGAGGATCAGCAGCTCCTGCTCCAGGCGCCCGATGGCCTGACTCGGGTTGCCCTGCTTCTTCAGTGCTGCCACGTCGCCACTCAGGCTCTTGAGCTGCTCGGCGAGCCTGGCCTGCTCGTCCTGGACGCTCTTCAGCGCCGCCTGTTCGCCGGCCAGGCCCTGCAGCCGCGCGTCCAGCTTTGCGCTGGTCTCCTGCTGGGCCTTGAGGTCGGCGGTCAGCTGCTCGAAGCGCTTGGCGTGGCCGCTCTGCTGGCTGGCCAGCAGCTGTACCTGGCGGCCCAGGTCGGCGAGCTTGGTGTCCAGCTGGCGGACCTGCAGGCGCAGCGCCTCGCTGCCGCTGGTGATGCTGGATTCGGTGGCCACTACCTTGCCGGAGATGTCCTGGATGCGCCCAGCGGCCTCCTCGCTGATCCGCGCGAAGCTCTCCTGGGTGGCCACCAGTTGCTGGCTCATCAGGCTGATCTGCTGGTGGCTCCACCAGCCGAGTCCGCCGAGGGCGATCAGCAGCGCACCGACCAGCGCCCACAGCGGGCCGGTGCTCGGCACCCTGACCGGTCGGCGCGCCGCGGAGGGCTCGTAATCGTTCAGCCCGGAACGGCCGAAGTCATGATCCCTTGCGTCGGTGGTAAGACTGGGCACGCTGTCCAGTTCGTCGAGTGCATCATTACGCATGGCAAAAACCTTCGAGAGCTCCGCAAGGCGCGGTGCCGGCCAGTATACCGACTCGCACCGGCCCCAGCTGCGCCGAACCGGGCAGGGCCGCGCCGCCACGGTGCGGCCTGCACCGGCACAGGGCAGCCTGGAGCGGATCGACCTGCGCCAGGCCGAGAAGTTTCGTGGCAGAAGACCTGGCACGTCTATTGCTGTAAGGCCTCCAGGACGCCGCGACGCGTCTAGCATGGAGCATTGGGGCGGTCCGCTCACCGCCGCCCACCCGCCGGACCGAGAGGGGGAGCTTGGTACCGGCCGCCTTCGAGCGTTTCACGGACGAACGGCTCGAAGTCCTCTTTCCCGCTGTAGAGGAGGTTGCGCTATGGAACTGACCAAGGCTGTACTCGACTGCATGCAGACGCTGCGGCGGCGTTTGCGGGAAGAACAGGGTGTGGACATCCGCCTGAGCCAGCCCGGCTCGATCAAGCAGATGCTCGACGCCTGCTGCAAGTCCGAATCCGAGGAAACCCGCGCCCTGGGCGAGAAGCTCAGCAGTCTCAGCGGCATTCAGCCGACCCCGCCGGTGCTCAGCGAGGAACAACTGGTCGCCCAGTACATGCGCTACGCCGGCCCGCTGCGCGGCTGAGGACTCAGCCTGCTTGGCGGGCCTGCCACCAGTCGCAGAACTCGTCCACCGCGGTCCACAGGCTGACCCGCGGCTCGTAGTCGAGGTACTGGCGCGCACGGCTGATGTCCAGGCTGAAGTCGCGAGCCATCACCGCCACGCCGAGGCGGAACAACGCCGGTTCCGGCCGTCCGGGCAGCAGCCGGCAGATGCCCTCGTTGAGAGTCGCCAGTCCATAGGCCAGGCCGAACGGCAGGTGGCGGCCGACCGGCGCCAGGCCGAAGCGGCGCAGCACGTAGTTGACCACGTCCCAGAGCGGTACGGGTGCACCGTTGCTGATGTTGTAGACCCGCCCGAGCGCCTCGCCGCCGGCGGTCAGGCAGCTGAACAGCGCGTCATTGAGGTTGTGGATGCTGGTGAAGTCGACCTTGTTGAGGCCGTTGCCGACGATCCACAGACGCCCCTTGCGGTGCATCTCGACCATCCGCGGGAAGATGCTGGTGTCGCCGGCGCCGGTGACGAAGCGCGGACGCAGGGCGATCACCTCGAGGCCGCGCTCGGCGGCACCGAACACCTTCTGCTCGGCCAGGTACTTGGTGGCGCCGTAGTGGTCGACGAACTTGCGGGGCACCTGCTCCTCGCGCAGCCCGACATGGGACTTGCCGTCGAAGTACACCGAGGGCGAGGACAGGTGCACCAGGCGGCGCACTCCCTGACGCAGGCAGGCCTCCACCACGTGCTCGGTGACGGTCACGTTGGCCTGGTGGAAGTAGTCGTAGCTGCCCCACACGCCGACCGCGCCGGCGCAGTGCACCACCATGTCCACGCCCTGGCACAGGCGCTGCACCAGCGCCAGGTCGGACAGATCGCCCTGGACGAACTCGGCGCCGCGTGCCACCAGGGCCTCCACCGCCTCCGCCCGGCGGCCGTTGATGCGCACCTCGAGCCCCTGTTCCAAGGCGAAGCGGGCGAAGCGCCCGCCGATGAATCCGCTTGCTCCGGTGACCAGTATCCTCATGCTCGCTTCCCTGTTGTTGAGTACGTTTCGCCACGGCTGCGGGCGAGCCTAGCAGGTCCGCGCACCGCTCGCGCTGGCGCAGCGCGCCAAGCGAGTGGCCGTGCTCAGGCCGGGCGCGGGTGGCGCTCCACCGGCACCAGCCACTGGCCGATATGACGCTCCAGATGGCGAGTCAGGCTGGCGAGCAACTCGCCGCCGTTGCGCCAGTAATGCCAGTACAGCGGCACGTCGATCACCCGGCCGGGCAGCAGCTCGACCAGCTCGCCGCGCGCCAGCTCACCGCGCACCTGCTGCTCGGGCACCAGCCCCCAGCCGAAGCCGCTCACCGTCAGGCGCACGAAGCCCTCCGAGGACGGGCAGAGGTGATGGAGGAAGCCGCCCTCGCCGCCGAGCATGGCGAAGTAGCGGTGCTGCAACTGGTCGTCCGGACCGAACACGATGGCCGGCGCCCTGGCCAGGGCCGCGGCGCTCACCCCCTCGGCGAAGTGCCGGGCGAAGAATGCCGGGCTGGCCAGCGCCCGGTAACGCATGGCGCCAAGGAGGATGCAGCGCGCCCCGGCCACCGGGCGGTCGCCGGCGCACACGCAAGCGGCCACCTCGCCGGCGCGCATGCGCTTGAGGCCGACGTCCTGGTCTTCCACCACCAGCTCCAGCAAAAGGCCGCGCTCGACGCAGAAGCCGCCCACCGCATCGGCCCACCAGGTGGCCAGGCTGTCGGCGTTCAGGGCGATGCGCAGGCGCTCCGCGCGGTGCTCCTCAGCGAGAGCCGGCACCTGGCTCTGCAGATCGCGCTCCAAGAGACGCACCTGCTGCACGTGGTTGAGCAGGCGGCGGCCGATCTCCGTGGGCTCCGGCGGGGTGAGGCGCAACAGCACCGGCTGGCCGACCCGCGCCTCGAGCAGCTTGATGCGCTGCGACACCGCCGACTGGGACAGGCCCAACGCCTGGGCGGCACGCTCGAACCCCCCCTGTTCGATCACCGCCGCCAGGGCGGCGAGCAGCTTGTAGTCGAACATCTGTTTTTCTAATGATCCATATCGAAAATTCGTTTTCCTTATACACCCGCCGACCCCAGACTCACCACCACCTCTCCTCTATCCCCGGATGCTTTCCATGACTTGCGAAACCTTCTGGCCGCGGCGGCCCGGCCGCCCTTCCCGTTTCCCGCTGAACCCGGTGCGCCGCAACGCGTCCCGCCCGGAGTGACCACCATGTGGCAGAGCTACCTCAACGGTCTGCTGGTGGCCGCCGGGCTGATCGTCGCCATCGGCGCGCAGAACGCCTTCGTACTGGCCCAGAGCCTGCGCCGTGAGCATCACCTGCCGGTGGCCGCGCTCTGCGTGCTGTGCGACGCCGTGCTGATCGGCGCCGGGGTGTTCGGCCTGGCCAGCCTGCTGGTACAGAGCCCGCTGCTGCTCGGCGTCGCCCGCTGGGGCGGTGCGGCCTTCCTGATCTGGTACGGCATCCAGGCCCTGCGCCGCACCTTCATCCCGCAGGCTCTGCAGGGCGCGGCGGATGCCGGACGGCGCTCGCGGCGCGCGGTGTTGCTCGCCACCCTCGCGGTGACCCTGCTCAACCCGCACGTTTACCTGGACACCGTGCTGCTGATCGGCGCCCTCGGCGCCCAGCAGCCGGAGCCCGGCGCCTATGCCCTGGGTGCAGCCAGCGCCTCGGCGCTGTGGTTCTTCGGCCTGGCTCTGGGCGCCGCCTGGCTGGCCCCGCTGCTGGCCCGCCCGGCCACCTGGCGACTGCTGGACCTAGGCGTGGCGCTGATGATGTTCGCCGTGGCCTGGCAGCTGCTGCAGGGCGCCTGAGCCTCTGGGGGCGGGTCCCAGGCCGATGCTATGCTCGGCGCCTCTTGCCCTTGGGAGACCGCGCCCTGGACACCCCAGTCTTTCTTGCCGTGCTACTCGCCGCCGCTCTGCACGCGGGCTGGAACGCGCTGCTGAAGATCGGCTTGGACCGCTTCCTCACCGCGGCGCTGATCCAGATCGGCGCCGGGCTGGCAGCCCTCGTCGCCCTGCCCCTGGTGGCCGTGCCCGCCGCCGGCGCCTGGCCCTGGCTGCTGCTCTCCGCGCTGCTGCACATCGGCTACAACGCCTTCCTGGCCCGCGTCTACCAGCATGGCGACCTCGGCCAGGCCTATCCCCTGGCCCGTGGCAGCTCGCCGCTGCTGATCGCCCTGCTGTCGCTCCTGCTGCTCCACGACCGCCTGGCCGCCGGGCAGTTGGCCGGCCTGCTGGTCCTGGTCGCCGGTATCTGGCTGATGGCCCTGCGCGGCGCCCAGGGCGCCCGCCTGAACGCCGCCCTGCTGAGCAATGCGCTGATGACCGCGGCCTTCATCGCCGGCTACACCCTGTCCGATGCCGCCGGCGCACGGGCCAACCGCGACGCGCTCGGCTACGCGCTGTGGCTATTCGCGGTGAACGGCGCGGTGATGACTGCGGCGCTGGTCCTGCAGCGCGGCCCAGCGGTGCTCAGCCGGCTGCGCGGGCACTGGCGCAGCGGCCTGGGCGGCGGACTGATGTCGCTGGCCGCCTACGCCATCGTCATCTGGGCCATGACCCAGGCCCCGGTAGCGCTGGTCTCCGCACTGCGGGAAAGCAGCGTGGTGTTCGCCCTGCTGGTCGGCTGGCTGTGCCTGAAGGAACCGCTGCCACCGGCGCGCCTGCTGGCCGGCGCGGTGATTCTCGCCGGCGCGGTGCTGCTGAAACTCGCATGAGCCCCGCCGGCAGGCTCTGAATCGGGGCTTTCCCACACAGATGCTGCGTGGTTATGACGCCTGCCGGATGCTATGATCGAAGGCCCGCGGCAACGAGTAGACGACTACGCCGCACTTCTGGCCGCCCGTGAACGGCCTCGCCCGGTGAGCGGTCGAACCCAATACGACCGACACCCAGCCCAGACCTGAGGAGATACACCATGGCTTTTGAATTGCCGCCGCTGCCGTACGAGAAGAACGCCCTCGAACCCTACATTTCCGCCGAGACCCTGGAATACCACTACGGCAAGCACCACAACAGCTACGTGGTCAACCTGAACAACCTGGTGCCCGGCACCGAGTTCGAAGGCAAGTCGCTGGAAGAGATCATCAAGACTTCCTCGGGTGGCATCTTCAACAACGCCGCCCAGGTGTGGAACCACACCTTCTACTGGAACGGCCTGAAGCCCAATGGTGGCGGCGAGCCCACCGGCGCTCTGGCCGAAGCCATCAACAAGGCCTTCGGTTCCTTCGAGAAGTTCAAGGAAGAGTTCACCAAGGTGGCCATCGGCACCTTCGGTTCCGGCTGGGCCTGGCTGGTCAAGAAGCCGGACGGTTCCCTGGCCCTGGCCAGCACCATCGGCGCTGGCAACCCGCTGACCAGCGGCGACACCCCGCTGCTGACCTGCGACGTCTGGGAACACGCCTACTACATCGACTACCGCAACCTGCGTCCGAAGTACGTCGAGGCGTTCTGGAACCTGGTCAACTGGGACTTCGTGGCCGCCAACTACGCTGCCTGATCCCGCGCTTCGACCCGCAAAAAAACCCGGCTTCGGCCGGGTTTTTTGTTTCATCGCGCCTTTCCGGGAAAGGCGGTCTCGATCTTGCTGCCGGGCGGCCCAAGCCTCAGAGGCCGCCGACGATCCCGCGCAGTACCTGCTTGAAGGCTTCCACCTGTTTCGGGGAGAACGCGGCGAACACCCGCTGCTGCTGCTCCTCGGCGATGCTCCAGAGCAGTTCCGCCTGTTCGAGGCCCAGCTCGGTCATCCCGTAGCCGTCGCCGGCATCCTGCAGCAGTCCCTTGCGCTTGAGGTTCTCTAGCGCCTCGTCGATCTCCCGGACCGGCATGGCGACCAGTTGCTGCAGCTCGGCAAGGCCGAGGCTGGCGTCCTTCTCCAGCACCATCAGCATTCGCGCCTCGCTGGTTCTCAGCCCCGTGGCCAGCTGCCGCGGCTGGTAGTCGGCCTGGTAGCTGCGCACCGCCTGGGTCATCAGGTAGTAGAGGTTGTGGCTGAGGCGGCCCTGGAAGGCGGTCTTGCCGACGCTGCCGCTCTTCTTCAACAGACGCGGATGGGGCAGCACCGAGGAATAGACCCCTTGGTGGTAGACCAGTGGCGCACGGCCGAGGTCGTCGAAGGCCACCACCTTCCCGATCAGGATCCAGTGGTCGCCGCCGTCCACCTGCTGGTACAGCTCGCACTGGAAGCGCGCCGCGCAGCCGGCGAACAGCGGCGCCCCCCCGGCGCCCTCCTCCACCTCGATGCCGGCGAACTTGTCGTCGCTGGGCCGGGCGAACTGGTTGGACAGGTCGATCTGGTCGGCAGCCAGGATGTTCACCGCGAAATGGCTGGCAGCGGCGAACACCTCGTAGCTGGTGGAACGCTTGTCGATGCTCCAGAGGATCAGCGGCGGATCCAGGGACACCGAGTTGAAACTGTTGGCGGTGACGCCGACGCGCTTGCCGCCAGCGGCTGCGGTCATGATGGTCACGCCGGTGGCGAAGTTGCCCAGGGCACGGCGGAAGGCACGCGAATCGATTGCCGCTTCTTGTCGAGTGGTCATGTTGTTCCCCAATGCCGGGGCTGGCGCCCCGGCATGACTTGCACGAAGACTGGATTGCGAATGAAGGCCCGATCAGACCATGGTCGGGTCGGGTTCCAGCCCCATCAGCTCGCGGCCGAGGATCTGAGCACAGACGTCGTAGTCGGTGTAGGCGTGGGCACCGGTCATGTGGGAGTCGCGGAACAGGCGCTGCAGCTCGTTGTCATCGAACCAGCTGGTGGCGCCGGCGGCGCTGAACAGGCGGTCCACCGCCTCGATGCACATCTTCACCGCGTAGGCCTGGTTGGTACGCCAGAAGGCCAGGGTCTCGCGGCTCGGGTACTGCTTGCGCTCGCCGTGTTCCGCGTGCTCCTGCCAGGTCTTCTCGAGGAAGGCGCGGGCGGCGGCCACCTGGTGGGTGGACTCGGCCAGGCGCATCAGTGCCGGAGTCGCGGTGCCTACGCTGGCACCGGTGTAGGCGCGCACGCGGTTGCGGGTTTTCTCCTTGAAGGCCTCCAGCATGCGCTCGGCGATGCCCAGACTGATCGCCGCGAAGCCGCTGGCGAAGTAGGGCCGGTAGGGGGCGTAGAAGATCTTGCTGTCCGGGTACAGGCCGTATCCGGCGGAACGGCCTTCCATCATGTCCTTGGCCGCCTGGATGCGGTGCTCGGGGACGAAGGCGTCCTTGATCACCAGGGTCTTGGAGCCGCTGCCGCGCATGCCGATGGCATACCAGTTGTCGCGGATCTCGTAGTCGCGGCGCGGAATCACCGCGAAGCAGTAGCTCTTCTCGCCCTGCTCGTTGAAACGGTTGAAGCCGACGATCGCCCATTCGGCGTGATCGCAGCCGCTGCTCCAGCCCATCTCGCCGTTGAAGATGATGCCGCCCTCGACTTCCTGGATGCGGCCGAAAGGCGCGATGCTGCTGCTGGCGGTGGCATCCGGGTTCTCACCCCAGATCTCGTCCTGCAGCTGCTTGGGAAACATCGCCAACTGGTGACTGTGGGTGCACAGCAGGCTGAAGGCCCAGGCGGTACCGCCGCAGGCGCCGGCCAGGGCGGCCACGCAGTCGGCGAACTCCGGCAGGGAGATTTCCAAGCCGCCATAGGCCTTGGGCTGGAAGGCACGGTGCATACCGATGCCCTTCAGCAGGGCGATGTTTTCGTCCGGTACCCGGCGCAGGCGTTCGGCCTCGGGGGCGTTGGCGGCGATGGTGGGCAGGATTTCCCTCAGTGCATCGAGCAGCGGGTTTGGCTTTTTCATTGAACGACCTAGTTTCTTGTTGGATGATCGATGCCCTCTTTCGCCTCGCCGTCCTCAGGAAGGAAGACGGTTGTAAGCCGAAGCACAGAGGCCATGGGCTGATTATGAATATGTTAACGACAATCCTAAATGTACAATCCACGGACAAGATTGTACTTTTCATGGATTTTCCCGCCCCTAAAACATTAATCTATTAATTATTCGGGCTTGGCTTTAGGATGGCCGCCGTTCCGAGCAACCATCCCCACTAGCCCCATGAGTACCTGGCCCGACGCCTTGCGCGCCCTGCGCCACCGCAATTTCCGCCTGTACTTCCTCGGCCATGCCATTTCCACCCTGGGCACCTGGATCCAGCAGGTGGCCCTGGCCTGGCTGGTCTACCGCCTCACCGGCTCCGCCGCTCTACTCGGCATCACTACCTGCGTGGCGCTGCTGCCGCAGCTGCTGCTGGGGCCTATCGCCGGCGCCTGGATCGACCGCCACGACAAGCGGCGCCTGCTGATCGGCGTGGAGGCGCTGCTCGGCGTGCAGGCCCTGCTGCTCGCCCTGCTTACCGCCTGCGAGCTGATCGGCCCGCTGCCGATCGTCGCCATGGCCGCCCTGCTCGGCGTGCTCAACGCCGTGGACACACCGCTGCGCCAGTCGCTGCTCAGCCAGCTGGTGGACGACCGGCAGGACCTGCCCAACGCCCTGGCCTTGAACGCCATGCTGTTCACCCTGTCGCGGTTCATCGGTCCGCCGCTGGCCGGGCTGCTCCTCGGGATGGTCAGCGAGGCGCTGTGCTTCGCCCTGAACGGCCTCTCCTACCTGGGGCTGGTCACAGGCCTGCTGCTGATGCGCCTGCGCGCGGCGCCCCGGGCCAGCGGTTCGCTGCGCAACGTGTTCGGCGAGGGCCTGGCCTATGCCCTGGGCGAACCGCGGATCCGCGGCCTGATGCTGGGGGTGGTGATGGTCAACCTGAGCGCCTCCAACTACGTGGTGCTGCTGCCGGTGTTCGCCAAGGACATCTTCGCCGGCGACGCCACCACCCTGGGTTGGCTGTGGGGCGCGGCCGGGCTGGGCTCGCTGCTGTCCACCCTGCTGCTGGCCAACTACCGCTCGCCCGCCGCCCTGCCCCGTCTGATCCTCGGCTCCGCCACGGCCTGCGGCCTGGCCATGCCGGTCTTCGCCCTGAGCAGCAACCTGCCCCTGTCGCTACTGGCCATGACCGTGCTGGGCTTCAGCATCACCGTCAACAACGTGGGCACCAACATCATCCTGCAGAGCTCGGCGCCGGAAACCCTGCGCGGCCGCGTAGTGGCCATGTACACCTCGTTGCGCTTCGGCTTCGACGCCATCGGCGGGCTGCTCGCCGGGCTGCTCGCCGCCAGCCTGGGCGCGCCGCCGGTGTTGGCGGCCAGCGGGGCGCTGCTGCTGGTCTATTGCGCCTGGGCGGCTCGCCGCGGCTTCGCCCGCACGGCGGGCTGATGAAAGCCGCCTGCTCTCAGGCCGGCCGCCTGGTCAGGCCCAGGACCAGGCGGCAGCCCAGGCCGACGCCGGCCATCACCAAGCACATGGGCAGCGGGCTGCCGTCGTAGAGGGTGCCCACCAGGGCGCTGCACAGGGTGCCCAGGCCGAACTGGCAGGCCACCGCCAGCCCGGCCGCGGCGCCGGCTTGCCGGGGATAGGCGGCGAGCAGGCAGGCTAGGCAGTTGGCGCCGAGCATCCCGGTGACCCCGACGAAGCCCACCACCGCCGCCACTATCAGGGGCAGACCGCCCCAGCCAGTCACCCCGGCCAGCAGCAGGAGCAGCCCGGACAGCGCCGCCAGGCTGGAGCCCCAGACCAGCAGGCGCGGCGCGCCGAGGCGGCCGACCAGCCGCGAGTTGAGCAGGGTGATGAGCATGATCCCGCTGATATTGAGGGCGAACAGCAGGCCGTAGCCCAGGGAGCTGACCCCGAAATACTCGATGTAGACGAAAGGCGAGGCGGTGATGAAGGCAAACATCCCGGCGAAGCCCAGGCCCATGCACAGGATATAGCCCAGGGCCAGGGGCTGCCGGGCCATCATCCCGTAAGCCAGGAAGGCCTGCTTGAGAGAGGCACCGCGGGCGCTGGCCGGGAGGGTCTCGGGGATCTTCCAGGCCACCAGCAGCAGGCAGAGCCCGGCGAAGCCCAGCAGCAGTACGAACTGCGCGCGCCAGCCGGCGAACTGCATCAGGTAGCCACCGAGCAGCGGCGCCACCAGAGCGGCGAACATGGTCACCAGGTGCATCAGCGAGAGCACCCGGGCGGCATCGTTGAGCGGGAAGAGGTCACGGACGATGGTCCGCGCCAGCACCGAGGCGGCCGCCCCGCCCAGGGCCTGGAGCAGGCGCCAGAGCAGCAGTTGGGCGGCGCTGTCGGCCAACGCGCAGCCCAGGCTGGCGAGGATGTACAGGGCGATGCCGCCGAGCAGCAGGCGGCGCCGGCCGAAGCGGTCCGAGAGGGGGCCATAGAAGAGCATGCCCAGGCACAGCCCGGACAGGAACACGCCGATGGTCATCTGCACCTGGGGCTCGCTGGCGCCCAGCTCGCGGGCGATCAGCGGCAGGCTCGGCAGGTACATGTCGATGGACAGCGGCCCGAAGGCCACCAGGGCGGCAAGCAGCAGGATCAGTCGCTGGGGACGTTCGACGACGGACATGAAAGCGATACCCCTAAAGGCAGTGAGCCGTCGGGAAGACGGCTCACCGGGCGTGGATCAGAAGGACAGCAGCCACAGGGTCAGTGGCGGGAAGGCTACCAGTAGCGCGATGCGCAGCAGGTCCGAGCAGAGGAAGGGGACTATCCCCCGCGCGGTCTCGCCATAGGGCACGTCGCCAGCGGCACGCTGGACGATGAACAGGTTCATCCCCAGGGGCGGATGGATCAGGCCGATCTCCACCACCATCAGGGCGAGGATGCCGAACCAGATGGACTTGTCGGTGGCGCTCAGGCCGAAGTAGTCCAGGCCCATGATCATCGGATAGAAGATCGGGATGGTCAGCAGGATCATCGCCAGGGAATCCATCACGCAGCCGAGCAGCAGGTACAGGCCGAGGATCAGGATCAGCACTAGCATCGGCGACAGACCGCTGTTGATCACCCAGTCGGCCAGCTCGCCGGGCATCTGGGTCAGGGCCAGGCCGGAGTTGAGCAGGTCGGCGCCGATCAGCACCAGGAAGATCATCGCCGAGGTTTCCGCGGTGCCCAGCAGGCAGGTGCGGATCCCCTGCCAGCGCAGGCCGCCCTGGGCCACGGCGAGGAGGCCGCAGGCCGCCGCGCCGATGGAGGCCGCCTCGGTGGGGTTGGCCCAGCCGCCGTAGATACCGACGATCACCACCAGGAACACGCCGATCATCGGCGATACCCCGAGCAGCGCCTTGCCACGCTCGGCCAGGCTGGCCTTGGGCGACACCGTGGCCTGGCTCTCGTCGCGGGCGACCATGATGCGCAGCACCAGCATGTAGCCGACGATGGCGATCACCCCGGGCATGACCGCAGCGATGAACAGCTTGGCGATGGACTCCTGGGTCAGCACCGCATAGATGATCAGCGGTACCGACGGCGGGATCAGGATGCCCAGGGTGCCGCCAGCCGCCACCGTGGCGGTGGCCAGCCGCCCGGAATAGTTGTGCCGGCGCAGTTCCGGCAGGGCCACGTGGCTCATGGTCGCCGCGGTGGCCAGGGAGGAGCCGCAGATCGCCCCGAAGCCGGCGCAGGCGCCGATCGCGGAGAGGCCCATGCCGCCCTTCCAGTGGCCGATGAAGGCCGAGGCGCAGCGGAAGATGGCCCGCGACAGGCCGCCGTGGGTGGCGAACTGGCCCATCAGCACGAACAGCGGAATCACCGCCAGGTCGTAGTTGGAGAACCGCGAATAGACCAGATCGTTGAGGGTGAACAGCAGACTCGACAGATCACCGTCGTTGGCTGCCCAGAAACAGGCCGCGCCGCCCACCAGCATGGTGATACCGACGTGCACGCGGAGAATCAGCAGGGCCATGGTCAGACCCAGCGCGATCGAGCCCAGGGCCAGACCACTCATGCTTCACCTCCCTGGAAACGGAATGCATCGTAGGCGCGCACCAGGCCGCAGATCCCCAGCAGCAGCAGACTGGGCACGATCAGCAGCAGCGGAACCCACAGCGGGAACGACAGCAGGGTGGTGACGTCGCCGTACTCGCGGCTGTCGTGCATCTGCAGCCAGGTGCGCCAGGCCAGCACCCAGGCCGCCAGGGCGCACAGCAGATGCCCCAGGCCATCCAGCGACCGGCGGGCTCGCACCGGCAGCCAGGCGGTCAACACGTCCACCTTGATGTGCATGCCGCGCAACTCGCAGAGCGGCAGGAAGGCGGCCACGGCCACCGCCGCGCCCACCTCCATCAGTTCCATGTCGCCACGGATCGGCGTGGAAAACAGCTTGCGCCCCACCAGGGATACCACCGACATGCCAATCAGAGCGATGACCACCAGGCCGCCGGCCAGCGCGAAGCTCTGCACCACTTGGTGCAGAGCGCGGCGCAGGATGCCGTGGTCGGTTCCGGCGACGAGGCCGAAATCCAGGGACTCCTTCATGATCGATTAGAGCTCCGTGCCGGCCAGGGCGCGCACGCCGTCGATCAGAGCCTGGCCATCAAGCCCCTTCTGATTGGCCTCCTTGATCCACTGCTCCACCACGCCGGCAGTGGCCGCGCGCATCCGTGCGTACTCGGCTGCCTCGATCGGCACCAGGCCGCCTTCCGGAGTGGCCTTGCTGGCACTGTCCATGACCTTGTCCCAGGACGCCGCGAAGCGTTCCGAAAGCGCCTTGCCGCTGTTGCGCTCGATGATTTCCTGGAGATCCTTGGGCAGACTGTCGAACTTGCGCTGGTTCATCAGCATGGCCAGCACGGTGTAGCCGAAGGCCGGCTGCCCGGCAGGCGGAACGCTGTGGTAGCGGGTGACTTCGTCCAGCTTGGTACCTGGCACCACTTCCCAGGTGGCCAGCGCGCCATCCACCACGCCCTTGGAGATCGCCTCGGTCATCTGCGCCGGCGGCATGCTCACCGGGGTGGCGCCCAGGCTCTCGATGATGCTCGCCGCGGCGCGGCTTGAGGCGCGCAGCTTGAGACCCTTCAGATCCTCCAGGGTGCGCACCGGGGTACCGCGGGTGTGCGGGACCATGCCACCGTCGCCGTGCACCACCAGCACCTTGTAGCCCTTGAAGTCGTCATGGGCGTAACGCTCGTAGTAGTCCCAGACGATGGCGTTGCCGGCCGCGCCGCCGTAGGGCAGGACGAAGGGCAGCTCCAGGGCCTCGACGCGCGGGAACTTGCCGGGGGAATAGGACGGCCCAGTCCAGACGATGTCGGCCACTCCGTTGCGCACCATGTCGGCCAGCTTGGCCGGGGTGCCGCCCAGCTGCATCGAGGGATAGAGCTGGCACTTGAGACGGTCGCCCGATTCCTGGCGAAGCTGCTCGCACCAAGGCTCGATGACGTTGACCTGGGCGTTGGACGTGGAAGGCAAGAAGTGCGCGACCTTGAGGGTAACGGTTTCGGCATGCGCCGCCGCCGACTGGAGCACCGCGCCGGCCAGGGCCAGGCACAGGGCAGGGATTCGAAGCGTATTCATGGGAGGGGCTCCGCGTTGTTGTTGTAGTTGCATCAAAATATTAACAAATTAACTTTTTCGCAAGCACTGTCAACCGCCACCAAGGTATGCCTCCTGACAGGCCGTCCAGCACGCCCCAAAAAACTCTTTTAAATACAAAGACTTATCAGACAACAAAAACCACATGCCGAGCCCAAGGCGGGGAGAGGCCGACCGTCGCTTTCGCCAGGATATTGTTAACAAGTTAATGTTGTGTCTAGATAATTGGCTCCCCCGCGCGGGGAGACCAACCAACACACCAGGAAACAAGAACAATGACCAAATCCTCACGCACCGCCCTGGCACTCGCCGGACCACTCTGCATCGCCAGCACCTTCAGCAGCTCCGCGCTGGCCGACCTGATTGGCGACTCCAAGGCCAGCCTCGAGGCCCGCAACATGTACCTGAGCCGGGACTTTCGCCAGCACGGCGCTCCGCAGGCGAAGGCCGAAGAGTGGGCCCAGGGCTTCACGCTGCGCTTCGAATCCGGCTTCACCGAAGGCACCGTCGGCGTCGGTCTGGACGCCATCGGCCAGGTCGGCCTCAAGCTGGACTCCAGCCGCGACCGCCGCAACACCGGCCTGCTGCCGTTCGGCGCGGACAGCCTGGAGCCGGAGGACGACTACAGCGAGCTGGGCCTGACCGCCAAGCTGCGCGTCTCGAAGAGCGTGCTCAAGGTCGGCACCCTGCAACCGCAGCTGCCGGTAGCCGCCTACAACGACGTGCGCCTGCTGTCCTCCACCTATTCCGGCGGCCTGCTGACCTCCCAGGAAATCGACGGCCTGACCCTGAACCTCGGCCGCCTGGACAAGATCAACCTGCGTGACTCGTCGAGCAACGACGAGATGAACTACGGCGGCGTGGCCAGCGCCCACCTCGACCTGGCCGGCGGTAGCTACGCGCTCACCCCCAACCTGAGCCTCAGCTACTACTACGCCGAGATGGAGGACATCTACCGCCAGCACTTCGTCGGCCTGGTGCACAACGCGACCCTCGGCGAAGGCGTGACGCTGAAGACCGACCTGCGCTTCTTCGACACTGGCGAACACGGCGACCAGCGCTTCCGCAACCCCAATCGGGTCGACGACGGACGGATCGACAACCGCTTCTTCAACGGCATGCTGACCCTCGGCGTGGGTGCCCACAAGTTCGGCCTCGGCTACCAGCGGCTGTCCGGCGACGGCGACTTCGCCTACCCGGGCCTCGATCCCTATTCGATCAACCTGGTGACCTTCAACGTGTTCACCAAGGCCGAGACCGATGCCTGGCAGGTCCGCTACGACTACGACTTCGCCAGCCTGGGAATCCCCGGCCTGAGCTTCATGACCCGCTACGTCAGCGCCAAGGACATCAACACCGCCAGCGTGGAGAACGGTCGTGAGTGGGAACGCGACACCGACCTGGTCTACGTGTTCCAGAGCGGCATGCTGAAGGGCTTCAACGTGCGACTGCGCAACGCCACCTTCCGCTCCGGCGACGGCCTGACCACCGACGTGGACGAGAACCGCATCATCCTCGGCTACACCCTGCCGCTGTTCTGATCGGCGCTAGTCTCCGCGTTCGGCATGACGCTGGCGGTATTCCCCCGGCGTCATGCCGGCATGCCGGGAGAAGAAGCGACTGAAGTAGGCCGGATCCTTGAAGCCCAGCCGGTAGCAGATCTCGTTCACCGAGCCGCCGCCGAACAGCAGCAGGCGCTTGGCCTCCTGCATCAGGCGGGCGAACACCAGGCGCTTGGACGGCATGTCGGCGATGCGTCGGCAGACCTCGTTGAGGCGCGCCTCGGTGACCCCCAGGCGCTTGGCGTATTCGCCGAGCGGCCAGTGCTCGAGGTAGTGCGCCTCGATCTCCATGTTGAAGCGCTGGAAGATGTGAATGTCCTCGCGGCGCGCCGGCTGCGCCGCCAGGGAGCGCGCGGAGAGGCGCAACAGGCTGATGAAGATCAGCCGGGTCAGGCTGGCCAGCGCCGGCTCGCGCCCCGCCCAGGCGGCGGCGAACTCGCGACTCAGCTCGTCGAACAGCAGGTCCAGCCGCGCCACCTCGCCGCGGTACTCCTCCCCCAGCGCCCCCAGCGCCACGCACAGCGGCGCGATGCGCGGCCCCTGGGCCAGGCCGAACGGCCCTTCCAAGAGCGGCCAGACCAGCTGCTGGCGCACGGTCAGCACATGGCCGTCACTGCCCGCCTCGGTGACGAAGGCGTGCGGCACCGTGGGCGGCGTCAGGAAGAACATCGGCCCCTGCTGCAGGTAGCTCTGGTCGTCCAGGTAGACGCGCACCGTGCCGCTCTTCACGTAGTGCACCTGGAAGAAACGGTCGTGGCGATGCACCGGCATGTTGCGGCCGAAGAACTCGGCCAGCTTGCCCAGCGACTCGTAGTGCACGTCCGAGTCGGCGTAGCGCTGGTCGTAGACCTGGCCGATGTTGATGTTGGGGATGGGTTGCGGGCCTGGCATGAACCGCCCTCCGGAACGCTGCGCCGCCGCACGGCGTCTCGGCCTGGCTGCCGGCCGGACGCCCGGGCGCCAGCCGTTCAGGGTTTGATCTGCTTCAGATCGTCGAGCAGGGCCAGCAGTTGATCCAGCTTCTCGGCGCCGAACTGCTCGAGGATGCGCTGGTAGTTGCGCTCCATATCCTCGCTCATCGACACGAAGCACTGCTGCCCTCGCTCGGTCAGCCCGACGTAGACGCGCCGCTGGTCCTGCGGCGAGCGCCAGCGCCGCACCACGCCGTCACGCTCCATGCGCGACAGCACGCCGGTCATGCTCGGCTTGAGGATGCAAGCCTGGCTGGCCAGCTGATGAATCTCCATCTCTCCGCACTGGCGAAGGATACGGATGATCCGCCACTGCTGCTCGGTCAACCCATGCTGATTGAGCGAGGGCCGGAAGAACGCCATAGCCGCTTCGCGCGCTTGCAGCAGAGTGAGGGTCAGAGAGGGGCGGGCAGAAGGCATGTGCGAGCAAGGTCTCCTGGTTGGCATGGATGACGGGCGGAAAAATTAAGCAACATCCGCCGGGCAGACGCAAACCTGGCGATCCTCCGGGGCGGCCCGACAGAGGCCGCGGCCGGGCCCGGGAGAACCCCGGACGGCCGACCGACAGCCGCTGAACGACCGGGTGCGGCAGCCACAGGTAGCGTGCTTGACAATAGTTAACATATTAACCAAAAATGTTTCCATGTTAACGATAATTTTGCCCGGCGCCTCGCGTGCCCCAGGGCAACCGTCGCCATCCGCTGGGTCCACCCAGTTCGCTCCAGGAGCCAAGCATGCGTCGCCCTACTAGCGAAATCGCCACCGGCACTCTGTTCGGTGTCGCCCTGAACTACCAAGGACTGCTGGAAAGCCGTCTGGCCGAGTTCCACCAGCCGCCCTACGTGAAGCCGCCGGTCAAGCCGGTGCTGTTCATCAAGACGCCCAATACTCGCAACGCCGACGGCCAGCCGGTGACCATGCCGGCCGGCGAGCGTCTGCAGCCGGGCCCGGCGCTCGGCGTGGTGATCGGCAGGAGCGCCAGCCGGATCACCGAGGATGAAGCCCTGGCCCACGTGGCTGGCTACCTGATCGTCAACGAATTCAGCCTGCCGGAGGACAGCTACTACCGCCCGGCGGTCAAGGCCAAGTGCCGCGACGGCTTCTGCGCCCTGGGCAGCGAGGTGGTCGAGCTGGCCGACCCGCACGCCCTGGACATCCGCCTGCTGGTCAACGGCGAGCTCCGCCAGGCGAACAGCACCCGCAACCTGGTGCGCAGCATTCCCCGGCTGATCGCCGAAATCAGCGAGTTCATGACCCTGCACGCCGGCGACGTGCTGATCACTGGCACCCCGGAAGGGCGTGTCGACGTTCAGCCTGGCGACGAGGTGGTCGTCGAGATCGACGGCCTGGGCCGCCTGACCAACCGCATCGTGGCGGAGTGAGGAACCACCGATGAAACACGCACGCATCCGCTACCAGAACCAAATCCACGCGGTCACCGTGGAAGCCGACAATGCCGTACGCCTGGCCGATGGCCGGCTGCTCGGCGAACAGGAAGTCGAGTGGCTGCCGCCGGCCACCGGCAGCATGTTCGCCCTCGGCCTCAACTACGCCGACCACGCCGCCGAGCTGGCCTTCAAGGCGCCCACCGAGCCGCTGGTGTTCATCAAGTCGCCGGGCACCTACACCGGCCACAACCAGGTCAGCTGGCGCCCGGACAACGTCGACTACATGCACTACGAGTGCGAGCTGGTGGCGGTGATCGGCAAGCCGGCGCGCAACGTCAAGCGCGAGGAGGCCATGGACTACCTGGCCGGCTACACCGTCTGCAACGACTACGCCATCCGCGACTTCCTGGAGAACTACTACCGGCCCAACCTGCGGGTGAAGAACCGCGACTGCACCACCCCGGTCGGCCCCTGGATCGTGGACGCCGCCGACGTGGCGGATCCCTCGAAGCTGACCCTGCGCACCTGGGTCAACGGCGAGCTGAAACAGGAAGGCAGCACCGCCGACATGATCTTCGACATCCCCTACCTGATCGAATACCTGTCCAGCTTCATGACCCTGCAGCCGGGCGACATGATCGCCACCGGCACGCCCCAGGGCCTGGCCGACGTGCGCCCCGGTGATGAGGTGGTGGTCGAGGTGGAAGGGGTTGGCCGGCTGGTCAACCGCATCGTCAGCGAATCCGAATTCTTTGCCGCGCGCAGCTAATCGAGACAAGAGAGACAAACCATGATCAAGCACTGGATCAACGGCCAGGAAGTCGAAAGCCAGGAAACCTTCACCAACTACAACCCGGCCACCGGCGAAGCCATCGGCGAGGTGGCCAGCGGTGGCGAGAAGGAAATCGCCATGGCCGTGGCCGCGGCCAAGGAAGCCTTCCCGAAATGGGCCAACACCCCGGCCAAGGAGCGCGCCCGCCTGATGCGCAAGCTGGGTGAGCTGATCGACCAGAACGTGCCCAAGCTGGCCGAGCTGGAAACCCTGGACACCGGCCTGCCGATCCATCAGACCCGCAACGTGCTGATCCCCCGCGCCTCGCACAACTTCGAATTCTTCGCCGAGGTCTGCACCCGCATGGACGGCCACACCTACCCGGTGGACGACCAGATGCTCAACTACACCCTGTACCAGCCGGTGGGGGTCTGCGCCCTGGTCTCGCCGTGGAACGTGCCGTTCATGACCGCCACCTGGAAGACCGCGCCCTGCCTGGCCCTGGGCAACACCGCGGTGCTGAAGATGAGCGAGCTGTCGCCGCTGACCGCCAACGAGCTGGGCCGCCTGGCCATGGAAGCCGGCATCCCGGCCGGCGTGCTCAACGTGGTGCAGGGCTACGGCGCCACCGCCGGCGATGCGCTGGTCCGCCATCCCGACGTGCGCGCCATCTCCTTCACCGGCGGCACCGTCACCGGGCGCAAGATCATGCAGGCCGGCGGCCTGAAGAAGTACTCCATGGAGCTGGGCGGCAAGAGCCCGGTGCTGATCTTCGACGACGCCGACCTGGGCCGCGCCCTGGACGCCGCGCTGTTCACCATCTTCTCCCTGAACGGTGAACGCTGCACCGCCGGCAGCCGCATCTTCATCCAGGAGAGCGTCTACGACCAGTTCGTCGCCGAGTTCGCCGCCCGCGCCAAGCGCCTGATCGTCGGCGACCCCACCGATCCCAAGACCCAGGTCGGCTCGATGATCACCAAGGCCCACTACGACAAGGTCACCGGCTACATCAAGCTGGGCATCGAGGAAGGCGCCGAGCTGCTGGCCGGCGGCCTGGAGCGTCCGGCCGGTCTGCCCGAGCACCTGTCCAAGGGCCAGTTCATCCAGCCCACGGTGTTCGCCAACGTGGACAACCGCATGCGCATCGCCCAGGAAGAGATCTTCGGCCCGGTGGTCTGCCTGATGAAATTCAAGGACGAGGCGGAAGCCTTGCGCCTGGCCAACGACACCGAATACGGTCTGGCCTCCTACATCTGGACCCAGGACATCGGCAAGGCACACCGTCTGGCCCGCGGCATCGAGGCCGGCATGGTGTTCATCAACAGCCAGAACGTTCGCGACCTGCGTCAGCCGTTCGGCGGCATGAAGAGCTCGGGCACCGGACGCGAAGGCGGCCACTACAGCTTCGAGGTCTTCACCGAAGTGAAGAACGTCTGCATCTCCATGGGCAGCCACCACATCCCGCGCTGGGGGCTGTAACCGATAAGGCCCCTTTCGCGCCGCGGAAGGGGCCAAAGCCGGGAATCGCCGGGCGTGCGCAGACAATCACAAGATCACCCAGGCCCGCCGCGGCCTTGAACGGAGAATCACCATGGGCAAACTCGCACTGGCTGCCAAAATCACTCACGTCCCGTCCATGTACCTGAGCGAGCTACCTGGCCCGCGCCAGGGTTTCCGCCAGGAAGCCATCGACGGCCACATCGAGATCGGCCGCCGCTGCCGCGAACTGGGCGTGGACACCATCGTGGTGTTCGACACCCACTGGCTGGTCAACGCCGGCTACCACGTCAACTGCGCGCCGCACTTCAAGGGCCTGTACACCAGCAACGAACTGCCGCACTTCATCAGCAACATGGCGTTCGAGTTCCCCGGCAACCCCGCGCTGGGCAAGCTGCTGGCCGCCGCCGCCACCGAGCTGGGCGTGGAAACCCTGGCCCATGACGCCACTTCCCTGGCCCCGGAATACGGCACCCTGGTGCCGATGCGCTACATGAACCAGGACCAGCACTTCAAGGTGATCTCGGTCTCGGCGCTGTGTACCTCCCACTACCTGAACGACAGCGTGCGGCTCGGCTGGGCCATGCGCAAGGCAGTGGAAGAGCACTACGACGGCACCGTGGCCTTCCTCGCCAGCGGTTCCCTGTCCCACCGCTTCGCCCAGAACGGCCAGGCCCCGGAATTCGCCACCAAAATCTGGAGCCCCTTCCTCGAGCGCCTCGACCGGCAGGTGATCGAGATGTGGCAGAACGGCGAATGGCAGGACTTCTGCGCCATGCTCCCGGAATACGCGGTCAAGGGCCACGGCGAAGGCTTCATGCACGACACCGCCATGCTGCTGGGCGCCCTGGGCTGGAGCAACTACGACGCCAAGGTGGAGGTGATCACCCCCTACTTCGGCGCCTCCGGCACCGGCCAGATCAATGCCCTGTTCCCGGTCACCCCTCAGGCTGACTGCAGCGTACTCCCGCCCGCCCAGGCTTCCGCCGTCGCCGGCAGCCGTCTCTGAGGAAGCACCGACCATGCCCCATCTGGTTTTGCTCTATACCCCCGACGTCGAGCGGGATGTGGACATCAGCCGCCTGTGCCGGGCACTGGCGGACTGCATGCTGGAACAGCGCGACGAGAACGGCAGGGCGGCATTCCCCACCGGCGGCACCCGCGTGCTGGCCTACCCGGCGGCGCACTGCGCGGTGGCCGACGGCAAGGGCGACTACGGCTTCCTCTATGCCAACCTGCGCATGGGGGCTGGGCGTAGCCAGCTGGTGCACAAACAGGTCGGCGACAGCCTGCTGAAGGTTCTGCGCGAGCACCTCGACGCCCTGCTCGCGCAGCGCCCGGTGGGCGTCACCCTGCAGATCGACGAAAGCCCCGGTCAGGTCTACGACGCCAAGCACAGTTCCCTGCACCCGCTTTTCAACAAGGCACCCTGAACATGCTCGACGCATCCATCATCCAACAGGCCGCGGCGCGTCTGGACGTCGCCGAACGCACCCGCCAGCAGATCCGCCAGTTCTCCCTGGACTACCCGGAAATCGACATCGACGACGCCTATGCCATCCAGCGCGCCTGGGTAGCCCAGAAGATCCGCGACGGGCGCAAGCTGGTCGGCCACAAGATCGGCCTGACCTCGCGCGCCATGCAGGTCTCCTCGAACATCACCGAGCCGGACTACGGCGCCCTGCTGGACGACATGTTCTTCGAGGAAGGCAGCGACATCCCCTTCCAGCGCTTCATCGTGCCGCGCGTCGAGGTGGAGCTGGCCTTCATCCTCGGCAAGCCGCTGAAGGGCCCCAACGTGACCCTGTTCGACGTGCTCGAGGCCACCGAATGGGTGATCCCGGCCCTGGAGATCATCGACGCGCGCATCCAGCAGATCGACCCGGACACCCAGGTTACCCGCAAGGTGTTCGACACCATCTCCGACAACGCCGCCAACGCCGGCGTGGTCATGGGCGGGCGCGCGGTACGTCCCACCGACATCGACCTGCGCCGCGTCGCCGCGGTGCTCTACCGCAACGGCGTGATCGAGGAGTCCGGCGTCTCCGCCGCGGTGCTCAATCACCCGGCCAAGGGCGTCGCCTGGCTGGCCAACAAGCTGGCCCCCTACGACGTCACCCTGGAAGCCGGGCAGATCATCCTCGGCGGCTCCTTCACCCGCCCGGTGGCCGCCCGCCCCGGCGACACCTTCCACGTCGACTACGACCAGCTCGGCTGCATCGCCTGCCGCTTCGTCTGAGTCCCGCGCGGCGGATTCCCGGCCCGGAGTCCGCCGCACCGCGCAGGAGCCCACCATGGACATGCCCATCAACACCTTCAAACAGCGCCTGCAAGCCGGCGAGCCGCTGATCGGCCTGTGGCTCGGCCTGGCCGATCCCTACTGCGCCGAGCTGGCCGCCAACGCCGGCTTCGACTGGCTGCTGATCGACGGCGAGCACGCCCCCAACGACCTGCGCGGCATGCTCGGCCAGCTGCAGGCCATCGCCCCCTACCCCAGCCAGGCGGTGATCCGCCCGGTAATCGGCGACACCGCGCTGATCAAGCAACTGCTCGACATCGGCGCGCAGACCCTGCTGGTGCCCATGGTGGAAAGTGCCGCCCAGGCCCGCGAGCTGGCCCGCGCCATGCGCTATCCACCACAGGGCATCCGCGGGGTGGGCAGCGCCCTGGCCCGCGCCTCGCGCTGGAACAGCATCCCCGGCTACCTGGACAAGGCCGACGAACAGATGTGCCTGCTGGTGCAGATCGAGAACCTCACCGGTCTGGCCAACCTGGACGAGATACTCGCGGTGGACGGCGTCGACGGCGTGTTCATCGGTCCGGCCGACCTCAGCGCGGCCATGGGCCACCGCGGCAACCCCGGGCATCCCGAGGTGCAGGCCGCCATCGAGGACGCCATAGTGCGCATCGGCAAGGCCGGCAAGGCCGCCGGCATTCTCAGCGCCGACCAGCAGCTGGCCCGCCGCTACCTGGAGCTCGGTGCCCGCTTCGTCGCCGTGGGCGTCGACACCACCATCCTGATGCGCGGCCTGCAGAGCCTGGCGGCGGCCTTCAAGGGCAATGCCCAGGAAGCCCCGGCCAGCGGCGGCAGCGTCTACTGATCCATCGACCAAAAGAGAACGCCATGCAACTCAGCGATCCGTCCCTGCTGCACGAGCAGGCCTATATCGACGGCCAGTGGCTGGAGGCCGACGACGGCGCGCGCTTCGTCGTCAGCAACCCGGCCAACGGCGAGCCCATCGCCCGGGTGGCCGACCTCGGCCGGGCAGAGACCGCACGGGCCATCGCCGCCGCCAGGGCCGCCCTGCCCGCCTGGAGCGCCATGACCGCCAAGGAGCGCAGCGCCATCCTGCGCCGCTGGTACGAACTGATCATGGCCAACCGCGAGGATCTGGCTCGCCTGCTCAGCTGGGAACAGGGCAAGCCCCTGGCGGAGAGCCGCGGCGAGATCGCCTATGGCGCCAGCTTCATCGAATGGTTCGCCGAGGAGGCCAAGCGGATCTATGGCGACCTCATTCCCACCGACCGGCAGAGCCGCCGCCTGGTGGTGCTCAAGCAGCCCATCGGCGTGGTGGCCGCCATCAC
This sequence comes from Pseudomonas thermotolerans DSM 14292, assembly GCF_000364625.1. Lineage (GTDB taxonomy): Bacteria > Pseudomonadota > Gammaproteobacteria > Pseudomonadales > Pseudomonadaceae > Aquipseudomonas > Aquipseudomonas thermotolerans. The sequence continues at coordinate 67,509 of NZ_KB822599.1, forward strand.
CCCCTGGAACTTCCCCAATGCCATGATCACCCGCAAGGTGGGCCCGGCCCTGGCCGCCGGCTGCAGCGTGGTGCTCAAGCCGGCTCCGGAAACCCCGCTGTCGGCCCTAGCCCTGGCCGCGCTGGGCGAGCGCGCCGGCCTGCCGGCCGGGGTGCTGAACGTCGTCACCGGTACCGATGCCCAGGCCATCGGCGGAGAGCTGACCCGCAACCCGGAGGTGCGCAAGCTGTCCTTCACCGGCTCCACCGCGGTCGGCAAGCTGCTCATGGCGCAGTGCGCCGAGACCGTCAAGAAGGTCAGCCTGGAGCTGGGCGGCAACGCCCCCTTCATCGTCTTCGCGGACGCCGACCTGGATGCCGCAGTGCAGGGCGCCCTGGCCTCCAAGTTCCGCAACAGCGGGCAGACCTGCGTGTGCACCAACCGCCTGCTGGTCCAGGACGGCATCTACGAGGCTTTCACCCAGCGCCTGGTCGCCGCGGTGCAGGCCCTCAAGGTCGCCCCGGCTGAGGACGAGGAGGCCCAGCAGGGGCCGCTCATCAATGCCCGGGCGGTGGCCAAGGTGGAAGCCCATATCGCCGATGCCCTGGACAAGGGGGCCAAACTGCTGAGCGGAGGCAAACCCCATGCTCTGGGCGGCAATTTCTTCGAACCCACCGTGCTCGGCGAGGTGACCCCGCAGATGCGGGTGGCCCGCGAGGAGACCTTCGGCCCCCTGGCTCCGGTGTTCCGCTTCAGCAGCGAAGCCGAGGCCATCGCCATGGCCAACGACAGCGAGTTCGGTCTGGCCGCCTATGTCTACACCCGCGACCTGGCCCGCGCATGGCGGGTCAGCGAGGCGCTGGAATACGGCATGGTGGGCCTCAACGAAGGGCTGATCTCCACCGAGCTGGCGCCCTTCGGCGGTATCAAGCAATCCGGCCTGGGCCGCGAGGGCTCCAAGTACGGCATCGACGACTACATCGAACAGAAATACATGTGCCTGGGCCTCGGCAGCGTCTGAGGCCCGGAGCGGCCCTTTCCTCGTTACTCGTTTCAGCCCTACCTCGGGCCTTTTTTATGTCCGGCCCGCCTACCGGCAAGCCGCACTCCCATTCACCGACATCATGACGGAGCCCCAGCATGCATCCCCTTCTTCGTCAGCAAGTCTCCATCAGCCTGCGTCTGGCCATGCACGCCCTGCAGGCCGCCGTGGATGAAGCCGAACGCCAGGGCGTACGCATCAGCATAGTGGTGGTCGATGCCGCCGGCCGACCGATCCATACCGCGCACATGGACGGTGCGCCCCTGCCCTCGCAGGAGATCGCCCTGAACAAAGCGCGCACCGCCGTGGGCTTCGGCCTTCCCACCTCGGCCTGGACGCAACGCCTGGAGCGCTGCTCGGCAGCCGTGCGTCAGGGGCTGCCGCTGCAGCCGGGGCTGGCGCTGTTCGGGGGCGGCAAGCCCTTCCGGCATGCCGGCCAGGTCATCGGCGCCATCGGCGTCTCGGGCGCCTCCGAGGAACTCGACAGGACCTGCGCGCAGGCCGCCGTGGAGCGGGTCGAGACGCTGCTCGCAGCCACGGAGCCACCCTTGGGGGGTTCATCCGACCGGACATGACCTGCCGGCCCCGGTCGCCGGGGGACGACATCACCGAGGCACGGCCGCTGGCCGACTCCAGCGAGCCACAGCGCAGATGGTCGATCACCGCAGGCGGTCAGGCTCGAGGAGTTGCTGGCGACCCATGCCCCTCTGGCCATCGTCCATCTGCTCAGAAGCGCCAAGGACATCTGGTTGCCCCTCCGTTCAGGAAGGCGCGCGGCGCTGGCGGCCGTGGTATCGGATGGCGATCGATGGCGGCATCCTCGCCTCGGCCATCTTCCCCCTCGACACCGGGTCCTCGAGGGCGTCAACGACCGCATCGAGGTCATCAAGCGCATGGCCTACGGTTTCCGCGACCCGGCCTGTTTCTTCCTCAAGATCAAAGCCGCCTTCCCCGGAAGGTGCGATGATCCTTTTTCTTTGCCCGCGAAAAGGCCGTCGGCCGCTCCGCGCCAGCAAGACAGTTCGTCGGACAGCCACTAAAGTCAGGGGTGCGGCACGCCCCTTGCAAATGCCCGATAGGAGATAATTGTCGGACAGGCGTCTCAAGACCTGGTCACTGGCACCGACACATAGCAGCAGACAATTTAAGGACATTGCCGCCGCATTCCGTCAGGCGCAGCCGTAATGGCCCTTTGACTGCACGCTGCCGTTTGCCAATACTCATGCGGTTGCGCCTCGCTGCCGGCACGGAACAAGGAAATAGGCACTTGAAGCTGGAATCCGGACACAGCCTGTCACTCAAGCTGCTGCGCGTGGTGCTGCTGTCGGCGCTGATCGTCGGGGTGGTGCTCAGCTGCGGACAGATCACTTTCGACGCCTACAAGACCCGCAGCGCCATCGCCACCGACGCCCAGCGAATCCTCGACATGTTCCGCGACCCCTCGACCCAGGCGGTGTACAGCCTGGACCGCGAGATGGGCATGCAGGTCATCGAGGGCCTGTTCCAGAACGAGGCGATCCGCCACGCGGCCATCGGCCACCCCAACGAGCCCATGCTGGCGGAGAAGAGCCGCAAGCTGTCCGCCCTGCCAACCCGCTGGCTGACCGATCCGATCCTCGGCAAGGAGCGTACCTTCACCACCCCGCTGATCGGCCGCGCCCCCTACAGCGAGTACTACGGCGACCTGACCATCACCCTGGACACCGCCCCGTACGGCCAGGACTTCGTCGCCAGCTCGGTGATCATCTTCATCTCCGGGGTGCTGCGCGCCCTGGCCATGGCCTTGGTGCTCTACCTCGTCTACCACTGGCTGCTGACCCGCCCGCTGTCGAAGATCATCGAGCACCTCTCCAGCATCAACCCGGACCGCCCCAGCGAACACAAGCTGCCAATGCTGCGCGGCCACGAGAACAACGAGCTGGGCCTGTGGATCAACACCGCCAACCAACTGCTCGCCTCCATCGAGCGCAACACCCAGCTGCGCCGCGAGGCGGAGAACAGCCTGCTGCGCATGTCCCAGTACGACTTCCTCACCGGACTGCCGAACCGCCAGCAGCTGCAGCAGCAGCTCGACCAGATCCTCGCCGACGCCGGCCGCCTGCAACGCCGTGTGGCGGTGCTGTGCGTCGGCCTCGACGACTTCAAGGGCATCAACGAGCAGTTCAGCTACCAGACCGGCGACCAACTGCTGCTCGCCCTCTCCGACCGTCTGCGCAGCCACAGCGGCCGGCTCGGAGCCCTAGCGCGCCTCGGCGGCGACCAGTTCGCCCTGGTCCAGGCCGACATCGAGCAGCCCTACGAAGCCGCCGAGTTGGCGCAGAGCGTGCTCGACGACCTCGAGGCGCCCTTCCGGCTCGACCAGCAGGAAGTACGTCTGCGCGCCACCATCGGCATTACCCTGTTCCCCGAGGACGGTGACAGCACCGAGAAGCTGCTGCAGAAGGCCGAGCAGACCATGACCCTGGCCAAGAGTCGCTCGCGCAACCGCTACCAGTTCTACATCGCCAGCGTGGACAGCGAGATGCGCCGGCGCCGCGAGCTGGAGAAGGACCTGCGCGAGGCCCTGGCGCAGAACCAGTTGCACCTGGTCTACCAGCCCCAGGTGGACTACCGCGACCACCGGGTGGTCGGCGTCGAGGCCCTGCTGCGCTGGCAACACCCGGTGCACGGCTTCGTCGCCCCGGACCTGTTCATCCCACTGGCCGAGCAGAACGGCAGCATCATCCCGATCGGCGAGTGGATCCTCGACCAGGCCTGCAGGCAGCTGCGCGAATGGCACGATCTGGGCTTCAGCGACCTGCGCATGGCCATCAACCTGTCCACCGTGCAGCTGCACCACGCCGAGCTGCCGCGGGTGGTACACAACCTCATGCAGATCTACCGCCTGCCGCACGGCTGCCTGGAGCTGGAGGTCACCGAGACCGGCCTGATGGACGACATCAGCACCGCCGCCCAGCACCTGCTCAGCCTGCGGCGCACCGGCGCGCTGATCGCCATCGACGACTTCGGGACCGGCTACTCCTCGCTGAGCTACCTGAAGAGCCTGCCGCTGGACAAGATCAAGATCGACAAGAGCTTCGTCCAGGACCTTCTGGAAGACGAGGACGACGCCACCATCGTTCGCGCCATCATCCAGCTCGGCAAGAGCCTCGGCATGCAGGTGATCGCCGAGGGCGTGGAAACCGCCGAGCAGGAGGCCTACATCATCGCCCAGGGCTGCAACGAGGGTCAGGGGTACCTGTACAGCAAGCCGCTGCCGGCCCGAGAGCTGACCCAGCTCCTCAAGCACGCCCAGCGCCTGAGCCTCGCCCCGGCCGCCTCCAAGCCGGCCGCGCTCTGAATCGCCGGGTAGCGCCGCCTAGAAGTGGCGGATGCCGAGCAGCCAGGCGGTGGCCAGCGCGCCGCCGAAGCACAGCACCACGCCGGCGGCGGCCTGCCAATAGATGCCGCGAATGATCTCGTCCTCGCCGGCGTTGGCGAGGATGAAGGGACGTGATTCGCCGGGCTTGGCCATGAGGTTCAGCGCCGGCCGGGCGCAGGCCTCGCGGTACCGCTGCTCGGCCTCCAGCTGCGCGGCCAGGCGTACCTGGGCCCACTCCGACTCGCTCAGCCGGCCGTCGCCGTCGCGGTCGAAGCGCGCCAGCAGGGCGGAAAAATCCTCCTTCCATTCACGGATCAACGCCTTCTGCGCGGCGACCGCATCGAAGCCCTGGTGGGCGCCACCCAGGGTACGGAACTCACCGATGGCATACAGCGGCTGACCGGCGTGCAGGCGCTCCTCGACGTAGCGGTAGCGCTTGCCGGCCGACAGCCAGGCGAGCAGGCCTCTGGCCGCCGGGCCGCGCGGATGGCGCTGGCTGCCCTGCCAGCGCTCCCGCACCATGGGCCGTACCTCGGCGCCGCGCGGGTCGATCAGGCATTCGCCGGTGCCATCGTCGAGCCGCAACCAGGCCTCGCTGCTGCCGCTTTCCAGCAGCCGCCAGTGCTTGCGACCGCTCTGCGTGGAGCGGAGCTCCTCGATGCGGTAGCGCCACCACAGGCAGGGCTTGCCGCTCAGCGGTGCCTGGACCTGCGCCTCGGGCAGCGCCTTGAGCACGCCGTACAGCTCCACGTAGCCCTGCGCCGCGGAACGGATCTTCGAGGTGGGGGTGTCCTGCAGGTGGCGCGCCCGCGACCAGTGGCGCAGGGTCCACCAGGCGCCGCCGAGGCAGGCGCCGACGCTGAAGGCCAGAGAAACGGCCTGTCCGGCGAGATCCTGCATACTCAGTCGAACAGGCTCTTGAGGTCCAGGTCGGCCTTCTCCGCCTCGCTGAACACCAGCAACTCGGCGGGCTGGAAACCGAACAGCCGGGCCAGCAGCACGTCGGGGAACTGCTCGATGCGCACGTTGTTGAGATTGACCGCCTCGTTGTACAGCTCGCGGCGGTCGGCGATACCGCTCTCCAGGCCGCTGATGCGCTGCTGCAGGTGTCGGAAGCCGTCGTTGGCCTTCAACTCCGGATAGTTCTCGGCGAGGGCGAACAGCTGACCAAGACCGGCGCGCAAGCCGCTCTCCGCCTTGCCCAGGGCGCCGAGGTCATGCTGCTCGCGGGCGCTGGCCACCGCGGAGCGGGCGGCGATCACCTTCTCCAGGGTGGCCTGCTCATAGCGCATGTACTGCTTGCAGGTCTCCACCAGCTTGGGCAGCTCCTCGTGGCGCTGCCTGAGCAGCACGTCGATGTTCGCCCAGGCCTTGCTCACCCCGTGCTTGAGGCGCACCAGGCCGTTGTATAGCGACACCGCGTAGGCGGCCAGCAGAACGAGGGCGACGAGCAGCACGACGGCGGTCAGGCTCATGCGTTTTCTCCGGGACAGGGAACGAAAGAGGACGACGGCATTCTAGCGGGAAGCCCGGCCGGCTCCGAGGACGTCGATCACGACAAGGCGACATCATCGGGCCTTTACACAAAATGCAAATCTTTCGCATTATGTCGCGGTTTTAGATGCGCCCTGCGCAGCCACTCACCAGATGCAAAGGATTACGCCATGACACGTATGCCCCTGGCTTCCGCCAGCTTGCTGGCAATCGCCATTTCCCTCGCCGGCTGCGGCGATGACCAGGCTCCGGCCCAGCAGGCCGCTGCGCCGGCCACCCCGGCGGCCGCCAGCGCCCCGGCCGAAGCCGCCAGCGGCAAAGTCGACGAGGCCGCCGCCAAGGCGGTGGTCAGCCACTATGCCGACCTGGCCTTCGCGGTGTTCAGCGACGCCGCCAGCACCGGCAAGGCCCTGCAGGCCGCCATCGACGCCTTCCTCGCCAACCCCAGCGCGGAAACCCACCAGGCCGCCAAGGACGCCTGGCTGGCCGCCCGGGTGCCGTACATGCAAAGTGAGGTGTTCCGCTTCGGCAACCCCGTGGTGGACGACTGGGAAGGCCAACTCAACGCCTGGCCGCTGGACGAGGGCCTGATCGACTACGTCGCCGAAGGCACCGCCGAGGCCCAGGGCAACCCGGCGGCCAAGGCCAACATCATCGCCAACACCGAGATCCAGGTGGGCGAGGACAGGATCGACGTCAGCGAGCTGACCGGCGAGAAGCTCGCCGAGCTGAACGAGCTGGGCGGCTCCGAGGCCAACGTGGCCACCGGCTACCACGCCATCGAGTTCCTGCTCTGGGGCCAGGACCTGCACGGCACCGAGGCCGGCGCTGGCGAACGCCCTTACACCGACTACCTAGTCGGCGAGGGCGCCACCGGCGGCCACAACGAGCGCCGCCGCACCTACCTGAAAGCGGTCACCGACCTGCTGGTCAAGGATCTGGAGTGGATGGTCGGCCAGTGGCAGCCGGGCGTCGCCGACAACTACCGCGCCAAGCTGGAAGCCGAGCCGGCGGAAAGCGGCCTGCGCAAGATGCTGTTCGGCATGGGCAGCCTGTCCCTCGGCGAGCTGGCCGGCGAGCGCATGAAGGTCGCCCTGGAGGCCAACTCCACCGAGGACGAGCACGACTGCTTCAGTGACAACACCCACAACTCGCACTTCTACAACGGCAAGGGCATCCGCAACGTCTACCTCGGCGAGTACCAGCGCGTCGACGGCAGCACCATCAGCGGTCCGAGCCTCTCCGCGCTGGTCGCCAAGGCCGACCCGCAGGTCGACGAGACCCTCAAGGCCGACCTCGCCGCCACCGAGCAGAGGCTCCAGGCCTTGGTCGACGCGGCCAACAACGGCCAGCACTTCGACCAGTTGATCGCCCCGGAGAACGAAGCCGGCCAGCAGTTGATTCGCGACGCCATCGCCGCTCTGGTCAAGCAGACCCGCGCGATCGAGCAGGCCGCCAGCGCGCTGGGCATCACCGACCTGCAGCCGGACAGCGCCGATCACCAGTTCTGATCGCCGTGCCCGCCCAAGCCGCTGTGCCTTACCCGGGCGCGGCGGCTTTTGCTTTTCCGCCGCGGCAGCAGCGCTATCCGTTGCCTCCCGCTGTGCTGCGAATTGATCTTATTCAAAGCTCGTTAGCCTGCTAAGCTTGCGGCCCCATCCCTGGATACCCGCGATGCACGCCAAGCTCCGCCGACTCTCGCCGCTGTTGCTGACCCTGGGTCTTGCGGCCTGCGATCAGGCGCCGCGCTTCGACCGTGCCGAACCCGGCGAGGCGCTGTCGGCTGGCACCGCCAGCGTCCGCCAGTACGACCGGAACGCCTTCGCCCAGCCCTCGGCCAATCTCTCCGGGGCACGCCGCGTGGACTTCGCGGCGGGCAACAGCTTCTTCCGCAACCCCTGGGTGGCCGCCCCCGCCACCACTACCGCCCGTGACGGCCTGGGCCCGCTGTTCAACACCAACGCCTGCCAGAACTGCCACGTGCGCGACGGCCGCGGCCATCCGCCGGCGCCCGGTGCGAGCAACGCGGTGTCCATGCTGGTGCGCCTGTCGATCCCGGCCACGACCGAGGAGCACGGCCGACTGCTGGAACGCCTCGGCGTGGTCCCCGAGCCTGTCTACGGCACCCAGCTGCAGGACATGGCCAACCCCGGCTTCACCCCGGAAGGCCGGGTGCGCGTCGACTACCGAAGCGAGCGGGTGCGCTTCGCCGACGGCCACGAAGTGGAGCTGCGCAAGCCCGTGCTGCGCATCGACCGCCTGGGCTACGGCCCCCTGCATCCGCAGACCCTGTTCTCCGCGCGCATCGCCCCGCCGATGATCGGCCTGGGCCTGCTCGAAGCCATCCCCGAGGAAGCCATCCTTGCCAACGCCGAGGCGCAAAAGCGCAGCGGCACCGGCGTCGCCGGCCAGCCCAACCGGGTCTGGGACGCCACCCATGGGCGGACCGTGCTCGGCCGCTTCGGCTGGAAGGCCGGCCAGCCCAGCCTCAACCAGCAGAATGCCCACGCCTTCTCCGCCGACCTGGGCCTGACCACCAGCCTGCTGCCCCACGACGAGTGCACCGCGGCGCAGAGCCTCTGCCGCGAGGCGCCCAGCGGTGGCGAGCCGGAGGTCAGCGACAACATCATGCGCCTGATGCTGTTCTATACCCGCAACCTGGGCGTGCCGGCGCGGCGCAACGTCGAGGATCCCCAGGTGCTGCGCGGCAAGGGACTGTTCCACCAGGCCGGCTGCGCGCAGTGCCACACCCCGCAGTTCACCACAGCCGCCGAGGCCGCCGAGCCGGAGCTGGCCAACCAGGTGATCCGCCCCTACACCGACCTGCTGCTGCACGACATGGGCGAGGGCCTGGCCGACGGCCGTCCCGAGTTCCTGGCCAGCGGCCGCCAGTGGCGCACCGCACCGCTCTGGGGCATCGGCCTGACCGAGACGGTCAGCGGCCATACCCAGTTCCTCCACGACGGTCGCGCCCGCAACCTGCTGGAAGCCATCCTCTGGCACGGTGGCGAGGCGGAAGCCGCCAGGCAGCAGGTGCTCCGTTTCAACGCCGAACAGCGTGACGCGCTACTGGCCTTCCTGAATTCGCTATGAGGAATCCCCCCATGTTCCGACCCAAACTGCTGTTCACCAGCCTCGCCGCCGTGCTCCTCGGCGCCTGCTCGCCCCAGGACCAGCAGGCGAAAACCGCCGCCGCCCTGGCCCAGCAGGTGATCCTGCCTACCTACAGCCGCTGGGTCGAAGCCGACCGCCGGCTGGCGCAGAGCGCCCTGGCCTACTGCTCCGGCCAGCTCGACCTGGAACGGGCGCGTGCCGACTTCTACGCCGCGCAGAAGGCCTGGGCGGAGCTGCAGCCGCTGATGGTCGGCCCGCTGGCGGAAGGCAACCGCACCTGGCAGGTGCAGTTCTGGCCGGACAAGAAGAACCTGGTGGCCCGCCAGGTCGAACAGTTGCTCGACAGCAAGCCGGAGATCAACGCCGCGGTACTGGCCAAGAGCAGCGTGGTGGTCCAGGGCCTCTCGGCCTACGAGTACATCCTCTTCGACAGCAACATCGACCTGGCCGACGACGCCACCCGAGCCCGCTACTGCCCCCTGCTGGAAGCCATCGGCCAGCACCAGCAGCGCCTCGCCGAGGAAATCCTCGTCAGCTGGAATGCCAAGGACGGCATGCTCGAGCAGCTCAGCAAGTTCCCCAACCCGCGCTACGCCGATGCCCAGGAGGCGATCGCCGAGCTCTTGCGCGCCCAGGTCACCGCCATCGACACCCTGAAGAAGAAGCTCGGCACCCCGCTGGGCCGCTTTAGCAAGGGCATTCCCCAGCCGCTGCAGGCCGAGGCCTGGCGCAGCGAGGCCTCACTGGCCAACATCGGCGCCGCCCTGAACAGCGCCGAGGCGCTCTGGCACGGCGCCGACCGGCAGGGCATCCGCGCCCTGCTGGGCCGTGACCAACAGGAGCTGGTACAGCGCATCGACGCTGCCTACGCCGAGGCCCGCGGCAAGCTCGAGGCGCTGCGCCCGCCGCTCGCCGAGCTGCTCGCCAGCGAGGCCGGCCGCCAGCAGCTGAGCGACTTCTACGACAGCCTCAACCGCGTCCACCGCCTGCAGGAAGGCGACCTGGCCAAAGCGCTGGGCGTGCAGCTGGGCTTCAACGCCAACGATGGCGACTGACGAGGTGACCGCCATGCTGCGCCGCCACGCCCTGACCCTCGGCAGCGTCCTGCTGGGCGCCCTCGGCCTCGGTGCCTGGAAGCTGTTCGGCCACCAGCCGGAAGAGCCGCTGCTGCTCTCCGCCCGCGACGACGGCGACGGCAACCACTACGCGGTCGGCTACCGCCTGGACGGCACCCGGGCGTTCGCCACCCGGGTGGCCCAGCGCTGCCACGACATCGTCGAACATCCGCAACAGCCGCTCGCCCTGTTCGTGGCCCGCCGCCCGGGCACCGAGAGCTACCTGATCGACCTGCGCGACGGCCGCCTGCTGCAGACCATCGTCTCCCGGCCGGACCGCCACTTCTACGGCCATGCGGTGTTCCACCGCGGCGGCGAATGGCTGTACGCCACCGAGAACGACACCCGCGATCCCGGCCGCGGGGTGCTCGGCGTCTACCGTTTCCAAGGCGAGCGCCTGATGCACGACCATGAGCTGCCGACCCACGGTCTCGGCCCGCACCAGCTCGCCTGGCTGCCGGACGGCGAAACCCTGGTGGTGGCCAACGGCGGCATCCGTACCGAGGCGGAAAGCCGGGTGGAGATGAACCTCGACGCCATGGAGCCGAGCCTGGTGCTGATGCGCCGCGACGGCACGCTACTCTCCAAGGAGAGCCTGCCGCAGCAGATGAACAGCATCCGCCACCTGGCGGTAGCCGCCGACGGCACCGTGCTGGCCGGCCAGCAGTACATGGGCGAGCCCGGAGAGCACGCCGATCTGCTCGCCATCAAGCGTCCCGGCGAGGCCCTCCAGGCCTTCCCGGTGGGCGAGGAACAGCGCCTGGCGATGAACCAGTACACCGCCAGCGTGGCGGTCCACGATGCGTTGCGCCTGGTGGCAGTCACCGCGCCGCGCGGCAACCGCTTCTTCGTCTGGGACCTGGACAGCGGCGCCCTGCGCCTTGACGCCCCGCTGCCGGACTGCGCCGGGGTCGGCGCGGTAAAAGACGGCTTCGTGGTCACCTCGGGCCAGGGCCGCTGCCGCTTCTACGACTGCCGTGGCGCGCAGATCACCATGCAGCCGCTGGAGCTGCCGGCCGGCCTCTGGGACAACCACCTGCGTCTGGTCTGAGCCGAAAAGAACGAGGCCGGGGCCGCCCACAGGGGCAGCCCCGGCCTTTCCTCAGAAGAGAGACCGCCCGTCAGGCTTACCAGCCCACCCCGAAGCCCAGGCTGTAGCGGGTCTCGTCGGTATCGCCGTCGGAGCCGCTGACGATGTCCTTCTCGGCCTTGATATTCAACGAGGCCCAGTCGGTGACCTTGTAGCGCAGGCCTGCCTCGGCATCCAGGGAGTAGTCCGCCACGCCTTCCAGCGGCTTGCCCACCTCACCATTGCTGAACAGCTCGACGGTCTTGCCGAGCAGGTAGCGGTTGTAGTCCCAGCGCACGGTCAGGGCGTAGAAGTTGTCCTTCTCGCCGGTGGCATATTCGAAGTCGCGGCGGTTGACCAGCCCGGCCAGGGAGAAGGCCCCCAGCTCGTCGTCCCAGAACTGGTAGCCGGGACCGGTACCGATGGTGCGCTGGCGGGCGATGTCCTCGATGTAGTCGCGCTTGTAGCCCAGACGTCCCTGCCAGAACCACTTCTCGTCGAGGAAGCGGTCCAAGGCGTAGTCGGCGCTCCAGTTGTTGGTGGTCTCCTCCTGATTCTGCTTCTCGCGGTTGTATTCCGCTTCCACGTTGTGCCGCCAGAGGCCGTGGCGCGCCTGGGTCTTGATGTCCACCTCGTAGTCGTCGGTGTCCTTGTCGGCGCGCTTGTAGTCGATGCCCAGGTCGATGTTGCCCTTCCAGGTGAAGTCCTCGATGAGCGGCTTGGGCTTCATGATCTGCTCGATGCTGGCCAGCTCGACGGTCTTCGGCGCGCCGTCGTTGGCCAGGGTCACCTTGCCGGGCTCGGCCGGCACCAGTGCCTTGGCGCGCTCGCCGGAAACATTGTCCTGCTTGACCAGCAGGTCCTGGTCGCTTTCCAGGGTGGCCACCTGCTTCCAGTCGATGGCGATGTTGCCGCCGTAGCTGGTCTGCAGCACGAGTTTACCGCCGTCGAAGACGCGGATAGTGCCGCTCAGACGATCGCCGTTCTTCAACCATACGGTATCGGCCAGGACGGAAGCGGATGCGCTGCTGACGGCCAGGCACAGAAGGAGCCGTGGCCACGGGAAGTGGGTACTGCGGATGGCTGACATGGTGGTTGGACCACTGCTGAGTTCCAAGGGAACCGGGAATTATCCCAAGCCCGGCACATAGAGCAAAGACTGACCGGACCGGCGTACCCGAGTTCCCCACGGGGCTCCGCGAACCTCCCGCCCGGCGGACTGTCGATAGCCGAGAGGCGACGGCATACTAGCGCTGGCGCTGCCCGTCCGTTTCCGGTCGGCAGCGCGCGACGGCTTCCCCAACAGGACTCCCCATGCAGCCAGTTCCCGAGGACAACCCCGCCGAAATGCGCCGCACGGCGCTCTACCTGACCCTCCAGCAGGTGCCCCCCGGCAAGGTGGTCAGCTACGGCGAGCTGGCCGCCCTGGCCGGTCTGGGCCGTGCCGCCCGCTGGGTCGGACGGATCCTCGGCCAGCTGCCGGCCGATACCCGCCTGCCCTGGCATCGGGTGATCGCCGCCAGCGGGCGCATCAGCCTGCCCGCCGGCAGCCCGGCCGGCGCCGAACAGCGCGCCCGACTGCGTGCCGAGGGCGTGACCATCCACGACGATCGGGTGGACATGCGTCGGCACGGCTGGCGCCCGATGGAAGACAACGGTTAGAGTGCGCGCTTTGCTTCAGGCAGATCCACGGTCCATGTCCACGCAGTCCAAGCAATCCTGGCGCGCTGCCCTCGCCGCCTATGCCACCCCGGCCACCCTGGCCCTGCTGTTGCTGGGATTCGCCGCCGGCCTGCCTTATATGCTGGTGTTCTCCACCCTCTCGGTGTGGCTGCGCGAGGCCGGCGTGGCCCGTGAGACCATCGGCTTCGCCAGCCTGATCGGCTTGGCCTACGCCTTCAAGTGGGTCTGGGCGCCGATGCTCGACCAGTGGCGCCTGCCGCTGCTCGGTGCGCTCGGTCGGCGACGCTCCTGGCTGGTGCTCTCCCAGGCGCTGGTGACCATTGGCCTGGCCGGCATGGCCCTGAGCGACCCGCAGCAGCACCTCGCCTGGCTGATCGCCCTGGCCGTGCTGGTGGCCTTCGCCTCGGCCACCCAGGACATCGCGGTGGACGCCTATCGTCTGGAGATCGCCGAAGACACCCGCCAGGCCACCCTGGCCGCCAGCTACATGGCCGGCTACCGGGTCGCCGCCCTGCTGGCCACCGCTGGCGCCCTGTACTTCGCCGAATGGTTCGGCTCCACCGGACACAGCTACCAGTTCAGCGCCTGGACTGGCACCTACCTGGTGTTCGCCCTGCTGATGATTCCCGCGCTAGTCACCAGCCTGCTGATCCGCGAGCCCCCGGTGGCCCTGCGCACCCAGCTGGAAGCCGCCAAGTACGGCCTGGCCCACCAGCTGGTCTCTGTGCTGGTGCTGATCGTCCTGCTGGTCTCGGTGCCGGCGCTGTTCACCCAGCTGTACAACACCGACTGGCACAGCCTGTTCTACGAAGGCGCCACCCTGCTCGACCTGCTGCTCGAGGATCGCGCCTTCCTGCGCGCTCTGCTGTACCTGATCCTCACCTGGCTGTGCCTGTCGTCCATGGGCCGCCGCGGCCTGGCTCCGGTGCTCACCCCGGTCAGCGACTTCGTGGTGCGCTACCGCTGGCAGGCGCTGCTGCTGCTCGGACTGATCGCCACCTACCGGCTGTCGGATACGGTGATGGGGGTGATGGCCAACGTCTTCTACATCGACCAGGGCTTCACCAAGGACCAGATCGCCAGCGTCAGCAAGCTGTTCGGCCTGGTCATGACCCTGCTCGGCGCCGGCTTCGGCGGAGTGCTGATCATCCGCTTCGGCATCCTGCCAATCCTGTTCATCGGCGGCGCCGCCTCGGCGGCCACCAACCTGCTGTTCCTGCTGCTCGCCGGCATGGGGCCGAACCTGGCGATGCTGGTGGTGACCATCTCCTGCGACAACTTCAGCGCCGGCCTGGCCACTGCGGCCTTCGTCGCCTACCTGTCGAGCCTGACCAACCTGAAGTTCTCCGCGACCCAGTACGCCCTGCTCAGCTCCATCATGCTGCTGCTGCCGCGGCTGATCGGCGGCTACTCGGGGGTCATGGTGGAGAAGTTCGGCTACGCGCAGTTCTTCTTGTTCACCGCACTGCTCGGTGTGCCGACCCTGATCATGATCCTCTGGCAGTGGCGCCGTCCGCCGCAGCCGCAGCCCAGCCACGCCGCCACCAGCTCCCCCAGCGACTAGCGGCAACGAAAAAGGCCGGACAGTCGACCGGCCTTTTTGCTTTGTGTGCCTGGCGTGCCGACGGCTTCACTGGGCCAGCAGCTGACCGATGGCCGGGTCCTTGAAGGCGCGGGTCAAGGCATCGCTGAGCACGTCGCCGACCAGCTTGCTGTTGGTCTGTTGGTTCGGCGCGGTGCCGAAGCGCTGGTTCAGCGAGGCGCCGTAGCGGCCGGCGTAGCGGCGGGTGGCGTTCTGCACCTCGGCGCGGATAGTGGCGCTGATGTCCGCCTCGGTGACGTACAGACTGTCCTTCGGCGACTGGTACTTCAGCTCGGCCAGGGTGATGGTCAGCTGCGGGGCGTTCACCGCGTTCGGCGTCGGAGTGAAGCCAAGCAGGCGCACCGCAGCCTCGGCCTGGGCCTGCAGCTTGGGCAGGATGTCGGCGCTGGCCACGCTCAGGTTGCTGGTTTCCGCATACAGGCCACCGCGGGTGCCGAGCACCGGCGAGGGACGCCCGTCGACCACGCGGACCACCACCGGCTGGCCCTGGCCGACGGCGGTGAGGCTAGCGTTCAGCTTGGGCTCCGGGTGCAGTTGTTGCGGGCTGAGGGCGCAGCCGCCGAGAACCAGACTGGTGGCAGCCAGCAGACCAAACAACAGACGACGATGCAGCATCTTGATGCTCTCCAGAGGTGGGATAACGGCGGGATGGCGGCAGTATAACCAGCCACGCCGGCTGCCGACAGGCGGGCCCTCCCGGGTTGCACCTTTACCTCACCTCGCCCGCCGCTCACCCGGGGAGGCGATGCGGCCCGGCGCCCCCTGGAGAAGGCCATGACCGCCACCTCCCGGCCCGGCCTGCTGCTCTGACGCGCCTACGCCCTGCTCGATGCCCAGGGCATCTGCCGCGCCCTGCGCCAGGCCCCCCAGATCCCCGCAGGCGACGGCTGGGTCAAGGCCGAGCGCACCTTGGCGCGGAAGTATCCCCCAGATCCCCGCAGGCGACGGCTGGGTGGCGGTGCGCGGATGCCAGGCCAGTTGGCGGCACCAGCCGCTGCCTGACGCGGCGCGGCGGGAGGCCGTACGCCTGTCGAAACGGGGGCTGGCGATTCGACATTAGCCAAAAGAATCGCCCCATCCCCCGCAATCACCGTTATAATCGCGCCCCGATTATAAGGACGCCTCCTGATCGGGCCCCGCATCCGACCTGCTGAGCAGAGCATCAGCCACGTCCCCGCCCACAGCCCACAGAGAGCCGCCCACTTCGTGCTGCCTCCGCGCTGCGCCCGTCGCTCCGGCGTACCCGCCCTCCGAGTCCCGATGGCCGCCAGTGCCTGCGCACGACTTTTCGAGGTTCACGTCTCCAAAAGAGCGTGAAGAAACGGGTTTGTACAACTTCAAAAGAGTGTGGCGAGAAATGAACAGTTTTGCGTCTGGACAGTGCGCTGATAACCCTCCCCCGGCTCCCCGGCACCCCTGTCGATCCACGTCCCGCTCCTGAGCGGCCGGCATGACACCCCCCTAGTGCTGAAATTCCCGGAGAAGCGTTAATGGCGCAGAACATCGAAACCGTGGATGCCCTGCTGGTCGGCGCCGGCATCATGAGTGCCACCCTGGCTGTCCTGCTCAAGGAACTCGACCCGGCCCTGAAGCTGGAGATCGTCGAGCTGCAGGAATCCGGAGCCGTGGAGAGCTCCAACCCCTGGAACAACGCCGGCACCGGCCACGCCGGCCTCTGCGAGCTGAACTACACCCCGCAGGCCGCTGATGGCTCGGTGGACATCAAGAAGGCTGTGCACATCAACAGCCAGTTCGAGGTGTCCAAGCAGTTCTGGGCCTACCTGATCGCCAAAGGCGTGTTCGGGTCGCCGAAGAACTTCATCAACCCCATTCCGCACCTGAGCTTCGTGCGCGGCGACAAGGACATCGCCTTTCTGAAGACTCGCTACGAGGCCCTGCGCCAGCACCATGCCTTCGCCGCCATGGAGTACAGCGAGGACTTCGCCACCCTGAAGGCCTGGATGCCGCTGATGATGGACGGCCGCGACGGCAGCGAACGTCTCGCCGCGACCCGTGTGGAAGGCGGTACCGACGTCAACTTCGGCGCCCTGACCAACCAGCTTCTGGCCTATCTCGCCACCCTGGGCAACGCCACCGTCACCTGCAACCAGAAGGTCACCGACCTCAAGCGCAACGCCGACGGCTGGCGCGTTTCCATCAAGGACACCAAGAGCGGCGCCGGCCGCGAAGTGCAGGCACGCTTCGTGTTCCTCGGCGCCGGCGGCGGTGCCCTGCCGCTCCTGCAGCTCTCCGGCATCCCGGAAGGCAAGGGCTTCGGCGGCTTCCCGGTGAGCGGCCAGTGGCTGCGCTGCGACAACCCGGCAGTGGTCGAGCGCCACCAGGCCAAGGTCTACAGCCAGGCCGAAGTGGGTGCACCGCCGATGTCCGTGCCGCACCTCGACACCCGCGTGGTGGACGGCAAGAAGTCCCTGCTGTTCGGCCCCTACGCCGGCTTCAGCACCAAGTTCCTCAAACACGGCTCGATCCTCGACCTGCCGCTCTCGGTACGCCCGAGCAACCTCGGCCCGATGCTCGCCGTGGCACGCGACAACATGGACCTGACCCGCTACCTGATCAAGGAAGTGATGCAGTCCCAGGAGCAACGCCTGGAGACCCTGCGCAAGTTCTATCCGACCCTGAATCCGGCGGACTGGCGCCTGGAGATCGCCGGCCAGCGCGTGCAGATCATCAAGAAGGACCCGAAGAAAGGCGGCATCCTGCAGTTCGGCACCGAGCTGGTGTCCGCCGGCGACGGCTCCATCGCCGCCCTGCTGGGCGCCTCGCCGGGCGCCTCGGTGACCGTGTCGATCATGCTGCAGCTGATCGAGCGCTGCTTCGCCCACCGCGGCAACGAATGGAGCGCCAAGCTGGCGGAAATCTTCCCGGCCCGCGAGAAGGCTCTGCAGGACGACGCCAAGCTGTACCACGAGGTCAGCGCGCGCAGCAACGAGCTGCTCGAACTGACCAGCCCGGCAGCGGTCACTGCCTGAGCCCGCCCCCCCCCAGAAAGAACCGTCCCTCGGGGCGGTTCTTTCATGTCTGCGGGAAGGTCTAGCCGGGAAAGTTCGGCCGCTC
The DNA here is from genome assembly GCF_000364625.1 of Pseudomonas thermotolerans DSM 14292. Lineage (GTDB taxonomy): Bacteria > Pseudomonadota > Gammaproteobacteria > Pseudomonadales > Pseudomonadaceae > Aquipseudomonas > Aquipseudomonas thermotolerans. The sequence continues at coordinate 85,044 of NZ_KB822599.1, forward strand.
GCAGTTGACCATCCAGTTCACTCCGAACCTGTCGGTGAGCATGCCGAAGGACAGGGCCCAGAAGGTCTCCTGCAGCGGCATGGTGGCCTGGCCGCCCTCGGCGAGCGCGTCGTAGAGACGCTGCGCCTCCTCTGGGGTAGCTGCCGAGATGGCTAGGCTGAAGCCGCTGAAGCCGGCCTCCGGCTCGGCGCCGTCGGAGACCATGATCTGGCTGTCGCCGATGCTCATATTGGCGTGCATGATCTGCTCCGGCTGCCAGTTGCACGCCTCGCTCGACGGCTGTTCGGGGGCGTCCCCGAAACGCAGCAGGAACGTGGTCTGCGCCCCCACAGCCCGGGCATAGAAGGCCAGCGCCTCCTCGGCGCGACCGTTGAAGAACAGGTAGGGCTGGACTTGCATGGCGACCTCCCGACCGACAATGGCTCTGGCAGATCAGTCTAGAAGCCCGGAAACGAAAAGCCCGCGACACGCGCGGGCCTGCTTGGATCGATTGCGCCTTTAGCGACGGGCGGCTTCGACGATTTCGATATAGGGAGCGGCCTGGCGCTGGTCGCGGATCAGGGCGACGAAGTCGTTGCCCTTGGCGTCCTTGGCGTTCAGGTCGTAGCCGGCCTCGACGAAGAAGCCGATGAAGCGCTCGAAGTCGTCGACGCGCAGGCCGCGGTAGGCCTTGATCAGCTTGTGCAAGGACGGCGGGGTGTCGTCCGCCGGCTCGACGGCGAGGAACAGTTTGATCTGCTCATCGCTGATCTCTTCGCCAATCACCTGTTTCTTGTCTTTGCGCATCACGTACTCCGGCCGAAAGCTTCAGGGGGCGGCAGTTTACCCCTGCCGTCGCGCCGCGCTCAATGCACGTCCCACGCCCTTACAGGCCCTTGACCGCGAAGATGCCCGGCGCGTTGCGCCAGTAGCCCTTGTAGTCCATGCCGTAACCGAAGATGTAGCGGTCTACGCAGGACAGTCCCACGTAGTCGGCCTTGAGGTCCGGGCGCGCCTTGCGGTCGTGGTCCTTGTCGATCAGCACGGCGATGCGTACCGAGGCGGCGCCGGCGCGCCGGCAGAAGTCTGCGATGGCACCCAGGGTGTGGCCCTCGTCAAGGATGTCGTCGAGGATCAGTACGTCACGGTCGATGAACGACAGCTCCGGCTTGGCCTTCCAGAACAGTTCGCCGCCGGAGGTCTGGTTGCGGTAGCGGGTGGCGTGCAGGTAGGACATTTCCAGCGGGAAGCCGAGCTTCGGCAGGAGCTTGCCGGCGAAGATCAGTCCGCCGTTCATCACGCAGAACACCACCGGATTGCGTTCGGCCATCTCTTCGTTGATGGCGGCGGCCACGCGGTCGATCGCCGCTTCGACCTCGGCTTCGGAATACAGGCAGTCGGCTTCCGCCATCACCTGGCGGATGTGGGCGAGATCGACGGGCATGGCGCGTTCCTCATCTGGCGGCGGAAGGGCCAGCGGGTGGCTTCCGGACGCTTGGTAAAAACCGCGAAAGGTACTGATCCGGCCAGCCGCGGGCAAGCCCGCCGGTCCATTTCCTGGCCATCCGGACAGGATTTTTTTCGTGACAGTCCGGTCGACGCAGCGCCTGGCATGGCCAATGCTTTATTCTATGGCGATTTTTTGCCCGTCTGCCGGAGACCCTGCCATGCCCGTCCGAGAGATCCGCCATCCGCTGATCCGCCACAAGCTCGGCCTGATGCGCCGCCACGACATCAGTACCAAGAACTTCCGCGAACTCGCCCAGGAAGTGGGCGCCCTGCTCACCTACGAGGCGACCAACGACCTGCCCCTGGAGCACTACGAGATCCAGGGCTGGGCCGGCCCGGTGCAGGTGGAGAAGATCGCCGGCAAGAAGATCACCGTGGTGCCCATCCTGCGTGCCGGCATCGGCATGCTCGACGGCGTGCTCAGCCTGATCCCCGGCGCCAAGGTCAGTGCCGTGGGCGTGGCGCGCAACGAGGAAACCCTGGAAGCACGTACCTACCTGGAGAAGCTGGCCCCGGAGATCAACGAGCGCCTGGCGCTGATCATCGATCCCATGCTGGCCACCGGCGGCTCCATGGTGGCCACCATCGATCTGCTGAAGAAGGCCGGCTGCAAGGACATCCGCGCCATGGTGCTGGTCGCCGCCCCGGAAGGCATCCAGGCGGTCAGCGATGCCCATCCGGACGTGACCATCTACACCGCGTCCATCGACCAGGGTCTGAATGCGCAGGGCTACATCATCCCCGGCCTCGGCGATGCCGGCGACAAGATCTTCGGCACCAAACAGAAGGACGCCTGATCCATGGATGAATTCAAGGACCCGCTCTGGAGGCAGATGGTCTCCGGGGCGCAGATGCTCTTCGTGGCGTTCGGCGCGCTGATCCTGATGCCGCTGATCACCGGCCTGGATCCCAACGTGGCGCTGTTCACCGCCGGCCTCGGCACCCTGCTGTTCCAGCTGGTCACCGGCCGCCAGGTGCCGGTGTTCCTGGCCTCCTCGTTCGCCTTCATCACCCCGATCATCCTCGCCAAGGGCCAGTTCGGCCTGGCCGCGACCATGGGCGGGGTGGTCGCCGCGGGCTTCGTCTACACCTTCCTGGGCCTGATGGTGAAGCTCAAGGGCACCGGTTTCATCGACCGCCTGCTGCCGCCGGTGGTGATCGGCCCGGTGGTGATCTCCATCGGTCTGGCCATGGCGCCGATCGCCGCCAACATGGCCATGGGCAAGAGCGGTGACGGCAGCGCCGAGCTGATCGCCTACGACACCGCCCTGCTGATCTCCATGCCGGCGCTGCTCACCACACTGATAGTGGCGGTGTTCGGCAAGGGGCTGTTCCGCCTGGTGCCGATCATCTGCGGGGTGCTGGTGGGCTTCGCCCTGGCCTTTTGGTTCGGCGTGGTGGACACCGCGAAGATCGCCGCCGCGCCCTGGTTGGAACTGCCCAAGTTCACCGCCCCGGAATTCAACCTGCAGGCCATCCTGTTCATCGTCCCGGTGGCCCTGGCGCCGGCCATCGAGCACATCGGCGGGGTGATCGCGGTGGGCAGCGTGACCGGGCGCAACTACCTGAAGCAACCCGGCCTGCACCGCACCCTGCTCGGCGACGGTCTGGCCACCTCGGCCGCCGGGCTGTTCGGCGGCCCGCCGAACACCACCTACGCCGAGGTCACCGGCGCGGTGATGCTGACCAAGAACTACAACCCGAAGATCATGACCTGGGCGGCGATCTTCGCCATCGGCCTGGCCTTCATCGGCAAGTTCGGCGCCATCCTGCAGAGCATCCCGGTGCCGGTGATGGGCGGCATCCTCTGCCTGCTGTTCAGCTCCATCGCCGCGGTAGGCATGAACACCATGATCCGCCACCAGGTGGACCTGGCCGAGGCGCGCAACCTGGTGATCGTCTCGGTGACCCTGGTGTTCGGCATCGGCGGCATGCTGATCGGCACCGGTGCCGGCCAGGAGGACTTCGGCCTCAAGGGCATCGCCCTGTGCGCCGTGGTGGCCATCGCCCTCAACCTGCTGCTGCCCGGGCACCAGACCTGGAAGCACAAGGTCCCGGACCAGGCCCCGGACCTCTGACCCCCTCGCGCCGGCGGAAGCGCTTCCGCCGGCCCGCTCCCCCCTACAGCTCGCCGTCGGCGCGCTCGGCAAGCCGCGCCAGGGTCGCCGCCCAGCGCGCATCGCTGTTCAGGCAGGGGATCAGCTGCAGCTGGCCGCCGCTGGCCGTCTCGAACTGCTCGCGGCCGCGCATGCCGATCTCCTCCAGGGTCTCGATGCAGTCCACCACGAACGCCGGGCACATCACCAGGAGTTTCTTCACCCCCTGCCGGGCCAGGGCGTCGAGGCGCGCGTCGGTGTAGGGCTCGATCCATTTGTCGCGGCCCAGCCGTGACTGGAAGGACACCGACCACTGCTCGGGGCGCAAGCCGGCGCGCTCGGCGAACAGCTCGGCGGTGCGCAGGCACTGGCTGCGGTAGCAGAGCGCCAGCACCTCGGGACGCACGCCGCGGCTGCTGGCGGCGCTCAGGTCGTGGTGCGGGTCGATGCGCTTGACCAGCTTGCGGATGTGCCGCTCCGGAATGCCGTGGAAGCTCAGCAGCAGGTGGTCGAAGTCCCCCGCCAGATAGGGCCTGGCGCTTTCCACCAGCGCCTCCAGGTACTCCAGCTGGTCGTAGAACGGCGGCAGCACGCAGACCTCCAGGGCCAGGCCGAAGCGCTCGATCACCCGCCGCGCCTCGGCGATCACCGTAGTGGTGGTGCTGTCGGCGAACTGCGGATAGAGCGGCGCCAGGGTCAGCCGGCGCACGCCTCTGGCGGCCAGGTCGCGCAGCGCGCCCTCGAGGGACGGCTCGCCATAGCGCATCGCCAGCTCCACCGGACCGTGCGGCCAGTGGGCGCGCACCGCTTCCTGCAGCTGGCGGCTGATGACGATCAGCGGCGAGCCTTCCGGCCACCAGATCGACGAGTAGGCATGCGCCGACTGCGCCGGGCGCTGGCGGAGGATCAACGACACCAGCAGGCGGCGCAACGCCCAGGGCAGATCGATCACGTAGGGGTCCATGAGGAACTGATCGAGGTAACGCCGCACGTCGGCCACATCGGTGGACGCGGGCGACCCTAGGTTGACGAGCAGCAGAGCGTGATCGGTCATGCGCATTCCTAGTCAGTGCGGGCCCAGGAGGTCGGCCAGGGCCCGGTCCAGATCGCTGTAGTGAAAGGTGAAGCCGGCCTCCAGCAGGCGGGCCGGCACCGCACGCTGACCGCCGAGCAGCAGGCCGGACAGTTCGCCGAGGGTCGCCTTGAGGGCCAGCGCCGGCACCGGCAGCAGCGCCGGGCGGTGCAGGGCGCGCCCCAGGGCGCGGGCGAAAGCCTTGTTGCGGACCGCTTGCGGTGCGCAGGCATTATAGGGACCCTCGGCCGCGGAATGGCGGAGAAGAAAATCTATCGCGGTGATTTCGTCCCGTAGATGGATCCACGGCATCCACTGCCGGCCTCTGCCCAGCGGCCCGCCGAGCCCCAGGCGGAACAACGGCAGCAGGCGCTTCAGGAAGCCGCCGTCGCGGGCCAACACCAGCCCGGTACGCACCAGCACCACGCGGATGCCCAACTCCCCGGCGGCCTGCGCGGCCTCCTCCCAGGCCCCGCACAACTGGCTGGGAAAGTCGTCGCAGACCGGCGACATGTCCTCACGCAGCTCGCGCTCGCCGCCGTCGCCGTACCAGCCCACCGCCGAGCCGGACACCAGCACCGCCGGGCGCTGCGCGCGGGCGGCCAGCCAGGCCACCAGTTGCTCGGTGAGGTGGATCCGGCTGCCCCACAGCTCGACCTTGCGTCTGTGGGTCCAGGGCCGGTCGGCGATGGGCGCGCCGGCCAGGTTGACCACCGCATCCAGCGGCGCATCGCCCAGCTCCTCGAGGCGAGCGATGCCGCGCACCGTCTCGCCGCAGAGTTCCGGCACCTGCTGCGGACGACGGCTCCACACGCTCAGTTGCTCGCCCTGTGCCGTCCATTGGCGGCACAGGGCCCGGCCGATGAGTCCGGTCCCTCCGGTCAACAAGATATGCATGGCAACCTCCTCGCATGGCCTAGGCTGAATAGAGGAAAGCGTGGTTCAGGCAACCACCGCGTGCCTGGTCCGGACGAGCCGATGCCCCGGGCGCCAAGGTGCGGAACAGGCCGGATCGGCCCAGGGCGTCCCAACCTGCGCCCAGGGACCTGTCTAAAACCTAGCCGGATATATGAGCTGACGAGGTAGACCATGAGTTCGTGCATCGCCATCATCGGGACCGGCCTGGCCGGTCTCTCCGCAGCCCAGAGCCTGACCGGCGCCGGGCTTCGCGTACAACTCTTCGACAAGAGCCGAGGCAGCGGCGGCCGCATGGCCAGCCGGCGCAGCGATGCCGGCTCCCTGGATCTCGGCGCCCAGTACTTCACGGCCCGCGACCGCCGCTTCCTGGAAACCGTGCAGCACTGGCAGAGCCGCGGCTGGGTGGCCGAGTGGTCACCGTCCCTCTACAACTTCAGCGATGGCCGGCTCAGTTACTCGCCGGACGAGCAGACCCGCTGGGTCGGCACGCCGCGCATGAGCTCGATCACTCGCGCCCTGCTCGGCGGCCTGCCGGTGCAGTTCAGCTGCCGGATCAGCGAGGTGTTCCGCGGCCGCCGCCACTGGCAGCTACAGGACACCGAAGGGCAGGTCCACGGCCCCTTCAGCCAGGTGGTGATCGCCACCCCGGCGCCGCAGGCCACCACCCTGCTGGCCGCCGCCCCCAAGCTGGCCAGCGCCGCCGCCAGCGTCGCCATGGAGCCGGTGTGGGCCGTGGCCCTGGGCTTCGAGCGGCCGCTGGAGACCGACATCGAAGGCTGCTTCGTCCAGGACAGCCCGCTGTCCTGGCTGGCCCGCAACCGCAGCAAGCCGGGCCGCGACGGCGCGCTGGACACCTGGGTGCTGCACGCCAGCAGCGAGTGGAGCAAGCAGCACCTCGACCTATCGAAGGAGCTGATCATCGAACAGCTGCACGGGGCCTTCGCCGAACTGATCGGCTGCGCCGTACCGCCACCGGCCTTCGGCCTCGCCCACCGCTGGCTGTATGCCCGTCCGGCCCAGGCCCACCAGTGGGGCGTGCTGGCCGACGCCGACCTGGGGCTCTACGCCTGCGGCGACTGGTGCCTGTCGGGGCGGGTGGAAGGCGCCTGGCTGAGCGGCCAGGAAGCGGCGCGCCGGCTGCTGGAGCACCAGCGCTAGAGCCACGGACATGAAAAAACCGGGCACAGGGCCCGGTTTTTTCTGACTGCCGCGACAGCCTCGTGCGGTCGCCGCCCGGCTCAGAAGCTGGTGCGGTAGTGCAGGCTGTAGACCTCCACGCCATCGTTCGGCTGCTTGATGCCGGCGTTGGAGTAGTGGATCGCACGCAGACCGACTTCCTGGCCGGCGAAGCGCAGGCCGAAGCCGAGGCGATCCTCGAACTGGAAGGAGGAGCCCAGGTCGTTGTCTTCCAGCTCGGTGCTGGAGAACAGCGCCACGCCGATGCCCGCCTCGACGTAGGGGCGGACGCTCTGGCCGGCGAATTCGTAGACGAACACCGGAGCGAAGGAGATGCTGTGGTTGCTGGCGGTGTCATCACCCTGCCAGTAGGTGTAACCGGCATCCCAGTAACCGGTCAGGCGACCGGTGTCGCTTTCCAGCCAGCTGGTACCGAAATCGAATTGGGTGCCTAGACGATAGGCCATGGTCGAATCGCCGGTCTGGCCAATCGCTACCGTCACGTCCGCGGCCTGCGCCGAAACAGCGACCCCCAAGGACAATGCTGCCAACGCAGCCAGGGAACGAAACTGCATAAATAACTTCCTTCTTCGTGAAGTCAGGGAATCAGGCTAACGGCCACCAAGTATAAATAGGGGCAGCCGCTCTAAGCGAGCCTGCTTTTACATCCGATCAGAGTAGACGGACTCGCCCGACACGCTGGCAAACTTCATGCCAGCAGAGCTTCCACCGGCAGTGCCTCGCCCCAAAGGCGCGGCAGCACCGCGGCCATTTCCTCCGGGCGACCAGTCGACCAGAAGCGCAGCTTCCCCTCCCCGCCCACCGCCAGCAGGTCGCGCTCGGCGAGCAGCTGGCGCAGTCGACGTGCCACCGCGGCGCCAGTATCGATCAGGCTCACCGATGCCGGGACCAGCTCGCGCAGCAGTGGCTTGATGAAGGGGTAGTGGGTGCAGCCAAGGATCAGGGTGTCGCAGCCTTCGGCGAGCAGCGGCTCGACCCAGCTGCGCAGCAGCTCGCGGGTGCCGGCCCCGTTCAGCTCGCCGGCCTCGATTCGCTCCACCAGCCCCGGGCAGGGCCGGGTGATGACCCGCACGTTGCCAGCGAAGCGGTCGAGCAGCGCGGCGAACTTGGCGCTCTTCAGGGTGCCGGTGGTGGCCAGCACGCCGACCACGCCGCTGCGGGTAGCCGCCGCCGCCGGCTTGACCGCCGGCTCCATGCCGATGATCGGCAGCTGCGGGTAGCGACCGCGCAGCTCGGCCACCGCCGCCGCAGTGGCGGTGTTGCAGGCCAGCACCAGGGCCTTGGCGCCCTGGCCGAGGAGGAACTCGCTGATCGCCAGGCTGCGCGCTCGGATGTAGTCCGGAGACTTCTCGCCGTAGGGCACGTGGCCGCTGTCTGCGACATAGAGCAGCGATTCGGCGGGTAGCAACTGGCGGATCTCGCGCAGCACCGAAAGGCCGCCGACCCCGGAATCGAACACGCCGACCGGCGCGTCACTCGCCATGGCCGCCCCCGCATACGACGCAGGCCGGATCGCGCTTGACCCGCAGTTCGCGGAAGCGGCTGCCCAGCGCGTCCACCAGGAGCAGACGGCCAACCAGGGGCTCGCCGAAGCCAGCCAGCAGCTTGAGCGCCTCCAGGGCCTGCAGGCTGCCCACCAGGCCGACCAGCGGCCCGACCACTCCGGCCTCGCTGCAGGTCAGCTCGGCCTCGCTGCCGTGGCCGTACAGACAGTGGTAGCAGGGGCTGTCGTCCCGTCGCGGGTCGAACACCGAAAGCTGGCCTTCCAGGCGGATCGCCGCGCCGCTGACCAGCGGCTTGCGGGCGGCCACGCAGGCGGCGTTGACCGCCTCGCGGGTGGTGAAGTTGTCGGAGCAGTCGAGCACCAGATCGACCGCCGCCACCGCCGTCCCCAGGGAGTCGGAGTCCAGGGCGCCGCACTGCGCCACCAGTCGCACCTCGGGATTGAGCGCGGCGAGGCGGGCCATGGCCGAATCCACCTTGGCCCGGCCGATGCTCGGCGTGTCGTGGAGGATCTGCCGCTGCAGGTTGGTCAGGTCGACCTGATCGAAGTCGGCCAGGTGCAGCTCGCCCACCCCGGCGGCGGCCAGATACAGGGCCACCGGCGAGCCCAGGCCGCCGAGGCCGACGATCAGCACCCGGGCCGCCTTGAGGCGCCTCTGGCCGTCGATGTCGATCTGCTTGAGGAGGATCTGCCGGCTGTAGCGCAGCAGCTCTTGGTCAGTGAGCATGGTCACCTCGCTTGTCATGGCCGGCGTCCCAGACTGATGCGCTCGTGGCCGCCCAGGTCGCGGCGGCTCTCCACCGCCTGGAAGCCGGCGGCGCCGAGCAGCTCGCGCACCGCCGCGCCCTGGTCGTAGCCGTGTTCGAGGAGCAGCCAGCCACCGGGTTCCAGGTGCGCCGGCGCGCCGCGAATGATCGCACGGATGTCGTCCAGTCCGTCAGCCCCGGAGACCAGTGCGCTGGCCGGCTCGAAGCGCACGTCGCCCTCGCCCAGGTGGCGGTCGCCGGCGGCGATGTACGGCGGGTTGCCGACGATCGCCGTGTAGCGCTCGCCGGCCAGCGCCGTGAACCACTCGCTCTGGCGGAATTCGGCATTATCCAGCCCCAGGCGCCGGCGGTTGCGCTCGGCGAGGGCCACCGCCTCGGGCACCCGGTCCACACCGGTGATCCGCCAGGCCGGCCGTTCGCTGGCCAGGGCCAGGGCGATGGCTCCGCTGCCGGTGCCGAGGTCGAGCAGCCGCGCCGGCGTGACGGGCAGCAGGGCCAGGGTGGTCTCCACCAGTAGCTCGGTGTCCGGGCGCGGAATCAGGGTGTGTGCGCTGACCTCCAGCTCCAGGCTCCAGAAGCCCTGGCGGCCGAGGATGTAAGCCACCGGCTCGCCGGCCCGGCGGCGCTCCAGCCAGGCGGCGAAGCGCTCGACGACGTCGGGCGCCAGCTCGCGCTCCGGCCAGGTGCGCAGGTAGCTGCGCGGCTTACCAAGGGCCGCAGCGAGCAGCAGCTCGGCATCCAGCCGCGGGGTCGGCGAATCCGGCAGCTCGGCGCTGGCGAGCAGGGAGTGGATGGTAGCCATACGGGAGGCTCCTATGCCTGGCTCCCTCTCCTTCGGGGAGAGGGTTGGGGCGAGGGTCTGACGCAACCAACCCCTCGTCCCCTGGAGAGATCAGTCGCCCAGGGCGGCCAGCTGGTCGGCCTGGTATTCGCTGAGCAGCGGCTCGATCACCGCGTCGACGCCGCCATCCAGCACCTCGTCCAGGCAGTAGAGGGTCAGGTTGATGCGATGGTCGGTGACCCGCCCCTGCGGATAGTTGTAGGTGCGGATGCGCTCGGAGCGGTCGCCGGAACCCACCAGCAGGCGGCGAGTCTCGGAGAGCTCCTTGTGCGCGGCGGCGTCCTGCATGTCCTGCAGCTTGGCCGCTAGCCAGGCCATGGCCTTGGCGCGGTTCTTGTGCTGCGAGCGCTCGTCCTGGCATTCCACCACGATGCCGGTGGGCAGGTGGGTGATGCGGATCGCCGAGTCGGTCTTGTTGACGTGCTGACCGCCGGCCCCGGAGGCGCGGAAGGTGTCGATGCGCAGGTCGGCCGGGTTGATCTCCACCGCCTGCTGCTCGTCCGGCTCGGGGAGCACCGCCACGGTGCAGGCCGAGGTGTGGATGCGCCCCTGGGACTCGGTTTCCGGCACGCGCTGCACGCGGTGCGCGCCGGACTCGAACTTGAGCTTGCCGTAGACGTTGTCGCCCTCGACGCGGGCAATCACCTCCTTGTAGCCGCCGTGCTCGCCCTCGCTTTCGGAGAGGATCTCCACGCGCCAGCCCTGGCGCTCGGCATAGCGCGAGTACATGCGGAACAGGTCGCCGGAGAAGATCGCCGCCTCGTCGCCGCCGGTACCGGCGCGGATTTCCAGGAACACGTTGCGGCTGTCGTTGGGGTCCCTGGGCAGCAGCATGCGCTGCAGGCGGTCCTCCAGCTCGACCAGCTGCGCCTTGGCCTGGGCGACTTCCTCCTCGGCCATCTCGCGCAGGTCCGGATCACTGTCCTTGAGCAGGGCCTGGGCGCTCTCCAGGTCGTCCTGGACCTTGCGCCAGGCACGGAACGCCTCGACCACCGGCTCGACCTCCGCATACTCCTTGGAATAGGCGCGGAAGCGGCTCTGGTCGGCGATCACCTCGGCATCGCCGAGCAGCGCCGTGAGCTCCTCGAAGCGATCCTTGAGGGTATCCAGCTTGTTCAGCAGGGAAGCTTTCATGGTTTCGGATGGCCTTCGTCGAGGCAAAACAGTTCCTGGGCCAGGGCCAGCGCGTCGATCCGCCCGTCGGCGGAGAGCTTCTTCAGCTGCACGCTGGGCGCGTGCAGCAGCTTGTTGGTCAGCCCGCGGGCCAGTTGGGCCAGCACTTCCTCGGCCGGGGAGCCGTTGGCCAGCTGGCGGCGCGCCTTGGCCAGCTCCTCGTCGCGCAGCCGCTCAGCCTGCTGGCGGTAGGCCTTGAGCACGTCCACCGCGGCCAGCTCGCGCAGGCGCTGCATGAAGTCCTCGGTGCCGGCGGCGACCAGCTCCTCGGCGGCCTGCGCCGCGCCCTGGCGGCTCTTGAGATTCTCGGCGATGACCTCGTGGAGGTCATCCACGGTATAGAGGTAGACGTCGTCCAGCTCGCCTACCTCGGCCTCGATGTCGCGCGGCACGGCGATGTCGACCATGAAGATCGGCTTGTGCTTGCGCTGCTTCAGGGCGCTTTCCACGGCGCCCTTGCCGAGGATCGGCAGCTGGCTGGCAGTCGAGCTGATGACGATGTCGCTGTTCACCAGTTCGTGGGGAATGTCGGAAAGCAGCACCGCGCGGGCGCCGAACTGTTCGGCCACCAGGCTGGCGCGCTCCAGGGTACGGTTGGCCACCACGATGCGCCCGACGCCCTGATCGTGCAGGTGGCGGGCCACCAGGCTGATGGTCTCGCCGGCGCCAATCAGCAGCGCCTGGCTGCGCTGCAGGTCGCTGAAGATTTGCTTGGCCAGGCTCACCGCGGCGAAGGCCACGGACACCGGGTTCTCGCCGATGGCGGTATCGGTGCGCACCAGCTTGGCGGTGTTGAAGGTGGCCTGGAACAGCCGGCCGAGCAGCGGGCCGATGGTGCCGGCCTCGCGCGCCACGGCGAAGGCGGACTTCATCTGACCAAGGATCTGCGGCTCGCCGAGGACCATGGAATCCAGCCCGGAGGCCACGCGCATCATGTGGCGCACCGCCGAATCGTCCGCATGGATGTAGGCGCAGGCGCGCAGGTCGTCGAGATCGAGCTGGTGGTAGTCGGCCAGCCAGGCCAGCACCTGCTCGGCGGCCACCGTCTCCTGCTCGAGGTACAGCTCGCTGCGGTTGCAGGTGGAGAGGATCGCCGCCTCGCGACTGGCGGTGCGCTGGCAGAGCTGCTTCAGGGCATCGACCAGCTGCTCGGGGCTGAAAGCCACGCGTTCGCGGATTTCCACCGGGGCAGTCTTATGGTTGATACCGAGGGCGAGGAAGGCCATGCAGAGTCGCTGATGAAAATCGGAAGCCGCTAATTCTCCTACGTCCCCCTGTCGAGAACAACCACTGCGACCGATTGTCCTAATCAAGGATTCCGACTGGAGCCTGCATGCCACGATGGGTTTGCCCGACGTCTTGTGTCATCATGCTCGGACTGCTGGCTAGTCACCCTTTGACGCTCATATGAACAGATCGTTTGCGCTGCTCGCCGCCCTGACCCTCCTTGGCGGCTGCCAATCCTTCACCTCGCCCTCCGCCGACGGCACCCCGCCGCTGGAAGATGCCGCCTCGGCACCGGACGAGAGCAAGAAAGCGGAAAGCTACGGCTCGTTCAGTGCGGACACCCTGTACGCCCTGCTCACCGCCGAGCTGGCCGGCCAGCGCAACCGCTTCGACATCGCCCTCAACAACTACGTCGAGCAGGCCAAGGCCACCCAGGACGCTGGTGTCGCCGAGCGCGGCTTCCGCATCGCCGAATACCTGGGCTCCGACCAGGCAGCCCTGGAGACCTCGCTGATCTGGGCGAAGAATGCCCCGGAAAACATCGACGCCCAGCGCGCCGCAGCCATCCAGCTGGCCCGCGCCGGTCGCTACGACGACTCCATGGAATACATGGAACGAGTCCTCAGGGGCCAGGGCGACACCCACTTCGACTTCCTCGCCCTGTCCGCCGCCGAGACCGACCCGGAGACCCGCAACGGCCTGCTGCAGAGCTTCGACCGCCTGCTCGCCCGTTACCCGGACAACGGTCAGCTGCTGTTCGGCAAGGCCCTGCTGCTCCAGCAGGACGGCCGCCCGGAGGAAGCCCTGGAGTTGCTCGAGGACCAGCCGGCGGCGACCCACGACGTCGCCCCGCTGCTGCTGCGCGCCCGCCTGCTGCAGGGCATGCAGCGCAGCGACGAGGCCCTGGCCCTACTCAAGAAGGGCATCCGCCAGCACCCCGAGGAGCGCCGCCTGCGCCTGACCTACGCACGCCTGCTGGTCGAACGGGGCCGCCTGGACGACGCCCAGGAACAGTTCACCACCCTGCTCCAGCAGTCGCCGGAAGACGACGACCTGCGCTTCTCCCTGGCTCTGGTGCACCTGGAAGCCAAGGCCTGGCGGGAAGCCATCGTCTACCTGGAGGAGCTGGTGGAGCGCCAGAGCCACGTCGACGCCGCGCACTTCAACATGGGCCGCGCCTACGAGGAGCTAGGCGAGCTGGAAAGCGCCCTGGCCGAGTACAGCCAAGTCGGCGCCGGCAACGACTACCTCTCCGCACAACTGCGCCAGACCGAGCTGCTGTTCAAGCTGGGCCGCGGCGACGAGGCCGCCCGACGCCTGGCCGAGGCCCGCGACAGCCAGCCCGACTACGCCATCCAACTGTACCTGATCGAGACCGAGGCGCAGTCCAACCACCAGCAGTACGACGCCGCCTGGAACACCATCCAGCAAGCCCTGGAGCAGTTCCCCGAGGACCTCAACCTGCTCTACACCCGCTCCATGCTGGCCGAGAAGCGCAACGATCTGGGCCAGATGGAGCGCGACCTGCGCTTCATCCTCGAGCGCGAACCGGACAACGCCATGGCCCTCAACGCCCTCGGCTACACCCTGGTGGACCGCACCACCCGATACGACGAAGGCAAGGAACTGATCGAGAAGGCCTACCAGCTCGACCCGGACGACCCGGCGATCCTCGACAGCCTCGGCTGGGCCCACTACCGCCTGGGCAACCTCGCCGAGGCCGAGCGCCTGCTGCGCCGCGCCGCCGAGCTGTACCCCGATCCCGAGGTGATCGCCCACCTGGGCGAGGTGCTCTGGACCACCGGCAAGCGGGACGAGGCTCGCAAGGTCTGGGCCGCGGCCCTGGAAAAGCAGCCCGACAACGGCATCCTGCGCAAGACCCTGCTGCGCCTGACCGGCGCCGAGACCCTCTGAGCCATGCGCCTCAAGCATCTTTTCGCCATCGTTCTGTTCACCGTACTGGGCGGCTGCGCCGCCTTCGCCCCCCAGGAAGCCTTGCAGGGCCACGGCGACCCAGCCCGCTGGAAAGCCCACAAGCAGCAGACCGAAGCCCTCGACGGCTGGCAGATCAACGGCAAGGTGGGCATCCGCGCGCCCAGGGACTCCGGCAGCGGCACCCTGTTCTGGCTGCAGCGCCGGGACTACTTCGACATCCGCCTGTCCGGCCCGCTGGGCCGTGGCGCCTCGCGGCTGACCGGGCACCGCGGCGAGGTGGTGCTGGAGGTGGCCAACCAGGGCCGCTACCAGGCCGCGTCGCCGGAAGCCCTGCTGGAAGAGCAGATGGGCTGGCGCCTGCCGGTCTCCCACCTGATCTGGTGGGTGCGCGGCCTGCCCGCCCCGGACAGCCGCAGCCGCCTGACCCTCGACGGCGACAGCCGCCTGGCCCGCCTGGAACAGGACGACTGGCAGGTGGACTACCTGAGCTACGCCGAGCAGAACGGCTACTGGCTGCCGCAGCGCATCAAGCTGCACGGCCACGACCTCGACGTCACCCTAGTGATCAAGGACTGGCAGCCGCGCCGTCTCGGCCAGTAAGGTCTCCGCCCGGCTCATCCACCCATCCGAACCACGACTGACCATGACCGCTCGTCCGATTCCCGACAGCGCCCAGCTCGTCCTGCCCGCCCCGGCCAAGCTCAACCTGCTGCTGCACATCCTCGGCCGGCGCGCCGACGGCTACCACGAGCTGCAGACCCTCTTCCAGTTCCTCGACCACGGCGACGAGCTGGGCTTCGCCCTGCGCGAGGACGGCGAAATCCGTCTGCACACCGCCATCGCCGGAGTGCCCCACGACAGCAACCTGATCGTCCGCGCCGCCCGCCGCCTGCAAGAGGCGTCCGGTTGTCGGCTCGGCGCCGACATCTGGCTGGACAAACGCCTGCCGATGGGCGGCGGCATCGGCGGCGGCAGCTCGGACGCGGCAACCACCCTGCTCGGCCTCGAGCGTCTCTGGCGCCTGGGCTGGGATCTGGACCGTCTGGCCGCCCTGGGCCTGACCCTGGGCGCCGACGTGCCGGTGTTCGTGCGCGGCCACGCGGCCTTCGCCGAAGGGGTCGGCGAGAAGCTCCAGCCGGTCGAGCTGGAGGAACCCTGGTTCCTCGTCGCCGTGCCCCAGGTCGCGATCAGCACCGCAGCGGTATTCAACGACCCCGAGTTGACAAGGGATACGCCGGCCAGTACAGTGCGCAGCCTTCTTGAGGGGGGTGGTCGTAACGACTGCCAGCCGGTCGTCGAGAAGCGTTACCCGGAAGTTCGTAACGCTTTGATCTTGTTGAACAAGTTCGTTTCAGCTAGATTAACCGGCACTGGAGCTTGCGTATTTGGGAGCTTCCCAAATCGGGACGATGCTGATAAAGTCGCCCGCCAACTTCCAGCCACTCTGCCGAGCTTTGTAGCTCGAGGCTGCAACATATCAATGCTGCACCGAAGGCTCAAAGAACTGGCCTGAAGTTCGTTGTTTCGAAAGCTCTTCACAGGGGCGTCGCCAAGCGGTAAGGCAGCAGGTTTTGATCCTGCCATGCGTTGGTTCGAATCCAGCCGCCCCTGCCATTCCCTTCGGGGAAGAAGGTGCCATCGGGAACAGCGGAGTGACACGATACAGGGGCGTAGCCAAGCGGTAAGGCAGCAGGTTCTGACCCTGCCATGCGTTGGTTCGAATCCAGCCGCCCCTGCCATTTTCTTTTCTAGACTCATCCAGGTCTGACCTCAGCCGACAGGTACTTCGCTGTGTCCAAGATGATGGTCTTCACGGGGAACGCCAACCCCGATCTGGCGCGGCGCATCGTTCGTCAGCTTCACATCCCTCTCGGTGATGCCTCCGTCGGCAAATTCTCCGACGGCGAAGTCAGCGTCGAAATCAACGAGAACGTCCGCGGCAAGGATGTGTTCCTGATCCAGCCGACCTGCGCCCCCACCAACGACAACCTGATGGAACTGGTGGTGATGGCCGACGCCTTCCGCCGTTCCTCCGCCTCGCGCATCACTGCCGTGATCCCCTACTTCGGCTACGCCCGCCAGGACCGCCGCCCGCGTTCCGCCCGCGTGGCCATCAGCGCCAAGGTAGTGGCCGACATGCTGACCGTGGTGGGTATCAACCGCGTGCTCACCGTCGACCTGCACGCCGACCAGATCCAGGGCTTCTTCGACATTCCGGTGGACAACATCTACGGTTCGCCAGTCCTGGTCGACGACATTGAGGACCAGCGCTTCGAGAACCTGATGATCGTCTCCCCGGACATCGGCGGCGTGGTCCGTGCACGTGCCGTGGCCAAATCCCTGGGCGTCGACCTGGCGATCATCGACAAGCGCCGCGAGAAGGCCAACCACTCGGAAGTGATGCACATCATCGGCGACGTCGACGGTCGTACCTGCATCCTGGTCGACGACATGGTCGACACCGCCGGCACCCTGTGCAATGCCGCCAAGGCCCTCAAGGAGCACGGCGCCGCCAAGGTGTACGCCTACTGCACTCACCCGGTGCTGTCCGGTCGCGCCATCGAGAACATCGAAAATTCCATGCTGGACGAGCTGGTGGTGACCAACACCATCCCGCTGTCCGCCGCGGCGCAGGCCTGCGGCCGTATCCGTCAGCTGGATATCGCCCCGGTGGTCGCCGAGGCGGTCCGCCGTATCAGCAACGAAGAATCGATCAGCGCGATGTTCCGCTAAGGGACATCCCTGACGACAACCGCCCTGCCGGAATTCTGACAGGGCTCACTCCAACCGTCCGGCGCTGGTCGCAAGCGCGCAGGACGGTTTGGCTATTTTGGAGAACATGAAATGACCGACTTCGTCCTGAATGCCCAAGTGCGTTCCGACCTGGGGAAAGGTGCGAGCCGCCGCCTGCGTCGTAACGCCAACCTGGTTCCCGCCGTGGTCTACGGTGGCGACAAGGCCCCGCAGTCCATCAGCCTGGCTGCCAACGAACTGGCCAAGCTGCTGGAAAACGAAAGCGCCTTCACCCACGTGCTGGCCCTGAACATCGACGGCACCACCGAGTCCGTGCTGATCAAGGCCCTGCAGCGTCACCCGGCCAAGGGCTTCGTGATGCACGCCGACTTCCTGCGCGTGGTCGCCGACCACAAGCTGACCGCCGTGGTTCCGCTGCACTTCGTCAACGAAGCCACCTCCATCGGCGTCAAGCAGCAGGGCGGTGAGGTTTCCCACACCCTGGCCGAAGTCGAAGTCTCCTGCCTGCCGAAGGACCTGCCGGAGTTCATCGAAGTCGACCTCGCCAACGTGGAAGTCGGTCAGATCGTCCACCTGTCCGACCTGAAGCTGCCGCAGGGCGTCGAGCTGGTGGCCCTGGCCCACGGCAACGACCTGCCGGTCGCCAACATCCACGCCTCTCGCAAAGAAGAAGGCGCTGCCGAGTAATCTCGTCCGCCTGAGGGAGCCCCTGTCGTGACTGCCGTCCAACTGATCGTCGGCCTGGGAAATCCGGGCCCCGAATACGACCAGACCCGGCACAACGCGGGGGCTCTTTTCGTCGAGCGACTGGCCGACCTGAAAGGCGTCGGCCTGAGCCTCGACAAGAAGTATTTCGGCCTGGTGGGCAAGTTCAGCCACCAAGGTCGCGACGTTCGTCTGCTCGTCCCCACCACCTACATGAACCGCAGCGGCCAAGCCGTGGCGGCACTGGCGAACTTCTTCCGTATTCCCGCGGACGCCATTCTGGTGGCTCACGACGAACTCGACCTGCCCCCCGGGGTCGCCCGACTCAAGACCGGCGGCGGCCACGGCGGCCACAACGGCCTGCGCGACATCATCGCGCAGCTCGGCAACCAGAACGGCTTCCATCGCCTCCGACTGGGCATCGGCCATCCTGGCCACGCCAGCCTGGTCACCGGCTACGTCCTCGGCCGCGCCCCGCGCAGCGAGCAGGAAAAGCTGGACGCGAGCATCGACTTCGCCCTCGGCGTGCTGCCTGACATCCTTGCCGGTGAATGGAACCGGGCGATGCAGGCCCTGCACAGCCAGAAGGCCTGACCCCCTATTCCGAGGGACCAAGCATGGGATTCAACTGCGGCATCGTAGGTTTGCCCAACGTCGGCAAATCCACCCTGTTCAACGCCCTGACCAAATCCGGCATCGCGGCGGAAAACTTCCCCTTCTGCACCATCGAGCCGAACAGCGGCATCGTGCCGATGCCCGATCCACGCCTGGATGCGCTGGCCGAGATCGTCAAGCCGGAGCGGGTCATCCCTACCACCATGGAATTCGTCGACATCGCCGGCCTGGTGGCTGGCGCGTCGAAAGGTGAAGGTCTGGGCAACAAGTTCCTCGCCAATATCCGCGAGACGGATGCCATCGCCCACGTGGTGCGCTGCTTCGAGGACGACAACGTGATCCATGTGGCCAACAGCGTGGATCCCAAGCGCGACATCGAGATCATCGACCTCGAGCTGATCATGGCCGACTTGGAGAGCTGCGAGAAGCAGCTGCAGCGCGTCGCCCGCGTCGCCAAGGGCGGCGACAAGGAGGCCGTGGCGCAGAAGAACCTGCTCGAGCAGTTGATCCCCCATCTCACCGCAGGCAAGCCGGCACGCAGCCTGCTGAAGACGCTCGGCGACGAGCAGAAGGCTCTGGCGCGCAGCTTCCATCTGCTGACCACCAAGCCGGTGATGTACATCGCCAACGTCGCCGAGGACGGCTTCGAGAACAACCCGCACCTCGACACGGTCAAGGCCATCGCCGAGGAGGAAGGCGCCATCGTGGTGCCGGTGTGCAACAAGATCGAGGCGGAGATCGCCGAGCTTGACGATCCCGAGGAAATGCAGATGTTCCTCGAGTCCATGGGTATGGAAGAGCCCGGCCTGAACCGCGTGATCCGCGCCGGCTACCAGCTGCTCAACCTGCAGACCTACTTCACCGCCGGGGTCAAGGAAGTCCGCGCCTGGACCGTCAAGGTCGGCGCCACCGCACCGCAGGCCGCCGGGGTGATCCACACCGACTTCGAGAAGGGCTTCATCCGCGCCGAGGTGATCTCCTACGACGACTTCATCCAGTACAAGGGCGAAGCCGGCGCCAAGGAGGCCGGCAAATGGCGCCTGGAAGGCAAGGACTACATCGTCAAGGACGGCGACGTGATGCACTTCCGCTTCAACGTCTGAGTCGCCAAGCCGTTTTCCTGATGTTTCATGAAACACCGGGAAGGTATGTAAATCCCAATAAAACCGCGCAGTTGCGCGGTTTTATTGTTTCATGGTGCTGCTCCAAGTTTCCCGAGCAGTCAAAGCATGCCTGAGTACGATGGTGAGTACAGTTTTTGGATGGCGTGCGAATAAATGAGTATAGTGCCGCTGTCGCCATGACAAGGAGTCAGCCACCATGCTTACCGACGCGCACTGCCGCAACGCCAAGCCCAGGGAGAAGCTCTACCGCTTGAATGACCAGCGCGGGCTCTACCTCGAAGTCAAGCCCAACGGAGTCAAGGCTTGGCGATACCGCTTCACACTGAATGGCAAGGCCAGCATGTTTGCGCTTGGCGAATACCCTGCTGTTACGCTCTCTGAAGCCAGGGAACGCAGCGAGGCCGCACGCAAACTGGTCAAGCAAGGCATCAATCCCGCGCAGCAAAGGCAGCTCGACCGCATCCGGAAAGCCAGCGAAGCAAAGAACACCTTCGAGATCGTCGCCAAGGAGTGGCTGCAGACAAAGGACTGGGAAGATGTCACCAAGAACCGCCGTCTGGATATGCTGGAGCGCGTGGTATTCCCCAGTATCGGCAATATGCCGGTTCGCGAAATAACGCCAGCCCATGTCCTGGACATCCTGCAGAAAACAGCAAAGCGTGGCGCCCCCACGGTCGCCGCCGAGGCGCGGCGCACCATGTCCGCCGTATTCGAGTTCGCCGTCGCCACCCTGCGAGCCGACAGCGACCCGGTTTGGCCGGTACGCAAGGCGCTACCAGCAAACAAGACCCAGCACAAACCGGCGCTGAGTAAAGAGCAGATCGGCAAACTGCTGAGCGACTTCGCAAACCACCGCTGCAGCTTTCAGGTAAGTCATTGCATGCAACTGATGTGGTGGACCCTGGCGCGACCGACCGAAGTGGCCGAGGCGGCCTGGGATGAGTTTGACCTTGAGAAGGCTGTTTGGCGTATCCCGGCGCAGCGCATGAAAGCACGCAAGGAGCACGTCGTGCCTCTGCCACGACAGGCAGTGGAGATGCTCAAAGGACTGCATGCCATTACCGGCAACCGCAAGCACCTGTTTCCTGGCCGGGATGATCGCAACGCCCCTATGTCCGCCGCATCGCTTCGCCAGGCGCTCAAGGTTTTGGGGTGGAGTGGCGCTTATAGCCCACACGCCACGCGGACCACCGGCAGTACCCGCCTTAACGAGATGGGCTACCGTCCCGATGCCATCGAAGCGCAGCTTGCCCATGCTGACCAGAACAATGTGCGTCGTACCTACAACCACGCCACCTATTTCGATGAGCGTCGCGCCATGATGCAGGAATGGGCGGACAGATTGGACGAATGGAAAGAGCAAGCACAGGCATGACCACAAAGATCATGGCTCCAGATATTCCCAACTCCGATGCCGTCGCCGAGCTGCGCACCAGAGCGGAGGCAGCCTGCGACTGATACGGCGTTCAGCGTCGCGAGCAATGTGTAAATGCTTTCCTACGACTGGTCGATTCAAACAGATACAGCTTGCCGCTGACGAATTGGCTGGCGTGCTATCGGCGGCCGGCAGTGGCAAGCATGCGGGCATCCGCTCCGTCCGCTCATGGTTGCTGGCCGTGATGAATAGCGCTGTCGCGGGGGAATTCATTCCTGAGTTCGCGCCGAATATCGTCCGCTGGCGAAAGAACCGACAGGAGGCGATGGAGGCAATGCAATTGCGCGCCCCTGTGCAACAGTCAGAAGCCGAGCGTCAAAAAGCAAAGGCTGAACGCATAAAGGCCATCGCCGATTTGAAAGCGATGTTCCACGGTGAACGAAATGATCGACGCGGATGAGATGGTTGCGCTGATCGAATCGTGCCGGCGCGAGATGCAAGCCATGCTTCCGGCCGATGAATTTGCCAGCTTGAGTAGCAAGACCAGGCAAGACTATCGCCAGCTTGGCCGCACGCTATTACAGCGCGCTCGCTACGCCGAAGGCGGGGTGGCCGAAGTAATCACGGCCACCCAGCGTCCGACAACCTACTACAAGCGCGTCGCAGCGCTTCGCTACTGCCTCTACGCCGATCTTGTCGAGCAGCTGAAAAGCCTGCGTTCCGCGCTCTCTACTCGACCTATGGACAGGTTGCAAGTAATGGCCATCCAAGCCCAATTGCAACAACAGCGTACATTTCTGCGCGAGTTCGATATAACCCGGCAAAGCGGCCATCCCGGAGAGCGCCGCAAGCGTGCCAGCAAGCGGCAAGCCTTGCGCGGCCTCCCCGGCGACTGGCGCGAGCAACTGTATCAGCGCGCTGCAAAAGGCAAGTATGCCGATGCAATTCTGGTCGCCGCGCTGACCGGCTGCCGCCCGGAAGAACTGCGGCGCGGCGTGCTCATTCGCCGGGTGGACAATCCGCGCAGCGGCATGGGCGAGATCAGGTTCGAGATCGATGGCGCCAAGGTCAAGGCGCATCAAGGTCAGCCGCACCGCTTGATCGCCTATGGCGCACACGATCCCCATCCATTGCTGGAGGCTCTGCGCATCCGGCTAGCGGGGCGGCGGGAATTGCTCGTTTGCATTGACAGCCCGGTCAACTTCACCGTCGAAGTCCGTCGGCTGGCACGTAGCCTCTGGCCGAAGCACAAGCACACTGTCACGGCTTACTGCCTGCGTCACCAATGGGCGGCCGACCTGAAACGGCATGCTGCAGCGGATTCAGTCAGCCAGGGGCTGGGACATGCCAGCGCCAAGACACGGCGACACTACGGGCAAGCCAATCAGGCCAGCAGCCGGCATGCCCTGCATCCCATCGCCATCGAGGCTGAGCGCTCCGTGAGGCCGGCTACCGCTAAGGCGCCGCGCCATCGAGCAGCCTCAAGCAAGACAGCCCCCCCTGAAGAGAATCATGGCGGGGGGAGGGAAAACGCAGTTCATTTGCGGGACATCACTGATGAGACGCTGCCATGTCACGCCTGAAGGACGAAACCCTATCCATCCGCACCTCCGCTGAGATCAAGCAACTTCTGCGCTTGGCTGCTGATCGCGAGCGTCGCTCGGTGGCTTCAATGATCGAAATTCTGGTGCTGGAATACGCTCGTACGTATGACCTGATCCTCAAGGTCTGCCAGTAAAGGGAAATATATGAGGGTGGCGAATGCCGAGGAGGTGCAAGCGCACGTCAAAATCAAGAAGCTGAGGAAATGGAGTAGTCAGAGACTGATAACAGGGTATTTGTAGAGACAGTACCCCATTTAATGGCTATGATTACCCCATTTAGACGGCCTGGGCCTACATTCCATGCACTCGCTCACACCCGAGTACCTTGCCGCGCTTCGCTTCGATGGCACCCAGGCCGCCACGTTGCGCACACTGGGCGAGTATCAGGGCAAGCAGCAACTCTATGCCGCGCAGTCGCCCGAAGCCCTCAAGGGTCTGTGCCAGATCGCGGTGTTGGAGTCCACCGAGTCATCTAACCGGCTGGAAGGCGTTGTCGTCGCACCCTCGCGGTTGAAGTCGCTGGTCATCCGCAACGCAACGCCAAAGAGCCGTTCCGAACAGGAGATCGCCGGCTACCGCGATGCCCTGGCGCTGATCCACGAGTCTGCCGCGCACATGCCCTTCAGCGAGGGTGTTGTGCTGCAACTCCACACCCTGCTGTACCGTTACATGCCACAGGCGGGCGGGCGCTGGAAGGCTACCAATAACGACATCATCGAGCGTCACCCGGACGGCACGTCACGTCTACGCTTCCAGCCGGTCGCTGCGCACCTCACACCCATGGCTATGACCGGTCTGGCCGGGCGCTACGCTACCGCGCTGGATCAACACCTGGCCGACCCCCTCATACTGGTGCCGCTGGCGATGCTCGACTTCCTGTGCATCCACCCTTTCCCCGATGGCAATGGCCGCATGTCCCGCCTGCTGACCCTGCTGCTGCTCTACCACTTCGACTATGCCGTGGGCCGCTACATCAGCTTGGAACGCATCTTCGAAGATACCAAGGAAAGCTATTACGAGACGCTGGAAGCCAGCTCGCAGGGCTGGCACCAGGGGCAGCACGACGCAAAGCCTTGGCTCGACTACTTCTGGGGTGCCTTGCTGCGGGCATACCGCGAGTTCGAGGAGCGTGTCGGCACCATCGAACGTGGCCGTGGCAGTAAAGGCGACCGGGTGCGAGCGGAAGTGCTGGGGCGCTGCCTGCCGTTTTCGATCTCTGAGATCGAAGAGGCCTGCCCGGGCGTGAGCCGGGACATGGTACGGCTGGTATTGCGGGCAATGAAGTCAGAGGGATTGATCGAGTCCATGGGCAAGGGGCGAGGGGCGAAGTGGAAACAAGTCAAGGTAGAGGGGGGAAACTGATGCAACAGCCCCTTACGCAGTATCAGAGCCAGTACTACGCATGGCTTCTGACGCGCCGCGCGACAGGTGACTCCGTGGAATCGCTGGCCTCAACACTGGTCGACTCGCAGGTTGATCTCAATCCACATCAGGTGGATGCCGCTCTCTTCGCCTGCCGCAATCCCCTTTCGCGCGGTGTGCTCCTCGCTGACGAAGTGGGGCTCGGCAAGACCATTGAAGCAGGGTTGGTCATCTCTCAGCGTTGGGCCGAGCGACGCCGCAAGGTTCTCATCATCGTCCCGGCCAACCTGCGCAAGCAGTGGCACCAGGAACTGCAAGACAAGTTCGGCCTGCAAGGATTGATTCTCGAAGCCAAAAGCTACAACGCAATTCGCAAGCAGGATCGACAGAACCCATTTCTGTTCGCCTCTGGTCCAGTCATCTGCTCCTACCAGTTCGCAAAGGCAAAGGCTGACGATATCAAAGGCATCGACTGGGACCTGGTTGTACTCGATGAAGCGCATCGCCTGCGCAACGTCTACAGAACCAGCAACGTCATTGCCAAGGCTCTCAAAGAGGCGCTGTCGCATGTTCACTCCAAGGTGCTCCTGACTGCGACGCCGTTGCAGAATTCACTGCTTGAACTCTACGGACTGGTCAGCTTCATCGATGACCGCGTATTCGGAGACCTTGACAGTTTCCGCGCGCAATTCACTGGCCGGGAACAGGCTTTCAGCGGCCTGCGTAATCGGCTGGCCCCCATCTGCAAGCGCACCCTGCGCAAACAGGTGCAGCCCTATGTGTCCTACACAGCGCGCAAGGCCATCGTTCAGGAGTTCACGCCAACGAGCAAAGAGCAGGAACTGTCCAGGCTCGTCGCCGATTACCTGCGCCGCCCCAACCTCAAGGCTCTGCCCGAGGGGCAGCGCCAGCTGATTTCACTGGTGCTGTGGAAGCTGCTCGCGTCCAGCTCACACGCCATCGCAGGTGCGCTGGAGACGATGGCCAAGCGCCTTCAGGGAGTGCTCGACGAAACGGCTGAAATCCCCGATCTCGTCGAGGAACTGGATGAGGACTACGAGTCGCTCGACGAAACCGCGGACGAATGGAGCGTTCAAGGCCCCGGCTCTACGGCGCTGAACCGCTCGGAGCGGGATGCCATCGCGCAGGAAATCAAAGAGCTTCGCCACTTCAAAGAGCTGGCCTCCAGCATCCGCGAGAACGCCAAGGGCAAGGCGCTGCTCACCGCGCTGGATCGGGCTTTTGCGGAACTGGACCGGCTTGGAGCGGCGCGGAAGGCCATCATCTTCACCGAGTCCAAGCGCACGCAGGAATACCTGCTCCACTTGCTGGCTGACACGCCATACGGCGACGGCATCGTGCTCTTCAACGGCACCAATAGCGACCAGCGCGCGCAGGCGATCTACAAGGATTGGCTCAAGCGCCACGAAGGCACTGACCGCATCACCGGCTCCAGGACCGCCGACACCCGTGCGGCACTGGTCGAGCACTTCAAGGAGCGCGGCAAGGTGATGATTGCCACCGAGGCCGGGGCCGAAGGCATCAACCTGCAGTTCTGCTCGCTCGTCATCAATTACGACCTGCCGTGGAACCCGCAGCGCATCGAACAGCGCATCGGGCGCTGCCACCGCTATGGCCAGAAGCACGACGTAGTGGTTGTGAACTTCGTTGACCTCAGCAACGAGGCGGACAAGCGGGTCTACGAACTGCTGTCGCAGAAGTTCCAGCTGTTCGAAGGTGTGTTTGGGGCGAGCGACGAGGTGCTGGGTGCCATCGGCTCCGGTGTCGATTTCGAGCGCCGCATCGCCGAGATCTACCAGAACTGCCGTGACCCGGACGAGATCAAGTTCAGCTTTGAGCAGCTCCAGCTCGATCTCTCTGCCGAGATCAACGAGGCGATGGTCAAGACACGCCAGGTACTGCTGGAAAACTTCGACGAGGAGGTGCAGGAGAAGCTACGCATAAGGGCAGACGAAGGTCGAAACGCCCGCAGCCGCTTCGAGCGCATGCTGATCGAGCTGAGTCGCACAGAACTGGGCCATTACGCCAGTTTCGACAATGACGGCTTCAGCCTGCATCGTTTGCCTCAAGGTCTGTCAGAGCCTGACCTCAGCCTCGGCCGCTACGAATTGCCGCGCCGCTCCGGCGAAGCGCACCTGTACCGTATCAATCACCCGCTGGCCGTCTGGGTCGTGGAACGGGCCAAGTCCCGCCAGCTGGGCAGTGCGCGGCTGATGTTCGACTACGACGGATATGGCACCAAAGTCAGCACCCTGGAGCCCTATCGCGGCAAGACTGGCTGGCTCACCTGCAAGCTGATTTCAGTCGAAGCCCTGGGCAATCAGGAGCAGCACCTTCTGGTCTCGGCCGTCACCACCGATGACATTGTCCTGGCAGAGGACGACCCGGAAAAACTGCTGCGCCTGCCGGCCACCGAGCAGCCCGCAGAACTGCTCGACAGCGCGGAGTCTCCTGCGTTGACCGCCGATATTGAAAGCAGGCGAACGGCAATCCTGCGGGAAATCAACCAGCGCAACCTCGGCTACTTCGAGCAGGAAGTCCAGAAGCTGGATGCCTGGGCGGATGACCTGAAGCTCGGCCTGGAGCAGGAGATCAAGGAAATCGACCGCGAGATCAAGGAAGTGCGCCGCACCGCCGCAACCTCGCCGACGCTGGAAGAAAAGCTGTCATGGCAGAAGAAGCAGCGCGAACTGGAAGCCAAGCGCAGCAAGCTGCGCCGCGAGCTTTTCGCCCGGCAGGACGAAGTTGAGGCGCAGCGCAACGATTTGATCGGACAGCTTGAAGCGCAGCTCCAGCAGCAGGTCGAGGAGCGAACGCTGTTCACCGTCGAATGGGAACTGGTGTAATGAATAATCAAGTGGCACCGTTAGGCCTGCATATGATCAGGCCGCGGCTGAAGCGCGCCCCGAAGTGAGGAGAGTAAGGTATGGCTAGCGGAAAATTGCTGCGGCAACTTATCAAATCTGGAGTTCATGGCGATGCCGCAGCTTTTCGTTCGGCATCCGAGGCTGTTATCAAGGAAGAGAGAGAAAAGAATCATCACCTGCTCGCTAATGATCTCGAACGCCTGCTTTATGGCGATCAGACCTCTGCCGGGAACAGCAGCCGCAGGTCACACAGCCTTCCCGGTCTGCCAACAAACAAGGACAACGGTCTTGCGCTGCTTGAAGAGCGCGCGGTTGTGCGAGAAGAGAAAGACATCGTCTTGTCCGATGCGACGCAGTCGGCCCTGGACGAAATCCTAATGGAGCACAACCGGGCCGACACATTGCGCTCCTACGGCTTGCAGCCTGCGCAGAAGCTGTTGTTTTGCGGTCCTCCAGGTTGCGGCAAGACCTTGGCTGCTGAGGTCATTGCCAACGCCGTGTCCATGCCGCTCGTTCTGGTTCGCCTGGACTCGGTGATTTCATCTTTTCTCGGAGAAACGGCTGCCAATCTGCGCAAGGTCTTCGACTATATCGCGCAGCAACCCGTCGTCGCGCTGTTTGACGAGTTCGACGCACTGTCCAAAGACCGTGGTGACAGTGGCGACCATGGCGAGCTCAAGCGCTCCGTCAACGCAGTCCTGCAGATGATGGATAGCTATCGGGGGGAAAGCATCCTCATTGCCACGACCAACTACGAAACGTTGCTCGACAAGGCTATTTGGCGGCGCTTTGATGAAGTCGTGCACTTCGAGATGCCGAACTTAGAGCAGATCAAGCGTCTGCTCGCGCTCAAGTTGTCAGGGATACGGCGCAACTTTGAAGCTGATGATGCGAAAGTAGCTTCGCTGTTCAAAGGCATGTCGCACGCGGATATCGAGCGTGTCCTGCGAAGGGCTGTCAAGGAAATGATTTTGTCTGGCCGCGAGTTTCTGGAAAAAAACCATCTGAATAACGCGCTTGCCCGCGAGTACCGGCATAAGGACTAAAAATAAATACAGAAAGGACGGAGCGACGGCATGGCCTATGAACACTTGCGCCTGGAACGGGAAACACCGATCAATCTGCGTCATCCGCGAAAGTATGGGGGCGGACTCCAACCGGAGAATCCGCGTGCATATGGTGCAGAGCTTTCAAATAAGCTCCGAGATGCAAAATCCCGTATTTTGGATCCTGAACAAGCAGATATCGGCGGCTTCGATAATCGAAAACTGCTAAAGATCCGGTTGCATGCTGGGGATAAGAGTGTTCCTCCCTTTGATGCCATCCCTGGTGTCGAGATCGTTAGTCAAGAAGACGAGGCGGTTGTTCTGGCTTTCGCCACCGAGGAAGGCCTGGCTGAGTTCGAACGGCGTTTGGCATCGTTGGCGCGCGACGGTAGCGTTACACGAAAGGAGCTGCTGTACGCCATCGAGGACTTCGACCACTGGACACCGGAAGACCGCACTGGCAACGCTCTCCGCGAACAGGGATTTCCCGCACGGGCGCCATTCACGCTCGATATTGAACTCTGGCCTCAGGAGCGGCAAGACAAGCGTCAGGCCATGTTCAGCGCCTTTGTGGCCTGGTTGCAGGACCGCGGTATCGAGAAGCTGGACGCGCTTCAACAACCCTCGCTTGTGATGCTGCGCGTGCGCTGCAACCAGCAACAGGCAGAACTGCTTCTGCGCCACCGGGACGTTCGCACGGTGGATCTGCCGCCTCGTCTGGGCGTTTCCGTTCAGCTGTTGATGACAGACATCAACCAGTTTCCAGCTGTCGATCCACCGTCTGCCGATGCGCCTGCGATTGCGGTTCTCGACTCCGGCTTGACCTCAGGTCACCCCCTGCTTGCCGCTGCTGTCGGCGATGCTCAAGGCTATCTGGAGCCGCATCGAAGTGTTCATGATGCCGAACCGTGGCATGGCACCTTCGTCGGTGGACTTGCGTTGTACGGTGATGTCGATAACGCCATCCAGCAGCGCCAGTTCGTTCCACAGTTGCGCCTGTTTTCGGGCAAGGTGTTCGAAGACGATGAACAGAAAAATCAGGCCGAGTTTGTCGAAAAAGCGGTCGAGGAAGCGGTGCGCGATCTGCACGAACAGTACGGCTGCAAGATTTTCAACCTCAGCTATGGCGACCTGAATAAGGTCTACGACGGTCGGCATGTCCGGGGACTGGCCTATACCCTGGACCGTCTGACACGCGAGCTGGGCGTGTTGTTTGTGGTGCCGACGGGTAATTTGCAGTCCTATCAGCTGCCGCAGGACGCTCGCGAGCAATACCCCAACTACTTGTTTGAAGAGCAAGCACGGCTTCTGGACCCCGCCACGGCGCTCAATGCCCTTACGGTGGGCGGCATCAGCCTGTTCGAGGCTACGCGCGATGCGCAGAGATATCCTGACACCATAGAAGATCACATCCTGGCACGGGCGAACCAGCCTTTTCCTTTGACGCGGCGCGGGCCATCCATCAATGGGGCCATCAAACCGGATGTGGTCGAACATGCTGGCAACTTCGCTTTGCTGCGTAATGGCGCAGTACCTCACCACGCAAGAAGGGGGCTTGGAGTCATATCGCTAAATGGTGGATTTGCCGCGGGTTCACCTTTCTCGGAAGGCATCGGCACCAGCTATGCCGCGCCGCTGGTGGCCCACAAGGCTGCGCGCCTGCTGGCCGCAGTTCCTGATGCCACGCCGAACCTGCTGCGTGCATTGATCGGCGCGCACGCGCGTTGGCCTGGCGCTTGCGAAACCTTGCTTGGCCCCGGGTACAGGTCAGAAGGACGTGAACGGCTCCTGCAACTCATCGGCTACGGCAGGGTGGATGATGCGGCACTCTACCGCTCGCTTGATAACACGGTGACCTTGCTGGCGGAAGAACGCATCGACAGCGACAAGCATCATTTCTTCGAACTGCCCGTGCCGGAAAGCTTCTGGGCCAACGGGCGCCGTACCCGCGAAATTACGGTGGCGCTGGCCTACAGTCCCGATGTGCGCACAACCCGCCTGGACTATCGCCGCACGAAACTCTGGTTCAACCTCGTGGTAGCCGACAGCTTGGATGACGTGACTCGTGCCTTCCAGCGCAACCGGGAAGAAGGTATGGGGGAGCACAGCAATGGCCGCTGGCTATCCAACGAGACCCGCAAAAATGGCACCTTGCAAGTCTCCCGTTGGGAGTTCAGGCAAGTACCTGTGCGGGGCGACAAAGTGTTTGTCGTGGTTACCCGGCAAGACAGTGCGTGGTCACACGATGAGCATCGAGCCGAAGCAGAACCGTACGCCTTGGCTGTGGTGCTGGCCGATAGGGAGCAGGCCAACGCCCAGCTATATGCGCAAGTCCAGGCCATGTTGCAGGCCCGTGCCCAGGCGCGCGCGCGCGCCCGTATCGGAGGGATGGGCTGATGGCGGCGCTCGAACCTCAGTACATGGAAATTCTGAAGAAGGCGCTGGCCGAGTGCTTCGTGCCTTTTCTGCCCCCATTGCTGGATACCACCAAGCCGGCCGACCAGCAGCAGGCCAAGCAAGTATCGCGTGCGTTCAGCGCTTTTGCTCTACACAAGCTACTAGACATCACGCCGCAAGCGTCTGCCGCTGCCGTGGTTGACGATTTCAATGACAAGGGGTTGGATGCAATTTACTACCATGCTGCAACGGAAACGCTCTACCTTGTGCAAGCCAAGCTCAAGGAGTCCGAGCAGTTCAAGCAGGGGGATGCGCAGGCGTTCTGTAGCGGCATCCGCCGGCTCCTGAAACAGGATTTCAGCAGGTTCAACGCGAACGTTCAAAACCGTCAGGTTGAGATCGAAAGTGCGCTCGATACATGCAGCCACATCAAGCTGGTCGTACCCTATACCGGAGACGGCGTATCACAGTCAGCCCTCGATGCACTACAAGAACTGCTGAATGACGATGATCTTGACGAAGAGCGGCTCGACAAGGAGGTGATTTACTACACATCAGTTGAGATCACCCGCGACTTGCTCGCTGAACAGGCCTATAAGCCTGTTAATACCGCGATCACCTTGCACAAGTGTAGAAATATCGAGGAGCCACGTGAGGCTTACTTTGGCATCGCACGACTGAATGATCTGGTCGATTTGCATAACAAAGAGGGAAAGGCACTGTACGAGCGGAATATTCGCTACTTCCTCGGCAGCAAAACCGATGTGAATCAGGCCATCCATGCAACGCTACGAGACGAACCCGGCAGCTTCTTTTATCTCAACAATGGCGTCACTGCCGTCTGCGACCAGATTGATCCGAAGGGCAACAGGAATGATGCCAAGAAGTTGATAGTGCGTGGCCTATCCATCATCAATGGCGCGCAGACGATCGCATCTGCTGCCGAGTTTGCGGCTCGTCATCCGAACAGTGACATCAATGGCGCCAAGGTAATGCTCACCTTGATCAAGGCCCCGGCAGACAGGCCATTCGGCAAGCTTGTCACCAAGGCGCGCAATCACCAGAACCCGGTACAGCTCGCCAGCTTCGCTGCGCTCGATGAGACCCAGGAACGACTGCGACAGGAAATCGCCCACCTCGGCTTCGACTACCGTTACCGTCCCGAAGCAGCAGGAACCGGTACCAAGATCATTACCTTGGAAGAAGCGTTGAGGGCCCTGGCCTCACTGCAGAACGATGCACGTTATGCCGTGTGGCTGAAAAGTGAGCCCGGTCGGCTGGCTAATCCTGAGACTGCCGAATACCGGGATCTGTTTGCATCCAAGTTGAACGGAGTGGCCCTGGTCAACGCTGTGCTTTGTCATCGTGCCATCCGTACCCTTGTTGTCGGATATGAGCAGAACGCTGCGGCGCGCAGCCAGGAACGCCTGATTTATCGGCACGGCATTCACGTCATCACGGCGGTGATGATGAAGCGCCTACGCAGCCGCATTGGCAAGGCGGCCGTCATTGACCCCGCGACCATTCTCGCGCTGATCAGCCAGCCGCTCGATCAGCTCCGGCAGCAGACCTTCGACCTCGGGCAGCAGCGCCTGCTGGGTGGGGGGCCGTTGGCATTCTTCCGCAACCAGGGCAACGTGGTGGCCTTCCTGGCTGATCTGATGGAAACACATTTCGACCTGGGTGCTGATCCGGCCATGGCGCCACTACGCACTATTCAGAATGTAGCGGACACCTATCCGCGCCAGTGCTTGCTCGATTACCTGTCGAGCAAGGCGCCGCAACTATGAGAACAACTTCATGAGCAAACAAAAACTTGAACTAACCTGGATCGGCAAGGAGAAGCGGCCGAAGCTGGAGCCGCGTATCCTGCTGGAAGATCCGGAAAAGTCGTATCACGCCAAGCATCGCGTGACGGACAACGACATCTTCGACAACCGGCTGATCTTTGGTGACAACCTGCTGGCGCTGAAGGCGCTAGAGCAGGAGTTTTCCGGCAAGGTGAAGTGCGTTTTTATCGATCCGCCTTACAACACGGGGAGTGCGTTTACCCATTACGACGATGGGCTGGAGCACTCCATTTGGCTAGGGCTAATGCGTGACCGTCTGGAGATCATCAGGCGCTTGCTCTCGGAGGACGGCTCGCTGTGGATCACCATTGACGACAACGAGGCTCACTACCTCAAGGTGCTCTGCGACGAGATATTCGGACGCCCAAACTTTGTAGCCTCGGTGATCTGGGAGAAATCAGATAGTCCGAAGATGGACTCTCGATATTTCTCTTCTCGCCATGACTATGTCTTAGTTTATGCCAAATCCATTGACGCGCTGAAATTAGCTCGACTTCCGGATGACACCGATGATGCAACAAAGCACTACAACAAGACTGACTCCGATGGACGCCGTTACTACACCAAGCCGCTTCGCGCAATGGGCAGCGGCGATGACACTAGGGAGGCCCGCCCAACGCTGTATTTTCCCATTACGGCGCCGGATGGAACCGCCGTGTATCCGAAGCGTCAAGATGGGGTCGATGGTCGGTGGCGGTGGAGCCAAGAGCGCGTACAGCGAGATGCCGACAAGCTTGAATGGGTTAAGTCCAAGAATGGATGGAATCCTTATTACAAGATATATGCAGAGGAAGGGAAACAGCGCCCTCCGGAGACCATCTGGACTCACAAAGAGGTTGGAAGCAACAGGACGTCAAAGGCCGAAGTTAAAGCACTGATAGATCAGTTAAGCCAGTTCGACACACCGAAGCCTGAGGCTCTATTGAAGCGCGTACTTGACCTAGCCACAAATCGAGGTGATTTGGTCCTGGATTCGTTTGCCGGTTCTGGCACCACCGGCGCTGTCGCTCACAAAATGGGCCGCCGCTGGATCATGGTGGAACTGGGCGATCACTGCCATACGCACATCATCCCGCGCCTGAAAAAGGTGATCGACGGCGAGGACCAAGGCGGTATCAGCAAAGCCGTGAACTGGAAAGGCGGCGGCGGCTTCCGCTATTACCGCCTTGCCCCCAGCCTGATCGTCAACGACCGCTGGGGCAACCCGGTCATCAATCCGGAGTACAACGCGGCGATGCTGGCCGAGGCACTGGCCAAGCTGGAGGGCTTCACTTACGCGCCGTCCGAGGTGCATTGGTGGCAGCACGGCCACTCCAGCGAGCGGGACTTCATCTACGTCACTACGCAGAACCTGTCCGCCGAGCAGTTGCAGGCGCTGGCCGATGAAGTCGGCCCGGAGCGGAGCCTGCTGGTGTGCTGCGCCGCTTTCCATGGCGTTACCGCGGCCAAAGCGGCGGAGCGCTGGCCGAACCTGACGCTGAAGAAGATTCCGAAGATGGTGCTGGCCCGCTGTGAATGGGGGCGCGACGACTACAGCCTGAACGTGGCGAACCTGCCGATGGCAAAGCCTGATCCCGTTGAGCCTCCGGCTCAGGCGGAAGCGAGTAGAAAAAAAAGCAGAAAGGCGCCGGCTGCGGAGGCGGGCCAGGGCGCATTGTTTGGGGAGGATGAATGATGAACAGCCGCGTTCTGCACGCCGTGACCGGCCGCCTGTCGTTGCGGCCGCCGCAGGAGGAGTCGCTGAAGCGGCTGGTGCGCGCCACTGGGGCCGCGCCCGAGCTGTTGAGCCACGATCGGGAGGTGGGGGCCATTCTTTGCACGCTGAAGGCGGAGTTCCCCACGCTGGAGGACTTCGAGCGGGAATTTCCCTCGCTGTGCTTCGCGCTGGCCACGGGGGTCGGCAAGACCCGTCTGATGGGCGCCTTCATCGCCTACCTACACCTGGCGCACGGCATCAACAACTTCTTTGTGCTGGCGCCCAACCTGACCATCTACAACAAGCTGATCACGGATTTCACGCCCAATACGCCCAAGTACGTGTTCAAGGGCATTGGCGAGTTCGCCATCAATCCGCCGCGGATCATCACCGGGGACAACTACGATCAGTCCGGGGCTGATATCACCGGAGACATTTTCGGCGGTATCCGGGTGAATATCTTCAATATCTCCAAGATCAACTCCGAAGTGCGCGGCGGCAAGGAGCCGCGCATCAAGCGGATGCGCGAGGTGTTAGGCGACAGTTACTTCAACTACCTGGCGAATCTGCCGGACCTCGTATTGTTGATGGACGAGTCGCACCGCTACCGCGCCCAAGCGGGCATGCGGGCCATTAACGAGCTGAAGCCCTTGATCGGTTTGGAGTTGACCGCGACTCCCTTTGTCGAATCCAGCAAAGGGCCGGTGCCGTTCAAGAACGTGGTGATGGACTACCCGCTGGCACGAGCGATGGAGGATGGTTTCGTCAAGGAGCCGGCGGTCGTTACCCAGCGCAACTTCAAGGCCAGCGATCACACGCCCGAAGAGATTGAGAAGATCAAGCTCGAAGATGGCGTACGCCTGCATGAAACCACCAAGGTGGAGCTGCTGACCTATGCCCGCGAGAACGGCGTCAAGACCGTCAAACCTTTCATGCTGGTGATCGCGCGTGATACCAAGCACGCGGCCCAGCTCAAGGAGCTGATCGAGTCGGAGCAGTTCTATGAGGGGCGTTACGCAGGCAAGGTGATCCAGGTGGATTCCAGCCGCACCGGCGCGGAAGAAGAAGAGATGATCACGCGCCTGCTGGCCGTGGAGAGCGTGGATGAACCGACCGAGATCGTGATTCACGTCAACATGCTCAAGGAAGGTTGGGACGTGACCAACCTCTACACCATCGTGCCGTTGCGCGCTGCAAACGCACGCACGCTGATCGAGCAGTCCATCGGACGCGGCCTGCGCCTGCCCTACGGCAAGCGCACGGGCGTCGCGGCCGTGGATCGCCTGAACATCGTTGCGCACGACAAGTTCCAGGAGATCATCGACGAGGCCAACCGCGGCGACTCGCCCATTCGCCTGAAGCAGGTCATCCTGGAAGCGCCCAGTGCCGACGACAAGAAGGTCAGCGTGCAGGTCGAGTCCGGTGCGGCGGCGCTGCTTGGGCTTGCGGCTGTTGCGCCAGGAGCCGATCCGGCTTCGGTAACAGCCAAAGACGGGAGTCAGACGGCGCCTGCGGTTGAGCCGGTTTTCACGACCGATGCGGAAAAACAGGCTGCGCGTATGGTGATGGAGGTGATCGGGAAGTATGAGGTCAGGCGAGACCTTGTGCCGACAAGCAGCGCGCTGTTGACGCCGGAAGTGCAGAAGAAGATCGTGGCGGAGGTCGCTGAACGGCTGAAGCCGGTGCAGGGAAATCTGTTGGCTGAGGCGGATACCAGTCAGCCCGCGCTGGATCTTGCTGCCGTGGTGGCGAAGACGACCGAGGTTGTCGTGCAGCAGACCATCGATATCCCGCGCATTGTGGTGGTGCCCAAGGGCGAGTTCACGACCGGCTTCCATCCCTTCCAGCTGGATGTGAGCCAGCTCCATCTCCAGCCGGGTGAGCGTGAGATCGTCGGCCAGATGCTGCGCACCAACGAGCAGTTCACCCTGGCCGCCGAGGTCGGACTGAAGGAACAACGCCCGGAGGACTACATTGTCCACGCGCTGGTGGACTTCGATGACATCGACTACTTCACTCACGCCGACCTCCTCTACGACCTCGCTGGCCAGATGGTGCAGCACCTGCGCAGTTATCTGTCCGAGGAAGAAACCATCAGCGTGCTGGATCGTGACCGCCGCCTGATCGCGCGGGAAATTCACGCCCAGATGATGGACCACTTCTGGGAAGAGGCGACCGGGTACGAGGTGCAAGTCAGTCGCGGCTTCACCGAACTCAAGCCGTGCAACTACACCGCCACGGCGGGCCAAACGGCTCACCACTTCCGGGAGACCGTGACCGAAACCAGTCGCATCAAGCAGATGCTCTTCGGGGGCTTCTCGCGTTGTCTATACCCGCTACAGAAGTTCGATTCGGACACTGAGCGGCGCTTCGCCATCATCCTGGAGCGCGATGCCCTGAAGTGGTTCAAGCCTGCGAAGGGGCAGTTCCAGATCTACTACAAGCTTGGCACCGAGCAGCCGGAGTACATCCCGGACTTCGTCGCCGAAACGGACTCGGCGATCTTGATGGTGGAAACCAAAGCACGCGGCGATATCAACACGCAAGAGGTGCAGGCCAAAGCTGCTGCTGCCTTGCAGTGGTGCCAGCACGCGTCGGACTTTACGGCGAGCGTCGGCGGCAAACCGTGGCGGTATCTGCTCGTACCTCACGATGAAGTCAATGAGTCGCGGCGGCTGGCCGACTTTTTGAGGTTTGTGAAGGCTTGAGGCACTACCGTATCTGGCGACTTGCTCACCTCAAATGACGCAATAAGGAATAACCATGGCCAAGGCCGAAGCCAGCGTTGAAGAACTGGTCTCGATGATCGAGCGCGGTGAGCTGCGCTTGCCGGAAATGCAGCGGCAGTATGTGTGGCGTTCCACGCGGGTGCGCGATTTGCTGGATTCGCTGTATCGCGGCTACCCATCGGGCGCCATCCTGCTTTGGGAAACGGATGAAGCCGTGCCGCTGCAGGATTTCGCGGTCAGCCAGAGCACGAACCCCTACCAAAGCACGCGGCTTCTGCTGGATGGTCAGCAGCGTCTGACATCACTCTCGGCCGTCATTCGCGGCGAGCCGGTGTCGGTGCGCGGCCGTCGTCGGCCCATCGACCTGTTGTTCAACCTCGAGCATCCCGACCAACTGGCGGTTGTGACCGAAGTGGAAGAAAACGGTGGCGATGAGGAGGATTTCGATGAGGACGGCGAACTGATCGGTGACGAGACGGACTCGACCGAGGACGAACTGCTCAAGCGCTTCAACAAGATGACCTTCGTGGTGGCAACCCGCAAGCTGGAGCAGCTTCCGCAGTGGGTGAAGGTATCGGACGTGTTCAAGACCGACAACGATGCGCCGTTCCTCAAGCGTGCCGGCGTCAGTGGTTTTGACGATCCGCGTTACGAGAAATACAGCCAGCGCCTGGCCCGGCTGCGAGGCATCCGCAAGTACGTTTACCGGATGGATGTACTGGAGCGCACGCTTTCATATGACGAGGTCACGGAAATCTTCGTTCGCGTGAATTCATTGGGCGCCAAGCTGCGCAGTTCCGACCTGGCGCTGGCGCAGATCACCGCCAAGTGGCGGCACTCGCTGCAGACATTCCAGGATTTCCAGCAGGCCTGTGCAAAAACGGGCTTTGACCTGGATCTCGGCTTGCACTTGAAGAATTTGATGGCGTTTGCCACCGGTCAATCGCGGTTCCAGATCGTCGCCAGCCTGAGCGTGGAGAAGCTGCAGAAGGCATGGCAAGAAGCCTGCGAGGGAATGGAATTCGCGCTCAACTTCGCCCGGAGCAACCTGGGCATCGATAGCCCGGCGCTGCTGTCGTCGCCCTTCCTGTTGGTCGTTCTGGCGTACTTCGGGCACAGCCGCAACTATGCGCTTGGCAATGACGAGGCGCGACAGTTGCGTTATTGGGCCCTGGCCGCAAATGCTAAAGGCCGTTTCTCCCGGGGTTCCAGTGAGACCATTCTGGATCAGGATTTGGCGATCATCCGCAATGGCGGCGGCGTCAATGAACTGATCGACCGGCTGCGTCTGCAGTTCGGCCACCTTGAGATCACGCCGGAAGAGCTGGAGGGGCGCAACCAGCGCAGTGCGCTGTTCAAGACCATGTTCCTGGCATTTCGTGCGGCAGGCGCCAAGGACTGGCGCAGCCACCTGGCGATTGCCCTGGATCACTCCGGCAGCCAGCACCGCTTGCAGTTTCATCACATTTTCCCCAAGGCATTGCTGCGCGGCAGTTATACCTCCCGTGAGGCTGACGACATCGCCAACCTGGCTTTCATCGGCGGCAAAACCAATCGTGCGATCAGCGACAAGGCTCCTGTGACCTACCTGTTGCCGCTGGTGGCGCAGCACGGTGCGGCACCATTCGCGGCACAGTGCATCCCGGTGGAGGAGGAACTGTTGGTACTGGATCACTACAAGGCGTTCTTGCAGGAGCGCCGTAAACGCATCGCGGCGGCACTGAATGCTTTCATCCATGCGACCGCTTGAGCTGTCAGCGCCACCTTGTTGCCACACGGTGACCCACATGTCGCCACAATGCTGCCGCCATGTTCAACACAATGTTGCCACGCTGTTCACCACATTGACGCCACTTTGTGCACACAGTGTTGCCACCATGCCTGACACATTCCGGCCGGGACGCAGCCCGAGAGTCGCTTGTCCCCAGCACGATGAGCAGATTCTTTGTGCTGGCTCTCGAGAGCACAAAGAATGTGGCCGCTGGGCTCGATTTCGCCAGAAATCGGGCGCGGCGGCGTGGGGACAACGAATGGTCGATGCGTCCAGCCTGCACCTTATGAAACCCCGCTGCGGCCATGCGCCGGGTTGCCGCCCTGTGCGGCTGGCGGGTGAGAGCATGCCGCACAGGGCATGTCTGCTCGGTGGTGGGAGACTGAACTGACATGGCCAACCCTCGCTCGCTGGTCTACGCGCTTTACACCCATTGGGACACCGTGGAGCTTTTGGTGCGGCTGTCGCGCGAGTTTGCCGTGCTGACCAGCGATCAGGTGTTGAACGGTATTGCCAAGGTATCCGGGCAACGGGATGGCGAAGCGCAGGGCGCGGTGCTGCGTGCCCTGGTCAATGCGGACATCCTGCAAACCTTGCCGCGCAGCAGCGATCTGCAGCTCAATGCCTATGTGCTGGAGTTCGTGCGCGGCCTCACCCGTGAACATGAGCTGGGCCTGGCTGCCGTACTGCAGGCTCGTGTTGCTGCGATCCGTGAAGCCACCGAAGCACTCAATGAAGGGATGCTCGGGGCCGACATGGATCGCGTGCGCGGGGCCGCCAACAAGCTGGCAGAACTCTTCCGCCAGATCAGCCTGCAGCTCGATCAGGACCGGCACGCGCTCTTTGAGCTGGCGGAAAACGCCAAAAGCGCCGACAGCAGCATGCCAATCAGCCAGCGCTACCGCGAGGTGCTGGAAGCCTACGATCATTATGTGGAGCCGATGAACCAGATGATGGACAGCGGCTCGCAGGGTACCTTTTATCGCTATCTGGAAGAAGCGGAGCGTGCGCTCGACTTGAGCCTAGAGCAATTGTCGGTACAGGGTGCGCTCTACTCGCATCGCCTGCAGTTGCGTCAGGTGGCGCACCAGGCCAAGGAGCTGCGGCGCTTTGGGCGGCTGGTTGCGCAACAGTGCGCCGATACACTGCTGCCCTTACGCGAAGAGCTGCGTCAGCACAACGCACTGACCAGTGCCATCAGCTTGCTGTTGGGGCAGGTGCGCAAACGCGGCCTGCGTCGCGCACTGTCGCGCCCGGCGGATGAGACCGCACTTCCCGTCTGGCGCAATGAGCGCGGTTTCAAATTGCAATTGGGCGATGAGGTACGGGTGGTCATGGCTGCCGCGCGCCAATACCAGCCGCAGGCGGTGGCCTTTCCGCAGGATGAACCCGGCGATGACGTTCCGTTGCTGGAGCAGGTGGACGAAGCCGCTATTCGTGCGCATCTGGCCCGCAGCCTGCCAGTGGAAAATCTGCTCGATTGGCTGCACCGCCATTACACCCACCTGCAGGATGCCACCTTGCTGCGCCTGTTCCATGACCTGCAACATGAGCCCGGCTGGCAGTTCGAGGCAGCCAGCCAGCCTGAAAAAACCACGCTGCAGACGATTCGCGTCCTGCATCACCC
Source organism: Pseudomonas thermotolerans DSM 14292 (assembly GCF_000364625.1). Classification (GTDB taxonomy): domain Bacteria; phylum Pseudomonadota; class Gammaproteobacteria; order Pseudomonadales; family Pseudomonadaceae; genus Aquipseudomonas; species Aquipseudomonas thermotolerans. The sequence goes on from NZ_KB822599.1 coordinate 124,805, forward strand.
TCACCGCGTGAGTATCCCGCAATGACGATCCCACACGCTCTGGCAGCCGCGCTGTCGCAAATGCCGGCATTGGCCGAGCTGTTCCGCCTGTTTCTCTCCGGCAAACACCTGAATCGAATGGCCGAGCCCGCGCTGTGGGCGGAGCTGGAACAGCACGAGGCCAGCTATGTCGGCTTGTTTGCCGCGCTGGGGTTCGAACTGCGCCTGGATGCCAGGGGCTTTGCCTGGTTTCACAACAGTGACGCCAACAGCAACATCGGCAAAATCAGCCGCCAGCTGGCCTTGCTGTTCATGGTGATCTTCGATGCCCAGGCCAACGCCGGCAAGGCCCTGCAGCGCTTTACCGATTGGCTGATCGACAGCGCCTGGCTGGCCGAGGTTTACAAGCAACAGCAAGACCTGCTGGATGCCGAGGGCCTCAACCCCGACGCCCTGGTGGAGCTAATGGGCCGCGCCTGCAACCTCGGCTTTGCCGTGCCAGAGCCGGCGGGCTGGCGACTGCTGCCCGCTGTATGCCGTTACCTCGATCATTTCGAAAGCCTGGCGTTGACGGCCAAGACCGATGGCGACGAAGAGAGCACGCCCGCAGCGGAAGACTGGACTGCGGATGCACCAGACGACGAGGAGAACACCTGATGCAGTACGGCTTCCAACGTCTGGTCCTGCTGGGCAGCGCCGGCTACTCGCGCGCCGAGCTGCCGCTCGATGGTGCGGTCTCTCTGGTGGCGCCCAACAATACCGGCAAAACCAGCCTGATCAATGCCCTGCAGTTTCTGCTGATCATCGACCGCCGCCGCATGGATTTCGGGGCGCACGATGTGGACAAGAGCCGGCGCTTCTATTTCCCCAACAACAGCGCCTATGTGCTGCTGGAGGTGTCGCTGCCGGAGTCCGGCACCGTAGTGCTGGGCTGCGTGGGCAAAGGGGTAAGCTTCGAGTACGAGTATTTCGCCTATGCCGGGCCGCTGAAGGTTGAGGAGTTCTGCCTGCCGGACGGCACCCTGGTACCCCAACCGCAACTGGCCAGCCATCTGGCGAGCTTTGGGCGCCGGGTGTTCAGCTACAGCAGCAGCGAATTCAAAGACATGGTGTACGGCGGACGCAGCCGCAAGTTTGCCAGCGAGCAGGATTTCTGCGTTTTCCGGCTGGAGCACGCCAGCGATGCCAGCGTTTTTCAGCGGGTGCTGACCCGCACGCTGCGCCTGGACAAACTGCGCTCCAGCGAGGTAAAGGACTATCTGCTGCAGATTTTCCGCCGCGATCTGCCGGATGCCAGCATCGACTTCAAGGCCGAATGGGACAAGGCGTTTGCCGACCTCAACGCCGAACGCAGTCAGTACCTGGCCGCCGTGCGGCTGCAAGCCACTCTGAGCGAACTGGAACAGAAGCAGGAGGCCCGCTTGGTGTTGCGCGGCAAATTGCTGTGCTGGCGCCCCTTGATCGACGCGGCACTGGGTCAGTGGCAACAGCATTACGAGACCCGCCAGCAAACCTTGCAGCATGAGTTGGCGCAGTGCGATGTCGAGCTGCAGCGCCTGCGCGAACAGGATATGCAGTCGGCTGGCGAGAAGAAAGAGTGCGAGTTGGAACAACAGCAGCTCCGCCAGCAAAGCGAACAGTTGCGCGCGTTGCAGCAGCGTTTTGCCTTGATCCCCGACCGCGCCCTGCTGGAGGCGCGCCGCCGCGAGCTGCAGGAACAACGGGATGCGCTGGTGGTGCGTATCGGCCAGGCACAGAGCCGCACGCCTGCGGCCATCGAGCGCGAGCTGGCCCGGATCGAACGGGAATCCGCGCAGCTGGCGCAGGAGTTGCGCACCCAGGGGCAGAACCTCTATCAACAACTGGCCAGTGTCGTATCTGCGGAACAACTCAACGCGCTGAACAAGGTGCTGGCCAAGCCGGTACTGACCCTGGGCAACGAAGATTTCCGCCTTGATGGCAAGGCCCTGCTTGCGGCCTTGGTCGATGCGAATGCCGGGCAATTCAATTTGCCTGGCTTGCAATTGCGGCTGGAAGCCCTGCCGGCACAGTATCAGCAACGGACCCTGGCGGAACTGAGCGAATTGCAGCAGGAGTTGCAGCAACAGCAGACTCAGCTGCAAGAACAATTGGCCACCGCACTGGCTCTGGAAAACGTCAAACAGCAACGCCAAGCGCTAGAGCAGCAACTAGCCGAACTGGATGCCGAATTGCGGGACTACGCGCACATGCAGGACTTGCGGCAAAGCGAGGCCGAGCGCGAGGAGCGGCTGCAGACACTGGCGCAAAAGCTCGCCGACCTCGGCGCCAGTCTGGCGCAGTCGGCAGAGCGGCACCGCGCATTGGATCAGCAGCGGCAGCAGCGGCAACAGGATTTGGCGGCCTTGCAGCAGCAACACCGGCAGATCGAGCAACGGCGTCATCAGCGCATCGACCACGAAGGCCCCTTCACCTGGCTGGCCGAGTTGCCACACCACCCCTGGCTGGCCCAGCCCGAGTTTGCGCCGGAACAACTGGCCGAACGGCTGCAGACTTATCTGACTGACTGCCGCCAGTTGCTGGAGCTGGATGAGCAGATTCGCCATCTGCTGGGTGAAATCCATAGCGGCGGATTGACCAAGTATCAGTTTGTCGGAGAACCGGAAAGCGAGATTGTTCGTCTCGTTGAATTCGCCCATCACCTGCCGCAGGAAGCCGAAGCTCTGGAAAGGAAAGTACGCTCGGCTGTGGTGAATGTGGCCGCCTGCCTGCGTGAGTTGCGCGATGGCCTCGCGGCCTTCAAGCGCCGGATGCGCGAGTTCAATCGCAAGATCAGTGGGCGGCAGCTCTCCGACCTCGCGGTCTTCAAGATCGAGCCCGAGGATGAGACCTCGCTGGTCGAAGCCATCGAGTTGCTGATCAATACGGCGGCAACTGTGGACAGCGGCGAAACCTTCGAGTTGTTCAACCAGCAGAGTGTGCTCGACGATGAGCAACTCAATCGCGCCAAGACCCTGCTGATCGAAGAGGGCAATGCCCGCCACGGCTTGCGCGTGGCCGACCTGTTTCGCCTGCGCTTCTGGGTCGGCAAGGCCGATCGCGAGCCGGAAGCCTTCGACGACCTCGACAGTGCCGCCTCCAATGGCACCGTGCTGATGGCCAAACTGGTGACGGGGCTGGCGATGCTGCATCTGATGCAGGATCAGCGTCGCCCCATCCAGGGCATCTGCTATCTGGACGAGGCACTGGCCCTGGACGCACGCAATCAGCGCAGCCTGATCGACACGGCAGCGGAGTTCGGCTTCTCGTTGATTTTTGCCTCGCCCGCGCCGCTGACGACCGTGCGCTACTGCGTGCCAATTCGCACGCGCAACGGCAGCAACCAGATCAGCCGCCATAGCTGGCAGGTCATCGAACCGCTGGACGCCTGAGCATGGATCGAACCCTGCGCGCAGCCTTGCTCAAGCTGCATGGCCAACAAGCCCTGCCGGCCAGCCATTTCACCGCCGCTCAGCGCAGCGCTCTGGATCGCTTTGCCCGGCAGACAGGAGCGGTAATCTGCCTGCGTCAGGGGCGCGGGGATGTTTACCGTGTCGGCGACCCACAGCTATTCGATATCCATCTGGGCGCGCTTTCGCCTCAAGTCGAGATACCGCCCACGGACGACCTGCCGCAGCGCGCGCAACACATCGCCCACGCGCGCGACAGCAAAGCGCGCAATCATCAGCATGAGTGCTACTACCCCTTGCTCAAGGCCGTTGGCGAAAAGGTTCTCTGGCGGCAAGGCGAACACGGGAGCGAACTGCCACTCAGCCAGCTCACGCACCACTTCGGGGCTGCCAGCCTGCGCATTGAAACTGGCGACACCTGGCAAAGCGGGCAGCCGCTCTGGCTGGTGGAGAACCAGGCGCTGTTTGACCGCACGGATTGGCTGCCAGTAGGAACGCAAGCCACCCTGCTGTACTACGGCGGACAGCTTGATGGCCGGCTTCTCGCCTGGCTGGGGCAGCGCCCGCGTGCAAGCCGTGTCGTACTGTTCCCGGACTATGACGGCGTGGGGCTGGCCAATTTCGCGCGGCTTTATGCACAGCTGGGCGATGCTTGCGAATGCTGGCTGATGCCCGACTGGCAAAGCAAGCTGGCACGTTATGGCAGCCAGCGGCTATGGCAGGATACGTTTCGGGAATTCGCCAGTGCCGTTGCCCAGTTGCCCGACTATCTGAGCCCGTTAACCGAACAAATGCGCCAATCCGGGCTGGCACTCGAACAGGAAGCGGTCTGGCTATCTGTTCTGTAGGTGCCCTTTGAGTAAGCTCGCAATGTCACCTGGGGCCAGGCCAGCCTCTAGGGACCGCCTCAGCGCCTGCTCCAATTGTTGCCAGCCCTGCGCTGAAGAGACATTACTGCCTAATGTTTCGGTTAGACGGAACATCAGCCCTTCCAGCAGTTCTTCGTCACCCACGTCCGCTGCGGCCTGCTCCGCCAGCGCCAAGAGGACGTTGTGTGCTGATGCCAACGAGTCGATTGGCACCCCGGCCAATGCTGCAGGGGTGGTGATGACACGATCCACCCTGACGACTGTCGCCAAATCAAGGGCTTGATCGACGCCCGGCTCGATCTCCATGCGGATCAGCACATCGCCAGCCAACAGAAAGCGGGTCTTGATAAGCCCCGGCTGCTCATCCTGAAACAACCACACCGACTGCTTGTTGGCCAGCAGCTTGCCTAGCACGAGCTTGCTGTCATCCAGTGCCCCACGATCCTGCCACTGGTGCAACACGTCGGTACGCAGGCGGCCGCCTTCCATACCGAGGTGATGTAACAGGCCGACCAAACGTTTGGCGGAGATCACCTGTTCCTTGCCACGCAGCCAGACCGAGAGGTTGGCGGCGCGGATACCGGTGGCTTCGGCGATCCGCCCCAGCGTTTCCCCGCGCAGTCGTATCAAGGCGGCGGCAAGGGCTGGCAATTGTTCGGGGGCAAGGGTTGGCATGTCGGGCTCTCTGAATTCACTGTAAATCACTATAAGACTTATTGACCGACAAGACGAGAGTGAGGAGTTTGGCGATTCGCGCAAAGCGCTGTTATAGTAAATTATAGTTAAATCACTTCGGAGGCCATCATGCGTAAGCCAAAGCAAGCCCGCCCATTGCGCCTGCGGGAATACGAAGCAGCCATTGCTGCGCTCAAGGAGCAGCATCCCTGGCTTGTCCGGCAGATCGTCGAACCTGCGCCGGGGCATCTGACCGTGGTGGCACATCTGTTTGCCCAGGTGGAATACCTGCTGCCACCCGCCGTGCTCGCCCGCAAGGGCTCACTGTCAGTGAGCTGCAATCGGGATCGCCTGGCCATCCATTACCAGCCGCCGCGACGCCACAGCGAACGTGCAGCAGCAGTGTTCGATCTGATTGCCCAGACCAAGCACCTTTCGCTGCAACAATGCCCCGTGTGCGGTGTACAGGTTGTCGGGGACGGCATACGTCCGCAACGCTGCCCGCAACACGACGGCATCCAAGGATTGTTTGCCGAAGAAGTGCGCCGCAGCCGCCAGCTCATCGTCGAACAGGGGGTACAGCAGGTGGTGCGCAACCTGGGCAAGGTGACGACCGAAGATGTATGCCCCGCCATGGCGGTTAAAGATGGGCCTGTCCCGAGTGAGGCCAAGTCGGAGCAGGTTCAGGAGCAGCCAGCAGAAGCCGCTAAATCAGTGCCCTTGCCGAGCATCGTCTTTCTTGATGAAGCCGGACTGGAGGCGTTCGTGGATCGCCACCGACCGAAAGGCGACGACAAGTTCAAGCGCGCACAGGCGATGGCGGAGCGGATCAAGCGGGCGGGGCATGGCAGCCGCCAATTGGGCCTGCTGCCCCAGGACTGGAAAGCCCTTCTGGATGAGTTCGCGCTGGCTTTTCCAAACTTCCATGAACTGGCAGAGCTGCTACGTGACCACTTTGCCCTCTCCAGCCTGGGCGATGGCCGCGTATCCTGGCCTGCCGTGTTGCTGGTCGGCCCGGCGGGCATCGGCAAAACCGAGGCGGCACGCTGGCTGGCCGATCAGCTCGTGCTACCGTTCCGGGTCTTCGACATGGCGAGTACGCAATCGAGTTCGCCGCTCGCCGGTTCCGAATCATTTTGGAGCAATTCCGAGCCAGGCCAGCTCTTTGAGCTGTTGGCCTACCAGCCACTGGCCAACCCGGTGGTGGTGCTCGATGAGCTGGATAAGGCCAGCAACGGGCGACCGCAATACGATCCGTTGGCGGCGCTCTATACCTTGCTGGAACCGCGCAGTGCGCGGAATTTCATCGACCTGTCGATCCGTGATTTCTCCATCGACGCCAGTCATGTCAATTGGATGGCGACCGCGAATGAGCTGGAAGCGATTCCAGGGCCGCTGCGCTCACGGCTGACGGTGTTGCACATTCAACCTCCCAGACCGGAGCAGGTAAGAAGCATTGCGCAGTCGATTTACAACCGCCTCCGCGACGAGTCGAGCTGGGGCACTGCCTTTGCCGAGCGACTGAATGATGATGTCCTGTCCCGTCTGCAAGCCTTGCCGCCGCGCAGTGTGCGTCTGGTTCTGCAGCGGGCCTTGGGCTCGGCAGCTCGTGATGGCCGTGGTGTTGTCCAAGTGCAAGACATCAGGCCGCCGGTCGAGATCAACCGCCATGGCGTTGGCTTTGTCAGCGAGGGCTGGAATTGAGGTTGCTCAGCGTTGTCCGGATAGCCAGGCCGCACCGGCGGCCAGTGCATCGGCCTCGCTGGGGTAAGTGGTCGATGGGCCGCTGATGATGCAGGGCTTGGTTTCGCCGTCGCCTTCCACCGTCCACAGCTCCCAGGTTCCGTCATTTTTCCAGCTAGGGATGGCGGTGTAGGGTTTGTCTTTCAGCGCAGCCAGCGCGGCATCCACTTCGGGGCGAATCTGCAACTCACCCGAGTAGATATAGGGTGTCGCGCAGCGGGCATCAGATCGGCTCATGTTCCTTGCTCCAGAAAAGCTCCAGTAGTGCGCTCGCCTGCAGGTAGATACCGGGGTTGCGTGCTTCACTCGGGCCAGCAATGTTGAGAATAGCGATGGAATGGCTAAGCAACCAGTCTTGCCATGCCGCCAACAGCTCTTCTGCAGGGTCATGCAAATCGCTCAGCAGTAGCGGCTTGCCGTGTCCCGTCGCCAGATCGCGAGTGAGCAGGCTGCCACCTTCGATCCTGTCCCGGTAAATGATCAGTGTGGCATCAGCGTCCAGCACATTGCGTTTGGTGCGCTGGCGATAACCGCTGGATTCGGTCTCCATCAACTGGTAGCGAGCATCCAGTACGCCATCAGCGGCCCGTCGGCCTGCCGGGCACCAGCCGCCGTGCGGAATCTGCCGGGCAATGGCGAAATCCAGCGCCGCCCGGTCTACGCCGGTCTGGCCGCCGGAGAGGATGCGCTGAATGCTCACCCTTGCTCCGTTGCGGCGACCGTGCAAGTCACTTGAACCTCTGCGCTGGGCTGATCTGCCGAGAGCTGGCCGATGCGCCCGCGCTGGCTGGCAAGTGTCAGTTGCTTGCGCACCTGTTCCAGGCTGCGCTTTTCGATCACTGCGGTATAGCTCGCACCCAATTCACCATCCGGGTCGATGAACAGCTCGATACGCGTCACCGGCAAGCCGAATGCCGTGAAGCTGCGTTCCGGCGTCAGCGACCAACTGCCGGGAGCATTGGGCGCAATGCCGTCCAGTACGTGCAACGGCAAGGCTTGACGGCATTCCACGGCGGCGACGATGGCTGGCTCGATCCGCAACCAGTGGTTGAGGTCTGGGGCAGTGCCATCCATCAGCACCACCGGCATGGCTGCCAGTAGCAACGCTTTCATCCCTTGATGTTCCTGATCCAGAAGCGGCGGTCATCGACCGTGAAATTGGGGTCGTAGCCGACCAGTGTCAGCAGCGAGCCGACATAGTAAAGGCCGAACTGATTCATCAGCCAGCGTTCCATCGCTGGGCAGCTTGCTGTACGGTGGGATCGGTCCATCGCTACGAACCTGACCGGTGGTTTTGCCGGAGATGGAAAAGCTCTTCCAGGTCAGTACGAAGTTGTTTGACTGTTTTGGCAGCTCCGGCGCGCAAAGCGACAGATTGCTGAAGCGCTCGGAGCGCTTGGCGTCGTACCAGAGCACTGCGTCAAAGCGAATGCAATCACTGGCTTTGAGCGTGAGGCTACGGGTCAGGGTCATCTGATCCGCCGGAATTTGCAGATTGCTGATCGCCACCTTGGGCCACTCCGGGGCGCGACCGTCGGTAGACAGATTCTGGCGCAAGGCGTTATGCAGTGGAGTTCCCAGCAAGCTGTTGCGGTTTGCCGCGCTTGCTATGGCGCCTGCATTCAATTGTCACTCATAGTGCGGGTGCTTATCGGGCGTAGCCCTATAGAGGGGGTACTCATAGAGTCATTTCTCTTTAAAGAAGAGAGAAATATGGCCCTTGATCCCCGACTACGCTTCGGCCTGAAGCTGATAGAAATCAGAAAGACTAGAGGGTGGTCGCAAGAACGCCTAGCACTGGAAAGTGGCTTGGCACGCAGCTATCTGGGGGGTGTTGAGCGTGGTCAGCGCAACATCGCATTGCTCAACATCTTCAAGCTGGCCGAGGCGCTGGGGGTGGAGCCTTCAGTACTGCTGGAGGCGCCGGCGGCTGGACAGGAGCCAACTCCGTAACATCGTAGCGCTACGGTATCGTAACGTTACGATGGTCACTGCCTAGTCGCTCGCGGCAGCTATCGCAGCCATCTGCTTTCAAGAATAAGTAAAGTCCACTAAAATGGTACTTACGCAATTTTTTACGCGTTAAGGGTCATAAAAGTGACTTTTCATCTCTCGACTCCCGCTGAGATCCTGCACGCGCTGGGTGTTCGTCTGCGCGAGCAGCGGCTTGCCCAATCGCTTACGCAGCGTGAACTGGCGCAAATGGCTGGACTGTCGCTGGGGGCGTTGCGCAAACTCGAAAGCGACGGTCAGTGCTCGCTGGAAACGCTGGTCCGTGTCGCGCAGGCACTTGGCTTGCTGGAGGCGCTGGACGATCTCTTTGTACTTAAACGGCAATCCATCGCCCAGATGGAGCAGGTGGACCTTGTGAGCCGCCGCCAGCGTGCGCCGCGTAAGAGAACATCATGAAGCTGCTTACCGTGCATTATTGCGGCTGGGGAGAAGACTGGCCGTTGGGACGCCTGGCCGATGACGGTCAATCCCTGCTCTTCGAATATTCTCCCGAAGCTCTGTCTCAGGGCTTGGAACTGTCGCCCTTGCACCTCAAGCTGCGTGCGGATGCCTACGGTGGTTTTCCGACCCATTTGCATCGCCTTCCGGGCCTAATAGCCGACAGTCTGCCTGACGGCTGGGGTTTGCTGCTGATGGATCGCCTGTTCCGTCAACACGGCTTGCGCCATCCCGGGCCACTGGACCGCCTGGCCTTCATTGGTGAGCGCGCGATGGGCGCGTTGCGCTTCGTTCCAGCAAGCGACGCCGGCGCCCACGAGCCCGACTGGTCCTTGCTGGCGCTGGCCGAGCAAAGCCGTCTCGCGCTCGCGGGCGAGGCGGGGGCAGCCCTGCGCGAGCTCGCGCTCACCGGCGGCTCACCGCAAGGGGCCAGGCCCAAGGCCTTGGTGCAGTACGACGCAACGACCGGGCAAGTGAGCACCCGTCCGGATGCGCCCGGCAGCCCCTGGCTGGTCAAGTTTCCGGCGCAGAACGAACACAAGGAGGTTTGCGTCATCGAGCAGCTCTATGCCGAGTTGGCTCGGGATTGCGGACTGGATGTGCCCGAAAGTCGCTGGTTCGACCTTGGCCCCGAGCTGGCCGCCTTCGGCGTCGCGCGCTTCGACCGGGAGGGAGGGCAACGCGTCCCGGTGCACAGTCTGGCTGGATTGTTGCAAGTGGATTTTCGCCTGCCTGGTGCCACCGACTACACCGCCTTCCTGCGAGCTACCCGTTTCCTGACGCGCGACGAGCGCGAAGTGGAGAAAGCCTACGCGCGAGCCGTCTTCAATGTGCTCTTCCACAACCGTGACGACCACCCCAAGAATTTCGCCTGGCGTCTCGGGCCTGACCGGCGCTGGCGTCTGGCTCCGGCATTCGACCTGACCTTCAGCGAAGGCCCGATGGGCCAGCATCACCTGGACGTTTGCGGCGAAGGTGCTGCCATCGAACGCCGGCATTTATTGCGTCTGGCGGAGGAAGGTGGCGTCCCAAGGAAACGGGCGGAAGAGGTCATCGAACGGATGCTGCCGCAGGCAAGCTCATTGGGTGAGCGGTTGGAGCGTGCGCCGATCAGGCAGATGCTGGTGCAACAGATCAAATCCACCATTGATGCCTGTCGCCGGCGCCTGGAAACCTGAATCCGAGCCGGCGCAACGGTGCCAGATCAGGGTTGAACATACTCAATGCTGAGTTTCTTGAGTACAAACATGAGTATGTTTTTTAATGGAGCAGCATGGTTAACCTTTCATTCAATGACTTGCAGTCACAATCGCTGTTCAACGTCTGAGCCCTGCGCAGCGACATCCTGAAGCGAGCGAAGAACCCCGGGTCTCCCGGGGTTCTTTGTTTCTGGCCCCCGTCCGGATATTCGTGCCGATCAGCCGCGACTGGCCAGCCAGGCGGCGCCGGCGGCCAAGGCCGCCGCTTCGCTGGGATAGGTGGTGGACGGGCCGCTGATGATGCAGGGTTCGCCTTCCTCGCCACCCTCCCGCGTCCACAGTTCCCAGGTGCCGTCCTGGCGCCAGCTGGGCACCGCGGTATAGGGCCTGTCGTTCATTGCCGCCAGGGCGGCTTCCACCTCGGGGCGGGATTCCAGCATCCCTGCATACAGATAGGGCGTGGCGCAGCGGCCCTCAGAAAGGCGCATGGGCGTACTCCGAAAAGATCCTCAGGAACGTCCTCTTTTTATCTCACGAGCCTGACCAGGCTTTCCAGGGCTTCCGCGGACTGCAGTGGCAGACAGCCGCAGCGCATCAGCTGTTGGGGCCGTCCGCACAAGCTCCACGGGGCCGGGAGCATGCGCTGCCATAACACACGCTTTTCCACCCGGAAAGGCAAGACGCCAGCCTGTCGCTACGAGACCGCCCCCGCCGCTCGCCGCCCCACCCCCGAGGCTCTGCAAGGCTAGCCTAAGCATTTGATCCGACGTGAAAAACTCTTCGCAAAGAGCTTGACAGCAGGCCTCGCGCCAAGAATAATGCGCGCCTCGAATGGCTACGTAGCTCAGTCGGTTAGAGCACGGCATTCATAATGCTGGGGTCCGGGGTTCAAGTCCCTGCGTAGCCACCATGATTTTCAAGGGGTTAGCGAGAGCTAGCCCCTTTTTTATTGTCCGGGCAGCCTACAAACAGACTACGTCCCGACTACCCCCCTCCCCGCCTGGGGCCATCAACCGCCCCACATATCCGCCTTGCGAGAGCGGAGACAGCCTAGGCGCAGACTCCAGATGACCCGGCGACAGGTACGCATAGCGCATGGTCATCGTGATCGACGAATGCCCCAAGATCCGCAGCAAACCATGGAAACCACACCGCTGGTAAGCGGCCCGGAAGGCAGACCGGCAAGGCATGAACAGACGCCCATTCCCCAGCATCCCCAGGGTTCTACCCCATTTCCACGGACGGGGCACACAGCAGAAAAAAGAGCCGCATCGCGGCTCTCTAAGGCTCGGGGACTGAACGGAAGGAAGGGGCACCGGCGCGCCGAGCAGCGGTGCCGGTGCCCGGGGCAGGTCAGCTGGCAGCGACGGCGCGCTTCCAGCTCAGGCGGGCGGTGCGGGCTTCGGAGGTGCCTTCCTCCAGCCGTGCGGTAAGGGTCAGGACTTCGCCGTCAAATTCGGCGTTGCGCAGCTGGCTGCCACCGACCCAGTTGGGGAAGATGCTGTAACGCACCTTGTGGGTGATGGTGTCACCGTTCACTTCGTAGTCGCCGGCATAGGTCAGGTAGCTGTTGTAGGCCTCCGCCTTCTCGGCGTCCGAGGCGTTCCACTGGCCGCCGGTGGTGAACTTGGCACGGTCCTTCTTGGCGACCACGCAGAACATGCCGTAATCGCTGTACTCGATGAAACCTTCCAGCTCGGTACCCATGGGCCGCACTATCCGACCGTCGTCGTAGACCTGCTCCCAGGAGAGGATGGTCCAGCGCCCCTTAATGCTGTCGCGATTCATGTTCATGCTCCTTGGTTGGCAGGCTGCTCGATCAGGAAATCGACCAGCAGACGGGTAAAGGCCTGGGCCTTCTCGATCTGCACCCAGTGGCCACATTCGCCGAAGGCGTGCAGCTGAGCGTGGGGGATCAGGCGCAGCATGCGCTCGGACAGCTCCAGCGGAATCACCTTGTCGTCGCGGCCGTGGATCAGCAGGGTCTCGTGGGGTAGCGCGCGCAGATCCTCATCGGCCAGGGCGAGCATTTCCACACCCTGCTGGCGTGGCGCCGGGAACAGCTGGGCGAAGCGGGTCTGCACGTCGTCACGGATGCTGGCTTCGTAGCGCATGCGCACCAGGTCGTCGTTGATCAGGCTGTGGTCGTAGGCGAAGACTTCCATCAGCTCGCGCATGGCCTGCAGCGAAGGCTGATAGCCCCAGACCTTTTCCAGGCCATCGGTGATGGGGAACGACAGCCCGGCCGCGCCCATCAGCACCAGGCGCTGCACGCGCTGCGGATAGGTCTTGGCGAAATGCAGGGCGATGGCGCCGCCGAAGGAGTTGCCGACGATGGACACCCGGGGAATGTCCAGGGCGGACAACAGGCCGACCAAGGACTCCACCCAAGTGGCCGGGTCGAGCTTCCACTCGGGCGGACAGCTGGTGTAGCCGAAGCCAAGCATGTCCGGGGCGATGATCCGGGCGCGCTGGGACAGGGTGGGAATCACCCCGCGCCAGTTGGCCCAGGCGGTGACGCCGGGGCCGGAGCCGTGGATCAGCAGGATAACCTCGCCTTCACCCTGGTCATGGTAGTTGAGGGTGCATTCGCCAATCTGGATGCGCTTGGCGATTTCCGGGGATGCATTGGTACTCATTGTGAGGCCTTGGCAGTTTGCGAGTTGGTGACGACCGGGGCACGCACACCCTGTGCGGCCAGGCGTTTGAGGATCTGGCGGGCTTCTTCACGTTTGTGATCGGGCAGCCAGGTGCGGTCGTGGCCCCACAGGCTCATACCCTGCAGTTCCTCGACCTGCCAGTTGGGGCCGATGGTGCGGCTGGCCCAGCCCAGTTCGAACATCCAGCCGTCCGGATTCTTCAGGTAGAAGGAGGTGGTGTGGTCGTTGATGTGGCGCCCCAGGGTGACGCCGATGGACTCCGGCTTCTCCAGAGCCATGTCGTAGGCCCTGCCGAGGTCGTCGAAGTCGTTGTATTCGAGCATCAGGTGATAGATCTTCGCCGGGCCGCCGGTATGGGCCAGGCCCATGGTGTGATGGCGCGGGTTGCAGTGCAGGAACTCGACGCGGAACGGCGCCTGGGTGTGGTCGCTGACCCTGAAGCCGAAGATGTTGCGGTACAGGTGGCTGAGCTCGTCGAAGTGCTCGGTGGGCTTGCACAAATTAAATGCGACGAGTGATCGCATTGCAGGCGACATGATCGGATTACGTGCGACGTAAATATTCGCACGCAATGCGAGCACGAGGATCAGACGACGACGCCGGCGCTCCAGCCGCCGGTCTTGTAGACGGCGAGCCTGTCCTCGGCAGCGATGTAGGCGAGCCAGCCGACCTTCGGGGCGTGGTACTCCCAGGCGCCGTCGATCCACAGCGCGATCTGGTCGGTCCTGCCGGCCCAGGCGCCGGTGGCACCGGCCGGCACGATGTAGCGATCGCCCTCGGCGGGGCTTGCGGGTGGCGTGGTCACGGTGCGGCTCGTCACCGACAGGCCCACGACAGCGCCCAGGCGCTTCAGGTTCGCGTCCATCCCGGCGTGCCAGCCGGATTCGCCCAGCGTCCAGCCGTAGACGAGGCCCAGGTTCGGATCGGTCAATGGCATCGGTTCATCTCCTCAAGGTGTCGAAAGACTCGGCAGTGGCCCCAAAGCCGTGCTGCGCGCGCGGCGGTGGCGCTGGTTCGGGTGCTGCCGCCAGTGGCGCCCGACGAGGGGCAGGTGCAGCACGCCGCCACGCCTGGCCACGAGGCGGGTGAGCCACCAGTCGGCGCCGGCGTCGAGATCGGCGATGCGTGTCAGCACCGGCTCGACGGCGCTTCGGCGCATCACGATCAGGCCGTGGACGTGGCTGGCCGAGTGGGCGTGCTGGAAGGCGCTGTAGGCCAGTCGCCGCACGCCGAGGGGGCGGCCATCTTCGTCCATCAGCGCTTCGTCGGTGTAGGCCAGCACCGCCGACGGGTAGGCATCGAGGGCATCGGCCAGCGATGCGAAGGCGCCGGCCTCATAGCGGTCGTCGGGATCGACGAAGGACACGAGCGGCAAGGTCCCTCGCGCGAAGCCCGCCGCGCGGGCTTGCCCGACCCGCTCCCGGATGCCGGGCAGCCGGTGCAGGCGGATCGGCGCGCCGGCGAGGCTGGCGATGCAGGCCTCGCGCCATTCGGTCGGATCATCGAGCGTCAAGATGTGCACGTCGATGCGCGGCGGACTCATAGCTGCCCCCGCCGCTGGGCGGCGGCCCCCCGAGGGGGCGCGCCATGATCTTGGGACGGCCCGGCGATCATGGCGACACCCCGCCCCAGTACTGCCCCCAGCGCAGGCCATAGCCCGCGCGCTCGACGGTGCGCACTTGCGCCTGCCAGCTCGCCAGCCCGTCGCGCTCGGCCTCGATCTCGACGGTGACGCGGTCGCCTGCCGCGCCGGCGTCTGTCGCGCTACTCGCCACGTCCCAGGTCCAGGTGTTGCCGGTGAGGCCGGTCTCGGTGCGCACCAGGGTGCCGTTGCGGTCGCGCACGCGCACCCGGTAGGTGGTGCCCGGTTCCGGGCCGATGTCGCCCTCGTCCTGCCGCACGAGGTAGGCGGTCTGGAGAAGGCGGTCGCGGTGTGCCCAAGTCAGGATCAGGTCGCCGGCGACCACGGCGGGCTCGCGCTGGCCGTTGAGCCGGATGCGCCCGGGTGGGTACGGCCGCGCCTGGCGGCCGGCGAGCACGATCGGCGCGCCGTTGGCAGCCAGCACCGCATCCCCTTCGGCGCTGGCCGTGCGCGGGATGGCGGCGACGAACACCGACTCGCCCGGCGCGCGCTCGGTGGTCTCTGCGGCCAGCCATTCGCCCACGCCCACCAGTCGCGTGCCGGCCGGATGCATCTGCGGCGTGGTGTCGAGCACCCCGCGGGCGAGATCCACCGTGCCCGCGGTGGCATCGAAGGCGAGGATCGCCACCGCTTCGCGCGGGGCGCCGGCCGCATCGACCAGGTAGGCGTAGTCGCCGACCGCCAGGCGCTCGGGCTGGGCCAGCGCCGTCACCGGCACGGCCAACGCATCGGCTTCGCTCGCCGACAGCGCCTGGCCGAGCGTGAGCAAAGGCGCGTAGTCCTCCGGGGCCACCGCCTCGAGATCGGCGCTCGCGGTCCCGGTAGCGAGCTGCCAGTTCAACTGCCCCGTGCCGCCCGCACAGGCCAGGGCCCCCACGTAGGTGTCGGTGTCGGTGATCTGGGCCAGATCGGCCCGGCTCAGGTTGCGCGCCAGTTCCCAGTACGGCACTTCCACCGCCAGCACCAGGGCTGGCGGCAGCGCCTCCAGCGGCGGCTCCTCGACGTGCGGCGGCGGGGGCGAGAGCACGGTGTTGCTCATCCCGAACACGTCCTCCACGGCCTCGATGCGCCATTCGGTGGCGCCCAGCGTGCCGGTGTCGATACCGGTGACGCGCACCACCATGCGCTCGATGCCGAGGCGTGGCCAATGCAGCAGGAACACGTCTCCCGGCAGGGGCGGACGCTCCAGGGCGCCGGGGGCGATGGTGAGCGTCATGCGCGCCAGCGGCGAACCCAGCGCCCGCAGGTCGCGCAAGGCAAGCCTGGCGGCCAGCGGCCCGTAGTTGACGCCCGGATAGTCGCGCCGCTGGTTGATCACGCCGCCTTGCAGTTGGATCGCGGCGAGGTTTTGCACCGTGACGGTGGCCTCCTTGCCGGTGGCCCAGTCGGTGTAGACCACGGTCAGTTCATTGGGCAGTTCGCCCCACTGGGCACGTTCGAATCGTTCCAGCCGCACAATTTCGTCAGGCCCCAACTGCGGCAGGCTGTCGATCCAATAGTCGTCGCGCAGCAGCTTGAGCTCAAACGTGCCTTGCTCCGGATCGGTGTAGAGGATGCCGCCAATGTGGTCGATGACCTGGCCGATGAAGCTCTCGATGGGCTGCTGCCGTGTCCAGATCAGATTGAGGCCGAAGCCATCACTCGACAAAGCCCATGCCGCGTTCCAGAAACTCCAGCCGATGGTGCTCCGCGGATAGCCCATGCCCCAGTGCGGATCGGTGAGGCACTGCACCAGGATGTGGGCCGGGTTCATGCCGACGGTGACGTAGGCCCCGGCTTCGTCATCCCAGGCCCGCACCTCGGCGTCCCAGGGCTCCCAGGGTTCGTCGTGCCAGCCCGCCGTGAAGCGCCGCACCCGCACCGCCCAGGGCTTGAGGTAGGGGTTGTTCGCGGCGAACAGGATCTTGCGTGCCACGATCGACAACACCCCGCGAAACGCCGGGATCGCTGCGCCCAGGCGGCTCATCAGGTAGTCGTTGCGGCCTTGCGTCGCATCGCCGCTGAGCACATCCACCTCACCCACCACGCCGCCTTCGCGCTCGTCGCCGCCGAAGAGCCTGGGCTTGTGGATCGAGAGCCGCCCCAGCCCATGGCCGCTCGCCAGCGGCGCGCGGCTCGCATCGCCCCAGGCGCTGCGATCGCCGACCTGGATCTCCTGCACCGCATCCACCGGCCCCTGGCACAGCACCAGGTGCATGCCGATCCGGTAGCGGTAGCCGACGGTCTGCTTCTTCTTGCGGCGGCTGCCCATCAGCGCAGCTCCTCAGCATCTCGGCACGCGACCTCGACCACGCGCTGCGCCATCGCATCGCCCGTGGCCAGCAGCACCGAAGCCGGCAGCCCCCGGGCGAGGAAGTCACGGAAGTCCAGGCCCTGGCGTGCGAACCAGGTGCGCGTGCCGTGCACGCACAGGCCTGCGGCGCGCACGTGGGCGATGGTGACGGTCACGTCCTTGCTCATTTCTTGCCGCCCTTCTTCTTGATCGGTTCGGCAGAAAGATCCCCGTACCACACGACGTTCGCCCCGCGCAGCAGCACCGCGCCGAAGACGACCGGGATCGGTCGGCCCTCCTCGGCCGTGGGCGCGTCGAGGTCGGAGAGTTCGGCGGGTTTCGGGGTGGGCGGTTTGGGCGCGAGGGCGACGGAGACCAGCGCGGCGACGACGATGACGGCGAGGTACCACATGCAATCGATCTCCTTAGAAGATGCCCGTCGAGAACGGGTTCTTGGTGGGGATGAAGGGAAATCCGCCGTAGTTGTCGAGGTTGTCAAAGCGGGATTGGCAGGTGGACGTGCTGTGGTCACAGCCCGCTGTCAGTTGCACCCCGGTGCCGACTTCGATGGCAACCGGGTAGAGCAGTTCCACGCCCACGGTCGATTCGCTCACGATCATGTGGCGCGCCCCGGCGTCGGTCTCCAGCCAGCCGCCGGCGAGCGTGCCGGCCACGGCGGCGGGCACACCGCCATCGAACTCGACGCTGCGGCCGAGGACCTGGACCACCGTGGCCCAGGCCGCAATCGGCTTCGCCCCGCACGCGGCGGAATACAGCACGTGCGAGCAGGCGCGGCTGTAGAGCCGCCTGAGACCAATGCGCTTCAAGCTCACCTGGGCAGACTCGCAGCGGATGCGGGCCGCGTCATCGGCCACCTCCACCCCGAGCACGCAGCCCATCCAGCGCGTGCCGGAAAGCCACCAATACTCACGTTGGACGATCCGCAGTCGCACCGCGGTCGCCTCGCCGGTGAGGGTCGCCTGCAGCAGATGCCGCACGAGCGCGTGGTCGGGCGGGAGCTTCAACTCCAGCGCCGACTTGGCCGCTTCGGCGCCGAGCGCGAGCGCGCTGCGCTCGAGGGGGCAGCGCTCGTAGCGCTCCCCGTAGAGCTCCACGTCGAACTCGTGCGGGGTGAGGTAGAAGCTGCCGCTCGCGCCCTCGAAGGCGTAGAGCTCGACCTCGGACAAGGGCCCTTCGTTCATGCTCATGCCTCGGCGTGGGTAAGGCGATCGTTGCCGCGCGGCTCGGGCAGCCGGCGCAGGGTCAGGGGAATCTCGACCAGCTCGGGGGTGTGCCAGTACAGATCGACGGCGTCGTGGTCGAGCCGGCAGCGGGCCAGACGCACGACGCGGCTGCCGGCGGGCACGGCGGCATCGAGGCCCGAGCGCAAGACGAGCACGCCGCCGTGGTCCTGGTGGAATGAGCCCGTCAGCACGGCCTGGCGCGTGCCGTCGGGGTGCAGGATCAGCGCGGCGGCCGGGCGGTGCCAGAAGGCGGCGCCGGCCTCGGCGTCCACGCGCAAGTACCCGGCCTCGACCTCGGCCTCGTCCCGCACGTGTAGCACGGACGCAAGCCCGTCGGGGATCCAACAGGCACCGAGCCGCCCCTGGGCGCGGTACAGCCGCGCGCGCCAGCGGGCGATGTCCTCGCGCCCCGTGGCGAGATAGCGGCGCTGGAAGGTGCTCGTCGGCCACGGGTCGTCACGGCGCACCCAGGGGGCGGCCGGGGAGAGGTCCTGCCGGGTGAGCACGCCCTGCGCCGTATGGGTGGGGTCGTCGCGCCAGTTGCCGTCGGGCCAGACGGGCAGGCCGTCGAGCCAGGGGTCGTCGAGCAGCTCTTCGTCGGGCAGCTCTTCGTCGGGCAGCTCTTCGTCGAGCAGCTCTTCGTCGGGCAGCTCTTCGTCGGGCAGCTCTTCGTCGAGCAGCTCTTCGTCGGGCAGCTCTTCGTCGGGCAGCTCTTCGTCGGGCAGCGGCTCGAAGGCCACCTGCGCGGTGACGCGGCCCGCATTGACGCCCGGCACCCACTGCGCGAACTCCGCCGGCTCCACCGCCACGCCCTCGACCAGCGGCAGGACGGTCGCGCCCGCGGGAACCGCCCGCGCTAGCGGCTCGGCGAGCCACAGTCGATCCGGCTCCACCTCGGTGAGCGTCAGCACCTGCCAGCCCGTCTGCGTGAACACGATGGCGCGCAACGGCGCGTCCTCGCGCTGCAGCCCGCCCTCTTCCAGCCGGTAGGAAGCAGACGCGAAGCCGTGGCCGGCTGGCGCAAGGATGTCCAGCGCGAAGGCCCCGGCCTCGGCGGCAGCACCCAGCCGCACCGCATGTTGCGGCAGCGGCCACCACGCAGTCCTGCCCAGATGGTCGGCCAGCCAGTCGGCCACCAGCGCGTCGCTCGCGCGCCCGTGGCCCACGTGGTAGGTCAGAAAGCGCCGCGGCACGCACCGCTGTCCCTGCCTCGCCTCGTTGCCCGAGGCGAGCCGCGCCACGCCGGTGGCCCATTGCAGGCGCTCGATGAGGGGCTCGGCCCAGTCGTGACGGAAGGCGAACACCCCGCGTGGAGCCTCGGGCCAGGGCGCTTCGCCGAAGGCCTCCATCGCTTCTGCGACCATCGCCGCCGCGGCGGTGTCGCGGCGCAACACCTCGACGAGCAAGGCGGCGGCGTGCAGCGGCGGCGCGGGCTCGGCCAGCGTCTCGGCGAAGGCGGTGACGGCGAGCGCTCCGAAGGCCGCGCGCGAGATCGCCTCGGCCCGTTGCTCGACAACGCTGACCCCCGGTGTGGGTTGGCCACCGACCTCGGCCACCACCTCAGGCACAAGCCGATCCGTCATGCCGACTCCACGCCGAACTCGGCAGCGTTGAAGGCGCCTTCCGTCCACGGCACGTTGCCGTTGGGGTCGCGCTCAAACAGCGCCGTGTGCCAGGCCAGTTGCTCTTGCAGCAGGATGTCGTCGCTCACCGCCGTCTGCGCACCGCTCGCCACGATCCCGCGCACGCGGCCGTTGCCCGCATCGGTCTTGCGCGCGAGCAGGGTCACCTGCACGCCGTGGATCGCCGGGGTGGTCATTGCGGGCAGCGCCTCGACGCCGAAGGTCTGGCTCAGGCCCGCCGTGGCCGCACGGATGGCCGTGGCTTCGTCGTCATCGCTGACCGCCTCCCAGGCGGATGCCGCGCCCTCGACCGCCCATTGGTTCAGTGCCCCGGACGCTTGCGGCTTCAGCGCATCGACCCGCACGTCGCCGAGGAAGGTGTTGTTGATCGTGCCCGAGGTGTCCGCGAGATAGAGGTCGTCCACGTCCGTGGTCACCAGGCAATCCTCGCCCGGCACAGCGCCCACGAAGGCGGTGAGCAACTGCCCGCCGCCCTGGGTGGTGTTCTGCGCCGACAGGGTGATCGCGAGCACGCCGTTGAGGCGCACGTTCAACGTGCCGGTGCTCGTGCCCTGCACGACCTGCAGTTCGACGTAGTGCCACCCCCGCGCGGCCGCCGTCATGACCGAGGTCGAGATCAGCTGGTCGTTTCCGTACAGCCGCCGGTAGAGCTTGAGCCGCCCGTCCTCGCCGATCTTGACGAGGTGCGCCACTCGCGCATTCGCATCGCGCACGCCCAGCAGCACGGGCTCTGCGCCCGTGTTCTCGAAGGGCGCCACGCGCAGTGCCGCGCCCACGATGAGGCGGGTGCGCCCGGCCTCCAGGTTCTTCACATACCCGCCGCCGGCGCCTGCGGGCAGGCGCAAGGCGTAGGACGAGGGTCGCCGGCCCTGGATGCGCGTGGCCTGCGGCGACAGGTACGCCGCCTTGCCGCGCGCGAGCCACGGATCGCCGAAGGGGTCGAGTGCCTGCGGGTCGTAGTGGTCGAAGCCGTCGATGAAGATCAGTGCCATGATTCACCCTTGAAGTGCGGCGCGCACCGCGCGCGCGTTGCGCCCGATGATGTTGAGGATCACCCGCTCGCCGGCGGGCGTCTGAAGATGGTCGTGCGTCACGCCGGGGTCGATGGCGTTGACGATGCGCACGGCCTGGTTCACCTGCGGCTGCGCAGGCGGCACGTTCACTGCCGGCACCAGTCCGCCAGCGGCGAAGGCCAGGCGCTGGCCGTCCCAGCCGGGCGGGGCCTTCAGGCCGTTGATGGCGTCCAGAAAGGCCACGCCCACGCGCTTGACGGCCGCCGCACGCACCACGTATTCGCCCGCCGACAGCCGCGCAGGGATCGAGTCCGAGGTCGAGGTGCCGGGGCCGGTGACATAGCCGCCCACAGCGAACTTCTTGATGTTGCCCAGCAGCGCCATGACGGCGGCCACCATCGCCGCCATCGCGGCAATCGCCAGCACCGGCCCCACATACGGAATCGACGCCTGCGAGGCGGCCGCGCCCGCGCCGGCCTGGGCGGCGTCCATCGACACCTTGGCGGTGGTCTCGGCGGATTTGGTGGCTACCGACTGGGCGGCGGCCGCCTGCTCGATGGCCGCTTCTTGCTGTGTGAATCCCAGCTTCATGGCGAGCATCCGCGCCTGCATCGCCACCCACTGCTGGAAGGGCTGGATCACCATCTGCTGCAGGAAGGCGTCCGAGATGCTGCGGAAGATGCTCGACAGGCCCTCGCGCAGCGTCTGCGCGCCGGTGACCATGCCTTGCAGGGCGTTGCCGAAGCCTTCGCCGATGCGGTTCCACAGCGGCGCGAGCTCGTCGGCGACCAGCCGCGTGCGCTCCAGTTCGTTGCGCCAGGCGGCCACGCGGTTGACCGCCTCCGGTCCGATCGCCTGCGCGGCCTGCTGCATCGCGGGCAGCAGGCGCTGCATCTCGGCCGCCGATTGCTGTTGCAAGACCACGATCCGCTGCCGGGCCTGGGCTTCGGTGAGCAGCCCCGCCTGGCTCTGGATCTGGATCGCCTCCTGGGCGTTGCGCAGCCGCTCGGTGACGAGCCGCCACTCCTGTTCCAGCCGGGCGAGGTTGGCCTGCGCGGCCTTCACGTCGATGAGCCGGTCGATGATCTGCACGCCCGCCGTGTCGCTCTCGGCGATGAGACGCGCGCGCAAGTCGCGATAGCTGCGCTCGATGGCCGCGCGGCGGTCGGCTGCGGTGTCGGTGCCGGTGAGCTGGGCGAGTTCCTCGCGCGCCTGGGCGAGCGCATCGGCAAGCTCGCGCTCGGCGGCGGCCGCCTTGCGAGCGTTGGCCTGCTCGATATCGGCGCGGCGGTTGTTGAGCACGATCAGCTCGGACTCGATCTTCGCCACCTCGCCCTTGGCGCGGATACGGTCGGATTCGGAGGCGCGCGGATCGGATTGCGTGCGACGCGCCTCGGCGAGCAATGCGGTCTGGCGGGCGATCTCGGCGTCGATCTCCCGCTGCTCGATGGCCGCTTTCTGCGCGTAGTAGTCGCGGGTGGAGATGAGCCGATCCTCCAGCGCGGCATCCAGCGCGGCCTGTTGCCGGGCAAGGCCGTCCTTGAGCAGGGCAAGCGCGGCCTCGGCCTGCTCGCGGTCGGCGGACAGGCGGGTGGAAACCGCGGCATCCGCCTTGCCGGCGGATTGGCCGCCGAGTTTCGCTTTCAGATTTTCCAGGGCACGTCGGAACTCCGGCGTATCCTCGCCGATGCCTGCTTCCCTGGCCTTTTCCCGCAGCTCTGCGATGGCGCGCTTGAGCCGGTCGGCCCCGGTCTCGTACTGGGCGATGTAGGCATCCCACTGCTTGCGCAGCAGCGCTCGGCCTGCCTCGGTCGGTGCGCCAGGGTTGGATACTCCGTCGCGTTTTTCGATCTCGGCCAGGTCGGAGCGGAATCGCTCCAGGTCCTTGGTCACGCGATCCAGCTCGGACTGGAATTCGTTGCTGGGCTTGCCGCGATAGGTCACGCGCGCGGTCTCTTCCAGCACCGCCTTGCGCTTTTCGAGCGCTTCGATGGCCTCGCGCAGGTCGGCGGCATCCCCGGTGCCGAACTTCTGCTCGCGCGCAAGCCGCTCGGACGCCTCGCGCGCGCGGTCGATGGCGGCGCGGGCCTTGTCTGCGGCGCTCTCGGCCTTGTCGCCCCAGATGGCCCATGCGGTGGCGCCCGCCGTGAGCAGGGTGAGGATAATGCCGAGCGGCCCGCCCAAAAACGCAAGCGCGGCGCGCAACCCGCCTGCGATGCCGGTGCCTGCGGCCATGGCCGCGTTGAGCCCGGCCTGGGCTGCCGCAAGCCGCTGTTGGGCCGGGACGAGCGTGTTTTCGACCACGGCCAGGCGCGCCATGCCCGTGGCCGAGGCCACGGCGGCCTGGGCGGCGGCAAGCTCCGCCTGGGCATACGACACCTTGGCCCGCGCATGGGCGATGGCCGTGGCCGTGGCCTGACGCTCGGCCGCGATCTCGGCCAGCATGGCGGCCACACGCTCCTTGGCGGCGATGCCTGCGCGGGTGATCGCCACGGTGACCCCACCGACTGCCGCGACCAGGCCGGTGCCGGCGATGGCGTCCATGTGATTCGCCAGTGCGTCGAATGCCGCGCCGACGATGCGGGTTGCGCCGCTGGCCTGGTTGAACGCATCGATAGTCCGACCGAACTCATCGCGCACATGGGACAGGGACTGCCCGAGGGTGCGCGGCATGGCCTCGGCCTCGCGCTGGATCGCACCCCGTTGCGACTCGATGGCCTGCACCACCACGTCGGTGGTGAGCAGCCCCTGCTCGGCCAGCTGACGCAGCCTGCCAATCGGCACCCCAAGGCCGTCGGCAAGTGCCTGCATCAAGCGTGGGGCCTGCTCCATCATGGAGTTGAACTCATCGCCGCGCAGCACGCCAGAGCCCAGCGCCTGGGCGAACTGGCGCACCGCTCCGGCGGATTCTGCGGCGGACGCGCCGGAGACCTTGAACGCGAGCGCGGTCGCCTCGGTGACGGTGGCGATCCGCTCCTGGGAGAGACCAAAACCCTTAGCCGTGGTCGCCAGCCGCGTGTAGAGGGTGGCCACCGCCTCGTAGCCCGCGCCGGTCTGCGCCGCCACGCGGTAGGCGAACTGCTGCGCCTGGGCGAATTCCCGCACCGTGCCGACGGCGAGCATGAGGCGGGCGTTGGTGGACTGCACTGCGTCGGCCAGGCGGGCCAGGCCGGCGATGCCGGACTGCAAGCCCATCACGCCCTGGATGCTCAGGAAGGCGTTGCGCATCACCGCCAGCTCGCGGGAGATGGATTGCAGCCCCGCGCGCGTCTTACCGAGCGCGCCGGCGGTGCTATCCTTGGCGGTAATGCGTATCGCGAGGTCGAGGTCTTTGGCCATGGTCAAACTGCTGCTTCAGTTCGTCGGCTGGATGCTGGCGGCCTTCGGCGCGGTGTTCGCCTTGATCCTGTGGCCTGGCTGGCTGTGGAAGACGCTCGCCGTGGTGGGCATCATCGTCCTGCTGCTCGCCGTCGCCGAAGGGCTCGGGTACGGCTGGGCCAGGCGCGTCAATGGCTGGCTGTTCTGGCCGCGCTGACTCACCGCTCGATCTCCTTCACCCACCTCGCCCAATCCTTGCCCTCCGCCTGCGCCGCGCGCGCCGCGACCGCAGCCTCCAGCAGCTTGTCGCGCCGAATGCGGGCACAAGCCTCGGCGAAATCCCGCGCCAGCGTCCACGGCATCTCCATCACGTCCCGATAGCCGAAGCCTGCGCCGACGAGCCGGGCGACCCATTCGTGCCACCAGAGCCGCTCGCGGCCTGCAGCGCGGCGAGCCGCTCCGCCGCCGCCGTGATGCGCGGCAGCACCTGCCGGACGAAAAAATCCGCGTTGACCTCCAGCACGCGGATGGCCAGATCGACGAGCACGTCGATCGGCTGCTCCTCCAGCCATTGACGATCCACGCGCGCGCCGATGGCGGTGGCCTCGATCACGCCATCTGCATGCTTCGCCAGCGCGGCGAAAATGTCGCCCGCCACCAGCTCGCGCGCCACCGGCTCGATGGCGGCGAGAAAGGCCGGCAGGTCTTTTACTTTGAGGGGAGCGATATCAGTCATGAGTCGGAGCCTTGATGCTTGCGAACCATTCTGGAAGAGGATCGCCAGGCTCATAGACCGTGCCGCCACCATCCTCGCGCGCATCGATCAGTATGTACTCATGCCTGGCGATCCACTCGCGCAGTTCTTCGTCGTCACAAAACTCGCGCATGATCAACTCCTCAGACCGGCGATGATGCACTTGCAGGCAGGCGTTGGCGTCGATCCAGCCTCGAACACCACCCTCACGTATCGCGCAGTGTTCATGCCAGCCAATACCGGGCCATAGACAGAATCATTCCACGCGGTAACGCCGTTATCAGCCACCATTGACCACCATTCCGTCGCATCGTCCGACTCCACGAGATACGCAGAGCACTGTGGCGCGCCATTGGTGAAATGGGACACGATCTTGACGACACCAGGCACACCTATCATGTCGATGATGGGTGACATCCATGACGTATTGACCGCAAGATCAGGCACGTCGAATTTGCGAAAAAACTCAGCCATGGATCAGCCCTGCATGATCATGCGGCCGAACTGGCCGAGCGGCCCCGAGACGTCCTTGCTCACATCGGCCAGTACCTTGCCGGAGAGCTCGAACTTCTGCAGTTCATCCGAAATGAGCGAGAGGTCTTTGGTCGGGTTGATGGCCACGCGGTACAGGTCGACGATCACCGGGCGGTTGCCGTCGGCGGTGTTGATGCCATCGAAGCGCAGCCACACCTCGGGCTGAGCGCTCTTGAACATGGCGGTGCGCTTGGCCGCGCCGTAGCTGTAGTCCACCAGGAACGGCTGGGTGAAGCCGGTCACGGACAGGAATTCAATCGCCCCCTGCGCGGCATGCACCCGGTAGTCGGTGCCCTCGACAAGGGTGGCCGGCGTGCTGGCCGAATCGGTGACGGTGACGGCAGAAACGAATTGGTGGGTCAGCAAGCGCAGGTCGCCAGCGGCAATGCCGGTGGGCAGCGCCTCGCCGGTAACGCTGCCGCTGTTGACCTGGCTGGTCTGGCCAAACAGCGAGAGCTCGAGGTTCTCGCTGGAGATTTCCTCCAGCGTGCAGGAGAACTCGCCGTCCTTGCTCTTGATGATCTGCAAGTCGGTGAGCCGCTGACCGGAGTAGCTCTCCTTGTGCTCGATGGTCTCGACATTGAGGCTGATCTTGAGGTCGGGCACGTTGCCGACCCAGCGCAGCGACAGCGGGTTGCCGGTGGCGTCGCGCTGGGCCAGATACACACGCCCTTGTCCGGAGAAATAGGCCATGGTGGGACTCCTTTACGGTGTGTTGACGGGGGTGAGGCGGGCGGCAAAGGCCAGCGGATAGACGCCGGTGCCGGCCAGGTAGGTGGGGCGAGGGGCCTCGACGCGCCGTAGGGCGCGGCAGCCCTGGGGCTGCCAGCCCATCAGCGCGGCGAGGATGCGGGCGAGCAGCGGCCCGGCCTTGTCGGTGACACCGCCGCCGCTGGCCGCGTCCTTGGCCGAGCGCACCAAGAGCGCCACGATCCACTGCTGGTCGATGGCCTGGGCCGCGCCCTGTCCGGGTCCTGCGCCCTCGACGATGCGGTCGCCGCCCCAGGCCACCCACACGGCAGGCGAGGCCGGGGTGGCGTCGCCGATCTCCTCGATGGCGGCGGCCAGCCGGACCTGCCTGAGCTCGCCGGAAAGCTCGCCTTGGAGCCGCTCGACGATCTGCGCGCCGATGTCGAGCCAGTCTTGCGGCAGCCTCATTGCAGCACCCCCCAGTCGCGCGGCCGGGTGCCCGGAGCCACCTCCAGCGTGCCGCCGGTCAAGCCCTCCTGAGCCGGGCGCGGCGCGTCCAGTTGCACCCGCCCGGCGGCGATGGCCTCCAGCAGACGGCGGGCATCCTCGAATCGGCGGCGCACCTCGTCGCTGGCCTGCTCGCGCCAGAGCCGGTAGCGCGCCATGTCGCAGGCGATGCGCACGATCAGGCGCGGCACCGGCGACAGCGGCAGGGCATAGCGCCCGGCGAGATAGCCGTCGATCTCCGCGTCCACGTCCGCCGCCGCCGCTGCATACACGGCGGCATCGGGCACGCCAGCGCCCACGGCATCGGTCAGTTCGGTGGCCTCGGCCTCGCCCACCGACGCCACAAAATCGGCAAATGCGGCGTAGCTCATTGCGCCGTCCTCCATCTAACCCCGTCAAACGGGTTTTTAGGCCCGTGGAGCGATTTTTTGGGGATGGGTGATACCTCCATAGCCACCTCAGCCGTTCGCGGCCTCAGCGCCGTTTTTGCGCCGGGTGCGTGCAGCAGCGGGCGGCGGCGCGGGTTTTGCGGCGGGCGCGGGCGCATCGGCTGCCCCGTCCGCCTCGGCCACCAGCAGCGCCGGGTCGGCGCGTAGCCGCTCGGCCTGCGCGGGCGTGGCCTGCACTTCGAGCGGCTCGCGCCCGAAGGGGCCCAGGCCCGCGCGGTAGCGCCGCGCGTCGCCGTGGGCGGGCCGGGTGCGGACGATCAGGCGGATCACGGCGTCACCTCACCTCAGGCCAGCCACGGCGAGACGATCACCTCGACCGCCTTGTAGTTGGGGTTGCTCACCCCGCCCGTGGTCAGTTGCGCCTCGATGAGCGACAGCGCGGCGGCGCGAAGCGAAGGCGGCACCACCAGATGGGTGGGCTTGACCCCCATCGGGCGGCCGCCATCGGCCTTGACGTCCATCATGGCGGCCATCGCGGCGTTGAAGTTGTCGGCGTCGAGCGCGGCCTTGCTCTTGTAGGCCAGCTGCCAGAAGCCGAAGCCCGCGTTGCAGCGGTAGCGCACGCCGTAGCGGTAGGTGTCCGACATGAACACCATCTCATCCTGCGTGCTGGTCAGCGCATCGAGCTCCGGCGTGGTGCGCTCCTGGAAGATGAGCGGCTTGAGCGCGCGGCTGGTGTCCAGCAGATACCAGGCCGGGCCGGTGCCGGCTTGCAGGTTGGACACCAGCGTGGCCGTGCCGGTGCCGTCCACGTTCGGATAGACCGGGTGGTCGGTGTCGAAGAAGTTCTGCCCGTCGTAGCAGGTCGTGGTCTCGCCGGCGGCCAGCAGGGCAAAGACCAGCTGGTCGGCGTGGGCCTTGGCGGCGCGGCCCATCTCGGCGAACAGCGGGGTATAGACGCCCACGTTGTCGTCCTCGATGTCGGTGCGTTTGACGGCGACCGTGCCCTCGTAGAGCTTGTTCTGCACCTGGTAGGCCTGCGCCGCCATGTCCTTGAGCACGCGGTCGCCCACCCACTCGCGCAGGGCCGGGAACTGGCCCAGCCAGCCGTAGGTGTTGCTGGCGGAAGAGGACGGCACGCGGGTGGCGACCTTCTCCCAGTCGGTGGGGGTGGCGGCGAGCGCGTCCTGGAAGGCTTTCGAGAAGCCGGTGCGCAGGCCGGACAGCAGGGCGGGGGTGATGATGGCCATGGATCACTCCTTATTGATAAGGCGCTTGTGGGCGATGAAGTCGGCCTCGGTCAGGCCGAGCTGGGCGCAGACGTAGCGCTCCTCCTCGGTCAGCGCCTCGGGCGTCTTGGCCGCGTGCGCGTCGGACTGGGCGCTGACGATGACCGGCGCCGCAGCCGCCCAGGCGGCAAAGCCCTCGGGGTCGCGGCTGGCGTAGCCCATGGCCCAGTCTTTGAGCGCCGGGGCCAGCTTGCCGGCGCGCATGGCCTCGCTCACGGCGGCCTCGGCCTTGTGCCGGGCCACCTCGGCCTGCAGCCGGGCCAGCTCGTCGGCCACGGCCTTGTGCTGGCTCATCGGCACCCACTCGGCGGGATCGGGCGACTCGGCGCGGCGGCGCAGGCTCGCGGCGTGCGCTGCGAGCTGCGCGGCGTCGGCGTCGGCAGGCGCGCCCAGGGCCTCGGCGATGGGCGCAAGATCGATCTGATCGGACATGGCGTCTCCTTGTCGGTTGGCAACCGGCGTGAGGTCGAGATTCGGGTAGTGGACCAGTCCCGCCCCGGCCAGGGCCACCACGCGACCCTGGACGTGACGGAACACCGGGGAGAGGAAGCGGTACTCGCGCGCGGCGATCAGCTCGGCGGCGCGCGGCGTCCACTGCACGCGCCCCCACAGCGCGCCCTCGCGCACCTCCAGCGCCTTGATCCATCCGGCTGCCGGTACGGGACCGGCCTTGTCATCGGCGGCCAGGCTCTGGTGCTCGTAATCGATGGGCAGGTCGATGCCGCCGTCGGCAAAGGCCGTCAGCACCGCCTCGGCATCGAGCCGGTACGGCCCGCGCCCGTCCCGCCCGGAAAAATCCCCCGCCGGAATGAGCTCGACCCACTCCGGCGGGGCGTCGGCGGAGGCATGCAGATCAATGGCGTGAGCGTGGTGTGTGCACTTCATGGCGCGCATGCTGCGCGCCGGGGGAGGGCATGGGAAGCATGAAAAGCGTCAGGCTGCCATCGCGCGCGGCGTCGCGCGAGCATCGCCGGCATGCAGCGCACACCCGCCATCTTCATCACCGTCTCGGCCATCACGCTGGCCGGCATCGCCGGCTGGGAGGGTTACCGCCGCACAGCCTACGACGACGGCGCAGGCGTGCAGACCGTGGGCTTTGGCTCCACCACCCACGAAGACGGCCGCCCGGTCAGGCCCGGCGACACCATCACGCCGGAGCGCGCCGTGTTGCGCCTGGCGCAGGATGCCAACCGCCTCTGGCGCGAGGCGGCCGCCTGCATTGGCGAGGTGCCGCTGGCCGCCCATGAGGCGGCCGCCTTTCAGTCGCTGGTCTACAACATCGGGCCGGGCGCCTTTTGCCGCAGCACGCTGGTGAAGAAACTCAAACAGACCCCGCCCGACTACGCCGGGGCCTGCGCCGAGATCAGGCGCTGGACGCGCGCCGGTGGGCGCGAGCTGACCGGACTGGTCAAGCGGCGCGAGGCGGAATACAGGCTGTGCCTTGGAGAATCAAAGTGATCACCCCCTGGCCCCTGCTCGCCGTCGCCGTGATCTGTGCCGCAAGCGGATTTGCCGCCGGCCACGCCCTCAAGGGGCGCTTTGCCAGCGCCGAAATCGCCCGCATTGAGGCCGCCCATGCCGCTGAACGCCAGGCCGCCGCCGAGGATGCGGCCCGGCGGCTGGCCGCCGCGCAGGACGCCGAGCGCGCCGCCGTGCACGCATTGCAGGCGACGAAAAACCGCCTCACCGACACCCAACGCCGCCTCAAGGAGACCCTGTATGGATTGCCGACCGCTGACCGCTGCGGCCTGTCTGGCCCTGCTCGCGGGCTGCTCAACGCCACCATCGCAGACGCCAGTGCCGTGCCCGCGCCCGCCGGCGAGCCTGCTCACACCGATGCCGCCGCTTCCGCCGATCCCGGCGCGACAGAGGCCGACATCGCCGGATGGGCCGCAGACGCCATCGCCCTCTACGGCGAATGCCGCGCCCGCATCGACGCCATCCGCCAGTGGGACGAGGTGACGCATGGAAGGTGACGTGCTCTCCGGCCTGATGCGCTGGCAGGTCTCGGTGTGGGCCATCGGCGCGCTGCTGGGCGCCGTGGCGCTGATGGCGCGCGGCTTTGCCAACCGGCTCATGCGCGAGATCGACCAGCGGTTCGAGCGCCTGGAATCCATGGCCGCCGAGATCCGGCGCATCGACGCCGAGCTCACCGGCCTGCGCGCGGAACTCCCGCTGCACTACATCCGGCGCGAAGACCACATCCGCGACATGTCGGCCATCACCATCAAGCTCGACCGCATCCACGAAATGCTGCTCATGATCGTCAAGGAGACCCGCCATGGCTAACCCGCTCGGCCAGGCCATCGACATCGAGCGCGCCGAGCGCGAAACCCTGCGCTGGGTGCTGCTGACCGCCCTGTGGCACGCCCGCCCCTACGGGGCGCTGGAGACGCTGCTGGCCGCCTGCGCGCACGACATCCCGGTGCGCGCCAGCGCCGCCGACATCCGCCGCGAACTCGGTTGGCTCAAGGCCCACGGCCTGGTCACCATCGACGAGCGCGGCCCCGTGTGGTCCGCCGAACTCACCGCGCACGGGATGGACGTGTACGAATACCGCGCGGACGCCCCCGCCGGCATCGCCCGCCCGCCGAGGTGGTGACATGGCGCGCAGAAGCAAGGTCGATGCCCTGCCGCCCGAGGTGCGCGCCTGGCTGGAAAAGACCCTGGCCGACCGCAGCCACCCAGGCTACGTGGCGCTCTCCGAAGCGCTCAAGGCGCAAGGGTATGAGCTTTCGCACTCGGCCATCTGGCGGGCGGATCAGCGCATCCAGCGCACCATGAGCGCCATCAAAGCCAGCGCCGAAGCCGCCCGGCTCATCGCCGAAGCCGCGCCCGACGCCGCCGACGAACACTCGGCAGCCGTCATCCGCCTGGTGCAGTCGGCCCTGTTCGAGGCGATGTTGCGCGTGCGCGAAGCCGAAGACGCCGACCCGGCCGAGCAGGTCAAGCTCCTGTCGCAAGCCGCCCGCGCCGTGGCCGAGGCCAGCCGCGCCAGCATCGGGCAGAAGAAGTGGGCGGAAGAAGTGAAAACGAAACTGGACGCCATCGAGCGCGAGGCAGGAAAAGCCGGCCGCACGCTCGATGCCGAGACGCTCAAGGCTGTAAGGGAGGGGTTGTATGGCGGGTGATGCACGCCCTTTCTGCTTCAGGTCAGACTACACGCACCACCATGCCGGGCTTCGATTCGAAGCCTACTGCGGCAGGGCACAACGCGTGTTGCAGCATCTGCCTGAAAACAGCATCCAGATGGTGCTGACCGATCCGCCCTATGGTTCAGGAGCGGTATTCTTCGAGTGCCACCGGGTCCTGGAGCCAGGGGGATATGCGCTGGCATTTTCTGACTGGCGTGCGCTGACTCCAATGTTAGACATGCTGGGTGACATCGGGTTTTGCATCGCAAGCGTTTGCGTATGGGACAAGGGCCGCGCAACGCGACCGACGCAGAACGGCTTCCGCGCACAGTCTGAGTTCATCATCTGCGCAAAAAAACCAGGCAAGCAGCTCCGCGAACCAGTCGTCTATCTAGACGGAGTGTTCCGCCACCCAGTAGTGCCTAGAGCATCTCGGCGTCATCCCGTCGAAAAGCCAGTCGAGCTTTTGGCGCAGCTCGTGGAAGCCTGCCCACCAGGAGGCACCGTACTCGATCCATATCAGGGCGCCGGCTCAACAGGAGTGGCCACGATCAAAAGCGGGCGCCGATATATCGGCGTTGAGTCGGTGGAGTATTACCACCGCGTGGCCGTGGAGCGCCTGACGGAAGCGGAGGCAGGGACAATCCCATGACCCGCCCCATCCTCTACCCCTACCAGCGCCGCTATCTGGCCGACACGGCCCGCTTCAAGGCCGGCATGTGGAGCCGCCAGACGGGCAAAACCTTCACCACCACGCTGGAGGCGGTGCTGGACGTGCTCGAGGCCGAGGCCGCCGGGCGCGTGTCGCGCTGGACGATCCTGTCTGTCAGCCGCGACCGGGCGCTGGATGCGATGGACAACGGGGTCAAGCTCCACCTGCGCGCCATCGGCGCGGCCTTCGAGGCGCTGGATGAGCCGCTGGATGTGGACGAGCTCGCGCACGTGGTGAGGATTGGCCACCGCGGCAGCTACATCCGCGCCATTGCCAGCAAGCCATCCACCGCGCGCGGCATGAGCGACAACCTGATCCTGGACGAGTTCGCCCACCACCAGGACAACCGCGCCATCTGGACGGCGCTGCTGCCCGTGGTCTCGCGCCCCGATCTCAAGCTGCGCGTGATTTCCACGCCCAACGGCCGTGGCGACAAGTTCTACGAGATCATGACCGCGCCGGACAGCCTGTTTTCCCGGCACGTGGTCACCATCTACGACGCCGTGGCGGACGGCCTGCCGCGCAACGTGGACGAGCTCAAGCGCGCCATGTCCGACCCCATCGCCTGGGCGCAGGAGTTCGAGTGCCAGTTCATCGACGAGGCCACCGCCTGGCTGCCCTACGACCTCATCGACGGCTGCGAGGATGCCGCCGCCCCCGGCAAGTACACCGGCGGCCCGGTGTACGTGGGCATGGACTTCGCCGCGCGCGGCGACCTCACCGTCATCGCCGTGCTGGAGCAGGTCGGCGACGTGCTCTGGCTGCGCGAACTGATCGAATTGCGCGCGACGAGCTTCGCCGCCCAGCTGGCCGAGCTCGACCGCGTGATGCGGCAATACCGCGTCATCCGCGCCGCGCTGGACCAGACGGGGCTGGGCGAGATGCCGGTGCAGGAGGCGCAGCGGCGGCACGGCGCCTATCGCGTCGAGGGGGTGCTTTTCAGCCAGGCGCGCAAGCTCGACATGGCCACCGCCTTGAAGGAGGCGATGGAAGACCGCAGGCTGCGCCTGCCCGCCGGCAACGCGGCCCTGCGCGCCGACCTGCATTCCGTGCAGCGGGTGGCCGGCCCCACCGGCGCGCCGCGCCTGGTGGCCGAGCGAAGCGAGCAAGGCCACGCCGACCGCTTCTGGGCGCTGGCGCTGGCGGTCTCCGCCAGCCTCGATGCCGCCCCGGCCTATGACGGCTTCGTGCCGCTGCCGCGCCGTCCAGCCAAACCGGACTTCGATGACGCGCCCCGATACGGCGGGCGCGGGGAGGTATTCGCATGACCGAGACCATCCGGCCCGCAGCCCTGCGCGAGCCGCAGACCGCGCGCGTGGCGCGCTACGCCCGGCCCTGGCACGAGTCGGCCCTCTCGGGCCTCAAACCCGCCACCGTGGCCGCCATGCTGCGCGATGCCGACGCGGGCGACCTCTCCGCCCAGGCGCGGCTCTTTGCCGACATGCAAGACCGCGACGCCATGATCGCCGCCGCCATGCAGCAACGTGCGCTCGCCATCGCGCGGCTGCCGAGGAAGATCGAGCCGCCCAAGGACGCCTCGACGGCAGAAAAACGCGCCGCCGAGGCCATCGCCGGGTGGCTGGAGAGCATGGACGACGCCATCGAGGACGCCATCGTGGCGCTGATGGACGCCGTGGGGCATGGGTTTTCCGCCATCGAGATCGCGTGGGACAGGGGCGACGGCCTGTGGCTGCCGCAGCTGCACGCCCGGCCCCACGACTGGTTCGCCATCTCCGAGGATCGCCGCAGCATCGAGCTGGCCACCGACGCCGGATCGGAGCCGCTGCGCCCCTACACGTGGATCCTGCACCAGCCGCGCATGCCGCGCGCGGGCTATGTGGCGCGCGGCGGCATCTACCGCGCCATCGTCTGGCCGTTCGTCTACAAGGCCTATGCCATTGGCGACTTCGCCGAGTTTTTGGAGACCTTCGGCCTGCCCTTCGTCATCGGCAAATACGGCCGCGAGGCCACCGAGGAGGACAAGAGCCGCCTGCTGCAAGCAGTAGCCAGCCTCGCCCACGATGCGCGCGCCATCATGCCGCTCGAGATGCAGCTGGAAATCCAGCACGTCAACGCCTCCGGCGGCGACAGCCCGCACCTGGCCATGGTGCGCTGGGCGGATGAGGCCATCGCCCTCGCCATCCTTGGGCAGACGCTCTCCACCCAGGCCAAGAGCACCGGCCTGGGCTCCGGCGTGGCCGACATGCACGAGCGTGTGCGCGAGGACATCCGCGACGCCGACGCGCGTCAGGTGGCCGCCACGCTCACGCGCGACCTCATCGCGCCCTTTGCCGCGCTGAACTTTGGCATCCCGCCAGTCCGTTGCCCGCGCCTGGTGTTCGATACCAGCGAGCCGGACGACATCGCCGCCTACGCCCAGGCCATCCCGGCGCTGGCGGCCGCCGGCGTGCGCATCCCCGAGCGCTGGGTGCGCCAGCGCCTGGGCATCCCCGACCCGGCGCAGGACGAGCCGGTGCTGGGCGGCGCCGCGCCGCCGCCTGCGCCCGACACCGAAGCCAATGCCGCGCAGCTTGTCGCCTGCAATGCGGGCACGCCGGACGGCTGGCGCGATGCCGCCGACGACCCCACGCCCGTCACCGCCATGGTCGAGCGCATGGACATCGAGGCCGCGCCCGCCTGGGGGGTGAT
Source organism: Pseudomonas thermotolerans DSM 14292 (assembly GCF_000364625.1). Taxonomy (GTDB): domain Bacteria; phylum Pseudomonadota; class Gammaproteobacteria; order Pseudomonadales; family Pseudomonadaceae; genus Aquipseudomonas; species Aquipseudomonas thermotolerans. The sequence continues at coordinate 159,599 of NZ_KB822599.1, forward strand.
CCTCGACGCCGTGCGCCGCCTGGTCGATGAGGCCGAAAGCCTCGAAGACCTGCGCGATGCGCTCCTTGCCGCCTACGGCGACCTGCCCAGCGACCAGCTTGCCGAGGTCATGGCGCTCGGCTTTGCCGCCGCGCATCTGGCCGGGCGCTATGACGTGGAGACGGAAAGTGGCGGACGAGGTTGACCTGACCCAGGAGCGCATGGAGCGCGAAGAGGCCCTGCGCCGCCGCACGCCGCCAGCACCCATCCTGCCCTACTGCGGCCAGTGCTACTGGTGCGGCGAGCCGCTGCCCGCACCACGCCGCTGGTGCGACACCGACTGCCGCGACGATTGGGAGCGCGCCCATTCCAGACGCACGGCCTTGATGGGAGACCGGCACACGTGAAATATCGCCTGATTGCACGCAATGCGTGCCTCACCCCCGTCGTGCTCGTGCGGGCGGCGCTGATGCTGGCCGGCCGGGCGCTCATGATGGTGGGTGGGGTCGGAGAATGGCTGGAATGCCGGGCCGCCAGGCTGCCTGCCTGGCAGCGCTTTGAGGAGCACGCCCATGCCCGCCGCCGCACGCGCGCCTGAGGTGGCGGCAGCGCTGAAGCTGCCGTTTGCCGAGCAGATCGCCTTCTTCCGCGGCAAGCTCGGGCGGCTCGTGCCCACCGCCAAGTGGACCGACCTCTGGCAGCAGGAGCACGACGTGGCCTTCATGGTCGCGGGTGCAGCCAAGGCCGACCTGCTGGCCGACCTGGCCGAGGCGGTGGACAAGGCGATCAGCAACGGCGAGACGATCCAGCAGTTCCGCCGCCGCTTCCTGGAGATCATCCAGCGCCGCGGCTGGGCGGGCTTTACCGGCGACGACCGCACCACCGACCGTCCCCAGGGCGGCCGCGGCCTGGCCTGGCGCACGCGCGTCATCTACGAGACCAACCTGCTCACCAGCTACGCCGCCGGCCGCCGCGCCCAGCTCGAAGACGGCGGCTACACCCACTGGATGTACAAGCACAGCGACTTCGTGCAGCGCCCGCGCCCGCATCACGTGGCGCTGAACGGCATCGTGCGATCCAAGGACGACCCCTTCTGGCAGACGCACTATCCGCCCAACGGCTGGGGCTGCCGCTGCCGGGTGCTTGGGGTGCGCGGCCCCGCGCAGGCGCGCCGCCTGGGCGGCGACTGGGACAAGCCGCTGCCCTCGTGGGCCGGGCAGACCGACCCCAAGACCGGCGCGCCGGTGGGGGTGGACAAGGGGTTCGGCTATATGCCCGGCGGCAGCGTGGTGGAGCGGGTGCGGGCGCTGGCAAAAAAGACCATCCAGTGGGAATACGCCATCGCCAAGGCTTACATGGATGCCGTGCCACAGACTGCGCGAGACGCCTTCGCGACTGCGCAGCGTAGCGCCGCAGAAACCGCTGACATTGTGCGCCGCTATGCCGAACGCGCACTTGGCTTGCGCAACGGCGCGCCTGTCCCTCCGCCGACATCACCCTATCAGACCATCGGGCTGCTGACATCGGATCAGTCGCGGAAGATTTCCGCCATCACAGGCATCGACAAGCTCGGCAATGAGCTATATGACTGGGCGCTCGATCCCTACGCCGTGCGACATATCCACAATCAACATGGGGATGTCTCAGTCGAGGCGCGAAGAGGACAAATTGCCGTTTCCGCTGGCGACTATCGCCTCTTGCCGCGCATCATCAATGATGCCCGGCGCATAGAGGACGCAGGCGTCACGGATGCAGGCCGACGAGCCATTGAGTTAATTCACGATATCGACGGCGTCGAATACCATGCCGTCTTTGAAGTGTTGCCCAAGCGCCGCATGGTGGCGCTCAAAACGATGTACAAGAGAAAGGTGCGTCCCCCCATCATACGTCCGTAACGCTTCGCGGTATGAGCGCGACGATGGGATGCCCGCACCTGAATAAAGTATAGCAAACAGGAAGATGACCAAGCCCCCCATCCGCATCGAAATCGACGACCGCGAAGTGCGGCAGGCGCTCGAAAACCTCCAGCGCCGCGTCTCGGACCTCACCCCCGTCATGCACGACATCGGCCAGGTGCTGGTGGAGGGCATGCGCGCGCGGCTGCGCGACAGCCGCGACGTGGAGGGCCGGCCCTTCGCGCCCAACTCGCCCGTGACGCTGGCACGCAAGAAGGGCACCCGCCCCCTGGTGGACTCCGGCATGATGGCCAGCCAGTTCGCGTACCAGGCCGGGCGCGATTATGTCGAGGCCGGCAGCAACGCCGTGCAGGCCGCCACGCTGCACTTCGGCGCCAAGCGCGGCGCGCACGGCAAAACCCGCCGCGGCGCGCCCATTCCGTGGGGCGACATCCCGGCGCGGCCTTTTGTTGGGCTATCCAAAGAGGACGAGGAGGCCGTGCTGGAGACCATCACCGAGGCGCTGGAGCGAGCTACGCAAGGCCGCTGACGCCGCGCCTTGTCGCCTGCAATCCGCTCAAAACAGGCTCGCCTGCGCCTCATCCTGCGGCTCCGGCGACCCCAGGATCGCCCACACCCGCCGCTCGGAGAGGCGGAATCGGCGCGCGATGTCCTGCACCCGCTCGCCGGCGTCGGAGGCCGCCCGGATCTGCGCATCGCGGATGCGCCGCAGTTCGCCGGAGAGCATGGGAATGTACAACCGCGTGCCGCCGGCGTACCGCGCCAGCGCCTCCTGCGCCGCCAGCGGCAGCTCCAGCAACGGCCCGTCCATCGGCACCTTGGCCGGGATGTAGAGGTCCAGGCCGCCGGCCACCTGCGCCAGCGTCACGAGCGCCTCGCGCCCGATCAGGCGCTCCAGATCATGCGCGGCCATCGCTCGATCCGATCCGGTACTCGAAGCGCTCGCGCCCAACCCGGCGGCAGGCCACCGGAATCCCGTTGGCGCGCAGCTCCGCCACGCAAGAGTTGACGGCGCACACGCCAGCGCCGACCACGATGTCGAGCGTGGAGTACCAACGCCCGTCAGAGAGCAGCTCCAGCACCCGCTGCAAGCGCGGCGAGCGCTCTAGCCGCGCGGCGTGAATACTTGCCATGTCGCACCCCCAAAGCGCTTCGGCCACAGCGCGTCAGGTGCCCTCCGGATAGGGGTTTGCGCGCCACCCGCACAGTGCAGGCGTCGCGCAAATCCTTATCATGATACAAGTTTTCGACGCGCTTGTTGCAGCATCGCGCGGATGCGCTCGCGCTCCTGCGGCGTCAGCGGAGGCGGATTGATCCGCAGCGGCTCGGGGCGCGGCGGCAGATGCTCCCACAGCTGCGCGGGCGCCGGCCAGCGCGTGGCGTGCGCAGCCAGCGCCCGAAACGCCTGCCGCAGGCGCGGCGCATCCTCCTGCGCCGACCAGCGCCCAGCGCGCAGCCACAGCGCATCGGCCCACGCCAGCGCCACCGCCTGCACCGTATCGGCCGGCGGGCAGCCCTCCAGCCGCAGCACCAGCAGCCGCTGCACGCCTTCGGCCACCTCGGCCACCAGCCAGCCCGGCACCGCCTCATCCGCGCTCATCTCGCCGCTCCCGGATCATCGCCGCGGGCGCGGCGCTTGAGGTCCTCGAGCGCCATCAACCCATCCAGCGTCGCCGACGGCGCCGTTGCGCGCGGGCGCCGGCCGCTTGCCGCCTCCGGCGTCTGCGGCTGCGCAGCGGCCAGCGCCTGCGCCGCCCGCGGCATCCCCTCCAGCACGCGCCGCAGATAGCCGTGGCTCGACAGCGCCCGTCCATCGCCCGCCTCGCGCTTGCCGCGCAGCTGCTCCACCGTCTGGCTGAGCGCCGCGGCCAGCCGCGCCGCATCCGGCTCCAGCGCCAGCACCTCGCGCGCCAGCCGCAGCGCCCGCTCCCATGCCAGCGCCCGGCTGGGCGAGCGCCACAGCCCCAGATACGCCACCAGCGCCCGGCCTAACGTCGCCTCCAATCCGGACAAAAGCCCCATCATCTCGCGCGCCGCCTCGTCCTCTGCCCAGGCCTCCAGCGCCGCCTCGGCGTGGCACACCGGACAGCGCAGCCTCATGCCCGCCCCCGGCTCACTTCACGCTGCCCGGCGCTGCGCTCGCGCTGCGCCACCCAGCGCCGCAGGCCCGAGATCACGGCGGTGGCCTGCCCGCGGGTGATGAAGCGCGCATCCTCCACCTCGCAGGTGCGCCGCACAAAGCCGCGCAGCGCGCCGTCATCCAGCCCGCTCCAGCCCATCCGCAGCGCCAGCCGCTCGATCTCGGCCCACTGCGTATCCGTGGGTCGCCCCCAGCCCGCGCCACCCTTGGGCGGCGGGGCCGGGATGCCGATGTCGGCGCCCCGGCGCTTCAACTCCCAGCACCAGGCGATGAGCTGCGCGTCACTGAAGTCGCGCAGACTGCCCTTGCCCGCAAACGCCATCTGCGCCGCCCGGCGCGTCTCCTCATCCATCCCCAGCTGCGCCGCTGCCTTGTGCGCCACGCCCAACAGCACGCGCCGTCTCGTCTTGGCATCCACGATACATCCTCCATCGCGTCGATCCCGTGCATGCCCACGCGCCCATGGCGCATGGGCATGGGCTGGATCACGCAGACACCACGCCGTCTTCGCCTGCCCAGTCGCCCACCAGCGCGCGGGCCGCCACCATGGCCGCCTCGCCCGTGCCGTGCACCGCGATGTGCCGCAGCGCGCTTTCGTAGCGCTCCATCCACGCCATCAGGCCGGCCACCTGCTGCGCCTCCCACACCGTGCCGCCGCCGCGCGCAATCCGCGCCGGCAGCTCCGTATCGATCACGCGCGCCGGCGGCGCGGCCAGCGCGGCGTCTTCCCCATCCTCGATCAGGTCGATCGCCAGCGCATCCATCTCACTTCTCCGCCATGATGCGTACCGTGGTGCCCGAGCGCACCGTCAGCAGCGCCCGGTAAGCCGGCGCCATCGGATCGTCGCCATCGGCGCTCATCTCGATGAGCGCCTCACTCGGCTTGTAGCTCACCGACTCGCTCACCAGGTCGCCGAAGCGGCTGCCCAGCAGCTCGCGCAGCTTGTCCGCATCCTTGATGCCCACGCTCGTGGTCTTGGCCACGCTGACGCGGCACCCCCCCGGCACCACCAGGCTGCGCCCAGCGCCCACGCCCTCGGCCAACTCGGCCTTCAGGCCCTTGAGCTCCTCATCCAGCTCATCGATGCGCTTGACCAGCTCCATGGCCCGCATCGCCGCCTGCACCAGCTTCGGCGCCACCGCCCCCAGCCGCTCATCCGAGCCGTGCACCTCGATCCACGCCGCCGGCTGCGCGCCTTTGCGCTTGCCAAGATCTTCGGATTTGCTCTTCGTCACCGCCTTTGCCATGTCATTCACTCCACACATCTGCCCGCCGGCCAGCGGGCCTGATTGCCCTCAACAGTCAAATTTCCGCCACCCGGCAGCCCGTGCAATCCTCGCGCGGGCAGCTGCGGCAAATCGCCTCCGGGTCCAGCGCCGCCTCCCGCCGCGCCGCCTCCACCACCGCCACCAGGCGCGCATAGCGCGCCTTGAGCGTGGTGTTGTCGGTCGGGTACGTGCCCGACCGAAGCTGACTGGCGGTGGGCTTGCTGCACCCCAGGATCACGGCGATGTCCTCCAGCGTCATCAAGCCGCCTCCGCCGCGTGCCTGTTCGCCATCCACTTCGCCGCCAGCTCCAGCACCGCAGGCGTGAGCGCCTGCATGCCGTTCTGCGCCATGATGCGGCGGCACTCCTCGGCCAGCTCCACCGCCTCGCGGTAGTTACCCTTGCGGCAGGCCTGCCAGAAGGCCGTCACCAGTTCCTTGTCGGTGATGTCGCCGAAGGCAGGCCGGATCACGTGCGCATAGGTCTCGGCGCGGTCCAGGTGCCGGGTGCCCGCGCGCTTGGCGCCGATCCGGCTGCCCAGCTGCACCAAAAGCGGCCGGGTGCGCGCGTCGCTGAACTTGCGGGTGTAGAGCTCGGTGCCGATCAACAGCACCGCAAAGCTGCACTCGTCGGCCAGATACCGGATGGTCTCCAGCACCCGCCAGGAGAGCTTGTTGGCCTCGTCCACCACCAGCATCACCCGCTCGGCCTCCGCGCCGCGCCGCAGCACCCGGTCGGCGCTGCCCGGCCCCTCCATGCCGATGGCCGCCGCCACCGCCGCAAGCAGCTGGTGGCGCGTCATCCCGTCCCAGGCGGCGATGCGGATCGCCCCCAGTTTGGCCGCCACCGCGCGGCCCGCCATGGTCTTGCCGGTGCCGGCAGGGCCGGTGATCTCGCCGATCGGGTTGTCGCTGGCCATCACCAGATCGGCCAGCGCCAGCGCCTCTTTCACTGCCTTCGTTTCCCGGATATCCTTCACGTTGCTTCCTCACGTCATGCCATCAACTCCCGGCGCGCCGCCTGCCAGCGGCCGCCGGACCTCAAAACCCCAGCGCCCGCGCGGCCTTCGTCTCCTCGTCCTCGAAGGCCAGCCTTGTGAGCGCCTCTGCCTCTTTGGCCGCCTTGGCCCGCGCCATCAGCGCCTTGGCCTGCTCTGAGAGCTCAGCGCGCGCCCGCGCATAGGCCGCCGCCATGTCGGCCAGCTCGCCGCTGGCCTCCACCACCTCGGCGGCCTCGCTGGCGCGGTCCAGCGTCGCCTGCAATCCGAGCATCTGCGCCCGGAAACCGGCCACCTGCGCCTGATCCAGCGCGCCGCCGGCCTGCTCCACCTTCTCGGCCATGAGCAGCCGCAGCGCCTGGCGGCGGCGGCCCGCCTCCTTCGCCCCGGCCTCGTCCAGAATCCCGAACACCCGCTCCGGCGCGGCCACGCCCAGCACCTCGCCACGGTGGATGACCAGCAGCGCCTCGAACTCCGGCGCTGCGATGCGCGGGTAGGCCACCTCCACCCGGCCCTCGATCCCCATCAGGAAGTCCGCCGTCCAGGTCATGCCGCGGTACTGGATCGCGCCGCGGCTCACCGTGCGCACCTCGCGGTCGGCAAAGGCCAGCATCAGCGCCACACGGTCGATGCGCATCGGCTTCCAGCCCGCATCGAGCGCCCGGTCGATCTTCTGCTGCGGGGAGAGGCCGCCCATGTGCTCGCCGCCCTGCGGCGTGGCGTGGTAGTCGGCCAGCGTCGCAGCCAGCCACTGCCGCACCGCCTCGTAGTCGCTCACCACCGGAGCCTTGCCCAGGCTGGCCACCTTCTTGGCCATGCGGTTGCCGCCCACATAGCCCAGCCACCAGCCCAGCCAGCGCCCGAGGTTGCCGAACTGCCCCTCGATGCGCTTGCCACGCGGATGGAACGGGATCGAGCGCACCACCCGCCCGCTTTCCGGCAGCAGCGCCGCCTCATCCGCCCGGAAGCGCTGGCCGGTCAGCTCCGCCAGCTGCGCCCAGGCAAACAGCAGCTCCTCCCACTTGTATTCGCTGCCGTTGTCCAGGTAGAGCCGCTTGGGCGCGCCAAATGGCGCCTGCTCGCACATGCGGGCAAAGGAGGCGGCCACGTGCTCGCGCCGCACGCCTTCGCCCTTCTCGCACAGGAAAAGGTCGATCCACAGCCAGTTCGTGGCCACGTCGTGCCAGCTGATCATCCGCGCATAGGCCGTGCTGCCATCCGGCCGCGCCACCGGGATATCGAGCGGCGAGATGTCGCCGCACACCAGATCGCCCGGCATCAGCCCCGCCGCCGTGCGCTTCACCGGCGTCAGGTTCCGGTCATAAATCCCCTTGGCATCGCGCCGCGCCCGGCCCGCCACGCGGAACTGCTGGCCCTCGGCCTCCACGAAACGGCGCGGGCAGGGCAGAGAGAGCAGCCGCGCCACGAGATCGCTCGGCGCGCCCATCTCGTGCAGCACCCGGCCCACGGCGGCGGTGGCGGTCAGCCACGCCTGCCGCGCCGACGGCGCGCCGCCCACCCAGGCCGCGCGCACCGCCTGCACCATCCGCTCGGCCAGCTGCGCCACATCCAGGCCGGTGGCACGCGCCGCATCCTCGGCCCACACCATCCACGGCGCAGACACCACCACCCGCGCCTGCCCCCGGTCGGCGCGCATGCCCATGCGGGCAATCGCAATCAGCCCGCCATCGCGCGCCTTCTCAGCCAGCCGGTACACATGCTGCCAGCCGCAGCCCAGCGCCTCGCCGATGCGCTCGGCCAGCGCCCGCCGCCCGCGGTGCCGCTCGGGAAGATCGAGCAGCGGCCGCAGCGCGATCATGATCTCCCGCGCCCGGCGCACACGCTCGAAATCCGCCTCCGTCGGGCGCCGCGCCCCCACCAGCCGGCCCACCAGGATCGCGTCGGAAAGGTCGTCATCACTGGCAGCCTGTAAGGAATCCTTAAATGTTGCCCGCGTGGTGGCGGTGGCAGCCGGAATCGAACCGGCCCCACGGGTTAGCTGCCCGCTGCCCGCGTTCGCCGCCGCCGTCGCGGAGGCGACCATCGGGTACCCCTGCGGCACGGCAGTACTGCCGCCCGCAGCGGAGGCGCCTCCAGCGCCACCCCCGCCGGCGAGCCCACCCGCGCCGGTGGCCGCCGGGCTGGTGTGGACGGGGAGAGGGCACGCCCCCGCCTGGATGGGCTCGCCGCCGGGGGCGGGCGGGGTCAAAAGGCTGGCCACGGTGCGCCCACGGCCCGGCAGTGCGCCAGCAACTCCGAGATGGCCTCCTTGCGCGTCTTGTGCCATTGCGTGCGCAGATACTCGCCCTGCCCGTCCCACAGCATCAGCATCCAGCGCCGGCCCACGCGCGTGAGCGTCGCCACCATCAACTCGGTCTCTGGGTGCGTGACCATGTCCATTTCCGACTCCGTTCATCTGCGCGACCGCCTGCCGTGCTTGGTACAACTCGACCGCCTGCCGCACGTCCTGAGGCAGCGCTTCGGGCCGGTAAACCCGCCGCCGCCCGCCACGGCAGGTCTGCTCCTCGTAGGGCCAGCCTTCTCGGCTGGCTCTCTTCTTCACGGCGTCTTTTGTTACGCCTAGCGCATCGGCGAGATGCTCAAGTGTGTAACTCATTCGAGCACCCCATCCTTGATGCCAAGGAGTACCGCGGCTCGATGCGCCTGACCGCGGCGACCAATGAAGCGCCCCTGAAGAAGGCCATAAACGATGCGCTCGCTCACGCCTATCTCACGGGCAAACTGCTTGATGCTCTTGCCTCGCCGCTCCAGATCCCGGCGGGCTTCCTCAATGGTTCTCACGTGTGTCATGTTTTGTGCCATGATTGGACAACATCATGGCAGGAATATAGCTCAACTGTGGAACTTGTCAAGCGCAATCGTGGAACAAGATGTTCCCCACTTGTCCCCTCTTTAAAGCGGGGAAGCGGGGAAATTCCCCACTTTCGCGTTCCCCACTTGGCATCAAAGTAGGGAAGGTCATATGTCTGACATCGCGAAGCGCATCAAGGCATGGAGGCACGCGCTTGGGCTGACGCAAGAAGAGTTCGCCCGCCGCTCCGGCATTCCAAAGCGGACGATTGTTGGCTACGAGAATGCTGAACGCGACCCAGGTTCTGCGGCTCTCGCTGCCATCGCCAAGACCGGCGTGAACATGACGTGGCTGCTCACCGGCGAAGGCGAGATGCTGCCGGGCAAGCAAGAAAAAACGGCGGAAAATCAAGCGGATAGCGCATCGCTCGATGCGCTCGCGGGTCGTCATGCCAGCCGCTGGTCCAAGCTCATCGAGCTAGTCGAGAGCGCCCCCTCACCAGAGGAGGCGGAGGCGATATTGGACGAACTCTTCGCGCGCGCTCGTGAAAAGACAGAACTAGCCGAGCTCCGCCAGGCCGTCCGCGAACTGACGGCCAAACAAAAGCGCGCGTGATCCCCCCCCGTTTTTTGTCGCCTGCAATGCGTGCACGGCGGCACGGCGTGGCAATGATGCCTAAGCCATTGATTTCACGGAATTTTTCGCCTCATCACGCCACTTCACGCGACTTTTTGTCGCCTCGACTTCTTCGCCTCTAATCTTTACCCCCTCATCGGTGATCAGTGCCACGTGGCCTATGCCCATGTCGCCGGTGCGGAAGCCGCCCAGGGGGCGACCCGGCACGAAGGGGGTGGCGGCATCGGCGAGGCCATGGCAGACCTCGAGGCGCACGCCGTCCGGATCGCGGAAGTGGATCATCCCGGCCACTCCGCGCAGGGCCAGCTCTTCGGCAGTGCCCTCGGTGGTGGCGTAGCCCGCCTCTTCCAGACGCTGGCGGATGGTCTGCAGCTGTTCGGCGTTATCCAGCTCGAAGCCCATGCCCATGCTGGCCTGGCCCTCGGTGCGGGTGACCAGCAGGCGCTGGAACTTCTCGTCGGCGCGCAGGCGCACGCACCGGCCGGCTTCCACCACCTCGACCTGCAGACCGATATGCTTCTCGGCCTGCTCCATCCAGGCTTCCAAATGCGGGGTTTCCACCACCACATAGCTGAGTGCTTTGATCATTTCTTGTTCTCCATTGCCTGCCGCGCTCACTGGGCGACCATGCCGCCATCCACCGACAGGGCGCTGCCGGTGACATAGGAGGCCTGGTCGGAGAGCAGCCAGAGCACGGCTTCGGTGACCTCGCGGGGCTGGCCGATGCGGTGCATGGGCACCCCGTCGTCGTACATGTGGTCGTCACCGCCGGTGACACGGTCGTAGCTGGGGGTCTTGATCGGCCCGGGGCAGACGGCATTCACACGGATACCCTGGGTGGCGTAGTCCAGCGCGGCAGCCCGGGTGGCACCGACGATGCCGTGCTTGGAAGCCACGTAGTAGGCAGTCTCGGGCATGGCCTTGAGACCGAAGATGGAGGCGTTGTTGACGATCGCTCCGCCGCCGTTCCTGAGCATGGCGGCCGCCTCGTACTTCATCATGTACAGCACGCCCTTGAGGTTGATATCGATCACCTCGCTGAGGTCGGCATCCGGTGTGGCATGGATCGGGTTGAAGGCGCGCTGCAGCCCGGCGTTGTTGAAGGCCCCGTCGAGGCGCCCGTAGCTGTCCATGGCCAGGGCCACCAGGGCCTCGCAATCCGCCGCGCGGGACACGTCGGTGCTGCGGAACAGGGCCTGGCCGCCGGCGGCGCGGATCTCCGCCAGCAGGGCCTCGCCGGCTGCGGCGCTGCGGTTGCCAATGACCACTCGGGCGCCCCGGGCGGCCAGGGTGAGGCAAACATCGCGCCCCATGCCGCTGGCCCCGCCGGTGACTATGACCACCTTGTCCTGCCAGTATTGGTTCTGACTCATGGCTTCTCTCGTTTCCGTTCGGTGAATCAGGCGCGGGGGATGCGCCCGAAGATGCTTTCCAGGGCCTGGCCGATGGCCAGCAGGCGGCGGTCGCTCCAGGCCGGACCATCCAGCTCGATGCCCACCGGCAGCCCCGAACGGCTACCCAGCCCTATGGGAAGCTGGATGCCGGGCAGACCGGCGCTGGCCGACGGCTCGGTGTTCTGGATCAGACGCGCGAAGTTGCTCGGCAGGTTGACCTCCTCGTTGGCCAGAGGCGCCACCACGCAGGTGGTGGGGAAGATCAGGGCGTCCACTTGGTACTGCTCGAAGAGATCCTGGTAGCGCTCGCGCAGGGCCTGCCGGCCCCTGCCCCTCACTCCCGTGACGGCGGCGGTTATCCGCAGAGTGCAGGATTTGCTGGTGGAAGATGGGCGCCAGGCCGGCGCGGCCGGCAGCGGAGTAGCGCCCTGCCCCGCGTAGTCGCTGTGCTCGCAGCTGCGCTGCTCAGGTGCGCACCCAGCGCTGTCGCGCCCAGCCGCTCAGCCCGTCCACCGCGAAGACCAGCGCCAGCATGGCGAGGATCACGCTGGCGGCCTGGGCTTCCTGGAACAGGCTGAGACTGACGTAGAGCATCTGGCCGAGGCCGCCGGCGCCGACGAAGCCGAGCACACTGGCCATGCGGATGTTGTTCTCCCAGCGGTACAGGCTGTAGGCCAGGAGCTGCGGCCAGAGGTTCGGCAGGGTGCCGTAGACGAAGGCGGCGACCTGGCCGCCGCCCTGCAGGCGGATGGCCTCGGCAGGTTCCGGCGAGGTGTTTTCCAGCGCCTCGGCGAACAGCCGGCCGAGCACCCCGGCAGTGTGCAGGGCCAGGGCCAGGGTGCCGGCATTCGGGCCGAGACCGGCGGCGAGCACCATCAGCGCGGCCCAGACCAGCTCGGGAATCGCCCGCAGGGCGTTGAGCAGCAGGCGCGCGGCGCTCTGGGCGAGGGCGCCGAAACGCCCGGCGGCGGGCAGCGCGAGGAGTAGGCCGAGCAGCGCCGCCAGCAGGGTGCCGAGCGCCGACATGGCAAGGGTTTCCAGCGCGCCCTGGGCGATGGCGCGCAGGTGCCCGGCGCTCAAGTCTGGGCTCAGGAAGCGCACCGCATAACCGCCCATGGAACCCAGGCTGTCCGCGCCGAACAGGCTGGCGAGGTCCAGCCCCAGGTAGCGGAACGAGACGACCACCGCCACGCCGATGGCCAGCAGGATCGCGAAGTTGATCAGGCGCTTCATGTCAGCCTCGCGCGTAGCAGGCGGCTGAGCAGGTCGGCGAGCAGCACCAGAACCAGAAAGGTGATCAGGATGCTGGCCACCTCGCCGCCGGCGAACATGCGCAGCGACAGGTCGATCTGCTGGCCAAGTCCGCCGGCGCCGACGAAGCCCATTACCACCGAGGCGCGCACCGCGCATTCCCAGCGGTACACGGTGTAGGACAGCAGCTCCGCCGCGGCATTGGGCAGGATGCCGTAGAGGAAGGCTTCCAGCCGCCCGCCGCCGGCGAGCATCAGCGCCTGGGCGGGGCGCTGGTCCACCGACTCGAAGATTTCCGCGTATACCTTGCCGAGCATGCCGCTATAAGTGATGGCGATGGCCAGCACCCCAGCGGTGGGACCGAGGCCCACGCCGCGCACGAAGAGCAGCGCCCAGACCACCTCCGGCACGCTGCGCAGGAAGATCATCAGGCCACGCACCGGCCAGCGCAGCAGGCGCCCCCACCAGGCCGGACGGCCGCCGCGCGGCAGGGCCGACAGGGACAGCGCGCGGCTGGCCAGCAGCCCGGCCGGCACGGCGATCAGCAGCGCCAGGGCCATGCCGGCGGTGGCGATGGCCAGGGTCTGCAGGGTGGCCTCGGCGAGCAGGTCGAGGAACTCGGCATCATGGGCCGGCGGCCAGAAGCCGGAAAGGAACTGGCCCATCTCGCTGGCGCTCTCGCCGCTGAAGAACACCCCCAGGTCCAGCTCGCTGAGGCGAATGCCCGGCCACAGCAGGAGGATGACCAGCAGCGTGATCAGCAGGCGCGGCAGGCTGGCCGGGTCGCGGACGTCGCTCTTCAGCATCGGGGAATCTGCACCACCAGGGGCACTGCGGCCGGCTGCGGGACTGGCGGCGAGGCCAGCTGTTCGTTGGCATAGAGCGCATCGAGCAGCTCCGACCCCACCTCGCCGGCCGGAAGGTCGAAGACCACCTGGCCGGCGCGCAGGCCGATCACCCGCGGGAAGTGGGCAAGCGCCAGCTCCACGGCGTGCAGGCTGGCCACCAGGGTGACGCCGTGCTCGCTGGCATGGCGGCAGAGGATGCCCAGAGTGTGGTCGGCGAGCACCGGGTCCATGGCCGACACCGGCTCGTCGGCGAGCAGCAGTTCGGGGCGCTGGTAGAGCACCCGGGCAATGCCGACGCGCTGCAGCTGGCCGCCGGAAAGCTGCTGGCACTGGGCGAACAGCTTGTCGGCCAGATCCAGCTTGGCCAGCTCGGCACGGGCGCCGGGGACGTCCAGCGGATGCAGCAGGTTGATCAAGCTCTTCGCCAGGCTCCAGTCGCCGAGCCGGCCGGCCAGCACCGCGGTGACCACCCGCTGGCGCGGCGGCAGGGGCGGCGTCTGGTGGACCAGACCGATGCGCGCGCGCAGGCGCTGTCGCTGGCGGGCGGAGAGCTGCCAGGGCCGGCTGTCGAGCACTTCCAGCACGCCGGCGGTGGGCCTGAGGCCGGTGGCCATCAGATTGAGCAGGCTCGACTTGCCGGCCCCGGACGGGCCGATGATCGCCACCCGCTCGCCCGCGGCGATGCGCAGGCTGACTTCACGCAGGGCCGTGGAGCCATTGGCATGCCGCAGCCCCACGGCTTCGAGGTTCAGGGTCATTTCAGCAGGCCGGCGGCGCGGGCAGCCTCCTCGATCCCCTTGTAATTCTCCGGCCTGGTCTCGACGAAGCGGCTGGCCGCCTGCAGGTCGAGGATCTCCTTGTGCTCCGGGTTGGCTGGATCGAGGGCCAGGAAGGCCTGCTTGATCTTCTCCGCCAGCGCCGGATCCAGGGTGCCGCGCACCGTCCAGTTGTAGTCGTAGTAGGTGGGCGTGGTGGCGAACACCTTGACCTTGGCGGTGTCCACCTTGCCGCTGTTGACCAGCTTCTCCCAGACCGAGGCGTTGAGCACGCCGCCGTCCACCTTGCCGGACTGCACCCAGGCCACGGTGGCGTCATGGGCGCCGGAGTAGGCCACGCGGCTGAAGAACTCCTCGGGCTTGATGCCATCCTGGAGCATGAAGTAGCGCGGCATCAGGCTGCCGGAAGTCGAGGAGATCGAGCCGAAGGCGAAGGTGCGGCCCTTCAAGTCCTGCAGGCTCTTGACGTTCGGGTCGGCGCTGATGAACTTGCTGGTGAACTGCTGGTCCTGCTCGCGCTGCACCAGCGGAACGGCATTACCGGTCTTCAGATACACCTGGACGAAGGTGAAGCCGCCCAACCAGGCCATGTCGAGACGGTCGGTGGCCAGCGACTCGACCACTGCCGGATAGTCGGCGACCGGCACGAACTTGACCTCCATGCCCAACTGCTTCTCCAGATAGGCACCGAGCGGCTTGAACTTGCGCAGCAGCTCGGTGGGCGCCTCGTCGGGAATCGCCGAGACCCGCAGGACATCGGCGGCCTGGGCGAATACGGCGGAAACGGACAGCGCGAAACCGGCAGCAAGCGCCAGGGTGCGTTTGAGCATGATGGATTCTCCGGTTCAATGGCGGAAAAGGCCCTGGGAGTATAAATGCCTGTATGGGGTTTCGCCCGGAAAGCCTGGCCAACGGTCCGATAGAGCCAAGCAATTCGCGGCCGCATCCCGCTAGAACCTATAATCCCCGCCCCCGCGTTACGAGGACCCTGCCATGAGCGAAGCCATCCGCCTCACCCAGTACAGCCACGGCGCCGGCTGCGGCTGCAAGATTTCCCCCAAGGTGCTGGAGGTGATCCTCGCCGGCAGCGGCGCGCAGAACCTCGATCCGAAGCTCTGGGTCGGCAACGCCTCGCGCGACGACGCCGCGGTCTACGCTCTGGACGAGGAGCGCGGCGTGGTGTCCACCACCGACTTCTTCATGCCGATCGTCGACGACCCCTTCGACTTCGGGCGCATCGCCGCCACCAACGCGATCAGCGACATCTACGCCATGGGCGGCGACCCGCTGATGGCCATCGCCATCCTCGGCTGGCCGGTCAACCTGCTGCCGCCGGAAGTGGCCCGCGAAGTGGTGCGTGGCGGCCGCGCGGTATGCGACGAAGCCGGCATCCCGCTGGCCGGCGGCCACTCCATCGACGCCCCGGAGCCGATCTTCGGCCTGGCGGTGACCGGCGTGGTGGACAAGCGCCACCTCAAGCGCAACGACAGCGCCAGCGTCGGCTGCCGCCTGTACCTGACCAAGCCGCTGGGCATCGGCATCCTCACCACCGCGGAGAAGAAGGCCAAGCTGCGCGCCGAGGACGTCGGCCTGGCCCGCGACTGGATGTGCACCCTGAACAAGCCCGGCAGCCGCTTCGGCAAGCTGGCCGGGGTCAGGGCGATGACCGACGTCACCGGTTTCGGCCTGCTCGGCCACCTGGTGGAAATGGCCGATGGCAGCGGCCTCACCGCGCGCATCGAGTACGACCGCGTGCCGCGCCTGGCGGGCGTCGAGCACTACCTGGCCGAGGGCTGCGTGCCCGGCGGCACCCACCGCAACTTCGACAGCTACGGCGAGCGCATCGCCCCGCTGGACGAACAGCGCCGCCTGCTGCTCTGCGACCCGCAGACCAGCGGCGGCCTGCTGGTCGCGGTGAGCCCCGAGGGCGAGGCGGAATTCCTCGCCGTGGCCGCCGAGCTGGGCCTGCAGCTCGCCCCCATCGGCGAGCTGGTGGAGCGAAAGCGGCACGCGGTCGAGGTGCTGTGATGCGCACCGACACCGCCGACTACCGCGAGCTGTTCCTCGCCGACACCCCGCTGATGGACGTGCGCGCTCCGGTGGAATACCGCAAGGGCGCCTTCCCCCACACCATCAACCTGCCACTGATGGACGACCTGGAGCGCCAGAAGGTCGGCACCTGCTACAAGTACCGCGGCCAGCAGGCAGCCATCGAACTGGGCCACCAGCTGGTCTCCGGCAGGCTCAAGGAGGAGCGCATCGCCGCCTGGGCGACGTTCGCCCGCGCCCATCCCGACGGCTACCTGTACTGCTTCCGCGGCGGCCTGCGCTCGCAGATCGTCCAGCAGTGGCTGAAGAGCGAGGCGGGCATCGACTACCCACGGGTGATCGGCGGCTACAAGGCGCTGCGCAGCTTCCTGATCGACACCACTCAGCAGGCGGTGGCGGAATGCGACTTCGTGCTGGTCGGCGGCCTCACCGGCTGCGGCAAGACCGAGGTGATCGCCGCCCTGGACGACGGCTTGGACCTGGAAGGCCTGGCCAACCACCGCGGCTCCAGCTTCGGCAAGCGCGCCACTGGGCAGCCCGGGCAGATCGACTTCGAGAACCTGCTGGCCATCGACTTCCTCAAGCGCCGCGCCGCCGGCCGCGAGCACTTCGTGCTGGAGGACGAGAGCCGCGCCATCGGCCGCTGCGCCCTACCCCTGGAGCTCTACCAGGGCATGCAGCGCTTCCCCCTGGTGTGGCTGGAGGACAGCTTCGAGGACCGCGTCGAACGCATCCTGCGCGACTACGTCAGCAACCTGTGCGCCGAGTTCAGCGCCGTGCACGGCGCGGAGAACGGCTTCGCCCTGTTCGCCGAGCGCCTGCTGCAGAGTCTCGCCAACATCACCAAACGCCTCGGCGGCGAACGCTACCAGCGCCTGCACGCCCTGATGCAGGCCGCCCTCGACGAACAGCAGCGCAGCGGCAAGGTCGAGCTGCACCGCGCCTGGATCGTGGGCCTGCTGCGCGAGTACTACGACCCCATGTACGCCTACCAGCGCGCGCAGAAGGACAGCCGCATCGAGTTCGCCGGTGAACGGCAGGCGGTGCTGGAGTACCTGCGCGAGCGCTCGCGGCGCCGCCAGTGAGCAACCTGGCCGGATAGGCGGGAAGCCGGGGGCGGCCTCCCGGATGGGCTTTCCGCCGCCAGGGCGCAAAGCCGGAATTGGCGGAAGGCAGTAGGAGTCGAACCTACCCAGGAACGGCTGCCGTCCCCAACCGGGTTTGAAGCCCGGCCACGCCACCGGGCGTGATTGCCTTCCTTCGCTGGGCCGAGGACTTCTCCTCGCCCGTTCTCAGGCGAACTCCGGGATCGAACCTAGCACATCCTCAGCACCTGGAGTTAGCGGGCGTGGCCTCGACCAGCCTCGCCTGAAAACCTTCGGCCAGGCGCCCTGCCCAGCCCTGGCTGCAACCGGAGCCACACCCCGGATTGCCGCAAGCCCTCCAACCGAACTTGAACGGACGACTACCCCTCCCCCTCGGTCATAAGCGCCAGCGCCGAATCCGCCCTGATTTTCCGCTCGTTGCCATAGCGGCGGGTAAAGCCGATGCGGTCGAAGTATTCGAGGATCTGGATGCCGCGCTTGCGGCCGATGCCGATGCGGTCGCGGAAGCTGGCGGCGCGGATGGTTCCGGTTTCTGCCTGCAGCCGGCGGGCCTCGGTGGCCAGGCGGCGGAGGCTGGCGTCCGGGTAGAACAGGTCCTTGACCACCTGGTGCAGCAGGCCGAGGCGCGCCAGCTTGCGCAGCAGCAGGCGCACGGCGGCTTCCTCGACCTGCAGCTCGCCGGCCAGCTCGCGCACCCAGGGCGGGTCGAAGCCGCCCGCCTCCAGCAGCGGCCAGAGCCGTGACCTGAGCGCCTCGTCCTCGGCGCTGAGCTGTACCCGGTGGTCGGGCAGGTGCAGCCAGGGGCCACTGGCCTGGATGCTGCCGGCCGCCAGGGCCTGTTCCAGCAAGGCGATGAACACCGGGCGCTCCAGCTGCGGCAGGGCGTAGCGGCGCAGGCGGTCGCGGTCGGGGCCGAGCTCGTCGGGCTGCTCGGCGTGAAAGCGCGCCAGGGCGGCATGCAGCTCGGCCAGCAGCTGCGTCCAGCGATCGCTCAGAAACAGCCGCGGGCCCTGGCTGGTGAGCACTTCCTGCACGCCGTCCGGCAGACGCCAGCTGGCCGGGACGCGGTTGAACTGGCGCTCCAGGGCCTGCGGGACCAGGCCGTTGCTGGCGGTTTCCAGGAGCACCGGCAGCGCCGCCTCCAGGCCCTCGCCGCGCAGCGCCGCCAGTTGGGCCAGACGGGCCAGGCTGCGCCTGTCCCGAGCCGGGGCGAAGGGGTCCAGCACACGGCCGCCGCCCAAGGTGCGCTGGGCGCTCTGGTCGCGCAGCACCAGGCGGTCACCGTGCACCGCATGGGCCGGAGCATTGAGCAGCAGCTGGGCGAAGCCGCGCCCCCCCGGAGCCAGGCGCTCGCCCTCCAGCAGGGCGATGCGGGCGGTGACATCCTGGGCGCCAAGGTGCACGTGCACCGGGGTCCAGTGGGCCAGCTCGCGGGTTTCGCTGGCGAGCAGCTGCAGGTCGATGTCGATGCGGGTGGTCGGCGCATGCAGCGCCGGGGCGAGCAGCCAGTCGCCGCGCTGGACGTGCTCCACGGTGAGGCGCTCGCCGGCGATGTTGAGCGCCACCCGCTGGCCGGCGCGGGCGCTCTGCGCAGCGCGGTTCTGGGCGTGCAGGCCGCGCACCCGCACGCGCAGGCCGGCGGGGCTGAGCAGCAGTTCGTCCCCTATCCTGACCTGCCCGGCGAAGGCGGTGCCGGTGGCCACCACCCCGGCACCGGCCACGCTGAAGGCGCGGTCCACCGCCAGGCGGAAGTGCCCGGCGGCGCTGCGCGCCTGCAGCCTTCGCGCCTCCGCCAGCAGCGCCGTGCGCAGGGCCGCGACGCCCTCGCCAGTGACGCTCGACAGGGGAAACACTGGCGCGCCGGCGAGCGGCCCGTCGGCCAGGAGCGCGGCGACCTGCTCGCGCACCTCGACGACCCGCTGGGCGCCGACCCGGTCGCACTTGCTGAGCGCCACCAGAGCGCGGGGAATGCCGAGCAGCTCGACGATCGCCAGATGCTCGCGGGTCTGCGGCATCACTCCATCGTCGGCGGCCACCACCAGCAGCACCAGGTCGATGCCGCAGGCCCCGGCCAGCATGTTGTGGACGAAGCGCTCGTGGCCGGGCACGTCGATGAAGCCCGTGAGCTGGCCATCGCCCAGGTCGGCGTACAGGTAGCCGAGGTCGATGGTGATGCCGCGCGCCCGCTCGGCCGGGCGGCGGTCGCCTTCCAGGCCGGTGAGCGCGCGCAGCAGCGCGGTCTTGCCGTGGTCGATGTGTCCGGCGGTGCCGACGATCAAGCCGCACCCTCCGCGAGCTGCGCCAGCTGGGCGAGGAACGCCGGCTCGTCATCGAGCTGGCGCAGGTCGAGCCACAGGGCGTCGTCGTCGAGGCGGCCGAGCACCGGGATCGGCAGGCCGCGCAGGCGCTCCTCCAGCTGGCGCAGCGCCCGCCCGCGCAGACGCTTGGGCTGTACCGGCCGCACGCAGAGCGCGGCGCTGGGCAGACGGGCCACCGGCTGGGCGCCGCTGCCGATCATTCCCAGCGCCTCCGCCGCGGCGACCTGCCAGCCAGCGCCGAGTACGCCGGCCAGCCGTGGCGCCAGGCGCTCAGCCTGGGCGCGGATGTCCGCCTGCGGGCGGCTGAGCAGGCGCAGGGTGGTGAGCCGCTCGGCCAGGCGATCGGGGTCGCGGTACAGGCCGAGCACCGCTTCTAGCGCGGCGAGGGTCAGCTTGTCGACGCGCAGGGCGCGCTTCAATGGGTTCTTCTTGATCCGCGCGATCAGCTCGCGGCTGCCGAGGATCAGTCCGGCCTGGGGTCCGCCGAGCAGCTTGTCTCCGCTGAAGGTGACGAGGTCGGCGCCGTCGGCCAGGGCCTCCTGCACCGTGGGCTCCTTGGGCAGGCCCCAGCGGGTCAGGTCCACCAGGGTGCCGCTGCCCAGATCCTCCAGGAGCGGCAGACCATGGGCGTGGGCGATGCCCGCCAGGTCGCGGGTGGCCACGCTGGCGGTAAAGCCCTGCACGCTGTAGTTGCTGGTGTGCACGCGCATCAACAGGCCGGTGCGCGGGCCGATGGCGCTCTCGTAGTCGCGGGCGTGGGTGCGGTTGGTGGTGCCCACCTCCACCAGCCTGACTCCGGCGCGGGCCATGATGTCGGGGATGCGGAAGGCGCCGCCAATCTCGATCAGTTCGCCGCGGGAGATGATGCCTTCCTTGCGCGCGCCCAGGCTGTTGAGCGCCAGCAGCACGGCGGCGGCGTTGTTGTTGACCACGGTGACCGCCTCGGCGCCGGTCAGCTCGCGGATCAGCCCGGTGATCAGCTCGTCACGGTCGCCACGCCGGCCGCTGGCCAGGTCGAACTCCAGGTTCAGCGGGTGACGGGCGGCCAGGGCCACCGCCTGGATGGCCTCCTCCGGCAGCAGGGCGCGGCCCAGGTTGGTGTGCAGCACGGTACCGGTCAGGTTGAACACCCGGCGCACCCGGCTGGCGTGGCTGGCGGCCAGGCGTTCGCCGGCACGCCCGGCGAGCACCGCCTCGCTCAGCTCGATGGCGGCCAGCTGGCCGTGGCGCACCGGCTCGCGCAGTTCGTCGAGCAGGTCGCGTAGGGTCTTCAACAGGGCCTCGCGGCCGTAGCGCTGCTGCAGCGGCTGGCAGGCCGGGCTGCGCAGCAGGCGATCGATGGAGGGCAGGCGGATGGCGGTCAAGGCACGAACCTCGCGACGATGGACCGTAGGCAGGTGGAGCAAGTTTAGGCAATGGCGGCTCAGTCCCCGCCGCCCGGCGAGAGCAGCAGGTTCGGGGCGCGGCGCAGGTAGCCCTCCTCGGCCAGGCGCAGGTCGAGTGCCAGGCTGGCCAGGTCGTCGGCCTGGGGCTCGGCGTCTGGGGCGAACTCCCGGTAGAACTGCTTGAGGTAGCCCTGGCAGTTCGGGCAGACCTCGGCGCGCAGCGGTGCGCGGGCGGCGCCCAGATCGTCGCGTTCCAGGGACAGGTAGGCGAGGCGCTTGCTTTCCTGGCAGTGGCTGCATTTCACCCGCACGTAGTGCCACTGGCAGGAGCACAGCGAGCAGGCCAGGTAGCGCAGGCCGTTGGACTTGCCGCGGTGGTGGATGACCCCGGCCACCGGCGGCGAGCCGCAGGCCGGGCACAGGGTCTGCGCCTCGCGCTCGATCAGCTGGCCGTCCGGCAGGCCGAGCAGCCAGTGACTGAAGGCCACCTGCAGGGCGGCGCCGAGGAAGGGCACCAGCGCCGCCGGCAGCAGGTCGAACTGGCCGCTCAGCAGGGCCAGCGCCCAGGCCTTGCGCTGCCCGGCATCGGCGCGGCGCAGGCTGGCCAGAGCCTCGGCCACCTGGCCGACGGCGTCCGGCTGCAGATCGTCGACGAGACCGTCCAGCAGCCCCAGCCAGGCGCCCTCGCGCACCGGCATCTCGAAAGCCAGGGGCGGCATGCCGTGCTCGCGGCTGCGCTCCAGGGCCTGCGGGTCCGCCGGTGGCAGCTGCGGAGGGCCGTCCAGCAGGCGCTGCTGGGCGTCGCAGAGGCGGGCGATCAGTCGCAGGTAGTCACCCAGCGGATGCCCCTCGGCCAGCTGGCGCAGGCGCACGGCACGGTGGGCGAACAGGTCGGGGGTGGGCAGCAGGATGAAGGGCGGGATGTTGGCCGCGGCCTCGATCTGCCCGGGTTCGAGAATGGTGCCTGACACGCAGGACTCCTTGGCTCAGGTTGGGGTTCGCGGGGCGCCGCCGGCACCCCGGCCGGATCAGCGCTGCTTGGCCTCGTCGGGACTCACCTGCTTCAGCCAGGCGGCATGGTGCTTGCGCGCCCAGCCGCGGCTGACCCGCCCGCTGAGCATCGCGCCCATGGAGCCCTTCACCCAGAAGCCGGCATAGACGTGGACGATGATGCTGCAGATCAGCACCCAGGCGGCGAAGGCGTGCAGCAACGAGGCCAGGCGGATCAGCTCGATTCCGAACAGATGACTGAAGTACTGGCGCCAGATGATGAAGCCGGTCACCAGCAGCACCAGCATGCACAGCAGCAGCCCCCAGAACAGCAGCTTCTGCCCGGCGTTGTAGCGGCCCACCTCGGGCAGCCGTTCCTCGCGGTTGCCGACCACGTCGCGCCACTGCCGCAGCCAGCGCCGGTCGTTGGCGTCGAAGCGGTTGTGCCGGGCGAAGCGCATGGCCAGCCAGAGAAAGAACAGGAACATGGCCAGGCCGAGGAAGGGATGCAGGATGCGCGTCCAAGGCCCGCCGCCGAACAGCTGGCTGAGCCAGAACAGCGCCGGGTGGAACAGCGCCAGCCCGGACAGGGCGGCGAGCACGAAGAGGATGGCCACCGCCCAGTGGTTGCTACGCTCGGAGGCCGTGTAGCGCTGGATGTCTCTGTTCATCGTCGACTCCTGATGATGCTGTGGGCCGCGGCCGTCGCCCTCCGCGCCGGGAGACGACGCCAGCCGCGACATGCCCGTTCATGCCGCCTCCGCTAGACCCGCGGCTCGCGCGGGTCGTAGGGATGGACCGCGGGATCGACCTGGTGCACCGCCGGGTCGGGGCCGTGCTCGTCCTCCTCCACCACGTTGCGGCCGACCCGCACGTAGTGGAAGAAGCCCAGCAGCGCCACCAGGCCCATACCGAGCAGGCCGAGGGGCTTGGTGATGCCCTTCCACAGGCTGACCATGGGGCTGATCTGCGGATCGTCCGGCAGCCCGGCGTACAGCGACGGCTGGTCCGCGTGGTGCAGCACGTACATCACGTGGGTGCCACCGACGCCCGGCGGGTCGTACAGCCCGGCCTGCGCGAAGCCCCGGGACCTGAGGTCCACGATGCGCTCCTCGGCGTGCTGCTTCATCGCCTCCTTGGTGCCGAACACGATGGCGCCGGTCGGACAGGTCTTCACGCAGGCCGGCTCCAGGCCCACCGCCACCCGGTCCGAACAGAGCGTGCACTTGTAGGCCTTGTGGTCCTTCGCCGAGATGCGCGGGATATTGAACGGGCAGCCGGTGATGCAGTAGCCGCAGCCGATGCACTTGTCCTGGTTGAAGTCGACGATGCCGTTGGCGTACTTGACGATGGCCCCGGGGCTCGGACAGGCCGCCAGGCAGCCCGGCTCCGCGCAGTGCATGCAGCCGTCCTTGCGGATCAGCCACTCGAGGCTGTCGCTCTCGGTCTCGTGCTCGGTGAAGCGCATCAGCGTCCAGCTGCTCGCCGTGAGGTCTGCCGGGTTGTCGTAGGTGCCGTGGTTGTGGCCCACCTCGTCGCGCAGCTCGTTCCATTCCGAGCAAGCCACCTGGCAGGCCTTGCAGCCGATGCACTTGGACACGTCGATCAGCTTGGCCACCTCGTCGACCTGGCGCACCGAGGGCATCGGCGTGGTGGTCGCGGAGCGGGCAATGATGTCTTGGCTACTCATGGCTCACCTCACGCCTTTTCCACGTTGACCAGGAACGACTTGAACTCCGGCGTCTGCGTGTTGCCGTCACCGACGAAGGGAGTCAGGGTGTTGGTCAGATAGCCGTTGCGCGCCACCCCGGAGAAGCCCCAGTGCAGCGGGATGCCCACCTGGTGCACGGTCTTGCCGTCCACCGTCAGCGGGCGGATGCGCTTGGTCACCACCGCCACCGCGCGGATGTAGCCGCGGTTGCTGGACACCTTGACCCGGTCGCCAGCGGCGATGCCCAGCTCCCGGGCCAGGGCCTCGCCGATCTCGACGAACTGCTCCGGCTGGGTGATGGCGTTGAGCCGGCAATGCTTGGTCCAGAAGTGGAAGTGCTCGGTGAGCCGGTAGGTGGTCGCCACGTAGGGGAACTCCTCGGCCTTGCCGAACACCTCCAGGTCGCCCTTGAACACCCGCGCCGCCGGGTTGCAGGTGGCCTGCGGGTTGTCCGGGTGCAGCGGGTTGCGGCCGATCGGCGTCTCGAAGGGCTCGTAGTGCTCGGGGAAGGGCCCCTCGGCCATGCGGTCGACGGCGAAGAAGCGCGCCACCCCTTCCGGGTTCATGATGAACGGCCCCATGCCGTCTTCCGGCGGCGAGTCGGCCTTGAAGTCAGGCACGTCGGTGCCCGTCCAGGCCTTGCCGTTCCACCATACCAGGCGTTTCTTCTGCGGATTCCAGGGCTTGCCGCTGGGATCGGCCGAAGCGCGGTTGTAGAGGATCCGCCGGTTGGCCGGCCAGGACCAGGCCCAGCCGAGGGTCTGCCCCATCCCGTAGGGGTCGGCGTTGTCGCGCCGCGCCATCAGGTTGCCCTGCGCCGACCAGGAGCCGCAGAAGATCCAGCAGCCGCTCGCCGTGCTACCGTCCGCGCGCAGCTGGGCGAAGCCGGAGAGCTGTTCGCCAGCCTTGACCAGCAGCGCGCCGGTGGCCGGATCAGTCAGGTCCTCCAGGGCCTTGCCGGAGAACTCCCTGGCCAGCTCCTCGGGGCTCGGCTCCTCGGGCTTCAGGTACGGCCAGTCGAGGTTGAGGATCGGCTCCGGATAGGCACCGCCCTCGCTGCGATACAGCTCGCGCAGGCGGATGAACAGACCGGCCATGATGGCGATGTCGGTACGCGCCTCGCCCGGCGGCTCGGCGCCCTTCCAGTGCCACTGCAGCCAGCGGCCGCTGTTGACCAGGGAGCCGTCCTCCTCGGCGAAGCAGGAGGTGGGCAGGCGGAACACCGTGGTCTGGATCTGCGCCGGGTCGACGTCGTTGAAGTCTCCGGCGTTGCGCCAGAACTCCGAGGTGTCGGTGGCCAGCGGGTCCATCACCACCAGGAACTTGAGGCGCGCCAGCCCGGCGGCCACCTTGGCCTTGTTGGGGAAGGCGGCGATGGGGTTGAAGCCCTGGCAGAAGTACCCGTTGATCTTGCCCTCGTACATCATGTCGAAGACCTTGAGCACGTCGTAGCCGGGGATGTCCAGCTTGGGCAGCCAGTCGTAGCCCCAGTTGTTCTCCGCCGCGGCGTTCTTGCCGTACCAGGCCTTCATCAGGCTGACATGGAACTTCTCGTAGTTCTGCCAGTAGGACAGTTGCCCGGGACGCAGCGGCTGGCTGGTGCGCCTGGCGATGTAGGCCGCGTAGTCCTGCTCGGCGTCGGACGGCAGGGTCAGGTAGCCGGGCAGCAGGTTGGAGAGCAGCCCCAGGTCGGTGAGCCCCTGGATGTTGGAGTGACCGCGCAGGGCGTTCATGCCGCCACCGGGCATGCCGATATTGCCGAGCAGCAGTTGCACCATGGCCCCGGTGCGGATCATCTGCGAGCCCACCGAGTGCTGGGTCCAGCCGAGGGCGTACATGATGGTCATGGTCTTGTCCGGCGCCGCGGTTTCGGCGATGGCTTCCCAGACCTTGAGCATGGCGTCCTTCGGCGTGCCGCAGATATTGCTCACCACATCCGCG
The DNA here is from genome assembly GCF_000364625.1 of Pseudomonas thermotolerans DSM 14292. Classification (GTDB taxonomy): domain Bacteria; phylum Pseudomonadota; class Gammaproteobacteria; order Pseudomonadales; family Pseudomonadaceae; genus Aquipseudomonas; species Aquipseudomonas thermotolerans. Next base: position 185,116 of record NZ_KB822599.1, read on the forward strand.
GTGTAGCGGCTGTAGTGCTGCTTGAGCAGGTTGAACACGCAGCGCGGGTGGCTCAGGGTCGGGTCGGTGAGCACGTAGCCGTCCTCGCCCCGCTCGTAGCCCCAGGCGGACTTGTCCGGGTAGCTGCGGGTGTTCGGATCGTAGCCGTTGAACAGCCCGTTCTCGAAGCCGAAGCCTTCCTTCACGATGAAGGTCGCGTCGGTGTAGTTGCGCACGTACTCGTGCTGGATCCTGTCGTGCTCCAGCAGGTAGTTGATCAGCCCGCCGAGGAAGGCGATATCGCTACCTGCGCGGATCGGCGCGTAGAGGTCGGCGACCGAGGCGGAACGGGTGAAGCGCGGGTCCACCACGATCAAGCGGGCCTTGTTGTGCGCCTTGGCTTCAGTGACCCACTTGAAGCCGCACGGGTGCGCCTCGGCGGCGTTGCCGCCCATGATCAGGACCAGATCGGCATTCTTGATGTCGACCCAGTGGTTGGTCATGGCTCCACGGCCAAACGTCGGGGCAAGACTTGCCACCGTCGGGCCGTGTCAGACACGCGCCTGGTTATCGAAGCCCAGAATGCCGAGGGAGCGCACCACCTTGTGGGTGATGTAGCCGGCCTCGTTGGAAGACGCCGAAGCCGCCAGGAAGCCGGTGCTCAGCCAGCGGTTGACGGTCTGGCCGGCGGCGTTCCTCTCGATGAAGTTGGCGTCGCGGTCGTCCTTCATCAGCCTGGCGATGCGGTCGAGTGCTTCGTCCCAGCTGATGCGCTTCCATTCGTTGGAGCCCGGCTCGCGCACCTCGGGGTGCTTGAGACGGTTCGGGCTGTGGATGAAGTCGAGCAGGCCGGCGCCCTTCGGGCACAGAGTGCCGCGGTTCACCGGGTGATCGGCATCGCCTTCGATGTGGATGATGTTCTGCGCGACGTTCTTCGCGGCATCGCCCTGGCTGTACATGATCAGGCCGCAGCCGACCGAGCAGTAGGGGCAGGTGTTGCGCGTCTCGATGGTACGCGCCAGCTTGAAGTGGCGGACCTGATCGGCGAAGGCAGTGGGCGGAGCCACTCCCAGGGCCGCCAGGCTCGATCCTCCAAGGCCAACGGCGCAGACCTTGAAGAATTGCCGACGGTTCATGTCCATCCTGTTCTCCTCTTCAGGCGTGTCCCGGTACATTGCCGGAGACTCGGGCGTCCTGAAAAGATAGTCCAGCGCCGGCATTCCGCCAGCCGCGCGGGCCAAGTGCCGCCCCCGGTCGGCGAGCGGAGTCGTCCTGCGGCAGCCGCGGGGGCCTCGACCACTGGCAAGTGGCGCCGGCGCCGGCATAATGCCCGCCCTTTTCTTGCCCGGAGATCCCCCATGCCCGCGCCCACCTGGTGGCTGCTCGCCCTTCCCCTCATCGCCGGCGCCTGCCTGCCCCTGCAGGCCGGCATCAACGGTCAGCTGGCCAAACACATCTCCAGCGTGCTGGCCGCCGGGCTGATATCCTTCGCGGTGGGCACCCTGGCCCTTCTGGTGGTGGTCCTCGCCCAGCGCGAGCTGCCCGGCCTCGGTGTGCTGCGCGGGGTGAGCTGGTGGCAGTGGTGCGGCGGCTTCCTCGGGGTGTTCTTCATCGTCACCGCCGCCTTCGCCGGACCGCGGATCGGCGCCCTGCTGTTCATGGTGCTGGTGATCGCCGGCCAGTTGGGCATGGCCGTGCTGCTCGACCACTTCGGCTGGGCGGGCTTTCGCGAGGCCCCGATCAGCCTCGGCAAGCTCACTGGGCTCCTGCTGATCGTCGCGGGCATCTGGCTGATCCGGCGCGGCTGAACTGGCACCCCGCTCCTCCCTGGCGGGACGGCAGCCAGCGGGGCTCCGCACGCACTGGCGCTCCCGGCAGCGGCGCGGACGCGGACTTGCAAGCAATTTACATACCGGCACATTGCTTCCATCGCCCGGCAATGCCACTATGCGCCTGCTCCGCTGCATTTGTGATCACAAAAGATGGCCCCCGACGCCCGCCTTCCTCCTTCCGAGTACCTCGCCCTCTGGCGGGAAGCCCAGGACACCCGGACCCGAACCCGCCTGGGCGCCATCTACTACCTGATCGGCTGGCTGCTGATCTGGCTGTTCGCCGCCACCCCAGGCTCGCTGCTCCTCGGTCTCGCCGGCACCCTGTACTTCGCCCTCATCATGGCGCTGCGCTGGCTGCACCGGCTGCCCGTCCAGGAGAACGAGGCCAACCTCCACCTCTGGCTCGACCAGCACTGGCGGCTGCTCTACCTCTCCTCCCTAGGCTGGGGCGTGAGCCATGCCTGGACGCTGTACAGTCCCGCCTTCTCTGCCGCGACGCCGATCGCCACCCTCGGCACCCTGGCGTTCAGTACTTCGATGGTCTTCAACTTCCCGATGAGCAAGCGGCGCTGCATGACCGCCCTGCAGCTGCTCTACCTACCAGGCCTGGCGGTGCTCGGCCTGCAGATCCACGAGCAGCAGGCCGAGCTGGTGACCCTGGCGGTCTACCTCAGCTACCTGCTGCTGGTGATCGACCGCAGCCACCGCGAATACCACTCGCGGGTCGCCTTGGAGCGCCAGCTGATCGAGCAGCGCGAGCGCTTCGCCCGACTCAGCCGCACCGACCCCCTGACCCAGCTGGGCAACCGTCTGCACTTCAACAGCCTGTTCCCGGCCATGGTGGCCAACGGGCGACGCCAGCGCACCCCGCTGTCGCTGGTCCTGCTGGACATCGACCTGTTCAAGCGCATCAACGACCAGTTCGGCCATGCCAGCGGCGACGCCTGCCTGATCGTGTTCGCCGAGCGCATGCGCCAGGTGTTCCGCCGCAACAGCGACGTACTGCTGCGCCTGGGCGGCGAGGAGTTCGGCGTGCTGATGCCGGGCACCTCCCTGGAGCAGGCCCGCGAGCTGGCCGAGCGGTTCCGCGCCGAGCTGGCCAGCCAGGGCTTCGAGCTGAACGGCCAGCGCCTACCGCTGACCACCAGCCTCGGCGTCGGCAGCTTCAATCCGGCTCGCGACGACTCCGCCGAGGCCTTCTTCAAGCGCGTCGACGGCGCTCTCTATCGCTCCAAGGCCGACGGCCGCAACCGCCTGACCCTGGCCTGAGTCAGTCGCCCACCCGGAACTCCACCCGCGCGGTCTGTCCGCTCTCGTCCAGCACGCTCAGCTGATAGCGGCCGGCCCGGGCAAGGGCCACGGAGATCCGCCCACCTTCCGCGCTCTCGGCCAGCGGCGCGCCATTGAGGAACCACCAGCGCCGCCCGTCGCCACCCAGGGCAGACAGCTCGAGCTGCAGCGTCTCGCGGCTGGCGGCCGGGCGGCGCAGTCGGTCGCCGTCGCGTACCCCGACGATGGACAGCGGCTCCGGCTGCGGCTCGGCCAGCGGCGGGCAGGCCGGATCGGCAGCCGGCAGGCGCGCGGCACGCCGCTCGCGGCGCGGCAGCCAGGGTTCCAGGGCGGCCGGCCAGAAGGCCAACTCGCGGACCTGCGCGCCCGGGCAGCCGGGCCTCACGCGCAGGCCCGCGGCGTTCACCCAGATGGTCTGGCGCAGCCCCAGGCCGAGGGGCTGGTCGGCCGCTGGCAGGGTCGGCGGCACCGTGCCGTCCAAGATCCAGGCGAAGCGCTGGCGCCGGCAGTTGGGATCGTCCTTGCCCTGTTCCTGGCCGAGCGGCCAGCAGATCGCCGCCACCCCGACGCTGGCCGGCACCGGCTCCTGCGGATGGGCGATACCGCGCTGCCGGTCGCGGTTGACCAGGAGGTCGTGTACCTGCAGCAGCAGCGGCGCCGCCGAGGCCAGGCCGAACTGCCCAGGCACCGGAGTGCCGTCCGGACGGCCGAGCCAGACGCCGATCAGGTAGCGCGGCCCGACGCCGATCGCCCAGGCGTCACGGAAGCCGTAGCTGGTGCCGGTCTTCCAGCCCAGGCTGGGGCGCGGCGCAAGCTGGGCGCGCGGATCGCGGTCCGGACGCGCCTGGCCGGACAGGATGCGCTTGACGATCCAGGCCGCGCCGGGAGACAGCAGGCGCCGCTCGTGCAGCCCGTCCTCGGGCTTGAAACGCAGCCGCGCGGTGCGCCCACCACGGGCAAAGGCGCTATAGGCGGCGACCAGGTCTTCCAGGCGCGCCCCGCCGCCGCCGAGGATCAGCGCCAGGTTCGGCTCGGCCAGAGGCGGCAGCACCAGGGGCAGGCCGGCGGCGCGCAGCTCCCCGGCGAAGCGCTTCGGCCCGTAGGCCTCCAGCAGCTGCACCGCCGGCAGGTTGAGGGAGGTGGCCAAGGCCTCGCTGGCCGACACCGGGCCGCTGAAGCCGCTGTTGAAGTTGCCCGGCCGGTAGTCGCCGTAGCGGCGCGGCACGTCCTGCAGCAGCGACTCGGAATGGATCAGCCCGGCGTCCATGGCCAGGGCGTAGAGGAAGGGCTTGAGGGTCGAGCCCGGCGAGCGCAGCGCGCGAACCATGTCCACGTGGCCGAAGCGGCGCTCGTCGCCGATGTCCAGCGAGCCCAGGTAAGCGCGCACCGCCATGTTCTGCGTCTCCACCACCAGCAGCCCCGCCGAGGTGGCTTCCGGCAGACGCGCCCGCCAGCCGAGCAGCAGCTCCTCCAGGCGGCGCTGCAGCGCGGCATCGATCAGGGTGCGGATCAGCGGCGGGCTGCCGGGCCGGTTCAGGCGGCGGGCCAGCAGCGGGGCGAGCCGCGGCTCCTGGCGCGGAGCGAGCAGCACCGGCTCCTGAAGGGCCTCCTGCACCGCCTCCCGGGACCAGACGCCGAAGGCGGCGAGACGCTCCAGGACCTTGTCGCGGGCCGCCTGGGCGCGCTCCGGATGGCGGTCCGGGCGCAGCCGGCTGGGTGCCTGGGGCAGCACCGCGAGCAGCGCCGCCTCGCTGCGGCTCAGCTGGCTGGGCGGCTTGCCCAAGTAGGCCCAGCTGGCCGCCGCCACGCCCTGCAGGGTGCCGCCGAAGGGCGCGCGGTTCAGATAGAGACCGAGGATCTCCGCCTTGGACAGGTGCCATTCCAGCTGCAGGGTGCGCCACAACTGCTTGAGCTTGCCGGGCAGCGTGCGCGCATGGGGATCCAGCAGACGCGCCACCTGCATGGACAGGGTGCTGCCGCCGGACAGCACGCGACCGCCGCTGAGGTTCTGCCAGGCGGCGCGAGCCAGGGCCAGGGGGTTGACCCCAGGGTGCTGGTAGAACCAGCGGTCCTCGTAGGTGAGCAGCGCCTCCAGGTAGTAGGGCGAGACCTTCTCGAGGCTTACCGGATAGCGCCACACCCCCTCGGCATCGGCGAAGCGCCACAGCGGCGTGCCATCCTCGGCGAGCACCACCCGCGCCAGATCGTCGCCCGGCAGCGGCAACGGAAACAGCCGGTCGGCCAGCCACAGCAGGGCCAGCGCCAGCAGCGGCCAGCACCCCCAGCGCCAGAGGCGGCTTCGCGCGCTGCGCCAGCTCATCGGCGCAACCCGGCGGCGGGGGTGGCACAACGGGCGAGGGGACGGAACATGCGGGGCTCCAGGAAGGCTTCGGGGAACTCGCGGCGGGCACCGAGGGCCCAAGGTGGAACAGGACGGGCACGCAATTCAAGGACACCGACGATGCGCTCTGAAGGCTTCTTCGAATGGCTCGGCGAAACGCTGGGCGCGATCATCCGCTTCCTCGTCGAGGGCATCGGCGCCTTCTTCGCCAGCATCGGCCACGCTGGCAGCGCCTTTCTCGACGGCCTGGCCCGCGCCCTGGGCATGGACCCGACCTGGCTGAGCCTGCTGGCCCTGATCATCGGGCTGTTGCTGCTGGTCCATGCCGGGCGGGCGCTATTGCGGGGTTCGCTCATCTACGGGGTGCTGATACTGCTGCTGGGGCTGTGGCTGCTGAGCCTGCTGATCGGTTAGCCGGACCGCCCTCTCCCGCAAGCGGGAGAGGGCCTCGCGGCACTCAGCGCCCGCGCACCTCCAGCATCCCCGGGGTCTCGCCGATGGCCTGCCAGCTCGGCCGGTACATGGACTCCACCTGCGGCGGCGGCACCCGGTAGCGGCCGGGTGTGACGGCGCGGGCCAGGTAGAGCAGGTGGGTGGTGTCATAGCCGCTCAGGTCCAGGGCGGCGACATAGCGGTCGTCGCGGAACTCCTGGTGCTTGATGGCGGCGTTCTGCATCGAGCGCAGCCAGTCCTGCAGCGCGCCGCCGGCGTCGGCCAGGCTGGCGGCGCTGCCGGCGAGGTTCTGGTTCTCCAGCTCCAGGCCGGCCGGCAGCAGGTCCACCACCAGGGCGTCGGGCACCCGCTGGCGGGCCTCCAGGGCGAGGTGCACCAACAGCAGGTCGCCGCTGCGCAGGTTGCCGAGGTCCAGCGGACGACCGTCGAGATCCAGGTATTCGCGGCGGATGCTCAAGTTCTCGCCGCCGGGACGCGGCGCTTCAACCGGGTAGCCGGAGATGTCCAGCCGCTGGTAGAGGGTGTCCGCGCCCAGGTTGCGCAGGGTCAGCGGCTCGGCCAGGGCCGTGCCCTCCAGCTTGAGGCCCGGCGCGGCGCTGCTCAGCTCGCGGTGCTGCCCACCGATCTGCAGCTGCGCCCGCCAGTCGCCCTCAGGCTTGCCGAGCAGGTCACGGCCGGCCAGGAACAGGGCGTTGCGCTCCTGGGTGGACAGGTACTGGTGCTGGGCCAGCAAATCGGCCAGGCCGAACAGGCGCTGCTCGCGGCTGCCGGCAGCCAGGTCATGCTCCTCCAGCAGGGCGAGGATCATCGCCTGGTCGCGCAGGGCACTGCCGTAGTCGGCCAGCCACTGGCGGTCGTCGCGGCCGCGGGACAGGCCGGCGGCCAGGGCCTCGTCGGCGCGCGGCTGGTCGCCCATCAGGCGCAGGGCGATGGCCAGGTGCACCAGGGGCAGGCCGGACTTGGCCTCGCTGCGTCGCTCGTGGAGGCTGCGCAGGGCGCCGAGCGGCGCCTGCCGGCTGCGCGCCAGGACGTAGCCGGCATAGGCCTGCACGGCGAAGCGGCTGTGCGCGGAGTCGTCGCTGTAGCCCACCTCGATCAGGCTGCGTTCCTGCAGGTAGCGCAGAAGCCGCTCGCTGGCCTTCTTCAGCGCCTCGGCGGGCACCCCGAAGCCCTGCTCGCGAGCGCGCAGCAGGAAGTCGGTGACGTAGGCGGTCAGCCAGTATTCCTCCTCGCCGTCGGCGCTCCACAGGGCGAAGCTGCCGTTGTGGCGCTGCATGCCGAGCAGGCGTTCGATGCCCAGCTCGATCTTGCGCCGCCGCGCCTCGTCCGCCTCGCCGGCGATGCCCAGGCGCGCGAGGCTGGCGGCATCCGCGTAGAGGCTCGGGTAGAGGCCGCTGGTGGTCTGCTCCAGGCAGCCGTAGGGATAGGCCTCGAGGGCGCGGATCTGCTCGCCGAGGTTGAGCGGCGGACGGCTGGACAGGCTGAGCAGCGCCTCGCGGCCGGCTGGCTCGAAGGCCTCCAGAGTGCCGGCCGGCAGGCTCCAGGGCTTATCCTCGAGCACCGCGCGGAAGCTTTTCAGCTGCGCCGGATAGGCCGGGCGCACGCCGATCCGCCAGCTGCGCACATAGTTGGGCAGTTGCTCGCCAGGCAGTTCCAGGCCCCGCACGCTGACCTCGACCTCGCCGCTGCCGTAGCCGCCCTCGGCGCGCACCGGTATCTGCAGGGTAAGGCGCTGGCCGGGAGCCAGGCGCACCTGGCGTTCCGCCAGGTCGTCGAGCAGCTGCAGCTGACCTGCGCTGCGCAGGCCGACGCTCAGCTGCTGGGCCTGCTCGGTAAGGTTGCGCAGGTCCAGGGCCAGACTGGTGCGGTCGCCGCCGGCCAGGAAGCGCGGCGCCGACAACTCGGCGATCAGCGGCGCGGCGACCACCGTCTTCGCCTCGGCCATGCCGAAGCGCTCGTCGCTCCACACCTGGGCCATCAGGCGCAGCTCGCCGTTGAAGTCGGGAATGTCCAGGCTGAGCTCGCCCTGGCCCTGCTCGTCCAGGGTCAGCGGCTGGCTCTGCAGGGCGACGATGGTGACGCTGGTGTCCGGGCGCTGGCCGCCGCCGGCCAGAGCCGCGTCGCCGCCGAACGCCAGGCTGGCCAGACGCCCCTGGCCGGCCTCGATCAGTTGGCCGTAGACGTCCAGCTGGTCGACCCCGTAGGCCTTGCGGCCGAACAGCCCGGCGAAGGGATCGGGGGTCTGGTAGTCGGTGATGTTGAGGATGCCGACGTCCACCGCGGCGAGCAGCACCCGCGCCCGGCCCGCCGGGGCGCCGCTGGCGTCGCGGGCCTGAACGCGGACCTTCAGCGCCTGATTGGGGCGCATCTTCTCCGGCGCCTGCAGCTCCAGGCTCAGCTTGCGCTCGCTGCGCTCCAGCGGCAGGTGCAGAAGGCCCACCGCGCGTTTCGGGGTGATCGCCGCCTTGCGCTCGCCGGGACGCACCACCAGGGCACTGACGTACAGGTCATGGCGCGCCCAGTCGCGGGCGATGGGAATCTCGAAGCTCCTGCCCTCGGCCGGCACCTCCACCGCCTGCCACCACAGCGGGCCCTCGCTGGATTCCACCAGCAGGTAGCCCTTACCGGCGGCCGGCGGGGTGACGGTGACCCGTGCGGTGTCACCATCCTTGTAGGCCGGCTTGTCCAGGCTCAGCTTGACCTGGTCGGGACGCACCGCGCCGCCCTCGGCGTTGTCCTGCCAGCGGTAACCGGCCCAGAAGCGCAGACTGCTGACCAGACCGGTCTGCGGGTCCTGCACCTCGACGCGGTAGGGGCCCCACTCCACCGGGAAGCTGACCCTGGCGGTGCCGCCGGCAACCACCGAGAGGGTCTCCTCGGCGAGCTGCAGGTACTTCTCGTTGTAGTGGTGGCTCCAGCCGTCGCTTTCCGAATAGTTCCAGTAGTAGTCGCGGCGCTCGCGCACCAGGCGCACTTTGAGGCCCTCGGCGGCCAGCTTGTTGCCGGCCGGATCGGCGACCAGCAGCTCGAACTCGGCGAGGCCGTCGGCGTCCACCGAGTCGCCATCGAACAGCCCGCGCAGCCCCGGCAGCCGCTCGGCCGGCCAGACCGGCTGGACCAGGCGCCGGGTGATCGGCCGGCCGCCGGACTCCTGCAGGCTGGCCTGGAGGATCAGCTTGAGCGGCGAGCGGGCTTCGGCCCACTGGCTGGCGATTTCCAGGGTGGCCTTGCCGGCCGCGTCCAGGGTGGTCTCCTCGAGGTCGAGGTTCTGGGTCAGCTCCTCCTCGGTCACCGAGCCGAACTGGTAGCCGGGCAGGCCGGCCACCGCCTCGCGCAGCGGGCGCACGTAGAGCTGCCCGGACAGGCGGTTGCCGGAGGCCGGGGCGCCATACAGGTAGCGGCCCTCCACCTGGAAGCGCGCCGCCGCGGCGGGCGCCAGGGGCCGCGCGCTGCCCTGCAGCTCCAGGGCCAGGCGGTCGGGCAGGAAGTCCTCGACGAGGAATTCGTAGAGCTGCGGCCGGCCGTCGCCCAGGTCGAAGAGCAGTTGCCACCTGCCGGTGGGCGCCTCGCCAGCCAGTTCCAGGCGGTACTGGTAGAAGCCGCTGTCGTCGGGATTCCAGACGAACTTGCGGCTGACCTGCTCATCCGGGCGACGCACCTCGACGTGCACCGGCTGGGGCGGCACCGGCTTGCCGTCGGCGTCGCGCAGCAGGGCGTTGAGCAGCACCGTCTCGCCGGGGCGGTAGAGGTCGCGCGGGCCGAACACGAAGAGCTGCAACGGATGGGCCTGAGGCCCGGCGATGTCGAACTCGGCGAGGTCCAGGGCGGCGCCGTTCAGACGCAGCAGGCTGGTCTGCCCGCCCTGGCGGGCGAGCAGCAGCTCGGCCTTCTCCGCCAGCGCCAGCTGGGCGTGGCCGCGGTCGTCGGTGCGACCGCCGGCCAGACTCCGGCCGTTGCCGTCGAGCAGCTCCAGCTCGACCCCGGAGAGCGCCGCACCGCCGTCCAGGGCCTGAGCGAAGACGTCCAGACGGTCCCGGTAGCGGTGCGCGGAGAGGCCGATGTCGCTCAGGGTGAACAGGGTGGCCGGCTGGCTGTAGGCGTAGCTGCCGGAACGGCGCATCACCGCCAGGTAGACGCCCGGCTGCTGCAGCGGCGGGATGCCGGCGATGGGCAGCAGGAGAGTCTCGCGGGTGTTGCGCGCCGGGTTGAGGTCGAAGCGGCCCTCGTAGACCAGCTCGGTCATCGGCAGCAGATCATTGGCCTCCCAGGTTTCCAGACTGCTGGCCCGCCCCCAGCGGCTGAGGAAGGCCGGCAGGGCCTGGGGCTTGATCCGGAAGAACTCGACGTTGACCTTGTCGACGTTCAGGGCGATCACCGGCAGCCCCTCGGCCAGGCGGGTCGGCAGCAGCGAGCCGCGGCTGGCGAAGCCGACGCTGGCCTGCAGGTCGCGGGTGGTCAGGCGCACCACGTGCTCCCTGGCCAGGGTCTTGCCGTTGACCGCGCGCAGTCCGGCGTCGGCGGTGAACACCAGCTTGCGGCGCGGCTCCAGGTGGCGCAGGCGCACCTCCATCAGGTTATCGGCCAGCTCCCAGGCGCCGTCCACCTTGCCGCTCTTGCTGTCCACTAGGTGCAGGCGCTCGGCCAGGGCCTGCTCGGGGTCCAGCGGCACCGAGAAGCTCACCGACAGGGCGCTGGCGCCGTCCACCTGGATTTCCGAGACGTCCACCACCTGCAGCTCGCGGCCGGCATAGCGCGCGGCCAGGGCGGCGCCATCCGCCGGCGCGGGACGGGCCTCCTCGACGCTGGCGGCCGGCGCCAGGGGCGGCGCTTCGGGGGTGGAGGAATCGCAGGCGCCGAGACAGGCGAACGCGAGGGCCAGGAACAATCCCTTGTACGACATGGCAGGCTCCCGAAGGGCGGTCATTGGAGTTGGAAGGCGCTCACTATAGCCGAGCGCCCTGCCCCGCTACGAGACTGGCGGCCGGGGTCTCCCCGTGCCCTGGCCGGGCGGCGGAGCGTCGTACACTGCGCCTCCGTGCCCCGCCGCTGCGCCGGCATACCCCGACTCACCCAAGGAAGCCGCATGTCCGCCCTGCTCGACGCTTGGCAGCACCGCCCGACCCACCGCAAGGTCTGGGCGCTGGCACTGCCGATGATCCTCTCCAACCTCTCGGTGCCGCTGGTGGCGCTGGTGGACAGCGCGGTGGTCGGCCACCTGCCGCACGCCCACCAGCTCGGTGCGGTGGCGGTGGGTGGCGCCCTCTACACCCTGGTGGTCGGCATCCTCGGCTTCCTGCGCATGGGCACCACCGGCTTCGCCGCCCAGGCCGCCGGCCGCGCGGATGGCGGCGCGCTGCGCCAGGTTCTCTGCCAGGGCCTGCTGCTGGCCCTCGCCCTGGCCGGGCTGCTCGGCGCCCTGGCGCTGCCCTTCGGCGGCCTGGCGCTGGGGCTGATGAATCCGTCCGCAGCGCTCGACGGGCTGACCCGCGAGTTCCTGCACGTCCGCCTGTTCGGCCTGCCGGCGGCGCTGGCCAACTACGCCCTGGTCGGCTGGTTCCTCGGCAGACAGAACGCCCGCGCGCCGCTGGCCATCCTGCTCACCACCAACCTGCTCAACGCGGCGCTGTCGCTGCTCTTCGTGCTCGGCCTGGACTGGGGGGTGAGCGGTGCGGCACGCGCCGCGGTGCTCGCCGAATGGAGCGGCGCGCTGCTCGGCCTGGCGCTGAGCCGGCAGGCCCTGCGCCGGTACCCCGGACGGCTGGACTGGGCGGCGCTGCGCCGCTGGGCCGAGTGGCAGCCGCTGCTGGCGGTCAACCGCGACATCTTCATCCGCTCCCTGGCCCTGCAGGGGGTGTTCTTCCTGGTCGCCGTGCAGGGTGCGCGGCTCGGCGACGCCACGGTGGCGGCCAACGCCCTGCTGCTCAACGGCCTGCTGGTCACCGCCTACGCCCTCGACGGCCTGGCCCACGCCATGGAGGCACTGGCCGGGCATGCCATCGGCGCCGGCGACCGCCTGGCGCTGCGCCGCGCCATGATGGTCTGTGGGCTCTGGTCGCTGCTCGGCAGCCTGGCCTTCAGCGCCCTGTTCCTGTGCGCCGGGCGACTGTTCATCGCCCTGCAGAGCGACATCGCCGAGGTGCGCGCAGTGGCCTACGCCTACCTGCCCTATCTGGCCGCCCTGCCGCCGCTGGCGGTGGTCAGCTATCTGCTCGACGGGCTGTTCATCGGCGCCACCCGGGCGCGGGAGATGCGCGATGCCATGCTGCTCGCCGTGGCCCTGGCGTTGCCGGTCGGCTGGGCGCTGCAGGGCCTCGGCAACCACGGCCTGTGGCTGGCCTTCCTGACCTTCATGGGGGTGCGGGGACTGGTGCTGGCTGGCTATGCTTGCAGCCTGACCCGCCACGACCGCTGGTTCGCCCCGTCCACCGCACAAGAGGTTTCCGATGCTGAGCGCTGAACTCCCCGCCAACGAGGCCGAACGTCAGCAGGCGCTGGACCGTCAGAACCTGGTCGACACCCCGGCCGATCCCTACCTGGACACCCTGACGCGTCTGGCCCGCGAGCTGTTCGGGGTGAAGATGGTGCTGGTCAGCCTGGTCGACAAGGACCGCCAGTGGTTCAAGAGCCGCCAGGGCCTGGAAGTGCCCGAGACGCCGCGCAGCATCTCCTTCTGCGGCCACGCCGTGGCCCTGGGCGACGCCCTGGTGGTGGAGGACAGCCTCGCCGACCCGCGCTTCTGCGACAACCCGCTGGTGCTGCAGACGCCGAAGGTGCGCTTCTACGCCGGCCAGCCGCTGCGCGACGCCAGCGGAATGATCCTCGGCACCCTGTGCCTGCTGGACACCACTCCGCGCCGGCTGAGCGAGGCGGAACTGGCCCGTCTACGCGATCTGGCCTACCTGGTGGAAGGCTACCTGCGCCTGCTCGAGCAGTCGGCGCAGGCCAGCCAGCTGCGCGTAGCCCTCAGCCAGGAACAGCGCAAGAGCATGCTGGATCCCCTGACCCAGCTGTGGAACCGCGCCGGACTACGCCACTTCCTGCCCCTCGAACAGGCCGCCGCGGAACGCCAGAAGCTGCACCTCGGGCTGATCTACTGCGACCTGGACTACTTCAAGCAGGTCAACGACCGCCACGGCCACGTCGCCGGCGACCAGGTGCTGTGGGAGAGCGCACGACGGATGAGCGCGGCGGTGCGCCCGCAGGACGTGGTAACCCGCGCCGGCGGCGAAGAGTTCGTGATCCTCACCCAGGTCCATGACGCCGGCGAGCTGCTGCGCATCGCCGAGCGCATCCGCCTGGCCATCGCCGAGCAGCCGATCGCCCTGGAGCAGCTGCAGTACAGGCAGACCGCCAGCCTCGGCTGCACCCTGCTGGCACCCGCGGAGAATCCCAAGGAGGCGCTCAAGCGTGCCGACCAGGCGCTGTACCGCGCCAAGCGCGCCGGACGCAACCGCTGCGAACTGGCCCTCTGAGCAACGACAAGGAGCATCCCATGGCCGCCGCCATCGCCGCTTACCTGCACTACCTGTCGATCTTCGTGCTGTTTGCCCTGCTGAGCCTGGAACACGTGCTGTTCAAGAGCGCCCTCGCCGACGTCGGCCGCGCCCGCCGCCTGGTGCGCATCGACCTGGCCTACGGGCTGTGCGCCGCCGTGGTGCTGATCACCGGCGTGGTGCGGGTGCTCTGGTATGCCAAGGGCCTCGACTACTACCTGAAGAACTCGCTGTTCCACGCCAAGGTGGGTCTGTTCATCCTGGTCGGGCTGATCTCCATCCTGCCCACCCTGACCTTCCTCGACTGGCGCCACGCCCTGCAGGCCGGCCAGGCGCCGCGGGTCGGTCCCGGCCGCGCCCGGGCAGTGATCCTCAGCATCCGCCTGGAGCTGCTCCTGCTGCTGCTCATCCCCCTGCTGGCGGCGCTGATGGCCCGCGGCTACGGGGTGATCGGCAGCTGAGCCGCCCGGCTCAGCTGGACAGGTAGGAGGAACGGGTCAGCCCCAGGCGCAGGGCGTCGAGGAACTGGGTACGCTCGCGGGCACTGATCCGCGCGCTGGCCACCTTGTCGCGATAGTGGGTCATCAGCCCCTCGGGCGACAGGTGCACGTAGCGCAGCATGTCCTCGATGGTGTCGTGGGTCTCGATGCCGGCGTGGAACACGCTGCCGTCCGGGTTCTGGTAAATGTTCACCGAGTCGGTGTCGCCGAACAGGTTGTGCATGTCGCCGAGGATTTCCTGATAGGCGCCGACCAGGAACACCCCGAGCACGTAGTCCTCGCCCTCACGCAGCTCGTGTACCGGCAGGCTGGTCTCGATGCTCTGCTCGTCCACGTACTGGCGGATCTTGCCGTCCGAGTCGCAGGTCAGATCCTGCAGCACGGCGCGGCGCAGCGGCTCCTCGTCCAGGCGGTTGAGCGGCAGGATCGGCAGGATCTGGCCGATCGCCCAGGTGTCCGGGAGGCTCTGGAACACCGAGAAGTTGCAGATGTACTTGTCGGCCAGCTTGTCGTTGAGCTCGTCGAGCACCGCGCGGTGCGAGCGCTGGCGAGCCTTGAGCTGGTTGTACAGGCGCCGGCAGATGGCGAAGTAGCACTGCTCGGCCAGCGCCTTCTGCACCAGGCTGAGCTTGCCGGCGGAATACTGGGCGGCCACTTCCTCGATGTAGTGGGTGGCCCGCCAGTAGGTCTCGGTGACCATCTCCGGGTCGCTGTCGTCGAGCAGGTCGATGAGGTTCTGCAGCACCTCCGGTTGCTCCACCGCCGGGTCGATTTCCGGCACCGCGTCGTTGTGGCGCTCCACGTCGGTGACCTGCACCAGCAGCACCGCGTGGTGGGCGGTCATCGCCCGGCCGCTCTCGGAGAAGATGTGCGGATGGGGGATGTCCTGGCGGTCGCAGAACTCCTTGAGCATGTCGACCACGGCGTCGGCGTAGTCTTCCATGTTGTAGTTGATCGAGCTGGCGTTGCGCGAATGGGTGCCGTCGTAGTCGACGCCCAGCCCACCGCCGACGTCCACGTGGTCCACCGGCAGGCCCATGGCGCGCAGCTCGCCGTAGTAGCGGATGGCCTCGCGGAAGCCCTTGCGGTAGTCGGCGATGTTGGCGATCTGCGACCCCATGTGGAAGTGCAGCAGGCGAATGCCCTGATCCAACCCGGCCTCGCGGAAGCGCTCCACCACCGCCAGCACCTGCGCGGCGGACAGTCCGAACTTGGACTTCTCGCCGCCGGTGTCCGCCCACTTCGAGGAGGCGAGCGAGGACAGCCGCACGCGCAGGCCGATCTGCGGGGCGACCTTGAGGTCGGCGGCCTCCTCGATCACCAGGCGTACCTCGGATTCCTTCTCGATGACGATGAACACGTTGTGGCCGAGCTTCTGGCCGATCAGCGCCAGGCGGATGAACTCGCGGTCCTTGTAGCCGTTGCAGACGATGGTGCCGCCCTTCGGCGCCAGCGCCAGCACCGCCAGCAGCTCCGGCTTGGAGCCGGCCTCCAGGCCGATGGCGACGTTGTCGGTGGCGATGATGCTTTCCACCACCGCCTCCTGCTGGTTGACCTTGATCGGGTAGAGCGCGGTGTAGCGGTTCTGGTAGCCGAGCCGCGCGATGCTCGCCTCGAAGGCGCCGACCAGGCGCCGCACGCGGTCTTGGAGGATGTCCGGGAAGCGCACCAGTAGCGGCAGCGACAGGCCGCTCTGGCGCAGTTCCTGGACCTGCAGGTAGAGGTCGATGGGCGCGCTCTGCGGGCCGTTCGGGCGCACCTCGACGTGGCCGGCGTCGTTGATCGAGAAGTAGCCGTCCCCCCAGTGGCGGATGCCGTAGACGGTGCGGCTGTCCGCCACCGTCCATTGGCTGCCGTCGGCTTTGCGAGTACGTCGTGCGGACATTGGTTCCCCCTGAAGATGAGCATCACGGCACCGCCCACGCGGAAAGGGCGGCGCGCGTCTGGCGAGTCTGGCAGACGCGAATGACGATTACCGGAGCCTCGGCCCCGAACCTGAAGTGTAGAAGGGGCGGCTCAGCCGCCGGATTTCTTGGCCTTGAAACCGCGCCTGGCGAGTTCGCCGAGGAGCAGTTCGACGTGATCGCCCTGGATCTCGATCACCCCGTCCTTGAGCGCGCCGCCGGTGCCACAGCGCTTCTTCAGGGCGCTGGCCAGCTCCTTGAGCTGATCGCCGGCCAGCGGCACGCCGCTGACGGTGGTCACCGTCTTACCGCCACGGCCCTTGGTCTCGCGGCGTACCCGGGCGATGCCGTCGCCCTGGGGGACGCTGGCTTGCTTGCAGAGGCAGGAGGCCACCGGCTGGCCGCAGTCCGGGCAGTGCCGGCCGCCGTCGGTGGAGTAGACAAGGCCGCCCAAGGCGGCGAAGGAAGAGGCTTTCTTGACCACCGGCTGGTCCTCATGGGCTGGTCAGGATAGCGACTGGCCGGCGACTGCCGACCGCGAAGCCCCACTCTGGCAGGGGCAGCGCTGGGAGCGGACTGGCGTCCGACTCGAAAGGCGGCGCAGTTTACCGGCAAAGTCCGCGCTTGCTAAGTAGCGAATTGCGTCATCGACCGGCGGATTGGCGACGCCCTGCGCCCGGCGCGGGGCCTCAGTAGAGCGCCGCCAGGTAGCGCTGCAGGGCCGCCAGGGAGTCCGGGCAGTAGGGTTTGCGGCGGATCTCGGCGAGCGCCTGGTCGAGGCTCAGGAAACGCGCCTCCACCACCTCCTCCGGCTGCAGCACCAGGGGCGCGTCGGAGACCGCCGAGTAGGCGGTGCACCACAACCGGCTCTCCGGGGCGTCGTAGAGGAAGTGGGCGTGCTCGACCAGTTCTACCCCGACGATGCCCAGCTCCTCGGCCAGCTCGCGGGCGGCGGACGCGGCGTAGTCCTCGCCGTACAGCACCATGCCGCCAGCGGCCACGTCCCAGTAACCGGGATACAGCGCCTTGCTCAGGGTTCGCCGGTGCACGCAGAGCTCGCCGGCAGAGTTGAACAGCAGGATGTAGGTGCCCCGGCCGATCAGCCGCCGGGCACGCAGTTCGGCGCGGGGCACGCCGCCGAGCAGACGGTCCTGCTCGTCGACCCAGGCGACCACCTCGGCGTCCGAGGCGGCGCGATGCGCCGCCTCATCCACGGGGCGCGGCACGGCTCAGCCCTGGCTGAGCAGCTGGCGCAGGTCGATCACCGCCGCGTTGGCCCGGGAGATGTAGTTGGCCATTACCAGCGAATGGTTGGCGAGCACGCCGTAACCGCTGCCGTTCAGCACCATCGGGCTCCACAGGGTTTCTTGGGCGGCCTCCAGCTCGCGGATGATCTGCCGCACGCTGACCGTGGCGTTCTTCTTGGCCAGCACGTCGGCGAAGTCGATCTCGATGGCGCGCAGCAGGTGCGACAGCGCCCAGGCCTGGCCGCGGGCCTCGTAGAACACGTTATCGATCTGCAGCCAGGGGGTCTCCACGCGGCGCTCGCCGGCTTCCCCGCTCTCTCCCTCGCCGGGGGTCCAGTCGGCGTCGACGCGGACCCGCCCGACGCTGGCCGAGAGCCGCTGGGACAGCGAGCCTAGGCGAGTGGCCACGTCACCCAGCCAGTTGTTGAGGTTGTCGGCGCGGGCATAGAACTGCGCGTTGGGCTGGTTGGGGTCGGTCAGCCGGGCGATGAAGCGCTCCAGGGACTTCAGGCCCTCCTCGTACTCCGACTCGGCGGAGGGCAGCGCCCAGCTCTTGTTGTCGAAGTTGAAGCGCGGCTCGGCGCGGGCCAGATCGACGTCCTCGGTGGACTGCGACTGGGAGCGGGCGAAGTCCTTGCGCAGGGCCCGCGACAGGTCGCGCACCTGAACCAGCACGCCGTATTCCCAGCTGGGCATGTTGTCCAGCCAGAGGCCCGGCGGGAACAGGTCGTTGGACAGATAGCCGCCCGGCTTGTCGAGCAGGGTGCTGGCCACCCGGCGCAGGGTTTCCACGGTGGCGTAGCCGGTCACCGGCTGGCGCCCGGACTGCTCGGCGGCGCTCTGCACATGCTGCGGCACGGAGAACAGCTCCGGCTCCTGGCTCCAGTACCAGCCGACCACCAGGGCAGCCAACAGATAGAGGCCGATCAGGGCACCGAGTGCCCGGCTCCACAGCCCGGAGAAGTAACTGCGGGCGCTATCCAGGGAATCCGCAGTGCGGGCCTGGGCGGCACCTGCGCGTTTGGTCCAATCGAGCATTGTGCTTGTCCTTACGTGAAACGCTGCGGGAAGTGCGGCCGGTCGGCCGCGGCTCACTCCACTATAAGTCATGCGGCCGACGGGACGCAGCCGCACGCCGGCAAACTTTGAGTGGGCGGCCAGGCCGGGACTGGAACCGCGTCAAGGAAACGCGCGTCGAAAAATCGTAAATAGTGACTTCCGGGAGTGGCGCCGTCGCAGTGATAGCATTAGGCTATCAAGCCATGACTCCCGCCGGACGAGAAGTCGAAGTATGGGCGAGCACGAAGATTTCAATCACGACCGCCTCAAGCACCATTTTGCCCAGCGGGTGATCCATCAGGCTCGGCATGTCCTGGAGGTCTGGCAACGCCTCCAGCATCGCGAGTGGAGCGGCGCCGACATGGCCGAGATGAGCGAGGCCACCGTCCGCCTGCTGCGCTACGCCGAGCGTTTCCAGCAGACCGAGCACATCGGGCTGGCGCGCAGCATCGAGCGCTGCCTGAATGCCGTGCTGGCTAACAAGGGGCGGCTCAGCAGCGAGCTGATCAGCGAGCTCAACCTGGCCATGCAGCGCTTGTCGCGCACCGGCCTGCGGCACGGCGACCAGCTCGACCAGGTGTTCCTGCCGCCGCTACGCAAGCCGGTCTACCTGGCCCTCGAGGACCACGAGCGGGCCCTGCGCCTCGCCCGGCAGATGGAGTCCTTCGGCCTGTCCTGCCGGGCGCTGGTCGATGCCGCGGCCTTTCAGGCCGCCATGGCCGAGCGCCACCCGGCAGCCATCGTCATGGACGTGGACTTCTCCGGCCCCCGCCACGGCCTGGCCCTGGCCGAGAACCTCCAGCAGAAGCTGGAACAGAAGCTGCCACTGCTGTTCTTCAGCGAGGCCGACACCGACACCCCGACCCGCCTCGCCGCGGTGCGCGCCGGCGCCCAGGAATTCTACACCGGCACGCTGGACGCCTCGACGCTCACCGAACGCATCGAGATCCTCACCCGGGTCGCCCAGTACGAGCCCTACCGGGTGCTGGTGATCGACGACTCGCGCGCCCAGGCCACGCACACCGAGCGCATGCTCAACAACGCCGGAATCGTCACCCAGGTGATCACCGAGCCGCTGCAGGCCCTCGACGCCCTCGCCGAGTTCCAGCCGGACCTGATCATCCTCGACATGTACATGCCCGAGTGCAGCGGCCCCGAGCTGGCCAAGGTGATCCGCCAGCACGAGCGCTACGTCAGCGTGCCGATCATCTACCTGTCTGCCGAGGACGACCTGGACAAGCAATTGGACGCCATGGGCGAGGGCGGCGACGACTTCCTCACCAAGCCGATCAAGCCGCGCCACCTGATCGCCACCGTGCGCACCCGGGCAAGCCGCGCGCGCAACCTCAAGGCGCGCATGGTGCGTGACAGCCTCACCGGCCTGTACAACCACACCTACACCCTGCAGTTGCTCGAGGACGCCGCCTCGCGGGCGCGCCGCGACGGCAGGCCGCTGACCTTCGCCATGCTCGACATCGACCACTTCAAGAAGGTCAACGACACTTATGGCCACCCGATGGGCGACCGGGTCATCAAGAGCCTGGCGCTGTTCCTCAAGCAGCGCCTGCGCAAGACCGACCACATCGGCCGCTACGGTGGCGAGGAGTTCGCGGTGATCCTGCCGGACACCGACCTGGACACCGCCGCCAAGGTGCTCGACGAGATCCGCCGGCGCTTCTCCGAGATCATCTACCCGGCCGAGCCGGAAGACCTCCGCTGCACCTTCAGCTGCGGCATCGCCGAACTGGCCGAGGGCATGGACTGCAACACCCTGTCCAAGCAGGCCGACGAGGCGCTCTACGTGGCCAAGCGCGGCGGGCGCAACCGGGTGGAGATCCACCGGGTGGCGCTCCACCGCGACGAAGCGTGATCCGCGTCACGCCGTCATAAAGCCGTAACCAAACCGCAATAACCTGCGGGGCATCGCCTAGGTCGTTTTCCGGTGTCCCATGCGTCTCAAGCAGCTCACCAATCTCTCCACCGCCCTCCTCGTCACCGCCTGCGTCGCCCTCGGCGCCACCCTGTGGTGGTCGGAGCGGACACTGGAGCAGCCCTACCTGCTGATGCAGCGCTACCTCAACCTGTCCCAGCAGTTCCAGCACCAGGTCGCCGACAACGTGCAGGCCTATCTGGCCAGCGGCGATGCCCTGCGCCACAGCCAGGCCAGCCAGGCCATCGTCGACCTCGAAGGCCGGTTGGGCGAACTGCCTGTAGCGCTGGCCGAGCAGCTGCGCCCGAGCCTGGAAGAGCTGCGCCAGTTCGTCTCCACCGACCTGCTGGCCGCCGGCAAGCTGGCCGGCGACCCACAGGGCCTGTTGCTGCAAGCGGAGCGGGAGATGGGCGGCGCCCTCGAACAGCTGGCCAAGTACGCCGCCGACAGCGCCAGCGCGGACGCCGGTGCCTACCAGGCGGCACTCTTCTCCGCCGCCCAGCACCTGGCCCGCCTGGGCCATGCGCGCGGCAAGCTGGTCGGTAGCGGGCGCGACGAACTGGCCGCCGACGTCGAGCGCGAACTGGCCATCCTCGCCCAGCAGAGCGCCCGGCTGGACGGGCTGCCGCTGCTGGGAGTGACCGCGCAGGAAGAGACCGGCAACGACTTCGCCGCCCTGCTCGGCCTCGATCAGGGCGAGGAGCAGACCGAGGCCGAAGACCAGGGCATCGCCCTCAAGCGCGAGCTGGCCAGCCTGATCAAGCGCTACCCGGCCGAGCTGGCCCGCACCCGCGCCCTGATCGAGCAGCGCAGCGCGCTGGCTACCGCCAGTGCGGCCAAGGTGGCGCAGCTGCAGCAGGCATTGGCCGCCCTGGAGCCGGCGGTACGCGCCGAGCACGGGCGCATCCAGGGTGAGGTACGCCTGATCCAGGGCCTGGCGATCGGCCTGATCCTGCTCATCGCCCTGCTCCTGGACCAGATCCAGCGGCGCATGAGCCATGTCCTGACGCGCCTGGCCCCGGCCCTGTCGACCTGGGCCGCCGGCGATTTCGCCGCCGACATCCAGCTGCAGGCGCGTACCCGCGAGATGCGCGATATCGAGGACTCGCTCAACCGCCTGCGCCGCTACCTGGTCGAGCTGGTCGGCACCATCCACCAGCACGCCGGCGAGGTGGCCGGCAGCAGCCGCACCCTGGCCGAGCTGAGCCAGGGCCTGCACGGCGGCGCCGAGCGCCAGCTGGCCGATAACCGCGCAGATCCGCGACGCCCTGGGCGAGCTGGAGCACACCATCGCCAGCGTCGCCGCCGACGCCAGCCAGGCCGCCGAGGCCAGTCGCGCCGCCAGCCGTGCCGTGGAACAGGGCCAGCGGGTCATCGAGCAGAGTCTCACCGGCCTGCATGCGCTGGTCGGCGAGGTGCAGGGCAACGCCCAGTCCATCGAACAGCTGGCCGCCGAGACCGCCACCATCGGCTCGGTGCTGACGGTGATCCGTGGCGTGGCCGAGCAGACCAACCTGCTCGCCCTCAACGCCGCCATCGAGGCGGCGCGCGCCGGCGAGATGGGCCGCGGCTTCGCCGTGGTGGCCGAGGAGGTGCGCTCGCTGGCCCAGCGCACCAGCGGCGCCACCGAGGAAATCCAGCAGCTGATCGCCCGCCTGCAGCAGGCCGCCCAGCAGTCGGTGGCGGCCATGCGCGCCCAGGTCGAGCACGCCGAGGCCACCGCCGGCCAGGCCGAACAGGCCGATGGCGCGCTGGACGAGGTGGTCGGCGCGATCCGCACCATCGCCAGCATGGCCGAGCGCATCGCCGAGGCCACCGCCCAGCAGGGCGGCGCGGCCAGCGAGATCCGCGACCGCAGCGAGCGCATCCACAGCCTCGGCGGCGACAACCTCAGCCGTATCGGCGAGGCCCGCGCCCAGGGCGAGCAGCTGCTGCAGCTGGCCACCCAGCTGCACACGGCGGTGCAAGCCTTCCGCGTCTAGCCGCACGTCGGCCGGCAATATCCGCTGACACCCTGCGCCCACGGGTCGCCTGTGGCCGGGCGAACGACTTGGGTATGATGTCGGCACTTCTTTCGTGCGAGTCTGTCATGCGCCGTCTGCTGCCCCTGTTCCTGCTGCTGTTCACCCTGCCCGCGCTGGCCGGCCTGTTCGAGGACCCGGCGCCGCGTGGCATCATCGACGACGCCCCGCTGAACAACAGCGGCGATTTCCTGCCGGTGCGCGAGGCCTTCCGCCTGAGCCTGGTGGAAAGCGGCGAGAAGTCGGTGAAGCTGCGCTTCGTCAACGCCGAGGGCTACTACCTCTACAAGCACCGTTTCAGCTTTCGCATCGAGCCCAGCGACCTGGCCCGCGGCGAGGCCGTATTGCCGCCCGGCGAGGCCAAGCACGACGAGTACTTCGGCGACGTCGAGGTGTACTACGGCATCACCGACATAACGCTGCCGATCGACAACCCCATCGGCCTGCCCTTCACCATCCATGTCGGCTACCAGGGCTGCGCCGACAAGGGCCTGTGCTACCCGCCGGAGAGCGAGCGCATCGAGGTCGATGGCCAGGGCGAGGCGCAGCCCGCCGCCCCTAGCGCCAGCCCGGCGCCGGCCACCGCGCCGAGCGGCTGGACCTGGAAGGAACTGGCGCTGTTCTTCCTCGGCGGCCTGGCCCTGACCTTCACCCCCTGCGTGCTGCCGATGCTGCCGATCCTCACCGGCGTGGTGCTGCGTGGCCAGCCCGGCGGCGCCCGCGGCCTGGTGCTGTCGCTGGCCTATGTGCTGCCGATGGCGCTGAGCTTCGCCATCCTCGGCGCGCTGATGGGCCTGTTCGGTGCCGAGCTCAACCTACAGGCGCGCCTGCAGTCGCCCTGGGTGCTGGTGCCCTTCGCCATCTTCTTCACCCTGTTCGGCGCCGCTAGCCTGGGCTTCCTCGAACTGCGCATGCCGGCCGCCATCGACGCCCCGCTGCAGCGCCTGAGCCAGCGCCTGCACGGCGGCACCATCTTCAGCGCCGCCGCCCTCGGCGTGCTCTCCAGCCTGCTGGTGTCGCCCTGCGTGTCGGCGCCGCTGGCCGGCGCCCTGCTGTATATCAGCAGCAGCGGCGACGCCCTCGGCGGCGGCCTCAAGCTGCTCGCCCTGGGCCTGGGCATGGGCGCGCCGCTGGTGCTGTTCGCCGTCGGCGGCGGCGCCCTGCTGCCGAAGTCCGGCCCCTGGATGGTCACCGTGCGCAACGCCTTCGGCGCCCTGCTGATGGCGGTGGCCGTATGGCTGCTGGAGCGCGTGGTGCCCGGCCCGGTCGCCCTGGCCCTGTGGGGCCTGCTGGCTGCCGGCATCGCCCTGTGGCTGGGCGTGCTGGAGCTGACGCCCAAGACCCACCACCAGAAGCTGGCGCAGCTGCTCGGCCTGCCGCTGCTGGTGTACGCGGTGATCGCCTGGATCGGTGCCCTGCAGGGCGAGGGCGACCCGCTGCGCCCGCTGGGTCGCGCCGAGGCCGCCGTCGTCGCCACGGCGGGTGCGCCTGCGCACGGCGAGTGGCAGACCGTCACCACCCCGGCCGAGCTGGATAGTGCCCTGGCCGCGGCCAAGGCCGCCGGCGAGCCGGTGCTGCTCGACTGGTATGCCGACTGGTGCATCAGCTGCAAGGTGATCGAGCGGGAGGTGTTCGGCGACCCGGACGTCCGCGAGCGGCTCGCCGCCTATCGCCTGCTGCGCTTCGACATCACCGCCAGCACCCCCGAGCAGCGCGCCCTGCTGGATCGCTACCGGCTGTTCGGCCCGCCGGCTATCCTGTTCTTCGCCCCCGACGGCGAGGAGCGCGCCGACCTGCGGGTGGTCGGCGAGATCACCCGCAGGGAGTTCGCCGAGCGGCTGGCCAAGGCCGACCCGAAGTAACGAAACGGTCACAAAGAGACGCTGGAGCCACTTCCGCGTTCTGCAACGAAAAGCCGCAAATCTGCCGGCTACTCCCGGGAACTGGACAGACTGCGGGCGGTCCGGCATAGTCCCGCAATTTCCATCCCCCAGGTATTCCCCCCATGGCCCATCTGCTGGTCCTTCACGGCCCCAACCTCAACCTACTCGGCACCCGCGAGCCGGGCGTCTACGGCTCGATCACCCTCGACACCATCAACCAGGATCTGCAACGCCGTGCCGAGGCCGCCGGCCATCGCCTCAGCCACCTGCAGAGCAACGCCGAGCACGTACTGATCGAGCGCATTCATGCGGCGAAAGGCGAGGGAGTCGAGTTCATCATCATCAATCCGGCGGCTTTTACCCACACCAGCGTCGCATTACGTGACGCATTGCTGGCGGTGAGCATCCCATTCATCGAAGTGCACCTGTCCAACGTGCACAAACGCGAACCCTTCCGCCATCACTCCTACTTCTCCGACGTCGCGGTGGGAGTGATCTGCGGCCTCGGCGCCAGCGGCTACCGCCTGGCGCTGGAGGCCGCCCTGGAACAACTGGCCGCCGCCTGAATTGCGGCCCGAACGCCCGTGAACAGCCCTTGGGAGTTGATGCTTAATGGATATTCGTAAAGTCAAGAAACTGATCGAGCTGCTGGAAGAGTCCGGTATCGACGAGCTGGAGATCCGCGAGGGCGAAGAGTCCGTGCGCATCAGCCGCCACAGCAAGAGCGTCGCCGCCCAGCCGGTGTACGCCGCCGCCCCGGCCCCGACTGCCGCCCCTGCCGTTGCTGCCCCGGTCGCCGCTCCCGCCGCCGAAGCCGGTGAAGCCCCTGCCGCCGCGCCCAAGCTGAACGGCACCGTGGTCCGCTCGCCGATGGTCGGCACCTTCTACCGCGCACCGTCGCCCACCTCGCCGAACTTCGTGGAAGTCGGCCAGACCGTGAAGAAAGGCGACGTGCTGTGCATCGTCGAAGCCATGAAGATGATGAACCACATCGAGGCCGAGGTCAGCGGCGTCATCGAGTCCATCCTGGTGGAAAACGGCCAGCCGGTTGAGTACGACCAACCCCTGTTCACCATCGTCTGATGCGCGGGGAGCCTGCAATGCAGAAGCTGGAAAAAGTCCTGATCGCCAACCGTGGCGAAATTGCCCTGCGCATCCTGCGCGCCTGCAAGGAAATGGGCATCAAGACGGTAGCGGTCTACTCCACCGCCGACCGTGACCTGATGCACCTGGGCCTGGCCGACGAAACCGTATGCATCGGCCCGGCCCCTGGCGCGCAGTCCTACCTGAACATCCCGGCCATCATCTCCGCCGCCGAAGTCACCGGCGCCACCGCGATCCATCCGGGCTACGGATTCCTCGCCGAGAACGCCGACTTCGCCGAGCAGGTGGAGAACTCCGGCTTCAAGTTCGTCGGCCCGACCGCCGAGGTGATCCGTCTGATGGGCGACAAGGTGTCCGCCAAGGAGGCCATGAAGAAGGCCGGCGTGCCCACCGTGCCGGGCTCCGACGGCCCGCTGCCGGAGGACGAGGAGACCGCCCTGGCGATCGCCCGCGAGGTCGGCTACCCGGTGATCATCAAGGCCGCCGGCGGCGGCGGCGGCCGCGGCATGCGCGTGGTCCACGACGAGGAAGACCTGATCAAATCGGCCAAGCTGACCCGCACCGAGGCCGGCGCCGCCTTCGGCAACGAGATGGTCTACCTGGAGAAGTTCCTCGGTAACCCGCGCCACGTCGAGGTGCAGGTACTCGCCGACGGCCAGGGCAACGCCATCCACCTCTACGACCGTGACTGCTCGCTGCAGCGCCGCCACCAGAAGGTCCTCGAGGAAGCCCCCGCCCCGCTGATCGACGAGAAGGCCCGCGCCGAGGTGCTGGAACGCTGCGTGCAGGCCTGCATCGAGATCGGCTACCGCGGTGCCGGCACCTTCGAGTTCCTCTACGAGGACGGCCGTTTTTACTTCATCGAGATGAACACCCGCGTGCAGGTGGAACACCCGGTGACCGAGATGGTGACCGGCGTGGACATCGTCAAGGAGATGCTCAGCATCGCCGCCGGCAACAAGCTGTCGATCAAGCAGGAGGACGTGGTGCTGCGTGGCCACGCCCTGGAATGCCGCATCAACGCCGAGGATCCGGACAACTTCATGCCCTGCCCGGGCAAGGTGAAGACCTTCCACGCCCCCGGCGGCAACGGCATCCGCGTCGACTCTCACCTGTACAGCGGCTACTCGGTGCCGCCGAACTACGACTCGCTGATCGGCAAGCTGATCGCCTACGGCAACGACCGCGACGAGGCCCTGGCACGCATGCGCAACGCCCTCGACGAAATCGTCGTGGACGGCATCAAGACCAACGTGCCACTGCACCGCGACCTGGTGCGCGACAAAGGCTTCATCAAGGGTGGGGTGAACATCCACTATCTGGAGAAGAAGCTGGGCATGGATCGCCACTGACGCCTGCACCCGCAGGCAGTATCATGCGAAGCCCAAGGGGGAGCGGCACAGTGCCGCTCCCTCGCTTTTTCCAGTACCGGAAAGCCCGCCGCTTCCGGCCATGCCTGAAGGGAGCCCTCCATGCCCTGGCTACAAGTCCGTCTCGCCATCACCCCGGAACAGGCGCAAACCTACGAGGACGCCCTGCTCGACGTCGGCGCCGTGTCGGTGACCTTCATGGACGCCGAGGACCAGCCGATCTTCGAGCCCGACCTGGGCACCACGCCGCTCTGGACGCACACCCACCTGCTCGCCCTGTTCGAGGCCGACGCCGACCCCGACCAGGTGTTCGCCCACCTGCAGCTGCTCACCGGCAAGCCGCTGCCCGAGCATCAGGTCGAGCACATCGAGGACCAGGACTGGGAGCGCAGCTGGATGGACAACTTCCAGCCGCTGCGCTTCGGCCGGCGCCTATGGATCGTGCCCAGCTGGCACGAAGCGCCCGAGCCGGAGGCGGTCAACCTGCTGCTCGACCCCGGCCTGGCCTTCGGCACCGGTACCCACCCGACCACCGCGCTGTGTCTGGAATGGCTGGACGGCCAGGAACTGACCGGCTGTGAGGTGCTGGACTTCGGCTGCGGCTCGGGGATCCTGGCCATCGCCGCGCTGCTGCTCGGCGCCGAGCGAGCGGTGGGCACCGACATCGACCCCCAGGCCCTGCAAGCCTCCCGCGACAACGCCAGCCGCAACGGCATCGCGCCGGAACGCTTCCCGGTCTACCTGCCGGCCGACCTGCCGCGCCAGCCGGCCGACGTGGTGGTCGCCAACATCCTCGCCGGCCCCCTAGTGGAGCTGGCCGCGCAGATCAGCGCACTGGTCAAGCCCGGCGGCCGCCTGGCGCTGTCCGGCATCCTCGCCGAGCAGGCCGAGGCGGTACGCGCCGCCTACGCCGGGGATTTCGACCTCGACCCGACCGCCGAGAAGGACGGCTGGGTGCGGATCAGCGGGGTACGGCGCTGACGGCCAGTCGCCTTCGGTGCAGCTCACGGCTCCGGATCAGGTAGACTAGCCGCCGTTTTCCCCAATCCCTCGGACCCGGCATGATCGACAGCTTCGTCACCCGTTGCCCGCATTGCAACACCAGCTTCCGCGTCACCCGCGCGCAGCTCGGCGCGGCACGTGGCGCCGTACGCTGTGGCGCCTGCCTGCAAGTGTTCAACGCCGGCCAGCAGCTGCTGATCGACCAGCCCGGTGCCTTCGTGCAACCGCCGTTGCGCCCGTCGGCCCCACCGGCCAGACCGACCCCGTCGCCCGCCGCAGCGGAATCCAGCGCGGCACACCCCAAGCGGCCGGCCAGCCCGCCACCGGTGCCGCCCGCAGCGCCGCAGGCAGCGGAGACCGGCCCTGGCGCGGCGAAGCCGGCCGCCCCGCCCCCGGCAGCCGACGACACCCTGTGGATCCACGACGACCTGGATCTCGACAGCCTCAACCTGGACGAGGAGCTGGCCAAGCTCGAGGAAGAGGAACAGCAGCTCAGCCAGGAATTCCTCGCCCTGGACTGCGCGCCCAAGCCGGCCGAGCGCCTGATGAAGGCCCCGGACAAGGATGCCGAGCCGCACGACGAGGCCTGGGCCGAAGCCCTGCTGCGCCAGGAAAACGCCGCCCGGGCCGAGCCGAAGGTCGCCGAGCCGCAGGTGCAACCCGTACCCGCCCTGGACCTTGAGCTCGACGAGGCGCGCAGGGAACCTTCGCTGAGCCTGGACGATCCCGCCGACCTCGCCGCGGCGGACGACGACCTGCGCCTCGGCGCCAGCGGGTCTGAGCCCGACGACACACCACTGCGCGAGCCTTCCTTCTCCGCCCTGACCCCGCTCGGCAGGCAGGCCCGCGCACGCGCGCCGCTGCGCGACGAACCGCTGCTCGATCTAAGCGACGAACCGCTGCGCCTCGACTGGCAGCCGCGCAAGAAACCCTGGGGCCGCT
Source organism: Pseudomonas thermotolerans DSM 14292 (assembly GCF_000364625.1). GTDB lineage: Bacteria > Pseudomonadota > Gammaproteobacteria > Pseudomonadales > Pseudomonadaceae > Aquipseudomonas > Aquipseudomonas thermotolerans. Next base: position 213,466 of record NZ_KB822599.1, read on the forward strand.
GGCTGGGCTGGAGCCTGCTGAACCTGGTCGCCCTGCTCGCCCTAGGCGGCCAGTATGTGGCCTACAACTTCGACGAGCTGGCCCGCCAGGACCGCTATCGCCCCTGGTTCGAGCAGATCTGCCCGGAAATCGGCTGCAGCCTGCCGTCCAAGGTGGACATCACTCAGATCAAGAGCAGCAACCTGGTGGTGCGCAGCCACCCGGACTTCGCCGGCGCCCTGGTGGTGGACGCCATCCTCTACAACCGCGCCGCCTTCGCCCAGCCGTTTCCGCTGCTGGAGATCCGCTTCGCCGACCTCAACGGCCAACTGATCGCCAGCCGGCGCTTCAAGCCCAGCGAGTACCTCGCCGGGGAGCTGGCCGGACAGACGGACATGCCGCCGCAAACCCCGATCCACATCTCCCTGGAAATCCTCGATCCGGGTCCAAAGGCGGTGAACTACAGCCTCAGCTTCCACTCTCCGGAATAGCCCCGGCCCCGCTCCCGCCATCTCGCATGCAGCCCGCCTGCCCAGCGCCAGGCCAGGCGGGACGGGCCTTTCCGGGTATCTAACAACCCGCCGCGATAAGCCCATGACTGTTCATAATTTGTTCAAAACAGCCTTTATCCGGCCATCGAGAGCGGGTATCATGCCCACCCTTTTTCCAAACACCATGATCCGACCTCGCGCGGTCGGGGGACGTTGCGCGTCGTGCCGGCGCAGCGTTTCCTCGGCGCGCCCAGGCAGGGAAGACCCATGTCGGCGGTACGCATCGGCCCCTACGCTCTAGCCAACCAACTGATCCTGGCCCCCATGGCAGGGGTGACCGATCGCCCGTTCCGCCAGCTCTGCCGCCGTCTAGGCGCCGGCATGGTGGTCTCGGAGATGGTGACCAGCAACGTCGGCCTCTGGCACACCCGCAAGTCGCGCCTGCGCCTGCTGCACGCCGGCGACCCCGAACCGCGCTCGGTGCAGATCGCCGGCGGCGACCCGCAGATGCTCGCCGAGGCGGCCCGCGCCAACGTCGCGCTGGGCGCGCAGATCATCGACATCAACATGGGCTGTCCGGCCAAGAAGGTCTGCAACAAGGCCGCCGGTTCCGCGCTGATGAAGGACGAGCGCCTGGTGGCGGAGATCCTCGACAGCGTGGTCAGAGCGGTCGAGGTGCCGGTCACCCTGAAGATCCGCACCGGCTGGGACCGGGCGAACAAGAACGGGGTGAGCATCGCCAGGATCGCCGAACAGGCCGGCATCCAGGCACTCGCCGTGCATGGCCGCACGCGCGCCGACCTGTACACTGGCGAAGCCGAATACGAGACCATCGCCGCCATCAAGCAGGCGGTGTCCATCCCGGTGTTCGCCAACGGCGACATCGACTCCCCCGAGAAGGCCCGCGCCGTGCTCGACGCCACCGGCGCCGACGGCCTGCTGATCGGCCGTGCCGCCCAGGGCCGGCCGTGGATCTTCCGCGAGATCGAGCATTTCCTGCGCACCGGCGAACGACTGCCGGCGCCGACCCTGTATGAAGTGGAACGCATCCTGCTGGGCCACCTGGCCGAGCTGCATGCCTTCTACGGCGACCTGATGGGCGTGCGCATCGCCCGCAAGCACGTCGGCTGGTATCTGGCGACGCTCCCGGGCGCCCGGGAGTTTCGCGCCGAGTTCAACCGTCTGGAAGACAAGGACGCGCAATGCGCCATGGTGAGGCGATTCTTCGCCGAACGTCATAACGAGGGAGAAGGGGTGGCGGCATGACGACGACCGAGACATTAGTGAGTGGAACTGCATCTGTGAGCGACAACGTCAACCTGAAACAACACCTGAAGTCGCCGAGCGAAGAAGGGCAGACCCTGCGCGGCAGTGTGGAAAAGGCGCTGCGCAACTACTTCGCCCATCTCGACGGGCAGGAGGTTTCCGACCTCTACAACCTGGTGCTCTCCGAGGTGGAGGCGCCGCTGCTGGAAACCGTGATGCACTACGTCAAGGGCAACCAGACCAAGGCATCCGAACTGCTCGGCCTGAACCGCGGCACGCTGCGCAAGAAGCTCAAGCAGTACGACCTTCTCTAAGCGCCAGGCCCCAGGCCGCCGGCCCCTTCCCTGCCGGCGGTCTCCGGCCTGCCGCCAAACCTCAGATGGAACCGTTATGACCGATCATTCCCTTCGCCTTCCCGTTCGCCGCGCGCTGATCAGCGTTTCCGACAAGACCGGCATCGTCGACTTCGCCCGCGAGCTGGCCGCCCTGGGCGTGGAAATCCTCTCCACCGGTGGCACCTACAAGCTGCTCAAGGACAACGGCATCAATGCCGTGGAAGTGGCCGACTACACCGGCTTCCCGGAAATGATGGACGGCCGGGTCAAGACCCTGCATCCGAAGATCCACGGCGGCATCCTCGGCCGTCGCGACAAGGACGCCGCGGTGATGGCCGAGCACGGCATCCAGCCCATCGACCTGGTGGCAGTCAACCTCTACCCGTTCGCCGCCACCGTGGCCAAGCCGGGCTGCAGCCTGGCCGACGCCATCGAGAACATCGACATCGGCGGCCCGACCATGGTTCGCTCCGCAGCGAAGAACCACAAGGACGTCGCCATCGTGGTCAACGCCAGCGACTACGCCGGCATCATCGAGGCCCTCAAGGCCGGTGGCCTGACCTACGCGCAGCGCTTCGACCTGGCCCTCAAGGCCTTCGAGCACACCGCTGCCTACGATGGCATGATCGCCAACTACCTGGGCACCATCGACCAGTCCGCCGCGACCCTGTCCACCGAAGGCCGCAGCCAGTTCCCGCGCACCTTCAACAGCCAGTTCATCAAGGCCCAGGACATGCGCTACGGCGAGAACCCGCACCAGAGCGCGGCCTTCTACGTCGAGGCCCAGCCGGCCGAGGCCTCGGTGGCCACCGCCGTGCAGCTGCAGGGCAAGGAACTGTCGTTCAACAACGTGGCCGATACCGACGCCGCCCTGGAATGCGTGAAGAGCTTCGTCAAGCCGGCCTGCGTGATCGTCAAGCACGCCAACCCCTGCGGCGTGGCCGTGGTGCCGGAGGACGAGGGCGGCATTCGCAAGGCCTACGACCTGGCCTACGCCACCGACAGCGAGTCGGCTTTCGGCGGCATCATCGCCTTCAACCGCGAGCTGGACGGCGAGACCGCCAAGGCCATCGTCGAGCGCCAGTTCGTCGAGGTGATCATCGCGCCCAAGGTTTCCCAGGCCGCCCGTGAGGTGGTCGCCACCAAGGCCAACGTGCGCCTGCTGGAATGCGGCCAGTGGCCGGCCGAACGGGCCGCCGGCTGGGACTTCAAGCGTGTCAACGGCGGTCTGCTGGTGCAGAGCCGCGACATCGGCATGATCACCGAGGCCGACCTCAAGGTGGTGACCAAGCGCGCCCCCACCGAGCGCGAGATCCACGACCTGATCTTCGCCTGGAAGGTGGCCAAGTTCGTCAAGTCCAACGCCATCGTCTACGCCAAGAACCGCCAGACCGTGGGCGTCGGCGCCGGCCAGATGAGCCGCGTCAACTCCGCGCGCATCGCCGCCATCAAGGCCGAGCATGCCGGCCTGGAGGTCAAGGGTGCGGTGATGGCCTCGGACGCCTTCTTCCCGTTCCGCGACGGCATCGACAACGCCGCGGCGGCCGGCATCACCGCGGTGATTCAGCCGGGCGGGTCGATGCGCGATGCCGAGGTGATCGCCGCGGCGGACGAGGCCGGCATCGCCATGGTGTTCACCGGCATGCGCCATTTCCGCCATTGACCGTGGCACGGCCGCGCTGAAGCGCCCGTCTGCGTCGTTGGAGGCCGATTCGCCGATGCTCATTGCCAAACGGCAACTGCGCCCGTCGAACCGGCCTCCGCCTAGCAGCCAGACGCCCCATCACGGCCCGACAGAACGCTAGAAGCAAGATTTTCGTAGGGTGGATAACGCTTCGCTTGTCCACCACACGGGCCCAGGGCCCGCCTCCACAGGGAGAGAGACATGAACGTACTGATCATCGGCAGCGGCGGTCGTGAGCACGCACTGGCCTGGAAGGTCGCGCAGGATCCGCGCGTCGAGAAGGTCTACGTGGCGCCGGGCAATGCCGGCACCGCCACCGAGGAGAAATGCGAGAACGTCGCCATCGACGTGCTGGCCATCGACCAGTTGGCCGACTTCGCCGAGAAGAACGTGCAGCTGACCATCGTCGGCCCCGAGGCGCCCCTGGTGGCCGGCGTAGTGGACCGCTTCCGCGAGCGCGGCCTGGCGATTTTCGGCCCCACCGCCGCGGCCGCCCAGCTGGAAGGCTCAAAGGCCTTCACCAAGGACTTCCTGGCCCGCCACAACATCCCCACAGCGCAGTACCGCAACTTCACCGAGGTGGAGCCGGCTCTGGCCTACCTGCGCGAAAAGGGCGCGCCCATCGTCATCAAGGCCGACGGCCTAGCCGCCGGCAAGGGCGTGATCGTTGCCATGACCCTCGAGGAAGCCGAAGCCGCGGTACGCGACATGCTCTCCGGCAACGCCTTCGGCGACGCCGGCGCGCGGGTGGTGATCGAGGACTTCCTGGAAGGCGAGGAAGCCAGCTTCATCGTCATGGTCGACGGCGAGCACGTGCTGCCCATGGCCACCAGCCAGGACCACAAGCGCGTCGGCGACGGCGACACCGGCCCCAACACCGGCGGCATGGGCGCCTACTCCCCGGCCCCGGTGGTCACCCCCGAGGTGCACCAGCGGGTCATGGAGCAGATCATCTACCCGACGGTGCGCGGCATGGCCGCCGAGGGCAACGTCTACACCGGCTTCCTGTACGCCGGACTGATGATCGACAAGGCCGGCAATCCCAAGGTCATCGAGTTCAACTGCCGCTTCGGCGACCCCGAGACCCAGCCGATCATGTGCCGCCTGGAATCCTCCCTGGTGCTGCTGGTCGAGGCCGCCCTGGCCAGGGCCCTGGACAAGGTCGAGGCCACCTGGGATCCGCGCCCGACCGTAGGGGTGGTGCTGGCTGCCGGCGGCTACCCGGGCGACTACGCCAAGGGTGAGGTGATCGAGGGTCTCGACGAGGCCGCCAAGCTGGACGGCAAGGTGTTCCATGCCGGCACCGCGCTCAAGGACGGCCGCATCGTCACCAGCGGCGGCCGCGTACTCTGCGCCACCGCCATCGGCCCGACCGTCTCCTCCGCCCAGCAGCAGGCCTACCGCCTGGCCGAGCGGATCCGCTGGAACGGCATGTTCTACCGCAAGGACATCGGCCACCGCGCCATCGCCCGCGAACAGAACCGGAGCTGATCCCGGCCCCGAACGAACAGGCCCCGCAGATGCGGGGCCTGTTCGTTTGCAACGCAGCGTTTCAGTGCCAGTTGCGCAGATCGCGGTCCTTGGTCTCCGGCATGAAGAAAAGGCCGATGATCACCGTCATCATCGCGACGATGATCGGGTACCACAGCCCGTAGTAGATGTTGCCGGTGGCGGCCACCATGGCGAACGCGGTGGTCGGCAGGAAGCCACCGAACCAGCCGTTGCCGATGTGGTAGGGCAGCGACATGGCGGTGTAGCGGATGCGGGTCGGGAACAGCTCGACCAGCATGGCCGCGATGGGGCCGTAAACCATGGTCACGAAGAGCACCAGGATGGTCAGCAGGACCACCACCATGGGCGTGTTGATCTTCTCCGGATCCGCCTTGATCGGATAGCCGTGGGCGCGGATCGCCTCGGTCATGGTGGCGTTGAAGGCCTCGGACTTGGCCTTGAGCTCGTCGGCCGGCAGGCCCACCCCGGAGAAGGAGGCGATGGTCTGATCGCCGATGCGAATGCTCGCCACGGTGCCGGCCGGCGCCTCCTCGTTGGAGTAGTTCACCGCGTTACGAGCCAGGAAGCTCTTGGCGATGTCGCAGGAGGTGACGAACTTCGCGGTGCCCACCGGATTGAACTGGAAGGAGCACTCGCCGGGGTCGGCCACCACGGTCACCGGCGCTGCGGCCTGGGCCCGTTCCAGGTCTGGGTTGGCATAGTGGGTGATCAGCCCGAACAGCGGGAAGTAGGTCAGTGCCGCGAGCAGGCAGCCGCCGAGGATGATCGGCTTGCGGCCGATCTTGTCGGACAGCCAGCCGAACACCACGAAGAACGGCGTGCCGATCAGCAGCGACAGGGCGATCAGGATGTTCGCCGTGGCGCCGTCCACCTTGAGGGTCTGGGTGAGGAAGAACAGCGCGTAGAACTGCCCGGTGTACCAGACCACCGCCTGGCCCGCGGTGCCGCCGAGCAGGGCGACCAGCGCCACCTTGGCGTTCTCCCAGCGCCCGAAGGCCTCGGTGAGCGGCGCCTTGGAGGACTTGCCCTCCTCCTTCATGCGCTTGAACACCGGACTCTCGTTGAGGCTCAGGCGGATCCACACCGAGATGGCCAGCAGCACGATGGAGAGCAGGAAGGGAATCCGCCAGCCCCAGGCGGCGAACTGCTCCTCGCCCATCCAGGTGCGGGTGCCGAGGATCACCAGCAGGGAGAGGAACAGGCCGAGGGTCGCGGTGGTCTGGATCCACGAGGTGTAGAAGCCGCGCCTGCCGTGCGGTGCATGCTCGGCCACGTAGGTCGCCGCGCCGCCGTACTCGCCGCCCAAGGCCAGGCCCTGGAACAGCCGCAGGATGATGAGGATGACCGGCGCCGCCATGCCCCAGGACGCATAGGAGGGCAAGACGCCGACGATGAAGGTGGACAGGCCCATTATCAGGATGGTGATCAGGAAGGTGTACTTGCGCCCAACCAGGTCACCGAGGCGGCCGAAGAAGATCGCCCCGAAGGGGCGTACCGCGAAGCCCGCGGCGAAGGCCATCAGGGCGAAGATGAAGGCCGCCGTGGGGTTCACCCCGGAGAAGAACTGCGCCGCGATGATCGCCGATAGCGATCCGTACAGGTAAAAGTCGTACCACTCGAAGACCGTGCCCAGGGAAGAGGCGAAGATCACCTTCCGCTCTTCCGGGGTCATTGGACCACTTGCCGCAAGGCTGGCGTCTGCCGTCGTAACACTCATGGGTGTAGCCTCCCGGCGCCCTGCCGGCCAGAACGGGGATCGTCCTGGCCCGGACGCCTGTTGTTGTGATTGTTGTGAGAGGGAAGGCTAGACATGCGGATGAAGCACATTATTAGACATTGGTCGAATAAGCTTGCTTTTCTCGTCCAGCCGTGATCCACGGATTTCCCGAGCTAGAGCCTCTGCCGCTCGAGAGGCGTTTTCCTCGCCGACCGCAGGCTGCCGATGAACGGCACTTGCAGGGCGCCGAAAGCCACCTCGCAACGCTGTCGCGACGGTCAGATCACTGGCCGTCACGGCCATGGCCGGGGCTCGACGGGCATGGCTATAATTTCTCACTTACCCAAGAATCGAAGGGATTTCGCTGTGTCGAGGCCCAGGACTGCCATAGGACTTCTCGTCGGCCTACTGATGCTGGCGGCGAGTGCGCTCTTTGCGCAGGCCACCCCGCTCAGCCAGTGGTCCGCCCTGCTCGACCCCAGCGGCCGACTCTACCTCGACGATCTGCGCAGCCCCCGCTACGCCAACCAGCTCACCCCGGTCGACCTCGCCCAGCTGACGCTGCCCGGCCACGGCCAGGCCCTCTGGCTGCACTACCAGCTGCCCGCCCACGACCAGGAGCAGCTGCTGCGCATCTTCGCCCCCGCCCTGAACGAACTGGACCTCTACGTGCTGCGCGGCGATCGACTGTACGCCGAGCTGCACACCGGCAGCGACCAGCCGCTGGCCAGACGCCCGCTCCCCAGCCACGACTTCCTACTGCCCCTGCCCCAGGCCGCCGAGCCCCAGCAGCTCTACCTGCGCCTCGCCGCCGAGCACAGCCTGCGTCCGGCCATCGAGCTGCAGAGTGCCGCGCGGCTGGCCAGCGACCAGCGTCGCCCGCTGCTGTTCGGCGCCCTGCTCGGCAGCTTCGCCCTGTTGCTGCTCTACCACCTGATACGCTATGCCTACCTGCGCGCCACTCCCAACCTGTGGATGGCCGCCCTGCAGGCCAGCCTGCTGGCCACCGCGCTCTGCGAGCTGGGCCTCGCCACCCCCTGGCTGAGCGCCTGGCCCAGCCTGCAGGCCGAGGCCGGCAACCTCACCACCCTGCTCGCCACGCTATGCGCTCTGGGCTTCACCGCCAGCTTCTTCGACCGGGTCTGCGCGAGCGCCCTGATGAGCCGCCTGCTGCTCGGCGAGGGCCTGCTGGGCCTGCTCACCGGCATCCTGCTGCTATTCGTCGACTGGCCGTACTTCGAGCAGGCGGTGCACCTGATCACCCTGCTCTGCCTGGTGAGCGCCTTCGCCGTCGCGCTGTTCCACTGGCAGCACGGCTACCGCCCGGCACGCCTGCTCAGCCTCGGTACCCTGCTGTTCTGCCTGGCCTACATCGGCGCCCTGCCGGCACTGTTCGGCTACTGGGCGGTGCCCGCCGACTGGCTGGCGGCCAGTCTGCTGGCGGTCTGCGTGTCGAGCAGCTTCATCCTCGGCCTGTCCCTCAGCGAGCGCCAACAGCGCATCCTCGATGAGCGCTTCAGCAGCAGCCAGGCCCTGGCCGCCAGCTCCGCGGAACTCAAGGCCAAGGCCGAGTTCCTCGCCAAGATCAGCCACGAGATCCGCACCCCGATGAACGGCGTGCTGGGCATGACCGAGCTGCTGCTCGGGACTCCGCTGTCCGCCAAGCAGCGCGACTACGTGCAGACCATCCACAGCTCGGGCAACGAGCTGCTTACCCTGATCAACGAGATCCTCGACATTTCCAAGCTGGAATCCGGCCAGATCGAGCTGGATGACGTGCAGTTCGACCTCAACGCGCTGATCGAGGACTGCCTGGACATCTTCCGTGCCAAAGCCGAGCAGCAGCGCATCGAGCTGATCAGCTTCCTGCAGCCACAGGTCCCCCGGGTGATCTCCGGCGACCCGACGCGCCTGCGGCAGGTCCTCCTCAGCCTGCTCGACAACGCCTTCAAGCAGACCGACGAGGGCGAGATCCTCCTGGTCGTCGCCCTGGAATCCGCCGAGAACGGCCCGCGCCTGCGCATCGCCGTGCAGGACAGCGGCACCCCGCTGCCCGCCGAGGAACGCGCGGCACTGCTCAACGCCCAGCTGCACAGCCACGACTTCCTCGCCGACAGCAAGCTCGGCGGGCGTCTCGGGCTGATCATCGCCCGCCAGCTGATCGGCCTGATGAAAGGCGAGTTCGGCATCCAGGGCGGCAGCGGCCAGGGCAGCACCCTGTGGCTGACCCTGCCGCTCGACGCCGAGCGCCTCGAGCAGCCGGCCACCGACCTCGACGGCCCGCTGCAGGGCGCCCGCCTGCTGGTGGTGGACGACAACGACACCTGCCGCAAGGTGCTCCTCCAGCAGTGCAGCGCCTGGGGCATCCAGGCCAGCGCAGTGCCCTCCGGCAAGGAGGCCCTGGCCCTGCTACGCACCAAGGCGCACATCGGCGAGTACTTCGACGCGGTGCTGCTCGACCAGGACATGCCCGGCATGACCGGCATGCAGCTGGCCGCGCGGATCAAGGAAGACCCCAGCCTCAACCACGACATCCTGCTGATCATGCTCACCGGGATCAGCAACGCGCCGAGCAAGATCATCGCCCGCAACGCCGGGATCAAGCGCATCCTCGCCAAGCCGGTGGCCGGCTATACCCTGAAGACCACCCTGGCCGACGAGCTCGGCCAGCGTCAGCGCGGGGCGCGCCGTCCGGTGGTGCCGGAGCCGGTCACCAAACCGCCGCCCCAGGTGCCCGCCGACTTCCGCGTGCTGGTCGCCGAGGACAACAGCATCTCCACCAAGGTGATCCGCGGCATGCTCGGCAAGCTCAACCTGCAGCCGGACACCGCCAGCAACGGCGCCGAGGCGCTGCAGGCGATGAAGGCCAAGCAGTACGATCTGGTGCTGATGGACTGCGAGATGCCGGTGCTCGACGGCTTCTCCGCCGCCGCGCAGTTGCGCAGCTGGGAGGCCGAGGTGCACCGCGAACGCACCCCGGTGGTGGCGCTCACCGCGCACATCCTCAGCGAGCACAAGGAACGCGCCCGCCAAGCGGGCATGGACGGGCACATGGCCAAGCCGGTGGAGATGTCCCAGCTGCGCGAGCTGATCGAGTTCTGGGTCAACCAGCGCGAGGCGCGCCGCCAGAGCGAGCCGTCCTGAGCCGACGCCTCACTCCGGAATCGGCCAGTCCAGGCGCCAGCCGGCGCCGGCGTCCTGGGCCAGCAGCTCGGCCAGCCAGGGCAGCAGCTCGGCCAGCTCGTCCTCCAGCCCCCAGGGCGGATTGCTGATCACCAGCCCGGAGCCGGTCAGCCGCTCCGGATCCTCCGGGGCCGCCACGTACAGCTCGGCGCGCAGCAGCTTGGGGGCGGCGCTCTGTTCCAGGTTCAGGTAGAAGCGCTTCAGTTGATCCACGGACTTGATCGGGTACCAGATCGCCACCACCGTCTGGCGCATCCGGCCGATCGCTTCGTCGAGCGCCTTCACGCAGCGCTCCAGCTCGTCCACCTTCTCGAACGGCGGGTCGATCAGCAGCAGGCCGCGCTTCTCGTTGACCGGCAGCAGCGCCCGGGGAATGTGCCAGCCCTCGCCGAGGCGCACCACCACGCGGCGGTCGCCGGCCATGTTGGCCTTCAACAGCTGGCCGTCCTCGGGATGCTTCTCGTTGAGCAGCAGGCGGTCCTGGGGACGGGTCAGGCGCCGCGCCAGTTCCGGCGAGCCGGGGTAGTAGCGCAGCTCGCCGTCTGGGTTGAGAGCCAGGATGGCCTTCAGGTAGTCGCCGGCCAGCGCCGGTGCCTCGCTGGCCCACAGCCGGCCGATGCCGTCCTGCCATTCGTCTGTGCGGCTGGCCTGCTCGCCGAGTAGGTCGTAGAGCCCCACCCCGGCGTGGCTGTCCAGATAGGCGAAGGGCTTGTCCTTGCGCGACAGCAGGGCGATCAGGCGGGTCAGCACCAGGTGCTTGAGCACGTCGGCATGGTTGCCGGCATGGAAGGCGTGGCGGTAGTTCATGAGGCTCTCCGAAGCAGGGCGCCAGTTTACCCGCTGACGGGGCCTTGTGCCTGCATCAGTTCGAGCCGCGGTTCCGGGTGCTCGCCGGCGGCGCGATGCCGGGCGAGGCGGATAGCGCGGCGCCCAGCTCGGCCTCGATGGCCTGGTAGCGCACCGGATGGGCGCGCGGGTGCGGCTCCTGCATCAGCGCCTCCCCTCAGAGCGGCAGGCAGTCCAGTTGCGGATGCTGGTAGGGAGCGCCGATCAGCCCGGCGATGTGGCCGCCCATCACCGCCGCTGATGATGCTGGGCGGCCCGCCGCACGGCTGCCTAGACTCGCCAGAGTCACCGGAGGGCCCGTCATGTCCGAAACCCTGCTCAGCTCCCGCAACCTGGCCTTCGAGCTCTACGAAGTGCTGGATGCCGTCGCGCTCACCCAGCGCCCGCGCTTCGCCGAACACAGCCGCGCCACCTTCGATGCCGCGCTGGCCACCGCGCGGCGCCTCGCCGAGGAGGAGTTCGCCCCGCACAACCGCAAGAGCGACGAACAGGAGCCGCGCTTCGTCGACGGCGGTGTGCAGTTGATCCCCGAGTTGGCGCCGGCCCTGCGCGCCTTCCACGAGGCCGGTTTTCTCAACGCCAGCCGGGATTTCGAGGCCGGCGGCATGCAGCTGCCGCAGCTGCTGTCCCGCGCCTGCTTCGCCCACTTCCAGGCCGCCAACATCGCCACCGCCTCCTACCCGCTGCTGAGCATGGCCGCCAGCCGGCTGCTCGACAGCTTCGGAGATGCCGAGCAGAAGCGCCGCTTCCTGCAACCGATGCTCGAGGGCCGCTTCTTCGGCACCATGGCGCTCACCGAGCCGCAGGCCGGCTCCTCGCTGGCCGACATCCGCACCCGCGCCGAACCGCACCCCGACGGCAGCTACCGCCTCAGGGGCAACAAGATCTTCATCTCCGCCGGCGACCATCCGCTGGCCGAGAACATCGTGCACCTGGTACTGGCCCGCCTGCCGGATGCGCCGCCCGGGGTGAAGGGCATCAGCCTGTTCATCGTGCCCAAGTATCTGGTCAACGCGGACGGCAGCCTGGGCCCGCGCAACGACGTGAGCCTGGCCGGCCTGTTCCACAAGATGGGCTGGCGCGGCACCACCTCTACGGCGCTCAACTTCGGCGACAACGGCCAGTGCGTCGGCTACCTGGTGGGCCAGCCGCACCACGGCCTGGCCTACATGTTCCAGATGATGAACGAGGCGCGCATCGGCGTCGGCATGGGCGCCGTCATGCTCGGCTACGCCGGCTACCTCTACGCGCTCGACTACGCCCGCCAACGCCCCCAGGGCCGCCTGCCGGAGGCGAAGGACCCGCAGGCGCCCATGGTGCCGATCATCGCCCATGCCGACGTGCGGCGCATGCTGCTGATCCAGAAGGCCTACGTGGAAGGCGCCTTCGACCTGGGCCTGTATGCCGCGCGCCTGATGGACGACAGCGAGACTCTGGAGACCGCCGAGGACCGCACCCACGCCCTGGAGCTGCTCGACCTGCTCACCCCGGTCGTCAAGGCCTGGCCCTCCGAGTTCTGTCTGAAGGCCAACGAGCTGGCCATCCAGATCCTCGGCGGCCATGGCTACACCCGCGACCACCCGGTGGAGCACTACTACCGCGACAATCGCCTGAACCCCATCCACGAGGGAACCAACGGCATCCAGTCGCTGGACCTGCTCGGCCGCAAGCTGATCCAGAACGACGGCGCCGGCCTGCGCCAGCTGTTCAAGCGGATCAACGCCTGCTGCCAGCGCGCCGCCGGCAATCCCGCCCTGGCCCAGCTGCGCCAGCCCCTGGAGCAGTTGCTGGGGCAGCTGCAGCGGGTCACCCTGGGCCTGCTCGACGACCTGCTGGCCGGCCGGGCGAGCCTGGCGCTGGCCAACTCGGCGCTCTACCTCAAGGTGTTCGGCCACGCAGTGATCGGCTGGCGCTGGCTGGAACAGGCGCTGTGCGCCGAACGCGGCCTGGCTGCCGGCAACCCGGCGGATGCCGACTTCTACCGCGGCAAACTGCAGGCGGCGCGCTACTTCCTGACCTGGGAAGTGCCGGCCTGCCGCCACGAGCTGGAGTTGCTGGAAGCCCGCGACGACACCTGCCTGGCCATGCAGGACGCCTGGTTCTGAAGCCGCCGGGACCCCGCGCCACTCGCGGCGGAGCCCATGCTCCGGTCATCGCCAACGCCCGTGACCTGCCCGCCGCGCGGACCGTCAGATGACTTGCGCGGCCCTTGCGGTCACGCGCCGGCAGCGGTTTAAATCAGCAGCTGCCGGTGCCGCCGCACCACCCTCCCCCTCCGCTTCGCCCATCACTGTCACCGCTGGAGTTCCCGTGGACGCATCCACCGTCAATAGCCTGTTCCTGATCGGCGCGATTCTGGTGGGCGCGAGCATTCTGGTCAGCTCCTTCTCTTCGCGACTGGGCATCCCGATCCTGGTGATCATCCTCGCCGTGGGCATGGTCGCCGGCGTCGACGGCATCGGCCACATCAACTTCACCAACTACCCGCTGGCCTACCTGGTGGGCAACCTGGCCCTGGCGGTGATCCTCCTCGACGGCGGCCTGCGCACCCGCGTCTCCAGCTTCCGCGTGGCGCTCTGGCCGGCGCTGTCCCTGGCCACGGTAGGGGTGCTGATCACCACCGGGCTGACCGGCCTGGCCGCCGCCTGGCTGTTCGACCTCAACCTGCTGCAGGGCCTGCTGATCGGCGCCATCGTCGGTTCCACGGATGCCGCCGCGGTGTTCTCCCTGCTCGGCGGCAAGGGCCTCAACGAGCGCGTCAACGCCACCCTGGAGATCGAGTCGGGCAGCAACGACCCCATGGCGGTGTTCCTCACCGTGACCCTGATCGACATGCTCGCCAAGGGGCAGAGCGAGTTCAGCCTGGACTTCCTGCTCCATCTGGTGCGCGAGTTCGGCATCGGCCTGATCCTCGGCCTCGGCGGCGGCTGGCTGTTGCTCCAGGTGGTCAACCGCGTGCACCTGGCCCACGGCCTCTACCCGCTGCTGGTGATCAGCGGCGGCCTGCTGGTCTTCGCGGTGACCAACGCCCTACACGGCAGCGGCATCCTCGCCGTCTACCTGTGCGGCCTGGTGCTCGGCAACCGGCAGATCCGCTCGCGCCACGGTATCCTGCACATGCTCGACGGCATGGCCTGGCTGGCGCAGATCGGCATGTTTCTGGTCCTCGGTCTGCTGGTCACCCCCCACGACCTGCTGCCCATCGCCGTTCCCGCGCTGCTCCTGGCGCTATGGATGATCCTCATCGCCCGGCCGCTGTCGGTGCTGGTCGGGCTCTGGCCGTTCCGCGGCTTCCACGACCGCGAGAAGATGTTCATCGCCTGGGTCGGCCTGCGCGGCGCGGTGCCGATCATCCTCGCCGTGTTCCCGCTGATGGCCGGTCTGGAGAACGCCCAGCTGTACTTCAACCTGGCCTTCTTCATCGTCCTGGTCTCCCTGCTCCTGCAGGGCACCAGCCTGCCCTGGGCGGCCAAGCTGCTGCGCGTCACCGTGCCGCCGGCGCCATCGCCCATCTCCCGCGCCGGCCTGGAGGTGCATCCGACCAGCGAGTGGGAGCTGTTCGTCTACCGCCTGGCCGCCGAGCGCTGGTGCGTGGGCGCGCCGCTGCGCGAGCTGCGGATGCCCGAGGGCACCCGCGTCGCCGCGCTGTTCCGCGGCCGCGAGCTGCTCCACCCGTCCGGCAGCACCACCCTGGAGGCCGGCGACATCCTCTGCGTGGTCGGCCACGAACGCGACCTGCCGGCTCTCGGCAAGCTGTTCAGCGAGGCACCGAGTCGCGGCCAGGACCTGCGCTTCTTCGGCGACTTCATGCTCGAGGGCGATGCCGAGCTGGACGCGGTGGCGGCACTCTATGGCCTGGAACTGGGCGACGAGGACGGCAGCCAGCCGCTGGCACGCTTCATCGCCCGACAGATCGGCGGCGCTCCGGTGGTCGGCGACCAGGTGGAGTGGAACGGCCTGACCTGGACGGTGGCGGCCATGGAAGGGAACCGGATCCTCAAGATCGGCCTCAAATTCCCCGCCGGTGCCCGCCCCGGTCCCGTGCGGCTTCTCTAACTCTGCAACCTTTCGCGACGCTCTGATCATGCCCCCTGTGCGCAACCTTCTCGCCGCGGCCCTGCTCGGCCTCGGTCTGCTGTTCCATCCCCTCCTGCCGGCCGCCGAAGCGCCGAGCGCCGCCGCGGTGCAGAAGAGCCTCGACGGCCTGGCCGAGCGCCAGCTCGCCGAAGCCGAGCAGCAGGCCCTGCGCCAGGTGCTGGAAAGCACTCTGCAGCAGCTCGCCGAGAAAGCCGACAGCGAGCAGAAGCTCGCCGAACTGCGCAAGCAGCTCGCCGAGGCGCCGCGCCAGGTGCTTGAGGCGCAGCGCGAGCTGGCCCGTCTGAAGGACAGCGCGCTGCCCGACGTGCCGCGCCTCTACGCCGAACGCCCGGTGGAGGAACTGGAGCAACTGCTCGCCGAGCGCAACGCCCAGCTCGGCGAATGGCAACGCCAGCTGGCCGCCGCCAACAGCCTGATCGTCACCGCGCAGACCCGCCCGGAGCGTGCCCAGGCAGAGATCAGCGAAGGCCAGGCACGCAGCCTGGAGATCAACAACCTGCTCAAGCTCGGCAAGGAGCAGGGCAAGCCCCTTTCCGCGGAGCGCCGCGACCAGCTCAACGCCGAGCTGGCCGCCCTGGCCGCGAAGGCCCAGCTGCGCCGCGAGGAACTGGCCGGCAACAGCCAGCTGCAGGACCTCGGCCGCGCCCGCCACGATCTGCTAGAGGAGCGTATCCGCCGTGCCGAGCAGGAAACCCTGGCCCTGCAGTCGTTGATCAATGACCGCCGCCGCGAACAGTCGGAACGCACCGTCGCCGAACTGGCCAAGGAGACCGAGGACGCCCGCGACGACGACCTGCTGGCCCGGGAAAGCGCCATCAACCTGAAGCTCTCCGACTACCTGCTGCGCTCCACCGAACGCCTCAACGACCTGACCCGCCTGAACCTGGAGACCAAGCAGCGCCTGGACAACCTGAGCCAGAGCGAACAGGCCCTGAGCGAGCAGATCGACGTGCTGCAGGGCAGCCTGCTGCTGTCCCGCCTGCTCTACCAGCAGAAGCAGGCGCTGCCGAAGGTGAGGGAGGATCGTGGCCTGGCCGACGAGATCGCCGACATCCGCCTCTACCAGTTCGAGATCAACCAGCAGCGCGAGCAGCTCAGCAATCCCGAGACCTACGTGGAGCAGCTGCTCGCCAAGCAGGCCGAGGAGCAGGTCACCCCGGAGCTGCGCAGCACCCTCGGCGAGCTGATCGCCACCCGCAGCGAACTGCTCGAGCGCCTCAACCGCGAGATGAGCGCCCTGCTCAACGAATCCATCAACCTGCAGCTCAACCAGAAGCAGCTGCAAGCCACCGCCAGCAGCCTACGCGCCACCCTCGAGGAGCAGATGTTCTGGATCCCCAGCAACCGGCCGCTGGACATGGCCTGGCTGAAGAGCGTCCCGGAGCTGCTCGAGGCCCAACTGGCCAGCGTGGACTGGGGCTCGCTGTTCCACGAACTGGGCAGCGGGCTGGCCGACAAGCCGCTGGTGTTCCTGCCCCTGCTGGTGCTCTTCGCCCTGCTGCTGTGGCGGCGCGGCTGGCTGAAAGCCAAGCTGGCCGCCCTGCACCAGGACGTCGGCCACTACAAGCGCGACAGCCAGCTGCATACCCCCCTGGCGCTGTTCATCAACCTGCTGCTGGCGCTGCCCGGCACCCTGCTGCTGGCCCTTGCCGGCTTCGCCCTGCAGATGGACGCCCGAGGCCAGAACGCCATCTTCGGCGCCGCCCTGTACAAGATGGCCATGGCCTGGCTGGTGTTCTACACCGCCTACCGGATCCTCGCCCCCTCCGGGGTGGCCGAGCTGCACTTCCACTGGCCGCGCCACCAGGTGGCCTTCCTGCGTAGCCAGATCCGCCGTCTCGGCGTGGTAGTGCTGGCCCTGGCCGCGGTGGTGACGGTCGCCGAACGCCAGCCGGAGGTGCTCGGCAACGACGTCATCGGCATCAGCGTGGTGCTGGTCTGCTACGCCCTGCTGGGCTGGCTGACCGGCAAGCTACTGTACGACCTGCCGACCCGCGAGCACGTCCCGCTGTTCCGCCAGTTCCTCGGTGTGGCCATCGTCATCCTCCCGGTGGTGCTGTTCGTCGCGGTCTGCGCCGGCTACTACTACACCGCCCTGAAGCTCAGCGACCGCCTGCTGGACACCTTCTATCTGGTGCTGCTCTGGCTAGTGCTGGAAGCCACCGCGCGGCGCAGCCTCGGCGTCGCCGCCCGGCGTCTGGCCTACCAGCGCGCGCTCGGCAAGCGCCAGCAGGCCCCGGGCAGCGAGGAAGTGGTGGAGGAGCCGGTGCTGGACATCGAGCAGATCAACCAGCAGTCGCTGCGCCTCACCAGCCTCAGCCTGATGCTCGCCTTCATCGCCGCCCTGTACTGGGTGTGGGCCGACCTCATCTCGGTGTTCGCCTACCTGGACAACGTCACCCTCTACGAATACAGCGCCGGCAGCGGGGCCGCAGCCACCATGGTGCCGATCAGCCTGGCCGACCTGCTCGGCGCCCTGGCGATCCTGGCGATCACCATCATCCTCGCCCGCAACCTGCCCGGCCTGCTGGAAGTGCTGGTGCTGTCGCGCCTGAGCCTGGCCCAGGGCACCTCCTACGCGGCCACCTCGCTGCTCTCCTACGCCATCATCGGCTTCGGCGCGGTGTCCACCCTGGGCACCCTGGGGGTCAGTTGGGACAAGCTGCAGTGGCTGGTCGCCGCCCTCTCGGTGGGTATCGGTTTCGGCATGCAGGCGATCTTCGCCAACTTCATCTCCGGCCTGATCCTCCTTTTCGAGCGCCCGGTGCGGATCGGCGACACCGTGACCATCGGCGGCGTCACCGGCACCATCAATCGCATCCGCATCCGCGCCACCCACATCACCGACAGCGACCGCAAGGAAGTCATCGTCCCCAACCAGACATTCCTGACCAGCCAACTGATCAACTGGACGCTGACCGACACCGTGACCCGCGTGGTGCTGACCTACAACGTCAACCGCGGCCCCGACCTGGAACTGGTGCGCAAGCTGCTCCTGCAGGCCACCCAGGAGAACCCGCGGGTGCTCCGCGAGCCGGCGCCCAGTGTGCAGCTGAAGACCTACGGCCCGACGGTGCTGGAGCACGAGCTGAAGATCTACGTGCGCGAGCTGGGCGACCGCGGCCTGGCCACCGACGAGCTGAACAGGCGCATCGACCAACTGTTCCAGGAGCACGGCATCAATGTCGCGACCGTTCCGAAGATGGACGTCACCCTCATAAACGCCAAGGGCGAGCAACGTCACCTGGACAAGCCCGCCACCGAGGCGCCGGACGCGCCGCAATGAGCCGCCGGCACTTGCCCGGCGGCGGCCTTGCGGCCAAGCTGAGCCGATGATGAAGAACCTCGACGAGTTGCACTTCGACAACCGCTACGCGCGCCTGGGCAACGCCTTCTCCGTCGCCGTGGCTCCCGATCCCATCGACGAACCGCGCCTGGTGGTGGCCAGCGAGGCGGCCCTGGCCCTGCTCGATCTCGAGCCGGCGGTGCAGGACGACCCGCTGCTTGCCCAGCTGGGCTCCGGCCACCGCCTGTGGGCCGGCGCCGAGCCGCGAGCGATGGTCTATTCCGGGCACCAGTTCGGCGTCTACAACCCGCGCCTCGGCGACGGCCGCGGCCTGCTGCTCGGCGAGGTGGTCAACGCCGCCGGCGAGTACTGGGACCTGCACCTCAAGGGCGCCGGCCTGACCCCCTACTCGCGGATGGGTGACGGCCGCGCGGTGCTGCGCTCGACGATCCGCGAGTTCCTCGCCAGCGAGCACCTGCACGCCCTGGGCATCCCCACCAGCCGCGCCCTGTGCGTCACCGGCTCGACCACCCCGGTGTGGCGCGAGCGCCAGGAAAGCGCCGCCATGCTGCTGCGCCTGGCACCCAGCCACGTGCGCTTCGGACACTTCGAGTACTTCTACTACAGCGACCAGCGCGAGCAGCTGCGGATCCTCGCCGAGCACGTGCTGCGCTGCCACTTCCCGGCCTGCCTGGAACAGCCCGCGCCGCACGCCGCGCTGTTCCGCGAGGTGGTAGAGCGCACCGCCGAGCTGCTCGCCTACTGGCAGGCCTACGGCTTCTGCCACGGGGTGATGAACACCGACAACATGTCGATCCTCGGCATCACCTTCGACTACGGCCCCTACGCCTTCCTCGACGACTTCGACGCCAACCACGTCTGCAACCACTCCGACGACAGCGGCCGCTACAGCTTCAGCAACCAGGTGCCCATCGCCCACTGGAACCTGGCCGCCCTGGCCCAGGCCCTGACCCCCTTCGTCGGCGTGGACGAGCTGCGCGCCAGCCTCGGCCTGTTCCTGCCGCTGTTCCAGGCCCACTACCTGGACCTGATGCGCCGCCGTCTGGGCCTGGCCAGCGCCGCGGAAGGCGATCAGGAGCTGGTGCAGCGTCTGCTGCAGCTGATGCAGGGCAGCGCCGTCGACTACAGCCGGTTCTTCCGCCAGCTCGGCGAGGAGGCCCCGGAGCAGGCCCTGCGGATTCTCCGGGAAGATTTCGCCGACCTGGCCGGCTTCGACGCCTGGGGCGCCGCCTACCGGGCGCGCGTGGACAGTGAAGGCGGCAGCCAGGCCGAGCGGCGGACGCGCATGCACGCGGTCAATCCCAAGTACGTCCTGCGCAACTACCTGGCCCAGCAGGTCATCGAGGCCGCCGAGCAGGGCGACTACGCCCCCGTGCGCGAGCTCCACGCGGTGCTCAGCCAGCCCTACGCCGAGCAGCCCGGGATGGAGCGCTACGCCGAGCGCCCGCCGGAGTGGGGGAAGCATCTGGAGATCAGCTGTTCGTCCTGAGCGGCCAGAGATCCTCTCTCCCGGCCCTCGACCGTCAGCGCGCGGAGGGCGCCTCGGCGAGCAGCCAGTCCAGCCCCATGGCCACATGGCGCTCGCTGCTGTCCACCAGCGGCAGCGGCGTGCTGACACCGTCCAGCAGCAGACCGATCTCGGTGCAGCCGAGGATCGCCGCCTGGGCGCCGCGCGCCGCCAGCCGCTCCAACTGTTTCAGGTAGAAGGCCCGCGAGCTATCCAAGAAGCGTCCCTGGCACAGCTCGGCGAAGATGATCCGGTCGATCTCCGCCATGCCCGGCGCATCCGGAACCAGCACCTGGATACCGTAACGCGCGGCGAGCCGTTCGCGGTAGAAGGCCTCGGCCATGGTGAAGCGGGTGCCGAGCAGCGCCGCGCGGCGCACCCCCAGCTCGCGCAGGGCCGCGCCCACCGCATCGCCGATATGCAGCAGGGGAATCCCCACCGCCGCCTCGATCGAGGCCGCCACCTTGTGCATGGTGTTGGTAGCCAGCAGCAGCGCCCCGGCGCCGGCTCTCTCCAGGCCGCGGGCGGCCTCGGCGAGCTGGCGCCCGGCCGCGTCCCAGTCGCCGGAACGCTGCAGGGCGGCGATGCCGGCGAAGTCCACCGAGTGCAGCAGCAAGGGGGCCGAGTGCAACCCACCGAGCCGCTCGCGCACGCCCTGGTTGAGCAGCCGGTA
The DNA here is from genome assembly GCF_000364625.1 of Pseudomonas thermotolerans DSM 14292. Classification (GTDB taxonomy): domain Bacteria; phylum Pseudomonadota; class Gammaproteobacteria; order Pseudomonadales; family Pseudomonadaceae; genus Aquipseudomonas; species Aquipseudomonas thermotolerans. The sequence continues at coordinate 234,064 of NZ_KB822599.1, forward strand.
ATAGGTGACGGTGGATTCCCAGCTCATGCCGCCGAGTACGCCCAGAAGTCGCATTTCTCGCCTCCCCTCTGTCGGTTTCCCAGCCTAGCGACCACCGCCGCGCCGGCACAGGCACAGTTGCCGAGAGGGGCGGCGATACAGCCGGAGCCTCAGGCGCCTTATCACTCCGAGTCATATGAACCTCAGGAATTGATCTTGGACGCTCTAAGAGAAGGCCACTATCTTTCGTCGCCTGCTTATTTCCGCCTGTTCTACCACCAACTGTCAGGCTCTTCCCCGCATGAAAATCCGTGACCTCGACCTCAGCCCGAGCCCCCTCAACGCAGAGCACGAGGCACTGGGGCTTCCGCCCGTGGAAGCCTACGTTTCCCAGCCCGACAACCATCCGGTATTGCGCGGCGCCATGTGGGCCGCCGTACTGATCCTCGCCGGCCTGCTGTCCTTCCTGATCTGGCGGCTGTTCTCCAGCAACGGCAGCAGCGGCGCCCTGCACATCATCGAGAGCACCCTGAGCAGCTCGGCATTCTGGAGCGCCGTGGCGGTGGGCTTCTTCGCCCAGGTGATCGACGGCGCCCTGGGCATGGCCTACGGCATCACCGCCACCACCTTCCTGCTCTCCGCCGGCGCCACCCCGGCGGCGGCCAGCGCCAGCGTGCACATCGCCGAGGTGTTCACCACCGGCCTGTCGGGCATCTCCCACGTCAAGCTGGGCAACGTCGACAAGGCACTGTTCCTGCGCCTGCTGCTGCCCGGGAGCATCGGTGCGATCCTCGGCGCCATCCTGGTCACCCAGGTGGACGGCGCGCTGATGAAGCCGTTCATCTCCGCCTACCTGCTGGTCATGGGCCTGTACATCCTCAGCAAGGCTTACCGCCAGATGATCCAGCGTCGCACGCCGAAGCACGTCGGCAAGCTGGCGCTGTTCGGCGGCTTCGTGGACGCCGCCGGCGGCGGCGGCTGGGGCCCGGTGGTGACCAGCAGCCTGCTCGGCTCCGGCAGCGACCCGCGCACCACCATCGGCTCGGTGAACTTCGCGGAATTCTTCCTCACCCTGTCCAGCGCCACCTCCTTCATCCTCCTCGCCGGCCAGCCGGCCACCTGGATGATGGTCGCCGGCCTGGTGCTCGGCGGGCTGTTCGCCGCGCCCTTCGCCGCCCTGCTGTGCAAGAAGCTTTCCGCGCGCACCCTGCTGACCATCGTCGGCTGCCTGATCACCTGCATCAGCGCCTACAACATCTACAGCAGCCTGTTCTAGGCCAATAACCTTTCCATCTAGGAAGATCGGGCTTTTTATTCCATCGGGTCATTGACGGGTCGCCGGCCCTTTACCATCCTGCGCTTTTTCATCCCCATCGAAGGAGCGCAGCCATGAAACCGGAAACCCTGGCCATCCATGCCGGCTACAGTCCCGACCCGACCACCAAGGCAGTGGCGGTGCCGATCTACCAGACCAGCTCCTACGCCTTCGACGACACCCAGCACGGCGCCGACCTGTTCGACCTCAAGGTGGCCGGCAACATCTACACCCGCATCATGAACCCCACCAACGACGTGCTGGAGAAGCGCGTCGCCGCCCTGGAAGGCGGCGTGGGGGCGCTGGCGGTGGCCTCCGGCATGGCGGCCATCACCTACGCCATCCAGACCATCGCCGAGGCCGGCGACAACATCGTCTCGGTGGCCAAGCTGTACGGCGGCACCTACAACCTGTTCGCCCACACCCTGCCGCGCTTCGGCATCGAGGTGCGCTTCGCCCCCCACGACGACCTCGCCGCCCTGGAGGCGCTGATCGACGAACGCACCAAGGCGGTGTTCTGCGAATCCATCGGCAACCCGGCCGGCAACATCGTCGACCTGGCCGCCCTGGCCGAGGCCGCGCACCGCCACGGCGTGCCGCTGATCGTCGACAACACCGTGGCCACCCCGATCCTCTGCCGCCCCTTCGAGCACGGCGCGGACATCGTGGTGCACTCGCTGACCAAGTACATCGGCGGCCACGGCACCAGCATCGGCGGCATCGTGGTGGACTCCGGCAAGTTCCCCTGGGCCGAGCACAAGGCACGCTTCCCCCTGCTCAACACCCCGGACCCGTCCTACCACGGCGTGACCTACACCGAGGCTTTCGGTCCCGCCGCCTTCATCGGCCGCTGCCGGGTGGTGCCGCTACGCAACATGGGCGCGACGCTGTCGCCGTTCAACGCCTTCCTGATCCTGCAGGGCCTGGAGACCCTGGCCCTGCGCATGGAGCGGCACACCGAGAATGCCCTCAAGGTGGCCCAGTACCTGCGCCAGCACCCACAGGTGGCCTGGGTGCAGTACGCCGGCCTCGAGGACCATCCGGAATACCCGCTGGCCCAGCGCTACATGGGCGGCAAGCCGGCGGCGATCCTCTCCTTCGGCATCAAGGGCGGGCAGGAAGCCGGCGCGCGCTTCATCGACGCGCTCAAGCTGGTGGTGCGTCTGGTGAACATCGGCGACGCCAAGTCGCTGGCCTGCCACCCGGCCTCCACCACCCACAGGCAGCTCAACGACGAGGAGCTGGCCAAGGCCGGCGTGCCCCGCGACATGGTGCGCCTGTCGATCGGCATCGAGCACTTCGACGACATCCGCGCCGACCTGGAACAGGCCCTGGAAGCCTCCAGGGCCTGATCCCGCCGGGCCGGACCTGGCGCGGCCGGCCCGTCCGGCCTCACGCTCCGGGGGCGCCGGCCTCTCCGGGCGACATGGCCAGCGCGGCGAGCACGGCCTCGCGCAGGCGCCGGAACTCCCCGGCGAAGGCGGCGTAGCTGGCCCGCCAGGGCTGGGCGTCGCGCAGTTCCTGCTCCAGGGTGACGCTCAGGGACTCCAACTGCACGGCCCCCAGGGTGGCGGCCATGGACTTGAAGCGGTGCAGCAGCGCCTGGGCGTCCTCGCCGCTCTGCGCCTCGAGGCTGGCCAGCAGCTCGTCCGGCACCCCGGCGTGGTCCTCGACGAAGCGCAGCAGCAGATTGCGGTACAGCGTGTGGTTGCCGAGCAGGCGTTCCAGGGCGGCCCGCTGGTCGAGACCGGCGATCTCCGGCAGCCCGGCCTCCGGCACCGCGCGCGGCGTCGGCGCGACCGCGCCGCCGTCGGACTGCGGCGCGCGGGCCAGCCAGCGCTCCAGCAGCGCCTCTAGGTGGCGCGGATCCACCGGCTTGGCCAGGTAGTCGCTCATCCCCGCCGCCAGGCAACGCTCGCGGTCGCCGCTGAGGTTGCTGGCGGTGAGGGCGATCACCGTCAGCTCGGGGTACAGAGGACGCAACCGGCGTAGGGTTTCCAGGCCGTCCATCTCGGGCATCTGCAGGTCCATCAGGACCAGCTCGATGCTGGCATCGGCGGCCAGTCGCTGCAGCGCCTCGCGGCCGTTGCGCGCGGTACTCAGGCGCAGCCCCAGGGCCAGCAGCTGCTCGCTGGCCACCTCGAGGTTGAGCGCATCGTCCTCTACCAGCAACACGTGGCGCCCCTGCAGCGGCAGGCCGTGCAGCGCCTCGCCCGGCTCATCCGCCGCCCGCCGGTCCACGCCGCGCAGGCGCGCACCGGCCGCCTGGCGCACCGTCTGCACCAGCTGGGCGCGCTGCTCCTGGATGAACTGGCCGACGCCCATACCCGGCTTGCAGAGAATCGCCACCGCGCCGGCATCCATGGCGTCCAGGGCGATCGCCGAGCCCTGCTCGGCCAGCGAGGAGAACACGATGGTGGGGATCGGCTTCTGCTGCATCAGCTGGCGCAGGAAGGTCAGGTCGTCCATGCGCGGCATTTCCACGTCCACCACCAGCACGTCGGGGCACAGGGTATCGAGCTTCTGCAGGGCGAACAGCGGATCGTGGGCGACGCCCACCACCTCGATGTCCGGCTCGCTGCCGAGCTGCTCGCGAAGCATGGAGCGGACCACCGCCGAGTCGTCGACGATCATTACCTTGATCATGCCGACAGCCTCTGCCGGTGGGGCACGCGGGCCATGCGGTAGATGGAGGGGGCCAGCTGCTGCAGTGGCAGGGAGAGGCCCGCCAGCGACTCGCAATGGCCGATGATCAGCCAGCCGCCGGGACGCAGGGTGGCACAGAGGTTGTCCAGCACCCGCTGGCGGGTCGGCTGATCGAAATAGATCAGTACGTTGCGCAGGAAGATCACGTCGAACTCGTCAGGCTCGGCCCAGGCGTCGAGCAGGTTGTGCTGGACGAAGCGCACCCGCGCGCGCAACTCCGGATCGATCAGCAGCATCCCCTCGTAGTGGCCCGTGCCACGCCGGCAGAAACGCTTGAGGTAGTCGCGGGGCAGCAGATCCAGGCGATCCATGCGGTACAGCCCGCTGCGCGCCTGCTGCAGGGCGCGGCCGCAGATGTCGCTGGCGGTCAGCTGCCAGCGCTGGCCCAGTTGGTCGGCCAGCACCATGGCCAGGCTGTAGGGCTCCTCGCCGGTGGAAGCAGCGGCGCACCAGACCTTGGCCGCGCGGTCGCGAATATCCGGCAGAATGCGCTCGCGCAGCAGGGCGAAATGCCCCGGCTCGCGGAAGAAATAGGTCTCGTTGGTGGTCAGGCGGTCGAGCATCTCGGCACGCTCGACCTCGCCCACGGGGCTGAAGACATGCTCCAGATAGGCATCGAAGTCGGCCAGCCCCAGAGCCTCCACCCGCCGCCACAACCGGCTCACTACCATGGACCCCTTCTGTGCGCTGAGCTGGATCCCGGCATTGCGGTAGAGCCATTCCTGGATGCGTTGAAAGGCCTTGGGACTGAGCGGCTTCATGCTGATCAGCCCGCCGCCGCCCCGACACCGGCCTGGGCTCCGGCCTCGATCAGGCTTTCCAGCTCGCCCAGCGAGAGCACCGCGGCGATGTCGAGAATCGGGATGAAGCCCTGCTCGCGACGCAGCATGGCGGTGACGAAGTCGCTGCGCAGCCCGGTGCCGAACTGCGGACGGCCCTCCACCTCGCTGGCCTCCACCTCACGCACCTCGCTGACCGCATCCACCAGCACGCCGCGCATGTGCAGGGACTCGCCCTGGGCCACCTCGACCACCACGATGCAGGTGCGCCGGTTGATGACAGTGGGCTCGCGGCCGAAGCGCACCGAGAGGTCGAGCACCGGCACCACCGCGCCGCGCAGGTTGATCACCCCGTGCAGAAAGGCGGGCGCCAGTGGGATGGAGGTGACCCCCGGGTACTCGATGATCTCCCGGATGGCGTGGATGCCCACGCCATAGGTTTCACCGCCGAGGTTGAACATCAGGTACTGGCGCACCAGTTCCTGAGCTTGAGTGGAATCGACCATGGTCCGGTTCCCTTAGAAACTGACGAAGAGGCTTTCGTCGACCGCCCCCTGCGCGGCGCCCTGGCCCGCGGCCGGACGACTGGCGAGCGGAGCCGGATCGCGCAGCACGCGGCGTTCGGCGTTCTTGCCGGTCTTGAAGAAGCCCATCACGCCCTGCAGCTGCAGCGCCTGGCTGCTCATCTCCTCGGCGGTGGCGGACAGCTCCTCGGAAGCCGAGGCGTTGGCCTGGGTGCTCTTCGACAGTTCGAGGATGGCGCTGTTGATCTGGTCGATGCCGGAGCGCTGCTCCTGAGACGCGGCGGCGATTTCCTTGACCAGGTCGGCGGTCTTGCTGATCGCCGGGAGCATTTCCTCGAGCTGGCCACCGGCCCGCTCGGACAGCTTCACGCTGGAGTCGGCCAGGGTACCGATCTCCTGGGCGGCGACCTGGGAGCGCTCGGCCAGCTTGCGGACCTCGGCAGCCACCACCGCGAAGCCCTTGCCGTGGTCACCGGCGCGGGCGGCCTCGATGGCGGCGTTCAGCGCCAGCAGGTTGGTCTGGTAGGCGATGTCGTCGATGATGCTGATCTTGTCGGCGATCGATTTCATGGCGTCGACGGTCTCGCGCACCGCCTCGCCGCCCTCCTTGGCCGCCTGAGCCGCCTGGCTGGCCATGCGGTCGGTCAGCGCGGCATTCTCGGCGTTCTGGGTCACCGACGCGGCGGCCTGTTCGATGGTGGCGCTGATCTCCTCGACGCTGGAGGCCTGCTCGGTGGCGTTCTGGCTCAGGGTGCCGGAAGAGGCGGAGACCTGCTCGGAGGCCGAGGCCAGCGATTCAGCCGAGGAACTGACCTGGCCGATCACGTCGGTCAGGCGCTCGACCATGCCGCTCATGGCGGCCAGCAGGCTGTCCTCGTCGCCCTTGCGCAGCTGCACCTTGACGGTCAGGTCGCCCTGGGCGATGCGCTGCACCACCTCGCGGGCATAGTCGGGCTCACCGCCGAGCTGGCGGATGATCACGCGGGTCAGGAACAGGCCGAAAAGGACGGCTACCAGGACGGCCAGCGCGATGAGGACGCCCATCACGACCTTCATCGTCGCGACGGTTTCCCGGGCCCCCTGATTGGCCGTGTCGGCCTGTCTCAGCATTTCCTGGACCAGATCGGCGAAATCGCTCTCGATCTGGTGCGCAATCGGCCGCAGCGGACCGTTCACCATCGCCAGCCCTTCGTCGGCACGGCCGTCACGGGCCAGTGCCAGGGCTTCCTGGACGCCCTTGACATAACTGTCCACCCCTGCCTGGACCTTGTCGGCAAGCGCCACTTCGGCGGGCGACATCTCGGTCTGGCGGTATTCGTTGAACGCCGCCTGGGCGCGCTCCCGGTATTCAATGGAACGCTTGACGGTCTCCTCGCGTTCTTCGCCTTCCTGGGTCAGGAAGCGAATGACGGTACGGGTGTAGATCAGGTACTCGCGGAAGGCGATCTGCGCCTTCACCGTCGCCAGCAGGTTGTTGTCGTACATGCGCTGCATGGACGAGCCCATCGACACGATGTTGTTCAGCCCAAAGAGCCCCATCGCCGCGGCAATCACCGCCAGAGTGAAGAAGGCGCTGAGCAGCTTCTTCGCCAGACCGAGTTTCATGAACCAGTTCATCAGAAATGCCTTAGTGTCAGATCAGAGAGAGGATTGGACGGGGCTGGCGACCAGCACCGGAACGTCTAGCAACAGGGCGACGCTGCCGTCGCCGAGGATGGTGGAGCCGGCCAGGCCGCGCATGCCGTCGAGCAGGCGGCCGAGCGGCTTGATCACCGCCTGGATCTCGCCGACGAAGCGGTCGACGACGATCCCGGCGCGCTGCTCGCCGGCCTGCACCACCACCAGGCATTCGCGGGCACCGGCAGCACGCGGAATGCCGAAGCGCTCGGCGAGGCGCATGTAGGGCAGCGGCTGGCCGCGCAGGTTGATCACCTGGTTGCCGGGCCGTTCGGTGAACTCCAGGCACTCGACCACCAGGTCGAGCGGCAGCACGAAGTCGGCATCGCCGACCACCACATGGAAGCCATCAATGATCGCCAGGGTCAGCGGCAGCTGGATGCGGAAGGTGCAGCCTTGGCCGCGCACGCTATGGATATCCACGCTGCCGCGCAGCTGTTCGATGTTCTGCCGTACCACGTCCATGCCCACGCCGCGACCGGAGAGGTCGGTGACCTGCTCGGCGGTGGAGAAGCCCGGGGCGAAGATCAGGTTGTGGATGTCGCGCTCGGCCAGCTGGTCGTCGGGCTCCACCAGACCGCGCTCGACGGCCTTGGCGAGGATCCGCTCGGTGTCCAGACCGCGGCCGTCGTCGCTGATCTCGATGACCACGGCGCCGGAACGGTGGTAGGCGTTCAGCGACAGGGTGCCCTGCTCCGGCTTGCCGGCGGCGCGGCGCGCCTCGATGGATTCGATGCCGTGGTCCATGGCGTTGCGCACGATGTGCAGCAGCGGATCGTTGAGCTTCTCGACCATGGACTTGTCCAGCTCGGTCTCGGCGCCGCTGACCTTCAGCTCGATGCGCTTGCCCAGCTCGGCGCAGACGTCGCGGACCACCCGCGGGAAGCGCTGGAACACCTCGCCGATGGGCACCATGCGCAGGTTCAGGGCGCGGTCGCGGATCTGCTCGACCAGTTGGCCGACACCGGCCAGCAGCTCGCTCAATTCAGGATTCTCGCGGATCACACCGTGGGCGTTGCAGGCCGAGTTGCGGATCACCAACTCGCCCACGGCGTTGATCAGCTCGTCGAGCTTGCGGGCATCCACCTTGATGAACACCTGCTCGGCGGCGCGACTGCGACCGCCGTCCTAGCCCTCGGCCTGGCGCTCCGCCGGTGCTCCGCCCTGAGCCGCGGAGGGCGGCGGGTCCAGGCATTCCAGCTCAATGGCGCAGTCTTGGGCGATGAACTCCAGAGCCTGCTCCAGGGACTCGCGGCTGGCCTGGGTGCGCAGCTCGAGGACGAAGCCCAGGTAGCAGCTTTCCGGGTCCAGCTCGGCCAGCGCGGGCAGTTGCTCGTCGAGGATCTGCAGGGACAGCAGCTCGCCCTTGTCGGTCAGGTACTGGATGAAGGCCAGCGGGTCCAGGCCATAGCTGAGCACCTGCGGCTCGGGACGCAGGCTGATGCGCCAGCGCTGCAGCCCGGCGCTCGCCGGCGTCGCGCTGGCGGCCGGCGCGGCGCTATCGGCGGCGCCGCCCAGGTAGTCGTTCAGCGCGGCGCATAGACGGGCCCGCTCGCGGGGATCAGGGTCGCTGTCGTCGCGCCCCTCGGCAACCTCGTCGAACAGCCGGCTCAGGTAGTCACCGCAGCCCAGCAGCAGCGAGACCAGCGGGCCGTCGATGGCCTGCTCGCCATTGCGGACCCGCACCAGCAGGTTCTCCATCAGGTGGGTGAAATCCACCACCAGGTGCAGGTTGAACATGCCCGAGGAGCCCTTGAGGGTATGGGCGGCCCGAAACAGCGCGTTGATCCGCTCGGGATCGGCGCCGGCGGACTCGATGGCCAGCAGGTTCTGCTCCAGCTCGACCAGCAGCTCGCGGGCCTCGTCCAGCAGTACGCTGCGAACGGCTTGCATATCCATGGTGGGGCGTCCCTCAGTGATCGAGCAGGGTGGTCATGTGCAGGCGTGCGAGCAGCTGCTCGACGGCCGGGCTGGGAGCCACGAAGGGCACGTCCGGCAGCTGGCGGCGCAGGGCGATGAGCAGCTGCAGGCCGGCGCAGTCGATGTCGTTGATGCCGGCCAGGCAGATGCTCTCCGGCCGGTGCCGCTCGAGGTCGAGCAACAGCAGTTCCCGGAGCTCGGCGGCCCGCTCGATGGTGAAGCTGCCGCCGAGCCGCAGGCGGCTCTCGGAACAGTGCTCCATGCTCAGAGCACCAGCTTGGACACGGCGTCGAGCAGCATCGGCGGCTGGAACGGCTTGACGATCCAGGCACGCACGCCGGCGGCCTTGCCCTGGGCCTTCTTGTCGTCGCTGCCTTCGGTGGTGAGCATGATCACCGGGGTGAACTTGTAGGCCGGCAGTTTCTTGGCTTCCTGGACGAAGCTGATGCCGTCCATGTTCGGCATGTTCACGTCGGAGACGATGAGGTTGTACTTGCGGCCGTCCAGCTTACTCAGCGCGTCCTTGCCGTCCTGTGCCTCAACCACGGTGTAGCCGGCGCTGCGCAGGGTCAGACTGACCATCTGCCGCATGCTCGCAGAATCGTCGATCACCAGAATCGTCTTGCTCATCTCGTCTCAACTCAGAAGAAGGTAATGGAGGAAGAAGTGTTGGCGGACGCAGTGCTGCGCCCGTCGTGCAGCTCGTGCTGCTCGAGGGTGGTGTAGGTGCTCTTCAGGCGTTCCAGCCAGTCGGCCACGCTGGGCAGCTGGCCGTTCTCGTCCAGCGTCTCCAGGGCCTGGCCGAGGTGCTGCATGTCGTCGCCGAGGTGGCCCATGATCTGGTCCACCCGGTCCTGGAACTGCAGGTGCATGACCAGCTGGTTGATCTCGCTCTCCACCAGCTGGCGCTCCTGCTGCAGCTCGCTGAGCGATTCCTGGAGCATGCTGGCGGTCTGGTCGAAGTCGCCGATGATCTGCGCGACGCGCTGCTGCGACTCGGCCACCACCGCCTGCTCGCTCTCCGCGAAGGAGGCCGAGAGGCCCTGGGCCTTGTGGATCACCTCGGTGACGGTGTCCACAGTCTGACGAATCAGCTTGCCGGTCTCGCCGGACTCCTTCGACAGCTTGCGCACCTCGTCGGCGACCACCGAGAAGCCGCGCCCGGCCTCGCCGGCACGCGCGGCCTCGATGGCGGCATTCAGCGCCAGCAGGTTGGTCTGGTCGGCGATCTTGCCGACCTGCTCGGCCATCCGGCTCAGCTCGTGGGTGTGGCTGGCGATGCGGTCGATCTCCGCCAGCAGCAGGCCGCGGTATTCCTGGGTCTGGCGCAGCGCGTCGGTGATCTGATGCAGACCGCGCTCGGCCTGCTGGATGATCTCGATGGCCCGGCCGCTCTGTTCCTGGCCCTGCTGGGGGGGCCTGAGTGACCAGCCGCTGGCTGAGCGTGGCGAAGCCGCCGGCCAGGCCGTTGATCGCCTCGCCGATCTGCCCGCGGGCGAGCAGCAGGTGCTGGCTCCAGAGCGGCAGTACGCCGCCGACCAGCTTGCGCAGCGACTCATCGCCGGCCGACTGCGGCTCCTCGACGACCAGGCTGGCCGCCGGCACGCGCGGCGAGCGGGAGCGGGTCAGAACGCAGGTGGCCAGCAGCACCAGCCCGCCCCAGCCCAGCCCCAGCCAGGCGGACTCGGCCAGCAGGCCGCAGAAGACCAGATTGGCCACGGCCAGAACCTGTGCCACGTTCGCTTGTCGCATGCCCGCTCAACTCCAGCGTCATCCTTTTGGGGAGCGCCATTGTCGGCAGGTATCCGACGGCAAGCATGAGTAGAACTACTCAGGGCGTGCGAGGGGATTTACCTCACAGCAGCAGGCGCACCAGCTCCACCACCGAACCGACGTGCAGCTTCTCCATCAGCCGCGCGCGGTGGTTCTCCACGGTGCGCACGCTCAGGCCAGCGCGCTCGGCGATCTCCCGGCTGGAATGCCCCTGCACCACCCACTGGGCGATGCGCCGCTCCTGAGGGGTGAGCAGCGCCAGGCGCGCCTCGCGGACCTCGCGCTGCAGGCGCTCCTGGTAGCGCTGGCGGCTGACCGGCAGCGCGGCGTTGACCCGGTCCAGCAGCTGCTGACCGTGCACCGGCTTCTCGATGTAGTCGAAGGCGCCGCGGCGCATGGCCTCCACCGCGGTGGCTACGTCGGCGTGCCCGGTGATGAAGATGATCGGCGTCTCCACGCCGCGCTCGAGCAGCTCCGCCTGCAGCTGCAGCCCGCTCAGCTGCGGCATGCGCAGGTCGCAGAGGATGCACTCGTGAGGGCCGGGACGGTAAGTCTCGAGAAAGCTGGTGGAGGAGCTGTAGCTGCGCACTTCGAGACCCACCGAGCCCAGCAGTTCACGGTGGACCTGGAGAATGAAGGGATCGTCGTCGATCAGGTAGACGATGCCGGTCGGCTCGGGGATGTTCATGGGTCACGGTGCATTCGATGCGCTGCGGTTGGCGGCGCGGGATTGTACGGCTCCCGCCCCGGAAACGCGCGAAATTCTGGCGTCAAAATGCCATCTTTCTAGACGAACGGCTTCCTTCTGCATCATCCGACCCGCCCGCGCACCACACCGGTGCAGCCATCCGCCAGACCACCGCCCTGCGGACTTCGCCGCAGCTCCCTCGAAGCCCTCCCCCGCGACGCGCCAATGCGCATGCCAGAGCCGTCCCGCACCGTTTTCCGGGAGCCGCGCCCGCAGCCTGCCGGCAACAAGGCACGCCTATTGCTGAGGGACCAGCACGACACCGGCCGGCAGCCCAGCTGCCCGCGCCTGACGAAGCCCGCCGGGGAGAGCGGCGCCCGAAGTGACGTGAACGACCTGAATGACTGCCCAGAGCAACACGTTGTCCACCGAGACTTTTCCAAGCACGGAGATCGCCACATGCAACGTCGCAGCCTGATCAAGGCTTTCACCCTTTCCGCCTCCATCGCCGCCATGGGCCTGAGCTGGACCATCCAGGCCGCCGAGACCATCAAGGTCGGCATCCTGCATTCGCTGTCCGGCACCATGGCGATTTCGGAAACCTCGCTGAAAGACATGGCGCTGATGACCATCGAGGAGATCAACGCCAAGGGCGGCGTGAACGGCAAGCAGCTGGAGCCCGTGGTGGTCGACCCAGCCTCCAACTGGCCGCTGTTCGCCGAGAAGGCCCGCCAGCTGCTGACCCAGGACAAGGTGGCGGTGGTCTTCGGCTGCTGGACCAGCGTGTCCCGCAAGTCGGTGCTGCCGGTGTTCGAGGAGCTCAACGGCCTGCTCTTCTACCCGGTGCAGTATGAGGGCGAGGAGCTGTCGCCGAACGTCTTCTACACCGGCGCCGCGCCGAACCAACAGGCGATCCCCGCCGTCGAGTACCTGATGAGCGAGGAGGGCGGCGCCGCCAAGCGCTTCTTCCTGCTCGGCACCGACTACGTCTACCCGCGCACCACCAACAAGATCCTCCGCGCCTTCCTGCTCTCCAAGGGCGTGGCCGAGAAGGACATCGAGGAGGTCTACACCCCGTTCGGGCACAGCGACTACCAGACCATCGTCGCCAACATCAAGAAGTTCGCCGCCGGCGGCAAGACCGCGGTGGTCTCCACCATCAACGGCGACTCCAACGTGCCCTTCTACAAGGAGCTGGCCAACCAGGGCCTGGACGCCACCGAAGTACCGGTGGTGGCCTTCTCGGTGGGCGAGGAGGAGCTGCGCGGCATCGACACCAAGCCGCTGGTCGGCCACCTGGCCGCCTGGAACTACTTCCAGTCGGTGGACAACCCGGTCAACAGCGAATTCGTCGAGAAATGGAAGGCCTACGCCAAGGCCAAGGGCCTGCCGAACGCCGACAAGGCGGTGACCAACGATCCGATGGAAGCCACCTACGTGGGTATCCACATGTGGGCCCAGGCGGTCGAGAAGGCTGGCACCACCGAGGTCGACAAGGTCCGCGAGGCCCTCGCCGGACAGACCTTCGCCGCACCCTCCGGCTACACCCTGACCATGGATGCCACCAACCACCACCTGCACAAGCCGGTGATGATCGGCGAGGTCCAGGAAGACGGTCAGTTCTCGGTGGTCTGGCAGACCGAGGGGCCGATCCGCGCCCAGCCGTGGAGCCCCTTCATCCCGGGTAACGAGAGCAAGCCGGAATACGCGGTGAAGTCGAACTGAGGCGCTGATGCCCTCTCCCCCCTCTCCCGCCTCCGGGAGAGGGGCAGCGCGGCGCCCGGACGCCTCCTCGCCCCGCCCCGTCGGAAGACGGGCCGGGCCGAGGACGCCCCCGCAGCCCCGCTTCCGCCCCAGCCGAAGGATCCTGCCATGCCTGCCATCTACCCCTTCCTGCTGTCCCTGGCGCTGTTCCTGCTGCCGCTGACCAGCGAGGCCGGCGAAGCCGCGGACTTCGCCGCCGCTAGCCCGGCGCGCCAGGCCCAGCTGCTGGAACACTGGGCCGCCACGCCCGACCCAACGCGCCAGCCGCTGCTCGACGCCCTGCAGCACGGCCGCCTGGCCGTGGACGGCGCCCGCCGGGCCTTCATCGAGCGGGACGGCCGCCTGGTCGCCGCGGAGGGCGACGCCCCGCCCGAGGGCACGCCGAAGAAGCTGCGCCTGAACAACCGCCTGCGCGGTCTGCTGGCCACCGCCCAGGCCAGCCACCGACTGCTCGCCGAAGAGCCCGAGGTGCGCCTGGCAGCCGCCCGGGCCCTGCAGAAGAGCGCCCGCCCGGCCCAGCTATCGCTGCTCAACGCCAGTCTGGCCCGCGAATCGGACGCCGCGGTGCGCGACGCCCTGGCGCTGGCCCTGGCCAACCTGCAACTGGCCGATCCCGACCCGAAGATCCGCCTGGGCGCCGTACGCCTGCTCGGCGAGACCGGCGAGCCCCTGGCGCGCACCCGCCTGGAGGCCCTGCTCGCCCCGGATGCGGAACGCGACCCGACGGTGCGCACCGCCGCCGAGACCAGCCTGGCCCAGATCAAGCGCCGCCTGCTGTTCGGCGAGCTGCTCGGCCAGGCCTTCAGCGGCCTCTCCCTCGGCTCCATCCTGCTGCTCGCCGCCCTCGGCCTGGCCATCACCTTCGGCCTGCTCGGGGTGATCAACATGGCCCACGGCGAGATGCTGATGCTCGGCGCCTACGCCACCTACGTGGTGCAGCTGCTGTTCCAGCGCCATTTCCCTGAGGCCCTGGCGCTCTACCCACTGGCCGCCCTGCCGGTGGCCTTCCTGGCCACCGCCACGGTGGGCATGGCCCTGGAGCGCACGGTGATCCGCCACCTCTATGGCCGGCCGCTGGAGACCCTGCTGGCCACCTGGGGGATCAGCCTGATCCTCATCCAGCTGGTGCGCGTGCTGTTCGGCGCGCAGAACGTCGAGGTGGCCAACCCGGCCTGGCTGTCCGGCGGCGTGCAGGTGCTGCCCAACCTGGTGCTGCCCTGGAACCGCCTGGTGATCATCGCCTTCGCGCTGTTCGTGGTGGCCCTCACCTGGCTGCTGCTGAACCGGACCCGCCTGGGCCTCAACGTCCGTGCGGTGACCCAGAACCGCAACATGGCCGCCTGCTGCGGCGTGCCCACCGGCCGCGTGGACATGCTGGCCTTCGGCCTCGGCTCGGGCATCGCCGGGCTGGGTGGCGTGGCCCTCAGCCAGATCGGCAACGTCGGCCCGGACCTCGGCCAGAGCTACATCATCGACTCCTTCCTGGTGGTGGTGCTCGGCGGCGTCGGCCAGTTGGCCGGCAGCGTGCTGGCGGCCTTCGGCCTGGGCGTCGCCAACAAGATCCTCGAACCGCAGATCGGCGCCGTGCTGGGCAAGATCCTGATCCTCGCGCTGATCATCCTGTTCATCCAGAAACGTCCGCAGGGCCTGTTCGCCCTCAAGGGACGGGTGCTCGACTGATGACTCGACCGATCTCCATCACCCTGCTGGCCAAGGCCGGGCCGCACCTCGGCCGCGGCCTGGGCGCGCTGGCGCTCGCCGTGCTGCTGGCCCTGCCGCTGCTGCACCTGCTGCCGGCGGAGCACGCCCTGCACGTCTCCGCCTACACCCTGACCCTGGTCGGCAAGATCCTCTGCTACGCGGTGGTCGCCCTGGCCCTGGACCTGGTGTGGGGCTACGCCGGCCTGCTGTCCCTCGGCCACGGCCTGTTCTTCGCCCTCGGCGGCTACGCCATGGGCATGTACCTGATGCGCCAGGCGGCCGGCGACGGCCTGCCGGCGTTCATGAGCTTCCTGGCCTGGAGCGAACTGCCCTGGTACTGGTACGGCACCTCCAGCTTCCTCTGGTGCCTGGCCCTGGTGGTGCTGGCGCCGGGCCTGCTGGCCCTGGCGTTCGGCTTCTTCGCCTTCCGCTCGCGGATCAAGGGCGTGTACTTCTCGATCATGACCCAGGCGCTGACCTTCGCCGCCATGCTGCTGTTCTTCCGCAACGAGACCGGCTTCGGCGGCAACAACGGCTTCACCGACTTCCGCACCCTCCTCGGCTTCGAGATCACCGCGCCGGGCACCCGCGCGGCGCTGTTCCTCTGCAGCCTGGCGCTGCTGGTCGGCAGCCTGCTGCTCGGCTGGAGGCTGGCCCACAGCAAGTTCGGCCGGGTGCTCACAGCCCTGCGCGATGCCGAGAACCGCCTGATGTTCTGCGGCTACGACCCGCGCGGCTACAAGCTGTTCGTCTGGGTGCTGTCCGCCGTGCTCTGCGGCCTGGCCGGGGCGCTGTACGTGCCGCAGGTGGGGATCATCAACCCCAGCGAGATGGCTCCCACCCAGTCCATCGAGGCGGCCATCTGGGTCGCTCTGGGCGGCCGCGGCACCCTGCTCGGCGCACTGCTCGGCGCCGGCCTGGTGAACGGCGCGAAGAGCTGGTTCACCGTGGCCTTCCCCGAATACTGGCTGTTCTTCCTCGGCGCCCTGTTCATCGTCGCCACCCTGTTCCTGCCGAAGGGCGTGATCGGCCTGCTCGGCAAGGGAGACAAGTCATGATCGCCACCCCGTCCCCTACCTGCATGCTCGAACCAGCCTTCCACCCGGCCGGCGTCGGCCGTGACGCCATCGGCCTCGGCCAGAGCGCCGGGCGGGGCTTGGACGTCCGCCACGGCACCATCCTGACCCTGGAGGACATCAGCGTCAGCTTCGACGGCTTCAAGGCGCTGAACGCCCTCAATCTGTACATCGGCGTCGGCGAGCTGCGCTGCATCATCGGCCCCAACGGCGCCGGCAAGACCACCCTGATGGACGTGATCACCGGCAAGACCCGCCCGGACCGTGGCCAGGCCTGGTTCGGCGAGACCCTCGACCTGACCCGCATGAGCGAGGTGGAGATCGCCCAGGCCGGCATCGGCCGCAAGTTCCAGAAGCCCACCGTTTTCGAGGCCCTCAGCGTGTTCGAGAACCTCGAGCTGGCGCTGAAGACCGACAAGTCGGTGTGGGCCAGCCTGCGCGCCAGGCTCTCCGGCGCGCAGAAGGATCGGATCGAGGAGGTACTGACCACCATCCGCCTGGAAGGCTCGCGGCATCGTCCGGCCGGGCTGCTGTCCCACGGCCAGAAGCAGTTCCTCGAGATCGGCATGCTGCTGGTCCAAGACCCGCAGCTGCTGCTGCTCGACGAGCCGGTGGCCGGCATGACCGACGCCGAGACTGAGTTCACCGCCGAGCTGTTCAAGTCGCTGGCGCGCCAGCACTCCCTGATGGTGGTCGAGCACGACATGGGCTTCGTCGGCACCATCGCCGACCACGTCACCGTGCTGCACCAGGGCAGCGTGCTGGCCGAAGGGTCGCTGGAACAGGTGCAGGCCAACGAGCGGGTCATCGAGGTCTATCTGGGGCGTTGAACCGGCCCTTGCCCCGCCCGCGGCGCGCATCTCCCGGGCGCGGAAGCGGGGCCGGGGATGAGGGCACCGGGCATTCACGAGGCACAGCCATGCTAGAAGTCCAGCAGCTTCACCAATACTACGGCGGCAGCCACATCCTCCGCGGCCTGTCCTTCCAGGCCAGGGTCGGCGAGGTCACCTGCCTGCTCGGCCGCAACGGGGTGGGCAAAACCACCCTGCTCAAGTGCCTGATGGGCCTGATCCCCGCTCGCGAGGGCGAGGTGCGCTGGGAAGGCCGGCCCATCACCCATGCCAAGCCACACCAGCGCGTCCAGGCCGGCATCGCCTACGTGCCCCAGGGCCGCGAGATCTTCCCGCGCCTCTCCGTCGAGGAGAACCTGCTGATGGGCCTGTCGCGCTTCCCCGCCCGCGAGGCGCGGACGGTACCTTCGTTCATCTACGAGCTGTTCCCGGTGCTGCAGGAAATGAAGCACCGCCGCGGCGGCGACCTCTCCGGCGGCCAGCAGCAACAGCTGGCCATCGGCCGCGCTCTGGCCAGCCGCCCGCGCCTGCTGATCCTCGACGAGCCCACCGAGGGCATCCAGCCCTCGGTGATCAAGGAAATCGGCGTGGTGATCCGCAAGCTCGCCGCGCGCGGCGACATGGCCATCCTGCTGGTCGAGCAGTTCTACGATTTCGCCGCCGAACTGGCCGACCACTACCTGGTGATGAGCCGCGGCGAGATCGTCCAGCAGGGCCGTGGCGCGGACATGGAGGCCGAGGGCGTGCGCGGCCTGGTGGCGATCTGAGCCAGCCCGCCCCGACCGGCGCAGGCACTGCAGGGCACGCCTCTTGCTTTGGCCAGGAGGTCAACTTTCCCTGGATGCCTACAGCCACATGACCCTGCCCGCCGCCCTGTTCACCCCGAGCTGGCACGCCGAGCTGGAGCTGGCCTATGCCCTGCTGGACGGCCGCACCACACCGGTGCAGCGCCGCCACCTGGGCCCACTTCGGGTGCAGAAGCACCTGCATCCGGAAGGCCCGGGAGTCTGCCAGCACATCGTCGTCCACCCGCCGGGCGGCATCGCCGGCGGCGACAGCCTGGCGATCGGCGTGCGGGTCGGCGCCGGAGCCTGGGCCCAGCTGACCAGCCCGGGCGCCGCCAAGTGGTACCGCGCCGCGACCCCGGCCCAGCAAGGCATCGAGCTGCAGGTGGAAGACGGCGCGACCCTGGAATGGCTGCCCCAGGAAACCATCCTCTACGCCGGCGCCCTGGCCAGTCTCGACACCCGCATCGAGCTGCGCGGCAGCGCCCGGCTGTTCTACTGGGACCTGGTGGCCCTCGGCCGCCCGGCCGCCGGCGAGCGCTTCGCCAGCGGCCAGTATCGCGCCCGCCTGGACATCCGCCGCGACGGCCGCCCGCTGTGGCACGAGCGGCAGCGCATCGACGGCGGCGACGGCCTGCTCGACTCGCCCATCGGCCTGGCCGGGCAGCCGGTGTTCGCCACTCTGCTGGCCAGCGGCGAGCCCGACGCCGAGCTGCTGGAACGCTGCCGGGACCTGCGGGTCGCCGGAGTGCGCGGCGACCTCAGCCAGCTGCCCGGCCTGCTGGTCGGCCGCTGCCTGGCCAGCGAGGCACTGCACGCCCGCGCCTGGCTGATCGAACTCTGGCGCCTGCTGCGCCCGGCTCTGCTCGGCCGCCCCGCGCTGCCGCCGCGGATCTGGAACACCTAGGGCAACCGCTCACCCATTCGGAGCAAGCGATGGACCTCACCCCCCGCGAGAAAGACAAGCTGCTGATCTTCACCGCCGGTCTGGTGGCCGAGCGCCGCCTGGCCCGCGGCCTCAGGCTGAACTACCCGGAAGCCGTGGCCTACATCTCCGCCGCCCTCCTGGAGGGCGCCCGCGACGGCCGCACGGTGGCCGAGCTGATGCACTACGGCACCACCCTGCTGACCCGCGAGCAGGTGATGGAGGGCGTGCCGGAGATGATCCCGGAGATCCAGATCGAGGCCACCTTCCCGGACGGCACCAAGCTGGTGACCGTCCACCAGCCGATCGCCTGAGCCATGGACTACCGGATCCGCACCGCCGGCGAAGCCGATCTGCCCGGCATCCTGGCCATCCACAACGACGCGGTGGCGCACACCACGGCGATCTGGAACGAGACGCCCACGGACCTCGCCGAGCGCCGTGCCTGGCTGCACGAACGCACAGCCGCCGGCTTCCCGGTGCAGGTCGCGGTGGATGCGGCCGGCGCAGTGCTCGGCTACGCCAGTTACGGCCCCTGGCGGCCCCACGAGGGCTACCGGCACACCGTCGAGCACTCGGTCTACGTACGCGACGGAGTGCGCGGCCGGGGGATCGGCAAGGCGCTGCTGCAGGCGCTGATCGACCACGCTCGGGACGCCGGCCTGCACGTCATGGTCGGCGCCATCGAGTCGGGCAACGCCGCCTCGATCCGCCTGCACCAGCGCCTCGGCTTCACCATCACCGGGCAGATGCCCCAGGTCGGCCGCAAGTTCGGCCGCTGGCTGGACCTGACCTTCATGCAGCTGATCCTCACCCCCGAACGGAGTGCCCCATGATCCCCGGCGAATACCGCATTGCCGACGGCGAGATCGAGCTCAACGCCGGTCGCCGCACCCTCAAACTCAGCGTAGCCAACCGCGGCGACCGACCGATCCAGGTCGGCTCGCACTACCACTTCTTCGAGACCAACGACGCCCTCGACTTCGACCGCGCCGCCGCCCGAGGCATGCGCCTGAACATCCCGGCCGGCACCGCAGTGCGCTTCGAGCCGGGACAGAGCCGCGAGGTGGAACTGGTGGAGATCGCCGGCCTGCGCCGCGTCTACGGCTTCGCCGGCCGGGTGATGGGCGAGCTGTGAACGACGGCCCTCGGCAAAGGGCATGACCCGCGCCCTACGGAACCTCTGGACAACCACCCCTAGCGTGACCGCAGAACCACAAGGAACCGCCCCATGAGAATCAGCCGCCAAGCCTATGCCGACATGTTCGGCCCCACCGTCGGCGACAAGGTGCGCCTGGCCGACACCGACCTCTGGCTGGAGGTCGAGCAGGACTTCACCGTCTACGGCGAGGAGGTGAAGTTCGGCGGCGGCAAGGTGATCCGTGATGGCATGGGGCAGAGCCAGCTGCTCGCCGGCGAGGTGGTCGACACCCTGATCACCAACGCGCTGATCCTCGACCACTGGGGCATCGTCAAGGCCGACGTGGGCCTCAAGGACGGGCGCATCGCCGCCATCGGCAAGGCCGGCAACCCGGACATCCAGCCGGGGGTGACCATCCCCGTCGGCGCCAGCACCGAGGTGATCGCCGGCGAAGGGATGCTCCTCACCGCCGGCGGCATCGACACCCACATCCACTTCATCTGCCCGCAGCAGATCGAGGAGGCGCTGATGAGCGGGGTGACCACCCTGATCGGCGGCGGCACGGGCCCGGCCACCGGCACCAACGCCACCACCTGCACTCCCGGCCCCTGGCACCTGGCGCGCATGCTCCAGGCCGCCGACGCCTTCCCGATCAACCTGGGCTTCACCGGCAAGGGCAACGCCTCGCTGCCGGAGCCGCTGGTCGAGCAGATCCGCGCCGGAGCCATCGGCCTCAAGCTCCACGAGGACTGGGGTACCACTCCGGCGGCGATCGACAACTGCCTGGCGGTGGCCGACCAGTACGACGTTCAGGTGGCCATCCACACCGACACCCTCAACGAGTCCGGCTTCGTCGAGACCACCCTGGCCGCGTTCAAGGGAAGGACCATCCACACCTACCACACCGAGGGCGCCGGCGGCGGCCACGCCCCGGACATCATCAAGGCCTGCGGCTTCGCCAACGTGCTGCCGTCCTCGACCAACCCGACCCGGCCGTTCACCCGCAACACCATCGACGAGCACCTGGACATGCTGATGGTCTGCCACCACCTCGACCCGAGCATCGCCGAGGACGTGGCCTTCGCCGAGAGCCGCATCCGCCGCGAGACCATCGCCGCCGAGGACATCCTCCACGACCTCGGCGCCTTCTCCATGATCAGCTCGGACAGCCAGGCCATGGGCCGGGTCGGCGAGGTGATCACCCGCACCTGGCAGACCGCCGACAAGATGAAGAGGCAGCGCGGCCCGCTGGCCGAGGACGCACCGGGCAACGACAACTTCCGCATCAAGCGCTACCTCGCCAAGTACACCATCAACCCGGCGATCACCCACGGTATCGCCCACGAGGTAGGCTCGGTGGAAGTCGGCAAGTGGGCCGACCTGGTGCTCTGGCGCCCGGCCTTCTTCGGCGTCAAGCCGACGCTGATTCTCAAGGGCGGGGCCATCGCCGCCAGCCTGATGGGCGACGCCAACGCCTCGATCCCCACCCCGCAGCCGGTGCACTACCGGCCGATGTTCGCCAGCTTCGCCGGCAGCCGGCATGCCACCAGCCTGACCTTCGTCAGCCAGGCGGCCTTCGACGCCGGGATTCCGCAGCAGCTGGGCCTCAAAAAGACAATCGGCGTGGTCAGGGGCTGCCGCACGGTACGGAAGACCGACCTGATCCACAACGGCTATCTGCCGCACATCGAGGTGGATCCGCAGAACTACCAGGTCCGGGCCGACGGCCAGTTGCTCTGGTGCGAGCCGGCCGAGGTGCTGCCCCTGGCGCAGCGCTACTTCCTGTTCTGAGGCCCCGGTCGCGGCCGGCGGCCGGGAATGCGAACCAGGCCCGCCGGCATTCGACCAATAGCCAATGCCGCCGCCTGGCGGCGCGGCGTACAACCGCGCTTGTCCAACAAGAACAACAGGGACAAGCCATGAAACGACTGACTGCCGCCCTCCTGTTGTGGCTCGGCATCAGCGCCTGCGTGCAGGCTGCCGAGCCCATCACGCTGGGCCTCAACTACCCGCGTACCGGAAGCTACAAGGAAGAGGGCCTGGCGCAGATGCGCGGCGCGCTGCTGGCCATCGACGAGCTCAACGCCCGGGGCGGCGTGCTCGGCCGGCCGCTGCGCCTGGCCAGCTACGACAGCGGCTCCAGCATCGACAAGGCGCTGCGCAACGTCGACCGTCTGGCCCAGGAAGGCGCCGCCATGCTGTTCGGCGGCGCCTCCAGCGCCATCGCCATCGCCGCCGGCAAGCGCGCCCGCGAGCACGGCCTGCTGTACTTCGGCACCCTCACCTACTCCAACGACACCACCGGCAAGGACGGCCACCGCTACATGTTCCGCGAGAGCAACAACGCCTGGATGAGCGCCCGGGTGCTCGGCGAATACCTGGCGGAACGCTTCCCGAACCAGCGCTACTTCTACGTCACCTCCGACTACACCTGGGGACACACCACCGAGACCTCGCTGCGCCAGACCACCGGCAGCCAAGACGTCGCCCGCCATCCCGGGGTGCGCGTACCCTTCCCCGGCGCCCGCCTGGCCGACTACCGCGACGCCCTCACCCAGGCCGCCGCCAGCGACGCGCAGATCCTCGCCCTGGTGCTGTTCGGCGAGGACCTGGTGCGCGCCATGCGCATCGCCAACGACCTCGGCCTGACCCGGCGCATGCAGGTGGTGGTGCCCAACCTCACCCTGCACATGGTCGAGCAGGCCGGGCCGCAGTTGATGGAAGGAGTGATCGGCACCGAGCCCTGGACCTGGCGGGTCCCGGAGCTGGAACGCAGCGAGCGCGGCCAGGCCTTCGTCGCCGCCTTCGTCGAGCGCTACCAGAGCTACCCGTCCAGCTCGGCGGCCTCCGCCTACAGCATCGTCTACCAGTGGGCGGACGCCGTGCAGCGGGCCCGCAGCCTGGACAGCGAGGCGCTGATCCGCGCCCTGGAGGGCCACCGCTACCGCCTGCTCAAGGGCGAGCAGGAATGGCGCGCCTTCGACCACCAGAACGTCCAGCGGGTCTACGCGGTGCGCGTCAAGCCGCGCGCCGAGGTGCTCAAGGACCCGCTCAAGCAGGACTACTTCGAGATCGTTCATCAGTTGGACGGCGAGCAGGCCGCGCCCAGCCTGCCGGAATGGCAGGCCGAGCGGCGCGCCGCCGGGCAGCCGCCGCGACTGCTGTAGCCATTCGACCGGCGCGCGGTGCGGCGGGCTGAAAGCGCCGCGCCGCTCGCGTACACTGCGCGGCCGTTTTTGCTCCGGAGCCGCGCCATGCCCCTCGCCCAGCCCGCCAATGCCCTCGGTATCGATTTCGGCACCTCCAACTCCACGGTCGGCTGGTGGCGGCCGGACGTCGAGCCGCTGATCGCCCTGGAGGAAGGCAGGCCCACCCTGCCCTCGGTGGTGTTCTTCAACAACGAGGAACGCCGCCCGGTGTACGGCCGCCAGGCCCTGCGCGAATATCTGGACGGCTACGAGGGACGGCTGATGCGCTCGCTGAAGAGCCTGCTCGGCTCCAGCCTGCTGAAAAGCGAGACCACGGTGCTGGGCAGCGCCCTGCCGTTCAAGGAGCTGCTGCGCCTGTTCCTCGGTCAGCTCAAGAGCCGTGCCGAGGCAGCCGCCGAGCGCAGCTTCGAGCAGGTGGTGCTGGGCCGCCCGGTGTTCTTCGTCGACGACGATCCGGAGGCCGATCGCCAGACCCAGGACACCCTGGCGGAAGTGGCCGGCAAGCTCGGCTTCAAGGACGTCTCCTTCCAGTATGAACCGCTCGCCGCGGCCTTCGACTACGAGCGCGGCATCGACCGCGAGGAGCTGGTGCTGATCGTCGACATCGGCGGCGGCACCTCGGACTTCTCCCTGGTGCGCCTGGCCCCCGAGCGCCGCGCCCTGGCCGACCGCGCGACGGACATCCTGGCCACTGGCGGCGTGCACATCGGCGGCACCGACTTCGACAAGCAGCTGTCCCTGCACGGGGTGATGTCGCTGTTCGGCTACGGCAGCCGGATGAAGAGCGAGGCGCCCATGCCCACCAGCTTCCACCTGAACCTGGCTACCTGGCACACCATCAATGCGGTGTACGCCCAGAAGTCCCGTCTGGCCCTGCAGAATATGCGCTACGACGCCGCCGACACCACGGGCATCGACCGCCTGTTCCGGCTCATCGAGCAGCGGGCCGGGCACTGGCTGGCGATCCAGGTGGAAGACAGCAAGATCGCCCTGACCGAGGTCGAACGCTGCCGCATCGACCTGGCGCGCATCGAGCCCGGGCTCGCCGCCGAGCTGGACAGGGCGCTGTTCGACACGGCCATCGCCCCGCTGCTGGAGCGCATCCGCGCCAGCGTGCAGCGCCTGCTGGCGGATGCCGGGCTGCGCGGCGAGCAGGTCGACACCCTGTTCTTCACCGGTGGCTCCAGCGGCGTCCCAGCCCTGCGCCAGAACGTCGCCGCCCTGCTGCCGCAGGCCCGCGCGGTGGAAGGCAACCGCTTCGGCGGCATCGGCAGCGGCCTGGCGATCGAGGCCAAGAAGCGCTACGGCTAGGAGCGGAAGAAGAATCGGGAAGGCAACGACGCCTCAGCGCAGCTGGCTGTCCTTGCTGCCGCGCCGGTTGTAGCCGCTGAAGGTGGCGCGGGCCTTGTCCAGCTCGCTCTGGCAGGCCACGCACAGGCGCACGCCGGGAATCGCCTGGCGGCGCGCCTCGGGGATGGGCGCATCGCACTCGGCGCAGTGGCTCAGGCTCTCGCCGCGCGGCAGTTCGCTGCGCGCCCGGGCGACAGCATCGGCAATGGTGTCGTCGATCTGCTCCTGCACGTTGTCGTCACTGGTCCAGCCACCGGCCATGGGCACCTCCGCCGCGAGTCGTCCACCCGCACAGATATGCCCGCCAATGGACGCTTTGGCAAGCCCCGGCCGGAGCCTCTACGGCGCGCTACTCGCGGACGTCCATGAATTCCCGCGCCCAGGCCTGGTAGTCCTCCGGTTGGGTGTACTTGTGGGCCAGCTCCGAGGCGCTCAGCGGCGTGGCGCCGGCCAGCTGGCGCTGCTCGCGCAGGCAGTCGTAAGTGGCCTTGATCGCCGCGAAGTAGGCGGCGTGGCCGTTGACCACGATGCGCACGCCCAGCGCGGCGAGGCGCTGGTTGTCGCGCAGCTTGGGGTTGCCGTAGGTGACCAGCATCAGCGGGATGCTCAACTGCCCGGCGATCGCCTCCAGGTGCTCGAAGTCGCGCACCCCGACCAGGCAGATGCCGTCGGCGCCGGCTTCCTGGTAGGCCACCGCACGGGCGATGCAGTCCTCGGTGCTCTGCACTCCGGCGTGGGTGCGGGCGATGATCGCCAGCTCGGGATCGACGCGCGCCTCCAGGGCCGCGCGGATCTTGCCGACGCCCTCCTCCAGGCTGATCAGGTCGGTGGACTTGCGACCGTACTGGGCCGGCAGCAGGGTGTCCTCGATGGTCAGCGCGGCCACCCCGGCACGTTCCAGCTCGACCACCGTGCGCATGGTGTTGAGGGCGTTGCCGTAGCCGTGGTCGGCGTCGGCGATCACCGGCAGGCGGGCGACGCGGCCGATGCGAGTGGCCTGTTCGGCGAACTCGCTCAAGGT
The DNA here is from genome assembly GCF_000364625.1 of Pseudomonas thermotolerans DSM 14292. Lineage (GTDB taxonomy): Bacteria > Pseudomonadota > Gammaproteobacteria > Pseudomonadales > Pseudomonadaceae > Aquipseudomonas > Aquipseudomonas thermotolerans. The sequence goes on from NZ_KB822599.1 coordinate 259,248, forward strand.
GATCAGGGCGAAGTCCGGCGCGGCCAGCACCTGCAGGGAGGCTACCGAGCCGCCGAGGATGCCCACCTCGAAGCCGAGGTCGGCGGCGATGCGCGCGGACATGGGGTCGAACACCGAGGCAGTGTGATAACAGGCGGGGAACTTCAGCAGCGTGCGAAAGGCACGGCGCAGTTCCTGGGGAGAAACTCTGTACATGATCGGTTCCAGAAGAGGCGAAACGGTTGGCCGGCGCACGGGCCGGTCACACTAGCACAACGAGACGTGCAGCAGGCGGCTGGCGCATCGTACACGGGGTGCGGCGACCGCTGACACGCCGACCCGGCCGGGCGACGCCCTGCGCCGCCTGTGAATACCCAGCAAGCAGCGTGCCGGCTGGCCCTTCCCGGCCTCCCGCAGCCGCAGGGCCCGATTGCCACTCGGCCCGGAACCACCACGGAATTTTCACATGTCGGGGCCTATGCTAGCCCCGTGATTTGCTCCTCTTGCCCCGCTTCATGGCGGGGCATTTTGTTTCCGGCGTCCGGAAAAATGCGAAAAGCCCGCGCGGGGCGGGCTTCTGCGGGATTCCGGCGGAGCGGAAAGCGGATCTGGTGCCGGATATAGGGATCGAACCTACGACCTTCGCGTTACGAGTGCGCTGCTCTACCAGCTGAGCTAATCCGGCGTGGGCTGCAAATCTACACAAACCGGAAGAGAAATGGCACTCCCCCCGCGCAACGAATTGCCCCGGCAGCGCCTGCCGCGCTTCCGGAGCGGGTCAACGCCTGGCGATGATGTACACGGCGTGGACGATGCCGGGAATGTAGCCGAGCAGGGTGAGCAGGATGTTCAGCCAGAAGGCCCCGGCGAAGCCGACCTGGAGGAACACGCCGAGCGGCGGCAGGAGGATGGCGATGAGGATGCGGATCAGGTCCATGAATGGTCTCCCTGTGGATGGCTTCTGTGCAATCGACCGCACCCACCCCGCCGTGGTTCAGTCCTTCTCGAAACGCTCGAGCAGACGGCGCAGGCGCAGGTTCTCGCGGCGCAGCTGCTCCACTTCGCCGAGCAGGTCGAGGGCCACCGCCACCCCTGCCCAGTCCAGCGCCAGCTCACGCTGCAGGCGCGCGGCGCGGCGCAGCAGGTGCAGAGCCTGCTGATCGAAGCGCCAGTTCTCCGGTCGTTCGCCGCGCGGCTCGACGATGCCATGGGCGACGATCTCCACCAGGTAGGCGCGCTCCAGGCCGGTCAGCTGACAGACCTCCTCGACATCGAACTCGATGATCAGGCTGCTCTTCATGCTTGTCGCCTCCAGTTGCTGCGCGGATCGAAGGCGGCCTGCCCAGCCAGCTGCGTCCACAGCTCACGGCTGCGCGCATCGCTGCCCGGCGGCATCACCACCTTGAGCAGGGCGTAGAGGTCGCCATGACCGCCATGCCGGGTGGCCAGGCCCTTGCCGCGGATGCGCAGGCGCTGGCCGGTCTGGCTGTTGGCCGGCACGCTGAGCTGGATGCGCCCGTCCAGGGTCGGCACCTCGATGCGCGTGCCCAGCGCCGCCTCCCAGGGCGCCAGCGGCACGGTGAGCAGCAGATCGTGGCCGTCCACCTCGAACAGCGGATGGGGCACGAAGCGGATCACCAGGTAGAGGTCGCCGGCCGGCCCGCCGCCGATCCCCGGCGCGCCCTGGCCCTTGACACGAATGCGCTCGCCATCCAGCACCCCGCGGGGGATCTTCACGTTGAGGCTCTTCTGCTGCTCGCCGAGGCGCCGGCCGTCGGCGGCATACCGCGGCACCGTGATGGTCACCGGCTTGGCCTCGTTGCCCAGGGTCTCCTCGAGGAACAGCGGCAGCTCCACCTCCAGGTCGCGACCGCGGCGGCTGCGGGCCTGCCCGCCCGCGCCGCGGCCGGCGCCGAACAGGCTCTCGAAGAACTCCGAGAAGTCGAAGTCGCCGGACCGGCGGAGGTCCTCGAAATCGCCGGCGCCGCCCCGCCAGCCCGGCGGCGGTTCGAAGCGCTGGCCGCGGCTGCCGTAGCGGCGCAGCTCGTCGTACTCGGCGCGCTTCTGTGGATCGCCGAGCACCTCGTAGGCCTCGGCAATCTCCTTGAAATGCTCCTCGGCGCCCGCTTCCTTGTTGACGTCCGGGTGGTACTTGCGGGCCAGCCGGCGGTAGGCGGTCTTGATGGTCTTGGCGTCGGCGTCCGGCGCCACGCCGAGCACTGCATAGTAGTCCTTGAACTCCATGGTGCCTCCTCGCTGCAACCCTCACAGCATAGGAAACGCCAAGGCGACCTGCCGCGGCTTGATCCAGGTCAGCGCTCAGCAGCCATCGGCGCGCAGACGCGCGGCGTGCTCCAGGTAGAGGGCCACCGGATCCACGCCGAGGCCGACCCGGCCGTGGCTCTGGTTGACGATGTCCAGGTGGTCGAGTGGGTAGTCGTCGCGGATCACCCGGCCCAGGTGCGCGCTGCGCCGCCCCACCATGCCGTCGTTCTCCCCCGCCTCGCGGACGAAGCATCGAGCGAATAGCCGGCAGCAGTAGTGGGACAGATCCAGGCGGTTGCCGCCGCGCTCGGTTCGCCCCGGCTGGAGTGTCCCGGACCAGGAGTAGTAGCGCACCCCGTTCACCTCGGCCGGGCCCTGGCCGCCCCAGGTCTCCGGCAGGCCCTGCGGGTAGCGGCGGTTGAACGCAGCCACTCCGGCGCTGGTTAGCGAGGCATGGGCGGCGCGCGCGTCGAGGGGCAGCGGAGGGCCCTGATAGCCGCGCTCCAGACGGGCCAGCAGGCGCGCCAATCCGTGCATCATGGCGACCAGCACGCGCTCGCGGAGGCTGCCCGGCGGCACCTGGCGGGCCAGGTAGTCGGCCAGCTCGGACCCCTGGTTGGGCCCGGCCACCGAGGTCACCGAGGCGACCCGCTGCGGGCGCACGGCGGCGGCGTAGCGGGCGGTCAGGGCACCTTGGCTGTGGCCGATCAGGTTGACCCTGTCCGCGCCGGTCTGCACGCAGATGCGCTCGATCTCGGCGAGCAGCTGTTCGCCGCGCACCTCGCTGCCGTGCAGGGAGGAGACCAGCACCGGATGGACCTGCGCGCCGGCGCGGCGAAGCGCCTCGTCGATGCGGTACCAGTAGGGGTAGCCGGGCAGCCGCACGAAGCCCAGCAGCCCGGGCACCAGCACCAGCGGATAGCGGGTTCGCGCCTCGTCCCCCATGACCTGCCTCCCTGCCCGGCGAATCACTGTGCCACACCCTAGCACAGCCGTCCGGGGCACGGCGGCGAACTTCCCGGGCCCTGACCGGCTCCAACCTGGTGTGGGCCGGCAATCCGGTCGGCCCCGGGCCCACACAAGGAAACTGCCCATGCCCAAGTCGATACTGCTCCCGCTCTGCCTGCTGGGTGCGGTGGCCGGCTGCGCCATCAAGCCCGAAAACCCGGTGGACTACTACACCTTCCGCAACCAGCCACTGGTCAGGCAGGTGGAGGACGGCATGAGCCGCCAGGAAGTCCTGCGCATCGGCGGCACGCCGTCCAGCGAGGTACCTCGCCAGCTGCACCCCGGCACCTGCCACAACTACATCCTCAACGAAGGCGGCGTGCAGCAGCCCTACTACGTGACCTTCGACTCCGCCGGGCGGGTCGACGGCAAGGGCTTCATGACCTGCGAGCGCCACGAGGCCAACCGGCGCGAGCTGGAGCAGAAGCTCTAGGCTACGGCGACGCGCCCAGACCGACCGACCGATCCAGCGCAGCACGGCCAGTGGCACGCCGAACACCACCAGGAACACCAGCAGCTCGTTGCTGAGGGGCTGCCGCTCCGTTCGCCGTGACTGGTCCGCAAGCGGTGGAGACCCGCTCGTTGCGGAGCGGCCGGATCCGGTTCCAGTCAAAGGAAGCGACGAGGATCGCCAGGGCGGCGAGCAGCAGGACCGGCACCGCGCTGCCCCAGCCCAGGACTCGACGGACGCTCATGCATTTCTCCTTGCCGGGTAGCGGCTAGGCCGCCACGGGGTGTCCGCCTTTCTATCGACAGCAGCGGACTGCCGATGGCACGGCTTTTCCGACCGTTTCAGTCGGTTAATTGATTCCGTTGATAGTCACCATTAGCAACAAGAACTTCTATCTATCACCCCCGTGGCTACCATGGCCCCGTAACCACTTCAGTCCCCCCTGGAGACCCGACCATGAAAGTCCACGCTTTTGCAGCACTGCTTCTTGCCAGCCTCTCCGCGGGCGCCTTTGCCCTGCCCGCCGAGCCCTCCCAACCGCCGCACGCCCAGGAAGCCGCCGACGACACCCTGCTCGCCCGCGGCGACGGTTTCGAGCGCACCGGCGGCAAAGCCGACCGTCAGGCCCAGCCGGCCGACCACAGCCTGGACCTGGCCCGCGGCGGCTGGAAGCGTCTCGGCAGCCACGGCAATCGCAGCGTCTGAGCCTGCGCCTCCCCAGCCTTGCCTGCCGGGAACGCCTGATCCCGGTCCTTTCCGCACCTGCGGCGACGCTGCCGATGCGGGCCGTCGAACCTCGGTTCAGACGCGCCGGCCCTGCGCCTGCGCGTCTTGCCTGAGGCCGCGGCAGCCCCTAAAGTGCCGCGCATGCCCCGCCCCAGCCTTCGCGCCGAACAGAAACAGCAGACCCGTCAGGCCCTGATGGCGGCTGCGCGCAGTCTCATGGAGGGCGGCCGCGGCTTCTGCAGCCTGAGCCTGCGAGAGGTGACACGCAGCGCCGGCATAGTGCCGACCGGCTTCTACCGGCACTTCGCCGATATGGACGAGCTGGGCTTGGCGCTGGTCGCCGAGGTGGGCGAAACCTTCCGCGCCGCCATCCGCCAGGTACGCCACCACGAATTCGAGCTGGGCGGACTCATCGACGCCTCGGTGGGCATCTTCCTCGGCGCGGTGGAAGCCAATCGCGCCCAGTTCCTGTTCCTCGCCCGCGAGCAGTACGGCGGCTCGCTGCCGGTGCGCCAGGCGATCGCCGCGTTGCGCCAAAGCATCACCGACGACCTGGCCGCCGACCTGCGCCTGATGAACCGCATGCCGCACCTCGACGATGCGGCACTCGACGTGCTCGCCGACCTAATCGTCAAGACAGTGTTCGCCACCCTGCCGGAACTCATCGACCCGCCGGCTCCCGGCCAGCCGGCGCACCTGAGCGCCGCCGAGAAGATCACCCAGCAGCTGCGCTTCATCATGATCGGCGGCAAGCACTGGCTCGGTCTGGGCAAGCTGCGCCGCTGACCCTTCGCCAGAGCACCATGATGGTGCACCCAGGCCCCGCGCGCACCAAATGAAACCTGGCCGAACGGCCATCTTCGTGCACGACGGCGGTCCGCCACCGCCAACCAGCGGGCCGAGGGCCATGCGGGAAGATTGGCAAGCCCCTTGCTCTGGACCTTCCATCCATCCCTGGAAGCCTGCCCTATGTTGGTGATTCAGCAACGCATCGCGCCCCGCGACCACTGGGACGCCGAACTGCACCTGAGCTACGAGGCACGCAGCAAGTGTCGGCTGCGCTGCTTCACCAGCAGCGGCGAGGAGGTCGGCCTGTTCCTCGAACGCGGCCAGCCGCCGCTGCACCACGGCGAATGCCTGCTGGCCCGTGACGGCCGCGTGGTGCGCGTGTGTGCCAAACCGGAACGCCTGCTCCACGTCACCTGCGCTAGCCCCCTGGAGCTGACCCGCGCCGCCTACCACCTGGGCAACCGGCACGTCGCCCTGCAGCTAGGCGACGGCTGGCTGCGCCTGCCCGAGGACCACGTGCTGGAGGCCATGCTGAAACAACTCGGCGCCCGGGTGGAACGCATCGAGGCTCCCTACCAGCCGGAGCACGGCGCCTACGGCGGCGGCCACCACCACTCCCACGGCGGCGAGGCGGAGTTCCACTACGCGCCGCGCCTGCACCAGTTCGGTGTGCGTCCATGACATCCTCCGCCTGGGCCCTACTGCGCCTGGCCAGCCCGCAGCTGCCGATAGGCGGCTACAGCTATTCCCAAGGCCTGGAGCTGGCTGTAGAGCAACGCCTGGTCCACGACCCGGCAACTGCCCGGCGCTGGCTGGCCGACCAGTTGCTGCTCAACCTGGCACGCTTCGAGGCACCGCTCCTGCTCGCTCATTGCCGGGCCGCGGCGGCCGGCGACTGGTCGCGCCTGCATGAACTGGCCGCCCTGCACCGGGCCAGCCGCGAGACCCGCGAGCTGCATCTGGAAAGCCGACAGATGGGCTACTCGCTGCAACAGCTGCTCGACGGCCTGCCGGAACTGGACGGACCGACCCGCGAACGGCTCGCCGGCATCGAGGAGCCCGGTCTGGCCCTGGCCTGGGCGCTGGCCGCGCGGGCCTGGGGGATCGCCGCCGAGGATGCCCTGGCCGCCTGGCTATGGGGCTGGCTGGAGAACCAGCTGGCGGTGCTGATGAAGACCCTTCCGCTCGGTCAGCAAGCCGCCCAGCGCCTCACCTCGGAGCTGCTGCCCAGCCTGGAGGACGCACGGCGCCTGGCCGAGCAGCTCGACGAAGATGCCTGGGGCAGCGCCGCCTTCGGCCTGGCCTTGGCGAGCATGGCGCACGAGCGCCAGTACAGCCGACTTTTCCGCTCATGAAACAAGGAACCCCACAATGAACAGCCAACCCCTGCGCGTCGGCATCGGCGGACCGGTCGGCTCCGGCAAGACCGCCCTGACCCTGGCGCTGTGCCGCGCCCTGCGCGACCGCTACAACCTGGCGGTGGTCACCAACGACATCTACACCCAGGAGGACGCCCAGTTCCTGGTGCGCCACGAAGCCCTGGCGCCGGAACGCATCATCGGCGTGGAGACCGGCGGCTGCCCACACACCGCGATCCGCGAGGACGCTTCCATCAACCTGGAGGCGGTGGAGCAGCTCAACCGCCGTTTCCCCGGCCTGGACCTGATCATCGTCGAGTCCGGCGGCGACAACCTGTCCGCCACCTTCAGCCCTGAGCTCTCCGACCTGACCCTCTACGTGATCGACGTGGCGGCCGGCGACAAGCTGCCACGCAAGGGCGGCCCGGGTATCTGCAAATCGGACCTGCTGGTGATCAACAAGATCGACCTGGCCCCCCTGGTCGGCGCCTCCCTGGAGGTGATGGAACGCGACGCCCGCAAGATGCGCGGCGAGCGCCCCTTCGTGTTCAGCAATCAGAAGACCGGCCAGGGCCTCGAGGAGATCATCGCCTTCATCGAGCGCCACGGCATGCTCAACGCCGCCTGACCCCCAAGACGCACGAGGAAGCCACCATGACCCTGCGCAAGCCCCTCTACGCCCTCGCCCTGTTCTGCGCCCCGGCCCTGGCCTTCGCCCACCCCGGCCATGCGGACAGCGGGCTGGCCGCCGGCCTGATCCACCCGCTGGCCGGTCTCGACCACCTGCTGGCGATGCTCGCTGTCGGCCTCTGGGCCAGCCAGCAGCAGGGCACCGCACGCTGGGCGCTGCCCGCCACCTTCGTGCTGAGCCTTCTGGCCGGCGGCCTGCTCGGCTTCTCCGGGGTAGGGATGCCGTTGCTGGAAACCGGCATCGCCGGGTCGGTTCTGGCCCTCGGCCTGCTGGTCGCCCTCGCCGTGCGCCCGCCGCTGCTCCTGGCCGGTACCGTGACCGCACTGTTCGCCCTCGCCCACGGCCTGGCTCACGGTCTGGAGCTGCCGGCGCAGGCCAGCCCGGTCGGCTACGCCGCCGGCTTCGTCGCCGCCACCGCCGCCCTGCACGCCGCAGGCTACGCGCTGGTGCGCCTGCTGCCCCAGGTCGCCGCGCCGCTGGTGCGGCTGGCCGGCGCCCTGGCGGCCGGCACCGGGGCGTGGCTGCTGGCCGCCTGAGCTCGTGGCTGGCCGTTCAGGACGCCGAGCGCGAACGGTCGATGGCGAAGCCGGCCCAGGTCTGACTGACCGGCATCAGCTCCAGGGTATTGATGTTGATGTGCGCCGGCTGGTTGAGGATCCAGTGGATGGTCTCGGCGATGTCCTCCGGCTGGATAGGCTCGGCGCCGGCATAGGTCGCCTCGTAGCGCTCCCGGTCGCCGCCGAAGCGCACCAGGGAGAACTCGCTCTCACACAGCCCCGGTTCCAGGTCGGTGACCCGCACCCCGGTGCCTACCAGGTCGTTGCGCAGGTTCAGCGAGAACTGCCGGACGAAGGCCTTGGTGGCGCCGTACACGTGGCTGCCCGGATAGGGCCAGTGGCCGGCCACCGAGCCGAGGTTGACGATGCCCGCGCCGCGCCCGTAGGCGATCAACCGTGGCAGCAGCAGCCGGGTACTGTACAGCAGACCCTTGATGTTAGTGTCGACCATCACTTCCCAGTCATCGAGGCTGCAACGCGGCGCCGGATCGGTGCCCAGGGCCAGGCCGGCGTTGTTGATCAGTCCGCGCAACCTGGTGAACTTCTCAGGCAGACCGGCGATGGCCTGCTCCATGGCCTGGCGGTCGCGCACGTCGAGCACCAGCGGATGCACCTCGGTGTACGCCGAGAGCTCCTCGGCCAGCGCCTGCAGACGCGCCTCGCGGCGCCCGGTGAGCACCAGCGCCCAGCCGTCGCGGGCGAAGCGCCGCGCACAGGCCTCGCCGAACCCGGAAGTGGCACCCGTGATGAAGAGAGTTGAAGTCATTGGCCAGAATCTCCTGCAACAGCCCAAGGAATCGGCCTGCTAGCTTACCCCCCGTCCACCCTGTGGTCCTGTGCAGAAAATCGCCGATCGCCGCCATGCCGCAGCAGGCGTGGTTCCCGGCCAGAGCCACCCAGCTTATGCACAGGACGCTCCACAGATTCCTTGGATAACTGGCCGTCCAACCTGCCTGCCTGCCGTGGATCGGCGCCGGCCGCGGTCCTGGTCAGAAGCTGAACAAATCGCTGCGGCCCGCGGGATGCCTGGCCCTCCGCCATCTGTACCGAAGTTATCAACAGCACTATCCACCGGATACGTGGAAAAACCGGCGCTTTTCCACTGCTCGACGGAGCTCCGCAAGTCGCTGTTTCCCCTCATATTTCCCTTCAAGAGCCCCGGCGCACAGAAAATCGCCAGGTGCTGCCAGGCCCCGCGCGGTGCGCTTATCGGGTATTGCCTCCCAGCTTATGCACAGAGCGCTCCACAGATTCCTTGGATAACTGGCCGTCCGACCTGCCTGTCAGCCATGAGTCGGCGCTGTCGGCTGTCCTGGTCAGAAGCTGAACAAATCGCTGCGGCCCGCGGGATGCCTAGCCTTCCGCCATCTGTACCGAAGTTATCAACAAGACCATCCACAGGATGTGTGAAAAACCCGGTCTCTGTTCACATCCTCGTGACGACGCACAAGCTGCTGTTTTTACTCAAGAAAGTCTGACTGGACAAAAAACCGCCAGGTGCCTGCAAGGCCCTTCCACTGCGCCTTGCGGCCATCGGCCCCCACCTTATCCACAGACCGTTCCACAGACTTCGGGGATATCTGCCGGCGTCATTCGGCGACCACGCTGACCAGCAGGCTGAGCGGCCAGCGCACCTCGCGCAGGCGCAGTCCCAGGCTTGCGGTCGGGGCCCGTGCGGCGAACCAGGCGGACAGTCGGGAGAGTAGGCAGGGCGTAACGCCCGGTAGGCGAGGCAGCGGATTGCCGGGAGAATAGCTGGCGGGGGCCGACATGCGAGCCCCGTGGGCAGGGTGACGGCCGAGGACCGCCACCCTGTTGCGGCACAGGTCAGTCGACCAGGGTGACGGTGCCTTTCATCATGGCGATATGGCCGGGGAAGGAGCAGAAGAAGGAGTACTGCTCGTCGGCACTCAGCTTGCTGACGTCGAAGGTCACGGAGTCCTTCTCGCCACCGCCGACCAGTTTGGTGTGGGCGATGACCCGGGCATCGTCGGGCTGCAGGTAGTGGTTGGCCTCGCCGGCCTTCATGCCGTCGGTGGCCACCGGCTGCATGTCGGCGGTCTTGGTCAGCACCCAGTTGTGGCCCATCACGGCCTTCGGCAGCTTGCCGGTGTGCACCAGTTCCACGGTGAAGGACTTGCAGCTCTTGCTGATCTTGACGTCCTGGGTGTCGAAGGTCATCTGGTCGGTGGAGTTCACCGTGACGGCGCAATCGGCGGCGAAGGCGGAAACGCTGGCCAGGGCCAGGGCGGAAGCAACGACTAGCTTGCGAAACATGATGAACTCCTTAAGGCAGGTTGGGGGCAGGAACTGCATTGCCCACAATGGCAGGATTCGGAAGCGCTCTTCTTACCATAGACGAATCGCTTCCGGGGCGAGGCAAAAAGCCGCACCGGAACGCTATTCTGCCTGACTTTCCGGGCGCCGTGCGGTTACCCTGTGCGGCCCGTCATTTCCTGGAGTCGACCATGTCCCTGCGTTCGATCTGTGTATTCTGCGGCGCCAGCCCCGGCGCCCGCCCCGCCTATCGCGAAGCTGCCGAGGCGCTAGGCCGCGGCCTGGCCGAGCGCGGCATCACCCTGGTCTACGGCGGCGGCGCGGTGGGCCTGATGGGGCTGGTGGCCGACGCCGCCCTGGCCGCCGGCGGCGAGGTGATCGGCATCATCCCGCAAAGCCTCAAGGACGCCGAGATCGGCCATCCGGGCCTGACCCGCCTGGAGGTGGTGGACGGCATGCACGCGCGCAAAGCGCGCATGGCCGAGCTGGCCGACGCCTTCATCGCCCTGCCCGGCGGCCTGGGCACCCTGGAGGAGCTGTTCGAGGTGTGGACCTGGGGCCAGCTCGGCTACCACGGCAAGCCGCTCGGCCTGCTGGAGGTGGAGGGCTTCTACGCCCGGCTCCGCGACTTCCTCGACCATCTGGTGACCGAGCGCTTCGTCCGCCCCCAGCACCGAGAGATGCTGCAGATCGCGAGCGCCCCGGCCAAGCTGATCGAGCGCCTGGCGCAGTGGCAGCCCACCGTGGCGCCCAAGTGGGTGGAGCGCAGCCCGAACTAAGGCCGCCCGCTAACGCGGGCTGACCGGCCGGCGTTTGCCCTTGGCGCCGCCCTTGCCGCTCTTGCGCTGCTCGTCGAGGCGGGCGAAGGCCGCGGCCTTGGCCTGCTCGCGCTTATCCCAGGGCTGGCCGCCATCGCTGCCGCGGGGCGGTAGGCCGGTGTGCTGGGTGAGCAGGCGGCCGACCTTCTTGCTGCCGGGCGGCGTGGAGTTCTTGCGCCGCGCCGCCTGGTAGCCCTCCACCTTGGGCTGGTAGGCGGGAATCAGCTGGTGCTTGCCGCTGCCGATCAGGTCGGCGCGGCCCATGCGCACCAGCGCCTCGCGCAGCAGCGGCCAGTTGTGAGGATCGTGGTAGCGCAGGAAGGCCTTGTGCAGGCGGCGCTGCTCCTCGCTCTTGACGATCTTCACGCCCTCGCTCTTGTAGGTGACCTTGCGCAGCGGGTTCTTGCCCGAGTGGTACATGGCCGTGGCGGTGGCCATCGGCGAGGGATAGAAGGCCTGCACCTGGTCGGCGCGGAAGCCGTTGCGCTTCAGCCACAGGGCCAGGTTGAGCATGTCCTCGTCGCTGGTCCCGGGGTGCGCGGCGATGAAGTAGGGGATCAGGTACTGCTCCTTGCCCGCCGCCTTCGAGTACTTCTCGAACATCTGCTTGAAGCGGTCGTAGGTGCCGATGCCCGGCTTCATCATCTTCGACAGCGGGCCTTCCTCGGTGTGCTCCGGGGCGATCTTCAGGTAGCCGCCGACATGGTGGGTGACCAGCTCCTTGACGTATTCCGGCGACTGCACGGCCAGGTCGTAGCGCAGCCCCGAGGCGATCAGGATCTTCTTCACTCCGGGCAGCTCGCGGGCCTTGCGGTACAGGGCGATCAGCGAGCTGTGGTCGGTGTTGAGGTTCTCGCAGATGCCCGGGAACACGCAGGACGGTTTGCGGCAGTGCTTCTCGATGTCGCGGCTCTTGCAGGCCAGGCGGTACATGTTGGCGGTCGGCCCGCCGAGGTCGGAGATCACCCCGGTGAAGCCCGGCACCTTGTCGCGGATCTCCTCGATCTCCTGGAGGATCGACTCGTGCGAGCGGTTCTGGATGATCCGCCCTTCGTGCTCTGTGATCGAGCAGAAGGTGCAGCCGCCAAAGCAGCCGCGCATGATGTTCACCGAGAAACGGATCATCTCGTAGGCCGGGATCCTCTCCTTGCCATAGGCCGGGTGCGGTACCCGGGCGAAGGGCATGCCGAACACGTAGTCCATTTCCTCGGTGGAGAGCGGGATCGGCGGCGGGTTCAGCCAGATGTCCAGGTTGCCGTGGCGCTGCACCAGAGCGCGGGCGTTGCCCGGGTTGGTCTCCAAGTGCAGGACGCGGTTGGCGTGGGCGTAAAGCACCGGGTCGTTACGCACTTTCTCGAAGGACGGCAGGCGGATCACCGTGCGCTCGCGCTCCAGCTTGGGATGGGGCAGCAGCTGGACCACCTGCACCCCGTCGTCAGTCCCCGCGGCCTCGTCCCTGCCCTGCTCCAGGGCGCAGGCTTCCAGGTCCTGGGTGTTCACGTAGGGGTTGATGATCTTGTCGATCTTGCCCGGGCGGTCGATGCGCGTGGAGTCGATCTCGAACCAGCCTTCGGGGGTGTCGCGGCGGACGAAGGCGGTGCCGCGCACGTCGGTGATGCGCTCGATCGGCTCGCCGCGGGCCAGGCGGTGGGCGACCTCCACCACGGCACGCTCGGCGTTGCCGTAGAGCAGCAGGTCGGCGGTAGCGTCCATGAGGATGGAGCGGCGCACCTTGTCCTGCCAGTAGTCGTAGTGGGCGATGCGACGCAGCGACGCCTCGATGCCGCCGAGGATCACCGGCACGTGGCTGTAGGCCTCCTTGCAGCGCTGGCTGTAGACCAGGCTGGCGCGGTCCGGGCGCTTGCCGGCGAGGCCGCCGGGGGTGTAGGCGTCGTCGCTGCGGATCTTCCGGTCGGCGGTGTAGCGGTTGATCATCGAGTCCATGTTGCCCGCCGCCACGCCGAAGAACAAGTTCGGCTCGCCGAGCTTCATGAAGTCGTCCTTGGAGCGCCAGTCCGGCTGGGCGATGATCCCAACGCGGAAGCCCTGGGCCTCGAGCAGCCGACCGATGATCGCCATGCCGAAGGACGGGTGGTCCACGTAGGCATCGCCGGTAACGATGATGATGTCGCAGGAATCCCAGCCGAGCTGATCCATCTCCTCCCGGCTCATCGGCAGGAAGGGCGCCGGCCCGAAGCACTCGGCCCAGTATTTGGGGTAGTCGAACAGCGGCTTGGCGGCTTGCATGTTTTTTGATCGGTCAGGCGGTCACGGGGGCGCGGACTATAGCACAAAAAGTGAACAAGTCCGACCGGCAAGCTGGGTTTTGCCGGCCCAGGCGCCGTGCCGCCGGCGGGCAGGCGACGGCCGGCCGGCGCTTACTCGTCGTCGAACTGGTAGCTGCCCGGCGCCAGGTTCTCGAAGCGCGAGTACTTGCCGAGGAAGGCCAGGCGTACCGTGCCGATCGGACCGTTACGCTGCTTGCCGATGATGATCTCGGCGATGCCCTTGTGCTCGGTCTCCGGGTGATACACCTCGTCGCGGTAGACGAACATGATGATGTCGGCGTCCTGCTCGATGGCCCCGGATTCGCGCAGGTCGGAGTTCACCGGGCGCTTGTTGGGGCGCTGCTCCAGGGAGCGGTTGAGCTGCGACAGGGCGATCACCGGGCAGTTGAACTCCTTGGCCAGGGCCTTGAGGGAGCGGGAGATCTCGGAGATCTCGTTGACCCGGTTGTCGCCGGAGGAACCCGGCACCTGCATGAGCTGCAGGTAGTCGACCATGATCAGGCCGATCTCGCCGTGCTCGCGGGCCACCCGGCGGGTGCGCGCGCGCATCTCCGAGGGACTGAGGCCGGCGGTGTCGTCGATGAACAGCTTGCGGTCGTTGAGCAGGTTCACCGCCGAGGTCAGGCGCGGCCAGTCGTCGTCGTCGAGGCGCCCGGAACGCACCTTGGTCTGGTCGATGCGTCCCAGGGAGGCGAGCATACGGATCACGATGGACTCCGAGGGCATCTCCAGGGAGTACACCAGCACCGTCTTGTCGCTGCGCATCAGGGCGTTCTCCACCAGGTTCATGGCGAAGGTGGTCTTACCCATGGACGGACGCCCGGCGACGATGATCAGGTCGGCCGGCTGCAGGCCACTGGTCTGGTTGTCCAGGTCGGTGAAGCCGGTGGACAGGCCAGTGATCGCGTCGCCCGCGTTGAACAGGGTGTCGATGCGGTCGATGGCCTTCACCAGGATGTCGTTGATCCCCACCGGGCCGCCGGACTTCGGCCGCGACTCGGCGATCTCGAAGATCTTGCGCTCGGCCTCGTCGAGGATCTCCTCGCCGCTACGCCCCTGGGGCTCGTAGGCGCTGTCGGCGATCTCGTTGCTGATGCTGATCAGCTTCCGCAGGGTGGCGCGCTCGCGGATGATGTTGGCGTAGGCCTTGATGTTGGCCACCGACGGGGTGTTCTTGGCCAATTCGCCGAGGTAGGCCAGGCCGCCCACCTGGGCCAGTTGGCCTTCCTTGTCCAACTGCTCGGACAGGGTCACCACGTCGAACGGCATGTTGCGCTCGGCCAGCTTGTGGATGGCGCGGAAGATCAGGCGGTGGTCGTGCCGGTAGAAGTCGGCGTCCGACACCGCGTCCAAAACCCGCTCCCAGGCGTTGTTGTCGAGCATCAAGCCACCCAGCACGGCCTGTTCGGCCTCGATCGAATGCGGCGGCACCTTGAGGGCGGCGGTCTGCAGATCGTACTGCTCGGGGACGCTGATATCGTTCATGGCTCGGTGGATGGATTCTGCAATGAAAAGGCCGGGGCCAGGCCCGGAGGCAGCCGCGGGGCAGGACACCCGGCTACGGCCGGAAAGCAAAGGGCACGGCCCGCTTGCGCGGGACCGTGCCCGATGTTACCGCCGGCACCCGGTGGGTGCCAGACGATCGAGTGCCGTTAGGCAGCCACCACGATGACGCGGACGGTAGCTTCCACGTCGGTGTGCAGGTGTAGGGCGATGTCGTATTCGCCGACCTGACGGATGGTGCCGTTGGGCAGGCGCACTTCGCTCTTGGCGACCGGCACGCCGGCGGCGGTCAGGGCGTCGGCGATGTCGTGGGTGCCGACGGAACCGAACAGCTTGCCTTCATCGCCAGCAGTGGCGGTGATGGTGACTTCCAGCTCGGCCAGTTGCGCGGCGCGGGCTTCGGCAGCGGCCTTCTTCTCGGCAGCGGCCTTTTCCAGCTCGGCGCGACGGGCTTCGAACGCAGCGATGTTTTCCGGGGTAGCGGCAGTGGCCTTGCCCTGCGGCAGCAGGTAGTTGCGACCGTAACCGGCCTTGACGCTCACCTTGTCGCCCAGGTTGCCCAGGTTGGCGATTTTTTCCAGCAGGATGACTTCCATTTGAGTCTTACCTCTTAACTTTTAACCTTCACCGTTCGCGGAACCGGCGCCGTCGTTGCGCGCCGGGCGGCCGCGAAAATCAATCAGACTGTCGACAAGGGCGAACACCACCAGTAACGGATAGGTCAGCTGCATGAACAGCACCAGGGTCACGTACAACCCGACCAGCCAGAACCTGCCCAGTCGGCCCTGCGCCACCAGCCCGTGAATCAGGGCCAGCCCGGCGAAGGCCAGCGGCACGCTGCACAGCGGCGTCAGCATCGCCGCCTGGACCCCGAGGTTGGGGCCGAGCAGCATGCCGGCCAGCAAAGGCAGCGCCAGCGCCGGCGGCAGTCGCAGCGCGCGGAACTCGCGGCCGAAACCACCGGGGTTATACAGAACGGCCTGCCAGTAACGCCCAAGCATCAGGCACAGCAGGCTGGCCGCTTGCAGCAGTCCCGCCATCAGTCCGGTCAGCACCGGTGCCAGCAGGGCGTTCAGCCGGGCCCGCTCCCCCTCCCCCATCTGCTGATGGAGGTCACCGAGCATCTGCGGCATGAGCTTCTGCAGCTCCGTCGCCAGTGTCTCGATGGGTTCGCGAAACGCCGAGCCCAACGTCAGGCCGTACACCACGCCGAGCGCCACGCTGGCCACGGTCACCCGTGCCCAGGACCCGCTGGCGCGCAACAGCAGCGCCAGCGCCAGCGTCCCGAGCAGCACCAGCAGGGTGCGCGGTTCGCCGAAATACCACCAGCCGACGGCCGGCAGCATGGCCCAGAGCACGACGCTCAAGGCATCGTTCAAGCCGCGCCGCAGCAAAACCAGGCTGCCGGCGGCGGCGCTCAACCAGAACAACAGCGGCAGAGCCGCAGACCCCACCACCACGAGGGTGGCCTGCATGCGGCCGCGCATGATGAACTCAGCCAGGGCGCGCATGCGATTCAATCCTTACTGCTTGTCGACCGTCCGTTCTCAGCGGCCGTGGCTGTCGGTGTAAGGCAGCAGGGCCAGGAAACGGGCGCGCTTGATGGCGGTGCCCAGCTGACGCTGATAGCGAGCCTTGGTACCGGTGATACGGCTCGGAACGATCTTGCCGGTTTCCGAGATGTAGGCCTTCAGGGTGTTGAGATCCTTGTAGTCGATCTCCTTCACGCCTTCAGCGGTGAAACGGCAGAACTTACGACGACGGAAGAAACGTGCCATGACAGTGGCTCCTCAATAGATCCGTGGATTACTCGTCAGCGTTTTCGCTGTCGCTGCTGCCTTGGCCTTCGGCGCTCTCGGCAGTCTCGACGCGCTCGCGACGCTCGCGACGCTCACTGCGGTTTTCCTCGGCCTTGAGCATCTCGGACGGGCCGGTGATGGCTTCGTCGCGACGGATGATCAGGTTGCGGATCACGGCATCGTTGTAGCGGAAGTTGTCTTCCAGCTCGGCCAGGGCCTTGGCGGTGCACTCCACGTTCATCAGCACGTAGTGGGCCTTGTGAACGTTGTTGATGGCGTAGGCCAGTTGACGGCGCCCCCAGTCTTCCAGGCGGTGAACCTTGCCACCGTCTTCTTCGATCAGCTTGGTGTAACGCTCGACCATGCCGCCGACTTGCTCGCTCTGGTCCGGGTGAACCAGAAAGACGATTTCGTAATGACGCATAAATGCTCCTTACGGGTTGTAGCCTGCCACCGCAGCGGTCAGGCAAGGAGTGAATGACTCTTCTTTGGCTTGCTGTACTGAAGGCGCACAAGGACCTACCGGCACGGCAAGGGGCGACATTCTAGGGAAGCCGCCCCGCCGGCGCAAGGCAGACTGGCGATTATTTGAACAGCACGGCAGGCTCAGGCCTGGCGTTGCGCCGCACGGCGCTGGCGGACCACCTCGAACAGGCAGATCCCGGTGGCCACCGAAACGTTGAGGCTGCTGACGCTGCCGGCCATCGGCAACTTGACCAGGAAGTCGCAGTGCTCGCGGGTCAGCCGGCGCATGCCCCTACCCTCGGCCCCCATCACCACCACCAGCGGGCCGCTGAGGTCCTGGTCGTAGAGCTCCTGCTCCGCCTCGCCGGCAGTGCCGACCACCCACAAACCGCGCTTCTGCAACTTCTCCAGGCAACGCGCCAGGTTGGTCACGGCGACCAGCGGCACCACCTCGGCAGCCCCGCAGGCCACCTTGCGCACCGTGGCGTTGAGGGTCGCCGACTTGTCCTTGGGCACGATCACCGCCAGCGCCCCGGCGGCATCCGCGGTGCGCAGGCAGGCGCCGAGGTTGTGCGGATCGGTGACCCCGTCCAGGGCCAACAGCAACGGCGTGCCCGGGCTTCGATCGAGCAACTCCTCGAGCATCGCCTCGCCCCACACCTGGCTGGGACTGACCTCGGCGACCACGCCCTGGTGCACGCCCTCGACCCATTCGTCCAGCTCGTGGCGGCCGACCTGGTCGACCGCCACCCGGGCCTGCTCGGCCAGGGTCAGCAGGGTCTGCACCCGGGGATCGCGGCGCCCCTCGGCCAGCCAGATGTGCTTGACCCGCTTGGGATGGTGACGCAACAAGGCTTCCACGGCGTGCACGCCGTAGATCTTTTCCCACTGACTCATCACTTGACCTTACGCTTGCGCGGCTTGGTGGCCGAAGCCGCCGACGCCGCCTTCTTGTCCTTGCCGCTGCTCAGCGCCTTGCCGGCTGCCTTGGTCCTCGCCTTGCTCGGCTTGCCGGCGCCCTTGGCCTGCTTGCCGCGGCTACCGGACTTGGCCTCCTCGAGCAGTGCCTTCTTCACCGCGCGACTCTTCGCCACGTCGGTGTTGCCGGCTGGCGCCTCGCCCTTGCCGGCGCTCGGCGCGGGCTGCCCCCCGGCGGAACGCCGGCTGCGCCTAGCCGAGACCTTGCCGCGCTCGCCCTCGGCCAGCTCGAAGTCGATCTTGCGCTCGTCGAGGTCGACGCGCATGACCTGCACCTGCACGCTGTCGCCGAGGCGGAAGCTGCGCCCGCTGCGCTCGCCGGACAGACGGTGGTGCACCGGGTCGTAGTGGTAGTAGTCGGCCGGCAGCGCAGTGACGTGCACTAGGCCCTCGACGAAGATGTCGGTGAGCTCGACGAAGATGCCGAAGCCGGTCACCGCAGTGATCACCCCGTCGAAGACCTCGCCGACGCGGTCGCGCATGAACTCGCACTTCAGCCAGTTGACCACGTCGCGAGTCGCCTCGTCGGCACGCCGCTCGGTCATCGAGCACTGTTCGCCGAGTTTCTCCAGCGCCGCCTCGTCGTAGGGGTAGATGCGCGCCTTGGGAAGGCTCGGCGCGCCGGCGCGGCGCACGTGCGGGGTCTCGCGCCTGGAGCGGATCACGCTGCGGATCGCGCGGTGAACCAGGAGGTCCGGATAGCGGCGGATCGGCGAGGTGAAGTGGGTGTAGGCCTCGTAGTTGAGGCCGAAGTGGCCGTCGTTGTGGGCGCTGTACACCGCCTGGCTGAGGGAGCGCAGCATCACCGTCTGGATCAGGTGGAAATCCGGACGGTTCTGGATGCTTTCCAGCAACGCCTGGTAGTCCTTGGGCGTGGGAACGTCCCCGGTCTTCTTGCTGCGCTGCAAGGACAACCCCAGCTCGGCAAGGAAGGCCTTGAGCTTTTCCACCCGCTCGGCCGGAGGGCCTTCGTGGACGCGGTACAGCGAGGGGATGTCGTGGTCCTGCATGAAGCGCGCAGTGGCCACGTTGGCGGCCAGCATGCACTCCTCGATCAGCTTGTGGGCGTCGTTGCGCTGGGTCGGCAGGATCTCCAGGATCTTCCGGTCCGGGCCGAAAACGATGCGTGTCTCCTGAGTCTCGAAGTCGATGGCGCCGCGCTCGTGGCGGGCCGCCAGGAGCACCTTGTAGAGCGCGTGCAGGCTCTTCAGATGCGGCACCACCTCGGCGTACTGGTCGCGCAGGCGCTTGCCCTCGGCGCTCTGCGGGCGCTCGAGGATGGCACTGACCTTGTTGTAGGTGAGCCGCGCATGGGAATGGATCACCGCCTCGTAGAACTGGTAGTCGACGATCTCGCCGCTCTTCGAGATGCTCATCTCGCAGACCATGGCCAGGCGGTCGACGTGCGGGTTCAGCGAACACAGGCCGTTGGACAGCTCCTCGGGAAGCATGGGTACCACCCGCTCGGGGAAGTACACCGAGTTGCCGCGCTTCTGGGCTTCCTCGTCCAACGCCGAGCCGACCTTGACGTAGTGCGACACGTCGGCGATGGCCACGTAGAGCTTCCAGCCACCGGAGAACAGCTTCCAGCGGCTGCGGTGCTTCTCGCAGTACACCGCGTCGTCGAAGTCGCGGGCATCCTCGCCGTCGATGGTGACGAACGGCAGGTGACGCAGGTCGATGCGCTTCTCCTTGTCCTTCTCCTCCACCTCGGGCTTCAGGCGGCGCGCCTCGCGGATCACCTCCTTGGGCCACTCATGGGGAATGTCGTAGCTGCGCAGGGCGACGTCGATCTCCATGCCCGGGGCCATGTAGTCGCCGATCACCTCGACGATGTCGCCCTGCGGCTGGAAGCGCATGGTCGGCCAGTGGGTGATCTTGATCGCCACGAACTGGCCGATCCGGGCCCCCAGGGTGCGTCCCGGAGTAACCAGCACCTCCTGCTGCACCTTGGGATTGTCCGGGGTGACGAAGCCGATGCCGCTCTCCTCGAAGTAGCGGCCGACCACGATCTCGTGGGCGCGCTCAAGGATCTCGACGATGCTCCCTTCGCGGCGACCACGGCGGTCGATGCCGGAAACCTGGGCGAGCACCCGGTCGCCGTCGAACACCAGGCGCATCTGCATAGGACTGAGGAACAGATCGTCGCTGCCGTCGTCGGGAACCAGGAAGCCGAACCCGTCACGGTGCCCGCTGACTCGGCCGCGGATCAGGTCCAGCTTGTCCACCGGGGCGTAGGTGCCGCGCCGGGTGTAGATCAGCTGCCCGTCGCGCTCCATGGCGCGCAGACGGCGACGCAGAGCCTCGATCTGTTCTTCGTCGTCCAGACCGAACTCTTCCACGAGCTGTTCGCGGGTCGCCGGCGAGCCGCGCTCGGCCAGGTGATGGAGGATCAGCTCGCGGCTGGGAATGGGGTTTGCGTATTTTTCCGCTTCACGTGCGGCCTCGGGATCGAGGGATTGCCAATCGGCCATGTAGATAGGGTTACCTATTGTGCTCTTGAAAAGTCTTGCTTCTATTGAAGCGCGAAACGCGCCCGACCACCCAGCTTTTCCGGCACAATATTTTTGCCGTCAGGGGTTTACAAGCCAAATGGGCGCCCGTATAGTTCGCGCCCACAGCGTCGGTGACGACGTTGTACCACGGAACGAGGTGAGCAATCATTCGTTTCAGTGCCCAGGTGGCGGAATTGGTAGACGCGCTGGTTTCAGGTATCAGTGGTGGCGACACCGTGGAAGTTCGAGTCTTCTCCTGGGCACCAAATTCGACCGAACCGAGCTGCTGGCTCGGTTCAGCGTTTAACGGAGACAGTGCTCCGTGCCGGTAACGGCAAATCACTGGTTCAAGCGATGAGCGATCATCGTGCTATGCCCAGGTGGCGGAATTGGTAGACGCGCTGGTTTCAGGTATCAGTGGTGGCGACACCGTGGAAGTTCGAGTCTTCTCCTGGGCACCAAATTATTCATAAAAAAACCGAGCCGATGAGCTCGGTTTTTTTTTACCTGCGTGTAGTCCCGGCGCAGTCCGTCCGACGATCTCTTAGCCTGCTAAAAATTCCCGCCTCTGCGCCGATCCCCCTGCTGACGGTTTCACCACTCGCAAGAAGGCGCCATGAAAACTCTCATCGATTCGCTGCTGCACCGCCTGGGCCTGAGAACTCTGGAACACCAGTTCCTGTTCTCCTACGCACTGATGTTCCTGCTCGCCCTGCTGGCCTGCGTGGCGCTCTACCTGAGTCTCTCGGTCTCCCCGGAAACCATCAACGTCGCCGGCGCCCAGCGCATGCTCAGCCAGAAGATGAGCAAGGAAGCCCTGCTCCTGCACCACGGAGTGATCGACCGCAGCGTGCTGGAAGCCACCATGGAGCAGTTCGAGCTCTCCCACCTGGACCTGCTCAACGGCAACCGCGAGCGCAACATCACCCGCTTCGAGGATCCGGCCATCCAGAATCAGCTGCGTATCGTCGGCGACCACTGGCAGCGCCTCCGCCAGCAACTGCAAGGCGTGCAGCCGAACGGCAATCTGGACATGCCGCTGCTGCAGCAGACCTCCCTGGAACTGATCAAGGACATGAACGAGGCGGTGACCCTGATGGCCCGGCTCGCCGAGAACACCCAGCGCAGCCAACTGGAAATCGCCTTCGCCTGCGTGATCGCCATCCTCCTGCTGGTGATCGCCGGCTACCAGTTCGGCACGCACCCGCTGATGAAGGACCTGCGCGGCCTGGAACAGGCGCTGACCCGGGTCGCCGACGGCGACTTCACCCAGCACATGCAGGCACGCCGGAACGACGACGAGTTCGGTCGCATCACCCAGGCCTTCAACCGCATGGCCGAACAGGTCCGCAATCTGCTCGCCCAGGCCAAGCACAGCAGCGAGCACTCCCGCGAGCACCTCGGCGAAACCCTGAGCGCCATCCAGGCTTCCGAGCAGAACACCGCGCGCCAGCACCAGGAACTGGATCAGGCCGCCACCGCCCTCACCGAGCTGACCGCCAGCCTCACCGAGGTGGCCCGCTACACCCAGAGCGCCGCCGAGTCGGCGCAGAACACCGAGCGCAACGGCCTCGACGGCCGCGCCGCGATGGAGCGCAGCACCGAGCTGCTGAACGCCCTGAGCCAGGACCTGCAGCGCACCAGCGAGCAGATGCACCAGCTGGAGCACGAGACCCAGGCGGTCGGCAAGGTGCTGGAGGTGATCACCGGGATCGCCGAGCAGACCAACCTGCTGGCCCTCAACGCGGCCATCGAGGCGGCCCGCGCCGGCGAGGCTGGGCGCGGCTTCGCGGTGGTCGCCGACGAGGTGCGCACCCTGGCCAGCCGCACCCAGGAATCCACCGGAGAGATCAGCCAGATCATCGAGCGCCTGCAGGCCCGCGCCCAGCACTCCCTGGACAGCCTGCGCAGGAACGCCGGACAGGCCAGCGAGAACGTCGAGCAGATCGAGAAGGCCCGGGAGATCTTCCAGCAGATGCTCCGCGACGTGCAGGAGATCAACGGCAACAGCCTGCAGATCGCCTCGGCGGTCGAGCAGCAGAGCCAGGTGGTGCAGGACATCGACCGGCGGGTGAACCAGCTCACCGAACTGTCCCTGCAGACCCACCGCGACGCCGAGCGCATGGCGAGCAGCAGCGAGGAAATCCGTAGCGGCATACAGGACCTCCACGACCAGCTGGCGCGCTTCCGTACCTGAGGCCCTCGCCCAAGCCAAAAGGCCGCTCCCGCAAGCGGCCTTTTTGTTGCTGCGACGAAAATCCCGGGCCAAGAAAAATCCCCGGGAAGGGCTGGCCTTCCCGGGGATTCGCAGGAGCCGGACGCCGGATCAGGCGAACGGATGACGCAGGATGATGGTCTCGTTGCGGTCCGGGCCGGTGGAGATGATATCGATGGGTGCGCCGACCAGCTCTTCCACGCGCTTGATGTAGGCGCGGGCGTTGGCCGGCAGCTCGTCGAGGCTCTTCACTCCGAAGGTGGATTCCTTCCAGCCCGGCATCTCCTCGTAGACCGGCTGCAGGCCGATGTAGCTGTCGGCATCGGTGGGCGCTTCGATGAGGTTGCCGTCCTGGTCCTTGTAGGCCACGCACAGGCGCACGGTGTCCAGACCGTCGAGCACGTCCAGCTTGGTCAGGCACAGCCCGGAGATGCTGTTGATCTCGATGGCGCGCCGCAGGATCACCGCATCGAACCAGCCGCAGCGCCGGGCACGCCCGGTGGTGGCGCCGAACTCGTGGCCGCGCTTGGCCAGGTGCGCGCCGATGTCATCGAACAGCTCGGTGGGGAACGGGCCGGAGCCGACGCGGGTGGTGTAGGCCTTGGTGATGCCGAGGATGTAGTCCAGGTGCATCGGGCCGAAGCCGGAACCAGTGGCGATGCCGCCGGCAGTGGTGTTGGAGCTGGTGACGAACGGGTAGGTGCCGTGGTCGATGTCCAGCAGCGAGCCCTGGGCGCCCTCGAACATGATGTCCTTGCCATCGCGGCGCAGACCATGGAGCAGCGCGGTGACGTCGGCCACCATCGGCTCGATCTGCTCGGCATACGCCATGCACTGGTCCAGAGTGGTCTGGAAGTCGATGGCCGGCTCCTTGTAGTAATTGACCAGCACGAAGTTGTGGTAGTCGAGCAGCTCGCCCAGCTTGGCGGCGAAACGCTCGCGGTGGAGCAGGTCACCGACGCGGAGTCCGCGACGCGCCACCTTGTCTTCGTAGGCCGGGCCGATGCCGCGGCCGGTGGTGCCGATCTTGGCGTCGCCACGGGCCTTCTCGCGGGCCTGATCGAGGGCCACATGGTAGGGCAGGATCAGCGGACAGGCCGGGCTGATGCGCAGGCGCTCGCGAACCGGCACGCCTTTCCCCTCCAACTTGCCGATCTCATCCAGCAGGGCGTCGGGAGCGACCACCACGCCGTTGCCGATCAGGCACTGCACGTTGTCGCGCAGGATGCCCGAGGGGATCAGGTGCAGCACGGTTTTCTCGCCGTCGATCACCAGCGTGTGGCCGGCGTTGTGCCCCCCCTGGTAGCGGACTACCGCCGCGGCCTGCTCGGTCAGCAGGTCGACGATCTTGCCCTTGCCCTCATCACCCCACTGGGTGCCCAGGACGACGACATTCTTACCCATAATTCTCACCCTCTTGAGGAAGCTCGATGCCGGCTCGGCCGGCGGAAAAATCAGGAAGCCAGAGGCTCCACCTGCCAACGGCCGTCGACCAGTACCAGCAGGCGGTCGCAACCCGCGGCGCGGGCGGCCTGGATGTCCTGCCCGGGCAGCGCCTGGACCACCCGCTGGCGCTCGCGGCGAAGCTGCCGCACCGTCTGCCAGAGCAGCAGGTCATGGCTGTCCGGCGCCCAGATCCCGGGCGTCTCGTCGATCTGGATCTGCCCAAGGCTGACCAGGGTCTTCAGGTCGGTGGAGAAACCGGTGGCCGGACGGGCACGCCCGAAGTCCGCACCGATGTCGTCGTAGCGGCCGCCCTGGGCGATTGACTGGCCGACGCCGGGCACGAAGGCGGCGAACACCACGCCGGTGTGATAGTGGTAGCCGCGCAACTCGGCCAGGTCGAAGTACAGCGGCAGCTCGGGATAGCGGCGCTCCAGGCCGTCGGCGATGGCGATCAGCGCATCCAGCGCGGCATGCACCTCGGCCGGCGCCTCGACCAACGCCGCCTGGGCCAGGTCGAGCACCTCGCGGCCGCCGCACAACTCGGCCAGGGAGCGCAGCATGCGCCGCAGGTCGGCCGGCACGGCCTCGGTGAGCGCCTCGATCTCGTCGCCGGCCTTGCGCTGCAGGGCATCGAACAGCCGCTCCTCGACGTCCCCGGTGAGCCCGGCGGCATGGGCCAGGCCACGGTAGATGCCAACGTGGCCGAGGTCCATGTGCACGTCGGGAACGCCGGCCAGTTCAAGCGTCTCGAGCATCAGACTGATCACCTCGATGTCGCTGGCCGGGCTGGCGTCGCCGTAGAGCTCGGCGCCTAGCTGGATCGGGCTACGCGAGGTGGACAGGGCGCGCGGTTTGGCGTGCAGCACGCTGCCGGCGTAGCACAGTCGGCTCGGCCCTTCGCGGCGCAGGGCATGGGCGTCGATGCGCGCCACCTGCGGGGTGATGTCGGCGCGGAAGCCCATCTGCCGACCGGACAGCGGGTCGGTGACCTTGAAGGTACGCAGGTCCAGGTCCTGGCCCGCGCCGGTGAGCAGGGATTCCAGGTACTCGATATGCGGTGTGACCACAAACTCGTAACCCCAGCGCCGGAACAGGTCCAGTACCTCGCGCCGCGCTTCCTCGATGCGTGCCGCTTCAGGCGGCAGTACTTCCTCGATGCCATCTGGCAGCAGCCAGCGGTCTACCGTTGCCATTTCGCCATTCCCCTCTCGGTCCGGGCGGCAAGCCTTCAGTGAAGCAGATACAGAAGGGTGGTTCCCAGCAGCATGCTGGCCAACCCGATGAGGCGCAGGTACCGATCAGGCAGCCGGGCCGCCTGGTTGATCGTCTCGCGCCAGCGTCGCGGACAGAGAAAGGGCAGGATGCCTTCCAGCACCAGCATCAGACACAGCGCTATGCCTAGCTCCTGCCACATGATTTCCACAGACGCAAAAAAGCCGGGATTTTCCCGGCTGGCTCATCATAACACGTTTCCGGGATCGGTCACCCCGACGGACGACAGGCGTCCGCCGGGGGCGGCGATCACTGCCTGGATTTCTCCAGGTAACGGAAGAACTCGCTCTTCGGATCCAGCACCAGCACGTCGCGCTTCTCGGCGAAGCTCTGCCGGTAGGCCTGCAGGCTGCGGTAGAAGGCGTAGAACTCCGGATCCTGGGAATAGGCCTTGGCGTAGATTTCCGCCGCCTTGGCGTCACCCTCGCCGCGGATCTCCTCGGCCTCACGGTAGGCTTCGGCGAGGATTACCCGGCGCTGCCGGTCGGCATCGGCGCGGATCCCCTCGGCCAGCTCGCGACCCTTGGCGCGGTGCTCGCGGGCCTCGCGCTCGCGCTCGGAGCTCATCCGGTCGAACACACTGCGGTTGACCTCCTTCGGCAGGTCTATGGCCTTGACCCGCACGTCGACCACCTCGATGCCCAGCTCGCGCTGCGCAGCGCTGTTCAGCGCAGCGGTGACCTGCCCCATCAGGGCATCCCGCTCGCCGGACACCGCCTCGTGCAGGGTGCGCTTGCCGAACTGGTCGCGCAGCGCCGCTTCCAGACGGCGAGCCAGGCGCTCGTCGGCGATCTGCTTGATACCCGAGGTGGCGGTGTAGTAGCGCTCGGCATCCTGCACCCGCCACTTGGCGAAGGCGTCGACCATCAGCGCTTTCTTCTCCAGCGTCAGGAAGCGCGAGGTGGAGGCGTCCAGGGTCATCAGCCGGGCGTCGAACTTGCGCACCTGATTGATGTAGGGAATCTTCACGTGCAGGCCCGGCTTGACGTCCGGCTCCACCACCTTGCCGAAGCGCAGCAGCACCGCCCGCTCGGTCTGCAGGACGATGTAGAAGCTGTTCCAGGCGACCAGCGCGACTACCACGCCGACGATCAGGGCGATCAGCGATTTGTTGCCCATCAGCGACTCTCCCTCGTGCGCAGATCACGTTGTTGCAGGTCCGAATTGACCCGCGAGCCCAGGTCGCTGCCCGCACTGGAGGGCACCACCGGGGCGGCCGCGGCACCACCGACGCGGCTGTCGATCATCTTGTCCAGCGGCAGGTAGAGCAGGTTGTTCTGCCCCTTGTCACCGGTCACCAGCACCTTGCTGGTGTTGCTCAGCATGTCCTGCATGGTTTCCAGGTACAGGCGCTCGCGGGTCACCTCCGGCGCCTTGCGGTATTCGGCGAGCAGCTTGCTGAAGCGCTCGGCCTCACCCTGGGCGCGGGCGATCACCTCGTCCCGGTAGGCGCTGGCCTCCTCGAGCAGGCGCTGAGCCTGGCCGCGGGCTTCCGGCACCACGCCGTTGGCGTAGCTTTCCGCCTGGTTCTTCTCGCGCTGCTCGTCTTCGCGGGCACGGATCACGTCGTCGAAGGCCTCCTGCACCTCGCGCGGCGCAGCGGCGCTCTGCAGGTTCACCTGGGTCACGGTGATGCCGGTACGATAGGTGTCCATGAAGCTCTGCAGGCGCTCCTTGACCTCGCTGGCCATCAGCTCGCGGCCCTGGGTCAGCACCTGGTCCATGGGGGTCGAGCCGACCACGTGGCGCACCGCGCTGTCGGTGGACTGCTGCAGGCTCAGCTCGGGTTGGTCGACGTTGAGCACGAAGTCCTTGAGGTTGCTGATCTTGTACTGCACGGTCAGCGGCACCTCGATGATGTTCTCGTCCTCGGTCAGCATCTGTCCCTGCTTGCTGTAGGCACGCTCGCGGGTGACGTTCTCCTGGAACTTCTTGTCGATCGGCGGGAAGTAGATGTTCAGGCCGGGCCCGACGGTCTCGTGGTATTCGCCGAAGCGCAGCACCACCGCCTGCTCCTGTTCGTCGACCACGTAGATGGCGCTGTACAACCAGATGGCCGCGAGCACCGCCAAGCCGATGCCCAGCACGCCGAAGCCGCCGCCGGCAGGGCGCTGGTCATCGCCGCCACCGCGTTTCTTGTTGCCGAACAGCCCGTTGAGGCTCTCCTGCAGCTTGCGGAAGGCCTCGTCCAGGTCCGGCGGACCCTTGCGATCGCCACCTCGCCGTCCACCGCCCCCCCAGGGGTCCTGATTGTTCGAGTTGCCCCCCGGCTCATTCCAAGCCATAGCGCTCTCCATACTGATCAAGCGAAAGACGCGCCACACGGCGCGCGTCCGACAATGCTACCGATGCTCGCCGCTGGCCGCAAAACCAGTACAGCAGGCTTTATTGCAAAGTGTGTTGCGCAAGGAACTCGGCCGGCTGCCAGCCTTCCCGACTGACCAGACGATTCAGCTCGACCCGCGGCAGGCGTACCGACAGCAGGCTGTCGCCCTGCTCGTCGTGCCCCTCGCTCTGCACCACGCCCATGGCGAAGAATTGCGCGCGCAATCGGCCGTAGCGCTGCGGCAAGCATAGAGTACCGACGAACAGATCCTCGCCGAGCAGCTCGGCAATCGCCTGACGGAGCAGCTCCAGGCCACGCCCGTCGCGGGCCGAAAGCCACACGCGCTGCGGCCTGCCGCTGCCGTCACGCTGGATCTGTGGCTCGACGCCGTCGAGCAGGTCGATCTTGTTGTAGACCTCGAGCAGCGGCAGCTCGTGGGCGCTGATCTCCTCGAGCACCGCGTTGACCTGCTCGATCTGCTGATCGCGCTCCGGCTCGTGGGCGTCGATCACGTGCAGCAGCAGGTCGGCATTGCTGGATTCCTCCAGGGTGGCGCGGAACGCCTCGACCAGCTTGTGCGGCAGGTGGCGGATGAAGCCCACGGTGTCGGCCAGCACCACCGGCCCTAGGTCCTCCAGCTCGAGGCGGCGCAGGGTCGGATCGAGAGTGGCGAACAGCTGGTCGGCAGCGTAGACCTCCGAGGCAGTCAGCGCGTTGAACAGGGTGGACTTGCCGGCGTTGGTGTAGCCGACCAGGGACACCGAGGGAATGTCGGCACGCTTGCGCCCGCGTCGGGCCTGCTCGCGCTGGCTGCGCACCTTCTCCAGCTTCTGCTTGATCTGGCGGATGCGCACGCGCAGCAGGCGGCGGTCGGTTTCCAGCTGGGTTTCGCCGGGACCGCGCAGGCCGATGCCGCCCTTCTGGCGCTCCAGGTGGGTCCAGCCGCGCACCAGGCGGGTGCTCATGTGCTCCAGCTGGGCCAGCTCGACCTGCAGCTTGCCCTCGTGGGTGCGCGCGCGCTGGGCGAAGATGTCGAGGATCAGCCCGGTGCGGTCGATCACCCGACATTCGAAGGCGCGCTCGAGGTTGCGTTCCTGACTGGGCGTCAGGACATGGTTGAAGATCACCAGCTCGGCTTCTTCGGCCTTGACCAGATCGCGCAGTTCCTCGACCTTGCCGCTGCCAATCAGAAACTTGGCGCTCGGCCGGTGGTGCGGGACGCTGACCAGCGCCAGCGTCTCCGCCCCAGCCGAAGTGACCAGTTCCTGGAATTCCTGCGGATCTTCGCGCACCTCGGGGTCCTGACCTTCCAGATGGACAAGGATGGCCCGCTCTCCCCCTTGGTGGCGCTCAAAGAACAAGACGGACTCCTATCAGGCGTTGCCCGGCTCGGCTTCGGACTCGCTGTCAGCCGCGCTGGGCAGGCGCACCGGGCGGCTGGGCACCACGGTGGAAATGGCGTGCTTGTAGACCATCTGGCTGACGGTGTTCTTCAGCAGGATGACGAATTGGTCGAAAGATTCGATCTGGCCCTGCAGCTTGATTCCATTGACCAGATAGATGGAAACCGGTACGCGTTCCTTACGCAGGGTATTGAGGTAAGGGTCTTGTAGCGAATGCCCTTTTGACATGTGCCGCACTCCTTTGAGGATAGTTTTTAAGAATTAAATGATATTTAGGACCGCCTCACCCCCAAGGATAGACGGCCAAAGCCGAAGTCTCAGCCCAATATGGAGACCGAGTTCAGGTATTTCAAGACACGCGGCAGATTGTCGCTGGCCAGGCTGTCCAACCAGTGTAATCCAGCCCAGCCCCGCAACCAGGTGAACTGTCGTTTGGCCAGTTGCCGGGTGGCAATGATGCCGCGCTCGACCATTTCCGCCCGAGTCAGCTTGCCATCCAGGTATTCCCACACCTGGCGATACCCCACCGCCCGCATCGACGGCAGGCCCGCATGCAGATCCCCACGACGGCGCAGGGCTTCGACCTCTTCGACGAAGCCCTGTTCCAGCATGTGCAGAAATCGTTCCGCGATGCGCTCGTGGAGGATCTGGCGCCGGGTCGGCGCTATGGCCAGCTGGGCGACAGTATACGGGAACTGGCCGGTCGCCGTCGCACCCTGCCGTGTCTGCAGGCGACGATGTTCGCTCATTGTCCGACCGCTGACCCGGTACACCTCCAGAGCGCGCACCAGTCGCTGCGGATCGTTGCGGTGGATGCGCGCCGCCGACTCCGGGTCTACCCGCGTCAGCTCGCGGTGCAGCGCCTCGAGGCCCTCGGCCGCGGCCCAGGCCTCCAGCTCGGCGCGCACCTGGGGATCGGCGCTCGGCATGTCGGCGAGGCCGTCCAGCAGGGCCTTGTAGTACAGCATGGTACCGCCGACCAGCAGCGGGATGCGCCCGCGCGCGCTGATCTCGGCCATGGCAGCCAGGGCGTCGGTGCGGAATTCGGCGGCGGAATAGCTCTCCGCCGGGTCGCGGATATCGATCAGCCGATGCGGGAACTCGGCGAGCACCGCCGGGGACGGCTTGGCGGTGCCGATGTCCATGCCGCGGTAGACCAGCGCGGAGTCCACGCTGATCAGCTCGCAGGGCAGCAGGCGTGCGAGTTCGAGCGCCAGGTCGGTCTTCCCGGAGGCGGTCGGCCCCATCAAGAAGATGGCGGGTTGGAAGGATTCAGACATCGGCAGGCCCGGGCAAACAGGGCCGGATAGTTTCCGGCCCCGCGCGGCGCCCTGCAAGGCCTAGCGGCCGCGCAGGAACAGCTTGTCGAGGTCGTCCATGCCGAGTTGGGTCCAGGTCGGCCGGCCGTGGTTGCACTGGCCACTGCGCTCGGTGCGCTCCATGTCACGCAGCAGGGCGTTCATCTCCGGGATGGTCAGGCGCCGGTTGGCGCGCACCGAGCCGTGGCAGGCCATGGTCGCCAGCAACTCGTTGAGGTGGGCCTGGATACGGTCGCTGGTGCCGTACTCCATGAGGTCGGCAAGCACGTCCTGGACCAGGCGATTGGCCTCGGCCTGCTTGAGCAGCGCCGGGATCTGGCGGATCGCCAGGGTTTCCGGGCCCAGGCGCTGCAGTTCGAAGCCGAGGCGGCGGAACCAGTCGGCGTGCTCTTCGGCGCAGTCGGCCTCGCGCTCGCTGACCGCCAGGGATTCCGGCACCAGCAGCGGCTGGCCGCTCAAGCCCTCGCTGGCCATTGCCAGCTTGAGGCGCTCGTAGGTGATGCGCTCGTGGGCCGCGTGCATGTCCACCAGCACCAGGCCGTGGCGGTTCTCAGCGAGGATGTAGATGCCCTTGAGCTGGGCCAGGGCGTAGCCGAGCGGCGGGACGTCGCCCTGTCCATCGGGCAGCGGCGCGGGCGCGGCGGACTCGGCCAAGGGCGCGAAGTACTCGCGATAAACCCCGGCCGTCTCACCCAGCGGAAGGGCGGAAGCGGCCGGGCGCGGAGCCTGATAGCCGGCGGCATGGCTGCCGCGCCAGGCCGGGGCGTCCGCAGCCGGCGCAGTTTCCAGCACGCTGGCGGCCAGGCCGATCTCTCCCTGCGGGCCGAACTCGCCGGCGGCAATGCCCGTAGGGCGGACAATCTCGGCGACCGCCGGCGGGGCAGCCAACTGGTCCTCCGGGCGCACCTCACCGAGGGCGCGGTGCAGGGTGCCGTAGAGGAAGTCGTGAACCATGCGGCTGTCGCGGAAGCGCACCTCGTGCTTGGTCGGGTGCACGTTGACGTCGACCAGCGCCGGATCCAGCTCGAGGAACAGCACGAAGGTCGGATGGCGGCCGTTGTACAGCACGTCGCGGTAGGCCTGACGCACCGCGTGGGCGACCAGTTTGTCGCGCACGCAGCGGCCGTTGACGTAGAAGTACTGCAAATCGGCCTGGCTGCGAGAGAAGGTCGGCAGGCCAACCCAGCCCCACAGACGCAGCCCGTTGCGCTCCACCTCGATGGGCAGCGCCTGCTCGAGGAAGGCGGCCCCGCACACCGCGGCGACCCGGCGCGCCTGGCTGGCGCCATCGGCGGCCTCGTGGAGGCTGAGGATGCTCTTGCCGTTGTGGCGCAGGTGGAAGGCCACGTCGAAGCGCGCCAGAGCCAAGCGCTTGACCACCTCCTGCAAATGATCGAATTCGGTCTTCTCCGAGCGCAGGAACTTGCGCCGCGCCGGGGTGTTGAAGAACAGGTCGCGCACCTCCACCGAGGTGCCCACCGGGTGGGCCGCCGGCTGCACCCGCGGCTGCATGTCGCGGCCCTCGGTCTCCACCTGCCAGGCCTGCTCGGCGTCGGCGGTGCGCGAGGTGAGGGTCAGCCGCGACACCGAGCTGATCGAGGCCAGCGCCTCGCCGCGGAAGCCCATGCTGGCCACCCGCTCGAGGTCCTCCAGATCACGGATCTTGCTTGTGGCATGGCGCGCCAGGGCCAGCGGCAGGTCCTCGGCGGCGATCCCCGAGCCGTCATCGCGCACCCGCAGCAGCTTGACGCCGCCCTGCTCGACGTCCACCTCGATGCGCCGGGCGCCGGAGTCCAGGCTGTTCTCCAGGAGTTCCTTGGCCACCGAGGCCGGGCGCTCGACCACCTCGCCGGCGGCGATCTGGTTGGCCAGCCGCGGGCTGAGCAGCTGGATGCGGGCGCCCGGGCTCATGGCTGGGCCGCCAGGGTGGTGGCGGGTATCTGCAGCACCTGGCCGATCCGGATGCTGTCGCTCTTCAGGTTGTTGGCGCTGCGCAACGCGGCCAGCGAGACGTCGTAGCGCTGGGCGATCAGCGCCAGGCTCTCGCCGGAGCTGACCACGTGCTCGCGCGGACCGGCGCTGCTCAGCCGGCCCTGGTCGCGCAGCCAAGCGATGTAGGTGCCGGGCGGCGGACTCTGCTGGAAGAACTGCTTGACCCCGGTGGTGATCGCCCGGGCCAGGGCCTGCTGATGGCTGGCGCTGGCCAGCTTCTGGGACTCGTTGTGGTTGGAGATGAACCCGGTCTCCACGAGAATCGACGGAATGTCCGGGGACTTCAGCACCATGAAACCGGCCTGCTCGACGCGCCGCTTGTGCAGTGGGGTGATGCGCCCCATGTTGGACAGCACCTTCTGACCGACGTCCAGGCTGGAGGCCAGCGAGGCGGTCATGGACAGATCGAGCAGCACCCCGGCGAGCACCCGGTCCTTGTCGTCCAGGCTGACGGTGCCGACCCCGCCGATCAGGTCGGAGCGGTTCTCGTTGTCGGCCAGCCAGCGGGCGGTCTCCGAAGTGGCGCCACGCTCCGAGAGGGCGAACACCGAGGCACCGAAGGCGCTGCGGTTGGGCGCGGCGTCGGCGTGGATGGAGACGAACAGGTCGGCGCCCTTCTTGCGGGCTATCTCGGTGCGCTTGCGCAGCGGGATGAAGTAGTCGCCGGTGCGCACAAGCTCGCCGCGGAAGCCCTTCTCGCGGTTGATCTGCCGCTGCAGCTCCTTGGCGATGGCCAGGGTGAGGCTCTTCTCGTGCTGCCCCTTGGGCCCGATGGCTCCGGGGTCCTCGCCGCCGTGGCCGGCGTCGATGGCGATGACGATGTCGCGCTTGCCGGCCGGCAGGGCGGTTGCCGTGCGCGGCGCCGTCGTCTGGGTCGGGGTGACCGGCACCGTCGGCTTGCTGGCCGCGCTGCCGGCCGGCAGGGCCGGGGCGCTGTCGGCGCCCTGGTCGAACAGGTCGATCACCAGGCGGTCGCCGTATTGCTGGTTGGGCGCCAGACTGAAGCTCTTCGGGGTGACCGGCGCGGACAGATCGATCACCACGCGCAGCTCGTCGGGGCTGCGCTGGGCGGAGCGCACGCCGGTGATCGGGGTGTTGCTCAGCGCCAGTTGGTCGAGACGGGTGGCCAGCTGCGCGCCGTTGACGTCGATGACGATACGGTGTGGCGCGGTCAGAGTGAACAGATTGTGCTGCAC
This sequence comes from Pseudomonas thermotolerans DSM 14292, assembly GCF_000364625.1. Lineage (GTDB taxonomy): Bacteria > Pseudomonadota > Gammaproteobacteria > Pseudomonadales > Pseudomonadaceae > Aquipseudomonas > Aquipseudomonas thermotolerans. The sequence goes on from NZ_KB822599.1 coordinate 292,864, forward strand.
CGGACCGGACAGGTCGAAGACCAGCCGCGTGTTGTCCGGCGCACGCCAGAGGCGGACCCCCTTGACCTGAACGGCAGCGAGCACATCCGCTGCCAGGGCCAGCAGCAGCAGTCCCACCCCAAACGCCCGCGCGCGAATGCGCATAGAAATCCCCACTGGTTATTGATGATGCCGTTGCTGCCCTGCCTGCAGAGCGGCGCACCAGGCTTCACCTCGTGGGCCATGTGGCGCCAGATGCAGCGAACGGCCGCCTCCATGGGCGCCAATGGTAATGGTCAGGTCCGGCTTTGGCAAAACGCCGGCGCCGCGTTGCGGCCATTCGATCAGGCACAGGGCGTCGCCCTCGAAGTAGTCGCGAATGCCAAGAAATTCCAGCTCCTCGGGATCGACCAGGCGGTACAGGTCGAAGTGGTAGATGCGCCGGCCGTCCAGCTCGTAGGGCTCGACCAGGGTGAAGGTCGGGCTCTTCACCGCGCCCTGATGGCCGAAGCCACGGATCAGCCCGCGCGACAGGGTGGTCTTGCCCATCCCCAGGTCGCCGAGAAGGAAGATCACCCCGCGACCGCCGGTCGCCTCGGCCAGGCGTGCGCCGAACTCAAGCATGGCCGCCTCGTCGGCGGCGTAGAAGGTCAGGCCAGACATGGGCTGTGAGCCTCCAGCAGCTCGCGGATCACCGGAATCAGGTCGCTGGCGGCCAGACCGCGGCCCTGGGCGCCGAGCCGCTCGCCGGCACTGGCATGCAGCCAGACTGCCAGACAGGCGGCGGCGTAGCCATCCAGACCCTGGGCGCGCAGGGCGCCGATCAGCCCGGCCAGAACGTCGCCCAGCCCGGCACCGGCCATCGCCGGATGGCCGCGGTCGCAGAGCGCCAGCCGGCCGTCCGGGGCGGCCACCAGGCTGCCGGCGCCCTTGAGCACCGCCACCGCCCGGTAGCGCTCGGCCAGGGCCAGGGCGGCGGCGGCGCGATCGGCCTGCACCTCGGCGCTGGAGCAGCCGAGCAGGCGCGCCGCCTCGCCCGGGTGCGGAGTGATCACCAGCTCGGCCGGAGCCTTCACCTCGCCGGCGGCCAGCAGGTTGAGGGCATCGGCGTCCCACACCTGGGCACGGTCGCTGGCCGCCGCCACCGACAGCAGGCTGCGCCCCCAGGCGGCCTGGCCGAGACCGGGACCGACCACCAGCACGTCGGCGCGGGCGACCAACCCCGGCAACTGGTAGGTGGAGGCCACGCCCTGCACCATCACCTCGGGCAGCCGCGCCAGAGCGGCGCTGACGTGCTCCTCGCGTGTCGCCAGGGACACCAGCCCGGCACCGGCGCGCAGGGCGCTCTGCGCGCTGAGCAGGGCGGCGCCGCCCAGGCCGCGGTCGCCGCCGATCACCAGCAGGTGGCCGAACTGGCCCTTGTGGGCGCAGCGCGGACGGGCTGCCAGGCGCGGCAGGGCATCCCCGGCCAGCCGCCAGGCCTTGGCCGGTTGCTCGGCGACCAGCGCCGGATCAGCCTGCAAGTCGGCGAACCGCAACGCACCAACCCGCTCCGGACCGACGCCGCTGAACAGGCCGAACTTGAGCCCGATGAAGGTCACCGTAAGATCCGCGCGTACCGCCACGCCCAGCTCGCGGCCGGTGTCGGCGCACAGCCCGGAAGGGATGTCGATGGCCAGCACCGGGAGACCGCTGGCGTTGACCTGGCGGATCGCCTGGGCGAAGGGCTCGCGCACCGCGCCGGTCAGGCCGGTGCCGAGCAGGGCATCCACCAGCACCCCTTCGAGGACCGCGCATTCGCTCCAGGGGCGCACCGCCACCCCGGCCTGCCGCGCCTCGGCATGGGCCGCGGCGGCATCGCCAGCGAGCCGGCCAGGGTCGCCGACCGCCAGCACCTGCACTCGCCAGCCGGCGCGCTGCGCCAGGGCGGCCACCAGGTATCCGTCGCCGGCGTTGTTGCCGTGCCCGGCGAGCACGGTCAGCGCACCGGCCTCCGGCCAGCGCTGGCGCAGGGCACGCCAGGAGGCGTGGGCGGCCCGCTGCATGAGTTCGAAACCCGGGGTTCCGGCGGCGATCAGGCGGGCGTCCAGCTCGCGCACCTGGGCGGCGGAATACAGGGGCAGGGGAAGGTCGTCGGCTGAGGTCGGCATGCGTCGGCTCCAATGTCTGGCAGAATTATACCCACCCCTCTCCGGTTTCCGCCCAGCATGCCCCAGCCCGCCCCGCCCCGCGCCGACCTCGATCTCGCCACCCTCGCCCAGTCGATCAAGGACTGGGGCCGCGAGCTGGGCTTCCAGCAGGTCGGCATCGCCGGGATCGACCTGCCCCGCCACGAGGAGCACCTGCAGCGCTGGCTGGCCGCCGGCTACCAGGGCGAGATGGACTACCTGGCGACGCACGGCAGCAAGCGCTCGCGGCCGGCCGAGCTGCGCCCCGGCACCCTGCGGGTGGTCTCGCTACGCATGGACTACCTGCCCGCCGATCCCCAGATGGCCCGACGCCTGGGCGAGCCCGAGAAGGCCTACGTGTCGCGCTACGCCCTGGGCCGCGACTACCACAAGCTGGTGCGCCCGCGCCTCCAGCAGTTGGCCGACCGTATCCAGGCGCAGATCGGACCGTTCGGCTACCGCGCCTACGTGGACAGCGGCCCGGTGCTGGAAAAGGCCCTCGGCGAGCAGGCCGCGTTGGGCTGGATCGGCAAGAACACCCTGCTGCTCAACCGCCATGCCGGCAGCTTCTTCTTTCTCGGCGAGCTGTTCGTCGACCTGCCCCTGCCGGTGGACGGCCCCTACCAGGGCGAGCACTGCGGACGCTGCACGGCCTGCCTGGAGGCCTGCCCGACCCAGGCCTTCGTCGCCCCCTATGTGCTGGATGCGCGGCGCTGCATCTCCTATCTGACCATCGAGCTGAAGGGGGCGATCCCCCTGGAGCTGCGCCCACTGATCGGCAACCGGGTGTTCGGCTGCGACGACTGCCAGATCGTCTGCCCCTGGAACCGCTTCGCCCGCCCCAGCCCGGAGAGCGACTTCCAGCCGCGTCAGGGCCTGGACAACATCACCCTAGCCGAGCTGTTCCTGTGGAGCGAGGAGGAGTTCCTGGCGCGCACCGAGGGCTCGCCGCTGCGTCGCGCCGGCTACGAGCGCTGGCTCCGCAACCTGGCGGTGGGGCTGGGCAACGCGCCGACCACCATCCCGGTGCTGGAGGCCCTGGAGGCACGCCGCGCGCATCCCTCGGCGCTGGTCCGCGAACACGTGGCCTGGGCGCTGCGGCGCCACGGTCGCTGACTGAACGGGTCCGCGGACAAGCCTGACCCCTGCCGCAGGCAGGGCGCTCAAACCTTGAGGAAGTGCTCGCGGTAGTGACGCAGCTCGGCGATGGACTCGCGGATATCGTCCAGGGCCAGGTGGCTGTTCTTCTTCTGGAAGCTTTCCTTGATCTGGGGTGCCCAGCGCTCGGCGAGGATCTTCAGGGTCGAGACGTCCAGGTAGCGGTAGTGGAAGTAGGCTTCCAGCCTGGGCATGTAGCGATAGAGGAAGCGGCGGTCCTGGCCGATGCTGTTGCCGCAGATCGGCGACTTGCCGGCCGGCACCCACTGCTCGAGGAAGGCCAGAGTCAGCGCCTCGGCCTCGGCTGTGTCGATGCGGCTGTCGCGGACCCGCTGGAGCAGGCCGCTCTGCCCGTGGGTGCGGGTGTTCCACTCGTCCATCCCGGCGAGCACCTCCTCGCTCTGGTGCACGGCGATCACCGGGCCTTCGGCGAGAATGTTGAGCTCGCTGTCGGTGACGATGGTGGCGATCTCGAGGATGCGGTCGCGTTCGGGATCGAGACCGGTCATTTCCAGGTCGATCCAGATCAGGTTGAGGGGGTTCTGCATGGCGTGCTCCTAGGCTGAGGTGCGCAGTGTAGCCCAGCCGGGCGACGCTGGCGCAGCGTGCTAAACTCGCCGCCGCCAAACCTGCACATCTCCAGAGGCATCGACCGGAACCCGCATGGCCAAACGCCAACTCAACCGCCGCCAGAGCTGGCGCATCGAAAAGATCCAGAGCGAACGCGCCGCCCGCGCCGCCAGGCGCGAGTCCCAGGCCCTCGCGGCCTTGGAGGGCGGCGACCTGGGGCCCGAGCAGTATGGTCTGGTGATCGCCCATTTCGGCGTGACGGTTGAGGTGGAAGCCGAGGATGGCGGCGCCATCCACCGCTGCCACCTGCGTGCCAACCTGCCGCCACTGGTCACCGGCGACCGCGTGGTGTGGCGCGCCGGCAACCAGGCCAACGGAGTGATCGTCGCCCAGCTGCCGCGGCGCAGCGAGCTGTGCCGCCCGGACCAGCGCGGTCAGCTGAAACCCGTGGCGGCCAACGTCGATCAGATCGTCATCGTCTTCGCGCCGCGCCCGGAGCCCCATGCCAACCTGATCGACCGCTACCTGGTGGCCGCCGAGCACGCCGGAATCCGCCCGCTGCTGCTGCTCAACAAGGCCGACCTGATCGACGACGCCAACGCCGCGAGCATCGACGCCCTGCTGGACACCTACCGCCAGCTCGGCTACCCGCTGCTCGAGGTCTCGGCGCACCAGGGCAGCGGCATGCAGGAGCTGCAGGCACGCCTCGACGGCCACGTCAGCGTGTTCGTCGGGCAGTCCGGGGTGGGCAAGTCGTCGCTGGTCAACAGTCTGCTGCCGGGGGTGGACACCCGCGTCGGTGCGCTGTCCGAACTGACCGGCAAGGGCACCCACACCACCACTACGGCACGGCTGTTCCACTTCCCCGGCGGCGGCGAGCTGATCGACTCGCCGGGGATCCGCGAATTCGCTCTGAGCCACGTCAGCCGCCAGGACGTCGAGGACGGCTTCATCGAGTTCCGCGCACTGCTCGGCCGCTGCCGCTTCCGCGACTGCCGCCACGAGCAGGAACCCGGCTGCGCGCTGCTCGCCGCCCTAGCGGACGGGCGCATCCACCCGCAGCGCATGGCCAGCTACCGGCACATCGTCGCCAGCCTGCCGGAGACCGAGTACTAGAACTTAGCGCTGCAGCCTGAGCGGCCCGTCGTCGAAGACGTTGAGGCGCTGCGGCAGCGCCTCGGCTGGCACCGCCGACTGGGGCGCCGGCGGCTCGGCCTGCGGCACGCCGGCGCCCTGCCCGCTCTCGATGGCGCGCTGCGCCTTGCGAGTCAGCACGATGATGTCGATGCGCCGGTTCACCGGGTTGAACGGGTCCTTGCGATCGAATAGCGCTGAGGAGGCGTAGCCGACCACCCGCGCCACCTGCTCTTCCGGATAGCCGCCCACCTCCAGGGTACGCCGCGCGGCGTTGGCGCGCGCCGCGGAGAGCTCCCAGTTGCCGTACTCGCCGTGCCCGGCGAAGGGCTTGGCGTCGGTGTGACCGCTGATGCTGATCTTGTTCGGCACCGCCTTGATGGTGTCGACCATGGCCAGCAGGATGTCCTCGAAGTAGGGCTGCAGACGCGCGCTGCCGAGATCGAACATCGGCCGGTTCTCGGCGTCCATGATCTGGATGCGCAGGCCGTCCTGGGTGATCTCCAGGAGGATCTGGTCCTTGAAGCGCTGCAGCTGCGGATTCTCGTCGATCTTGTTCTGCAGCTCCTGGAGCAGCAGCTCGAGGCGCTCCTGCTCGAGACGGTCGGCGATGTCCTCGGCCTGCTCGGGGGACAGCTTGCTGCGGTCCTGGTCGTCGGGGAGGTTCTGCACCTCCGGGTTGAGGGTCTTGTCCGGCGCCGGGGTCGGCGTGCCGCCCAGGTCGATGACGTAGGGGCTGGCGCTCTCTGTGTAGCCCACCGGGTCTTGGAAGTAGCCGGCGATGGCCTTCTTCTGCTCCGGGGTGGCCGAGGACAGCAGCCAGAGCACCAGGAAGAAGGCCATCATCGCCGTGGCGAAGTCAGCGAAGGCGATCTTCCAGGATCCCCCGTGGTGCCCGGTGGCGTAGCGCTTGGCGCGCTTGATGATGATCGGCTGGTTGTTGTCCATCGCAGCGACCGTCAGCTACCGCGCATGGCCTGATCGAGCTCGCTGAAGCTGGGCCGGTGGGCCGGCAGCAGCACCTTGCGGCCGAACTCCACCGCCAGGGTCGGCGGCATCCCGGAGGCGGAGGCCACCAGGCAGGCCTTGATCGCCTCGAACAGATTCAGCTCCTCGCGGGCGTCGTGCTCCAGGGCCTGTGACAGCGGACCGACGAAGCCGTAGGCAGCGAGGATGCCGAGGAAGGTGCCGACCAGCGCGGCGCCGACGTGCTGGCCGATGGCCGCCTGCTCCGCCTCGCCGAGCATGGCCATGGTCACCACGATGCCAAGCACCGCGGCGACGATGCCGAAGCCGGGCAGGCCGTCGGCGACCCGCGACACTGCGTGGGCCGGATGCTCCAACTCCTCCTTGAGGCTTGCCAGCTCCATGTCGAACAGCCCCTCCAGCTCGTGGGGCGCCATGTTGCCGGAGGACATGATGCGCAGGTAGTCGCAGATGAACGCGGTCATCCGCGCGTCCTTGAGGACGCTCGGGTACTTGCTGAAGATCGGGCTGGACTGCGGCTCTTCGATATCCGCCTCGACCGCCATCATCCCCTCGCGGCGGCTCTTGTTTAGTATCTCGTAGAGCAGCCGCAGGACTTCCAGGTAGAAGCCGCGGGTGAAGCGCGAGCCGAACAGGCGCAGCGCCTTGCTGAACACCTGCTTGGTGGTGCTTCCGGGGTTGGCCTGCAGGAAGGCGCCGAACGCCGCCCCGCCGATGATCATCACCTCGAAGGGCTGGATAAGAGCACCGAGCTTGCCGTGAGAGAGGAGGTATCCGCCGAGCACGCTGGCGAATACGACGATGATGCCGAGGATTTTTGCCATGGAAATTAAGAGTCGCTGGTGGAGGGGCTGGGTACGCCGCCCTTCTCTTTATCGGAAGATGTGCGCCAGACTATAGGCTGGCCGGCCGAAAATCCATTCAGCGCACTCGATAACCGCAATGCAGACGCCTTCTCTTCACGGTCTGGACGCCTGGGTCAGGGAACTGGATCGCGTTCGACTACCGCTAACCGCCGACCTGCGCAGCCACCTCAGACTCCTGCTCCACGACAGTCGCCGCTCGCTGCGCGACCTCGCCGAACAGGTGCAACGCAGCCCCGTCGCCACCCTCGCCCTGATTCGCGAGGCCAACCGCCACACCGGCCAGCAGGGCCAGCCGGCGGCCACCCTGGAAGTGGCGCTCCATCGCCTCGGCCTGCACCGCAGCGCCGAGCTGCTCGCCCACCTGCCGGTCTGCGAGACACAGGCCATGCCGCGGGCCCTGCGCCAGCTGCTGCTGATCAGCCGACACGCCGTACACCAGGCCGAGGGGCTGTTCGCACTGCGCCTGGCCCGCCTCTGGCAGGAGGTGCACTGCGCCAGCCTGCTGCTGCTTTCGCCCTTCTGGCCGCTGGCCGCTGCCCATCCGCAGTTGCTGGAGGAGTGGGAACAGCGCGTGCTCGGCCACGGCGAGCCGGCCACGAAGGTGGAGCACCAGTTGTTCGGCGTCACGCTGCTGCAGCTGGCCGGACATCTCGCCGAACTCTGGCGCCTGCCCGAGTGGGTCGGCCACTGCTACCGCCTGCTGGAGAGCGACCGCCGCCTGCTGGTCAAGGCCCTGCGCAACGCCCGCGACAGCGCACACCCACTGAACCAGCAGCAGCGCCTCGACGCCGATCCATCGCTGCGCCGCTGGCTGACCCAGCCGGCCAACAGCGTACTGCTGGCCAACAGCCTGGCGCTCTCCGCCCACGTCGGCTGGGGCTGCGAACACAGCCTGCGTTGGCAGCGACTGACCGCCCTGCACCTGCGACTGCCGCTGCCCGAGGTGCAGCAGCACAGCCACCAGTTGGCCGCCCACAGCGCCCGCCAGTTGGACCCGCAGGATCTCTGGCATCCGGCGGTTGCCCTGCTCTGGCCCTGGGCCGACAGCCACCTGCGTCCGCCCGAGCACCAGGCGCCACCGCCGAAGACCCTGCCAGAGTGGCGCCGGCACTGCACCGAGCTGCTCCGCGAGCCCAGCCCCTTCCTCAACGTGGTGCAACTCACCGCCTGCGCCCGCGACGCGCTGAACGCCTGCGGCCTGCCGCGGGTGCTGATGCTCCTCGCCGACCGCCAGCGCGCGCGCCTGCGCGGCCAGCAGGCCAGCGGCCTGAACGGCGCCGGCATCGGCCTGGAGCTGGACCCGGCGCCCAGCCCACTGCTGCGCCGGCTGCTCGACAAGCCCGCCCAACTGCGCCTCAGCCCGGCCAACATGGCGCAGTACTCGGCGCTGCTACCCGGCCCGCTGAAAGCCCTGTTCCCCAGCGAACACCTGCTGCTGCGCTCCCTGGCCCACCACGGTCGGGTGGTCATGCTGCTGGTCGCCGACCGCGAGGGACTGGCACTGGACGACTTCCACGTGCAGGCCTTCGACAAGACCGCTCTCTGCATCGAGCGGGCGCTGGCCCACTTCATCAGCCGCAAGGGCTGAAGGCCGAGGCGGCTTCCGGCAAGCCGCCACCCGCCAGTTCCGCTACAATCCGCACTTTTCCCGTTGCCGGAGGCCATTCCATGTCTGCCTTCTCCGACCTGCCGCTGGTGATCGAGCCGGCCGACCTGGCCAGCCGCCTGGACGCGCCCGAGCTGATCCTGGTCGACCTGACCAGCGCCACCCGCTACGCCGAGGGGCACCTCCCCGGCGCCCGCTTCGTCGATCCCAAGCGCACCCAGTGGGGTCAGCCGCCGGCCCCCGGCCTGCTACCCGAGCGCGCCCGGCTGGAGGCGCTGTTCGGCGAACTCGGCCATCGCCCGGAGGCCGTCTACGTGGTCTACGACGACGAGGGCGGCGGCTGGGCCGGGCGCTTCATCTGGCTGCTCGACGTGATCGGCCACGCCCGCTGCCACTACCTGAACGGCGGCCTGCACGCCTGGCTGGCCGACGGCCGCGCCTTGGACACCGCCGTCCCCGCCCCGGCCGGCGGCCCGCTGCCGCTGACCCTGCACGAGGCGCCGACCGCCAGCCGCGAGTACCTGCTGTCGCGCCTCGGCGCCGCCGACCTCGCCATCTGGGACGCCCGCTCGCCGGCCGAATACCGCGGCGAGAAGGTGCTCGCCGCCAAGGGCGGACACATTCCCGGCGCGGTGAACTTCGAATGGACCGCCGGCATGGACCCGGCCCGCGCCCTGCGCATCCGCGCCGACATGGCCGAGGTGCTCGCCGGCCTGGGCATCACCCCGGACAAGGAGGTGATCACCCACTGCCAGACCCATCACCGCTCCGGTTTCACCTACCTGGTGGCCAAGGCCCTCGGCTATCCGCGGGTCAAGGGCTACGCCGGTTCCTGGTCCGAATGGGGCAACCACCCCGACACCCCCGTGGAGAGCTGATCGATGTCCCTGCAAGAACGCCTGTTCCTGCTCGCCCAGTACCTGCTGCCGCACCACCTGCTGTCGCGGCTGGTCGGCCTGGCCGCCGAGTGCCGCGTGCCCTGGTTCAAGAACCGCCTGATCGGCTGGTTCGCCCGCCGCTACCGGGTCGACATGAGCGAGGCGCAGGTCGAGGATCTACACGCCTATGAACACTTCAACGCCTTCTTCACCCGTGCCCTGAAGGACGGCGCGCGGCCGCTGGAGGCAGCCCCCGACGCGGTGCTCTGCCCGGCCGACGGCGCCATCAGCCAGCTCGGCCGCATCGAGCACGGGCGCATCTTCCAGGCCAAGGGGCACAGCTTCAGCGCCGTCGAGCTGCTCGGCGGCGATGCCGAGCGCGCCGCGCCCTTCCTGGGCGGCAGTTTCGCCACCGTCTATCTGTCGCCACGCGACTACCACCGCGTGCACATGCCGCTGGCCGGCACCCTGCGCGAGATGGTCTACGTGCCGGGCCGGCTGTTCTCGGTCAACCAGCTGACCGCAGAGAACGTCCCCGAGCTGTTCGCCCGCAACGAGCGGGTGGTCTGCCTGTTCGACACTGAGCGCGGGCCCATGGCCGTGGTGCTGGTCGGCGCGATGATCGTCGCCTCCATCGAGACCGTCTGGGCCGGCCTGGTCACCCCGCCGAAGCGCGCCCTGAAGAGTTTCCGCTACGACGCCGCGGCCCGCGCGCCCATCCACCTGGAGAAAGGCGCCGAGCTGGGCCGCTTCAAGCTCGGCTCCACGGCCATCGTGCTGTTCGGTCCCGAGCAGGTGGAGTGGGCTGAGGAACTGGCCGCCGGCAGCCCGGTACGCATGGGCCAGCGCCTGGGCAGCAGCCTCGACGGCGCGGCCTGACGACGGCTGACGGGCACGGGCATGCTCCGCCCGTCCCGCCAGCCAATGGGACGGCTGCCACAGTCGGCGGACACTGTTAAAGTGTCATCGCACTCTGCAGCGTCTCCCCTTTCTTCGTTGGCGTACCGGCCCCCGCGGATAACGAGATACATGGACAAACAGACCCACCACCTGCTGTTGCGCGTCCCCACCCCCGACAAGCACAGCCTTTCCTGCTGTGAACCCTCACCCCGGGATCTCAAGCTGTGGATCGCCGGCCTGCCGAAGGCCAACCTGGGAGAGACCGCCCGCCAGCTCTATCAGTGCCTGATCGAGGTCAACCAGCTGGTCACCCCGCCGGACAACCGCCTCAAGCTGCTGGAACTGCTGCGCGTCGAAGTGCACTTCATCTGCCACCACCTGGAACGCCACTTCCTCAACCAGGCCATCGTCCTCGACGAACGCCCGCGCAAGATCGCCAACCTCTGCCAGGCCCTGCAGAACCACCTCGCCGCCGGCTACAAGCTGATCATCACCCAGGACCTGCCGCAGGCCTCGGCGCGGGAGCGCCGCCGCGAGCGTAACGAGCGTCTGGTGGTCGCCCTGCAGCGCGCCACCTACGCCCTGTGCGGTCCGCTGGTCCGCGCCAACCAGCTGTACTGCCCGGTCCCCGAGGGGCTCTGGCTGGAACTCCACCAGCTCTACCAGATCGCCCACGCGCGCCGCCTGCACCGCCTGGTGGTACGCGACCCTCTGGCCCACGTCGCGGGACTGAGCGTCGAGCAGACCTACCTGATCGCCCTGCTGCTCGGCTGCTCGCGCTGCAACCAGATGCGCCAGAACAGCATTGCCCGCCTCGCCGAAGCGCTTGAGGCCTGGACCTCGCTGGCCCATCTGCAGGACGCCGACGCGCCGGGCAGCATCTTCGTGGTGACCCCGCAAGTGGACGGCCCGCCGCGCTACAAGACGCTCAGTCAGGGCAGCGACCAGCACGGCCTGCTCGGCCTAAACCCGCTGCCGCTGGTGGACGCCATCCGCGAATACCTGCTGCTCCCCGCTGCCGAGCGCGGCCAGGCCCGCCTGCCGGTGCCGGAAGGCTTCAGCCTCGACCTGCTGCAGCACCTCGCCTCGGCCTGGGGGGATATCGCCGAGCGCACCTTCCAGCGCACCCCGGGCCAGGGCAGCCTGACCCTGTGCATCGGCATGAGCGCGCTGCACTACTACCTGGCCGGCGGCAAGACCTTCAGCGAAGTGCTCCGGCGTCCCGAGGAAGCCAAGAGCGCGGTGTTCGACACCAGCGCCCCGCGCACCAAGGACATCTGGAACGGCGCCTTCGACGCTCAGCCCGGCCGGGACCACGACCAGATCTACGAGGAAATCCAGTACGTCCGCCCCGGCGAGGAGCGCCATCCGCAGAAGACCGAGAGCTACCCCACCTACGAGCTGGCGATCGTCAACCACAGCCCCGGCGGGTACTGTCTCAAATGGCCTAAGGAAGTGCCCAGCCAGCTGCAGGCCGGCGAACTGCTCGGCATCCAGGACAGCCCCGAGCAGCCCTGGTGCATCGCCATCGTGCGCTGGATCCGCCAGGTGCGCGGCGGTGGCACCCAGATGGGCATCGAACTGATCGCCCCGCACGCCCAGCCCTGCGGCCTGCAGTTGCTGCGCAAGGACGAACAGAACAGCTGCTTCCTGCGCGCCCTGCTGCTCCCGGAGATCAGCGCCATCTCCCGCCCGGCGACCCTGCTGGCCCCGCGCCTGCCCTTCCAGGAAGGCAACAAGGTGGTGATCAACCTCAACGGCGAGGAACGCCAGGCGGTTCTCAGCCGCAAGCAGACCGGCAACAGCAGCTTCAACCAGTTCGAATATCGCCTGGTGGAGCAGTTCGCCCAGGATCCAGGGAAGCCCGTCACAACGTCGGCAAGCGGGAAGATCGGCGGCGAGGAAGACTTTGACTCCCTCTGGAAGTCTCTGTAGATTCCAGCCCATTGCCATTCGTCGCCTTTTTGCGCACGTTCGGCGCGTCCCGCCGTCTTTCAAGCACACGCCATGGGCATTGAAAAGAAAACCATCCGCCTGCTGATTCTCGAGGACTCGCAGAACGAGGCGGAGCGCCTCGTCAGCCTGTTCCGCAACGCCGGGCACGCCACCCGGGTGCACCGTCTCACTTCCAGCGACGACCTCGCCGAAGCCCTGCAGCAGAGCTGGGACCTGCTCATCGCCGCGCCGAGCAGCGAGCACCTCGAGCCCAGCGAGGCGATCGCCGCGATCCGTCGCCAGGCCAAGGACATCCCGGTGATCCAGCTGGTCGCCGGCAACGACTCCGACGCCATCACCGAGGCCCTGACCCTGGGCGCCCAGGACGCCCTGCCCCAGGGCGAGGACGAGCGACTGATCCTGGTCGCCAAGCGCGAGCTGGCCAACCTCGAGGAACGCCGCGCCCGGCGCGCCGCCGAGGTGGCCCTGCGCGAAGCGGAGAAGCGCTGCCAGCTGCTCCTCGACAGCTCGGTGGACGCCATCACCTACGTCCACGACGGCATGCACATCTACGCCAACCGCGCCTACCTGCAACTTTTCGGCTACGAGGATGCCGACGAGCTGGAAGGCATGCCGATGATCGACCTGATCGGCGCCGCCGACCAGAGTAAGTTCAAGGACTTCCTGAAGGCCTACCAACAGGACGGCGAAGGCCACGCCGAGCTGACCTGCACCGGGGTCAAGGCCGACGGACAGAGCTTCGAAGCGCGGATGAGCTTCTCGCCGGCCAGCTACGACAGCGAGCCCTGCATCCAGGTGGTGATCCGCGCGGGGAGCGACAACGCCGAGCTGGAGGAGAAGCTGCGCGAGATCAGTTGCCAGGACCTGGTCACCGGGCTGTTCAACCGTCCCCATTTCCTCGAGCTGCTGGACGCCGCCGCGGAACGCGCGGTCAACGCCGGCCAACCGGCCACCCTGGCCTACATCCGCCTCGACCGCTACCAGCCGCTGCTCGCCGAGATCGGCCTGGCAGGCATCGACTTGCTGCTCGCCGACCTGGCCACCCTGCTGCGCGCCCACTTCCCAGCCGACGCCCAGCTGGCGCGCTTCGGCGACGACGTGTTCACCGTCCTGCAGCCGGGCATCGCCCCGGAGCAGGCGCTGGACGGTCTCAACGCCCTGCTCAAGAAGGTCGAGGGCCATCTGTTCGACGTCGCCGGGCGCACCGCTCAGACCACCCTGAGCATCGGCGTGGCGGGCATCAACGAGACCAGCGCCAAGGTCCAGGAGGTGGTCGACCGCGCCCACCGCTGCGCCGACGAGTTGAAAGGCGGCAACGCCCTGAAGCTCTACGACCCGACCGACGAACTGGCTGCCGCGGCCAGTCGCGGCAACGTGCTGGCCATGGTTCAGCACGCCCTGGAGACCAATGGTTTCCGCCTGCTGTTCCAGCCGATCATCAGCCTGCGCGGCGACAGCAACGAGTACTACGAGGTGCTGCTGCGCCTGCTCAACCCGCAGGGCGAGGAGATCGCCCCCGGCGAGTTCCTCGGCGCTGCCCAGGACGCAGGGCTGGCCGAGAAGATCGACCGCTGGGTGATCCTCAACGCCATCAAGCTGCTCGCCGACCACCGCGCCAAGGGCCACAACACCTGCCTGTTCCTCCACCTGTCCAGCGCCAGCCTGCAGGACCAGACCCTGCTGCCCTGGCTCAGCGTGGCGCTCAAGGCCGCCCGACTGCCCTCCGACGCGCTGATCTTCCAGATCAGCGAGCCGGACGCCACCACCTACCTGAAACAGGCCAAGGCACTCACCCAAGGCCTCAGCGAGCTGCACTGCAAGGTGGCGCTCAGCCAGTTCGGCTGCGCGCTGAACCCCTTCAACACCCTCAAGCACCTGAACGTCGACTTCGTGAAGGTGGACGGCTCCTTCTCCCAGGACCTTTCCAGCCCGGAGAGCCAGGAGGCGCTGAAGACCCTGCTGGCCAGCCTGCACGCCCAGGCCAAGCTGACCATCGTGCCCTTCGTGGAAAGCGCCAGCGTACTGGCCACCCTCTGGCAGGCCGGGGTCAACTACATTCAGGGCTACTACCTGCAGGGGCCGAGTCAGGCCATGGACTACGACTTCTCGGTGGGCGACGAATAAGCGCCCCGACAACGAAAGAAGCCGCCCGAGGGCGGCTTCTTCATGTCCGGTATCCCATCCTGGATAAGCTTTCCACCCAGCAGGCCGAGTCTCGGAGCGCAAAACGCCCGATGCACCGCATCGGGCGTTTCGTGTTTCAGAGCCTAGCGAGGGCGCTCAGACCAGACCGTCGCGGTCTCGATGGCCGAGCAGGTAGAGGATGCCGTCCAGGCCCAGGGTGGAGATCGCCTGCTTGGCCGACTGCTTGACCAGCGGTTTGGCACGGAAGGCCACGCCAAGACCTGCCAGGCCGAGCATCGGCAGGTCGTTGGCGCCGTCGCCCACGGCGATGGTCTGCTCCAGCTGCAGCCCTTCCCGGGCGGCCAGCTCACGCAACAGGTCGGCCTTGCGCTGGGCATCGACGATCGGCTCCACGGCCACCCCGGTGACCTTGCCGTCGACGATCTGCAGCTCGTTGGCATAGACGTAGTCGATGCCGAGCTTCTGCTGCAGCTTGCGGGCGAAATAGGTGAAGCCGCCGGAGAGGATCGCGGTCTTGTAGCCCAGGCGCTTGAGCTCGGCGAACAGCGTCTCGGCGCCCTCGGTGAGGCGCAGGCCGGCGGCGATATCCTCCAACACGTCCTCGGAGAGCCCCTTGAGCAGCGCCAGGCGCTCCTTGAAACTGGCGCGGAAGTCCAGCTCGCCGCGCATCGCCCGCTCGGTGATCGCCGCCACCTGGTCGCCCACCCCGGCGGCCTTGGCCAGCTCGTCGATCACCTCGGCCTCGATCAGCGTCGAGTCCATGTCGAACACCGCCAGGCGGCGGTTGCGGCGGAAGATGGTGTCCTGCTGGAAGGCGATGTCGACGCTGAGCTCCTGGGCCACGCTGAGGAACTCGGCGCGCAGGGCCGCCGGGTCGGCCGGCTCGCCACGCACCGAGAACTCGATGCAGCCCTTGCTCATCTCGTCCGGGGTGTCCAGGGGGATACGTCCGGACAGGCGGTCGATGTGGTCGATGTTCAGCCCGTACTTGGCGGTGATCGAGCTGACCCTGTGCAGCTGCTCGGCGGTGACCCTCCGGGTCAGCAGGGTGACGATGTGCCGGGGCTTGCCCTGTCCAGCCACCCATTGCTGGTAGTCGGCCTCGGATACCGGGGTGAAACGCACCTGCTGATCCAGCTTGTAGGCGGTGAACAGTACGTCCTTGAGCACCGCGGAGGCTTCCTGGGTGTGCGGGATCTCCACCAGGATGCCGAACGACAGGGTGTCGTGGATCACCGCCTGGCCGATGTCGAGGATGTTCGCGCCGCCCCGGGCCAGCACACCGGTGATGGCGGCGGTGAGGCCCGGACGGTCCTCACCGGTGATGTTGATCAGAACGATTTCGCGCAAGGCGCAACCCTCGCTGTGTAAAAGACCGGCATTCTACCCCCTTTCCCCGCCGGGAGGGCACGCCCGGCGCTTTGCCGCCCCCAGGCCGCTCGTTATACTGCGCGGCAACTCCACTCCTAGAAGAATCGCGCTCTGTGAACCAGCCTGCGCCCGTCAAGCCTGACAATTTTTTCCTGCTGATCTTCCACGCCCTGCGCCAGCGCCGCGTGCCCATTGCCCTGCGGATCGCCAGCCACAGCCTGGTTCTGGTGGCCCTGGCCCTGGCCATCTATGCGCTGGTGATGGGCCTGCAGTTCAAGCAGGCCATGCAGCAGCAGGCCGACGCCCTCGGCCAGGCGCTGACCGCGCAGACCGCCGCCTCGGCCACCGAGCTACTGGTGTCCAACGACATCCTCAGCCTCAACGTGCTGCTCAACAACCTGGCGAAGAACCCGCTGGTCGCCCACGCGGCCATCTACAGCGTGGATAACCGCATCCTCGCCGAGGCCGGCAGCCGGCCCAAGCAGAGCCTGCTCGGCGAAACCGACGGACTGTTCTCCACCCCCATCACCTTCCAGGAAGTGATCGCCGGGCACCTGCGCATCAGCCTGGACATGACCCAGTTCCAGCAGCCGATGACCATCAGCCTGCAGAGCATGGGCCTGCTCAGCCTGATCCTGCTGGCCCTGACCCTGTCCCTCAGCCTGCGCCTCGGTCGCCAGCTGTCCACCCCGCTGCTGCAGCTGCGCCTGTGGCTGCGCGATCCGGACGACCCGGCGCCGGCCGCCGGTCGCCAGGACGAGATCGGCGACCTGGCTCGCCAGCTGCAGGCCCGCCTGGTGCCGGAGAAGCCAGCCCCCGTCGAGCCCGAGCACCCGGAGGATGACGAGGAGTTCCTGGTCGACGACCCGGCCGTCCAGGCGCCCAGCGAACGGCCGGCCGCCGCGCCCTTTCAGGTCCGCGACCTGGCCGACCCACGCTTCGACGGCCCGGGGCTCGATGAGGATGACTACGCTCCGCCGAGCCGGCGCACCAGCATCGACGAAGACGATCCCTTCGCCGACCTGCGCGAGCCGCTGCTCGACGAGGAGCCGGCGTCCACTCCCGCCACGCCGCCGCGCGTGCCGCAGTACAGCGCGGTGCTTGCCATCCAGCTGGGCGCCCAGGAACAGCTGCGCCGACTGCCGCGCAGCCGTCTGATGGAGCTCCTGGAGCGCTACCGCGACTGCCTGGAGCAGGCCGCCACCCTGTACAAGGCCGACCTGCACACCCTCAACGACGGCAGCAGCCTGATGCTGTTCCACAGCCAGACCAGCGGCGAGGATTACCTTACCCACGCGGTATGCTGCGGCGAGCTGATGCGCGCCCTCGGCCACGCCCTGCAGGTGGAGGTGGCCGACAGCGGCATCACCCTGCAGCTGCAGCTCGGCCTGACCCACGGCGACGACCTGCAGGGCCTCAGCCAGGGCGAGCTGCTGCTCGACGACACCACCCAGGACGCCCTGGCGCTGTCCCAGCACAGCCGCAACCTGCTGCTGGTGGAGCGCAGCATCGGCGACGATACGCTGCTGCGCCAGCGGGCGCGCATCCGCACCATCGCCAGCCCGGAAGGCGCCTGCTGCGTGGAGCGCCTGCTGGAGCCCTACCCCTCGCTGCTGGAGCGCCAGCTGACCCGCATGCACGAGACGCGCTGAAACGCGCCAGACAGGCAACCGCTATTATGCACCACAAGCACATGACGGCCTGCCTGTCATGTGCTCTCCTCTCTAGATGGCCAACCATCACCCAAAACTTGCCTCTTTAGCTAAAGCACTTGCATACCGAAAAGGTGATTTCGCATCGCTAGAAAAACGCGAGAATGAGCTTCTTCATGCCTTAGGGATGGTCTGAAGTAGCTCCGCATTTCTGGCTGACTTCAGACCTCGCTGTTTTTTGAAGCGGTCCATCGATCAAAAACTGCTCAGATCGACTACTTATGTAGGGCTTTTAGCCGCTACGCGTACCCCGTAGCGGCTATTCGCCGTGTTACAGGCGCACCTCTCCTGTGTTCGCGAGTAAATGCCGCCGCGCCATCCACAGATTCGACAGCGCAAACAGCGTAATCAGTTGTGCGGTGTTCTTGG
>NZ_KB822600.1 GCF_000364625.1 Pseudomonas thermotolerans DSM 14292
TCGGCTTCGGCATCCAGCTTGTAGCGCTTGATCAGCTGCTTGCCGATGTGGCCGCGGCAGCCTTCGGCGAACAGGGTGTACTTGGCGCGCAGCTCCATGCCGGGGGTGTAGTAGCCCTCCTTGGGATTGCCCTCGCGGTCGACGCCGAGGTCGCCGGTGATGATCCCGCGGACGATGCCCTGCTCGTCGATCAACGCTTCCTGGGCGGCGAAGCCGGGGTAGATCTCCACGCCCAGGGCCTCGGCCTGCTGGGCCAGCCAGCGGCACAGATTGCCCAGGGAGATGATGTAGTTGCCTTCGTTGTGCATGGTCTTGGGCACGAAGGCGTTGGGGATCTTGGTGGCGGCCTGGGCGTTCTTCAGCAGATAGATGTCGTCGCGGGTGACCGGGGTGTTGAGCGGGGCGCCGAGTTCCTGCCAGTTGGGGAACAGTTCGTTGAGCGCACGGGGCTCGAAGACTGCGCCGGAGAGGATGTGGGCGCCGACTTCGGAACCTTTCTCGACGACGCAGACGCTGATTTCCTGGCCGGCCTCGGCGGCCTTCTGCTTCAGCCGACAGGCGGCGGACAGGCCGGACGGCCCGGCGCCGACGATGACGACGTCGAATTCCATGAACTCACGGTCAGACACGGTAATTTCCCCTTGATTGTTGATCCCGCGGTCTTCCTGAGCGGGTGACCGGGGTCGTTTTTGTGGTGACGGCGCCTGGCGACCGATTCACTCGGCTGGCCAGGTGCTGGGTTTGCTTGCTGCGAGTGGTTTTCTACATTCTCCCGGATCGGCCCGCCGGCTTCCAGTCGAAAGCGCTCTCTGACCGTGAGCGGATTGCACATTTCTGGGGCGAGAGTGCCGGTTTGGGGCCGGAATGCTGGGCAGACGGGGGGGACTCGGCTAATGTCGGGAAATCGAGCGGATCAGATAGGAAGTACGAGGGAGACAATGGTCTACGTACAGCGCGACGACAAAGGTCGGCTGCTCAGGGTCGAGCATCAGCCCTTCGAGGGCATGAACGACACCCTGGCGGTGGAGAGCGAGGAGCTGCGCGACTGGCTGAAGGCCCGCGAGGAGGTGAAGGCCCGTCTGGACAGCCTGCGCAGTTCCGACCTGGAGCTGGTGCGGGTGCTCGAGGACGTGGTCAGCGTGCTGGTCGAACGCGGGGTGATCCGCTACACCGACCTGCCCGAGGCGGCGCGGGTCAAGCTCGACCAGCGCGCCGTGGCACGCGCTGAGATCGAGGGGTTGAGCAGCCTGCTCGGCGAAGATCCGGAGTAGTGGCCCTTGCGCCTCCGCGGCTGACGGCGATCCTCCTCCCCTGGACGGCCTTCCTTACTGCCAAAGAAGGATTGTCCTTCCGCCACCTGCCGGGAAAGCTGGGGCAAACCCGTTGTCTCGGTGGCCGCCATGGCTGCTCGTTGCTTTTGCCCCTCGCAGTCCCTCGTCCTGGGCGGTGGCCTGTGCACGACCCTCGTCCACACGCCGGACGACAGCCATGCCGCAGTCCTGCTGCGGGTGGCGGCCGGCAGCCATGACGAGCCGCGGGCCTTTCCCGGCCTCGCCCATTTCCTCGAACATCTGCTGTTCCTGGGCGGCCGCCGCTTCGTCGGCGAGCAGCGCCTGATGCCCTTCGTGCAGGCCTGTGGTGGGCGTCTCAACGCCAGCACCGGGGCACGTAGCACCGAATTCTTCTTCGAACTGCCGGCGGCGCGTCTCGCCGAGGGGCTGGCGCGTCTGCAGGACATGCTGCTCCACCCCGCCCTAGAGGAGTCCATTCAACTGCGCGAGCGCGAGGTGCTGGAGGCCGAGTTCCGCGCCCGCGCCGCGGACCTGGACACCCTGGCCGAGGCGGCGTTGGCCTGGGCGGTGGCGGACGGCCATCCGCTGCGGGATTTCCACGCTGGCAACCGGGCCAGCCTGGCGGTGGAGCAGGCTGCCTTTCGCCATGCCCTGGCGGCCTTTCACCAGCGCCATTACCGCCGCGGCGCCTGCTCGCTGGTGTTGCTCGGCCCGCAGCCGCTGGCGGAGCTACAGTCGCTGGCCGCTCAGCTGGCCCGCAGTCTGCCGGCCGGCGCGCCGCCGCCACGCGGGGCACCGCCGGAGCTACTGCCGCTACGCAGCACGAGTCTGGCCATGCATCTCGCTGCCGGCCTGCCGCGGCTCTGGCTGGGCTTCGTGCTGGACGGCCAGGCGCACCTGGAGCCGGCCGTGGGCCTGCTCGACTGGCTGCTCGGCGACGAGTCCCCCGGCAGCCTGCTGGCACGGCTCGGCGAGCTGGGGCTGGTGGACGGGCTGCGCCTGCGCCTGCCCTACCAGCACGCCGGGCAGGGGCTGCTGGTGCTGGACTTCAGCCTGGTCGACGCCGGCGCGGAAACCCGGGCGCTGGTGGAAGCGGCGCTGTTCGACTGGCTGGGCTGGTTGCTCGGCACGGCGGACTGGAACGTCCTGCTTGCCGATTACGTCGCACATCTGCGGCGCCACCTGGCCGGGCTGGCGCCGCTGGAGCGGGCGCGCGAGTGGCCGCGGGCCCGGGGACCAGAGGTCGAGGCGGTGCGTGCGCTGCTTGCCCAGCTGCAGCCGCAGCGGCTGATCCGTCTGTGTGGCGCCGAGGAACTGCGCGGCGCGCCGCGGCTGGCAGCCGGCTTCACGGTGGAGCTGGCCGAGGAGAGCGCGCAGCCGCTCCCTTCGCGCAGACCCGACTGGCGCTTCGGCGTGACGGCCAGGGCAGGGCAGCCGCTTCTCCCTCCGGCAGGGGCCGCCGTCGAGCTGCCCCGGCTGTCGGGGCCGGAAGAATACGGCGCGCTGTTTCTGCGCTGGCGACCGGCCGATCGTGCCCCTTTCCCGGCGCTGCAGTGGCTACTGCGACCGCTGGCCGGCCTGGCCCGCAAGCAGGAGGTGGAGCTGCGCTTCGCGCGGCTGGGCGGGGACTGGCAGCTGAGCCTGCAGGGCGCCGGCGCGCCCTTGCCGGCGCTGCTGGGCGAGGTCATCGCGGCGCTGCGCGAGCCATCCGCCGAGGTCTGTGCCCAAGGCCGGCGCCTGGCCCAGGCGGAGCTGCGCCGCCAGGCCGCCGAGTTGCCGATCCGCCGCCTGCTAGGCCTGCTGCCGGAATATCTGGCCATGGGCGAACTACCGAGCGAGCCGGCGGAAGCGGTCAGCCCCGAGCGCATTCGTGCCGGTTGGGCGGAGTCGCACTGGGATGGGCTGCTGCTCGGCCTGGGCGCGGAGCAGCGTGTGGAGGTCGGCCAGTGGCTGTCCGCGCTACCCGGCACGCCCTGTCCCGATGGCCTGCCGCTGCCAGCGTTGGCCGAAGGCCGCTACCGTCGGGATCTGCCGATGGGCGGCGAGCAGGCCGTGCTGCTGTTCCTGCCTCTGGCGGATCGCAGTGCCCGTGGTGAGGCTGCCGCGCGGCTGCTTGCCCGCTGCCTCGAGGAACCTTTCTACCGCCGCCTGCGCAGCGAGCTGCAGCTCGGCTACGCGGTGTTCTCCGGCTTCCGTCAGGTGGCCGGCTGGCCGGGACTGCTGTTCGCCGTGCAGTCACCCTGGGCCTCGCTGGAGCAACTGGTTGGGCATATCGAGACCTTTCTGCACGAGGTCAGGCTGCCGCAAGGGGAAGCCCTGGAGGCCCTGCGCCAGGCCCTGCCGGCCGCGCTGGAGGTTCCCGCGCGCCTTGCCGAACGCGCCGCCCAGGCCTGGCAGCTGCACCTGGCCGGACGTCCATTGGACTGGCCGGAGCGACTGCGCGCCGCCCTGGCCGAGCTGCGCCACGCCGACCTGCGCGCCGTCCATCAGGCTCTGCTGAGCCAAGCCGGCGGCCGCTGGCTGCTGACCGCCGTCTGAGCCCCGTAACCTCCCGGAATCCCCCTGGACGGCAACCCGGTGCCGCCCAGGGCCTCCCTGTGGACGAGTCCCTACGACTTAAGCCTTGCTCCATCCGGGTACGGGCGTCTTACGCCTCTCAGCGCGGCCCTGCGCTACGCGGCGAAAGCACTAGCCGAGTGCTGCCATGGCAGCGTATGGCCGCCTGGAGGGCGTTTCGATAATCGCCTCCGTCACGACTCACACGTCAGTCGTCCCACCCGCGGAGAGCGTCATGAACAAGAACAAGACAGCCAGCCCCCGAATGCTTCCCCTTGCCCTGGCTTCGGCCGTCGCCCTGGCATTCGCCCAGTCGGCCAGCGCCGAGATCGTGCTGTACGACCAGGATGGCACCACCTTTGCCACCGACGGCTACATCAACGCCTTCTATGTCAACAGCGATATCGACCGCCCGGGCGAGCAGTTCGACCGCACCCAGTCGCGGGTGAAGATGGGCTTTCTGCCTAACTGGATCGGCTTCAACATGAGCAAGCAAGTGGGCGACCTCAAGCTCGGTGCGCGCTCGTCCTTCTGGGTCACCATCAACGACAGCGAGACCAACGGTACCGACACTGCCATCGACGTCCGCCAGTTCTACGGCACCATCGCCGGCGACTGGGGCGAGGTGCTGATCGGTAAGGACTTCGGCCTGTTCGCCCGCTCCAACATCCTCCTCGACGAGCTGCTCGGCGGCTACGGCCAGGTCAGCGACACCCTGGGCCTGGTGGACGGCGGCGGGGTGTCCTTCGGCAACATCGGCAGCGGCTACCCCTATCCGTTCCCCACCTCGCAGATCACCTACCGCACCCCGGTGGTCAATGGCTTCCGCCTCGCGGCCGGCATCATGGACCCGGTGGACACCAACGACGACAGCCCGGCCGGCAAGGCCTACCAGGAAGAGCCGCGCTTCGAGGCCGAGCTGACCTACCAGTTCGACCTGGGCGGTGCGCAGATCTACACCTGGCTGAACGGCGCCTACCAGTCCTCGGAGAACACCGACAACAGCGTCGACACCGTCAAGTCCAAGGGCCTTGGCTACGGCGTGCAGGCCAAGATCAGCGACCTGACCCTGGTGGCCTCGGGCTTCACCGCCGAGGGCATCAACCCGTTCTTCACCAACAACCTCGGCGAGGCCTCGCTGCGCGAGATGGACAGCGACGGCTACCTGTTCCAGGGCGCCTACCGCTTCGGCAAGAACCGCATCGCGCTGTCCTACGGCAAGACCCGCGACGATGGCAACGGCCTGGGCGTGAAGGCCGACTTCGAGACCCGCGCCATCGCCTACACCCGGGACATCAACGACCACCTGCGGCTGATCGCCGAATACAACCAGTTCGAAATCGACGGCCGGGATGGCAGCGGCAGTCTGGAGGACACCGACACCCTGGCGCTGGGCGTCTCCCTCAGCTGGTAAGTGTGACTGCTCCGTTTTGGCGGGGGCCGGCGACGGCGTCCCGCCTTTTTTGCGTGTGCGGTCGGCCGCTACCCAAGCCGGCGGCGAGCGTTTAGGCTGCGCGCGAAGGTGGCGGAGGAACGGGCATGGGGCTGATACGGGAACTGGCGGTGGAAGCAGGACTGGACGCCGAGCGTGAACTGCTCGCCCGGGTGCAGCGCGGCGAGGGTGATTGCGGCCTGCTGCTCTGGCGGCCCCGCGCGGCGGCGCTGGTGATGCCGCGCAAGTTCGAGCGCCTGCCCGGCTTCGCCGCGGCCTGTGCGCTGTGCGAGGCACGCGGCTGGCCGGTGGCGCTACGCGATAGCGGCGGCGAGCCGGTGCCTCAGTCGCCGGCGGTGCTCAACGTCGCCCTGGTCTACGCGGTGCCGCCCGGGGAGAAGGAGGTGACCCGTCTGGAGACCGCCTACCTGCGCCTGTGCCAGCCGTTCTCCGCCTGGCTCGCCGCCCAGGGGCTGGCGCCCGGGCTCGGTGAGGTGGCCGGGGCCTTCTGCGACGGCCGCTACAACATCACCCTGCGGGAGCGCAAACTGGCCGGCACCGCCCAGCGCTGGCGGCGCCGGCTGGTCGACGGGCGCAACCTGGTGTTGGCCCATGCCGCGGTGCTGATGGACAACCAGCGCGCCACCATGGTCGAGCTGGTCAACGCCTTCTATGCCGCCTGCGGCCTGGACGACCGCTGCCGCGCCACCAGCCACATCGCCCTGGCCGAATGCCTGGCCGAGCCCTGGCGGCGTGTCGGGGAGCTTCCCGGCCACTACCGCCGGGCCTTGGCCGCCGCCGGGCTGGCGCTGCCGGTGCTGGCGGGGGAGGCCTGACTCAAGCCCGGCGCAGTGCCTGCTCGCCGCCCTCGCGGACCCAGAACAGGGTCGCCCCGGCCACCGCCGCAGGCATCGCCAGCAGGTTGAGCAGCGGCACCAGCAGGGCCAGGTAGGTGATGCCGCCGAAGCCCAGGCAGGCCCAGCGCCGCTCGCGCAGCCAGGCGAGCATCTCGTTCCAGCCCAGCTTGTTGTTGTCCGCCGGGTAGTCGATGTACTGCACGGCCATCATCCACACCCCGAACAGCAGCCACAGCGGTGTGGCGATCAGGTTCAGGCCGGGGATTAGCGAGAGGACGAACAGAGCCAGGGCGCGGGGCGCGAAGTAGAGCAGCTTGCGCAGCTCGCGGCCGATGGTGCGCGGCACCATGGCGAACAGCTCGGCCCAGCTGAAGGGCGGGAAGTTGTCCTCGCCGCGCACCACCACTTCCACCTTCTCGGCGAGGAAACCGTTGAAGGGCGCGGCGATGATGTTGGCGAGCATGGTGAAGGTGAAGAACACCATCAGCAGCACCAGCACCACGAACAGCGGCCAGAGGATGTAGTTCAGGAAGCCCAGCCAGTCCGGCAGGGTCGGGATCAGCTGATCGACCCAGCCGCCGAAGCTGCGCACGGCGAGGCCAATCAGCGCGGCGAACAGCAGCACGTTGACGGTCAGTGGCAGCAGGACGAACAGCCGCAGGCCGGGACTCAGCACCAGTTTCAGGCCTTCGCGCAGGTATTGCGGGCCGGACAGCACCGGGGTGGACATGGCATCTCCTTGCGTGTCGGGAACGCGCCGACCATACCGGTTTTCGCCCGCCGGAGTAAGCGTCGGGGCGGGTTCATAGGCAGCGTCTATGGACGACATGGGAAATCGAAACTTCCTGCCGGGCAGGCGGCTGCGTAGCCTGATTTCCAGCAGCCCGGTGGCCGGCGGCCACCCCAACCCTTTGCGGGATCACCTGTCGACGAGCCACCCCCTGGTTCTGGTGATCCCTTTTTTTTCCGCCAGGAGAGCATCATGTCCGCAACCCGCCATGCCCGGCTCATCATCCTCGGCTCCGGCCCCGCAGGTTACACCGCCGCCGTCTACGCGGCGCGTGCCAACCTCAAGCCGCTCTTGATTACCGGCCTGCAGGCCGGCGGCCAGCTGACCGCCACCAGCGAGGTGGATAACTGGCCGGGCGATCCCCACGACCTCACCGGTCCGGCACTGATGGCACGGATGCAGGCCCATGCCGAACGCTTCGACACCGAGATCGTCTTCGACCACATCGCTGCCGTTGACCTGGCCGGGCGACCCTTCGTGCTGCGCGGCGACAGCGGCACCTACAGCTGCGATGCGCTGATCGTCGCCACCGGTGCCAGCGCCCGCTACCTGGGCCTGCCCTCCGAGGCGGCGTTCATGGGCCGGGGCGTCTCGGCCTGCGCCACCTGCGACGGCTTCTTCTACCGCAACCGCCCGGTGGCGGTGGTCGGCGGCGGCAATACCGCGGTGGAGGAGGCGCTGTACCTGGCCAACATCGCCAGCAAGGTGACCCTGGTGCACCGCCGCGAGACGTTCCGTGCCGAGAAGATCCTCCAGGACCGCCTGCAGGCCAAGGTCGCCGAGGGGCGCATCGAGCTGTGCCTGAATGCTGAGGTGGACGAGGTGCTGGGCGATGTCTCGGGGGTCACCGGGGTGCGCCTGCGCTGCCGCGACGGCGCGCTGGAGGAACTGCAGGTGGACGGGCTGTTCGTCGCCATCGGCCATACCCCCAACACCGGGCTGTTCGAGGGCCAGTTGGCGCTGCGTGACGGCTATCTGGTGGTGCAGGGGGGACGTGACGGCAATGCCACCGCGACCAGCGTGCCGGGGGTGTTCGCCGCCGGGGACGTGGCCGATTCGGTGTACCGCCAGGCGATCACCTCTGCGGGAGCAGGCTGCATGGCGGCGCTGGATGCGGAGCGCTACCTCGACGCGCTCTAGCCCCGCGCTGGCGCCGTCCCTGGCGTCTCCCGGCCGGGCGTATCCGCCCGGCGTCCGGGGCTTCCTTGTCGCTCAGCCCTTGCGGCTCAGCGGCAGGCGCTCGAAATGCACGCCGCCGAGGCCGTTGGCCATCAGCGCGCGGATGTTGCCGTGGTCGTTGCCGTCTGGAGTGGCCAGCACGCTGCGGTAGTGCTCGCCGAAGGCACGCAGGGTTTCCTCCAGGCTCAGCCCCTCCAGCAGGGCGAGGCCGAGGGTCTTGCAGGAGCCTTCGTTCTGGCCGGCCTCATTGCGCTGCGTGCCGTTGGTGAAGGCACTGGGCTGGTAGTCGTAGTGCTCGGCAATGAAGGCCAGGGTGTCGGCGAACTGGTGCTGGTCGCTGTGCAGGCTGGCGCGGAAGTCGTTCAGATCGCTCATTTGCTGTTTTTCTCGAAGGCGGCCTTCTGTTCCGGGGTGGCGTCCTTCTGGTAGCGGGCCTTCCATTCGGCGTAGGGCATGCCGTAGATCTCCTCGCGGGCCTGCTCGAGGGTCAGTTCGATGCCGGCATCGTCAGCGGCGGCTTTGTACCACTTGGACAGGCAGTTGCGGCAGAAGCCGGCCAGGTTCATCAGGTCGATGTTCTGCACGTCGCTGCGCGCCCGCAGGTGCAGCACCAGCTGGCGGAAGGCGGCGGCTTCCAGTTCGAGTTGTTGCTGTTCGGTCATGACAATGCACTCCGTAGAACAGGATCGGTTGCAGGGATGAATGCCGTGCCGGCACCGCGCTCGCGGAGTCCGCGGCGTTCCTCGGAAAGTCGGTCGTCGCTCGGCGGGGAGAGTTTGTCGCGCTCCGCGCCCGTAGGGAAGCCGGCAAGCGGGTTGGAAAACGCCATCGCTGTGCCTCGCCCGTCGCTCAGTTGCCGCGCAGGTGGCGTCCGCCGTTGACCACGATGTTGCTGCCGGTGCTGTAGTTGGACTCCAGCAGGTAGAACACCGCCTGGATCAGCGGCTCGGCGCCCGGCTCGTACTGCAGCACCGCCTTGCCCAGGGCCTTCCGCTGGTAGTCCGGGGTGCTGTCCTCCTTGAAGATCAGCAGGCCGGGGGACACGGCGTTGACGTGCACCGCGGGGCCATACAGCGAGGCGAACGACAGCGTCATGTTCTGCAGCGCGGCCTTGGTGGCGGCGTAGGCGATGTGGCTCTTGCTGCCACGCGAGGAACTGTCGTCGCAGATGTGGATGATGTCCGCGCGGTCCGCGCGGCGGAGAAGCTCGCCGAGTTCCAGGTTGAGGTGGTAGGGCGCCTCCACGTGGATGCGGAACATGGTCTCCAGGTTGTCCAGTCCGTCGTCCAGCCACAGCGAGGCGTTGTGGATGATGCCGCGTAGCGAGGCGTAGCGTTCGCGTACGAAGGCGAGCAGCGCCTCGCGCTGTTCGCGGCTGCGCAGATCGGCCTGGAAGTGGGCGATGCGCGGGTGCTGGCTGGTCGCCGGCGAGCGGTTGACGGCGAGGATGTCGAAACCTGCCTCGGCCAGGCGCTCGGCGAGCTGCTGGCCGACGCGCTTGTTGGTGCCGGTGATCAAGATGGGACTGGTCATACGGGCTCGATCCGTTGCGAAAACTCTGCCCGTGCGGGCTCGGCCGGGGAGTTGCGGGCTGGGGCGCGGGCGCCAAGCCTTATGCCCGGCGCGGCCTGGCGGCGTCAAGCCCGACCTGTGCACGGGGTCAACGTTACCCTAGTCTGTCACGGGGCAAAAGCCGGAGGAGCGGGCGCGGCGGGGCGGGGAGTCAGTTGGCGGCCTGGCTGTGCCGCAGGCGCTGGAGCTGGTCGAGCAGGTAGGCGCGCAGGCGCTCGATGCTGCGGCTCTTGCGCAGGGTCTGGCGGTAGGCGTAGAGCCCTTCGCTGGTCTTGCGGACCAGGTTGCCGGTCAGTTCCAGCGGCTGCTGGCCGTCCACGGGAAGCCAGAGCGCCAGGTGCTCGGGTGCTTGCTTGTGCCCGCGCAGTTCGACCAGCAGGCCGCTCTGCGACAGTTCGTGCAGCCACATGGAGGTGGACTTGCCGACGGTGTCGATGAGGTTGACCGGCGGCTCGAAGTGCAGTCGCCAGGGCCGGTCGGCGACGTGCTGCTCGTCGATGGTCGGGGCGCTCAGCTGCAGGTGCAGGCCCTCGTGCTCGTCCGTCACCACGCGCACCGGGAAGGTGATGCGCTGGTTGTCGATGTGCGCCTCGATGGTCAGTTGCTCCTCGCTGGCCAGTTGGGTGAGCAGCTTCTTGGTGCGGTCGCCGCCTTCCAGGATGAGCAGTTGCGACCTGGTCGTCGGGACTTGCGGGGCATCTTGCAGACTGCGGATGAAGTCCAGCTCCTCCTGCGTCAGTATTGAAACCGTGTCGTCTTGCATCTATCGAACTCGCGATGATGGAACCGCTATGACCTTGGGCGAAATGAATGGTTGCCGAGAGAGCTCCCTTTCCCGGCCGTGCGGATCGCTGGCCTTACCGCCGCTCTGTGCTGGACCTGTGCGCTGCGCCTGCCGGGGCAGGGAATCGTGTTTCCCGACGCTTCCGCGGTCGGGGGTGGAGGCCGAGTGAATGCAGGCGCATGACTTCAGTATTGATCATTTCCGTCGCTTCGCTAGGCAGGGGCGGCTTGCGGCATAATATCCGACCTCGTTTGTCAGACTCTGGAGCAGTTCATGAAAATCGCCATCCTGTCGGGTTCGGTCTACGGCACCGCGGAGGAAGTGGCCCGCCACGCCGAGCATCTGCTGCGGGCTGCGGGCCACGAGGCCTGGCACAAGCCGCGCGCGAGCCTCGAGGATGTGCTGGCCTTCGCTCCCGAGGCCTTCCTGGTGGTGACCTCCACCACCGGCATGGGCGAGCTTCCGGACAATCTGCTGCCGCTGTACTGCAGCATCCGTGACCGCTTCCCGGCCTGGAGCGGGCTGCCCGGCGGGGTGATCGGTCTGGGCGACTCCAGCTACGGCGATACCTTCTGCGGTGGCGGCGAGCAGGTCCGCGAGCTGTTCGCCGAGCTGGGCATCCGCGAGGTGCAGGGGATGCTGCGCCTGGACGCCAGCGAGACGGTTACCCCGGAGGCCGACGCCGAGCCCTGGCTGACCGAGTTCGCCGCCGCCCTGCGTGGCTGATGCCCGGCTGCACAGTCTGGCGGTCCCGCCCCGGGCCTGCAGCCAACCTTCCTACAGCAGCGGCCGTTCCCGCAGCAGCGCCAGCCAGGCCTGGGCGGCGCGGGACAGGTAGGCGCCGCTGCGCCAGATGAAGGCGATGTCCCAGCGCAGGTCCGGTTCGCGCAGCGGCAGCAGCACTACCCCCGGGCGCTGCAGGCTGCGCGCCACCACCCGCGGCAGCAGTACCACGCCCTGGCCGGCGGCCACCAGCGCGGCGAGGAAGTCGGCCTGGCCGCTGCGCCCAGCCTCGCGCGGGGTGAAGCCAGCCTCGCGGCAGGCGCGTAGCAGGCGTTCGTTGAGGATGAAGCTCTGCTGATAGAGCAGGAAGGGGGTGTCGGCCAGTTCCGCCAGGGCGATGTCCGCCTGCCCGGCACGGGGATGGTCGGCAGGCAGCAGCACTTCCAGCGGCTCGTTGCAGAACGGCTGGCAGGCGAAGGCCGGATTGTCGCGGGTCAGGCTGGCACCCAGCTCCAGCTCGCCGTCCAGCAGCAGCCGCTCGATGACCAGGCTGCCGCCTTCCTGAAGGTGCACCTCGATGTTCGGGTAGCGCCGCCGGTACTCGGCGATCAGCCTGGCGAACAGCGCGTCGCTGCCGAGCAGCGGTAGGCCCAGGCGCAGCTCGCCGCGGGCCAGGTGGCCGAGGTCGTCCAGCTCGTTGAGCAGGTCACGGCGCAGGCGCAGCATCTCGTCGGCGCGTCTGAGCACCAGGCTGCCAGCCTCGGTGAGGCGGATCTGCGGGCCGAGGCGCTCCAGCAGGCGCACGCCGAGACTCTGCTCGAGTTGCGCCACCTGCTTGCTCACCGCCGACTGGCTGGCGTGCAGCACCCGGGCGGCCTGGGTGAAGCCGCCCTGACGCACCACTTCGACGAAGCTACGCAGTTGTTTGAATTCCATTATGGAATTCCTATCAGTCAAACAATTCGCTTTTGTGATGATAGCCGCAGGCGTAGCTTGAAGCCATCCAACGGGAGGATCGTTGCCGTGAAATGCCTGTCCCTGCGCTTCGTTCGTCTGTGTGGCGAGCTGGCCGTGCTGTTCGGCCTGTACGCCGCCGGTTGTCTGATGGTCCGCTGGTCGGGCTGGCCGTTGCCCGGCGGGGTAATCGGCCTGGCCTTCCTGCTGCTGGCCTTCGCCAGTGGTCGGGTGTCGCCGCAGGCGCTCAAGCTCGGCGCCGGCCTGCTGCTCTCGGAGATGCTGCTGTTCTTCATCCCGGCGCTGATGAGCCTGCTCGATTACGGCGAGCTGGTGCGCGAGGACGGCTGGCGGATTCTCCTGGTGATCGGCACCAGCACCTTGCTGGTGATGCTCAGCACTGCGCTGGCGGTGGAACTGCTATGCCGCTGGAGGACTCGCTGATGAACATGCAATGGCAGGCCTGGTTCTGGCTGGCGCTGACCCTCGGCGCCTACGTGTTCAGCCGCTGGCTGTACCGGCGCAGCGGTCGCTACCTGCTGTCGCCGCTCCTTCTGGTGCCGGCTCTGCTGCTCGCCGTGGCGTTGCCGCTGCACACTTCCTACGCCGAATACTCCAGCCTTACCCACTGGCTGATGGCGCTGCTCGGTCCGGCCACCGTGGCCTTCGCCGTGCCGATCTGGCAGCAGCGCGCCATGCTCGCCCGCTACTGGCCGGCCCTGCTGGTCGGCATGCTGGTCGGCAGCGCGGTGGCGATCGTCAGCTCCTGGGGGCTGGCCAATGCCCTGGCCCTGGATGCCAGCGTGCGTCTGTCGCTCCTGCCGCGCTCGATCAGCACGCC
This sequence comes from Pseudomonas thermotolerans DSM 14292, assembly GCF_000364625.1. Lineage (GTDB taxonomy): Bacteria > Pseudomonadota > Gammaproteobacteria > Pseudomonadales > Pseudomonadaceae > Aquipseudomonas > Aquipseudomonas thermotolerans. The sequence continues at coordinate 12,981 of NZ_KB822600.1, forward strand.
CTTCGCCCTGCCGATGGCTGCCGACCTGGGCGGGGTGCCGGGGTTGACCGCGGTGTTCGTGATGGTTACCGGGGTGTTCGGCGCGGCCTGCGGCGGCTTGCTGCTGAAGTGGCTGCCGCTGCGCAGCAGTTTGGCCCGCGGTGCACTGTTCGGCGCCGGCGCCCACGCCGCGGGGGCCAGCCGCGCCCACGAGGTAGGCCGCGAGGAGGGCTCGGTGGCCGGTCTGGTGATGGTGCTGATGGGCCTGCTCAACCTGGCCGCCGCGCCGCTGCTGGTCCGGCTGCTGTGAGGCGGTGGTGTGGCGCATGAGCGAACTGACCCGCACGGCCAGCAAGCTGGCCGTTTCGGAAACTTCCGTACTGGTGCGGCATCGCTAGACTCGATGAACGCCGATTCCCGCGCACAGGCCGCGGGCGAGGGTCCACTCACTCAATAACAAGGACAATCGAGGTGACCGCCGTGACCGCTGCTCAAGCCCTTTCCATTCCCAGCGTCAAGGACCGGGTGTCCGCCGTCGAATGGCAGACCCGCGTCGATCTGGCCGCCTGCTACCGGCTGATCGCCCACTATGGCTGGGACGACCTGATCTTCACCCACATCTCCGCGAAGATCCCCGGCACCGAGGAATTCCTCATCAATCCCTACGGAATGATGTTCCACGAGATCACCGCCTCCAGCCTGGTGAAGATCGACCTGGCCGGCCGCAAGCTGATGGACAGCCCCTACGAGATCAACCCGGCTGGCTACACCATTCACAGTGCGGTGCACGAGGTGCGCCCGGACGTGGCCTGCGTGCTGCACATCCACACCCCCGAAGGCATCGCCGTGTCGGTGCAGAAGGCTGGCCTGCTGCCGCTCTCCCAGCAGTCGCTGTTCGTGCTCGCCAGCCTGGCCTACCACCCCTACGAGGGCGTGGCCCTCAACCACGAGGAGAAGGCCCGCCTGCAGGCCGACCTGGGCGACAAGAACTTCCTGATCCTGCCCAACCACGGGCTGCTCACCGCCGGCGGCAGCATCGCCGACACCTTCCTGATGATGTTTACCCTGCAGCGCGCCTGTGAGGCCCAGGTGATGGCCCAGGCCAGTGGCCGCGAGCTGATCCACATCCCACAGCAGATCCTCGACGGCGCCCGAGCCATGCTCGCCGGGGTGACCCGCAGCAAGCAGGGCATGGGCGGCGCGTTGGCCTGGCCGGCGCTGCTGCGCCTGCTGGATGCGCGCAACCCCGGCTACGCCGAGTGAAGCCTCTAACCGGCATCCCCCTGGGCGTCTGGCGCGCCCAGGGTCGCGACTTTGTCTTCGTCCGCCAGCGGATCCGCTACTGGACCGCCGGCGCTGGCGAGCCGCTGTTGCTGATCCACGGCTTTCCCACCGCCAGCTGGGACTGGCACTACCTCTGGGAACCGCTCGCCGCGCGCTACCGGCTGATCGCCTGCGACATGCTCGGTTTCGGCGATTCCGCCAAGCCGCGCGATCACGACTACCGGCTGCTGGAACAGGCCGACCTGCAGCAGGCGCTGCTCGCCCACCTGGGCATCGATGAGGCGGTCCACGTGCTGGCCCATGACTACGGCGACAGCGTCGCCCAGGAGCTGTTGGCCCGCCACGAGGAGGGACGCTTCCGGCTGGCCAGCTGCGTGTTCCTCAACGGTGGGCTGTTTCCCGAGACTCACCGCCCGCTGCTGGCCCAGCGGCTGCTGCTCAGCCCGCTGGGGCGTTTCATCGCCTGGCGCTTCGACCGGCGCCGCCTGGGAGCCAGCCTCCGGCGCATCAGTGGCGCACTGAACCCGCCCGACGAGGCCGAGCTGGATGCCTTCTGGACGCTGATCGCGCAGCACGACGGCCCGGCGGTGCTGCACCGGCTGATCCGCTACATCCCCGAGCGCCGCCAGCAGCGCGAGCGCTGGGTGGCCGCCATGCAGCGTACCCGGGTGCCGCTGCGGGTGATCAACGGCGCCGACGATCCCATCTCCGGGGTACACATGGTGGCCCGCTATCGGCAACTGATCGGCAATGCCGACAGCGTGCTGCTCGACGGCGTCGGCCACTATCCGCACATCGAAGCGCCGGAGGCGGTGCTCCGCCACTACCTGCAGTTCCGTGCGCGGCTTTCCGGCTGTGCCTCAGTGTAGTGGCGGCCTGGCGCGCAGCTCGCGCAGGCGCAGGCCGAGGTGGGCGTGCAGGGCCGGGTCCTCGGTGAGCAGCAGGGCGCATTCCAGGTCGTGACGTTCGCCCTGCGGGCATTCCAGGTGGCGGTACAGCTCGGCGCGGGCCAGGTGGTCGAGGGCCGAGGGCGGGCCGATCTCCAGGGCGCGCTCGGCGTCCTTGAGGGCCGCCAGGTAGTTCTCGCTGTTGACGTGCAGCAGGCGCAGGTTGCGCGACAGGCGCTGGAGGACCTGCCGGTCGCTGGCCGGACTCAGGTGCTCCAGAGTCAGCGCCATCTCTGCGCCGAAGTGCTGGTAGAGCAGCTCGCGGCAGTCCTGGGGATACAGTCGGCGGCCGGTACAGGGATCGAAGAACTGGCTGCTGCCCGGCACGCCAAGCAGGAAGCGCCCGGGGAAGTTGATGCCCTGCAGGGGGATGTCCAGCTGGCGGGCCAGTTCCAGGGCGAGCAGGGCGAGGGCCAACGGCTGGCCGCGCTGGCGCTGCAGAACCTGATGGAGCAAGACGGAGCGGGGCAGCAGGGGATCGTCGAGGTCCTCCTGGAAGCCCAGCTCGCAGAGCTGGCGCAACAGCGGCTGGGCCAGCTCCCGGGCCGGGCGCGCTGGCAGTAGCGCCAGTACCTGCTGGCGCAGGTCGTTCAGCCGGTTCAGCCAGTGGCGTGGCTGCAGCTCCGCCTCGTGCTCGGCGGCGATCCACAGCGCCGCCTCGAACAGGCGGGCGGGGCGGGCAGCGAGACAGTCGAAGCAGTGCTGGCGCGGTGTCATCAGCGTCTCCTGGGCTTCTCTGGGTTTTAGCGGCTGCCGGCCTATCCGTCCAGCGCGTGGCGGATGCGGCCACGGAACCTCGGCCCAGCTCCTATACTGGCTGGAAAACAGCAAGGGAGACTCGCCATGTTTGCCATCATGGAAGCCGCCCGGCTAGAAGCGCTGCATCTGGCGCAGGACCCGGCCACCGGGCTGAAGGCGATCATCGCCATCCACAGCACACGGCGCGGTCCCGCCCTGGGGGGCTGCCGATACCTCGCCTATCCCGACGACGTCAGTGCCCTGCGCGACGCCGTGCGGCTGGCCCAGGGCATGAGCTACAAGGCCGCCATGGCCGGCCTCGAGCAGGGCGGCGGCAAGGCGGTGATCATCCGCCCGCCCCATGTGGAGGACCGCGGGGCGCTGTTCGAGGCTTTCGGGCGCTTCATCGAGACTCTCAACGGCCGTTACATCACTGCGGTGGACAGCGGCACCTCCAGCGCCGACATGGACTGCATCGCCCAGCACACCCGACACGTGACCAGCACCACCAGCGCCGGTGACCCCTCGCCGCACACCGCCATGGGCGTGTTCGCCGGGATTCGTGCCACCGCTCAGGCGCGTCTCGGCAGCGATGACCTGGAGGGCCTGCGGGTGGCGGTGCAGGGCCTCGGCCATGTCGGCTACGCGCTGGCCGAACAGCTGCACGCGGCTGGCGCCGAGCTGCTGGTCAGCGACCTGGACCCCGGTCGGGTGCGCCTGGCGGTGGAGCAGATGGGCGCCCAGCCGGTGCCGCCCGAGGCGCTGCTCTCGACGCCCTGCGACATCCTCGCGCCTTGCGGCCTGGGCGGGGTGCTCAATGCCCAGACGGTCGGCCAGTTGCACTGCGCGGCGGTGGCCGGTGCGGCCAACACCCAGTTGGCCAGCGCGGAGATCGCCGACCTGCTGGAAGCCCGGGGGATCCTCTACGCCCCCGACTACGTGATCAATTCCGGCGGGCTGATCTACGTCGCGCTGCGCCACCGTGGCGAGGAACTGCCGGCGATCACCGCCCACCTGGCGCAGATCGGCCGGCGGCTGACGGAAATCTTCGCCCACGCCCAGGCCGACAAGCGCTCGCCAGCGCGGGTCGCCGACCAGATGGCCGAGCGCCTGCTGTACGGCAGCTGATTTCCGCGCCGGCCACCCGCTGGCGACCGGCGCCGCCCCCTCGCGGGCAACCTGTCCGTCCCGGCGCGCCCGGGTGGACGTGCAACCCCGCCATCACGAGTGGCGGGCAACCCGAAGCGCACCCACAAGGTGCCAAGGAGTTACGGCCATGCACGACAAGCTCGCCATTCCCTATACCCGTTATCTGGCGCCCGACGGCCGGCCGCTCGGCGACCTGCCGGCCTGGGCCGACGACGCCGAGCTGCTGGTTCGCCTGTACCGGCAGATGGTGCTGACCCGCCTGTTCGACCAGAAGGCGGTGGCCCTGCAGCGCACCGGGCGGATCGGCACCTACGCGCCGACCCTCGGGCAGGAGGCCATCGGCGTCGCCGTGGGTGCGTTGCTGCGCCCCGAGGACGTGCTGGTTCCCTATTACCGCGATACCGCCGTGCAGCTGATGCGCGGCGTGCGCATGGAGGAGATCCTCCTCTACTGGGGCGGCGACGAGCGCGGCAGCGCCTACGTCGATCCGGCCGCCGCCGAGGACTTCCCGATCTGCGTGCCGATCGCCACCCAGGCCCTGCACGCCTGCGGGGTGGCCAGCGCGCTGAAGATCCGCGGCGGCCACCGGGTGGCGCTGACCACCTGCGGCGACGGTGCCACCAGCAAGGGCGACTTCCTCGAGGCGCTCAACGTCGCCGGGGCCTGGCAGCTGCCGGTGGTCTTCGTGGTCAACAACAACCAGTGGGCCATCTCGGTGCCGCGACGCATCCAGTGCGGCGCGCCGACCCTGGCGCAGAAGGCCGTCGGCGCCGGCTTCCCTGGCGAGCAGGTGGACGGCAACGACGTGTTGGCGGTCTACGACCGGGTTCGCGCGGCCCTGGAACGGGCCCGCCAGGGCAAGGGGCCGATGCTCGTCGAGTGCATCAGCTACCGCCTCGGCGACCACACCACCGCCGACGACGCCACCCGCTACCGCAGCGCCGAGGAGGTCAAGCAGGCTTGGCAGGAGGAGCCGCTCAAGCGCCTGCAGAGTTTCCTCGCCGCCCGGGGCCTGTGGGACGAGCGCCGCGAACAGCAGCTGCTCGCCGACTGCCAGGCGCAGGTCCAGCAGGCCGTGGAGGCCTTCGAGGCGGCCGGCCAGCAGCCGGTGGAGGCCATCCTCGACTACGTCTACGCCCGCTGGCCTGTGGCCCTCGCCGAGCAGCGCGAGATGCTGCTGGAGCGGGTCGCGCGCCGCGAAGCCAGCTTGCAGGGAGGTGCCAGCCATGAATGACATGACCGGTTCGTTCCGGGAGAGCGCCGTCGCGGTGGAGAAGAAAGCCAGTCTGCTGGAGGCGGTGAACCTGGCCCTGCACCGGGCCATGGGCGAGGATCCGAACGTGGTGGTGCTCGGCGAGGACGTCGGCGTCAACGGCGGGGTGTTTCGCGCCACCGTCGGGCTGCGCGAGGCGTTCGGCTTCAAGCGGGTGATCGACACCCCACTGGCCGAGACCATGATCGGCGGCCTGGCGGTGGGCATGGCCGCCCAGGGCCTCAAGCCGGTGATCGAGATCCAGTTCCTCGGCTTCATCTACGCCGCCATGGAGCACCTGGTGTCCCACGCCAGCCGTCTGCGCAACCGCACTCGCGGCCGGCTGAGCTGCCCGCTGGTGCTGCGCAGCCCGATGGGCGCCGGGATCCGCGCTCCCGAGCACCACAGCGAAAGCACCGAGGCGCTGTTCGCTCACATCCCCGGCCTGCGTGTGGTGATTCCCTCGTCACCGGCGCGCGCCTACGGCCTGCTGCTGGCGGCCATCGACGACCCCGACCCAGTGGTGTTCCTCGAACCGACCCGGCTGTACCGGATGAACCCGCAGCCGCTCGCGGACGACGGCCGGCGCCTGCCGCTGGACACCTGCTTCACCCTGCGCGAGGGCCGCGACCTGACTCTGGTCAGCTGGGGGGCGAGCCTCCACGAGACCCTGCAGGCCGCCGACCGGCTGGCCGAGCGCGGCGTCTCCGCGGAGGTGATCGACGTGGCGACGATCAAGCCGCTGGACCTCGACACCCTAGAGGCCTCGGTGCGCAAGACCGGCCGCTGCGTGATCGTCCACGAGGCGCCGCGCAGCTGCGGAGTGGGCGCGGAGATCGCCGCCAGCCTCTACGAGCGTGCGCTGCTCGACCTGCAGGCACCGATCCAGCGGGTCACCGCTCCGGACATCCCGCCGCCGCTGTACCGCCTGGAGCACCTCTACATGCCGGGCGTCGAGGACGTCCTGGCGGCCTGCGAGTCTGTCTTGAATTACGCCTGACCGGCACTCTAGGGGTGGGAGTTAAGGAGGAGTGATGAAGTACTTCAAATTGCCCGACCTGGGCGAAGGCCTGCAGGAGGCGGAGATCGTCCAGTGGCACGTGAAGCCCGGCGAAACGGTGAAGGCTGACCAACTGCTGGTTTCGGTGGAGACTGCCAAGGCCCTGGTGGAAATCCCGGCGCCCTATGACGGGGTGGTGAGCAAGTTGTTCGGCCAGGAGGGCGACATCCTCCACGTCGGAGAGCCCCTGGTCGGCTACGAGGGCGAGGAGGACGCCGGTACCGTGGTCGGGCGCCTGGAGGGCGGCGGCGAGGCGCAGACTGACAGCTTCTTCATCGGCGCCGCGCCCTCGACCCGCGAGCACCTGGCGCCGCGCGCCACCCCGGCGGTGCGCCAGCTGGCCCGCCGGCTCGGCGTCGATCTTGCCAGCCTGCAGGGCAGTGGCGCGGACGGACTGATCACCCGTGCCGACGTGGAGGCCGCCGCCCGGCAGTCCCGCGAGCGCTTCGGTGGCGAGCGGTTGCGCGGTGTGCGGCGCAGCATGGCGATCAACATGGCGCGCTCCCACGCCGAGGTGGTGCCGGTAACCATCTACGGCGACGCCGACCTGCACCGCTGGCCCGAGGCCCGCGACCCGCTGATCCGCATCGCCAAGGCGATCGCCGCGGCCTGCCGGGAGGAGCCCATCCTCAACGCCTGGTTCGACGGCCAGAGCCTGGCCCTGAAGGTCCACGAGCGGCTCGACCTAGGCATCGCCGTGGACACCCCGGACGGACTGTTCGTGCCGGTATTGCGTGACGTCGGCGGGCGCTCGGCGGCGGATTTGCGGGAGGGGGTGGGCCGCTTGCGTGCCGACGTCAGGGCGCGCTCCATCCCGCCCCAGGAGATGATGGGCGCGACCCTCACCCTGTCCAACTTCGGCACCTTCTTCGGTCGCTACGCCAACCCGGTGGTGGTGCCGCCGCAGGTGGCCATCGTCGGCGCCGGCGGCATCCGTCAGGAGCCGGTGGTCTGGGAGGGGCAGGTGGCGATCCATCCGATCCTGCCGCTGTCGCTGACCTTCGACCACCGGGCGGTCACCGGCGGCGAGGCGGCACGCTTCCTCGGCGCCCTGGTGAGGGCACTCGAGCAGCCGGAGAGCGTCTGAGGACGGAAAGGGCCGCCCCCGTCACGGGGGCGGCGTTTCAGGCGTGCCAGACGTAGGTCCAGAACGGGTCGTCGCTGGTCGGCGTGCCCAGACGCTGCCAGCCGAGGGCGGTGAAGAAGGCCTGGGACTGCGGGTTGTCGTCGGCGACCAAGGCCCGCCAGTGCTTGCGCCCGGCCAGCTCGGGATGGGTAAGCAGGGCCTGCAAGGCCGTCCTGCCGAGCCCCTGACGGCGCCGCGCGGGGTCCACGGCGATATCGGTGATCACCCAGAAATTCGTCTCGGGGTCGAACGACAGGCCGATCACCGCGACCAGTTGCCCAGCGACGAACGCCGACCAGGCCTCCTGCTGCGGATCGGTGAGCACGCTGTCCAGCCAGTCATCGTCCATCGGCCCTAACTGGTGGTCGAGCAGCGGATCGGCGTACCAGCGGCGGTAGACGGGGAAGTCTTCGGCCGCGAAGCGGCGCACCTGCAGGCGGTTCATGGTGCCACTCCGATCTGGATCTCGATGCGGTTGTCCGTCGCCTCCGGTCCGTTCCAGCGGTGGTAGACCTCGCGGCTCTCGCCGGTGGGGCGCAGGCCGGCCGCGGCGATGGCTTCGAGCAGCGGCCGGTAGCCGCGGCTGAACAGCTCGTCGAGCGGCCCCTCATGGATCGTGCTGGCGCACTGCAGGGCCGGCAACTGCTGGTCGCCGCCGGCCACCGGCAGGCAGAAGCTCAGCTCGAACTCGCCGTGGGCGTCCTGCGGCATCTGCCAGGCCTGGAAGATCATCGGGCCGTTCACGACCAGATCGCGCGCTTCGGCTTCGACACGCAGCGCGGTGCAGGCGGGGCCGGCCTGCGCGGCGATCTGCGCAATGCTCAGGCGCTCGCGGCGTTGCAGAACGGTGATGGGGGCGAGGCTGTGGATCTGCATGACGTCCTCCTTTGACGGTAAGTGCAGATGGGAGCGGCAGTCGGGTGGGCGCGCCGGGTGGCGTGCCCATCCGCTGAGCGGCTTGTCCTTGACGGCCGCCCGGGGCGGCGGGCGGACCGTGGAGCTTACAACGCGCCCCGGAAACCGGCCAGTTCCCTCTCCGGCGAGGCGAGGGCGCCTGCTTTCAGCCCTGCGACGAGCGGAACACCCGCGCCAAGCCGAGCAGGCTCGAGGCCGCCCTGCGGTTGCTGGCGAACAGGTAGCCGATGGCCGCGGTCATCCCCGGTACGAGCTGGAACAGGCTGGTGACGTCGAACGGGTTGCCAGTACGGATCACCCGGTAGCGCAGCAGGACGAGGGCCGGGGCGAAGCGCAGGATCGGGAAGGCGAGCGCCGAGGCATGTTCGAGGCACAGCCGGGCGAAGCCAGTCTCTACGCAGGGGCCTGCCAAGCGTGGCGGGCGGTCATTCGGCCGACGGCGTGTCGAGCTCGGCGAGGGCGTTTGGCTGGTTGCGGAAGGCGCGGGCGAAGATCTCCCGGTTGCGGGCCATGTAGATGCCCAGCTCCTCCACCTGCTCCTCGCTCAGCGAGGGTACCGCGCGCTGCAGTACGCCGGCCAGGGATTCGGCCAGCTCCAGCATCCTGTCGTAACGGTCCGCTTCGGCCTTATCCATGAACAGGCGCTCCGGATCGCGGCTGCTGCGGTACACCACTTCGACGGCCATTCATCACCTCACCTTCGATTCTCGGTCAATGGAAAATACTGTCTGGATATACAGTATTCGCCATCATAAGGTGTGCGCCGGCGTTTGGCCAGTCGCTCAGGACTTGCCGCGCGGGCAGGCTCCGGGATCGAAGCCGCCGACGAAGGGGTTGCCCCAGCCCATCACGCAGCCGACCTGCTGGTTGCGCTGGCGCTCCCAGGCTTCCACCGGGTAGGCGCGGTGCCAGGCCTCGTAGAGACGACGGTCCTGCCTGGACAGACGCAGCTGGTAGCGCTGGCTCATGTACAGGTAGGTGCGGGCGATCATCCCGCGCACCCGCTTGCGCGGCATCGCCACCTTGGCCTTGAAGTCCACCACCATGGGGCAGGCGCCGTACTGGCCGGGCGGCGTGGATACCCAGCCATAGGGGAAGTTGCCGCGATCGCCGTTGATCTCGCCAATGCCCGGCACCAGGTTGTGCAGGTCGGCCTCGGCGCGTTGGTAGACCGCGTCGTGCCGGGAACAGTACTGGCGGCCGCCACGCTGCCAGCACTGGCGCTGATGGCCGATCAGCCAGGCCGGGACGATGTGCTCCCACTCGATGCGCGCGGCGCGCTGGGGATTCTTGCGCGGCACGTAGCCGCAGCTCTTCAGGTCGACGCGGTTGCCCTGGAAGCGGCAGCCGCAATAGAACTCCACCGACTGCCTGGCGTAGAGCTGCCAGCCGATCTTCTTGGCTTCGGCGAAGGTGCGTGGCGCGGCGGCCAAGGCGGGGGTGGAGAGTGCGGAGCAGACGAGCAGGCTGAGGAGGGTTCGTAGGGGCATGCGGCAAGGTCCAAAAGCGCCGCATGATAGCGGCCCACCGGCTGGCAGTGGGCCTTTACTTTCAAGGACTTAGGCCTGCGCAGGCAGACTTAGATGGCGCCCTCGGAGCGCAGCGCAGCGATTTCCCCGGCCGAGTAGCCGAGGGCGCTGAGCACCTCGGCGGTGTGTTCGCCGAGGGCCGGGCCGGTCCAGGCCACCTCGCCGGGTGTGGCGGAGAGCTTGGGCACTATGCCGGGCATCTTGAACGGCTTACCGTCCGGGAGGCGCGCGGCGAGGAACATCTCGCGGGCCAGGAACTGCGGGTCGGCGAACATGTCGGCCACCGAGTAGATGCGGCTGGCCGGCACCTCGGCGCGGCTCAGCACCGTCTCCACCTCGGCCAGCGGTAGCGAGGCCACCCAGCGGTCGATCACCCCGTAGAGCTCGTCGCGCCGCGCGTCGCGGCCGTCGTTGCTGGCCAGCTGCGGGTCATCGGCCAGGTCGGGGCGGCCTATGGCACGCATGAAGCGCTTGAAGATCGCATCGCCGTTGGCGCCGATCTGGATGTGCCGGCCGTCCGCAGTGGTGTGGATGGAGGAGGGGGTGATGCCGGGCATGATGTTGCCGGTGCGCTCGCGAACGAAGCCGAGTACGTCGAACTCCGGCACCAGGCTCTCCATCATGGCGAACACCGCCTCGTAGAGCGCCACGTCTACCATCTGCCCCTGGCCGCCGTTGACCTCGCGGTGGCGCAGCGCCATGAGCGCGCCGATCACCCCCCAGAGGGCGGCGATGGAGTCGCCGATGGAGATGCCGGTACGCACCGGCGGGCGGTCCTCGAAGCCGGTGATGTAGCGCAGTCCGCCCATGGATTCGCCGACCGCGCCGAAGCCCGGCTGGTCCTTCCGCGGCCCGGTCTGGCCGAAGCCGGAGAGGCGCACCATCACCAGCTTCGGGTTGAGGGCATGGACTTCTTCCCAGCCGAAACCGAGCTTCTCCAGCACCCCGGGGCGGAAGTTCTCGATCAGGATGTCCGCCTCGGCGAGCAGCTTGCGCAGCACCTCTCGGCCGGCCTGGTGCTTGAGGTTGAGGGTGACCGAGCGCTTGTTGCGCGATTGCACGAACCACCACAACGAAGTGCCCTGGTAGAGCTTGCGCCACTTGCGCAGGGGGTCGCCGCCGTCAGGGGATTCCACCTTGATGACCTCGGCGCCGAACTCGGCACAGATCCGCGAAGCGAAGGGGCCGGCGATCAGGGTGCCGAGTTCCACCACTTTCAGGCCGGCGAGGGGTTTGCTGGGGATCATCGTGACTCCGGATTCTGGGTAAAGAACATAAGCCTATGCGATTGCCGCGGTGCTGTGGACGGGCGCGTGGCCGTACGGTCGTCGGGGTGATGGCCATTTGGCATGTTTTCGGCTGGCCCCCCGAGCACGGGCCGCGTAAAGTGCTCGGCTTCTTTGGGCCGAGTCCTCGGATAGCCTTCCATGTTCTTCGTCTTCGAGCACCGGGTGGGGGTGTCATGCAGCTGAACCTCGCCACCCTGGTGTTGCTGGACATCTACATCCTGTCCCTGGTCGGTGTGCTCACGCTGCACGCCTGGAGTCGTGGCCGCGACAGCACCCTGGGGTACCTGGCGGCGGCGCTGCTGGTCAGCGCCGTCGGCACGCTGCTGGCCAGCCTGCGCGGGATGGGTATCGACTGGGTGCCCATCCTGCTCGGTAACCTGCTGGTACTGGGCAGCGCGGGGCTGGCCTGGACCTCGCTGCGGGTCTTCGCCGGGCGCCGACCGAGCCGGTTGGGCATGCTCGCCGGCGCCGCGCTCTGGGCGTTGCTGTGCCTGTGTCCGGCGTTCTACGCCTCGCTGTCCGCGCGCATCCTAGTCTGCTCGCTGCTGATGGCCGGCTATGCCGCGCTCGGCGCCAGGGAGTTGTGGCGACGGCGCCGGCAGCTGGAGGTGGACATCCGCCCGGCGCTGCTCCTGGCGATGATCCACTCCGGCTTCTACACGGTGCGCGGGCTGATCGACCAGGGCGTGCCCTTCACCGCCGACGGCGGCCCGCCGCACTTCTTCGCCATGGTGGTGTTGGAAACGCAGCTCTATGCCATCGGCCTGGCCTTCGTCACCCTGGCGCTGGTCAAGGAGCGGGCCGAGCTGCGCTACAAGCAGGCCGCGTTGAGCGATCCGCTGACCGGCATCGGCAATCGCCGCGCCTTCGTCGAGGCCGCCGAGCGCCTGCTGGCCGACTGCGCCCGCCGGCGGCGTCCGGCGACGCTGCTGCTCTGCGACCTGGACTACTTCAAGCAGCTCAACGACAACTACGGGCACGCCGCCGGCGACCATGCCCTAGCCGAGTTCGGCCGCATCCTCGCCGAGCGCTCGCGGCAGAGCGACCTCTGCGCGCGGATCGGCGGCGAGGAGTTCGTCTGTCTGCTCGACGAGGCCGACAGTGTCACGGCCCAGTCCGTGGCAGAGCGGGTACGCCGCGAATTCGCCGAGCTGCCGTTCGTCGCTGACGGTCAGCTGAGCGTGAGCATCGGCATCGCCGAGGCCCGGGACGCCGATTTCGAGCTGAACCGCCTGCTGTCGCTGGCCGACGAGGCGCTCTACGAGGCCAAGGCGGCCGGGCGCAACCGGGTCGAGCTGTACCGCGCGGCGCCGCGCGAGTCCGTCGTCTCCTAGTGGCGGAGGGCCGCCCGACGCGCGGCAGGGCGCTGCGCCGGTCGGCGCGCCGCGCCCCGGCGAATCGGGTAGACTTGCCGCCTTTCCGCCAGCCAAGAAGCCCGTCCCATGGCCCTGCAAGCCACGCCCTACAAAGTCGAACTGAACCTCACCGACCTGGACCGCAACGTCTACGAGAACCTGCGCTTCACCGTCGCCCGGCACCCCTCCGAGACCGAGGAGCGCCTGGCCGTGCGCCTGCTCGCCTACGCCCTGTGGTACGACGAGCAGCTCGGCTTCGGGCGTGGCCTGTCGGACGTCGACGAGGCGGCGTTGTGGCAGAAGAGCCTGGACGACCGCATCCTGCACTGGATCGAGGTCGGCCAGCCGGATGCCGAGCGCATCACCTGGTGTTCGCGGCGCGCCGAGCGCTTCAGCCTGCTCGCCTACGGCAGCCTGCGGGTCTGGCAGGGCCGCGTGCTGGACGCGGTGCGCAGCCTGAAGAACCTCAACGTCGCCGCTCTCGGCCAGGAGGCCCTGGAAGAGCTGGCCCGCGACCTGCCGCGGGCGATCGACTGGAGCGTGATGCTCAGCGATGGCCAGCTGTACGTCACCGACGCCCGCGGCCAGCACGAGATTCCCCTGGAGTGGCTGCACGGCGAACGCTTCTGACCATGCGCATCGAAACCCGTCCGCTGCCCGACCGACTGCCCGACCTCGGCGACCTGCCGCCGCTGCTCACCCGCCTGTACGCCGCGCGCGGCGTGCGATCCGCCGCCGAGCTGGACAAGAGCCTGGCCCGGCTGCTCCCCTACCAGCGTCTGAAGGGAATCGAGGCCGCCGTGGAGCTGCTGCTGCAGGCCATCGACGGCCGCCAGCGCATTCTCATCGTCGGCGACTTCGATGCCGACGGCGCCACCGCCAGCGCCCTGGGCGTGCTCGGCCTGCGCATGCTCGGCGCCGTGTCGGTGGACTACCTGGTGCCGAACCGCTTCGAGTACGGCTACGGGCTGACCCCGGAGATCGTCCGCGTCGCCCTGGGCCGCCAGCCCGAGCTGCTGATCACCGTGGACAACGGCATCTCCAGCGTCGAGGGGGTGGCCGCGGCCAAGGCAGCGGGCCTCAGGGTGCTGGTCACCGACCACCACCTGCCTGGTCCCGAGCTGCCGGCTGCCGACGCCATCGTCAACCCCAACCAGCCGGGCTGCGACTTCCCCAGCAAGGCCCTGGCCGGTGTGGGGGTGATGTTCTACGTGCTGCTCGCCCTGCGTGCCCGGCTGCGCGAGTTGGGCCGTTTCGCCGGTCGCACCGAGCCGAACCTCGCCGAGCTGCTCGACCTGGTGGCCCTGGGCAGCGTCGCCGACGTGGTGCCCCTGGATGCCAACAACCGCATCCTGGTCCACCAGGGCCTGGCGCGGATCCGCGCCGGGCGCGCCCGTCCCGGGCTGCGCGCGCTGCTCGAGGTGGCCGGCAAGTCCCATGCGCGGGTCACCTCCACCGATCTCGGCTTCATCCTCGGCCCGCGGCTGAACGCTGCCGGGCGCCTGGACGACATGAGCCTCGGCATCGAATGTCTGCTCTGCGAGGACGAGGCCCTGGCCCGCGACATGGCGGTGCAGCTCGACCAGCTCAACCAGGACCGCAAGGCCATCGAGCAGGGCATGCAGCGCGAGGCCCTGGCCCAGCTCAAGGACCTCGAGGCCGAGGCGCTGCCGTTCGGGCTCTGCCTGTTCGACCCGGAGTGGCATCAGGGGGTGATCGGCATCCTGGCCTCGCGCCTCAAGGAGCGCTACCACCGCCCGACCATCGCCTTCGCCGACGCCGGCGACGGCCAGCTCAAGGGCTCGGCGCGCTCGGTGCCGGGCTTCCATATCCGCGACGCCCTGGACGCCGTGGCGGCCCGCCACCCCGGGCTGATCAGCAAGTTCGGCGGCCACGCCATGGCCGCCGGGTTGTCGCTGCCCCAGGAACACTTCGGCGCCTTCGCCGCGGCCTTCGACGCCGAGGTGCGCCGCCAGCTCAGCGCCGAGGACCTTACCGGCCGGCTGCTCTCCGACGGCAGCCTGAGCGCCGAGGAATTCCACCTGCCTCTGGCCAAGGCGCTGCGCAACGCCGGGCCCTGGGGCCAGCACTTCCCCGAGCCGCTGTTCCACGGGGTGTTCCAACTGGTGCAGCAGCGCATCGTCGGCGAGCGCCACCTCAAGGTGGTGGTCAAAAGCGAGTGCGGCAGCGTGCAGCTGGACGGCATTGCCTTCGGCGTCGACCGCGAGCTATGGCCGAACCCCACGGTGCGCTGGGTGGAGCTGGCCTACAAGCTGGATGTCAACGAGTTCCGCGGCCAGGAATCGGTGCAGCTGCTGATCACCCATATCGCCCCGCGCTAGTGGGGCGCCTGTGCCGTGCGGCGGATGCCTGTCAATTGCCGGCGCTTGGGTTAGCATGGCGGCAGATTTCCATGCGGAGCCTTGCATGTCCCTCGCCGTGATCCAGATGGTCAGCCAGGCCGATGTCCCGGCCAACCTCTCCAGCGCCCGGCGCCTGCTCGAACGGGCTGCCGCTTCCGGAGCGCGCCTCGCCGTGCTGCCGGAGAACTTCGCCGCCATGGGCCGTCGCGACCTGGCTGCCCTCGGTCGCGCCGAAGCGCTGGGCGAGGGGCCGATCCTGCCCTGGCTGAAACGCACCGCCCGCGACCTCGGCCTGTGGATAGTCGCCGGCACCATCCCGCTGCCGCCGGACGGCCAGCCCGAGGCCAAGACCCATGCCTGTTCGCTGCTGATCGACGACCAGGGCGAGCGGGTCGCGCGCTACGACAAACTGCACCTGTTCGACGTGGACGTGGCCGACAACCGTGGCCGCTACCGCGAGTCCGACGACTACGCGCACGGCAGCCGGGTGGTGGTAGCCGACACGCCGGTCGGCCGGCTGGGCCTGACGGTCTGCTACGACCTACGCTTTCCCGAGCTGTACAGCGCCCTGCGCGCCGCCGGCGCCGAGCTGATCAGTGCCCCGGCGGCCTTCACCGCGGTGACGGGCGCGGCGCACTGGGAGGTGCTGGTGCGCGCCCGGGCCATCGAGACTCAGTGCTACCTGCTGGCGGCCGGGCAGGGCGGCGTCCACCCCGGCCCGCGGGAGACCCATGGCCAGTCGATGATCGTCGACCCTTGGGGCCGGATCCTCGCCGAGCAGGCCAGGGGCGAGGCGGTGCTGTGGGCCGAGCGGGATGCCGCCGAGCAGGCGGCGATCCGTCAGCGCATGCCGGTGGCCAGCCACCGGAGATTTTTCACAGCGGCCGAACCGCGGCCGCTAGCTGTGGAGTAGTTATGAGCGATCTGTTGTTACCCGTCAGCGAGCAGCTGCTGGCGCCCGGCGAGCTGAGCCTGGAGGACCTGCCGGCTCTGCTCGGCGAACTGGTCGGCCCCGGCATAGACGCCGCTGACCTGTACTTCCAGCGCCACGTTTCGGAGACCTGGGTGCTGGAGGACGGCATCGTCAAGGACGGCAGTTTCCACCTCGACCAGGGAGTCGGGGTGCGTGCCCAGTCCGGCGAGAAGACCGGCTTTGCCTACAGCAACGCGATCAACCGCGAGGCGCTGAGCGCCGCCGCCCAGGCCGCCCGTTCGATCGCCCGGGCCGGCCAGCAGGGCCGCGTGCAGGCCTTCGCCGCAACCCGTTCGGCGCCGCTGTACCTGGCCGGCAACCCGCTGGACGTGCTCAGCCGCGCCGAGAAGGTGGAACTGCTCAAGCGCATCGACAGCCGCACCCGCGCTCTTGATCCGCGCATCAGACAGGTCACCGTGAGCCTCGCCGGCGGCTGGGAGCACATCCTGGTGGCGGCCAGCGACGGCGGCCTGGCGGCCGACATCCGTCCGCTGGTGCGCTTCAACGTCAGCGTCATCGTCGAGCAGAACGGTCGCCGCGAGCGCGGCGGCCAGGGCGGCGGCGGGCGCACTGACTACCGCTACTTCCTGGAGACCGACGACCACGGCGAGGAGCGCGCCATGGGCTATGCCCGCGAGGCGCTGCGTCAGGCGCTGGTCAACCTGGAGGCGATTCCCGCCCCGGCCGGCACCCTACCGGTGGTGATGGGCGCCGGCTGGTCCGGGGTGCTGCTCCACGAGGCGGTCGGCCACGGCCTGGAAGGCGACTTCAACCGCAAGGGCAGCTCGGCCTACAGCGGGCGGATCGGCGAGCTGGTGGCCTCGCCGCTGTGCACCATCGTCGACGACGGCACCCTGCACGGTCGCCGCGGCTCGCTCAGCGTGGACGACGAGGGCACCCCGACCCAGTGCACCATGCTGATCGAGAAGGGCGTGCTCAAGGGCTACATGCAGGACAAGCTGAACGCCCGCCTGATGGGCGTGGCGCGCACCGGCAACGGCCGCCGCGAGTCCTACGCGCACCTGCCGATGCCGCGGATGACCAACACCTACATGCTGGCCGGGGAGAGCGACCCGCAGGAGATCATCCGCTCGGTGAAGAAGGGCCTGTACTGCGCCAACCTGGGCGGCGGCCAGGTGGACATCACCAGCGGCAAGTTCGTGTTCTCCACCAGCGAGGCCTACCTGATCGAGGGTGGCCGCATCACCGCGCCGGTCAAGGGGGCGACCCTGATCGGCAACGGTCCGGAGGCGATGAGCCGGGTGTCCATGGTCGGCAACGACCTGGCCCTGGACAGCGGCGTGGGGACCTGCGGCAAAGACGGCCAGTCAGTGCCGGTGGGCGTCGGCCAGCCGACTCTGAAGATCGACGCGATGACGGTGGGAGGAACCGGCGCCTGAGCCCCGCGCGAGGCAGGGCCGGCGGGCCTTACTTGAGGCCGCGCTGGACCTCGTCCAGGTCGCGGATGTACTTGAATATCTTGCGTGCGGCGCTCGGCGGCTTGTTCCGCGCCGCTTCCTGCTGGGCCTGACGGATAAGGCCGCGCAGGTGCTGGCGGTCGGTCTCCGGGTAGGCGGCGACGAACTGCTCCAGGGCCCCGTCGCCTTCGCCCACCAGGCGGTCGCGCCAGCGCTCGAGGGCATGGAAGCGCTCGTTGTACTCGCGGGTGGAGCTGTCGACCTGGTCGATCAGGGCGAGAATCGCTTCGATGTCCTGGTCGCGCATCAGCTTGCCGATGAACTGGATGTGCCGTTTGCGCGCGGCGTGGGCGGTGTGCTTCGGAGCCTCGGCGATGGCGCGGCGCAGCGCCTCGCTGAGCGGCAGGCGGTCGAGCAGTTCGGGCTTGAGGGTGGTCAGGCGCAGGCCGAGATCCTGCAGGGCGTGCAGCTCGCGCTTGATCTGGGATTTGCTCTTCTCGCCGGAGAAGTCGTCGTCGGAATAGTCAGACATAGGGCGGGTCCAAGGGGAAACGCCGACATGATAACCAGTCCGGGGCCGGTGGTCTCGGCCGAAAACGGATAGCGAAGTGGAGTGCAGTATGAGTGCAATCGAAGGGGTCGGCCCGCAGGTGCTGCCGCAGCTGGAGGAGCAGGTCGAGCAGATCATCGCCGAGGCCCGTCGCCAGGGCGCCAGCGCCTGCGAGGTGTCGGTCTCGGTGGATCAGGGACTGTCCACCACGGTGCGCGACGGCGAGGTGGAGACGGTGGAGTTCAACCGTGACCAGGGCTTCGGCATCACCCTCTACCTGGGCCAGCGCAAGGGCTCGGCGAGCACCTCGGCGACCGGCGCCGAGGCGATCCGCGAGACCGTGGCCGCCGCCCTGGCGATCGCCCGGCACACCTCCGAGGACGACTGCGCCGGTCTGGCCGATCCCGAGCTGATGGCTCGCGAGGTACTTGATCTGGATCTCTACCACCCTTGGGAGATCAGTCCCGAGCGGGCCATCGAGCTGGCCCTGGAGTGTGAGGCTGCCGCCTTCGCCACCGATTCGCGGGTCAGCAAGGCCGATGGCACCTCTCTGCACACCTGGCAAGGCTGCCGGGTGTATGGCAACAGTCACGGCTTCGTCGGCGGCTACGCCAGCACCCGGCATAGCCTGAGCTGCGTGATGATCGCCGGCGACGAGGCGCAGATGCAGCGCGACTACTGGTACGACGTCAATCGCGTCGGCGAGGCCCTGGCCGATCCGGTGAGCATCGGCCGACGCGCCGCCGAACGTGCCGTGCGCCGTCTGGGCGCCCGTCCGGTAGCGACCTGCGAGGTGCCGGTGCTGTTCTCCGCGGAGTTGGCCGGCGGGTTGTTCAGCCACTTCCTGGCGGCCATCTCCGGCGGCAACCTGTACCGCCATTCCTCCTTCCTGGAAGGCAGCCTGGGGCAGACCCTGTTCCCCGCCTGGCTGTCCATCGACGAGCGTCCGCACATCCTCCGCGGCCTGGGCAGTGCCAGTTTCGACAGCGACGGGCTGGCCACCTACGCCAAGTCCATCGTGGAGAACGGCGTGCTCGCCTCCTACCTGCTCGGCACCTATTCGGGGCGCAAGCTGGGTCTGCCCAGCACCGCCAACGCCGGCGGCGTGCACAACCTCTTCGTCAGCCACGGCGACGAGGACCAGGCCGCGCTGCTGCGCCGTATGGGGCGCGGCCTGCTGGTCACCGAGTTGATGGGGCAGGGCCTCAATCTGGTCACCGGCGACTACTCCCGCGGCGCCGCCGGCTACTGGGTGGAGAACGGCGAGATCCAGTTCCCGGTTCAGGAGGTGACTATTGCCGGCAACCTGCGTGACATGTTCCGACAGATAGTGGCGGTGGGCAGCGACCTGGAGACCCGCGGCAACATCCACTCCGGCTCCGTGCTGATCGAGCGCATGACCGTGGCTGGGCGCTGAGCATGGCAAAGCGCAAGGCTCCCCTGCGCGCCCAGCCGGCGTAGGGGCGACCGCTCACCGGCAGTCAGCGCAGGTTCGACCCTGGTGGAGAGGCTCGAACTGCAGCTGGAACTGGAGCAGAACCGTCCCGGACAGCTTGCCGACCTTCCGGAGGAAAAGCGGCGTCACATCATCCACGTGCTCGAGGAGCAACTGGCCGAGCTGGATGTGCCGGTGGCCGACGAGAGCCAGGCGTTCCGCGAGCGCTTCGCCGTAGAGCCGGCCGGTCCCAAGGTGTGCGCCGGCTGATTCGCGAGCGCCACACGGCCGTTAAGGGCCGGGACGCCGGGCCTGGCTGGGGCTGCTCAGCTGGGGAATGGGCTTGCGGGGGGGGGCAGGCAGGCTGCCCGGGCGCGGCGCAGAAAGGCCTTACTCGCTTTCGTCGAAGCGATTGTTGATCAGTTCCACCAGGGCTTGCAGGGCTTCGTCTTCCTGCTCGCCCTCGGTGTGCAGATGGATATCGGTGCCCTTGCCGGCGGCGAGCATCATCACCGCCATGATGCTCTTGCCGTCCACGTAGCTGTCTGGGCTGCGGCCGACCCGCACCTGGCAGGGGTAGCGGCCGGCGACGCCGACGAACTTGGCGGCGGCCCGGGCATGCAGGCCGAGCTTGTTGATGATGGTGACTTCACAGGCAGGCATCGCGCTGGGGTCCTTAGCTGAGGTCGCGGTGGCGAACCTGGACGTTCTTCAGTAGCTGTTTTAAGGCCTGGCCGAGCCGTTCGGCCAGATACACCGAGCGATGGTGGCCACCGGTGCAGCCGATGGCGATGGTCACGTACGCGCGGTTGCTGGCGGCGAAGCGCGGCAGCCACTTGAGCAGGTAGGCGAGGATGTCCTGATACATCTCCTCGACGTCCGGCTGGGCGGTCAGGTAGTCGATCACCGGCTGGTCCAGCCCAGAATAGTCACGCAGCTCGGGCTTCCAGTAGGGGTTGGGCAGGCAGCGTACGTCGAACACCAGGTCGGCATCCACCGGCATGCCGCGCTTGAAGCCGAACGATTCGACCAGGAAAGCGGTCCCGGGTTCAGGTTTGTTGAGCAGGCGCAGCTTGATGGTGTCGCGCAGCTGGTAGAGGTTGAGGTGGGTGGTGTCGATCTTCAGGTCGGCGAGATCGGCGATGGGCGCCAGCAGCTGGGTCTCGTCCTCGATGGCCTCGGCCAGCGGACGGCTCTCGTTGGTCAGCGGGTGGCGCCGGCGGGTTTCCGAGAAGCGCTTGAGCAGGGTCTCGGCATCCGCGTCCAGGTAGAGCACGTCGCAGTTGATATGTCGGGCGCGGACCTCGCTGAGCAGTTCGGGGAAGCGCTTGAGCTGGCTGGGCAGGTTGCGGGCGTCGACGGACACCGCCACCTGCGGCTCAAGCAGCTCGGTGTGCAGCAGGGCGCGTTCGGCCAGCTCCGGCAGCAGGGCGGCCGGCAGGTTGTCGATGCAGTAGAAGCCGTTGTCCTCCAGGACATCGAGGGCCGTGCTTTTGCCGGAACCGGAGCGACCACTGACTATGATCAGGCGCATCGACCGGGCCTCAGATGTTCTGGTTCTGGACGTCGAGCACGACCTGGTAGAGTTGCTCGCCGCTGTCGGCCTTGCGCAGGCGCTCGCGAACCTCGGCCTGGTCGAGCATGCTGGCGATCTGGCGGAGCAGCTCGAGGTGCGCATCGGTGGCGGCTTCCGGCACCAGCAGGACGAACAGCAGGTCGACCGGGGCGCCGTCGATGGCGTCGAAGTCCACCGCGGCGTCCAGGCGCAGCAGGGCGCTGATCGGCTGGGTGCAGCCGGGCAGGCGGCAGTGGGGGATGGCGATGCCGTTGCCGAACCCGGTCGAGCCGAGCTTCTCGCGGGCCACCAGGCTTTCGAAGATGTCCTGGCTGTCGAGCTCGGGCAGGTCGCGCCCGATCAGGTTGGCGATTTGTTCGAGTACACGCTTCTTGCTGCCGCCCGGCACGTTCACCAGGGAACGGCCGGGGGTCAGGATGGTTTCGAGTCGGATCATGTGAGAGGGAAGGGATCAGCGAGCCGTGGCACCTTGCAGGCGGTTGAGCTGCTTCTCCTTGTACTTTATGAGTTGGCGGTCAAGCTTGTCGGTGAGCAGGTCGATTGCCGCGTACATGTCTTCGTGTTCGGCGTTGGCTTGGACTTCACCGCCGGCGATATGCATGGTGGCTTCGATCTTCTGTTTGAGCTTCTCGACCTGCATGATGACTTGCACGTTGGTGATCTTGTCGAAGTGGCGCTCCAGCCGGCCGAGCTTTTCGATCACGTAGTCGCGCAGGGCGTCGGTCACATCGAGCTGATGTCCACTGATGTTGACTTGCATACCGCTTCTCCTTTCTTGCCGTGTGTAAGTGCAGGCTAACGGGCCTGCCACCGGAACACTTTGGCGTGGGTCAATTCCGTCACATCAGGCGCTTGCGTTCGCTGGACGGCGCGATGCCGAGAGACTCGCGGTACTTGGCGACCGTGCGACGGGCCACTTGGATGCCCTGTGCCTCCAGTAAACCAGCGATCTTGCTGTCACTCAATGGCTTTTTCGCGTTTTCCGAGGCGATCAGTTTCTTGATGATGGCACGGATCGCGGTGGACGAGCATTCGCCCCCTTCGGCGGTGCTGACGTGGCTGGAGAAGAAGTACTTCAGCTCGTAGATGCCGCGTGGAGTGTGCATGTATTTCTGGGTGGTGACCCGCGAGATGGTCGACTCGTGCATGCCCACCGCCTCGGCGATGTCGTGCAGGACCAGCGGCTTCATCGCCTCCTCGCCGTACTCGAGGAAGCCGCGCTGGTGCTCGACGATCTGCGTGGCGACCTTCATCAGCGTCTCGTTGCGGCTCTGCAGGCTCTTGATGAACCAGCGCGCCTCCTGCAGCTGGTTGCGCATGAAGGTGTTGTCGGCGCTGGAGTCGGCGCGGCGCACGAAGCTGGCGTACTGCGGGTTGACGCGCAGGCGCGGGATGGCCTCCTGATTGAGCTCCACCAGCCAGCGGTCGTTGTGCTTGCGGACGATCACGTCGGGAATGATGTATTCCGGCTCGCTCGACTCGATCTGCGAGCCCGGCCGCGGGTTGAGGCTCTGAATCAGTTCGATGATCTGGCGCAGCTCGTCTTCCTTGAGGCGCATGCGGCGCAGCAGCTGGTTGTAGTCGCGGCTACCCAACAGGTCTAGGTGGTCGCTGACCAGACGCTTGGCTTCGGCCAGCCAGGGGGTGCTGTCCGGCAACTGGCGCAGCTGCAGGAGCAGGCATTCGCTGAGATTGCGGGCGCCGATCCCGGCCGGCTCGAACTGCTGGATGCGGTGCAGCACCGCCTCCAGCTCGTCCAGCTCGACGTCCAGCTCCGGGTCGAAGGCGTCGAGCAACTCCTCGAGGGGCTCCTCCAGGTAGCCCTGGTCGTTGATGCAGTCGATCAGAGTAACGGCGATCAGGCGGTCCTTGTCGGACA
The DNA here is from genome assembly GCF_000364625.1 of Pseudomonas thermotolerans DSM 14292. Classification (GTDB taxonomy): domain Bacteria; phylum Pseudomonadota; class Gammaproteobacteria; order Pseudomonadales; family Pseudomonadaceae; genus Aquipseudomonas; species Aquipseudomonas thermotolerans. Next base: position 35,798 of record NZ_KB822600.1, read on the forward strand.
TCGGCACCAGGTTGAGCTGCCAGAGCAGGTGGCTCTGCAGGCTCTCGCCGGCGGAGGTGCGGGTGGTGAAGTCCCACTCCTCGTCATCGCTGGACGGCAGGTTGCTGGCGCTGGTCTGGTAGACGTCCTCCCAGGCGGTGTCCACCGGCAGCTCGTTGGGGATCCGCTCGTAGTCGCCCTCGTCGAGGGCTTCGACGCTGCGCAGGCTTTCCTGGAAGCCGCTCTCCGTGAAGTTCTCGCCACCGTCCGGGGCAGGGGCGGTAATCTCCGCTCCGTCGGCCATGGGGTCGGAGGTGTCGAAGTCGTCGCCATCCTCCTGACGTTCGAGCATCGGGTTGGATTCCAGGGCTTCCTGGATTTCCTGCTGCAGATCCAGAGTGGATAGCTGAAGAAGACGGATGGCCTGTTGCAACTGCGGGGTCATCGTCAGTTGCTGGCCCATCTTGAGGACTAGCGATGGTTTCATGGCAGAGGGCTAAGACCTTGTTCGCCGGCGCCGGGGCGCCATCCACATCAAGGGCGCTCGAGTTGGGCCCGGATCCGCGCGCGCTGAGCCCCGTGATGCTCGTGGCATCGGTGGACGACAGTGACAGGGGACCCGAGGCTGATGTTGTTAAGCGCCTCGTTAAGCAAATTATATGCCCGACATTGCGGGTTTTTTCCAGTCGCAGCAAGCCGTCTGTTACAAATTGTCGTGGCCGTCTCGCTCGGCGGCCGCGATAGGCCGTCAGAGACGGAATTCGTGGCCCAGGTAGACTTCCTTCACCAACTGGTTGGCGAGGATGGTCTCTGCATCGCCTTCTGCAATCAGTTGACCGTCGTTGACGATATATGCGGTTTCGCAGATGTCCAGGGTTTCGCGCACGTTGTGGTCGGTGATCAGCACGCCGATGCCCTTGGCCTTGAGGTGGTGGATGATCTGCTTGATGTCGCCCACCGAGATGGGATCGACGCCGGCGAAGGGTTCGTCGAGCAGAATGAACTTCGGCGCGGTGGCCAGGGCGCGGGCGATTTCCACGCGGCGTCGCTCGCCGCCGGAGAGGCTCATGCCCAAGCTGTCGCGGATGTGGCTGATGTGGAACTCCTGCAGCAGGCCTTCCAGTTCCCTGCGGCGGCCGGCGCGGTCGAGGTCGCTGCGGGTCTCGAGGATCGCCATGATGTTGTCGGCCACCGAGAGCTTGCGGAAAATCGAGGCTTCCTGCGGCAGGTAGCCGATGCCGGCGCGGGCACGGCCGTGCATGGGCAGGTGGGTGACGTCCTCCTGGTCGATCCGCACGCGGCCCTGATCGGCGCGCACCAGGCCGACGATCATGTAGAAGCAGGTGGTCTTGCCGGCGCCGTTGGGGCCGAGCAGGCCGACGATCTGTCCGCTCTCGATGGACAGGCTGACGTCGCGGACGACCTGGCGGCCCTTGTAGCTCTTCGCCAGATGCTGGGCTTTGAGAATGGCCATTATTGCGGGGCCTGCTCGGCAGCGGGTTTCTTCCTGGGCTGGATCACCATGTCGATGCGCGGGCGCGGCGCGGTGACCTGGGTGCCCGTGGCGCGACCGGCGTTGACGATCTGCCGCTGGGTGTCATAGACGATCTTCTCGCCTTCGAAGGTGTTGCCTTCCTGGACCACCTTGGCTTGGTCGATCAGCACGATCCGGTCCTTGGCGGCGAAGTATTGGATGGTCAGGCCGTAGGCCTTGACCACCGGCTTGTCCACCGCAGGCTTCTGTTCGTAGTAGGCCGGCTTGCCCACCGAGGTGAAGACTTCGATGTCGCCTTGGGCATTCTGGGTGATGGTCACGGTATCGCCGGTGATCTTCATGCTGCCCTGGGTGATGACCACGTCGCCACGGTATACGGCCACGCCCTTGCGGTCGTCCAGTTCGGCGCTGTCGGCCTGGACGCGGATCGGCTGATCGCGGTCCGAGGGCAGGGCCCAGGCGGCGCTGCCGGTGAGGGTGGCGCCCAGGGCGACAAGCAGGGGAAGAGCCCTGAAGGTGAAGTGGTTAGCGAACTTCATGCTGGCCTCTTACGGTGGACAGCAGGTGTATCCGGCTGTCTTTCAAATGCGCTTTCATTCCTTTGGCGGTGGTCACCCCGTTGGCGGCCTCGATTCTAACGGCTTGCTCGGTCTGCGCATATTCTTCCTCGGGGAAGACGGTGATGCGGCTGGAGGTGATCACGATCGGTCGGTTCTTGGCGTCGGTGCGGGCGATGCGTACCTCGTCGATCAGCTCGACCCGGCTGCCGTCCGGGGAGACTTCGGCGCGCTTGCTCTGCACGTGCCAGGGATAGGCGGAGCCGCGGTAGAGATGCAGATCGGGGGCGGTCACCTCGGTGATTTCGCTGGCCTTGAAATGTTCCACCCTGCTACCGCTCATCTCGTACTGCAGCCTGCCGTCCGGCAGGTATTGCATGGTGCGCGCGTTGCTGACGAAGAAGTCCACCGCGTTGGCGTCGCCGGCCACCGGCGCCTGGTCGCGCTGCGGGGCGATGTTCCAGTAGCCGAGGGCGGCCAGCAGCACGGCGCCGGCGGTGAAGGAGAGGATCAGCAACAGTTTGCGCAGCATGCTCGGGCCTCTACAGGTAGGCGGCCTGGGCGGCCTGCAGCCGGCTCTGGGCGCGCAGGATCAGCTCGCAGAACTCGCGGGCCGCGCCTTCGCCGCCGCGCGCCCGGGTGACGCCGTGGGCGTGCTCGCGGACGAAGGGATCGGCGTTGGCCACCGCCATGCCCAGGCCGACCCGGCGGATCGCCGGCAGGTCGGGCAGATCGTCGCCCAGGTAGGCGACCTGCTGGCGCTCCAGTCCGAGCCGGGCGAGCAACTCGTCGAGGGCCGCGAGCTTGTCCTCGCGGCCCTGGAACAGGTGGTGGATGCCGAGGTTTTTCGCTCGTCGCTCGACCACGGGGGAACTGCGCCCGGTGATGATCGCGGTCTGCACGCCGGCCTGGATGAGCATCTTGATGCCGTGCCCGTCCAGAGTGTTGAAGGTCTTGAACTCGCTGCCGTCGGGCAGGAAGTACAGCTTGCCGTCGGTGAGCACGCCGTCGACGTCGAATACCGCCAGGCGGATGTTGCGGGCGCGTTGCAGCAGCTCTTCGCTCATCACATCACCCCGGCGCGCAGCAGGTCGTGCATGTTGAGGGCGCCGACCGGGCGGTCCTGCTCGTCGACCACCACCAGTGCGTTGATCTTGTGGTCCTCCATGATCTTCAGCGCTTCGGCGGCGAGCATCTCGGCGCGAGCGGTCTTGCCGTGCGGGGTCATCACCTCGTCGATGCTCACGCCGCGGATGTCGATGCCGCGGTCCAGGGCGCGGCGCAGGTCGCCGTCGGTGAAGATTCCGGCCAGCCTGCCGTCGCGCTCGAGCACCGCGGTCATGCCGAGGCCCTTGCGGGTCATCTCCAGCAGGGCGTCCTTGAGGGGGATGCCGCGCGGCACTAGCGGCAGTTGCTCGCCGGCGTGCATGACGTTTTCCACCTTGAGCAGCAGGCGGCGGCCGAGGGCGCCGCCGGGGTGCGAGAAGGCAAAATCCTCGGCGGTGAAGCCGCGCGCCTCGAGCAGGGCGATGGCCAGGGCGTCGCCGAGCACCAGGGAGGCGGTGGTCGAGGAGGTGGGCGCCAGGTTCAGCGGGCAGGCCTCCTGGCTCACGCCAGCGTCGAGATTGACCTCGGCAGCCTTGGCCAGTGGCGACTCGGGGTTGCCGGTCATGCTGATCAGGGTGATGCCCAGACGCTTGATCAGCGGCAGCAGGGTGACGATCTCGGCGGTCGAGCCGGAGTTGGACAGCGCCAGCACGACGTCGTCGCGGGTGATCATGCCCATGTCGCCATGGCTGGCCTCGGCCGGGTGGACGAAGAAGGATGCGGTGCCGGTGCTCGCCAGGGTGGCGGCGATCTTCCGGCCGATGTGCCCGGACTTGCCCATGCCGACTACCACCACGCGCCCCTTGCAGGCCAGGATCAGCTCGCAGGCGCGGACGAATTCGGCGCCGATGCGTGGCAGCAGATCCTGCACCGCTTCGATTTCCAGGCGCAGGGTGCGTTGGGCGGACTGGATGAATTCGCTGGCTTCGGGCATGGCTACGGCGGGCTCGATGGCTGTGAAAAGCGCACGATTATAACCGAGAACGGCTGGATGGCTCACCTGTCGGTCGGCATCTCCCGGGCTGTCGGCTTGGGCGTGTCCTGCTGCGATGCTATAGTGCGCGGCTCATTCGGGCCGTGCGCGATGTGCGGAGTGCCCTAGAGGGAGCGCCGGACGTCCGTACGGGAAGGCTGCATCGCAAGGAGTCCAGATGAGCGCCGACAACGCCTATGCCGTGGAATTGAAGGGGGTTTCCTTCTACCGGGGCACGCGTAGCATCTTCAAGAACGTCGACATTCGCATCCCGCGCGGCAAGGTCACCGGCATCATGGGACCTTCCGGGTGCGGCAAGACCACCCTCCTGCGCCTGATCGGCGCGCAGCTGCGGCCTGCCGAGGGAGAGATCTGGGTCAACGGCCGGAACCTGCCGACCCTGTCGCGCCGCGAACTGTTCGACATGCGCAAGCAGATGGGCGTGCTGTTCCAGAGCGGCGCTCTGTTCACCGACCTGGACGTGTTCGAGAACGTCGCCTTCCCGCTGCGGGTGCACACCAAGCTGCCGGAGGAGATGATCCGTGACATCGTGCTGATGAAGCTCGAGGCGGTCGGCCTGCGCGGCGCCATCGAGCTGATGCCCGACGAGCTGTCCGGCGGAATGAAGCGTCGCGTGGCGCTGGCCCGGGCGATCGCCCTGGACCCGCAGATCCTCATGTACGACGAGCCCTTCGTCGGCCAGGACCCCATCGCCATGGGCGTTCTGGTACGCCTCATCCGGCTGCTCAACGACGCACTTGGCATCACCAGCATCGTGGTCTCCCACGACCTGGCGGAGACCGCCAGCATCGCCGACTACCTGTACGTGGTAGGCGACTCGCAGGTGCTTGGCCAGGGCACGCCGGACGAGCTGATGAACTCCGACAATCCGCGGATCCGCCAGTTCATGCAAGGCCTGGCGGACGGCCCGGTGCCGTTCCACTACCCGGCACCGTCCTACCGCGACGATCTTCTGGGGGCGCGCTGATGCGCAAGATTTCCATCCTCGAGCGAATCCGCCTGCTCGGCCGCTCCGGCATCGACGTGATCGCCGCGCTGGGCAAGTCGACCATCTTCCTCCTGCGCGTGCTGTTCGGCCGCGGCGGCCTGGGCAACAGTGGCGAGCTGCTGGTCAAGCAGCTCTATTCGGTGGGCGTGCTGTCGCTGGTGATCATCGTGGTCTCCGGCATCTTCATCGGCATGGTGCTCGCCCTGCAGGGCTACAACATTCTCAAGGACTACGGTTCCGAGCAGGCGGTGGGGCAAATGGTCGCCCTGACCCTGCTGCGCGAGCTGGGCCCGGTGGTCACCGCGCTGCTGTTCGCCGGGCGCGCCGGCTCGGCGCTGACCGCCGAGATCGGCAACATGAAGTCCACCGAGCAGCTGTCGAGCCTGTCGATGATCGGCGTCGACCCGCTCAAGTACATCATCGCCCCGCGCCTGTGGGCCGGCTTCATTTCCCTGCCGCTGCTCACCGGGATCTTCTGCGTGGTGGGCATCTGGGGCGGCGCCGTGGTGGCCATCGACTGGCTGGGCATCTACGAGGGCTCGTACTGGTCGAACATGCAGAACAGCGTGTCCTTCCACGAGGACGTGCTCAACGGCCTGATCAAGAGCCTGGTGTTCGCCTGGGTGGTGACCTGGATCGCGGTGTTCCAGGGCTATGACTGCGAGCCGACCTCGGAAGGGATCAGCCGCGCGACGACAAGAACCGTGGTCTATGCCTCGCTGGCCGTGCTGGGCTTGGACTTCATCCTGACCGCCTTGATGTTTGGAGATTACTGATGCGTATCCGCACCCTGGAAATCGGTGTCGGCCTGTTCCTCCTGGCCGGTGTGCTGGCCTTGTTGCTGCTGGCGCTGCGGGTCAGCGGGCTGACCGTGGATGCCAGCAAGGACACCTACAAGCTGTACGCCCATTTCGACAATATCGCCGGTCTGACGGTCAGAGCCAAGGTGACCATGGCCGGCGTCACCATCGGCAAGGTCACCGCCATCGATCTCGATCGCGACACCTACACCGGCCGGGTGACCATGGAGATCGACAGCAGCGTGAACAACCTGCCGTCCGACTCCACCGCCTCCATCCTCACCGCCGGCCTGCTCGGTGAGAAGTACATCGGCATCAGCGTCGGCGGCGAGGACGAGGTCCTGAAGGATGGCAGCACCATTCACGACACCCAGTCGGCCTTGGTGCTGGAAGACCTGATCGGCAAGTTCCTGATGAATTCGGTGAACAACAAAGAATCCAACTGAGGACCTGATAGATGATCACTGCCCTGCGCCGCGGCCTGCTGGCCCTGCTCGCCGCCGTCCCCTTGTTCGCCCTGGCTGCTCCCTCGCCGCAGGAGGTGGTGCAGCAGACCACCGACCAGTTGCTGGCCGACCTGAAGGCCAACAAGGAGCGCTACCGCAGTAACCCCAACGATTTCTACGAGTCGCTGAACCGCATCATCGGCCCGGTGGTGGATGCCGACGGCATCTCCCGCAGCATCATGACCGTCAAGTATTCGCGCAAGGCCACCCCGGAGCAGATGAACCGCTTCCAGGAGAACTTCAAGCGCGGCCTGATGCAGTTCTACGGCAACGCCCTGCTCGAGTACGACAACCAGGACATCCGCGTGCTGCCGAGCAAGGCCCAGCAGGCCGAGCCCGACCGCGCCAGCGTCAACATGGAGGTGCGCGGCACCAGTGGCGCCATCTACCCGGTGACCTACACCATGGTGCAGATCGGCGGCCAGTGGAAGCTGCGTAACGTGATCATCAACGGCATCAACATCGGCAAGCTGTTCCGCGACCAGTTCGCCGACGCCATGCAGCGCAATGGCAACGACCTCGACAAGACCATCGACGGCTGGGTGCAGGTGGTCGCCGAGGCCAAGGACGCCGCGGAAGCGCAGAAGGCTGCCGGCAATGAGTGACGCCAGCATTCGCCAGGTGGACGGCGAGCTGTGCCTGAGCGGGGTGATCGACTACAGCACCGGCCCGGCGCTGCGCGAGGAGGGCGGACGGCTGATTCGCGCCGCCCAGGCTACCGAGCTGGTGCTCGACTGCAGCGCGGTGGAACACTCCAGCAGCGTCGGCCTATCCCTGCTGCTGGCCTTCATGCGCGACGCGCAGAAGCACGGCAAGAGCCTGGTGATCCGCGCGCTGCCCGTGGAGATGCGGCAGATCGCCCAGGTTTCCAGGCTGATCGAGCTGCTGCCGCTGCGCGATTGAATCTTCCTGTCCAAGCGCTCGGCCGGCCGTGCCAGGCTCGCCGGCGCGCCCTCCGTCAGCGCCCCGGCTCGCGGGGTTCGCAGGCGGGGGGCTTTTTTGTATGATGGCCGGCCCCACGAAGTCCGGCACCGCCGTGTCCGCCAAGCGCTGATCGAGGTTCGATATGCAGGCCCAAGAAGTGAAACATTTCCTCGAGGCAAGACTGCCCAATACCCAGGTCGAGGTAGAGGGTGAGGGCTGCAACTTCCAGCTCAACCTGATCAGTGACGAACTGGCGGCCCTCAGCCCGGTCAAGCGCCAGCAGCAGGTCTATGCCCACCTCAACCCCTGGATCGCCGACGGCAGCATCCACGCCGTGACCATGAAATTCTTCAGCCGCGCCGCTTGGGCGGAGCGCACCTGAGCCCCGACGGGCGACGAGATACCCAATGGATAAACTGATCATCACCGGCGGCGTTCGTCTGAACGGCGAAATCCGCATCTCCGGCGCGAAGAACTCGGCCCTGCCGATCCTCGCCGCCACCCTGCTGGCCGACGAGCCGGTCACCGTGTGCAACCTGCCGCACCTGCACGACATCACCACCATGATCGAGCTGTTCGGGCGCATGGGCGTCGAGCCGGTGATCGACGAGAAGCTCAGCGTCGAGGTGGATGCGCGGACCATCAAGACCCTGGTGGCGCCCTACGAGCTGGTCAAGACCATGCGCGCCTCCATTCTGGTGCTCGGCCCCATGGTAGCCCGCTTCGGCCAGGCCGAGGTGGCCCTGCCCGGCGGCTGCGCCATCGGCTCGCGGCCGGTGGACCTGCACATCCGCGGCCTCGAGGCCATGGGCGCGCAGATCGAGGTGGACGGCGGCTACATCAAGGCCCGCGCCCCGGAAGGCGGCCTGCGTGGTGCCACCTTCTTCTTCGACACCGTCAGCGTGACCGGCACCGAGAACGTCATGATGGCCGCCACCCTGGCCAAGGGCCGTACCGTGCTGGAGAACGCCGCCCGCGAGCCTGAAGTGGTGGACCTGGCCAACTGCCTGATCGCCATGGGCGCGAAGATCCAGGGCGCCGGCACAGACACCATCGTCATCGACGGCGTCGAGCGCCTGCATGGCGCGCGCTACAGCGTGATGCCCGACCGCATCGAGACCGGCACCTACCTGGTGGCCGCCGCCGCCACTCGCGGCCGGGTCAAGCTCAAGGACACCGATCCGACCATCCTCGAGGCGGTGCTGGCCAAGCTCCAGGAAGCCGGCGCTGAGATCACCACCGGCAAGGACTGGATCGAGCTGGACATGCACGGCAAGCGGCCGAAGGCCGTCAACCTGCGCACCGCCCCTTACCCGGCGTTCCCCACCGACATGCAGGCGCAGTTCATCGCCCTCAACGCGGTGGCCGAGGGTACCGGCACGGTGATCGAAACGGTGTTCGAGAACCGCTTCATGCACGTCTACGAAATGATCCGCATGGGCGCACAGATCATCGTCGAGGGCAACACCGCCATCGTCACCGGCGTACCCGCCCTGAAGAGCGCCCCGGTAATGGCCACCGATCTGCGCGCCTCGGCGAGCTTGGTGATCGCTGCGCTGATGGCCGAGGGCGAGACCCTGATCGACCGCATCTACCACATCGACCGCGGCTACGAGTGCATCGAGGAGAAACTCCAGCTGCTCGGTGCCAAGATCCGCCGCGTGCCGGGCTAGGGTGCTGCCATGCTGACCATTGCGCTTTCCAAGGGCCGCATCCTCAACGACACCCTGCCGCTGCTCGCCGAGGCCGGCATCGTGCCCACCGAGAACCCGGACAAGAGCCGCAAGCTGATCATCCCCACCACCCAGGAGGATGTCCGCCTGCTGATCGTCCGCGCCACCGACGTGCCGACCTACGTGGAACACGGCGCTGCCGACCTCGGCGTGGCCGGCAAGGACGTGCTGATGGAGTACGGCGGCCAGCTCTACGAGCCGCTCGATCTCAAGATCGCCCGTTGCAAGCTGATGACTGCCGGCAAGGTGGGGGTAGCCGAGCCCAGGGGGCGCCTGAAGGTGGCCACAAAATTCGTCAACATCGCCAAGCGCTACTACGCCGAGCAGGGCCGCCAGGTGGACATCATCAAGCTTTACGGCTCCATGGAGCTGGCGCCGCTGGTGGGCCTGGCCGACAAGATCATCGACGTGGTGGACACCGGCAACACCCTGCGCGCCAACGGCCTGGAGCCGCAGGAGCTGATCGCCACCGTCAGTTCGCGGCTGATCGTCAACAAGGCCTCCATGAAGATGCAACACGCGCGCATCCAGCAACTGATCGAGGCGCTGCGCGTCGCTGTGGAGTCCCGGGCCCAGAGCTGAGCGGCCCTGGCTCGTTCAGCCGCGACCCATTGTCGCAGTGCGACCGCCAGGGACGGCGGAAAGGCCGAGAGCACGGGAACCTCTTCGGCGACCTATCCGTGTCATAGCCATTTTTCTCGGGTGCCCGCACGGTGGGCTTGTTAAGCTACTGGCACCCGAGAAATCGCCATCCAGATGAGGCTTTCGCTATGACCGCACCCGTTGCCATCCGTCGACTCAACGCCGCCGATCCGGACTTCGTGCGTCATCTGGACCATCTGCTGTCCTGGGAAAGCGTTTCCGACGACGCGGTCAACCAGCGCGTGCTGGACATCATCAAGGCGGTACGCGAGCGCGGCGACGCGGCGCTGCTGGAATTCACCCAGCGCTTCGACGGCGTCGAGGCGCAGTCCATGGCCGAGCTGATCCTGCACCGCGAGCGCCTGGAGCTGGCCCTGACCCGCATCAGCGCCGAGCAGCGCAGCGCCCTGGAAAAGGCCGCCGAGCGCGTGCGCCTGTATCACGAACGACAGAAGCAGGGCTCCTGGCGCTACACCGAAGCCGACGGTACCGTGCTCGGCCAGCAGGTCACCCCGCTGGACCGCGCCGGTCTCTACGTACCGGGCGGCAAGGCCGCCTATCCCTCCTCGGTGCTGATGAACGCCATTCCCGCCAAGGTCGCCGGCGTGCCTGAGGTGGTCATGGTGGTTCCGACCCCGCGCGGCGAGATCAACGAGATCGTCCTCGCCGCCGCCTGCGTGGCCGGCGTCGACCGGGTGTTCACCATCGGCGGCGCCCAGGCCGTGGCCGCGCTGGCCTACGGCACCGAGAGCGTGCCGCGGGTGGACAAGATCGTCGGCCCCGGCAACATCTACGTGGCCACCGCCAAGCGCCACGTGTTCGGCCAGGTGGGCATCGACATGATCGCCGGTCCCTCGGAGATCCTGGTGGTCTGCGACGGCCAGACCGATCCGGACTGGATCGCCATGGACCTGTTCTCCCAGGCCGAACATGATGAGGACGCCCAGGCCATCCTGGTCAGCCCCGACGCCGCCTTCCTCGACCGTGTCGCGGAGAGCATGGCCCGCCTGCTGCCGACCCTGGAGCGCGAGCCGATCGCACGTACCTCCCTGGAGGGCCGTGGCGCGCTGATCCAGGTCGCCGACATGGAGCAGGCCTGCGAGGTGGCCAACCGCATCGCCCCCGAGCACCTCGAGCTGTCGGTGGCCGACCCCGAGCAGTGGCTGCCGCGCATCCGCCACGCCGGCGCCATCTTCATGGGTCGCTACACCGCCGAGGCGCTGGGCGACTACTGCGCCGGTCCCAACCACGTGCTGCCCACCTCCGGCACCGCACGCTTCTCCTCGCCGCTGGGCGTGTACGACTTCCAGAAGCGCTCGTCGATCATCCACTGCTCGGCGGACGGCGCCTCTGAGCTCGGCAAGGTGGCCAGCGTGCTGGCCCGCAGTGAGTTCCTCACCGCCCACGCGCGCAGCGCCGAGTACCGGATCAAGAACTGAAACCCGGCCGTAGGCGCCCGGTCTGCCGGCCGGGTGCCCGGGCCTAGCCATTCGCGAGGAGAGAAGGGCAGATGAGCAAGTTCTGGAGCCCCTTCGTCAAGGACCTGGTGCCCTACGTGCCGGGCGAGCAGCCGAAACTGACCCGGCTGGTCAAGCTGAACACCAACGAGAACCCCTACGGGCCATCGCCCAAGGCCATCGCCGCCATGCAGGCCGAACTGGGCGACAGCCTGCGCCTGTACCCAGACCCCAACGGCGAGCGCCTCAAGCAGGCGGTGGCCGACTACTACGGGGTCAGGCCGGAGCAGGTGTTCGTCGGCAACGGTTCCGACGAGGTGCTGGCCCATGCCTTCCACGGCCTGTTCCAGCACGGCCGGCCGCTGCTGTTCCCGGACGTCACCTACAGCTTCTACCCGGTCTACTGCGGTCTCTACGGCATCGACTTCGAGGCGATCCCGCTGGACGAGGAATTCCGCATCCGCGTGGAGGACTACGCGCGGCCCAACGGCGGCATCGTCTTCCCCAACCCCAACGCACCGACCGGCCGCCTGCTGCCGCTGGAGGCCGTCGAGCGGCTGCTGCAGGGCAGTCCGGACAGCGTGGTGCTGGTCGACGAGGCCTACATCGACTTCGGCGGCGACAGCGCGATCGCCCTGATCGACCAATACCCCAACTTGCTGGTCACCCAGACCCTCTCCAAGTCGCGTTCCCTGGCCGGCCTGCGGGTCGGCCTGGCGGTGGGCCATGTCGAGCTGATCGAGGCCCTGGAGCGGATCAAGAACAGCTTCAACTCCTACCCGCTGGACCGCATGGCGATCGCCGGCGCGGCGGCGGCCTTCGAGGATCGCGCCTGGTTCGAGGAGACCCGCGCACGGGTGATCGCCAGCCGCGCGGCGCTGGTTGAGGGGCTTGAGGCGCAGGGCTTCGCGGTGCTGCCCTCGGCGGCCAACTTCGTGTTCGCCCGCCATCCCGCCAAGGACGCCGGCCAGCTGGCTGCCGGGCTGCGCGAGCAGGGGGTGATCGTCCGTCACTTCAAGCAGCCGCGCATCGCCCAGTACCTGCGCATTACCGTGGGTACCCCGGAGCAGAACCAGGCGCTGCTGGACGCCCTCAAGAGCCTCTGAGGCGCATCGTAAAAAGCCCGGAACGGTTGGTCGTTCCGGGCTTTTTCGTGTCTGGCGACCCGTCGCTGCTCAGGAGTCGCCGCTCTCGCCGTTGACCGTGGCCGGCGCACGCAGGCCGACCTCGGCGGTGAACTTGAGCAGCTTGCCGTTGCGCAGCACCTCGATCACCGTCTTCTTGCCCGGCTTGGTGCGCGCCACCTGGTTCATCGAACGACGACCGTCGGTGGCCGGTTCGCCGTCGATGCTGAGGATCAGGTCGCCCGGCTGCAGGCCGGCCTTCTGCGCCGGACCATCGCGGTACAGGCCGGCGACCACGATGCCCGGGCGTCCCTCGAGGCCGAAGGATTCGGCCAGCTCCGGGGTCAGCGGCTGCACCTCGATACCCAGCCAGCCGCGGATCACTGAACCGTGCTCGATGATTGCCTGCATCACCTCCAGGGCCAGCTTGATCGGGATGGCGAAGCCGATGCCCTGGGAGCCGCTGGATTTGGAGAGGATCGCGGTGTTGATGCCGATCAGGTTGCCGTAGGCGTCGATCAGCGCGCCGCCGGAGTTGCCGGGGTTGATCGCCGCGTCGGTCTGGATGAAGTCCTCGTAGGTGTTCAGGCCCAACTGGTTGCGCCCGGTGGCGCTGATGATGCCCATGGTCACCGTCTGGCCGACGCCGAAGGGGTTGCCGATGGCCAGGGAAACATCGCCGATGTTGATGGCGTCGGAATGCCCGATGCTGATCGCTGGCAGGTCCTTGAGGTCGATCTTCAGCACCGCCAGGTCGGTTTCCGGATCGCTGCCGATGATCCGCGCCAGGGTCTCGCGGCCGTCCTTCAGGGCCACCACGATCTGGTCGGCGCCGGCCACCACGTGGTTGTTGGTCAGCAGGTAACCTTCGGGGCTCATGATCACCGCGGAGCCCAGGCTGGACTCCATGCGCCGCTGGCGCGGCAGGTTGTCGCCGAAGAAGCGGCGGAACTGCGGATCCTCGAACAGCGGATGCACCGGGCGGTTGACGAACTTGGTGGTGTACAGGTTGACCACCGCGGGCGCGGCGTGGCTGACCGCCTCGGCATAGGACACCGGGCCCTGCTGCGGGATGCTGTAGCGCGGCACCTGGCGCATGTGCACGTCATTTCGGGGCAGGCCGACCCACTGGGGGTAATGCTGGATAATCAGGAGCGCGAGAAGAATGCCGACCAGAAGAGGCCAGCTAAGGAACCGCAATGCCTTGAGCATCGATCAATCCTGAGGGTTGCAGGGGGCATCGCTCGCCCCTTAAGGTGCGCCATTATATTGGCCGTCCGTCAAGAAAACAGCGGCCCGTGACAATTTAAGAGGATATCCATGGCCATCGCCCTGACTACCCTGGTGGAGGAAGCCGACCGCTATCTGGAGGCGGCGCGAATCAGCGATTACTGCCCCAACGGCCTGCAGGTCGAGGGCCGCCCCCAGGTGCGCCGCATCGTCAGCGGGGTGACCGCGAGCCAGGCGCTGCTCGACGCCGCCGTGGAGGCCGACGCCGACGTGGTGCTGGTCCACCATGGCTACTTCTGGAAGAACGAGAACCCCTGCATCACCGGCATGAAGCAGCGCCGCCTGCGCACCCTGCTGACCCACGACATCAGCCTGCTGGCCTACCACCTGCCGCTGGACGTGCACACGGAGGTGGGCAACAACGTGCAGCTGGCGCGCCAGCTCGACATCATCGTCGAGGGCCCGCTAGAGCCGGGTAACCCGCGTACCGTGGGGCTGGTTGGCGCCCTGGCCGAGCCGATGAGCGCCCGCGACTTCGCCCGCCGCGTGCAGGACGTGCTGGGCCGCGAGCCGCTCCTGGTGGAGGGCCGGGGGCTGGTGCAGCGCATCGGCTGGTGCACCGGCGGCGGCCAGGGCTACATCGACACCGCCATCGCTGCCGGGGTCGACCTCTACCTGACCGGCGAGGCCTCCGAGCAGACCTTCCACAGCGCCCGCGAGAACGGCATCAGCTTCATCGCCGCCGGCCACCACGCCACCGAGCGCTACGGCGTCCAAGCGCTCGGCGAGTATCTGGCTCGCCGCTTCGCCCTCGAGCACCTGTTCATCGACTGCCCGAATCCCATCTGAGCGCGGAACGGAAGGCTATATCGGTAGATCCTTTCGTTCTAAGCGGTGCTCTCTATATGAAGAGAGTGCTGTGATAAAGTTCGCCCCTCGTCCACGGCCCGTTGGCCGTCCCTGTGAGAAAGCCGTGAGTAGCCATGCTCGATAGACTGACCCACCTGAAACAACTGGAGGCGGAAAGCATCCACATCATCCGCGAGGTTGCCGCGGAGTTCGACAACCCGGTGATGCTCTATTCCATCGGCAAGGATTCCGCCGTGATGCTGCATCTGGCGCGCAAGGCGTTCTTTCCCGGCAAGCTGCCGTTTCCGGTGATGCACGTCGACACCCAGTGGAAGTTTCAGGACATGTACCGCTTCCGCGACCGCATGGTCGCCGAGATGGGCCTTGAGCTGATCACTCACGTCAATCCGGACGGCGTCGCCCAGGGCATCAATCCCTTCACCCACGGCAGCGCCAAGCACACCGACATCATGAAGACCGAGGGCCTCAAGCAGGCGCTCGACAAGTACGGCTTCGACGCTGCCTTCGGTGGTGCGCGCCGCGACGAGGAGAAGTCCCGCGCCAAGGAGCGCGTCTACTCCTTCCGCGACAGCAAGCACCGCTGGGATCCGAAGAACCAGCGGCCCGAGCTGTGGAACATCTACAACGGCAAGGTGAAGAAGGGCGAGTCGATCCGCGTCTTCCCGCTGTCCAACTGGACCGAGCTGGATATCTGGCAATACATCTATCTGGAGAACATTCCGATCGTCCCGCTGTACTTCGCCGCCGAGCGCGAGGTGGTGGAGCTCAACGGCGCGCTGATCATGATCGACGACGAGCGCATTCTCCAGTACCTCACCCCCGAGCAGAAGGCGAAGATCCAGAAGAAGATGGTGCGCTTCCGTACCCTGGGCTGCTACCCGCTGACCGGCGCGGTGGAGTCCACCGCCACGACGCTGCCGGAAATCATCCAGGAAATGCTCCTGACCCGTACTTCCGAACGCCAGGGCCGGGTCATCGACCACGACCAAGCCGGTTCGATGGAAGAGAAGAAACGTCAGGGCTATTTCTAAGGGGGCGCGTCCATGAGTCATCAATCCGAACTGATCAGCCAGGACATCCTCGCCTACCTGGCCCAGCACGAGCGCAAGGAACTGCTGCGCTTCCTCACCTGCGGCAACGTCGACGACGGCAAGAGCACCCTGATCGGTCGCCTGCTGCACGACTCCAAGATGATCTACGAGGATCACCTGGAAGCCATCACCCGCGATTCCAAGAAGGTCGGCACCACCGGTGACGAGGTGGACTTGGCGCTGCTGGTGGACGGCCTGCAGGCCGAGCGCGAGCAGGGCATCACCATCGACGTGGCCTACCGCTACTTCAGCACCGCCAAGCGCAAGTTCATCATCGCCGACACCCCCGGCCACGAGCAGTACACCCGCAACATGGCCACCGGGGCCTCCACCTGCGACCTGGCGATCATCCTGATCGACGCCCGCCACGGCGTGCAGACCCAGACCCGACGGCACAGCTACATCGCCACCCTGCTGGGCATCCGCCACATCGTAGTGGCGGTCAACAAGATGGACCTGATGAACTTCGACCAGGCGGTCTTCGAGAAGATCAAGGCCGACTACCTGGCCTTCGCCGAGCGTCTCGGCATGCGGCCGACCACCCTGCACTTCGTGCCCCTCTCGGCGCTGAAGGGCGACAACGTGGTCAACCGCTCCGAGCGTTCGCCCTGGTATGACGGGCAGTCTCTGATGGAGATCCTCGAGACCGTGGAGATCGCCGGCGACCGCAACCTGGAGGACATGCGCTTCCCGGTGCAGTACGTCAACCGGCCGAACCTCAACTTCCGCGGCTTCGCCGGCACCCTGGCGAGCGGTATCGTGCGCAAGGGCGACGAGATAGCCGCTCTGCCCTCCGGCAAGACCAGCCGCATCAAGTCCATCGTCACCTACGAGGGCGAGCTGGAGCAGGCCGGCCCCGGCCAGGCGATCACCCTGACCCTGGAAGACGAGATCGATGTGTCCCGCGGCGACATGCTGGTGCATGCCGACAACCGCCCGCTGGTCACCGACAGCTTCGAGGCCATGCTGGTGTGGATGGCCGAGGAGCCCATGCTTCCCGGCAAGAAGTACGACATCAAGCGCGCCACCAGCTACGTGCCGGGCTCGATCCCGAGCATCGTCCACAAGGTGGACGTCAACACCCTGGAGGAGGGCCCGGCGAGCAGCCTGCAGCTCAACGAGATCGCCCGGGTCAAGGTCAGCCTGGATGCACCCATCGCCCTCGACGGCTACGCGCAGAACCGCACCACCGGCGCCTTCATCGTCATCGACCGGCTGACCAACGGTACCGTCGGCGCCGGGATGATCATCTCCGAGCCGCTGCACGGCCGGCACGGCGCCCACCACGGCGCCCTGGCCCATGTCTCCAGCGAGGAGCGCGCCGCGCGCTTCGGTCAGCAGCCGGCCACCGTGCTGTTCTCCGGCCTGTCCGGAGCCGGCAAGAGCACCCTGGCCTACGCGGTGGAGCGCAAGCTGTTCGACATGGGCCGCGCGGTCTACGTGCTGGACGGCCAGAACCTGCGTCACGACCTGAACAAGGGCCTGCCCCAGGACCGTGCCGGACGGGCCGAGAACTGGCGGCGTGCCGCCCACGTGGCGCGGCAGTTCAACGAGGCGGGGATGATCGCCCTGGCGGCCTTCGTCGCCCCGGATGCCGAAGGCCGCGAGAAGGCGCGGGCGCTGATCGGGCCGGAGCGGCTGATCACCGTCTACGTGCAGGCTTCCCCGCAGGTCTGTCGTGAGCGCGACCCGCAGGGCCTGTATGCCGCCGGCGGCGACAACATCCCGGGAGAGTCCTTCCCCTACGACGTGCCGCTGGATGCCGATCTGGTGATCGACACCCAGTCCACCACGGTGGAAGAGGGCGTCCGTCAGGTAATCGAGCTGCTGCGCAGCCGCGGCGCCATCTAAGCGCGGAGCAGATCGGAGCCGGGCTTCCGGTCCCGCGGTGGGCAGCCATGAAAAAGCCCCGCCTGATGCGTTCAGGCGGGGCTTTCGTTTATCCGGCGGGGCTTACTTCTTCAGGCCGAAGGTCACGTCCAGGGTGCCGGGCTCGTTGGGAACCTTGGGGGCGTAGTCCTTGGGCGCTTCCTCGCTACGCGGCGGAGTCAGGCGCTCGCGCGGGGCGCCGGCCTCCTCGGGGTGCAGGGCGGCCAGCAGCCGCTGCCGGGTGATCTCGTCCAGGGCCAGGCGGTTGGCACCTTCGGACAGGTGTTCCTGCACTTCCTGGTAGCTCTGGGTGAGCTTCTTCACCAGGCTGGCGGTGGTATTGAAGTGGGTCACCACCTCGCGCTGGTAGGTGTCGAAGCGTTCCTGCAATTCGTCCAGCTGGCGCTGGGTACGATTGGGCGCGGCGCTGGGCAGCAGGCGGGCCACCACGAAGCCGATGGCGAGACCGGCGAGCAGGGTGAGGGTCGGCAGCAACCAGGCTGTGAGCGTCTGTTCCACGAGTCCTTCCTCTGTAAACGGCTTTGCTTTACGTTAACGGCTCGAACCTGCGCTGTATACCGCGACGCAAGCCGTAGGGTGCTAATCCAAGACGTGCAGATCCCTTGCGGGGTCACGGAGTCCTTCTTTTGCTGATGCGTGAAACCTCTCTACTGCTCGACGGACCGGTCGGGCAGCTCGAAGCCCTTTATCTCGAAGTCCTCGATGCCCGGGGCGTGGCGCTGCTCTGTCATCCCAACCCGGTGCAGGGTGGCACCATGCTCAACAAGGTAATCTCCACCCTGCAGCGTACCGCCCGGGATGCCGGGCTGACCACCCTGCGCTTCAACTACCGTGGCGTTGGCGCCAGCGCCGGCAGCCATGACATGGGTAGCGGCGAGGTGGACGATGCCGAGGCTGCAGCCCACTGGCTGCGCGCTCAGCACCCGGGCCTGCCGCTCGTGCTCATGGGCTTCTCCTTCGGCGGCTTCGTCGCCGCGGCTCTGGCCGGGCGGCTGGAGACCCAGGGCAGCACCGTGCCCAAACTGTTCATGGTGGCCCCGGCGGTGCACCGCCTGCAGGCTCCGGAGCGTCTGCCGCAAGGCGGCGAGCTGGTGGTGGTGCAGCCGGAGCAGGACGAGGTGGTGGCCCCAGAGACGGTCTACGCCTGGTCCGCAGGCCTGGCCCGTCCCCATGCGTTGCTGAAAGTGGCAGAATGCGGCCACTTCTTCCACGGCCGGCTGACCGAGCTCAAGGAGCTGGTGCTGCCGCGCCTCTGACCCGATGCAGTTCGACAAGCGATCACCCATGACCATCCGTATCCTCACCGGCATCACTACCACCGGCACGCCGCACCTTGGCAACTATGCCGGGGCCATCCGCCCCGCCATCCTCGCCAGCCGCGACCCGAACGCCGACTCCTTCTACTTCCTGGCCGACTATCACGCGCTGATCAAGTGCGACGACCCGGCGCGCATCCAGCGCTCGCGTCTGGAGATCGCCGCCACCTGGCTGGCCTGTGGCTTGGACACCGACAAGGCCACCTTCTACCGACAGTCGGACATCCCGGAGATTCCCGAGCTGTGCTGGTTGCTTACCTGCGTGACTGCCAAGGGCCTGCTCAACCGTGCCCACGCCTATAAGGCGGCGGTGGATAAGAACCTTGAGGCCGGTGAGGATCCAGACGCCGGGGTGACAATGGGCCTGTACAGCTACCCGGTGCTGATGGCCGCGGACATCCTGATGTTCAACGCCCACAAGGTGCCGGTGGGCCGCGACCAGATCCAGCACGTGGAGATGGCCCGTGATATCGGCCAGCGCTTCAACCACCTGTTCGGCAACGGCAAGGAGCTGTTCGTGCTGCCCGAGGCGGTGATTGAGGAGGAGGTGGCGACCCTGCCGGGCCTCGACGGCCGCAAGATGAGCAAGAGCTATGACAACACCATCCCGCTGTTCGGCAGCAGCAAGCAGCTCAAGGACGCTATCGCGCGCATCGTCACCGACTCCCGTGCCCCCGGCGAGCCCAAGGATCCGGACAACTCCCACCTCTACACCCTCTACCAGGCCTTCGCCAGCGCCGAGCAGCTCGCTGAGTTCCGCGCCGATCTGCTCGCCGGCCTGGCCTGGGGCGAGGCCAAGCAGCGCCTCTACCAGTTGCTGGAGAACGAGCTGGGCGAGGCCCGCGAGCGCTACAACGCGCTGATCGCCCGCCCTGCCGACCTGGAGGACATCCTCCTTGCCGGTGCCGCCAAGGCGCGCAAGATCGCCACCCCGTTTCTCGCCGAGCTGCGCGAGGCGGTGGGCCTGCGCTCGTTCCGCGAGCAGGTGCAGGTGGCAGGGGTGGAGAAGAAGAAGGCTGCCAAGAGCGCGCGCTTCGTCAGCTTCCGCGACGACGACGGCAGCTTCCGCTTCCGCCTGCTGGACGCCGCCGGCGAGCAGCTGCTGCTGTCCAGGGCGTTCGCCGACGGGCGCAGCGCCGGCCAGGTGAGCAAGCGTCTGCAGTCCGGCGAGGCCCTGGATGTCCGCGAGCAGGGCGAGGGCTTCAGCGTCTGGCTGGACGGCGAGGCGGTGGCCGACAGTCCGGCGTTCGCCGATGCCGCCGCTCGTGACGCAGCCATCGCCCGTCTGCGCGAGGCACTGACGTCTGGCGAATGACCGCACAGCGCAGCCGGCATTTGCCAATCCATGGGGTCGTCGCTAAAGTGACGGCCCCATTTTGTTACCGAACTACCCATCATGACCCCTCTCGAGCGCTATCAGGCCGATCTGAAGCGGCCGGATTTCTTCCACGATGCCGCCCAGGAAAATGCCGTCCGCCACCTGCAGCGACTCTATGACGACCTGCTGGCCCAGCAGCGCAATGGCTCGGGACTGCTCGGCAAGCTGTTCGGCAGGAAGCCGCAGAAGCCGGTCAAGGGCCTGTACTTCTGGGGCGGGGTCGGCCGTGGCAAGACCTATCTGGTGGATACCTTCTACGATGCGCTGCCCTTCAAGGAGAAGATGCGCACCCACTTCCACCGCTTCATGAAGCGCGTCCACGAGGAGATGAAGACCCTCAAGGGCGAGAAGAACCCGCTGACCATCATCGGCAAGCGCTTCGCCCAGGAGGCGCGGGTGATCTGCTTCGACGAGTTCTTTGTCAGCGACATCACCGACGCCATGATCCTCGGCACCTTGCTGGAGGAGCTGTTCAACAACGGCGTGACCCTGGTGGCCACCTCCAACATCGTCCCCGACGGCCTGTACAAGGACGGCCTGCAGCGCGCCCGCTTCCTGCCGGCTATCGCCCTGCTCAAGGAGCACACCGAGGTGGTCAACGTCGACAGCGGCATCGACTACCGGCTGCGCGCCCTGGAGCAGGCCGAGCTCTACCACTGGCCCCTCGACGCCGAGGCCGAGACCAGCCTGGAGAAGAGCTTCCGCAGCCTGCTGACGGAAAACTGCACGGTGCGCGAGAACGAGGTGCTGATCATCGAGAACCGCGAGATCCGTGCTCGCAAGGTGGCCAACGACGTCGCCTGGTTCGAGTTCCGCGAGCTGTGCGACGGTCCGCGCAGCCAGAACGACTACATCGAGCTGGGCAAGATCTTCGAGGCGGTGCTGCTCTCCAACGTCGAGCAGATGAATGTGCAGAAGGACGACATGGCGCGGCGCTTCATCAACCTGGTGGACGAGTTCTACGATCGCAACGTCAAGCTGATCATCTCCGCCGAAGTGGAGCTCAAGGACCTGTACGCCGGCGGGCGCCTGGAGTTCGAATTCCAGCGCACCCTGAGCCGTCTGCTGGAGATGCAGTCCCACGAGTTCCTGGCACGTCCCCACAAGCCCTGAAGGGCTGGTCTCGAACACGACAAGGCCGCGTGGAGAAGCCTCCCCACGCGGCCTTGTCGGTTGCTCTCGGCGAGCTTAGCGCTTGGCCAGCTGTTCCTGCTGGGCCAGCAGCTTGCGGGCGTGAGCCACTTCCAGGGCTTCCATGGCACTGATCGGCTGGATCGCCACCGCCCGCTTGAGCTCCTTGATGACCTCGGCCTGCTTGTCGTCACCGTACACGTAGACTAGAGCGTTGGCGTACTCATAATGGCCGATCGGCAGGTCGTCGGCGGCCTTGAAGGAGCGGTTGAAGTACTGCTCCATGCGGTCTGCGCTGACCCCGTAGGTCATCTTGCCGACCAGCTTGCCGACCTTGCGGATCACCCCGGCCTGGTAGCCGCCGTAGAGGGCGAGGGCGAACGGCTGGCGCGGCTGTTCGGCCAGCTGGGCATCCAGCTCGTCGGGGATCTGGCTGGTGTAGCCGCGCTTGAGCACCACCGGCACCGGCAGCTCCTCGGCCAGGCGGGCCTTGGCGTAGGTGCGGCCGAACTGGGCGACGCGGTCGGCCTTGATCAGGTCGCCGGCCTTCTCGCTGTAGGCGATCACCTCCTCAAGCAGGCGGTGTTTCTCCTTCTGGTCGGGGGCCAGGAACAGGGCGTAGATCACCTGGGCGAACATCGCTGGTACCTGGCCGCCGACCCCCAGAGCCATACCCTGGCGCTTGGCTTCGGCGAAGTCGCCGCGGAACAGCAGGCGCCAGACTTCCTGCAGCTGGGCGGCATAGCGCTCGGCTTCCTCAGGTTTGCCGGTGTAGCCGGTGCCGCCTTCCACGGTCATTTCCAGGGCCTTGGGATAGGTGGTGGCCATGCGCACCACCCAGTCGGCGTCCGGGAAGGGATAGTCCTGGCCGAAGCCGCGGGTCAGCCGCGGCCAGGCCTGGCGCAGCTTGTCGCCGGAATAGTCGTAGGCGCTTTGGTCGTAGGGGAAGGGCTTCCAATTGTCGTCCGCCGCCACGGTGAAGCTGACGACGGCGAGGAGGGCAAGCAGATAGCGACGCATGTGGATGGACCTTTGGGTTTCTTGTTGTGGTGGCCGATCTTAGGTCGCGGGGCGGGGTGGCTTGACCCCATCTTAGGGACGGCGCTCACTCCCCCTTGTGCTGGAACTGACGGCGGTACTGGTTGGGCGACAGCCCGCAGTGCTGGCGGAACAGTCGGGCGAAGAAGCTGGCGTCGTCGTAGCCCACCTCGTAGCTGATGGTCTTGATGCTTTTGCGGGTGGTACTGAGCAGGCCCTTGGCGGTCTCGATGCGCAGGCGCTGCAGGTAGTGCAGGGGCTTGTCGCCGGTGGCGGCCTGGAAGCGGCGCATGAAGTTGCGGATGCTCATGCCGTGCTCGCGGGCCACGTCCTCGAAGCGGAACTTGTCGGCATAGTGCTCCTCCAGCCATTCCTGAATCTGCAGGATGGCCAGATCCTGGTGCAGCTTCTGGCCGCCGAAGCCGATGCGTCCCGGGGTGTAGGTGCGGCGGATCTCGTAGAAGATGTCGCGCGCCACCGCCTGGGCCACGTTGGCGCCGCAGAACTGTTCGATCAGGTGGATGTACAGGTCGCAGGCCGAGGCGCTGCCGCTGGCGCAGTAGAGATTGTCGGCATCCGAGAGGTGCTTCTCCTGGTTGAGTAGCACTCTGGGGAAGCGCTCGGCGAACTCGCGGTGGAAGCGCCAGTAGGTCGCCGCCTCCTTGCCGTCCAGCAGGCCGGCCTGGGCCATCCAGAACACCCCCATGGCCTCGCCGCAGATCACGCTGCCGGCGGCGTGCTGCTGGCGCAGCCAGTCGAGCACCTGGGGGTGGCGCTGGCAGAGCGCCTGAAAGTCGCCCCAGAAGGGCGGCAGGATGATGATTTCGGCGTCTTCCAGGGCGCCGTCCACCGGCACTAGTACCTCGCTGAAGCTGCGCACCGGCTGACCGTCCGGGCTGACCAGGCGGGTAGTGAAGGAGGGCTTGAGGCCGAGGCCCTGGTGGCGGCCATGGCGTAGGCCGGCCATGTGGAAGAAGTCCTTGGCCTGCATCAGGGTGGAGGCGAAGACTCCCTCGATGGCCAGAATGCAGACACGCTGCAAGGGTTTCGTGGGCGGGAAGGGCATGGTCTGGACGCTGCTGTTGTTCTTGTAGGGGAAAGCGGTCAGCTCATGGCTGGATCGTCTTATTTTTTGGCGCTTGTGTCCAGTTCGGGACAGCCCCGACCTCCTTACAGTCGAAGCCTCGTCCATATCGGTGTGTGCAGGTAGCCAACAATGATTCCAAGAACGCTATTCAGCTCCGACCACGAACTCTTCCGCGACAGCGTCCGCAAGTTCCTCGAGCAGGAGGCCGTGCCCTTCCATGAGCAGTGGGAGGAACGCGGCTACGTCGACCGCGAGCTCTGGAGTAAGGCTGGTGCTGCCGGGATGCTCTGCTCGCACCTGCCGGAGGAATACGGCGGGATGGGCGCGGACTTCCTGTACAGTGCCATCGTCATCGAGGAGATCAGCCGCCGCGGGCTGTCCGGCATCGGCTTCTCACTGCACTCCGACATTGTCGCGCCCTACATCCTGCATTACGGCAGCGAGGCGCTGAAGCGCAAGTACCTGCCGAAACTGGCCTCCGGCGAGATGATCAGCGCCATTGCCATGACCGAGCCGGGCGCCGGCTCCGACCTGCAGGGGGTGAAGACCACCGCCGTGCTGGACGGCGACGAGTACGTGATCAACGGCTCCAAGACCTTTATCACCAACGGCTACCTGGCCGATCTGGTGATCGTGGTTGCCAAGACCGATCCCAAGGCCGGCGCCAAGGGCATCAGCCTGTTCCTGGTGGAGGCCGGCACCCCGGGCTTCGACAAGGGCAAGCGGCTGAAGAAGGTCGGCATGAAGGCCCAGGACACTTCCGAACTGTTCTTCCAGAACGTCCGAGTGCCTAGGGAAAACCTGCTCGGCCAGGCCGGGCAGGGGTTCGTCTACCTGATGCAGGAGCTGCCCCAGGAGCGTCTGACCGTCGCCGTCGCCGGTCTGGCCGCCGCCGAGGCCGCGCTGCACTGGACCCTCGACTACACCCGCGAGCGCCAGGCTTTCGGCCGCGCCATCGCGGACTTCCAGACCACCCGTCACAAGCTGGCCGAGCTGGCCACCCAGGTGCAGGTCGGCCGGGTGTTCGTCGACCGCTGCCTGGAGTTGCACCTGCAGGGCCAGCTCGACGTGGCCACCGCGGCGATGCTCAAGTACTGGAGCACCGACCTGCAGTGCCAGGTGATAGACGAATGCGTGCAGCTGCACGGCGGCTACGGCTACATGTGGGAATACCCGATCGCCCGCGCCTGGGCGGATGCTCGGGTGCAGCGCATCTATGCCGGCACCAACGAGATCATGAAGGAAATCATCTCCAGATCCCTGTAAGGGCAGGGCGCTGGGGCTGTGCCCAAGCGGAGAAGGGAGCTGCCGCTGGCCGGACCGGCCGGCGGCAGTTTCTTTGCGGGGTGGCGTCGCTGCTCAGGGCGCCGGGTTGGGCTGCTCGCGGTGGATCGCCTCGATGCCCTCCAGCACCTCCGCGGAGAGCTCGAGGTCCAGGCTTGCCAGGTTGCTGTCCAGCTGTTCCAGGCTGGTCGCGCCGATGATGTTGCTGGTCACGAACGGCTGGGCGGTGACGAAGGCCAGGGCCATCTGCGCCGGATCCAGGCCGTGCTCGCGGGCCAGCGCCACGTAGCGCGAGCAGGCCGCCTGGGACTGCGGGTTGGTGTAGCGGGTGAAGCGGCTGAACAGGGTGATCCGCGCGTTGGCCGGGCGGGCGCCGTTCTCGTACTTGCCGGAGAGCATGCCGAAGGCCATCGGCGAGTAGGCCAGCAGGCCGCATTGCTCGCGGATGGCGATTTCCGCCAGGCCTACCTCGAAGGTGCGGTTGAGCAGGTTGTAGGGGTTCTGGATGGACACCGGGCGCGGCAGGCCGAGCTGTTCGGACAGCTCCAGGAACTTCATGGTGCCCCAGGGCGTCTCGTTGGACAGGCCGATGTGACGGATCTTGCCGGCCTTCACCTGCTCGCTGAGCACCTCCAGGGTTTCCGCCAGCGGGGTGAAGCTCTCCTCCTTGTGGCGATAGCCAAGCTGGCCAAAGAAGTTGGTGCTGCGCTCCGGCCAGTGCAGCTGGTAGAGGTCGATCCAGTCGGTCTGCAGACGCTTCAGGCTGGCATCCAGGGCGGCGACGATGTTGCGCCGGTCGTGCCTGAGCTGGCCGTCGCGGATATGGCTGATGCCGTTGCCCGGGCCGGCCACCTTGCTGGCGAGGATCCAGTCGGCGCGGTTGCCGCGGGTCCTGAAGTACTCGCCGATGATTTGCTCGGTGCGCCCGTAGGTCTCGGCGCGCGGTGGCACCGGGTACATCTCGGCGGTGTCGAGGAAGTTGATGCCGGCGGCGCGGGCTCGGTCGAGCTGCGCGAAGGCCTCGTCCTGGGTGTTCTGCTGGCCCCAGGTCATGCTGCCCAGGCACAGGGCGCTGACCTTGAGGTCGGTGCGGCCCAGTTGACGGTATTCCATGGCTGGCTCCTGTACTTCTTGCGCGAGGGAAGCGCCCATGAAAGCAGGTTGAATTTTTCCGCGCAATCGGCATAATTCCGCAGCCATTTTCGACGGGGGATGCCTAGCCCGTCGAGCTCAGGCCCTGCGAGCGTGAAGACCCGAGCCCCGATGATCGCGCGTGGTGGCCGCACTTGGCTTGTAAAAGCCTGCACCTTTCAGTAAGATCCGCCGTCTTATTTTCAGGGCGGCCCCTGAGGCTATAAAGAATGAAAACTTTTACTGCTAAACCGGAAACCGTTAAGCGCGACTGGTACGTCGTCGACGCCGCTGGCCAGACTCTGGGTCGTCTGGCTACCGAAATCGCCGCCCGTCTGCGTGGCAAGCACAAGCCTGAATACACCCCGCACGTCGATACCGGCGACTACATCGTCGTGATCAACGCAGAGCAAGTTCGTGTGACCGGCTCCAAGGCCACCGACAAGAAGTACTACTCGCACTCCGGCTTCCCGGGTGGCATCAAGGAGATCAACTTCGAAAAGCTGATCGCCAAGGCGCCCGAGCGTGTGATCGAAACCGCGGTCAAGGGCATGCTGCCGAAGAACCCGCTGGGTCGTGACATGTATCGCAAGCTGAAGGTGTACAAGGGTGCCGAGCATCCGCATACCGCTCAGCAGCCCCAAGAACTGAAGATTTGACGGAATAGTTCATTATGTCGGCGACTCAAAATTACGGCACTGGCCGTCGCAAGACCGCTACCGCTCGCGTTTTCCTGCGTCCGGGTACTGGCAACATCTCCATCAACAACCGTAGCCTGGATAACTTCTTCGGTCGCGAAACCGCCCGCATGGTGGTTCGTCAGCCCCTCGAGCTGACCGAGACCGCCGAGAAGTTCGACATCTACGTCACCGTCAGTGGTGGTGGTGTCAGTGGCCAGGCCGGCGCCATCCGTCACGGCATCACCCGTGCCCTGATGAGCTACGACGAAGGCCTGCGCAGCGCGCTGCGCAAAGCTGGCTACGTCACCCGCGATGCTCGCGAGGTGGAGCGCAAGAAGGTCGGTCTGCGCAAGGCGCGCAAGCGTCCGCAGTACTCCAAGCGCTAATTCGCTTTCGCATACGAAGCGCCCGGTTTCCAGTTGGAAACCGGGCGTTTTTTTTTGGCTGCCCTTAGTTGCGTTGCGACAAGTTGCCGCATGCTGGAAGGCCGCATCTGGCAAGGGCTTCAGCGTTTTTGTGTCTAATAGTTACCTTGTCAGAAATGGGGCTTTTCTTTACCATTTGCCAAATTTTTTTGCGGCTCGAATTTATTTAGTAGATGCCTGAAACAACAGGCCACAAAGCTGATGGGAGACGACTGAATGAGCAATGACGGCGTGAATGCAGGCCGGCGTCGCTTCCTTGTGGCAGCCACTTCGGTAGTGGGTGCTGCGGGGGCGGTGGGTGCTGCGGTCCCGTTCGTGGGGTCATGGTTCCCGAGCGCCAAGGCCAAGGCCGCAGGTGCACCGGTGAAAGTGAATGTCAGCAAGATCGAGGCGGGTCAGCAGATTGTCGCTGAATGGCGTGGTCAGCCGGTATTCATCGTCCGCCGTACCGAGGAAATCCTCCGTAACCTGGAGAAGGTTGCTGGCCAGGTGGCCGACCCCGAGTCCAAGTCTTCGGTGCAGCCTGCGTACGTGGATCCCAAAACCCGCTCGATCAAGCCCGAGCTGCTGGTCCTGGTAGGCCTGTGCACCCACCTGGGCTGCTCGCCTTCCTTCCGTCCGGAGGTGGCTCCGGCCGACCTCGGCCCGGACTGGGTCGGCGGCTATTTCTGCCCCTGCCACGGTTCTCGCTACGATCTCGCCGGCCGCGTCTACAAGGCGCAGCCCGCCCCCTTGAACCTGCCGGTGCCGCCGCACTCCTACGAGTCGGATGATGTCATCGTCATCGGTGTGGACCAGGAGAACGCCTGATGAGCAAATTCATGGAATGGATCGATGCGCGCTTCCCGGCCACCAAGATGTGGGAAGACCATCTCTCCAAATACTACGCGCCGAAGAATTTCAACTTCCTGTACTTCTTCGGTTCCCTGGCCCTGCTGGTGCTGGTCAACCAGATCCTCACCGGCATCTGGCTGACCATGAGCTTCACCCCGAGCGCTGAAGAGGCCTTCGCGTCCGTCGAATACATCATGCGTGACGTGGAGTACGGCTGGATCATCCGCTACCTGCACTCCACCGGCGCTTCGGCGTTCTTCATCGTCGTCTACCTGCACATGTTCCGCGGCCTGCTCTACGGCTCCTACCAGAAGCCGCGCGAGCTGGTGTGGATCTTCGGCATGCTGATCTACCTGTGCCTGATGGCCGAGGCCTTCATGGGTTACCTGCTACCCTGGGGTCAGATGTCTTACTGGGGGGCCCAGGTGATCATCTCGCTGTTCGGCGCCATCCCGGTGATCGGTGAGGACCTCACCCAGTGGATCCGTGGTGACTACCTGATCTCCGGCATCACCCTGAACCGCTTCTTCGCCCTGCACGTGATCGCCCTGCCGATCGTCCTGCTCGGCCTGGTGGTCCTGCACATCCTCGCGCTGCACGAAGTGGGCTCCAACAACCCTGATGGCGTGGACATCAAGAAGAAGAAGGACGAGAACGGTAAGCCGCTGGACGGCATCGCCTTCCATCCGTACTACACCGTCAAGGACATCGTTGGCGTGGTGGTGTTCCTGTTCGTGTTCTGCGCCGTGGTGTTCTTCTTCCCGGAAATGGGCGGTTACTTCCTCGAGAAGCCGAACTTCGAGCAGGCCAACCCGTTCAAGACCCCCGAGCACATCGCCCCGGTGTGGTACTTCACCCCGTTCTACGCGATCCTGCGTGCGGTGCCTGACAAGTTGATGGGCGTCATCGCCATGGGTGCGGCCATCGCCATCCTGTTCGTGCTGCCGTGGCTGGATCGCAGCCCGGTGCGCTCGATGCGCTACAAGGGCTGGCTGAGCAAGATCGCTCTGCTGGTGTTCTGCATCGCCTTCCTGATCCTCGGCGTGCTGGGCGTGCTGTCGCCGACTCCGGGTCGTACGCTGCTGTCGCAGGTATGTACCGTCCTGTACTTCGCGTACTTCATCCTGATGCCGTTCTACACCAGGATGGAAAAAACCAAACCGGTTCCGGAAAGGGTGACAGGCTGATGAAAAAGCAAATTGCTGCACTGGTTTTCGCGCTGCTGCCGGCCTTTTCCTTCGGCGCCGCGACTGGCTATCCGCTCGACAAGGTGGATATCGATCTGACCGACAAGGCGGCGCTGCAGGATGGCGCGCGTACCTTCGCCAACTACTGCATGGGCTGCCACTCGGCCAAGTTCCAGCGCTATGAGCGCGTGGCCAACGACCTGGGCATTCCGGAAGAGATCATGATGGAGAATCTGGTCTTCACCGGCGCCAAGATCGGCGACCACATGAGCATCGGCATGAAGCCGGAAGACGCCAAGGTCTGGTTCGGCGCCGCGCCGCCGGATCTGACCCTGGTGGCCCGCGTGCGTGGCACCGACTGGCTGTACACCTACCTGCGGACCTTCTACGAAGACCCGAACCGCCCGCTGGGTGCTAACAACAAGGTCTTCCCGAACGTCGGCATGCCCAACGTGCTGGTCGGCCTGCAGGGTCGCCAATATATCGGCTGCAAGCAGGTCCAGGTGGTCGAGGATGGCAAGAAGCAGTTCGACCCGCTGACCGGGGCGCCCATCACCCACGAGGCCTGCGACCAGCTGGTCGTTGAGCCCAACACCGGCAGCCTGTCCGAGGCCGAGTTCGACGAGAAGGTCAAGAACCTGGTGACCTTCCTGGCCTACTCCGCCAACCCGGTCAAGCTGGAAAGCCAGCGCATCGGTACCTACGTGCTGCTCTACCTGGCCTTCCTCTTCGTGTTCGCCTACCTGCTCAAGCGCGAGTACTGGAAGGACGTTCACTAAGGCCGTTGTTCCGCTGTACGACGCACGCGCCCATTTCGGGCGCGTGCGTTTTTCTGCTTTTTGATACCTGCATTACGCGAGGAGGACCTTCATGGCGGCTACCAGCAAGTTGGCCTGCTACTCCGACCCCGCCGACCATTATTCGCACCGCGTGCGTATCGTGCTTGCCGAGAAGGGCGTCACTGCCGAGGTCATCTACGTCGAGCCCGGCAAGTTCCCGGCCAAGCTGGCCGAGGTGAACCCCTACACCAGTCTGCCGACGCTGATCGATCGTGATCTGGCCCTGTACGAATCCACCGTGGTGATGGAATATCTCGACGAGCGCTATCCTCACCCGCCGCTGCTGCCGGTCTATCCGGTGGCGCGCGCCAACAGCCGCCTGCTGATCCATCGCATTCAGCGCGACTGGTGCCGCCTGGTGGACTTGGTGCTCGATCCGCGCAGCAAGGAAGACGAACGGAGCCAGGCTCGCAAGGAGTTGCGCGAAAGCCTGATCGGGGTTTCTCCGCTGTTCGGCGAGAAGCCCTTTTTCCTCAGCGACGAGCTGAGCCTGGTGGATTGCTGCCTGCTGCCGATTCTCTGGCGTCTGCCGGTCCTCGGCATCGAGCTGCCGCGTCAGGCCAAGCCGCTGCTCGATTACATGGAACGCCTGTTCGCCCGTCCCGGCTTCCAGGCCAGTCTGTCCGCCGCCGAGCGTGAAATGCGCCAGCGCTAAGGAGATGCTGCGATGATGACCTCCAGTCGGCCCTACCTGATTCGCGCGCTGTACGAGTGGATCGTCGACAACAATTGCACGCCGTACATCCTGGTCAACGCCGAGCACGCGCAGGTCAAGGTGCCCCAGGGCTTCGCCCGTGACGGGCAGATCGTGCTGAACATCTCGCCCAGCGCGGTACGCGGCCTGCAGATGGACAACGAGGCGCTGAGCTTCGAGGGGCGTTTCGGTGGCGTGGCTCATCATCTGTACATTCCCGCGGCCGCCGTGCTGGCCATCTATGCGCGGGAGAACGGTCAGGGCATGGTTTTCGACCTGGAGCCGCCGGTATTCGACGAGGACGGCCCGGACGACGACGGCCCTTCCGGCGGCGAGCCGCCGCGCCCTAGCGGACGGCCGAGCCTCAAGGTGGTCAAGTAGCCGACAGGCAGGAAAAACGAAAAGGGCGCCGATCGGCGCCCTTTTCGTCATGCGCTGGGATCAGTTGGTGTACTGGAACAGCCTGACGATCTTCTGCACGCCGGAAACGCTCTGCGCGGCGTTAGTGGCTGCATTGGCTTCTTGCCGGGAGACCACGCCCAGCAGGTAGACGATACCGTTCTCGGTGATGACCTTGATGCGGGTGCTCGGCACGTTGGCGTCGGCGAGCATCTGCGCCTTGACCTTGGTGGTGATCAGCGAGTCGTTGCTGCGAGCCAACGCCGAAGTGGGCGGCAGCACCTGCAGTTCGTTGTAGACCTTCTTCACCCCGCGAACCGTGCGGGCGGCCTGTTCGGCCAGTCCCTTGAGCTCTTCGCGCGGGGTCTGCCCGGCCAGCAGAACCACCCCGTTGTAGCTGGTGATGACAATGTGCGAGGTGGGGCTGGTGAGGTCTGCGTGAGCCTTGTAGATGGCGGAGCGCACATCCGGAGCGATGAACTGGTCATCGATCTTGTTGCCGATGCTGCGGTTGCCGCATCCGCCAAGCAGCAGGCTGAGCGCGAGGGCGACGAGGATCGGTAGGCTGCGGGTCATTCTTCACTCCCAAACAGTTGACTGTCGATGAGGTCGCACAGGCAATGGATCACCAGCAGGTGGACTTCCTGGATGCGTGCGGTAACCCTGGACGGCACGCGGATCTCCACGTCCTCCGGCAGTAGTAGGGAGGCCATGCCGCCGCCATCGCGACCGGTGAGGGCGACCACGGTCATCTCGCGGTCGTGTGCGGCCTGGATGGCCTGGATCACGTTGGCGGAGTTGCCGCTGGTGGAGATTGCCAGCAGTACGTCGCCTGGCTGGCCGAGTGCGCGGATCTGCTTGGAGAACACCTCGTTGTAGCTGTAGTCGTTGGCAATCGAGGTGATGGTCGAGCTGTCGGTGGTCAGGGCGATGGCCGGCAGGCTCGGGCGTTCGCGCTCGAAGCGGTTGAGCAGCTCGGAGGAAAAGTGCTGCGAGTCGCCGGCCGAGCCGCCGTTGCCGCAGGAAAGAATCTTGCCTTCGTTGAGCAGGGCATTGACCATCGCCAGGCTTGCCTGCTCGATGAACGGGGCGAGCACCTCCATGGCTTGCTGCTTGGTGTCGATGCTGGCCTGGAAGTGCCGGCGGATTCGGGATTGCATGTCCATGGCGGTTGACCTTCAGTATGTCGGCTGCGGAGATGGCTGGGCCTGGCGCGGATGATGCCGGAGCTGCCGGAAAGGGTGGGATTGGTATTTTCTATCGGGGTGGCCGGGGCGATTGGGCATGGGCTCAGGCGTCAAAGGCATTCTTGATCCACTCGGGGCGGCCTGCCGTACCATTGGTCGCCCCCAGGGCTATGACATCGAAGCGGCAGGGATGTTTGCCCCAGCGTTTCTCCTGCTGGAGAAAGTTCTCGGCCGCCAGGGCCAGGCGTGCCCGCTTGCGCGCATCCACGCTCTCCAGTGCGCCGCCCCAGGCGGCGTGCCGCCGGTAGCGAACTTCCACGAATACTACTGTATCGCCGTCGAGCATGACCAGATCGAGCTCGCCGCCGCGGCATGACCAGTTCTGCGCCAGCAGGCGCAGGCCCCGGTCTTCGAGAAAGCGGCGGGCTTGCTCTTCCGCCTGGCGCCCGCGCTGCTGGTTGTCGCTCACCTGGCTCAAAGGGTGCTGTCGGGCAGGGGCTGGACCTGGCCGTTGCGGAACTCCGCCCAGGGCAGCTGGCGCTCGATGCGCTGTGCCGGGTTCAGGCTCAGGCTGCCGGTGAGGCCTTCCACCTGGCTGCCGGGCAGAGCCTTCAGCTGGCTCAGGCGCGGGGCCAGGCGGTAGGCGTCGATGCCCATGGCGAACAGCCGGCCGAGGCTGCCGGCGGCCTGCGGCCACTGCTGGGTGACCTGCTGCTGCAGGGCGTCGTTGGCGTGCAGCAGCCAGGGCGTTTCGCAGAAGCGGATGCCTTCCAGGTCGAGGTTCTGGGTCTGGTTGTTGCCGCCGCTGTACAGGTGTGAGGTGGCGTAGACCGGTACGTCGCCGGCGTACTGGAAGGCGAGGGTCGGCTTGATCTGCTGGGCCTGCTGCGGGGTGGCCGCGAGGAAGATGAAGTCGATGTCCTGGCGGCGCGCCGGCTGGGCGGCCAGCTGGGTGCCCAGGGTGTTCTGCAGGCGCTTGGCGCGCGCCTCGCTCTGGCGCAGCTGGAACAGGTCGGCGATCTGCTGGGCCATCTGCACCGGCTGGTCGATGTGGGCGGCGGCGATCAGGGTTCCGCCGGCGGCTTCCCAGCTCTGCCGGAAGGCAGCCAGCACGCGGTCGCCCCAGTCACCTCGGGGCACCAGGGCCACGGCGCGGCGCATGCCGTCGGCCCAGGCGCGGCGCGCCGCCTCGCGGGCCTCGTCCTCGGCGGCCAGACCGAACTGGAACAGCTGGGCCGGGCCTTCCTGGCCGGCGTCGGTGTAGTTGAGGGCCAGGGTGGTGATCGGCAGTTGCTCGCGGTTGCCGAGCTGGCGGACCAGCGGCTTTTCCAGGGGGCCGACTACCAGCTGCACGCCGTCGGCCTGAGCCTGGCGGTAGAACTCGTCCAGCGAGCTCAGTCGCGCACTGTCGTACAGCTGGATGCTCGGCAGGTTTGGCTGGCCGGCCTGCTGGGCCTGATAGTGGGCGGCGAGGAAGCCGTCGCGCAAGGCGCGGGAGACCGAGGCCAGCTGGCCGTCCTGGGGCAGCAGCAGGGCGATCTTGGCTAGCGGCTGATCGCTCATGGCGAGGATCTGGCGCAGGGCTTCCGGCAGTTGCTCGGCCGCCGGGTGCTGGGGATTCTGCTGCTGCCAGGTCTCGATGGCAGCCTTCTGCTGCTGCAGGGTGCCGGCACCGTTCAGCGCGCGGGCCAGGGTCAGCCAGGCGGCGAAGTCGCTGCCGTCGTCGCCGGCCTGCAGTTGGTCGCGAGGTAGGCTGGAGACCAGGCTCCAGATGGCTTCCTGGTTGTCCGCTGCGGCCTCGCCGCTGAGCAGCGGGGCGATGAAGGCACGCTCGCGGGCGGCGGCCAGTTTCTGGCCGTCGGCCTGCAGGGCGCGGGCGCGCACCACGTGGGTGCGCACCTGCTGGTCGACGGGCAGCTCGGCCAGGCGTTCCAGGCTCGGGTGGGCGAGGGCCTTGAGGGCGCTCTTCGGTCGCTGGCGGGCCAGGGCCAGTTCGGCGGACAGGGTGCTGGCGAAGATCTGCTGGGCCGGCTTCAGGCCTTCCAGCGGCACCTGGTTGAGGATCTGCGCGGCGCGGCCGTGGTCGCCCTGGGCGAGCGCCAGGTCGGCGGCGGAAAGACGCAGCAGGGCGGCCTGCTCGGGGTTGCTGTCGGCGGCCTGCTGGAGCAGCTGCTCGATGCTCGCCTGGGGCGTACGCGGCAGTTCGCCCAGGGTGGAGCTCGGCGAGCTGGTGCAGGCGGCGAGGAAGCCGAAGATGCAGAGAAGTGAAAGCTGGCGCAGGCAAGCGGTCATGTAGGCCTTCCTGATGCTGGAACGAAAGACCGCGATTGTACCCAAGCCCCGGGCGGGGTGCGATCTCGTGCGTCCGAAAGCGGATGGCGGGCGATGAGGCTACAATGCGCGATTCCTGCGACGCCGAGGTATCTGCTGTGACTCTATCCGAAGCACCGAATTCCCAGGCTGGCACCCTCTACGTGGTAGCTACGCCGATCGGCAATCTCGACGACATCGGGGTGCGGGCGCTCCGGGTGTTGCGTGAGGTGGCGCTGATCGCCGCCGAGGATACCCGTCATTCCCAGCGCCTGCTCCAGCACTTCGGCATCCAGACCCCGCTGGCGGCCTGTCACGAGCACAACGAGCGAGACGAGAGCGGGCGCTTCCTAGCCCGCCTGCAGGCTGGCGAGGACGTGGCGCTGATCTCCGACGCCGGCACTCCGCTGGTTTCCGATCCCGGCTTCCACCTGGTGCGCCAGGCGCGTGCGGCTGGCATCCGCGTGGTGCCGGTGCCCGGGCCCTGCGCGCTGATAGCTGCGCTGTCGGCGGCCGGACTGCCCTCGGACCGGTTCATCTTCGAGGGCTTCCTGCCGGCCAGGGCGGCGGGGCGCCGGGCGCGCCTGGAGCTGCTCAAGGAGGAGTCGCGCACGCTGATCTTCTACGAGGCGCCGCACCGCATCCTGGAGTGCCTGGAAGACATGCAGGCGGTGTTTGGCGGCGGTCGCCAGGCGGTGCTGGCCCGCGAGCTGACCAAGACCTTCGAGACCCTGAAGGGCGCCCCGCTCGCTGAGCTGTGTGCCTGGGTGGCTGCCGACAACAATCAGCAGCGCGGCGAATGCGTGGTGCTGGTGGCCGGCTGGCAGGCCCCGGAGGGCGAGGAGGCGCTGAGTGCCGAGGCCTTGCGCGTGCTGGATCTGCTGCTCGCCGAACTGCCGCTGAAGCGGGCGACGGCGCTGGCCGCGGAAATCACCGGGGTGCGCAAGAACCTGCTCTATCAGGTGGCCCTCGAGCGCAAGAGCTAGATTGAGCGGAGTGCCCGGGGTAGAGCGGTTTCTTGTCCCGGAGCCGGCATGTTGTGCTTGCCGCTGGCGTCATCCCCCGGTACCCTTGGCGGCGGAGAGTCGATCGGACAGTCGCTGCCTTCCTTATACGGAAGGGGGAGGAAAGTCCGGGCTCCACAGGGCGGAGTGCCAGGTAACGCCTGGGAGGCGCGAGCCTACGGAAAGTGCCACAGAAAACAACCGCCTAAGCGCTTCGGCGCCGGCAAGGGTGAAAAGGTGCGGTAAGAGCGCACCGCACGGCTGGTAACAGTCCGTGGCTAGGTAAACCCCACTCGGAGCAAGACCAAATAGGGTTCCATTGGCGTGGCCCGCGCTGGAACCGGGTAGGTTGCTAGAGGCGTCCAGTGATGGCCGTCGTAGAGGAATGACTGTCCTCGACAGAACCCGGCTTATAGATCGACTCTCCTTTCTTTGTCCCTCCTTTATCCCTCCGGTTTTCTTTCTTGCGGTTCTAATACCGAAAAAATCTTACTCCTCAGAAGTTACTTTAAGTTCGAGATTTAAGGTCTCGAACTGATTTGTCTTTGTTCTCTCCCCGCCTGACTGCCGTTCGTCAATTCCTCCCGAAAGTTCGCTAAATCTCGGTCCCATAAGGATTTTTTCGCCAAGACGCGCCTTGACGCTGGGCTTGGCCCATTTCTATAGTGTGCGCAAGTGGCATGAAGTGGCACAGAGTGGGTCAAAAGGGCATGGAAAGCTAACCAAGGTGGGGAAACGCAGCCGTGTTTCGCGGAGCTAACGCCATATCGCTTGACGCAAAGGGTCGACTCGCGATGCCAAGCCGGTATCGGGACGAGATCGTTGCGCGTTCGGGTGGCCAGCTCGTCGTCACCATCGATGCCGTCGACCCCTGTCTGTGCGTGTACCCCCTGCCCGAATGGGAGCTGATCGAAGCCAAGCTGCGCGAGCTGCCATCCCTGCGCGAAGAAGTCCGCCGCCTGCAACGTCTGCTGATCGGCAATGCCGTCGATCTGGAGCTGGATAGCAGCGGCCGTTTCCTCGTGCCGCCGCGCCTGCGTGAATACGCCAAGCTGGACAAGCGGGCGATGCTGGTCGGCCAGCTCAACAAGTTTCAACTGTGGGACGAGGATGCCTGGAACGCCCTTACCGAGGCCGACCTGGCTGCCATTAAAGAACCCGGCGGACTGCCGGATGAACTGCGTGATCTGATCCTGTGAGTGCGACCAGCCAATACCGCCATGTCACCGTGCTGCTCGAGGAGGCCGTCGAGGCCCTCGCCGTGCGTGCGGACGGCTGCTACCTGGACGGCACCTTCGGCAGAGGGGGGCACAGTCGCCTCATCTTGGAGAGGCTCGGCCCGGACGGGCGGCTGATAGGTTTCGACAAGGATCCTCTCGCAATCACCACGGGACAGGAGCTGGCGGCCGAAGACGGCCGCTTTGTCGTTGTACAGCGCAGCTTTGCGGAACTTGCCGAGGAAGTCGCGGTCCGCGGCCTGACCGGCCGGGTGGCAGGCGTCCTTCTCGACCTGGGGGTGTCTTCGCCGCAGCTGGACGATGCCGAGCGCGGCTTCAGCTTCCTCAACGACGGCCCTCTGGATATGCGCATGAACCCGAATGTCGGGGTGAGCGCTGCCGAATGGCTGGCCACGGCGTCCGAGGAGGAGATCGCTCGGGTGTTCAAGGACTACGGCGAGGAGCGCTTTGCCAAGCGCATGGCCAGAGCCGTGGTGCAGCGTCGCGCCGAGCGGCCGTTCGAGCGTACCGCCGATCTGGCCGAAGTGCTCAAGCAGGCCAACCCCGCCTGGGAGAAGAACAAGCACCCGGCCACTCGTGCCTTCCAAGGTCTGCGCATCCACATCAACAACGAACTGGGCGACCTCGAGCGCGGTCTCGATGCGGCGTTGGAGGTGCTGGCGGTGGGCGGCCGGCTGGTGGTGATCAGCTTCCACTCGCTGGAGGACCGCATCGTCAAGCAGTTCATGCGCCGTCATGCCAAGGGCGAGGCGGACAACCTGCCGCGCCACCTGCCGGTGCAGGCCAAGGCTTTCGAGCCGCGCTTAAAGCTCTTGGGCAAGCCCCAGTACGCCTCTGAGGAAGAGGTCAGGGCCAATCCCCGGGCGCGCAGCGCGGTGATGCGCGTGGCGGAGAAGCTGCGATGAGCCGCGCGGTCGCCAAATCGATGCCGGCCGGCAGTCTGGTGCTGCTGGCGCTGTTCATCGCCGTGCTGCTGTCGGCGCTCGCGGTGTCCTACTGCGCGCACTGGAACCGCCAACTGCTCAATGCCCTGTACGCCGAGCTCAGCGTGCGCGACAAGGCACAGGCGGAGTGGGGGCGGCTGGTCCTCGAGCAGAGCACCTGGACCGCCCATAGCCGCATCGAGAGCCTGGCCACCGGCCAGCTGAAGATGCGTATTCCGGAACCCGGCGAAGTGCGGATGGTGGCGCCATGATCGGGCTAGAAGGTGCACGCTACCCCTGGCGTTTCCGCCTGGTGCTGGCCTTGCTCGCCCTGATGGTCGGCGCCATCGCCTGGCGCATCCTTGACCT
The DNA here is from genome assembly GCF_000364625.1 of Pseudomonas thermotolerans DSM 14292. Lineage (GTDB taxonomy): Bacteria > Pseudomonadota > Gammaproteobacteria > Pseudomonadales > Pseudomonadaceae > Aquipseudomonas > Aquipseudomonas thermotolerans. The sequence continues at coordinate 73,639 of NZ_KB822600.1, forward strand.
GCAGGTGATCGACCGTGCCTTCCTCAAGGAGCAGGGCGACGCGCGCAGCGTGCGTCACGTGCCGATTCCCGCCCACCGCGGGCTGATCACCGACCGCAACGGCGAACCGCTGGCGGTGAGCACCCCGGTTACCACACTGTGGGCTAACGGCAAGGAGCTGCAGGGGGCCCGCGAGCGCTGGGCCGAGCTGGCCGGTGCCCTGGGCCAGGATGCCAAGAGTTTCGCCCAGCGCCTGGAGCAGAACGCCAATCGCGAATTCATGTACCTGGTGCGCGGCCTGACCCCGGAGCGCGGTCAGGCGATCCTCGACCTGAAGATCCCTGGCGTGTACGGCATCGAGGAGTTCCGCCGCTTCTATCCGGCTGGTGAGGTCACCGCCCAACTGGTTGGCTTCACCGATGTGGACGATCGCGGCCGCGAAGGCATCGAGCTGGCCTTCGATAACTGGTTGGCCGGGGTGCCCGGCAAGCGCCGCGTCCTCAAGGACCGCCGCGGCCGGCTGATCAAGGACGTCCAGGTGGTGGAGAACGCCAAGCCCGGCAAGACCCTGGCGCTGTCCGTCGACCTGCGCCTGCAGTACCTGGCCAACCGCGAACTGCGCAACGCCCTTGTGGAGAACGGCGCCAAGGCTGGCAGCCTGGTGATCCTCGACGTGAAGACCGGCGAGGTGCTGGCCATGGCCAACCAGCCCAGCTACAACCCGAACAACCGGCGCAGCATGCAGCCGGCGATGATGCGCAACCGGGCGATGATCGACGTCTTCGAGCCCGGTTCTACGGTCAAGCCGCTGTCCATGGTCGCCGCCCTGCAGAGCGGGCGCTGGAAGCCCTCCGACAAGGTAGAGGTCTATCCCGGACGTCTGCAGATTGGCCGCTATACCATCAAGGACGTGTCCACCGGCGGCGGCCCGGTGCTGGATCTGACCGGTATCCTGATCAACTCCAGTAACGTCGGCATGAGCAAGATCGCCTTCGACATCGGCGGTGAGGCGATCTACAACGTTCTCCAGCAGCTCGGCCTGGGCCAGGACACCGGCCTCGGTTTCCCCGGCGAACGGGTCGGCAACCTGCCCAATCACCGCAAGTGGCCGAAGGCCGAGACCGCTACCCTGTCCTACGGCTACGGCGTGTCGGTGACCGCCCTGCAGCTGGTGCATGCCTACTCGGTGCTGGCCAACAACGGCCGCATGGTGCCGCTGTCCCTGGTACGCGTGGACCGCGAGCCGGTGGCCACCCAGGTGGTTCCCGAGGACGTCGCCAAGACCCTGCAGGGCATGCTGCAGCAAGTCATCGAGGCGCCGCGCGGTGCTTACCGCGCCAAGGTTCCGGGGTACCATGTGGCTGGTAAGAGCGGCACCGCGCGCAAGGCGTCGGTGGGCACCAAGGGCTATACGGCGAACGCCTACCGTTCGCTGTTCGCCGGCTTCGGGCCGATGAGCAACCCGCGTTTCGCCGTCGTCGTGGTGATCGACGAGCCGAGCAACGGCTACTTCGGTGGCCTGGTCTCGGCGCCGGTATTCAGCAAGGTGATGTCCGGCACGCTGCGTCTGATGAACATTCCGCCGGACAACCTGCCGAGCGAAGAGCCTCAGCAGACCGTCGCCACCAGCACCGTAGCCGGAGGGCGCCTCTGATGCCCATGCCACTCAACCAGCTCCTGCCCCAGGCCCAAGGCGCCGTGCTGATCCGCGAGCTCAGCCTAGACAGCCGCAAGGTGCGCCCGGGCGACCTGTTCCTCGCCGTCCCCGGTGCACGCCAGGACGGGCGCGTCCACATTGGCGACGCCATCGCCCGGGGCGCCGCAGCAGTGGCCTACGAGGCCGAGGGCGCGCCGGCCATCGAGGCTGGGGGCGCCGAACTGGTCGCGGTGAAGGGTTTGGCTGGCCAGCTGTCAGCCATCGCCGGGCGCTTCTATGGTGAGCCGAGCCGCGGCTTGCGCCTGGTCGGGGTGACCGGCACCAACGGTAAGACCAGCGTCAGTCAGTTGCTTGCCCAGGCCCTCGACCGGCTTGGCGAGCGCTGCGGGATCATCGGCACCCTGGGCAGCGGGTTCCATGGCGCCCTCGAGCAGGGCCTCCACACCACGCCGGATCCGCTCGGCGTGCAGGCCACCCTGGCCAGCCTGAAGAAGGCCGGTGCCCGGGCGGTGGCCATGGAAGTCTCCTCCCACGGCCTCGACCAGGGGCGGGTGGCGGCGCTTGCCTTTCATAGCGCGGTGTTCACCAACCTGTCGCGCGACCACCTCGACTACCACGGCTCCATGGAAGCCTATGCGGCGGCCAAGGCCAAACTGTTCGACTGGCCGGGGCTGCGCTGCCGGGTGATCAACCTGGACGACGAGTTCGGCCGCCAACTGGCCGGCCAGGACCGGGAGTCGTGGCTGATCAGCTACAGCCTGGACGATCCCGAGGCCAGCCTTCACTGCAGGGACATCCGCTTCGATGACGAGGGGGTGCGTGCCCAACTGATCACTCCGCACGGCGAAGGCAGCCTGCGCAGCCCGCTGCTCGGCCGCTTCAACCTGAGCAACCTGCTGGCGGTGGTCGGCGTGCTGCTCGGCTTCGACTACCCGCTGGGCGAGATCCTCAAGGTGCTGCCCGGACTGCAGGGGCCAGTGGGGCGCATGCAGCGCTTCGGCGGCGGCAGTCAGCCGCTGGTGGTGGTCGACTACGCGCACACCCCGGATGCCCTGGAAAAGGTCCTGACCGCGCTGCGTCCGCACGTGCGTGGTCGCCTGCTGTGCCTGTTCGGCTGCGGTGGCGACCGCGACCGCGGCAAGCGCCCGCTGATGGCCGAGGTGGTCGAGCGTCTCGCCGACGGCGTGTGGGTCACCGACGACAACCCGCGCAGCGAGGACCCGTTGCAGATCTTCGCCGACATTCGCGCCGGTTTCGTCGCGCCGGAGAAGGTCGAGTTCGTGCCCGGGCGCGGCCTGGCCATCGCCCAGTTGATCGCCTCGGCAAGTGCCGAGGACGTGGTGGTGCTGGCTGGCAAGGGGCACGAGGATTACCAGGAGATCGACGGCGTACGCCTGCCGTTCTCCGATCTGGACGAAACCCGCAAGGCCCTGGCGGCCTGGGAGGCGGCACATGCTTAAGTCCTGGCTGCTTTCCGAGCTTGCCCAGTCGCTGAACGGCCGGCTGTACGGTGCCGACGTGGCCTTTGCCGCGGTCAGCACCGACAGCCGCAAGCTTGAACCCGGTCAGTTGTTCATCGCCCTGACCGGCCCGCGCTTCGACGGCCATGCCTACCTGGCGGAGGTCGCCGGCAAGGGCGCGGTGGCCGCGCTGGTGGAGCGCCTCGTGCCCGGCGTTGAGTTGCCGCAACTGGTGGTGGCCGACACCCGCCAGGCTCTGGGCCGACTGGGTGCCTTGAACCGCGACGCCTACCAGGGCCCGCTTGCCGCGGTGACAGGCTCCAGCGGCAAGACCACCGTCAAGGAAATGCTCGCCAGCATCCTCAGGGCCGGCTTCGCCGGGCCGGTGTTGGCCACTCGCGGCAACCTCAACAACGATCTGGGGGTGCCGCTGACCCTGCTGGAGCTGGCGCCGGAACACGTCGGAGCGGTGATCGAGCTGGGTGCCAACCACCTCGGCGAGATCGCCTATACGGTGTCCCTGACCCGTCCGCAGGTGGCGATCATCAACAACGCCGGCACCGCCCATTTGGGCGAGTTTGGCGGGCCGGAAAAGATCGTCGAGGCCAAGGGCGAGATCCTCGAGGGCCTGCCGGCCGATGGCGTGGCGGTGCTGAACCGTGACGACAAGGCCTTCGCCGCCTGGCAACGGCGCGCCGCCGGACGGCAGGTGCTGAGCTTCGCTCTGCACGACGCCCGGGCCGACTTCCGCGCCGGCGACCTGGTCCGCGACGCCCGCGGCTGCCAGGGCTTCACCCTGCACGGCCCGTGCGGTGAGGCGCGCATCCAGCTCAACCTGCTGGGCATCCATAACGTGGCCAACGCACTGGCTGCGTCCGCGGCCGCCCATGCCTTGGGCGTGTCGCTGGCCGGCATCGTCCAGGGGCTGGAGGCTGTGCAGCCGGTCGCCGGTCGCGCCGTGGCGCAGCTGGCCAGCAACGGCGTGCGGGTGATCGACGACAGTTACAACGCCAACCCCACTTCAGTCTGTGCCGCCATTGATATACTCGCCGGCTTCTCCGGGCGCACCATCCTGGTGCTGGGCGACATCGGCGAACTGGGTGATTGGGCCGAGGAGGGCCACCGCGAGGTCGGTGCCTACGCCGCCGGCAAGGTCGACTGTCTGTATGCGGTTGGGCCGCTCTCGGTCCATGCCGTTCAAGCTTTTGGTGACACCGGTCGTCATTTCCCGGATCAAGCCAGCCTGATCGAAGCACTTCGCCAAGAGCAGGGCGACACCACCATTCTGATCAAGGGATCGCGCAGCGCGGCGATGGACAAGGTCGTCGCGGCGCTCTGTGGTTCCGCCGAGGAGACACATTAAATGCTTCTGCTGTTGGCCGAGTATCTGCAACAGTTCTACAAGGGCTTCGCGGTCTTCCAGTATCTGACCCTGCGCGGGATTCTCAGCGTGCTGACCGCCCTGGTGCTGGCTCTGTGGCTCGGCCCCTGGATGATCCGTACCCTGCAGACCCGGCAGATCGGCCAGGCGGTGCGCGACGACGGCCCGCAATCGCACCTCTCCAAGAAGGGCACGCCGACCATGGGCGGCGCGCTGATCCTCACCTCCATCGCCATCAGCACCCTGCTGTGGGCCGACCTGGCCAACCGCTACGTCTGGGTGGTGCTAGCTGTGACACTGGCGTTCGGCGCCATCGGCTGGGTCGACGACTACCGCAAGGTGATCGAGAAGAACTCGCGCGGCCTGCCGAGCCGCTGGAAGTACTTCTGGCAGTCGGTATTCGGCCTGTGCGCGGCGCTCTTCCTCTACATGACCGCGCAGAGTCCGGTGGAAACCACCCTGATCGTGCCGCTGCTGAAGGACGTGACCCTGCCGCTGGGCGTCGGCTTCGTGGTGCTGACCTACTTCGTGATCGTCGGTTCGAGCAACGCGGTGAACCTCACCGACGGCCTCGACGGTCTGGCGATCATGCCCACGGTGCTGGTCGGTGGGGCGCTGGGCATCTTCTGCTACCTGTCCGGTCACGCCGCCTTCGCCGAATACCTGCTGATTCCCTCGGTGCCGGGGGCCGGCGAGCTGATCGTGTTCTGTGCCGCGATGGTTGGCGCCGGGCTCGGCTTCCTGTGGTTCAACACCTATCCGGCCCAGGTGTTCATGGGCGACGTCGGGGCCCTGGCCCTGGGGGCCGCGCTGGGCACCATCGCGGTGATCGTCCGCCAGGAGATCGTCCTGGCGATCATGGGTGGCGTGTTCGTCATGGAAACCCTGTCGGTGGTCATCCAGGTGGCTTCCTTCAAGCTCACCGGCAAGCGAGTGTTCCGCATGGCGCCGATTCACCACCACTTTGAACTGAAGGGCTGGCCCGAGCCGCGCGTCATCGTGCGCTTCTGGATCATCACCGTGATCCTGGTGCTGATCGGCCTGGCCACACTGAAACTGAGGTAACCGAGAGTGTCGTTGATCGCATCCGACCAGTTCCGCATCGTCGTCGGGCTCGGCAAGAGCGGCATGTCCCTGGTGCGCTTCCTGGCTCGCCAGGGCGTGCGCTTCGCCGTGGCCGACACCCGCGCGAACCCGCCGGAGCTGGAAACCCTGCGGCGCGACTTCCCGGGCGTGGAAGTGCGCTGCGGCGAGCTGGATGTGGATTTCCTGTGCCGCGCCGCGGAGCTCTACGTGAGCCCCGGCCTGGCCCTCGCCACCCCGGCCCTGCAGGCAGCCGCTGCGCGTGGCGTGAAGTTGTCCGGCGACATCGAGCTGTTCGCCCGCCACGCCAAGGCGCCGATCGTGGCGATCACCGGCTCCAACGCCAAGAGCACCGTCACCACCCTGGTCGGTGAGATGGCCAGGGCGGCTGGCAAGCGTGTGGCGGTGGGAGGCAACCTGGGTACTCCGGCGCTCGACCTGCTGGCCGACGACATCGAGCTGTACGTGTTGGAGCTGTCCAGCTTCCAGCTGGAGACCACCGAGCGACTCAACGCCGAGGTGGCCACCTGCCTGAACGTCAGCGAGGACCACATGGATCGCTACAGCGGTCTGCCGGCCTACCACCAGGCCAAGCACCGGATCTTCCGCGGTGCCCGCCAGGTGGTGGTGAATCGCGAGGATCCACTGTCCCGGCCGCTGGTCGGCACGGACGTGACGGTCTGGAGCTTCGGCCTCGACAAGCCGGACTTCAAGGGCTTCGGGCTGATCGAGGAAGCCGGCGAGAAGTACCTGGCCTTCCAGTTCGACAAGCTGTTGCCGGTCTCCGCGCTGAAGATCCGCGGCGCCCATAACCAGGCCAACGCCCTGGCCGCCCTGGCTCTCGGGCATGCCGTGGGCCTGCCGTTCGCGCCGATGCTGGAAGCCCTGCAGACCTTCGGCGGCCTGCCGCACCGCTGCCAGTGGCTGCGCGAGCGCCGCGGGGTGAACTACTACGACGACTCCAAGGCCACCAACGTGGGCGCCGCTCTGGCCGCCATCGAGGGCCTGGGGGCCGACATTCTCGGCAAGCTGCTGCTGATCGCCGGCGGCGACGGCAAGGGTGCCGATTTTTCCGCGCTGCGCGAGCCGGTGGCCCGCTACTGTCGCGCCGTGCTGCTGCTCGGCCGCGATGCCGAGCTGATCGCTCGGGCGCTGGGCGACGGCGTGCCGCTCGTGCGGGTCAAGACCCTCGACGAGGCGGTGGCGCGCGCCGCCGAGCTGGCCGAGGCGGGCGACGCCGTGCTGCTCTCGCCTGCCTGCGCGAGCCTGGACATGTTCAAGAACTTCGAGGAGCGCGGCCGTCTGTTCGCCGCTGCGGTGGAGGCGCTCGACTGATGCTCGCCAGACTGCCCGGCATCTTCCAACCCTATCCCTCGCCGCTGCTCAGTCGCCGCGGTGTGGATATGGATTTTCCGCTGCTCGCGGGCTGCCTGGCACTGCTTGGCCTCGGTCTGGTGATGATCACGTCGGCCTCTTCGGAAGTGGCGGCGGCGCAGAGCGGTACTCCGCTGTATCACATGGTTCGCCACCTGGTTTACGTGGCCATCGGCCTGGTCGCCGGCGGGCTGACCCTGCTGATCCCCATGAGCTTCTGGCAGAACGCCAGCTGGAAGCTGCTGATCGCCGGTTTCGTGCTGCTGCTCCTGGTGCTGGTGCCGGGCATCGGCCGCGAGGTGAACGGTTCGATGCGCTGGATCGGCTTCGGCATGTTCAACGTGCAGCCCTCCGAGCTGGCCAAAGTGTTCGCGGTGATCTTCCTCGCCGGCTACCTGGTGCGCCGCCAGGAGGAAGTGCGGGAGAGCTGGATGGGCTTCTTCAAGCCCTTCGTGGTGCTGATGCCGATGGCCTTCCTGCTGCTCATGGAACCGGACTTCGGTGCCACCGTGGTGCTGATGGGCGCGGCGGCGGCCATGCTGTTCCTCGGCGGCGTCGGGCTGTTCCGCTTCGGCCTGCTGGTGGCTCTGGCGGTCGCCGCTGTGTTCGTCCTGGTGCAGGCCCAGCCGTACCGCATGGCACGCCTGACCAGTTTCACCGATCCCTGGGCCGATCAGTTCGGCTCCGGCTACCAGCTGTCCCAGGCGCTGATCGCCTTCGGCCGCGGCGAGTGGTTCGGTGTGGGGCTCGGCAACAGCGTGCAAAAGCAGTTCTACCTGCCGGAGGCGCACACTGACTTCGTGTTCTCGATCCTCGCCGAGGAACTCGGCCTGGTCGGCGCCCTGGCCACCGTGGCGCTGTTCGTGTTCGTCACCGTGCGCGGCCTGTACGTCGGCCTGTGGGCCGAGAAGGCCGGGCAGTTCTTCGCCGCCTACGTGGCCTATGGGCTGTCCTTCCTGTGGATCGGCCAGTTCCTGATCAACATCGGGGTGAATGTCGGCCTGCTGCCTACCAAGGGCCTGACTCTGCCGTTCCTCAGCTACGGCGGCAGCTCGCTGGTGGTCTGCTGCATCTGCCTGGGCCTGCTGCTGCGCATCGAGTGGGAGCGCCGCACCCAGTTGGGCAGCGAGGAAATCGAATTCCGCGAAGAGGATTTCGCCGAGGATGAGTTGTCGCTAGGGGAGTCCGGCCGATGAGTGCGAATGTCCTGATCATGGCGGGCGGCACCGGGGGGCACGTGTTCCCGGCGCTGGCCTGTGCCCGGGAGTTCCAGGCGCGCGGCTACCGCGTGCACTGGCTGGGCACCCCGCGCGGCATCGAGAACGAGCTGGTGCCCCAGGCCGGCCTGCCGCTGCACCTGATCCAGGTCAGCGGCCTGCGCGGCAAGGGCAAGCTGGCCCTGCTCAAGGCTCCGTTCCAGCTGCTGCGCGCGCTCTGGCAGGCGCGGCGGATCGTCAAGCAGGTGCAGCCGGTCTGCGTGCTGGGCATGGGCGGCTACGTCACCGGTCCGGGTGGCCTGGCCGCACGGCTGGCCGGCGTGCCTCTGGTGATCCACGAGCAGAACGCCGTGGCCGGCACCGCCAACCGCGGTCTGGCGCTGTTCGCCCAGCGGGTCTGCGAGGCCTTCCCGAATACCTTCAGGAACGCTGGCAAGCGTCGCCGCACCACCGGCAATCCGGTGCGCGAGGAGCTGTTCCTGGAAACCCCGCGCGAGCCCCTGGCCGGTCGTCGGCCGCGCCTGCTGGTGCTGGGCGGCAGCCTCGGCGCCGAGCCGCTCAACAAGCTGCTGCCGGCGGCGCTCGCCCTGCTGGCCGCGGAGCTGCGTCCCGAGGTGGTGCACCAGGCCGGCAAGCAACACGCCGAGCTGACCGTCGAACGCTACGCCGATGCCGGCGTCAAAGCCCACGTGGTGCCGTTCATTCAGGACATGGCCGGCGCCTATGCCTGGGCCGATCTGGTGGTCTGCCGTGCCGGCGCGCTGACCGTCAGCGAGCTGGCGGCTGCCGGCCTGGCCTCCTTCCTGGTGCCTCTGCCCCATGCGATCGACGACCACCAGACCCAGAACGCCAAATACCTGGCCGAGGAGGGCGCCGCTCTCCTGCTGCCGCAAGCGACCACCGATCCCGAGGATCTGGCCGCGTACCTGACCGAGGTTTTGATGCAACCCGAACGACTGATTCAGATGGGCCGCCAGGCACGCCGGCTGTCCATGCCCGATGCCACCCGCCGGGTGGTCGATATCTGCCTGGAGGTGGCCTATGGCTGAGAAGAGCAAGCCCGTGCCGCATCCGGCCATGCGCCGCATCCGCCGTGTCCACTTCGTCGGTATCGGCGGGGTGGGGATGTGCGGCATCGCCGAGGTGCTGCTCAACCTCGGCTACCAGGTGTCCGGCTCCGACCTCAAGGCTTCGCCGGTCACCGAGCGGTTGGCCAGCTTCGGCGCCAAGATCTACATCGGCCATCGCGCGGAGAACGCCGAGCAGGCCGACGTGCTGGTGGTGTCCAGCGCCGTCAACCCCAGCAACCCGGAGGTGGCGGCCGCCCAGGAGCGGCGCATTCCGGTGGTGCCGCGCGCCGAGATGCTCGCCGAGCTGATGCGCTACCGCTACGGCATCGCGGTGGCCGGCACCCACGGCAAGACCACCACCACCAGCCTGATCGCCTCGGTGTTAGCCGCCGGCGGCCTGGACCCGACCTTCGTGATTGGCGGCCGCCTGACTGCCGCCGGTACCAACGCCCAGCTTGGCTCCAGCCGCTACCTGGTGGCCGAGGCTGACGAGAGCGACGCCAGCTTCCTGCACCTGCAGCCGATGGTCGCGGTGGTCACCAACATCGACATGGACCACATGGGGACCTACCAGGGCGACTTCGGCAAGCTCAAGAAGACTTTCGTCGAGTTCCTCCACAACCTGCCGTTCTACGGCCTGGCGGTGCTCTGCGTGGATGACCCGGTGGTTCGCGAGATCCTCCCTCAGGTGGCCCGCCCGACCGTCACCTACGGCCTCGCCGAGGACGCCGACGTGCGTGCCATCAATGTCCGTCAGGACGGCATGCAGACCCACTTCACCGTGCTGCGCAACGGCCTGGCTCCGCTCGACGTGTCGGTCAACATGCCGGGCCTGCACAACGTGCTGAACGCCCTGGCGACCATCGCCGTGGCCACCGACGCGGGCATCGAGGACGCCGCCATCGTCCAGGGCCTGTCCGGCTTCCAGGGTGTCGGCCGGCGCTTCCAGGTGTACGGCGAGCTACCGGTGGAAGGCGGCAGCGTGATGCTGGTCGACGATTACGGCCACCACCCGCGGGAAGTCGCCGCGGTGATCAAGGCGGTGCGCGGCGGCTGGCCGGGCCGCCGCCTGGTGATGGTCTACCAGCCGCACCGCTACACCCGCACCCGCGACCTGTACGACGACTTCGTGCAGGTGCTCGGCGACGCCAACGTGCTGCTGCTGATGGAGGTCTACCCGGCCGGCGAGGAGCCGATCCCCGGCGCCGACAGCCGTCAGCTGGCCCATAGCATCCGTCAGCGCGGCCAGCTCGACCCCATCTACATCGAGCGCGGCACCGACCTGGCGCCGCTGCTCAAGCCGCTGCTGCGTGCCGGCGACATCCTACTCTGCCAGGGCGCCGGCGACATCGGCGGGCTCGCTCCGCAACTGATCAAGCACCCGCTGTTCGCAGTGGAAGGTAAGTCCCAATGAGTGCCCTGAATTCCACCCTCGATCCCCGCGCCTTCGGTCGTGTCGCCGTGCTCTTCGGCGGCAAGAGCGCCGAGCGGGAGATCTCCCTGAAGTCTGGCAGCGCCGTGCTGGCCGCGCTGCAGAGCGCCGGGGTCGACGCCTTCGGCATCGACGTCGGTGACGATATCCTCGTCCGCCTGGCCGGCGAGCGCATCGACCGTGCCTTCATCGTCCTGCACGGCCGCGGCGGCGAGGACGGCAGCATGCAGGGCCTGCTCGAATGCGCCGGGATTCCCTACACCGGAAGCGGCGTACTGGCCTCGGCGCTGGCCATGGACAAGCTGCGCACCAAGCAGGTGTGGCAGAGCCTCGGCCTGCCGACACCGCGCCACGCGGCGCTAGCCAGTGCCGACGACTGCCGTGCCGCGGCGACCCAGCTGGGCTTCCCGCTGATCGTCAAGCCGGCCCACGAGGGCTCGAGCATCGGCATGGCCAAGGTGCACGACCTCGACGAGCTGATCGCCGCTTGGCAGGAGGCCTCGCGCTACGACTCCCAGGTGCTGGTCGAGCAGTGGATCCAGGGGCCGGAATTCACCATCGCCATGCTGCGCGGCGAGATCCTTCCGCCGATCCGCCTAGGGACCCCGCACAAGTTCTACGACTACGAGGCCAAGTACCTGGCCGACGACACCCAGTACCTGATTCCCTGTGGCCTGGACGCCGCCAAGGAGGCGGAGCTCAAGGAGCTGACCCGGCGCGCCTGCGAGGCGGTCGGCGTGCAGGGATGGGCTCGCGCCGACGTGATGCAGGACGCCGACGGCCGCTTCTGGCTGCTCGAGCTGAACACCGTGCCGGGGATGACCGACCACAGTCTGGTGCCGATGGCCGCACGGGCCGCCGGCCTGGACTTCCAGCAGCTGGTCCTGGCGATTCTCGCCGACAGCGTAGAGACGCGAGGCTAAGTCGATGCGCGGCGCCACTCTCCGTCACCAGCAACCCGGTACCGGCCGCGTCCTGTCGCGCAAGCCGGCGCCGCGGGGCGCCAGCCGGATGGTGGCCAAGGAACCGCTGTCGGCGCGTCTGCCGAAACCGGACCTGGGGTTCCTGCGCCGCCTGCTCTGGCCGGTGCTGCTCGGTGCGCTGGGTTTCGCCACCTACCAGGGCGCGCAGTACCTGCTGCCCTATGTGGACCGACCGATCGGACGGGTCAGCGTCAGCGGCGAGCTCAGTTACATCAACCAGCAGGTGGTGCAGCAGCGCCTCGCGCCGTTCGTGACCGGCGCCAGCTTCCTCAGCGTGGACCTCGACGGCATGCGCCGGGAGCTGGAGGGCATGCCCTGGATCGCCCGTGCCGAGGTGCGGCGGATCTGGCCCGATCAGGTGGTGATCCGCCTGGAGGAACAACTGCCGGTGGCCCGCTGGGGCGATGGCGCGCTGCTCAACAACCAGGGGCAGGCGTTCACCCCGCGGGATCTGGACAACTACGAGAGCCTGCCGCAGCTGGTCGGTCCGCAGCGGGCCCAGGAGCGGGTGATGCAGCAGTACCAGATGCTCAGTCAGATGCTGCGCCCGTTGGGCTTCGCCATTACCCGTCTGGAGATGCGTGATCGCGGCAGCTGGTTCCTGCGTGCCAACGAGAGCAGCAGCGGGCAGAGCATCGAGCTGGCGCTCGGGCGCGACCATCTGGTGGAGAAGATGCGGCGCTTCATCGCCGTGTACGACAAGACGCTCAAAGAGCAGATCGCGAATATTGCGCGCATCGACCTGCGCTACCCCAACGGCATGGCCGTGGCGTGGCGCGAGCCGGTGGCGCCGACGGCGGCCGAAGTCGCTGCCGTCCAGTGAGTCAGGAGAGGCAACAAGAATGGCAAACGTGCAGAGCGGCAAGATGATCGTCGGCCTCGACATCGGGACTTCCAAGGTAGTGGCCCTGGTCGGCGAGGTGGCGACTGACGGTCAGTTGGAAATCGTCGGGATCGGCACGCATCCGTCGCGTGGCCTTAAGAAGGGTGTGGTGGTGAACATCGAGTCCACCGTGCAGTCGATCCAGCGCGCCATCGAGGAAGCGCAGATGATGGCCGGTTGCCGCATCCACTCGGCGTTCGTCGGCGTGGCCGGCAATCACATCCGCAGCCTGAACTCCCACGGGATCGTCGCCATCCGCGACCGCGAGGTGAGCGCCGCCGACATCGAGCGCGTGCTGGACGCTGCCCAGGCAGTGGCCATTCCGTCCGACCAGCGGGTGCTGCACACCCTGCCGCAGGACTACGTGATCGACAACCAGGAAGGCGTGCGCGAGCCGCTGGGCATGTCCGGCGTGCGCCTGGAAGCCAAGGTGCACGTGGTGACCTGTGCGGTGAACGCCGCGCAGAACATCGAGAAGTGCGTGCGCCGCTGCGGCCTGGAGGTCGACGACATCATTCTGGAGCAGTTGGCCTCGTCCTATTCGGTCCTCACCGAGGACGAGAAGGAGCTGGGCGTGTGCCTGGTCGACATCGGCGGCGGTACCACCGACATCGCCATCTTCACCGAGGGGGCGATCCGTCACACCGCGGTGATCCCGATCGCCGGTGACCAGGTGACCAACGACATCGCCATGGCTCTGCGCACGCCGACCCAGTACGCCGAGGAGATCAAGGTGCGCTACGCCTGCGCTCTGGCCAAGCTGGCCGGCGCCGGGGAAACCATCAAGGTGCCCAGCGTCGGTGACCGGCCGCCGCGCGAGCTGTCCCGCCAGGCCCTGGCCGAGGTGGTCGAGCCGCGCTACGACGAGCTGTTCACCCTGATTCAGGCCGAGCTGCGGCGCAGCGGCTACGAGGACATGATCCCCGCCGGGATCGTCCTCACCGGCGGCACCGCGAAGATGGAAGGCGCGGTCGAGCTGGCCGAGGAGATCTTCCACATGCCGGTGCGCCTGGGTATGCCGCAGGGCGTCAAGGGCATGGGCGACGTGGTGCGCAATCCCATTTATTCCACGGGTGTCGGGCTGCTGCTGTACGGCCTGCAGAAACAGAACGATGGCATCGGCAGTTCCGCCAGCGGACTGTATGCGGACGAAGCCCGGCTACCCGTGCTGGAACGGCTGAAACGCTGGGTCCAGGGCAACTTCTGAAGATGTTCCACCGCAGTAGGCATTACAACGAGAAAGCAAAGGAGAGGGGAAAATGTTCGAGCTCGTAGACAACGTACCGCAAAGTGCAGTGATCAAAGTGATCGGTGTCGGTGGCGGTGGCGGTAACGCCGTCAACCACATGATCCGCAACAACATCGAGGGCGTGGAGTTCATCTGCGCCAACACCGACGCCCAGGCGCTGAAGAACGTCAGCGCGCGCACCGTGCTGCAGCTCGGCTGCGGAGTGACCAAGGGCCTGGGAGCCGGTACCAACCCGGAAATCGGTCGGCAGGCGGCCCTGGAGGACCGCGAGCGTATCGCCGAAGTGCTGCAGGGCGCTGACATGGTGTTCATCACCACCGGCATGGGCGGCGGTACCGGTACCGGTGCGGCGCCGATCATCGCCGAAGTGGCCAAGGAAATGGGCATCCTCACCGTCGCCGTGGTGACCCGTCCGTTCCCCTTCGAGGGCCGCAAGCGCATGCAGGTCGCCGAGGAGGGCATCCGCGCTCTGTCCGAGCACGTCGATTCGCTGATCACCATCCCCAACGAGAAGCTGCTGACCATCCTCGGCAAGGACGCCAGCCTGCTGTCCGCCTTCGCCAAGGCCGACGACGTGCTGGCCGGCGCCGTGCGCGGCATCTCCGACATCATGCAGCGTCCCGGCCTGATGAACGTCGACTTCGCCGACGTGAAGACCGTGATGGGCGAGATGGGCATGGCTATGATGGGCACCGGCTGCGCCAGCGGTCCGAACCGTGCCCGCGAGGCCACCGAGGCAGCGATTCGCAACCCGCTGCTGGAGGACGTCAACCTGCAGGGCGCCCGCGGCATCCTGGTGAACATCACCGCCGGTCTGGACCTGTCCCTCGGCGAATACGCCGCGGTGGGCGAGATCATCGAGGCCTTCGCCTCAGAGCAGGCCACCGTCAAGGTCGGCGCGGTGATCGATCCGGAAATGCGCGACGAACTGCACGTCACCGTGGTGGCCACCGGTCTGGGGGCGCGTCTCGAGAAGCCGGTCAAGGTGGTGGACAACACCGTCCCGGCCGCCGCTCTGAACACCGCCGGCATCGCCCGTCCGGAACAGACCACGGTCAACTACAAGGATTACGAGCGACCCACCGTGCAGCGTCAGAGCCACGCCGGTTCGGCCGCACCGAAGCTGAACAGCCAGGATGACTTGGATTACCTGGACATCCCGGCGTTCCTGCGTCGGCAGGCCGATTGATAGTATCAATCAGGAGTATTGGGGTGATTGGCGTTTTTCAGCAAGGGCTGGCTCTGCTATCATCGCCAGCCATTGTTGAAAACAGTTCGCAACTAGTGCTATAGCGGCCAAAGCCATGATCAGACAACGCACCCTGAAGAACATCATCCGGGCCACGGGTGTCGGCTTGCATTCCGGGGAGAAGGTCTACCTGACCCTGAAGCCGGCGCCGGTGGATACCGGCATAGTGTTCCGTCGCACCGACCTCGATCCTGTCGTGGAGATCCGCGCTCTGGCCGAGAACGTCGGGGAAACCACCATGTCGACCACCCTGGTCAATGGTGATGTCAAGGTGGACACCGTAGAGCACCTGCTTTCGGCCATGGCTGGCCTGGGTATCGATAATGCCTACGTCGAGCTCTCGGCGTCCGAAGTGCCGATCATGGATGGCAGCGCCGGTCCCTTCGTATTCCTGATCCAGTCCGCTGGCCTGCAGGAGCAGGAGAAGGCCAAGAAGTTCATCCGCATCAAGCGTGAGGTGACGGTGGAAGATGGCGACAAGCGCGCCACCTTCGTGCCGTTCGACGGCTTCAAGGTGACCTTCGAGATCGACTTTGATCACCCTGTGTTCCGCGGCCGTACCCAGCGAGCCTCGGTGGACTTCTCCAGTACCTCGTTCGTCAAGGAAGTCAGCCGTGCGCGGACCTTCGGCTTCATGAGTGACCTGGAGTACCTGCGCTCGCACAACCTGGCACTGGGTGGCAGCGTGGAGAATGCCATCGTGGTGGACGAGGACAGCGTGCTCAACGAGGACGGCCTCCGTTACGAGGACGAATTCGTCAAGCACAAGATCCTCGACGCCATCGGCGACCTCTACCTGCTGGGCAACAGCCTGATCGGCGAGTTCCGCGGCTACAAGTCTGGCCACGCGCTGAACAATCGCCTGCTGCGCGCCCTGATCGCGCAGAAGGACGCCTGGGAAGTGGTGACCTTCGAAGACGTGAAAAGCGCGCCGATCTCCTACATGCGGCCGGTGGCCGCTGGTTAGTAAACTCTCCCTATGCTTTCTTCTTGAGGCCACCTTCGGGTGGCCTTTTTTATGGTTCATCGCGCCTTTCCGGGGAGGGCGGCCTTGATTTTCAGGAAGAAGTAGGCTGGGTCTCGGGATCCGTAGGCAACGCGGTGTTCATGTTTACGGCGACCGCCTCGATATGTGCCCGGCCCTCTTCGCCCCGCCATTCGAAGAAAGGCCGGATCGCCTCGCGACTATCGCCTTCGCCCACCCACAGCACACGCGAGCGCTCGGCATCCATGATCACCGTTACGTAGCGGTGCCCCTTGTGCAGGGCGAATTCATCCATCACCCACATGGCATCGTGCATGACGGGGCAGCGGAAGAGGATCGGGTGGTTTGGCGACTGCCAATCTACCAAGCTCCGAACCGCCAACCACTACTTCCCCCGGATTGCGCGAAGAACCTTTTCATGTGCGGGATTTCGGAGCCCGCAGGCGTGATGGTCGGCGAAGGGGCGGGAGGTCAGGCCTGCGTGGCGTCATCCGCACGGCGGGCCAGACGCTCCAGAGCGGCGCGCAGGCGCGGGTCGCGGATGTGCTCGGCGGTGGCGCGGATGCTCTCGGCGGCACTGGCCGAGAGGGGCGCGCAGCGTCCCCGGCCCTGGCTGGGCGTGGGCGGCGGCTGCACTTTGAAGAGGATGCGGTGCAGTCCGGCGAATTCCGGCACGCCCTGCAGCTGGCGCAGCAGGCGGCGCTGCTGGTAGCGCAAGCGGGTCGCCCAGTGGCCGTCGGTGACCACCAGCAGCAGGCTGCCGTCGTGCCAGGCAGCGACGTGACAGTGTTCGCGGGCAGCCGGCTGCAGCTGGGCATGCACCAGCTGCTGCAGCCGGGCTAGGCGCTCGGCCTGGTCGAACAGGCCCTGCAGCGGCTTGGCGGTGCGCAGCAGAGCGGCAGGCGTGCGGGCCGGCAGGGGATGGAAGCTCATGGCGATGCGTTTCGGACTGGGAGGCTCCAGGATGTTAGGGCCTGGGTCCGTCTACCGGCAAGTGATTGCCCGATGTTGCGCCGCCGCCGGGCCGGCCAGGGGGCAGGAGTGGCGGCCGGGAATCCGCACTGCACGGGCGCCGTACCGCCACCGGGAGCGTGCGCTGGAGCGCCCCAGACAACGGCGTCTGGCGCCGTCCCGTGGCCATGAACCGTGTACCAGTCACAAACCTGGCTAGTTTCCTCGTCTCCGATTCCGAGTAGAATGCCCGCTTCCCTAGCAGTCCGTGAGGCTGCGCGGGCGCCCTGCGAGGCCGCCCTCCATCCATAGTGTGGAAGACCCTGCCGATATGTTTGCGCCTTTGTTGAAGAAACTCTTTGGAAGCAAGAACGAGCGTGAGATCAAACGCATGCTCAAGGTCGTCCAGACCATAAATGCGCTCGAAGAGCAGATGGTCGCCCTGTCCGACGAACAGCTGCGGGCCAAGACCGCGGAGTTCAAGGCGCGCCTCGGCAAAGGCGAAACGCTCGACCAGATCCTTCCCGAAGCCTTCGCCGTGTGCCGTGAAGCCGGCAAGCGGGTGATGGGCATGCGCCACTTCGACGTCCAGCTGATCGGCGGCATGACCCTGCACGAGGGCAAGATCGCCGAGATGCGTACCGGCGAGGGCAAGACCCTGGTGGCGACCCTGGCCGTCTACCTCAACGCCCTGGAAGGCAAGGGCGTGCACGTGGTCACCGTCAACGACTACCTGGCCCGCCGCGACGCCAACTGGATGCGCCCGCTGTACGAGTTCCTCGGCCTCTCCGTGGGCATCGTCAGCCCCTTCCAGCCGCCGGAGGAGAAGCGCGCCGCCTATGCCGCGGACATCACCTACGGCACCAACAACGAGTTCGGTTTCGACTACCTGCGCGACAACATGGCGTTCAGCCTGAGCGACAAGTTCCAGCGCGAGCTGAACTTCGCGGTGATCGACGAGGTGGACTCCATCCTCATCGACGAGGCACGCACCCCGCTGATCATCTCCGGCCAGGCCGAGGACAGCTCGCGCCTGTACATCGAGATGAACCGCCTGATCCCGCGCCTCAAGCAGCACATCGAGGAAGTCGAGGGCCAGGTGACCCAGGAGGGCCACTACACCATCGACGAGAAGACCCGCCAGGTGGAGCTCACCGAGGCCGGCCACCAGTTCGTCGAGGAACTGCTCTCCCAGAACGGCCTGCTGGCCGAGGGCGAGAGCCTCTACTCGGCGCACAACCTCAGCCTGCTGACGCACGTCTACGCGGCCTTGCGCGCCCACACCCTGTTCCACCGCAACGTCGAGTACATCGTGCAGAACGGCCAGGTGATCCTGATCGACGAGCACACCGGCCGCACCATGCCCGGTCGCCGCCTTTCCGAGGGCCTGCACCAGGCCATTGAGGCCAAGGAGGGCGTGCAGATCCAGGCCGAGAGCCAGACTCTGGCCTCGACCACCTTCCAGAACTACTTCCGCCTGTACAAGAAGCTCTCCGGGATGACCGGCACCGCCGACACCGAGGCCTTCGAGTTCCGCCAGATCTACGGCCTCGACGTGGTGGTGATCCCCACCCACCGGCCGGTCGCCCGCAAGGACTACAACGACCTGGTCTACCTGACCCAGGAGGAGAAGTACCAGGCGATCATCGCCGATATCAAGCAGTGCCAGGGCAGTGGTCGCCCGGTGCTGGTCGGTACCGCGTCCATCGAAACCTCCGAGTACGTTTCCCAACTGCTGCAGAAGGAAGGCATCGAGCACAAGGTGCTCAACGCCAAATACCATGACAAGGAAGCCGAGATCATCGCCCAGGCCGGACGGCCGGGGGCGGTGACCATCGCCACCAACATGGCCGGCCGCGGGACCGACATCCTCCTTGGCGGCAACTGGGAGGCCGAGGTGGCCGCCCTGGAGAACCCCAGCGAGGAGCAGATCGCGCAGATCAAGGCCGACTGGCAGAAGCGCCACCAGCAGGTGATCGAGGCCGGCGGCCTGCACGTGATTGCCTCCGAGCGCCACGAGTCGCGGCGCATCGACAACCAGTTGCGCGGCCGTGCCGGTCGTCAGGGCGACCCGGGCTCCAGCCGCTTCTACCTGTCGCTGGAAGACAGCCTGATGCGCATCTTCGCCTCCGACCGGGTGAAGAACTTCATGAAGGCCCTCGGCATGCAGCCGGGCGAGGCCATCGAGCACCGCATGGTCACCAACGCCATCGAGAAGGCGCAGCGCAAGGTCGAAGGCCGCAACTTCGACATCCGCAAGCAGCTGCTCGAATACGACGACGTGGCCAACGAGCAGCGCAAGGTGATCTACCACATGCGCAACCAGCTGCTGGCCGCCGAGGACGTCGCCGAAACCATCGCCGAGTTCCGCGAGGAAGTGCTGGCCAACACCTTCCATCAGTACATTCCACCGCAGTCGCTGCCCGAGCAGTGGGACATCCCCGGCCTGGAGGCCGCGCTGGCCAGCGACTTCGGTCTCAAGCTGCCGATCCAGCAGTGGTTGGACGAGGACGACCACCTGCACGAGGAACCGTTGCACGCGCGCATCCTCGAGCAACTGGTGGCCGCCTACCGCGAGAAGGAGGAGCTCGCCGGCGCCGAGGCGCTGCGTGCCTTCGAGAAGCAGATCCTGCTGCGCGTGCTGGACGACCTGTGGAAGGACCACCTGTCCACCATGGATCACCTGCGCCACGGCATCCACCTGCGCGGTTACGCGCAGAAGAACCCCAAGCAGGAGTACAAGCGCGAGTCCTTCAGCCTGTTCCAGGACCTGCTGGATTCCATCAAGCGCGACACCATCCGCGTGCTCTCCCACGTTCAGGTACGCCGCGAGGATCCCGCCGAGGAGGAGGCGCGCCTGCGCCGCGAGGCCGAGGAGCTGGCCAAGCGCATGCAGTTCCAGCACGCCGAGGTGTCCGCTCTGGCCCAGCCCGAAGAGGCGGCCGCGGCCGAGGCGGGCGGCGACGTTGCCGTGGCCCAGACCCCGGTACGCAGCGAGCCGAAGATCGGCCGCAACGAGCCCTGCCCCTGCGGTTCGGGCAAGAAGTACAAACACTGCCACGGGCAGATCAACTAAGCTCTGCCGGGCAACTTACCCGCGCCGCGACCGGCTCTGCCGCTCGCGGCGTTTTTGCCTAGGTTTCACCGGCCGCAGGCGCGGCCGTCGATCACACTGTTCTACGAGGAGCACTCTTCATGGCTGTCGGTCTTGGTCCCCTGCCCACCCTGCACCCGGTTCCCGGTTTCGAGCTCGGCATCGCCTCGGCCGGCATCAAGCGACCGGGCCGCAAGGACGTGGTGGTGATGCGTTGTGCCGAGGGTTCCACGGTGGCCGGCGTGTTCACCCGTAACGCCTTCTGCGCCGCCCCGGTGATCCTCTGTAAGCAGCGCTTTCTCGGGCCGGTACGCTACCTGGTGACCAACACCGGCAACGCCAACGCTGGAACCGGTGCCCAGGGCCTGGCCAACGCCGAGCGGGTCTGCGCCAGGCTGGCCGAGCTGGCCGGGGTGGACGCCAGTGCGGTGATGCCGTTCTCCACCGGGGTGATCGGCGAGCCGCTGCCGGTAGAGAAGATCGAGGCCGCGCTGCCGGCCGCCCTGGCCGACCTCAAGGCCGATAACTGGGCCTTGGCCGCCGAAGGCATCATGACCACCGATACCCAGCCCAAGGGCGCCAGCCGGCAGTTCGTCCACGAGGGCGTGACCGTCACCGTCACCGGCATCAGCAAGGGCGCCGGGATGATCAAGCCGAACATGGCCACCATGCTCGGCTACATCGCCACCGACGCCAGGGTCGCCCAGGGCGTGCTCCAGGACCTGCTGCGCGACGCGGCGAACAAGTCCTTCAACCGCATCACCATCGACGGCGACACCTCCACCAACGACAGCTGCGTGCTGATCGCCACCGGCCAGTGCGGCCTGCCGGAAATCACCCAGGCCAGCGGCGCGCTGTTCAGCGCCCTCAAGCAGGCGGTGCTGGAGGTGGCCATGGAGCTGGCCCAGGCCATCGTTCGCGACGGCGAAGGCGCCACCAAGTTCGTCACCGTGCAGGTCAACGGCGGTGCCACCCATCAGGAGTGCCTGGACGTGGCCTATGCGGTGGCCCATTCGCCGCTGATCAAGACTGCCCTGTACGCCTCCGACCCCAACTGGGGGCGCATCCTCTGCGCCGTGGGCTATGCCGGCGTGCCCCAGCTGGACGTCAGCAAGATCGACGTGTTCCTTGGCGACGTGTGCATCGCCAGCAAGGGCGGCCGAGCGCCCAGCTACACCGAGGAGCAGGGCGCCCGGGTGATGGCCGAGGCGGAGATCACCATCCGCATCGAGTTGGGCCGCGGCAGCTGCAGCGAAACGATCTGGACCACCGATCTGTCCCATGATTATGTGAAGATCAACGCCGAATACCGGACCTGAACCCCGGCTGCCAGCCCAGCGCTGAGCCGTAGCCGCGGCGCGCGCCGCCTTCCGGCGGCGTGCCCTCCGCGGCCCGCCAAGGCGACAGCCGTCGATGCGAGGAGCCTGCGATGGAGCTGCTGATTGGTGACAAACGCTATTCGTCCTGGTCGCTGCGCGCCGCCCTGGCCATGGCGCTGGCCGAGGTGCCGTACCGCGAGCGGCTAATTCGCCTCGGTCAGCCGGACACCCATCAGCGCATCCTGGAGTGCTCGCCGAGCGGCAAGGTGCCGGTGCTGCTCACCGAGGAAGGGCGGATCTGGGATTCCCTGGCGATCGCCGAGTACCTCGCCGAGTCCTTCCCGGAGGCCCACCTATGGCCGCGCGGCGAATACGCCCGGGCGGTGGCGCGCTCGATCTGCGCGGAGATGCACAGCGGCTTCGCCGCCCTGCGCACCCACCTGCCGATGGACCTGCAGCATGACGCGCCGCTCAAGCGGGTGCCCGACGAGGCGAAGACCGACATCCAGCGCATCTGCACGCTGTGGACCGAGTGCCGGGCCAACTTCGGCCAGGATGGTCCGTTCCTGTTCGGCCATGCCAGCCTGGCGGACGCCTTCTACGCGCCGGTGGCCAGCCGCCTGCGCTGTTACCGCATCGACCTGCCGCCGGTGGCAGCGGCCTATGTCGATACCATCTACCAGTGGCCGGCGTTCCAGCGCTGGCTGCAGGACGCTCTGGAGGAAAGCGAAGCGTGAAACGAATCCATGTGGCGGCGGCGGTGATCTACGATGCCGCCGGCCGCATCCTGTTGGCCCGTCGTCCCGAGGACAAGCACCAGGGCGGACTCTGGGAGTTCCCCGGTGGCAAGGTGGAGGAGGGCGAGCCCGTGGAGGCGGCCCTGGCCCGCGAGCTGGAGGAAGAGCTGGGCATCCGCGTCGAGCAGGCCCGGCCGCTGATCCAGGTCAGCCACGACTACCCGGACAAGCGCGTGCTGCTGGACGTCTGGGAGGTCACCGCGTTCTCCGGCGAGGCGCATGGCGCCGAGGGCCAGCCGCTGGCCTGGGTGACTCCGCGCGAGCTGGGCAACTACGAGTTCCCCGCCGCCAACCGGCCGATCGTGCGGGCCGCGCAATTGCCCCGCCAGTACCTGATCACTCCCGACAACCTGGAGCCGGCGGCTCTTCTCAAGGGCCTCAAGGCCGCTCTGGCCGCCGGCATCCGCCTGGTCCAGCTGCGTGCGCCCAACCTGTTCAGTCCGGAATACCGGGATCTGGCGGTGGACGCCGTGGGGCTCTGCGCCGGCAAGGCGCAGGTGATGCTCAAGGGCCCGCTGGAGTGGCTGGGCGACTTCCCCGCCGCCGGCTGGCATCTGACTGCCGAGCAGCTGCGCCAGTACGCGCCGAACGGCCGGCCGTTCCCCCGGGAGCGCTGGCTGGCCGCCTCCTGCCACAACGCCGAGGAGCTGGCCCTGGCGGCGCAGATGGGCGTGGACTTCGTGACCCTGTCGCCGGTGCAGCCTACCGCCACCCACCCCGAGGCCGTGCCGCTGGGCTGGGACGCCGCGCGCGAGCTGATCGCCGGCTTCAATCAGCCGGTGTTCCTGCTCGGTGGGGTGGGGCCGGAGGATGCCGAGCGCGCTGGGCGCATCGGCGCCCAGGGGGTGGCCGGGATTCGCGCCTTCTGGCCGACCTGAGTCAGCGCCCGGCGTCGGGCTTGGGCGCTGCCTGCCAGAGCACCTCGGCGACCCGCGTGCGGCGGGCGATCAGCCGGGCGGCGACGAACAGCAGGTCGGAGAGTCGGTTGAGGTAGGCGAGGGGCACCGCGCCGAGCGGTTCCACGGCATTCAGCGCCTGGCAGCGGCGTTCCGCGCTGCGTGCCTGGCTGCGGCACACGTGGGCCTGGGCGACCAACGCCGAACCGCCGGGCAGGATGAAGTTCTCCAGCGGGCCGACCTCGGCGTTCCAGCGGTCGATGGCCGCTTCCAGACGCTGCACCTCGGTTTCGTTCAGGGCCTGGTAGGCGGGCATCGCCAGCTCGCCGCCGAGGTCGAACAGACGGTGCTGGCAGGGCTCGAGCACTTCGATCAGCTCGCTGAGACCTGGCCATTGCGCCCGGGCTTCGGCGAGCTGGGCGAGCAGCAGGCCGAGCTGGCTGTTCAGCAGGTCCACCTCGCCGATGGCCTCCACCCGTGGATGGTCCTTGGGCACCCGACGGCCGTCGCCGAGGCCGGTTTCCCCGCGATCGCCGGTTTTCGTGTAGATCTTGCTCAGTCGATAGCCCATCTTTAGCGGCTCGTGGTCTCGTTGTGCAGGGGCAGGCGCAAGGTGAAGCAGGTGCCCTGGCCGAGCTGCGACTGCACCTCCATCTGCCCCTTGTGGTTGTTGGTGATGATGAAGTAGGACACCGACAGGCCCAGCCCGGTGCCCTGGCCGATCTCCTTGGTGGTGAAGAACGGCTCGAAGATGCGCTTGCGCACCTGCTCGGGCATGCCGACGCCGTTGTCCTCCACCTGGATCTCCGCCCACGGCGGGCTCAGCCGGGTGCGCAGGATGATGCGCCCGGGCTGCTCGTCGTCACGCTGGTGGATGGCCTGGGCGGCGTTCTTCAGCAGGTTGAGCAGCACCTGTTCCAGCTCGTTGGCGGTGGCCGGCACCGCGCCGAGGCGCGGGTCGAAGTCGCGGACGATGGTCAGGCCCTTGAAGTCGAAGCCCTCGGTCAGGTCGAAGTCGTTGCCGGCGATCTCCACGGCCTGGTCGATCAGCGCGGGCAGGTCGCAGGGCGCCAACTGGCGGTCGCTGCGCCGGCTGAAGCTGAGCATGTGGCTGACGATCTTCGCCGCCCGCGAGCCGGCCTGCTGGATGCCGTCGAGCAGCTGCGGCACCTCGCGGCTTTCCAGGTAGCGGTTGACCGCGTCCAGGTCGATGCCGGCGGTTTGCGCCTGCTCGCGGTTCCTGGCCAGCTCGGGGGACAGGCGGCGGCGGATGTTCTGCACGTTGTGCAGGATGGCGCCCAGCGGGTTGTTGATCTCGTGGGCCATGCCGGCGGCCAGGCCGCCCACCGAGAGCATCTTCTCCGACTGCACCATCATCTCCTCGAGGGACAGCCGCTGGCTGATGTCGTCGATGCGGATCACCACTCCCTGCAGGCTGCCGCCGACCAGCGGGTAGAAGGTCAGCGCGTAGTGGCGCGGCTCGCCGTCCTTGATCCAGGTGACTCGCTCGATCTTCTCGACGGTGTGTCGCTCGGCGGTGCGCCGCAGCTGGGTGAGGTAGAACTTCAGCGAGGGAAAGGCGAGGAACACCGGCTGGTTGATGGCGTCCTCCGGGGCGGTGCCGGAGAGGGCGGTGGCCTCCTGGTTCCACTGGGTGACGTAGAGCTCCTGGTCCAGCGCGATCAGCGCCGAGGGCATGGAGTCGATGATGCTGTTCAGATAGTTCTGGAAGCCGGTGAGCTTCTTCTCGATCTTGCTGCGCACCTGCACCTCCAGCTCCAGCTGGCGGTTGGAGTGACGGGTCTCCTCGGCCAGGGTGCGGGCCTGGTCGAAGGCCGCCTGGGCTTCGTCGCGGGCACGCTTGAGCTGCTGCTCGCGGGCCTGCATGCGGCTCAGCATGGTGTTGAAGGCGTCGGCCAGGTTGCCGATCTCGTCACGGTTGCCACGTGCGGCACGCAGCGAGTAGTCCTCGTCGCGGGTGACCTGGCGCGACAGGGCTTCCAGCTGGAGGATCGGCTGGGTCACCAGGCGCTTGATCTGCTGCGCTACCACCAGCCAGAGCAGCACGCTGAGGGCGAGGATCACTCCGCTGGCGGTCAGGGTGCCGGTGTAGAAGGCGCCGGGCAGTTCGCTGGAGGCGACCAGCAGCAGGTGACCCGGCTGATGGCCGTCGCGGGGCAGCTCGATCAGTTGGTTGGCACGGAACTCGCCGATCCGCCAGCTGGCCACGTCTTCGACGCGCTGCGGCAGGTGCAGGTCCTCGCCCTGCTGGAGCTCGGCGAGTAGCGCGCCCTGGCTGTCGTAGAGGGCCGCGGCGCGCAGCGGGGTGTAGCCCTCCAGGCGCTGCAGCAGGTCGCGCGCTTCGTCCGGCGAGCTCAGGGCGGTGCTGCTCAGCGACGGGCTGGCGATCAGCCTGCCGAGGGTGTGTAGCGCCTGCGGCGCCATGTTCTCCTGGGATATCCAGTAGGCGGCGCTGATGAAACTGAGGTTGGCCACCAGGAGCACGGTGGCTAGCAGGACCAGCACGGCGGTCAGCAGCTTCTGCCCGACCGGCAGGTTTTCGAGGCGCTGGCGCAGGGACATGAACGGGAATCGTGGCTGACGGGCGTGTCCGGCAGGTTAGCGCGCGGCTAGCCGGTGGGCAATC
Source organism: Pseudomonas thermotolerans DSM 14292 (assembly GCF_000364625.1). Lineage (GTDB taxonomy): Bacteria > Pseudomonadota > Gammaproteobacteria > Pseudomonadales > Pseudomonadaceae > Aquipseudomonas > Aquipseudomonas thermotolerans. The sequence goes on from NZ_KB822600.1 coordinate 99,345, forward strand.
CGAGCCGGACCAGATGGGCCACCAGGCGCTGATGCAGCGCTTCCAGGCGCGGCAGCTGCAGGTCGTGGCGACCGGCCTGGGCCAGCGCATGGCCGAGCAGGTAGGCGATCTCGGTGCGCCGGCCGTGGGCGACGTCCTGGTACATGGAGGAGTAGTTGGCGGCGGTGGCTTGGATCACTCCCATGACCTCTTCGTGTAGGCCCTGCGCAGCGCTTGCCTGGCCGCAGGCGCGCAGGAGTTCCACCAGCTCGGCGCAGATCCCGGCGACTTCTTCGGCATGTCCGGCCAGTTCGCCGTTGCGGCAGGCATGCAGCACGGTGAGGGGGTTGATCGCGCAGTTGAGAGCCAGCTTGCGCCATAGTCGGGCGAGGATGTCCGTGGTCCACTGCTGGGGAATGCCGGCGGCGTCCAGCTCGGCGAGCCAGGTCGGCGCGCCGGGCTCGCGCGGATCGCCCAGCCAGGTGAAGCCCTGGCCGGCGAACACCACGCGGAACTGCTGGTCGCGGTAGGCCCCCTCGGTGCTGCTGGCGAGGATGCAGCGCGCCCGCGGCAGGCGCGCGGCCACCGCGTCCTGACTGCCCAGGCCGTTCTGCAGGAGGATCAGCTCGGCGCCGGGCACCAGGCGCGCGGCCACCCGGGCCACCGCCTCCTCGGCGTCGTAGGCCTTGCAGGCTACCAGCAGGCGGCGGATCGGCTCGGTCTCCTCCGGGGTCTGCGCGGCGATCGGGTAGAGGCTGGTCTGCCCGGGCTCGACAAGGGTCAGGCCGCCGAGGCGTCGGTAGCTGGCGAGGCGCGCGCGGTCGCGGAGGATCAGGCGCACCGGCAGGCCGGCGCGGGCCAGGCGCGCGGCCCACAGCCCGCCGAGGCTGCCGGCGCCGAGGATGTGCCAGGTCATGCGCGCTGGGGCAGGCGCAAGGCTGCCACCCGTCCGCTGGCGTAGGCCTCGTCGAGCAGCCCGGTGGCCATGCCCATCACGTCTTCCGCGCTGAGCGGCAGGGCCCCGGCGTCGAAGCCGACCATGGCGATGCCGGCCTGCAGGTTGACGAAGCCCTCGCTGGTCTTGAAGGCCTTGACGTTGAGGCCTTCGTACAGGCGCCGGAAGCTGCTCGGCGAGCATTCCTGGAGGTCGCTGAGCAGGGTGACCAGGGCGAAGTGGTCGTCATCCAGGCGCACCAGGGTATCCAGCGGGCGGATCAGCTGCTTGAGGCGGCGCGCCACGCCGCTGAGCAGTTCGTGGTGGAAGCCGGCGCCGTGGCGCTGGCGCAGCTGCGGAGCGTTCTGCAGACCGATCAGCAGGTAGCAGCCAGCACCTCCGCGCGACTCGATCTGACGCAGGCTGTCGCCGAGCTTCTGCAGCAGGTAACGGGGGTTGCCCAGGCCGGTCAGGGTGTCGACCAGGTTGCGCTCCTCCAGGCTGGCGATGTTGCGGGCCAGCAGCAGGTTCTCCTGCATCAGGCGCTGCAGGGTGCCACACAGGCGGTCGGCGGCGTACACCCGGGGCAGCAGCTGTTCGTTCATCTGCGCCTTGCTGATGAAGTCGTCGACGCCACGATCGAAGGCTTCGGCCAGCACGTTCTCGCCCTCCTTGCCGGTGAGCAGGATCACGTAGGTGTAGTGATCGGCCGTCTCGTCGAGCTGGCGCACCCGGGTGGTCAGCTCCAGGCCGTCGATCTCCGGCATCAGCCAGTCGGCCAGCAGCACGCTGGCGGGGCGCTGCTCCAGCTGCTGGAGCGCTTCCTCGGCGCTGTTGGCGAAGCGCACGTCTTGGTAACCGGCCTGGGCGAGGGCGCGGCCGATCATGGCGCTGGAGAACTTGGCGTCGTCCACGACCAGGATGCTGAGATGGGGATTGGGCATGGGCAGGCTCGTCGAAAGGGGCGATGTGCCGGCCGCCATGGCGAAAAGCCTGAATCGGGGCCGATCGGGAGTTTTGCGGCTATATAATGATCGGCCATTTTCACCGTCAAGCCTCGGTGCTTCCGGCCGTGACGCCGGTCGCGCCGTCTATCTGGAGAATCACCATGCCTTCGTTCGACGTGGTGTCCGAACTGGACAAGCACGAACTCACCAACGCCCTGGACAACGCCGCCAAGGAGCTGGAGCGGCGCTTCGACCTGCGTGGCAAGTGCAGCCTCGAGAGCAAGGAAAAGAGCGTCACCCTGACCGCCGAAGCGGACTTCATGCTCGATCAGATGCTCGACATCCTGCGGTCCTGCCTGATCAAGCGCAAGGTCGACATCCAGTGCATGGAGATCAAGGATCCCTATGCCTCCGGCAAGGTGGTCAAGCAGGAAGTGAACTTCCGCGAGGGGATCGACAAGGAGCTGGCGAAGAAGATCGTCGCCCACATCAAGGACACCAAGCTCAAGGTCCAGGCCGCCATCCAGGGCGAGCAGGTGCGCGTCACCGGCAAGAAGCGCGACGACCTGCAGGAAACCATCGCCAGCCTGCGCGGCAAGAGCTTCGGCCTGCCGCTGCAGTTCACCAACTTCCGCGACTGAGCCCGGCGGCTCAGCCAGCGTCCGGGGCGAACGGCAGCAGCGAGCGCCCGGTGCGCGGATCGGCCTCTGGCAGGTACGGGTGGGGCTGGTCGCTGAGGGTGCAGTAGACCAGCCAGGCACGGTCCTGGATGTTGATCGCCAGGGCCTCGACCAGGGCGATCTGCTCCTCGTCGTGGAACACCCGGTACAGCGGGTTCAGGTCGTGGGCATGCAGCATGGCGGTTCTCCCGAATGACTGCCGTCCAGCATGCCCGGGCTTTCTGACAGGCCGGTTACCGTCCGCCGGCGTTCGTCGGAAAGCGCCGCGGCGGCGCCGCCCTTGCGGTAGACTGCGTGGCCATAATCCTTTCCCTTTCTTCGTTCTGGCAGTGTGGTAGCGCGGTCTCCGCCGTCTTACCTCGCGCGGAGTCCGATGATGTCGCTGCATGCGTTGTGGAGCCTGTTCCAGGCTCATCCCGCCCAGGTGGTCAATGGTCTGGCCCTGTTCTTTGCTCTTGCCGGTAGCTGGCTGCTGGTCGCCACTCGCCTGCGCGAGCGCCGCGCGGCGCGGCTGAGCGCCCCGATCGAGCTGGAGGAAGCGCTGGATGATGAGGAGGGCCTGCTGCTCGACGAGCGCACCCTGCGCATCAACCGCTTCTTCGTGCGCTTCGGCGCGGCCTGCCTCGGCCTGGCGCTGGTGGTGTCCTGGCTGAGCACCCGGCTCTGAGCCGCCAGCGGAATGAAAAACGGCGACCCTGGGGTCGCCGTTTTGCGTTTCGTCCTGCCTTTTACAGCTCCAGGCCGGCCTTCAGGCGGTACTGGTTGCGCACCGGGTTGGCGTACTGCAGCACCAGGAACGGCCGCTGCTCGGCCGGGCAGGCCGCCAGGCGGCGCTGCCATTCCTGACGCGCGCGGGCCAGTTCCTCGGCGGAGAACAGCGCGCTGACCTCCGGTACCGCGAGCGCCGGATCGCGCTCCTCCCACTCGGCATAGGCCAGGTAGTTGACCGGGAACAGCCGGTAGCTGCCGAGGATCTGCCGGTCGAGCTCCAGGGCCAGCTGCTTGGCGTCCTCCGCCGGGTTCTCGATGGGCTCGCCGAAGCTGACGTGGACCCGGCCCTTGTAGCCGGTGATGCCCTGGGCGATGCTCTGGTCGTCCTCGCCCGGCGCCTTGGTGTAGCTGCCGGTGGTGGCTCGGGTGTATAGCTCGCGGGCCTTGGCCAGGTCGCAGGGATCGTACTCGTAGCTGATCGACACCGGGGTCAGGCGCAGGTCGCGGATCACCTCGGAGAAGGGCTCGTCCTTGCGGCTCATGTGGAACATCTTGAGGATCGCCGAGTCGGTGCGGTCGTCACCGTCCTTGGCGCGGCCTTCGGCCTGGGCGATCCACACCGACTCGCCGTCCTGGCGGATCGAGTGGTTGATGTAGGCCGACAGTAGCTGGAAGGCCGTCAGCTTGTCGCGCCGGTTGGTCAGCGAGCGATGCACGATGAAGCTCTTGTTCAGGCGCATCAGGTCGCTGACGAAGGGGCGCTGCAGCAGGTTGTCACCGATGGCGATGCGCGGGGTCGGCAGTCCGGCGTGGTACACCGCGTAGTTGACGAACGCCGGGTCCATGACGATGTCGCGGTGGTTGGCGACGAACAGGTAGGCGTTGCCGGGCTTGAGGCGCTCGACCCCGGAGTAGGTCACTCCGTCGGTGGCGCGCTCGATGGTGCGGTCGACGTAGGGCTCGATGCGCGCCTGCAGCTTGGCCACCGAGTCGATTCCGCGGAACTCGCTGCGCAGCCGATGGGCTATAAGTGGCTTGAGCAGCCGGTAGAACGGCTTGCTCAGGCGCGGATAGCGGAAGCGGGTAAGGGTGTCGAGAAATTCCTCGTCCTGCGCCAGGCGGGCGAGGACGGCCGGGACTTCGGCGTCAGCATAGGGTCGGATGGCGTCGAATTCGCCCATCATCTTCTCTGTCGTGTTGCGGTGGTGGGAGCGGGCCCCGGAGGCGGGGTCGAAAACAGACCGGCGAGTATACGCCAAACTCGTCACGGAGGCCGCGATGCTGGAAACCCGGGAATACCGCTGTCCATACTGTGGCGAGTGGGCCGAGGCGTTGCTCGACCTCTCGGCCGGCGATCGGGAGTACATCGAGGACTGCCCGGTGTGCTGCCGGCCGATCGTCTTCGGCCTGTGCCGTGACGGGGACGAGTGGTGTCTGGACGTGCGTACGGAGAACGACTGATGCAGCGCATCTACGAGCCGCAGGACCTGCTCGAGGCGGAAATGCTGCTAGGCATGTTGGCCAGTGAAGGCATCGAGGCGTACCTGGCCGGCCGGCACCTGCTCGGCGCCATCGGCGAGGTGCCGGTGCACGGCCTGCTGGGGCTTCTGGTGGACGACCGCGAGGCGGAGCGGGCACGTCAGCTGATCAGCGCGTACAATGCTGCCCAGCCGCTGCCCGGTGAGGAGCCGGACGGTGGGCCGGGCGTGCTGCTCTGCTGAGCGCCCCGGCAGCTTTCCGATCCGACAGGTTTCCCTTGCCCATGTGTGGACGCTATGCCCTGTTCCGCTGGTCGCCGGCCTTCGCCGCGCTGGCGGGCTTTCCCCCGGACCAGCGTCCGGCCTGGAACATCGCCCCGGGTGCCCAGGTGCTGCTCCTGCGCCGCCTCGACGGCGAGCTGCGCCTGGACCGCGCCCGCTGGGGACTGACCCCGGCCTGGCTCAGCGACCTGAGCAAGACCCCGGCCCAGGCCCGTGCCGAGACCCTCGCCGAGCAGCCGATGTTCCGCGAGGCGTTCCGCCTGCGTCGCGGTCTGCTGCCGGCCAATGGCTTCTACGAATGGCGTGGCGCGGCACGTAAGCGGCCCTACTGGATGACCGCCGAGGACCCCCTGCCGTGCTTCGCCGCGCTCTGGGAGGCCTACCCGGTGGGCGAGCGCTGCTACCTGAGCGTCGCCGTGGTCACTCGGGCGGCGGCTAGCCAGCGCCGGCCGCTGATCCTTGATTGCGCCGCCCAGGAGGCCTGGCTGGCTGCGGACACGCCGCTGGCCGAACTGCAGGCGCTGCTCGACCGTCCGCAGCCTCCGCTGCGCGAACGGGCACTGGCCACCCTGATCAACGATCCCAGGCTGGATGCCCCGGAGTGCCTGACTCCGGCCTGATCAGACCCGGAACTGGTTGACCAGCCGACGCTGCTGCTCGGCCAGGCGGGTCATCTCGGCACTGGCCTGGCTGGATTCGTCGGCGCCGCCGGCCACCTCGTTGGCCACCTGGCCGATGTTGGTGACGTTGCGGTTGATGTCCTCGGCCACCGCGCTCTGCTCCTCGGCGGCGCTGGCGATCTGGTTGTTCATGTCGTTGATCACCGACACCGCCTCGGTGATCGCCTCCAAGGCGCCGGCCGCCTGGCTGGCGTGCTCGACGCTGGCCCCGGTCTTGGCCTGGCTCTGCTCCATGACGCGGACCACCTCGCGGGTGCCGTTCTGCAGCTGCAGGATCATGCTTTGGATCTCCTCGGTGGCCTGCTGAGTCTTCTGCGCCAGGCTGCGCACCTCGTCGGCGACCACCGCGAAGCCGCGACCCTGCTCGCCGGCACGGGCCGCCTCGATGGCCGCGTTGAGGGCTAGCAGGTTGGTCTGCTCGGCGATGCCACGGATCGCCACCAGGATGGCGTTGATGTTCTCGCTGTCGCGGGCCAGCTCCTGCACCACGCCCACGGCGTGGTCGATCTCGCCGGCCAGCTCGCGAATCGCCGCGGAGGTTTCCTGCACCACCTGCTTACCCTGGTTGGCTGCGCGGTCGGCGTGGCTGGCCGCTTCGGCGGCGTGGCTGGCGTTGCGCGCCACGTCCTGGGCGGTGGCGGTCATCTCGTGGATGGCTGTGGCCACCAGCTCGATTTCCGCCAGCTGTTTCTGCACGCCCTGATTGGTGCGGATGGCGATGTCGGCGGTGCGCACGGAGGAGTCGCTGACCTGCTGCACCGAGTTCACCACCGCGGCGATCATGGCCTGCAGCTTGGTCAGGAAGGCGTTGAAGCCTTGGGCAATCTGCCCCAGCTCGTCGCTGCGTTGCACCTGCAGGCGCACGGTGAGGTCGCCGTCGCCCTTGGCGATGTCGTCGAGCATGCCGACCATCTGGCGCAGCGGCCGGGCGATGCCGTAGCCGACGAACCACACCACCAGCAGCCCGAGGCCGGCGACCAGCAGGCCCACCAGGGTCATGCCGAGGGTGTCCTGGTTCGCTTGCTCGGCCAGGCCTGCCTGCAGCTGCTGCAGCTCGGCGAACAGCGCCTCGCTGGGCAGGGTGATGGCCAGGGCCCAGCGCGTGGAGGTGCCGGCGACCTGGAAGGGGTAGAGCAGTTCGAACAGCTGCTGCGCCTCGTCGTTGCGCAGGATCGGGCGGTTGTCGTGGCTGTTCCTCAGCGTCTCCAGCAGCTCGGCTGGCAGCACTCGGGAGGCCGGTTGGCTGATCAGCGAGGCATCCCGGGTGGCGGCGATCAGGGTGCCGTTGGCTGCCACCAGCGCCAGTTCGCCGGCACCGTCGTAGAGCTCGCCGTTGACCTGCTCGAGCAGCTCTTGAATGAAGTCCAGGGCCAGGTCGTTGCCCACCGAGCCGAGGAAGCGGCCGTTCACCACGATGGGCGCATTGAACGAGGAGACCAGCACCTGCTTGCCGCCGAAGTCGTAGGCCGCGGGATCGACCACGCAGGGCTGCAGGCTCTGCTTCGGACACAGGTAGTACTCGCCCTCGCGGACGCCGGTGGGCAGGCGCTTCTCGCTCTCCATCTGCGCGGCGGTCAGCGGCAGCACCTTGAAGGCATTGCCTTCGCGGTACCACCAGGGCATGAAGCGTCCGGTCTGGTCGTAGCCCTCGGCTTCACGTCCGGCGTACAGGGCGTCGTACTGGTCGAAGGCGTTGGGCTCCCAGCCAATGAAGAAGTCCAGCAGGTCCGGGTTGGCCTTCAGGTAGCTGACCAGCAGCGAGGACAGCTCCTCGCGGCTCAGCTGCAGCGTCTCGTTGCCCGGGGCCATCCGGGCGTTCAGGGTGGCCACCGACTTGGCCAGGGTCATGGGCACCTCGAACTGCCGCTGCAGGCGGCCGACCTGGGCCTCGGCGAGGGCCACCAGGCGCTGCTCGATCACCTGTTGCAGCAGGCCGCGGGTACTGTCCTGCACCACCTGCTGGGTGCGGGCGCTGGCGAACAGAGCGTAGAGCACCAGGGCGACGACCACCGTCAGCACGCTCGCGCCGGCGAGGAGAGCGACGGAAAACTGGATGGATCTGAACTTCATGGGAGCTCCCGGCTCAATGTCTTCTATCCAGAGAATAACGGTCGGGAGCAGAGAGACTTTAGGCGCCTGACGCAAACGGCTCGGTCGGTGACGCTTTCAGTAAAGGGCGCGGGGCGATGCCGCTGCGGTTGCCCAGCTCCGGGGCGCGTCCTAGCATAGTGAGCCTGCTTCAAGGAGAACGCTCGATGAGCAAGGTTTTCATCCTGAGTGGCCTGGCGGCGGCGCTGCTGCTCGCCGGTTGCCAGGCCGTCAACACCACCAGCGGCGGCGCCGTGGGCGTCGAGCGCAAGCAGTACATGTTCAGCATGCTGTCGACCGAACAGGTCAACCAGATGTACGCCCAGTCCTACCAGCAGACTCTCAGCGAGGCGTCGAGCAAGGGCGCGCTGGACAGCTCCAGCGGCAACGCCAAGCGGGTGGCGGCGGTGGCTAAGCGGCTGATCGCCCAGGCGCCGGTGTTCCGCGCCGACGCGGCGAGCTGGGACTGGCAGGTCAACCTGATCAAGAGCGACGACCTCAACGCCAACTGCGGGCCTGGCGGCAAGATCATCGTCTACAGCGGACTGATCGAGAAGCTCAACCTGACCGACGACGAGTTGGCCGCGGTGATGGGCCACGAGATCGCCCACGCCTTGCGCGAGCACGGCCGCGAGGCGATGTCCAAGGCCTACGGCGTGCAGATGGCCAACCAGATCGGCGCGGCCTTGGGCGTCGGCCAGGGCGGCCTGCAGGTGGCCAACCTCGGTGTGGAATACCTGATGACCCTGCCCAACAGCCGTAGCAACGAGAACGAGGCCGACCTCATCGGTCTGGAGCTGGCGGCGCGGGCCGGCTACAACCCGAACGCCGCGCTCAGCCTGTGGGAGAAGATGGCCAAGGCCGGCAACGGCGCGCCGCCCGAGTTCCTCAGCACCCACCCCTCGTCGAGCACCCGCATGGCCAACCTGCAGGCGGCGATTCCCAAGGTGATGCCGCTCTACCAGCAGGCTACTGGCAAGTAGCCATGCCGGCGCCGAGGCTTTAGACTGGACTCGTCCATTCGTTGACAGTGGAGCGTCGCGGGCCTTCCAGGCCCGACCACGGTCAGGGGCCAGGAGTCGCAGTGAAGATCGCCGTCCTCGGAGCCACCGGCCTGCTCGGCCATCATGCCGCCCGCGCGGTGCGGGCGGCCGGCCATGATCTGGTCTCCATCCACCGGCCCTCGTCGCGCATCGAGCGCCTGGCCTACCTGGAGCCGGAGTACCGCTCCGCGGAACTGCTCGACCACACGAGCCTGACACGGGCCCTGTGCGGACTGGACGGGGTGATCTTCTGCGCCGGCTACTATCCGGTGCGCCCGCGCTGCTGGCAGGACGAGGTGGCCCGCGCCCTGGACCTGTCCAACCACTTCTACGCCGCCTGCCTGGCGGCGCGGGTGCCGCGCATCCTCTACGTCGGTGCCGCCATCGCCCTGCCGCGCCATCCCGAGGGTCTGCCGGCCCACGAGGGGCTGTTCTACGACGGCCTGCCGCGCTGGAAGAACCCCTATCTGATGTGCAAGTGGGCGCTCGACGAGCAGGCCCACGAGCAGGCGCGCAGCGGCCTGCCGGTGGTGATCGGGATTCCCGGCATGTGCCTCGGCGAATTCGATGCTGGACCGAGCACCGGTCGGCTGATCACCGCCATCGCCAGAGGGCGGATGCGTCGCTACGTGCCGGGCCGGCGCAACCTGATCGATGCCGCCGATGCCGGGCGCGGCCTGCTGCTGGCGCTGGAGAAGGGGCGGATCGGCGAGCGCTACCTGCTCACCGGGCACAACGTGGAGATGGGCGAGCTGACCCGACGGATCGCCGAGCTGCTCGATGTGCCGGCGCCGCGCCCGCTGCCTCTGGCGGTCGCCAAGGGCATTGCCGGCCTCGGCCGGCTGCGCCAACGGCTGACCGGCCGCCGTCCGGCGCTGGACGATACGGCGATCGCGGTGATGGCCGGCGGGCAGTTCCTCGACGGCAGCAAGGCCCGCGAGGAACTGGGCTTCGTCGCGCAGACCGACCTGGACGCCACGCTGCGGCGCAGCATCGAGTGGTTCCGCGCCAACGGCTACCTGCAGTCAGCCCGGCGCTGAGCGGCGCAGCGGCCGCGGTTCAGAGCAGGCCGTCGAGCTGCAGCGCTTGGTAGCCGGCGTAGACCGCCAGCAGGGCGAAGGCCAGGGCAGCGAGGCGGTGGATCAGGGTCAGCGGCAGGCGTTCGGCGGCGAAGTTGCCGGCCAGCACCACCGGCACGTTGGCCAGCAGCATGCCCAGGGTGGTGCCGATCACCACCAGCAGGAAGTGCGGGTACTGGGCGGCCAGCATCACCGTGGCGATCTGCGTCTTGTCACCCATCTCGGCGAGGAAGAAAGCGACCAGGGTGGTGAGGAATGGACCGTGGCGACGGAAGTGGGAGAGCTCCTCATCTTCGTCGAGCTTGTCGGGAATCAGCGTCCAGACCGCCACGGCGGCGAAGCTCGCGGCGAGGATCCAGCTCAGGGTGGCGGCGGAGAAGAGGCTGGCGACCCAGGTGCCCACCGCGCCGGCGGCGAAGTGGTTGGCGATGGTGGCGGCGACGATGCCGAAGATGATCGGCCAGGGCTTGCGGAAGCGGGCGGCGAGGAGCAGGGCGAGCAGCTGCGTCTTGTCGCCGATCTCGGCGAGGGCGACGATTCCAGTGGGGACCAGCAGGGATTCCAGCATCAGGCGATTCCTAAGGGGCGGGTCGACGATCACGTATGACACGCACGCCTGCCCGCCCCGGGTCCAGGTCGTGGGTGTCATAGGTCTTGTCAAACCGCTGGCCTGTCTGGACAGGCTTGGGTCGCTCGCGCCATGGGCTGTGGACCAAGTGTGTTGACGCGAGCCAGACGAGCAGGGCGCTCGCAGGAGACTACTCCCCTAGGACGCTGCGCATTGTGCCGATGTTGCGTTGCCAGGGCAAGCCCGGGGCACCACGCCGGACGCGACGGTTCAGGCGCGGCTGGCGCGGTAGATGCGGAAGCCGTCGCGCTCGGCGAGGGTCTGGCAGGGGCCGAGGTACTCCTCGATCAGCGGCGGGTAGCGCAGGAAGTTGTTGGCCACCAGGCGCAGCTCGCCGCTGGTAACCAGATGCCCGGCGGCCTGGCGCAGCAGGTCTTCGCTGGCCTGGTAGTCGGTGTGCACGCCCTCGTGGAACGGCGGGTTGCTGAGGATCGCGGTCAGTCCCTTGGGCGCCGCGGCGATGCCGTCGCCGGCCAGCACCTCGGCGTCCAGACCGTTGGCGGCGAGGGTCAGGCGGCTGCTGGCGAGGGCGAAGGCGTCCACGTCGAGCAGGCTCACCCGGCTCTGCGGGTAGCGGCGCTTGAGCAGCGCGCCGAGCACCCCGGCACCGCAGCCGAAGTCCAGCAGATGGCCGGTGGGCAGGCCGTCCAGGTGCTCGAGCAGCAGGGCGGTGCCGCGGTCCAGGCGGCCGTGGGCGAACACTCCGGGCAGGCTGACCACCTGCAGCGGGCCGTCGGCAAGCGTCAGCTCGTAGCGGCGGGCCAGGGCCTCGAGGTTCGGTTCGGCCGGCGCCTGCTCGATGCGCACCTGCCAGAGCTGGCAGTGTCGGGCGCTGTCCAGCTTGCGCGGCGGGCCGAAGGCGCGCAGCTGCTTGGCGGCGCTCTCCACCCCGGCGCGCTTCTCGCCGACCAGGTACAGGTCGCCGCCGGGCAGGCGGGCGGCCAGGGCGGCGAGCAGGTAGCCGGTCAGCTCGCGGGACTTGGGCAAGAACAGCACGGCGGCGCGGAACGCCCCCTCCGGCGGCGTCACCCCGAACTGGCAGCGTCCCGCGAAGCGCTCGGCGAGACGGGCCTGGTCGCCGGCGTGCCAGGTCCAGCCGCAGGCCTCCGGCAGGCGACCGAGCAGGTCGTCGTCGGGCAATCCGGCGAACAGGGTCGGGCCACCGAACAGGTCGGCCTGGCGCAGCAGCACTTCGCTTCGTGGGTCCATGGGCGGGGCTCCTTGGGGCGCGAAAAGCCGCGCAGTTTAGTTCACCAGGCGGCGCGGCGCACCGGCGAAGAAGGCCTGGGCGTTCTCGACGACCTGGGTGACGATGCGCTGGCGCGCCTCGCGGCTACCCCAGGCGCTGTGCGGGGTGACGATCAGTCGCGGAATGTCGCCGGCGAGCAGCGGGTTGCCGTCGCGCGGCGGCTCCTGGCTCAGAACGTCGGTGGCGGCACCGCCCAGGTGGCCGCTGCGCAGGGCCTCGGCCAGGGCCTGCTCGTCCACCAGACCGCCACGCGCGGTGTTGATCAGGAAGGCGCCGGGCTTCATCAGGCGCAACTGCTCGGCGCCGATCAGGTTGCGGGTCTGCTCGGTGAGCGGGCAGTGCAGGCTCAGGGCGTCCACCTGGGGCAGCAGTTCGTCGAGCGGCAGGCGGTCGGGGCGCGGCGGGCGGCCCGGCAGTTGGCCGAGCAGCACACGCATGCCGAAGGCCTCGGCCAGGCGCGCCACTGCGCTGCCCAGCTCGCCGTGGCCGAGCAGGCCCAGGGTCTTGTCTGCCAGCTCGACGATGGGGAAGTCCAGCAGGCAGAATTGGCTGGCCTGCTGCCAGCGTCCGGCGCGGATCGCGGCCTGATAGTCGGGCAGGCTGGTGGCCAGGGCGAGCAGCAGCATCAGGGTATGTTGGGCCACCGAGGGGGTGCCGTAGCCCTGGCAGTTGCACACGGCGATGCCGCGGGCGCGGGCGGCGGCCAGATCGACGTTGTTGGTGCCGGTGGCGGTGATCAGGATCAGCCGCAGCTCGGGGCAGGCGGCCAGGCAGGCAGCGTCGATGGGAACCTTGTTGACGATCGCCACCTGGGCGCCGGCCAGGCGTTCGACCACCTGCTCGGGGCGGCTGGCGGGATGCAGAAGCAGTTCGCCGAAGGCCTGGTGCAGCGGGCTCAGGTCCAGATCGCCGAGGTCGAGGGAGGCGTGGTCGAGGAAGACGGCATGGGTGTTCATTGAGGCTTTCCGGTTCGTAGGAGAAACTTTCAAGGCTGCCAGCATACCCGGGATGGCGCCGTCGGGCAGGTCTGCCGGCCGCTTCAGGCGGGGGCTGATCCGCCGTGATCCCCGGCAACTGTATCTGTCCGCCCGCGCAGGCAGGCGCTAAGGTTGTCGGCTTCTAGCTTCGGGAGAAACGAGATGAACTGGGCGGAATTCGTCACCGTGGCCCTGATCCACCTGCTGGCGGTGGCCAGCCCCGGGCCCGACTTCGCCGTGGTGGTGCGCGAGAGCGTGGCCAACGGCCGCCGCGCCGGTACCTGGACGGCGCTCGGGGTGGGTACGGGGATCTTCCTGCACGTCGGCTATTCGCTGCTCGGCATCGGCCTGATCGTGTCGCAGTCGGTGCTGCTATTCAATGTCCTCAAGTGGCTGGCCGCCGCCTACCTGCTGTACATAGGCATCAAGGCGCTGCGCGCCCGCCCCGCCGCGCCGACCGACCTGGAGACCCCGGCTGGTGCCCTGGAGCGCAGCGCCCGCGGTGCCTTCGTCAGCGGCTTCGTGACCAACGGGCTGAACCCCAAGGCGACCCTGTTCTTCCTCTCGCTGTTCACCGTGGTTATCGACCCGCACACTCCGCTGTGGGCCCAGGCCGTGTACGGCATCTACCTGGCGGCGGCCACCACGCTGTGGTTCTGCCTGGTGGCGCTGCTGTTCAGTCAGCGCCGCGTGCGCGCCGGCTTCGCGCGCCTCGGTCACTGGTTCGACCGGGCCATGGGCGCGGTGCTGGTAGGGCTGGGGGTCAAGCTGGCTTTCACCCAGTTGCGCTAGTCGTGACGGTCTGCCGAGCCCAATGAAAAAGCCCCGCCGCAGCGGGGCTTTTTCGTGGCCGCAGCCTAGAGCAGTTCGATGGCCACCGCGGTGGCTTCGCCGCCGCCGATGCACAGCGAGGCTACGCCACGCTTGCCACCCTTCTTCTGCAGGGCGTTGATCAGGGTGACGATCAGCCGCGAACCGGTGGAGCCGACCGGGTGGCCCTGGGCGCAGGCTCCGCCGAAGACGTTGACCCTGGCATGCTCCAGACCGTGTTCGCGCATCGCCAGCATGGTGACCATGGCAAAGGCCTCGTTGATTTCGAACAGGTCGACGTCGTCCTTGCTCCAGCCGGTCTTCTTGAACAGGTTGGTGATGGCGCCGATCGGGGCCAGGGTGAACTCGCTCGGGTCCTGGCTCTGGGTTGCGTGGCCGACGATCCTGGCCAGCGGCTTGATACCGCGGCGGGCGGCTTCCTCGGCGGTCATCAGCACCAGTGCGCTGGCGCCGTCGGAGATGGAGCTGGCGTTGGCGGCGGTGATGGTGCCGTCCTTCTTGAACGCTGGCTTGAGGCTGGGAATCTTCTCCAGGTTGGCGGTCAGCGGCTGCTCGTCGTCCTTGACCACCACCTCGCCCTTGCGGGTGCTGACGGTGACCGGAACGATCTCTGCCTCCAGCGAGCCGTCCTGGATGGCGGCCTGGGCGCGCTTCAGCGACTCGATGGCGTAGGCGTCCATCTCCTCGCGGGTCAGGCCGTACTTGTCGGCGGTCTCCTGGGCAAAGGAGCCCATCAGCCGGCCGGTGCGGGCGTCTTCCAGGCCGTCGAGGAACATGTGGTCCTTGAGCTCTGCGTGGCCCATGCGCAGACCGCTGCGGGCCTTCTCCAGCACGTAGGGGGCGTTGGACATGCTCTCCATGCCGCCGGCGACCATCACCTGATTGCTGCCGGCCTTGAGCAGGTCATGGGCGAGCATCACCGCTTTCATGCCCGAGCCGCACAGTTTGTTGATGGTGGTGCAGCCGGTGGAGGCGGGCAGGCCGGCGTTCAGCGCCGCCTGGCGGGCCGGGCCCTGCTTGAGGCCGGCGGGCAGCACGCAGCCCATGATGACTTCCTGCACATCTTCCGCGGCGATGCCGGCACGGCTCACCGCCTCGCGGATGGCGATGGCGCCCAGGTCGACGGCGCCGACGCTGGACAGGCTGCCCTGGAAACCACCCATCGGGGTGCGGGCGCCACTGACAATGACGATCTCGGACATCACGATTTTCCTCTGTGGATGGAGGGCCGGGTTACGGCCGGAGGTCTCGAATGTTACTCCGTGACCAAAAGTGGACAAAGAGTCACGTTCGGAAATCATCCTTAGGGCTGATGCCGGAGGCGGCCAGGGCTATCTAGAGTCTGTCCGACGATCACCAACCATCAGCCCAGGTGTGCCTATGCTCCAGACCCGTCTTATCGCCCCGGCCGAGAACGCCCATCCGTATCCGCTGCTGATCAAGCGCCTGCTGCTCTCCGGCGTCCGCTACGAGAAAAGCCGCGAAATCGTCTACCGCGACCGGGTACGCCACAGCTATGCCACCTTCACCGAGCGGGTCGCCCGCCTGGCCAACGTGCTCAGCGCGGCCGGGGTCAGGGCCGGTGATACCGTCGCGGTGATGGACTGGGACAGCCACCGCTACCTGGAATGCATGTTCGCCATCCCGATGATCGGCGCGGTGCTGCATACCATCAACATTCGCCTGTCGCCCGAGCAGATCCTCTACACCATGAACCACGCCGAAGATCGCTTCGTGCTGGTCAACGAGGACTTCGTGCCGCTGTTCAAGGCGGTTGCCGGGCAACTGACCACCGTGGACAAGACCCTGCTGCTCAGCGATTCCGGGGCGCAGAGTGCCGAGCTCCCCAATCTGGTCGGCGAATATGAGAGCCTGCTGGCAGCGGCCAGTCCGCACTACGACTTTCCGGAGTTCGACGAGAACTCGGTGGCCACCACCTTCTACACCACCGGCACCACCGGCAATCCCAAGGGCGTGTACTTCTCCCACCGCCAACTGGTGCTGCATACCCTGACCATGGCGGCTACCGTCGGCACCCTGGACAGCATCCGCCTGCTGGGCAACGACGACGTCTACATGCCGATCACCCCGATGTTCCACGTGCATGCCTGGGGCGTGCCCTACTTGGCCACCATGCTTGGCGTCAAGCAGGTCTACCCGGGGCGCTACGAACCGGACATGCTGTGCCGGCTGATCCGCGAGGAGAAGGTGACCTTCTCCCACTGCGTGCCGACCATCCTGCAGATGGTGCTCAACGCGCCCACCGCCCGCGACTACGATTTCGGCGGCCTGCGCATGATCATCGGCGGCAGCGCGCTGAACCGCTCGCTGTACGAGCAGGCCAAGGCGCGCGGCATCCAGCTCACTGCCGCCTACGGAATGTCCGAGACCTGCCCGCTGGTGTCCTGTGCCTATCTCAACGAGCAGCTGCGCGCCGGCAGCGAGGACGAGCGCATCACCTACCGGATCAAGGCCGGCGTCCCGGTACCGCTGGTGGAGGCGGCGATCATGGACGAGGATGGCAACCTGCTGCCCGCCGACGGCGAGTCCCAGGGCGAGCTGGTGCTGCGCGCGCCCTGGCTGACCCAAGGCTACTTCCGCGAGCCGGAGAAGAGCGAGGACCTCTGGCGCGGCGGCTGGATGCACACCGGTGACGTGGCGACCCTGGACAGCATGGGCTTCATCGACATCCGTGACCGCATCAAGGATGTGATCAAGACCGGCGGCGAATGGCTGTCCTCCCTGGAGCTGGAGGACCTGATCAGCCGTCACCCGGCGGTGCGCGAGGTGGCGGTGGTCGGAGTGCCCGATCCGCAGTGGGGCGAGCGGCCCTTCGCGCTGCTGGTGCTGAACGAGGCAGGGGGGCTGGATGCCAAGGGCCTGAAGGAACACCTCAAGCCATTCGTGGAGCAGGGACTGATCAACAAGTGGGCGATTCCCACGCAGATCGCCGTTGTTACCGAAATTCCCAAGACCAGTGTCGGCAAGCTCGACAAGAAACGCATCCGCGCCGACATCTCCCGGTGGCAGGCCGGCGGCGATACCTTCCTTTCCACCCTCTGAGCCAGTCGGGCTGCCGGTTTCGCTCGGCAGTCCGTTGACCAAGCAAGCGCTTGGCTCATTTGTTGCGTCATTTCCGCGGGGGTGGTCTAGGGTTAATGCCGAGGGGGAGCGAAGCGATAGGAGTGAGACGCCAAGAAATCACTCTTTAGGCTGATCAAGCGGTATTGGCCCCTAGCTATAGTCCCGTCATCAATAACAAAAAACACATGGAGTAGAGTCGATGACAACACCAAGATCGCTCTGGCGACTGGCCAAACTGCCTCTGGCCGTCAGTCTGGCCTCCAGCCTCGCCTCACCGGCCTTTGCCATCAACTTCAACATCGGTGAAATCGAAGGGCAGTTCGACTCCTCGCTGTCGGTAGGTGCCAGCTGGAGCACCGCCAAGCCGGACAAGAACCTGATCGGCATCAACAACGGGGGGCGCGGCCTGTCGCAGACCTCCGACGACAGCCACCTGAACTTCAAGCGAGGGGAAACCTTCTCGAAGATCTTCAAGGGCATCCACGACCTGGAACTGCGCTACGGCGACTTCGGTTTCTTCACCCGTGGCAAGTACTGGTACGACTTCGAGCTGAAGGACGAGCATCGTCCGTTCAAGGACATCGACGACCACAACCGCAAGGAAGGGGCCCAGGCCTCCGGCGCCGAGCTGCTGGACGCCTTCGTCTACTACAACTACGCCATCGGCGACCAGCCGGGTTCCGTGCGTCTCGGCAAGCAGGTGGTGAGCTGGGGCGAGAGCACCTTCATCCAGAACGGCATCAACGCCATCAACCCGATCGACGTATCCGCCTTCCGCCGCCCCGGTGCGGAGATCAAGGAAGGCCTGATCCCGGTCAACATGTTCTATCTGTCGCAGAGCCTGACCAGCAACCTGTCCGCCGAGGCCTTCTACCAGATCGAGTGGGACCAGACGGTGCTGGACAACTGCGGCACCTTCTTCTCCCAGCCGGATGTGGTGGCCGATGGCTGTGACGACAACCTGAGGCTGCTGCGCAGCCGTTCCAGCCTGCCGGCGGGCGTACCGGAGCTGGCCGCGAACTTCGGCGTCGACGTCAACGAGGAGGGCATCCTGGTGCGCCGTGGCCCGGACCGCGACGCCCGCGACAGCGGCCAGTGGGGCGTGGCCCTGCGCTACCTGTTCGAGCCGCTGGACACCGAGTTCGGCGCCTACTTCATGAACTACCACAGCCGATTCCCGATCTTCAGTGGCTCCCCCGGCCCGCAGAGCATCTTCGATCTCGCGGCCAGCCTGCCGCCGGCCTTCTCGGCGCTCGCCCCGCTGCTGGTGGCGGGTAACTCCAACTACTTCATCGAGTATCCGGAAGACATCAAGCTGTACGGCCTGAGCTTCTCCACCACGCTGCCCTCCGGTACTGCGTGGAGCGGCGAGATCAGCTATCGTCCGAACGCGCCGGTGCAGCTCAACACCACTGACGTCCTCTACGGCGGCCTGACTCCGCTGGATCCCACCGTGTCGCTGATCTCGGCCACGCCGGGCGTCGATGCCCACGGTTACCGGCGCAAGGAAATTACCCAGCTGCAGACCACCTTCACCCATTTCTTCGATCAGGTGATGGGAGCTTCGCGCCTGACCCTGGTCGGCGAAATCGGCTGGACCCATGTCGGTGGCCTGGAAAGCGCCAAAAAGGCCCGCTATGGCCGCGACCCGGTGTTCGGCCCTGGCCCGCTGCCGACTCCCGGCCGTTGCGAGTCGCTGAACGAAAGCACCATCGCCGGCGGTCCCGCGAACAACCTCAGCCGCTACTGCGAGAACGACGGCTTTACCACCGCCGACTCCTGGGGCTATCGCGTGCGCGCCATCTGGGACTACCCGGACGTGTTCGCCGGCGTGAACCTGCGCCCGAACCTGGCCTGGTCCCATGACGTGGACGGCTACTCGCCCGGCCCCGGCGGCAACTTCGAGGAAGGCCGCAAGGCGATCAGCCTGGGCCTGGACGCGGAGTACCAGAACACCTACACCGCCAGCCTGTCCTATACCAACTTCTTCGACGGCAAGTACTCGACCGTGCATGACCGCGACTTCATCGCGCTCAGCTTTGGCGTGAACTTCTAGGCGGACCGGAACGAGGACAAGAGAAGATGAAAGCAACCAAGAGTCTGCTGCAAACCGGTGCCCTGACACTGTCCCTGCTATCCGCCGGCGTCATGGCGGCGGTATCCCCCGAGGAGGCGGCCAAGCTGGGCACCGTCCTCACCCCGATCGGCGCGGAGAAGGCCGGCAATGCCGACGGCACCATCCCCGAGTGGACCGGTGGCCTGCCGACCAATGCCGGCTCCGTGGATGCCCGCGGCTTCCTCTCCGACCCCTTCGCCAACGAGAAGCCGCTGTTCGTGATCACCGCGCAGAACGCCGAGCAGTACAAGGACAAGCTGACCCCCGGCCAACTGGCGATGTTCAAGCGCTATCCGGAAACCTACCGGATGCCGGTGTACCCGACGCACCGCAGCGCCACCGTGCCGGCCAAGGTGATCGAGGACACCAAGTACAACGCGGTCAACACCAAGCTGGTGCAGGGGGGCAACGGCCTGGAGAACTTCCGCACCGCCAACCCCTTCCCGATCCCGAAGGACGGCCTGGAAGTGATCTGGAACCACATCACCCGCTACCGCGGTGGCAGCGTGCGGCGCCTGGTGACCCAGGCGACTCCGCAGCCGAACGGTTCCTACTCGCTGGTCTACTTCCAGGAAGAGTTCACCTTCCGCACCAGCCTGAAGGACTACGACCCGAACAAGCCGAGCAACGTGCTGTTCTACTTCAAGCAGCGGGTGACCGCGCCGGCGCGTCTGGCTGGTAACGTGCTGCTGGTCCACGAGACCCTCGACCAGGTCAAGGAGCCGCGTCTGGCCTGGCTGTACAACGCCGGCCAGCGCCGCGTGCGGCGTGCCCCGCAGGTGTCCTACGACGGCCCGGGTACCGCCGCCGACGGTCTGCGTACCTCGGACAACTTCGACATGTACAACGGTGCGCCGGATCGCTACGACTGGCAGCTGATCGGCAAGCAGGAGCTGTACATCCCCTACAACAGCTACAAGCTGGACGATCCGAAACTGAAGTACAGCGACATCATCAAGGCCGGGCACATCAACCAGGACCTGACCCGCTACGAGCTGCATCGCGTGTGGCACGTCACCGCGACCCTCAAGCCGGGCGAGCGGCACATCTATGCCAAGCGTGACTTTTTCATCGACGAGGACACCTGGCAGGCCGCCGAGATCGACCACTACGACGGTCGCGGCACCCTGTGGCGCGTCGCCGAGGCCCACTCGCAGTACTACTACGACAAGCAGGTGCCCTGGTACACCCTGGAAGCCCTGTACGACATCCTGTCGGGCCGCTACCTGGCATTGGGCATGAAGAACGAGGAGAAACAAGCCTACGACTTCAACTACACCGCCTCGGAAAGCGACTACACTCCGGCGGCCCTGCGCCAGGCCGGCGTTCGCTGAAGCAGGCGCCTCGCCACCCTGAAACCGGCCTTCGGGCCGGTTTTTTCATGCCTGAAGGTTTTCTGTTACCTGTGATGAACTGCACTTCAAATGGCCGGACCAAGCGACTAGGCTGCCAACGTCCGTTAGCAAGATGACTGGCGAATGAGTGATCTTTCCCGCAGTACCAGGCTCGCCGAGCCGGCGGTGACGGTGAGCGATGGTCGCTTCTTCAGACCGCCGTTGCCCGCGGGCCATGTGCCGCGTCCCCGGCTTTGCGAGCGACTCGCGGCCGGACTCGAGGGGCGCCTGCTGCTGGTCTGCGCGCCGGCCGGCTTCGGCAAGAGCTCCCTGGCCAGCGAGTTTTGCCAGTCGTTGCCGGTGCACTGGCGTAGCCTGTGGCTCGGCCTGAGCCAGCGCGACGGCGACCCTGGGCGTTTCCTGGAGCGCCTGCTTGGCGGCCTGCGCCAGTACTTCCCCGGCTTGGGCGACGAGGCCCTGGGCCTGTTGCGCATGCGCCAGCGGCACCAGCCGTTCGCATTCGAGGAGTGGCTGGACGGTGTGCTCGACGAGCTGGCCGAGCGTCTCGATCCCGTCCGTCCGCTGCTGCTGGTACTGGACGACTACCACCTGGCGCAGGGGGCGGTGCTCGACCGCTGCCTGCAGTTCTTCCTCAACCACCTGCCGCCCGGTCTGGTGCTGCTGGTCACCAGCCGCCAGCGTCCGGACTGGCACCTGGCGCGCCTGCGCCTGTCGCGGCAGCTGCTGGAGCTGTGCGAGCAGGACCTGCGCCTGACCGCCGAGGAGCTCTCCCGGCTGCTCGCCAGCCAGGGCGCCGAGCTGGATCGCGCGGACCGGGAGGCCCTGCTGCAGCGCAGCGAGGGCTGGGTGGCCGGGCTGCGCCTCTGGCTTCTGGCCTGCGCCGACGACCCGGCCGGCCGGCTGCCCTCGCTGCATGGTGCCGACGGGCTGATCCGTGACTACCTGCTCGAGGAGGTGATCGAGCGGCAGAGCCCGGAGGTGCAGGCCTTCCTCTACGACACCGCCTGCCTGGACCGCTTCTGCGCCGAGCTCTGCGACGCGGTGCGCGAGAGCCACGACAGCGCTGCCATCCTCGAATACCTGCAGGCCCACCAGGTGTTCCTGGTGCCGCTCGACGACCACGGTCGCTGGTTCCGCTACCACCACCTGTTCTCCGACCTGCTGCGCGCCCGCCAGCCGGAAGGCTGCGGTCAGCCGCCGAGCCGCCTGTACCTGCGCGCCTGCCGCTGGTTCAGCGAGCAGGGCCTGCTCGACGAGGCCATCGACCAGGCGCTGCGCGCCGGCCAGCCGGACGTGGCGGCGAGCCTGGTGCAGAACCTCACCGAACTGCAGCTGCTCGGCGAACAGAACGTCGCCATGCTGTTGCGCTGGAAGCGCGACCTGCCGGACAGCCTGCTGATCAGCTCGCCGCGCCTGATCGTGCTGTACGCCTGGGCGCTGGCTCTGGCCTGCCAGCTGGATGCCGCCGAGGAACTGGCCAGCCATCTGGCGAATTTCCTGCCGGCGCCCTCGGCCACCGCGCAGCGCTCCATGCTCGCCCAGTGGCTGGCCCTGAGCGGAGTGATCGCCCGCGGCCGCGGTGACAGCGCCAAGGCCGAGGCCTACTGCGCCGAGGCGCTGGCCAGCATGCCACGCGAGCGCACCGGGCAGCGGCAGATGTGCCTGTCCACCCTGGCCAACCTGGCGGTGGCCAATGGCGACCTGTGGCGCGCCCGCGGCCTCAACCGCGAGTCACTGGAACTGTCGCGGCGGGTCGGCAACCCGCTGTTCGAGGCTCTGGCCCATTACGATCGGGCGCGGGTGCTGCAGGCCCGTGGCGAGGTGCTGCGCGCCTTCGACGAGGTGCGCCAGGGCCTGGAACGCCTGCACGGCCTGCCGGCGCAGCGGTTGTATGCGGTGCGCGCCCGGCTGACCCTCTACGAGGGGCTGCTGCATGCCCTGCGCCTGCGCCCGGAGCTCGCCCGTGAGCGCCTCCAGGTGGGCATCGCCGAGGCACGCGCCTGTCGCGATCCCAGCCTGCTGCTCGGCTATTACCTGCTGGCTGGCCTGGACGGCCGCGAAGGTCGTTTCGCCGAGGCCTTCGGGCACCTGGCCGAGGCCGAGCGGGTGATGCACATCTGGGACGTGCCGCCGATCTACTACCTGGCCATGCTGACCCTCGCCAAGTGCGAGCTCTGGCTGCTGCAGAGGCAGCTGGAGCAGGCCGGGATCTGGCTGGAGCGTCTGGCGGAAACCTACAGCGGCCCGCAGGCCGCCACCGCGCCGGAGTTCCACCCGCTGCTGCCGCAGTACATCGAGCTGCAGCTGGCCGTCCTGGAGCGCCTGAGCGACCGCTGGCCGCAGGCCGAACGCCGCCTGCGCGCGCTGATCCTGCGGGTGCAGAGCCACGGCGGGCAGGCCGTCGGTCTGGCCGCCCAGGTCCAACTGATCCTCCAGTGGCTGCGTCTGGGCCAGGAACGCGAGGCGCGCCAGCAACTGCTCAGCTGCCTGGAAGCGGCGGCCGGCGGCGCTTTGCAGCCGTTCCACGACCTGCTCAGGGAGCAGCCGCACTGGCTGCGCGAACAGCTGCGCGCCGCACCGGCCTGCGCGGTCAGCGAGGCGCTGCGCGGACTGCTGCCGGCCGACGACGGCCAGGCCGTGGACCTGCTCAGCGGCACTGCCGAGACGCTCAGTGCCCGCGAGCTGGCGGTGCTCAGGCTGATCGCCCAGGGCTGCTCGAACCAGGAGATCAGCGAGCAGCTGTTCATCTCCCTGCACACGGTGAAGACTCACGCCCGGCATATCAACAGCAAGCTGGGCGTCGAGCGGCGTACCCAGGCGGTGGCCCGGGCCAAGGCGTTGGGGTTGCTGGACTGAGCCGCCTGGGCTGGTGGCCGGCTACAGCTCGGCGGGCACGCTGAGGTCCAGCGGGTCGGCCGGCTTGGTCGGTGCCTGGGGCTGGGCGAGCTGGCGTTCGATGTCGTTCTGGATCGCCGCCAGCACCGGCAGCAGCTCGCCCATGCTCTCGCGCACCTGATGGTAGGGGTGCCGCTCCGCCAGTTCGCCGACCCGGGCCAGCAGCTGCGGGCGGATGCCGGCGTCCAGGTGGACGAACAGCTCCGGCAGCTGGCGGGCCATCTCGGCACCGTACAGCTCCAGATCCTCACGGTCGAACTGCTTGGTCAGACCCAGGTAGTCGAGGGCGCTGGAGGTGAGCATGGCCGCCGCCGCCTTGGTTTCCTGCAGCCCCTGCAGGCGCACCGGGTTGCTCTGCTCCTGCTGCGACAGGGTCATCCAGAACTCGGTGGTGAGGGTGAAGAGCACCGCCTGCTGGCGCAGCGAGTGGGTCATCAGGCCGAGGGCCTCGGCGCCGTAAGGCTGCCGGGCGGCGCGGAAGTCGAAGTACAGGCGCATCAGCTCCTTGAGCTGGAACAGTACCTCGCGGGCCTCGTTCTGGCGCAGCTCCAGCGGCGCGTAGATATTCAGCTGGGGGCGGAAGTTCTCCTCGCTGACCATGCGCCGGTAGATCGGCCCGGTGAACTCGCCGCTGCGCCGGGGCAGGGCGTTGACCTGGGTTTCCTCGACCTTCTTCAGCGCCTCCAGCAACTGCTGGTACTCCAGGCTGCTCCAGGGCTTGTTCGGATCGGGAATCCGCTGGCCGAGGTAGAAGAGTTCGGCTGCCGCCAGCGGGCGCCACAGAACCAGCAAAAGGATGGCCAGCGGCCAGAGTGAGTGGCGTGATAGCGTCATGGGCGGATTCCGACGGCAACGGGGCAGGTTGGAAGAGTATCGGGACTGCCACGGGACGTCACCAGGCCTTGGTTGGGGGAGAGGATGGAGGCGGGCAGCGAGCTGGGCGCAGTGCGGGCGGTGTTCGAGGAGCTTGGTGGCCACCAGGCACTGCTGCGTCAGCCGGGGCACGGGACGATCCGCTGATCGGCCATCTGCAGCGCACCAACATCCAGCTGGCGGCCATCCCGGTATTCGTCCGCAAGGGGCTGGCCGACACCACGGTGAACGACCTGCTGGACGCCGCCGGAGTGTCGCGGCGTACCTTCTACAAGTACTTCGCCAACAAGATGGAGGTGCTGGAGGGCATCTACCGCACTGCGGTGCTGCTGCTTCTGGCGCGCTTTCGCGAGCTGGAACACGGCGCTGGCAGCGTCGACGCCTGGCTGCGCGCCATGGTGGACTGCTTCTTCGACTATCACCTGTCGGTGGGGCCGATCATTCGCCTGATGCAGGAGGAGGCGCTGCGCGCCGATTCTCCGCTGGCCCGCCATCGCCTGCACGCGCACTTGGAGATGGTGCGGTTGGTGGACGAGCGCCTGTCGGGCTACGGCCTGCACCGTGACCCGCTGATCACCCGCTCGCTGATCTGGGCCATGGAATCCGCTTCCCTGGACCTGCTCGGTCGCGAGGCCAGTCGCGAGGAGATCGAGCAGGCCAAGCGGGTTCTCGGTGAGCTGGCGTGCCGCTGCCTCGCCCCGCGCTCAACCTAGGTTGGGCAGGCAAGGCGGAGAGGCCATGCTTTGCTAGGCGGCATTCCGACAAGAACGATCGCCGAGGTACGCGCATGTCCGTGTCCAGTCCTTCCCTCCATCCGCCCCTGTCCGTCGGCCTCGCCCGCCTGGGCTTCGGCCACCTGCCGCTGGAGCGGCTGAAGGCCCGCTACGCCAGCCCGGAGAGCGGTTCGCGTTTCGTCGAGCTGGAAGGCGTGCACATCCACTACCGCGACGAGGGCAGCCGCGACAAGCCGGCGCTGGTGCTGATCCACGGTGTGATGGCCTCGCTGCACACCTGGGACGGCTGGGTGCAGGCCATGGCTCCGCACTTCCGGATCATCCGCTTCGACGTGCCCGGCTTCGGCCTCACCGGCCCGGTGCCGGACGGCCAGTACAGTGCCGAGCGCATGCTGGACGCCTTCGGCCAACTGCTCGACTACCTGGGGGTGGAGAAGACGGTGATTGCCGGCAGCTCCCTGGGCGGCTACATCGCCTGGAACTATGCCCTGGCCCACCCTGAGCGGGTCAGCAAGCTGATCCTGGTGGACCCGGCCGGCTACCAGATGAAGAAGGTGCCTTGGATGATCGCCTCTGCGGCGCTGCCTGGCTCGACTTGGTTCATCCCGCTGTGGATGCCGCGCGCCCTGGTCGCCCAGGGGGTCCGCGAGGTGTACGGCGATCGCGGGCGGATCAAGCCCGGGGTGGTGGACCGCTACTACGACATCAGCCGCAGGCCTGGCAACCGCAAGGCGGCCATGGAGATCTTCCGCCTGCTGCTCAAGGTCAACCGCGAGGAGCTGCACACCACACCTCAGCGAGTGGCCCAACTGAAGGTGCCGACCCTGCTGATGTGGGGCGACCGTGACCGTTGGATTCCCCCGGCCCATGTGCCGCTCTGGCAGCGCGATGTGCCGGGCATCCAGGTCAAGGTCTATCCCGGCGTCGGGCACATTCCCATGGAGGAGATTCCTGAACAGAGCGCGGCCGACGCGCTGCGCTTCCTGCTGGGCTGATGGCGGAGGCCGGCGCGGAACAGGACCCGCCCCGAAAGCCCGGTCGTACGGCCGGAGCTTTCGGGGCTGAGTGGTTCGGGGCTCAGGCGCTGGCGGTCCCGGCCGTGGAGTCGAATTCCCTGCGGTACTGCTCGACCAGGTGCAGGTTGTCGTGCTGCCAGGGGTGGAAGTCGCGGCGGTAAAACTCCAGGTAGGCCTTGACCAGCGGACGCAGGATGCCGTCCCTGCCCCACAGCCAGCGCAGGCCGTCGCGCCACACCCGCCAGTTCCACAGCAGGCCGTCGCGGCGGAGCATGTGCACCAGGCCCAGGAAGGTGTCCTTGGTGAAGAAAATGGTGCTCTGCAGCATGGCGCGACGGCGCAGCCAGGGGCTGCCGCAGACCTGCTGGTAGACGTCGAAGGCCACCGCCTTGTGCTCGGTCTCCTCCAGCGCGTGCCAGCGCCATAGGCGTGCCATCGTCGGGTCGGCACCCTCCAGCCAGCGTGGGTTTCTCAGCAGGGCGTCGGCCATGATCGCGGTGAGGTGTTCCACCGCGGTGGTGGCGGCCAGCTGCAGCTGCGGCGAGAGGAACTTGCGGACGAAGGCCAGACGCCGACGCAGGGCTCGCTCCAGATGGTCGATGTCGTAGCCGAGGGCGCGCAGTTGGTTGTTGTAGTCGATGTGCTCGCGGCTGTGGTGACCCTCCTGGCCGATGAAGCCGCGGATCTGCTCCCTGAGCAGCGGGTCGTCGATCCGCTCGCGGAAGTGGCGCACCGAGTCGATGAAGAAGCGCTCGCCGTCGGGGAACAGCACCGACATGGCGTCGAAGAAGTGGCTCTTGAAGGCATCGCCGCCGTGCCAGTGGCGGGGCATCGGCTGCGGCAGGCCGAACTCCGGGCGGCGCGGGCGGATTTCCAAGCCTTTAGGTGTGGTGCCGGTCATCACGACTCCCTCGATAATCTGGAACGTCAGTGCCGACTATGCGCTTTGTCGACTCCGGTGACGAAGGCAGATACGGCCAAGTTGCAGGTCATATCCGGCCAATGCGATCCCGATGGCGGCCGACAGGGACAGGCATGAAGCTAGCATTCAATCTCACCGCCGAAATGGTACCCCTGACCTACGTGGAGGCCCTGCTGGGCATGGCCGAGGAGCGGGGCATCGAGCGCGGGACGCTGCTCGCCGCGGCGCGGCTGCGCCCCGACTTGCTGGCCCACGCCAACGGCCGGCTAGCCTTCGGCGACTTCCATCGGCTGGTCGGCACGTTGCTGCAGCGCTGTACGGAGCCGGCCCTAGGCCTGGAGTTCGGTCGACGCCTGAACATCTCCACTCACGGCATCCTCGGCTATGCGGTTCTGTCCAGCGCCAACCTCGGCAAGGCCATCCAGTTCGCCTTGCGCTACTACCGGGTGCTGGGGCTGGCCTTCGAGCTGGAGCTGGTGGAGGATGGCGAGCGGGTGGAGCTGCGTGCCTGCGAGTCGGTGCCGCTCGGCATGGTGGCGCGCTTCGCCGCCGAGAGCCTGCTGGCCAGCCTGTTCAGCATCGCGCGTTTCCTGGTCGGCGAGGAGCTGAGCGGACTGCAGGTCGGCTTCGCCCATGCGGCGCCGCCCCATGCGGCGCGCTACGCGGAAGTGTTCGGCGTGCCGGTAGCCTTCGATCAGCCCTGGCACTGGCTGAGCCTGCCGCGCACCTACCTGGACAGGCCAATGGCCCTGGCCAACCCGGCCACAGTGCAGATGTGCGAGCAGCAGTGCCAGGCGCTGCTGGCCAACCTGGAGGTGCAGGACGGGCTGCTTGCCCGCGTGCGCCGTTTGCTGCTGTCCCGCCCGGGGGAGTTCCCCGATCTGGACAGCGCTGCCCGGGCTCTGCACACCAGCGGGCGCAGCCTGCGCCGGCACCTGGCACAGCTGGGCACCAGCTACCAGCAGGTGCTCGACGACGTGCGCAAGCGGCTGGCCCTGGAGTACCTGGCCAATACCCAGCTGCCCATGTTCGAGATCGCCGGCCTGCTCGGCTTCAGCGACCCCTCCAACTTCCGCCGGGCCTTCAAGAAGTGGACCGGACGCCTGCCCAGTGATTTCCGCACGGAGTCCGGGGGACGGTCGCGTCTCCGTTCGCATTGCTGGACAGGTAGTGCGACTCGTCGGCAATCACCAGATCCCAGTCGCGTTCGACCAGACTCCGGTTCTGGCCGAAATTGGCATAGGTGGTAACGACCGGGCCGGACTTGCCGTTGCTGTCCTCAAGCTGCTGAAGATTGATGCCAAGCATCCGGGCGAACTTCACCCAGTCCGCCGCAATCTTGTCGCTCGGGACAACAATGATGATGTTGTCTTTGCCGTCGTTGATGAAACGCTTGGCGATGCCAAGGCCGGTCGCAGTCTTCCCGGTTCCCGTGCCGTTGGTAAACAGGATACCGTTGTTGCCGTCCAGCCGCTTCTCGGCCTTGTAGACATCCTCGCGCTGCTCGGGCAGCAGCAGCGGAAGGGAGGCGTCAATGCTGGACTTGTCGCCCCACTTGGTGGTTTTCGGAGCCTTGGCCTGAGCGGCTAGACGTTGATCGATGTCGCCGTCACTAGGGGCGTCAGCATCTTCAGCTCCTGCGTCTTGGCTATAGCGTTCCACACGCTCGGGGGCACCTGGTACATTCTGCCCTCCTTGCGAAGCCGCTTCGCGTGCCGGCGCAGATTCGGTTCTTTGTCCACCTTCGCCAGATGCTCCAGCGTCCGCGCTAGAAGCTCGCGGGCTTGCGAAGATGTCTTGTTGCTGACTGGCTTGTTGCTCTTGTCGTTCGATGCGCTCATTGACATCTCTCAAGATCTCGGCGCCGGTGACTTCCGGCTCGCCGAACATGTTGGGGCCTGGCTTAGAAAGCTGGGCCTGCTCAGTATAGTACTGCAATGCGTCAGCCACCCTATCACGGCTGCGCGCACGGGCGAAGTTCTCACCACGGTAGAAGATCCTCAGGAAAGCGGTAGTGACCGGGTCGATCTCTCCAGAGAAAAAGTCGTTCTGATTCACCAGCTCTGCGACCGGGCGGCCCTCGGCGCGGGCACGGCGCACGATATTGACGGCCTCCAGCAGGTTCGGGGTCAGATCGACGCTGGTGGAAATTACGCCTTCCCGCGCGTTCTCGCGCATTTGCGCCCAGCTGCCGGCCACGTCCAGTAGCGCCCCGCCGATAGACTTGATGTCGGTGTCGGCGCTATCCCGGTTAGCAGCCGCCGACAGGTCGCCGCCTCGGTACAGGCTCAGGATCGGCCTCAGCTTGCGCGCGTCAGCCATGGCGCGCTCGGTCGGGCTCATCTCAAGCGTGGTGCGCTCGTTTGCCTCGGTGGTGTAGGCAATGCGTTCATCCAGGCTCATCGGCGTGATGCGCTCACGCACCAGCACAGGAGCCTTTATGCCCTCGACGTTATAATCCTGCCCAGCCAGCCATTTCCGGTAATGCTCGGTATTCCCCTTGGCGTAGCTCCTCCGGCGGGATCGCGACGCGCCCGGACCGGCCGGTCCGCGGTGGACCATATTGAAAACCCCGCCGCATTGGGCGCACCCTAGTCCGACGCAACGAACCGCCCATTCCGGGCCTTCCAGCAGGACTATCCATGACCACCGCAGAACCCGCGCTGATCCGCGAAACCTTCCCCGTCGGCCCCCTGCAGTGCAACTGCACCATCATCGGCGACCCGCTGAGCAAGAAAGCCATAGTGGTCGACCCGGGCGGTAATCCGGAGCTGATCATGGCACGCCTGGAGGCCCACGGGCTGAAGGTGGTGAGCATCATTCATACCCATGCGCACCTCGACCATTTCCTCGCCGCCGGACAGATGAAGGAGAAGACCGGCGCTACCCTGCACCTGCACCAGGCCGACCAGTTCCTCTGGGACAACCTGGAGCTGCAGTGCCGCATGTTCGGTGTGCCCTACACCCCGGTGCCGGCCCCGGACCGCTGGCTGCACGACGACGAGGAGCTGGCCTGCGGCTGCGGCGTGGCCCTGCACACCCCGGGGCACACCCCAGGCTCGATGAGCTTCTGGTTCCCCCAGGTCAAGCTGCTGATCGCCGGCGACACCCTGTTCCGTCGCGGTATCGGGCGCACCGACCTGTGGGGGGGCGACTACGCGGCCATCGAGCGCTCCATCAAGCAGCGCCTGTACAGCCTCGACGAGGAGGCCATCGTGGTCGCCGGCCATGGTCCGGATACTCGACTCGGCGACGAGATGCGCGAGAATCCCTTCGTCCGCGCCTGAGACGTGGAGATACACTGAAACACCCCTACCTCCCCTGGAGACTGAAGACATGCTTCGTTCGCCGCTACTGACTCTGGGCTGCTGCGCCCTCCTGCTGAGCGGTTGCGCCGCGCAGAACCCCTACGACAACAGTCAGCCGAGCTCCAACAAGACCGCCACCTACGGTGGCATCGGCGCGGTGGCCGGCGCCGTGGCTGGGGCGCTGATCGACCACGACAACCGCGGCAAGGGCGCGCTGATCGGCGCTGCCATCGGCGGCGCGGCAGGGGCCGGCTACGGCTACTACGCCGACAAGCAGGAGGCCGAGCTGCGCCGCAGCATGCAGGGCACAGGCGTGGAGGTGCAGCGTCAGGGTGACACAATCCAACTGATCATGCCCGGCAACATCACCTTCGCCACCGACTCGGCGGAGATTGCCAGCAGCTTCTATACCCCGCTGAACAACCTGGCCAGCTCCTTCCGCCAGTA
Organism: Pseudomonas thermotolerans DSM 14292; assembly: GCF_000364625.1. Taxonomy (GTDB): domain Bacteria; phylum Pseudomonadota; class Gammaproteobacteria; order Pseudomonadales; family Pseudomonadaceae; genus Aquipseudomonas; species Aquipseudomonas thermotolerans. The sequence goes on from NZ_KB822600.1 coordinate 129,681, forward strand.
CAACCAGAACAGCATCGAGATCGTCGGCCATACCGACAGCACCGGTAGCCATGCCTACAACATGGACCTGTCGCAGCGCCGCGCGCAGAGCGTGGCCAACTATCTGATCGCCCAGGGCGTGGATGCCGCGCGGGTCAGCACCCGTGGCATGGGACCGGACCAGCCCATCGCCAGCAACGCCACCCCGGACGGCCGCGCGCAGAACCGTCGCGTCGAGGTCACCCTGCGCCCGCTGCCCGGCGCCCAGGGCCCCCAGGGCGCGCAATAGCTCCCGACGCCTTACCTCTCTCGAGGCAGTCCCGTCCAGGGGCTGCCTCCCATCTTCCGTAGAGGATCGCGGACTGCCGCCGGCAGTCCTGGTAACCTTGCGCGGAACTTCGCCGCCAGGCGCGGCTCGAAGTGCCTGGCCCGGGTCGCCGAGACGCTTCGGCCGGGCGCAGCCCGGGCAACAGAAGACAGAGAAGGAAGTACCGAATGAAGAAATGGCGTAACCTGACCGCCCTGGCTGCCGGCGTCGCACTGCTGGCTGGCTGCACCACCAATCCCTATACCGGCGAACGCCAGGCCAGCAAGGCCGGCATGTACGGTGGCATCGGTGCCGTCGCCGGTGCCGCCGTGGGGGCCGCGACCGCGAGCAAGAAGGACCGCGCCAAGGGCGCGCTGATCGGCGCGGCGGTGGGCGGTGCGGCCGGTGGCGGCTACGGCTACTACGTCGACCGCCAGGAAGCCAAGCTGCGCCAGACCCTGCAGGGCACCGGCGTGCAGGTGCAGCGCGACGGCAACAACCTGACCCTGATCATGCCGGGCAACATCACCTTCGCCAGCAACTCGGCGGACATCGCCAGCAACTTCTACCCGACCCTCAACTCGCTGGTGCTGGTGTTCAAGGAGTTCAACCAGAACGGCATCGACATCGTAGGCCACACTGACAGCACTGGTTCGCTGCAGCTCAACCAGAGCCTCTCGCAGCGCCGCGCGCAGAGCGTGGCCAGCTACCTGACCGCCAACGGCATCGCTGCCTCGCGGATCAGCGCCTACGGCGCCGGCCCCAGCCAGCCGATCGCCAGCAACAGCACCGAGGCCGGCCGCGCGCAGAACCGCCGCGTGGAGATCAATCTGCGTCCTCTGCAGTAAGGCCTACCGGTAAGTTTTCCCGGGCGGGCTTGTTTCCGGCCTGCCCGGGATGGCCCCTCTCAACGGGGAGAGGGGATGGCTCCGGAGTTGCCCGAAGGTGGGGCAGGTCTGGCTTCTTTCGCCTCTGGCCCTACTTGCCTGCCGGCGGATACTCCCGGTGCAGGCGTTCCAGTTCCTCATCCGTGTCCTGCCACAGCTGGTTGACCCACTCCTGGAATGCCAGGCGGAAGGCCTCGTCCTCGTTGTAGTCGCGGCCGATGAATTCGGCGGGAATCGGCTGGCGATGGTAGCGCATCACCACCTGGCGGACCCGGCCGCAGAGGAAGTCCCAGAAGCTGGGGATGCCGTCCGGATAGTGGATGGTGATGTTGACCAGCGACTTCAGTTGGTCGCCCATGGCGTCGAGGACGAAGGCGATGCCGCCGGCCTTGGGCTTGAGCAGATAGCGGTACGGCGAGCCCTGGGCGTCGTGCTTGGCCGAGGTGAAGCGGGTGCCTTCCAGGAAGTTGAAGATCGCCACCGGCACATCGCGGAACTTCTCGCAGGCGCGGCGGGTGGTGCGGATGTCCTCGCCGCGCTTCTCCGGGTGGTGCTCCAGGTAGGCCTTGGAGTATCGCTTCATGAAGGGGAAATCCAGTGCCCACCAGCACAAGCCGATCACCGGCACCCAGATCAGCTCCTGCTTGAGGAAGAACTTGAAGAAGGGCATGCGCCGGTTGAGGGTGTGCTGTAGCGCCAGGATGTCCACCCAGCTCTGGTGGTTGCTGGTCACCAGATACCAGCCGTCGTACTTCAGTTGCTCGCGGCCTTCGAGGTTCCAATCGGTCTTCTGGGTCAGCCACATCCAGCCGCTGTTGCCGGCGATCCAGATCTCGGCGATCCAGTTGGACAGCAGGTTGCACAGCTTGCGCACCGGCCGGGCCGGAATGCACAGCTTGACCAGGGCGACGAGGAACAGGAACCAGCACCAGAACAGGGTGTTGGCGATTAGCAGCAGGAGGGCCAGGACGCCGCGCAGCGGGGCGGGAAGGAAGCTCAGCATGGGGTGTTGCGCCGTGTTGTTGTGGCCCGGAGAGGCCCGGGGTTCTTGTCGGGCGCAAATAGTTAACGCTTGTTCACTGAACTGCAAGCACGGCGACCGACCAGTCGGTCACGCCCAGGCCGCCGTGCCAGCGGGCTGCCGGCGGCCCGTCGGGCTCAGGCGCGGGTCGCCGCCTGGATGGCGGTGAGGGCGATGGTGTAGACGATGTCATCGACCCGGGCGCCCCTCGACAGGTCGTTCACCGGCTTGCGCAGGCCCTGCAGCATGGGGCCGACGCTGAGGCAGTTGGCGCTGCGCTGCACCGCCTTGTAGGTGGTGTTGCCGGTGTTCAGGTCGGGGAAGATGAACACCGTAGCGTGGCCGGCCACCGGACTGTCCGGGGCCTTCTGCCGGCCGACGCTGGCGATGGCCGCAGCGTCGTACTGCAGCGGGCCGTCGATCAGCAGGTCGGGGCGCGCGGAGCGGGCCAGACGGGTGGCCTCGCGGACCTTCTCCACGTCGGCGCCGCTGCCGGAGTCGCCGGTGGAGTAGCTGAGCATCGCCACCCGCGGCTCGATGCCGAAGGCGCGTGCCGACTCGGCGCTCTGGATGGCGATCTCGGCCAGCTCGACGGCGGACGGATCGGGGTTCACCGCGCAGTCGCCATAGACCACCACCTGGTCGGGCAGGAGCATGAAGAACACCGAGGATACCAGGCTGTAGCCGGGCGCGGTCTTGATCAGCTGCAGGGCCGGGCGGATGGTGTTGGCGGTGGTGTGCACGGCGCCGGAGACCAGGCCGTCCACTTCGTCGAGGGCCAGCATCATGGTGCCGAGGACCACGTTGTCCTCCAACTGGGCGGCAGCCATGGGCGCGTTGAGCCCCTTGTTTTTGCGCAGCTCGACCATGGGCGCCACGTAGCGCTCGCGGATCAGGTCCGGGTCGAGGATCTCCAGTCCCGGCGGCAGCTCCAAGCCCAGGGCGCGGGCCACCGCCTGCACCTCCTCGGGCTTGGCGAGCAGCACGCAGCGGGCGATGCCGCGTGCCTGGCAGATGGCTGCGGCCTGCACGGTGCGCGGCTCGCAGCCCTCCGGCAGGACGATGCGCTTGGCGGCGGCCTGGGCGCGCTTGACCAGCTGGTAGCGGAACGCCGGCGGCGACAGGCGCGGCTCGCGGGGCTCGCCGCAGCGGGCGCGCAGCCAGCCGTAGTCCAAATAGCCGGCGATGCAGTCGGCGACCCGCTCGGCGCGCTCGCGGTCGTCCACCGGGATTTCCTTGCTCAGACGGTTGAGGTTGATCGCCGTGTCGTAGGAGCCGGTGCTCACCGAGAGCACCGGCAGGCCGCTCTGCAGGGCGCCGCGGCACAGCTCCATGATCCGCGCGTCCGGCGGGAAGTCGCTGCACAGCAGCAGGCCGGCCAGGGGCACGCCGTTCATCGCCGCCAGGCAGGCGGCGAGGATGATGTCGTCGCGGTCGCCGGGGGTGACCACCAGCACCCCGGGCTTGAGCAGCGGCACCGTGTTGGCCACCGCGCGGGCGCACAGCACGATCTTGTGCATGCGTCGCTGGGCGTAGTCGCCGGCGTTGATCACCCGGGCGCCGAGCAGGTCGGCTACGTCGCGCACCCGCGGGGCGTTCAGTTCGGCCTGCCAGGGCACGCAGCCGAGCAGGCGGAAATGGTCGTTGCGCAGCAGGGGTGAGAGCTCGCGCAGACGCGTTGCGAAGGTTTCGACGCCCTCGGCGGCGCGCACCTTGTTGATGATCACCCCGAGCAGCTTGGGATCCTGAGGCCCGCCGAACAGCTGGGCCTGGATGTCCAGGCGGTCGGCCAGCTCGTCGAGGGCTTCGTCCTCCGGGGCGGAGACCAGGATCACCTCGGCGTCCAGGCTCTTGGCCAGGTGGAAGTTGATCCGCGCCGCGTAGCTGACGTGACGGGTCGGCACCAGACCCTCGACCACCACGACGTCCTTGTCCTGGGCGGCCTGCTGGTAGAGGTTGACGATCCGCTCCAGCAGCTCGTCGAGCTGGCCGTCGCCGAGCATCCGCTCCACCTCGGCGATGGGCAGCGGGCGCGGCGATTCCAGGCCGTGGGTGCGGGCGATCAGCTCGCTGGAGCGCTCCGCGCCGTGGTCGCCGGGGCGTGGCTGGGCGATCGGCTTGAAGAAGCCGACCTTGAGGCCGGTGCGTTCCAGGGCGCCGACCAGGCCGAGACTGACGGAGGTGAGGCCGACGCCGAAGCCGGTGGGGGCGAGGAAGAAGGTGTGCATGCAATCTCCAGTGGCAGGGAGCCGGACAGGCTCCCGGTCGGTGGAACTCTCTAGCGGACGTCCGCCCGGATGGCGCAGGCGTCCAACACTTCCAGGGTCTCCAGGGCGATCTGCCGCTCCTCGTTGGTCGGCACCACCAGCACCCGCGGATGGCCCGGAGCGTGGATCGCTCCGCCGACGCCGTTCACGCAACGGGCGTTGGCGGCCTCGTCCAGGGCCAGATCGAAGAGGCGCAGGTGGGCCAGGGTCTTGCTGCGGATCAGCGGAGAATTCTCGCCGATGCCGCCGGTGAAGATCAGGCCGTCGAGGCGCGGCAGGGCGCAGCTCAGTGCCGCCAGGGACTTGGCCAGGCGGTAGCAGAACACCTCGATGGCCAGAATGGCGCCGGGATGGCCCTGGTCATGGGCCTGCTGCAGGGTGCGCATGTCGTTGGACAGCCCGGACAGGCCGAGCAGGCCGCTTTCGTGGTTGAGCATCCGCTCGGTCTGCTCCAGCGGCCAGCCGAGGGTGCGTGCCAGGTGGCTGTGCAGGTTGGGGTCCACGTCGCCGCTGCGGGTGCCCATCACCACGCCTTCCAGCGGGGTCAGCCCCATGCTGGTGTCGCGGCTCCGGCCGTTGACGATGGCGCAGGTGGAACAGCCGTTGCCGAGGTGCGCGGACAGCCAGCAGCTGTCCTCTACCGGCAGCCCGGCCAGTTCCGCGGCGCGCTGCGACACGTAGTGGTGGCTGGTGCCGTGGAAGCCGTAGCGGCGTACGCCGTGCTCGCGGTACAGGGCATCCGGCAGGGCGTAGCGGAAAGCGTGCTCGGGCAGGGTCTGGTGGAAGGCGGTGTCGAACACCGCGACCTGCGGCAGCTCCGGGTAGACCGCCATGGCCGCCTCGATGCCCAGCAGGTTGGCCGGGTTGTGCAGCGGCGCCATGGGCGCCACCGCGCGGATCGCCGCCAGTACCTCGGCGTCGATGCGTCGGGCCCGGGTGAAGCGCTCGCCGCCGTGCACCACGCGGTGGCCGATGGCCTGCACTCCACCGGGGCTGGCCTCCTGCACCAGCGGCAGCAGTCGGGCGAGGGCGGCGCCGTGGTCGGCGCCGGGGATCGGCTGCTCGTGGCGTTCCCCGGCGTGCTGCCAGTGCAGCACCGCGTCCGGCTCGCCGAGACGGTCGGCGATGCCGCGCAGGGCGAAGCTTTCCTCGTGCTCGTCGACCAGGGCGAACTTGATGGTCGCACTGCCACAGTTGATCACTAGTATCTTGCGTGACGGCATGTCTCGTTCCTTGTCCATGTCCTGTAGGCACCAGCCGCAGGGAAAGCGCTGGCCGATCCGGGCGGCGCGCTGCCCGGCATCCATCACCCAGGGCCGCGACTGCCAGGGCGGCAGATGGCGCAGATGCTGAGTATGCCCGCAGGTGAGTTCCGCGACCCAGTGGCCTTCCTCATCCTGGTGGAACCCCGCGATCCGGCTACCGCTCCGTCCGTCCGCGTGCTGGTCGCATTCTTGCGGGGGCTTGGTTACACTTGTTCTTTCATCATTCTTTCGCAAAGGTTCACCCCCATGCAGATCGCCGCCAACAAGGCCGTGTCCATCGACTATACCCTGACCAACGATGCCGGCGAGGTTATCGACAGCTCCGCAGGCGGCGCTCCGCTGGTGTACCTGCACGGCGCCGGCAACATCATCATCGGCCTGGAGAAGGCCCTGACCGGCAAGCAGCCCGGTGACGAGCTGGATGTGACCATCGAGCCGGAAGAAGCCTACGGCGAATACAGCGCCGAGCTGGTCGCCGTGCTCGACCGCAGCCTGTTCGAAGGCGTCGACGAGCTGGAAGTGGGCATGCAGTTCCACGCCTCGGCCCCGAACGGCGGCATGCAGATCGTCACCATCCGCGACATCGACGGCGACGACATCACCGTCGACGGCAACCATCCGCTGGCCGGCCAGCGCCTGAACTTCAAGGTCAAGGTGGTCGCCGTGCGCGATGCCAATCCGGAAGAGATCGCCCATGGCCACATCCATGGCGAGGGTGGTCATCACCACTGATTGAGCTAAGCTCAAGCCACAGGAAAGGCGCCTTCGGGCGCCTTTTTTGTCCGCTAGGGAGAATCCACATGAGTGCCTTTCATGACATCACGTTGCGGGCGCTGGACGGCACGGACCTGCCTCTGGCGCCGTTCAAGGACAGGGTGGTGCTGGTGGTGAACGTGGCCTCGAAGTGCGGGCTGACGCCGCAGTACGCCGGTCTGGAAAAGCTCCACCAGCAGTACCGGGAGCGCGGCTTCAGCGTGCTGGGCCTGCCGTGCAACCAGTTCGCCGGCCAGGAGCCGGGCTCCGAGGAGGAGATCCGCGAGTTCTGCTCGCTCAACTATGGGGTGACCTTCCCGCTGTCCGGCAAGCTGGAGGTCAACGGCCCGGGGCGTCACCCGCTGTATCGCCTGCTGGCCGGCGAGGGGGCCGAGTTTCCCGGTGACATCACCTGGAACTTCGAGAAGTTCCTGGTCGGCAAGGACGGTCGGGTGCTGGCGCGCTTCTCGCCGCGCACCGCACCGGACGACCCGGTGCTGATCCAAGCCATCGAGAAGGCCCTGGGCTGAGCCTTCTGCTCCCGGTCCGCGGGCGGGTCGGGAGCAGGTCATTTTGGCCAAAGCAGGCCGTTTTTCCTGCTTCGCGCTTGTTGCCCGCCGCGCTAGCCGCTTTGATGGAGGCCTCGTCCGAGGAGTCCGTCGATGTCCAGTCTTTCCGCCCAGGAGTATCCCGTCCAGTCCTCGCCCGCCGCGCTGCGCGCGCTGATCGAGAGCCGCCGTGCGGTGCGCCGCTTCACCGATGAGCCGGTACCCGATGCGGTGATCCGCGACTGCCTGGAAATGGCCGTGCTCGCCCCCAGTTCCTGCAACCTGCAGCCCTGGAGCTTCCAGGTGATCCGCGATGCGCAGCTGCGCGCGCGTCTGCACCCGGTGTGCCTGGGCCAGCAAGCCGCGCGGGCGCCGTTGCTGATCCTGGTGCTGGCTCGCCCGGACACCTGGCGCGAGGCCTGCGCGGGCATCCTCGAGCACTGGCCGGAGGCGCACATCCCGGAGCCGGTGCGGCGCTTCTATTCCGGCGTCGCGCAGTTCCAGTACAACCAGGGGCCGTTTGGCCTGCTCGGCCTGTTCAAGCGCCAGCTGGTACGCCTGCTGGGGCTGCGCAAGGCGCTGATGCGTCGCCCCAACAGCCTGGCGGAGATGCGCGTCTGGGCGGTGAAGTCCACCGCGCTGGCGGCGCAGAACCTGATGCTGGCGTTCCAGAGCCACGGCTACGCCACCTGCCCGCTGGAGGGCTTCGACGAGGTGCGCCTGCGCAAGCTGCTGGACATCCCGCGTCGGGCCATTCCGGTGATGATCCTCGCCGTCGGCCGCCGGGGCGAGCGCGGCGTCTACAACCCGCGCCTGCGCTTCCCTCTGGAGCAGCACGTGCAGTGGCTGTAGGCTGCCTGCGATGGCGGTCGATCAGTGCGATCAATGATGCTGGGTGGGTGAAATAAGCCAGTCTATGCTGCCCGGCCATCATGGTCCGCGCTTCCCGGTGCTGCGGCGGACCCATTTCTTTTTTCTGCGACCGAGCTTCGGAGACCCTCATGAGCGTACGAGCCCTGTTCGAGCCCTTCCGCCTCGGCGGCCTGGAACTGCCCAGCCGTGTGGTGATGGCGCCGATGACCCGCAGCTTCTCGCCGGGTGGCGTGCCCAATGCGCAGGTGGTCGAGTATTACCGCCGGCGCGCCGCCGCAGGGGTGGGGCTGATCGTCACCGAGGGCACCACCATCGACCATCCGGCGGCCAACGGTTACCCCAACGTGCCGCGCTTCCACGGCGAGGATGCCCTGGCCGGCTGGCGCCGGGTGGTGGAGGCGGTGCACGCCGAGGGCGGGCGGATAGTCCCGCAGCTCTGGCACGTCGGCAGCGTGCGTCGGCTGGGCACCGAGCCGGACCCCAGGGTGCCCGGCTATGGCCCCACCGGCAAGGTCAAGGACGGCGTCGAGCTGGTCCACGAGATGACCCAGGCGGACATCGACGCGGTGGTCGCTGCCTATGCCCAGGCGGCCCGCGACGCCCGGGCCATCGGCATGGACGGCGTGGAGCTGCACGGCGCCCACGGTTACCTGATCGACCAGTTCTTCTGGGATGGCAGCAACAAGCGCACGGATGGCTACGGCGGCAGCCTGGCCAACCGCTCGCGCTTCGCTATCGAGGTGATCCGCGCGGTGCGTGCCGCGGTCGGCCCGGACTTCCCGATCATCTTCCGCTTCTCGCAGTGGAAGCAGCAGGACTACGGCGCCCGCCTGGTGCACAGCCCCGAGGAGCTGGGTACCTTCCTCGAGCCCCTGGTCGAGGCCGGGGTGGACATCTTCCACTGCTCGACGCGGCGCTTCTGGGAGCCGGAATTTCCTGGTTCGGAGCTCAACCTGGCCGGCTGGACCCGTCGGCTGACCGGCAAGCCGACCATCACCGTGGGCAGCGTCGGGCTGTCCGGCAGCGAGTTCCTGCAGTTCTTCGGCAAGACCGATGAGGTGGCCCAGCCGGCGGGCATCGAGGGCCTGCTGGAGCGCCTGGAGCGGCACGAGTTCGACCTGGTGGCGGTGGGCCGCGCGCTGCTGGTCGACCCCGAGTGGGCGGCGAAGATCCGCGATGGCCGCCACGCCGAGATCCTGCCGTTCAGCCGCCAGGCGCTGGCCAGCCTGGTGTGAGGCGGGGAGGACCCTCGGCAGTCCCCGGTCCGCCTCCTACTTTCGAACCCCACGACCTGCGACCCAAGTAGGATGGGGGCGTCGCGCCGGCGCTTCGTAGAATGCCTGCATCGAAATGGGTTTTCTGCGGGCGGTAGGGCGATGCAGCAGGGGCAGGGCGAGGGTGTGATCAAGGCGATGTCCAGCGCCCGGGACGCGGAGAGCGTGGCCCAGGACCTGGCGCGTCAGCTGATCCACCCGCACCTCGGCTTCGTGCTGTTCTTCTGCTCCGCCACCTACGACCTGGATGCCCTCGGTCAGGCTCTGGAGCAGTACTTCGGCGGCGTCACCCTGGTCGGCTGCACCACCGCCGGGGAGATCACCCCGCTGGGCTACGGGCGCAATTGCGTGAGCGCGGTGGGCTTCGACCACCGGCACTTCTCGGTGGCCTGCGAGCTGATCGACGAGATGGAGCGCTTCAGCCTGATCGACGCCCAGCAGTTGGTCGAGCGGCTGATCAACGACTGCCGCAGCAATTCACTGGCGCCGATCAAGGACCACAGCTTCGCCCTGACCTTGCTGGACGGCTTGTCCAGCCGCGAGGAGGTGGTGCTGGCGGCGCTGAGCGCGGCCTTCGGGCGCATCCCGCACTTCGGCGGCTCGGCCGGCGACGACAACTACCTGGCGCGCACCTACGTCTACCACGGCGGGCGCTTCCACAGCGGCTCGGCGGTGGTGGTGCTGGTCAACACCTGGCTGGACTTCGAGGTATTCACCACCCACCACATCGAGCCGCGCGAGGAGCGCCTGGTGGTGACCCGCGCCGACAGCAACGCGCGGCGGGTCCACGAGCTGAACGCCGAGCCGGCCGCCCAGGCCTACGCCGAGCTGATCGGCGTGCCGGTCGAGGCGCTGGACTTCGCCTTGTTCGCCGCCCACCCGCTGGCGGTGCGGATCAACGACCGCTACTACGTGCGCTCCATCCAGAAGGTCAACGACGACCTCAGCCTGAGCTTCTACTGCGCGGTGGAGAACGGCATCGTGCTCACCGCCATGCGCCCCGGGCCGCTGCTGCCGAACCTCCAGGCGCAGTTCGCGCGCATCGAGGCGCACCTCGGCGAGCCCCTGCTGACCATCGGCTGCGACTGCTTCCTGCGTCGTCTGGAGGCGGAGGCCAGCGGCGACCTGGACGCGGTGGCCGAATTCCTGCGCAGCCGCCAGGTGATCGGCTTCAACACCTACGGGGAACAGTGCAATGGCGTACACCTCAACCAGACCTTCACCGGGGTCGCCATCGGCCGACCCGGCAGGCATGGCCGCCGCTGACCTCCAGGCCCGCATCGAGCAGCTGGAGCGCGAGAACCACAAGCTGCGGCGCATCAACGCGGCGCTGATCGAGCGGGTCGAGTCGCGCTCCTCGCTGCCCCACGACTCCTATGCCGCTTTCCAGTACTCGGTGGAACTGGCCGAACAGGTGCGCGAGCGCACCGATGCGCTGAACCAGGCGATGGCCGAGCTGAAGGCCAGCAACCACCTGCTCAGCGAGGCGCGGCTGCGCGCCGAGACCGCTCACCAGCATCTGATCGACGCCATCGAGAGCATCTCCGACGCCTTCGTGCTGTTCGACCGCGAGCAGCGCATCGTGCTGTTCAACAGCCGCTTCAAGTCGTTCTGGGCGCACAGCCGGGTGCGCATCAGCGCCGGCACCCGGCTCTCCGAGATCCGCCGCCTGGTGGCCAGCTCCGGGCTGATCGCCGAGGAGCACCGCTCGGGCGGCGACGAGCACAGCCTCTACCGCCTGCGGGACGGCCGCTGGGTACAGGTCAGCGAGCGGCCGACCAGCGAGGGGGGGCTGGTGATCCTCTACACCGACATCACCGAGGTGAAGGTCAGCGAGACCATCCGCCGCGAGCAGGCACTGGCGCAGAAGTCCAGTCTGCTGCAGCGCGCGGTGGACAACCTGTCCCAGGGCGTGGCCATGGTCAACGCCGACGGCGTGCTGGAGCTGTGGAATCACCGCTTCCTGCAGCTCTGCGGTCTGGCGCCGATCGCCGGCAAGCGGCAGTTCGCCGAGGTGATGGCCGACAGTGCGCTGCCGCTGCTCACCCCGGATACCCGCGACGCCGAGGGGCGGCGGGTGCAGCAGATCGAGCAGCACCTGTACGGCGGCCAGGTCCTGGAGATCCGTACCCATGCGCTGCCCACCGGCGGCTTCGTCAACACCTTCACCGACATCACCGAGCGCTACCGGCACGCCGAGACCCTGCGCAAGAGCGAGGAGTGGATCCGCCTGATCACCGACCATGTGCCGGCGCTGATCGCCTACCTGTCTGCCGACCTGGTCTACGAGTTCACCAACAAGGTCTACGAGGAGTGGTACCACTGGCCGCGCGGCGCCATGCTTGGCCGCAGCCTGCACGAGGCCCATGGCGAGGAGCACTGCCGACGCCTGCAGCCCTACCTGGAGCGCGCCCTGGACGGCGAGAGCGTCAGCTTCGAGGTGGTGGAGACCAATATGGGGGGCCAAGAGCGCTGCATGCTGCGCTCCTACGTGCCGAACCGCCAGGCCGACGGCAGCGTGGTCGGCATCTTCGTGCTGATCCGCGACATCACCGAGCGGCGGCGCACCGCCGAGGCCTTGCATCAGGCCTACCAGAACCTCGAGCAGCGGGTCCGCGAGCGCACCGCCGAGCTGACCGCCCTCAACGAGCAGTTGGTCCGCGAGATCGGCGAGCGCCGCCAGGTGGAGGCGCGCTTGCGCGAGGCCAAGCACGAGGCCGAGCAGGCCAATCTGTCGAAGACCAAGTTCCTTGCCGCGGTCAGCCACGACCTGCTGCAGCCGCTGAACGCCGCCCGGCTGTTTACCAGCGCATTGCTCGAGCGCGCCCCCGGCGCGGGCGACGGACTGGTGCGCAACATCAGCAACTCCCTGGAGGATGTGGAGAACCTGCTCGGCACCCTAGTGGACATCTCCAAGCTGGACGCCGGGGTGGTCAAGCCGGACATCGCCTCCTTCGCGGTCAGCGAACTGCTCGCCAACCTCGCCGCCGAGTACCGCCAGGTGGCGGCCAGCGAGGGTTTGCAGCTGGACTTCGTGCCCAGCACGGCGCTGGTGCGCAGCGACCAGCAACTGCTCGCGCGGATCCTCCGCAACCTGCTCAGCAACGCCATCCGCTACACGCCGTCCGGGCGCATCCTGCTCGGCTGCCGGCGCCATCGGCACAGCCTGTCCATCGAGGTGTGGGATACCGGGGTGGGGATCGCCGAGGACAAGCTCGGTGAGATCTTCCAGGAGTTCAAGCGCGGCGACGCGGCGCGCGCCAACCAGGACCGCGGTCTCGGTCTGGGGCTGGCGATCGTCGACAAGATCGCCCGCATGCTCGGCCACCGCGTGCAGGTCAGCTCGGTGCTCGGCAAGGGCTCGCGCTTCGCCATCGAGGTGCCCTGCGCCAGCCGCGCGCCGCGCAGTCGCGGAGAAGAACAGGCGCGCACTCCGGACGAGCTGATCGACCGCCTGCGCGGCTCGCGGGTCTGGGTGCTGGACAACGATGCGTCGATCTGTGCCGGCATGCGTACCCTGCTGGAAGGCTGGGGCTGCCGGGTGGTTACCGCGCTGTCCGAGGAGGATCTGGCGCGCCAGGTGGACAACTTCCACGCCGAGGCCGAGCTGCTGATCGTCGATTACCACCTGGACGACGACTGCAACGGTCTGGACGCGGTGGCCGCGATCAACGCCCGGCGCGCCACGCCGCTGCCGGCGCTGATGATCACTGCCAACTACAGCAACGAGCTCAAGCAGCAGGTCCGCGAGCTGGGTCACACCCTGATGCACAAGCCGGTACGGCCGATGAAGCTGAAGACCGCCATGTGCCACCTGCTGGAGCGCGGCGGCGCGGTCTGACTCAGACGCCCGCGCGCGGCACCCCGGCTAGCCTGGGCAGGAGAACCAGGGCGATACCGTCGAGCACTGCCAGGGCCGCCGCCGGCAGGCGAGCCCCCAGAGGCTCGTCGAGCAGCAGGGCGCCGGCCAGGGCAGCGAGCACCGGCACGCTGAGCTGCACCGAGGCGCCCTGGATGGCCGTCAGTCCCGGCAGGGCGGCGTACCACAGGGCATAGCCGAGGCCCGAGGCGAGGGCACCGGAGAGCAGCGCGTAGAGCAGCCCGAGGCCGTCCAGGCGCAGCCCGGCATGGAAGGTCAGGGCCAGCAGGGCGGCGAAGGCCGCCGCACGCAGGAAGTTGCCGGCGCTCGCCGCCAGAGGGTCGCCGCCGTCGCGCCCGAACAGGGTGTAGAGCCCCCAGGCCAGTCCGGAGAGCAGCATCAGCAGGGCACCGCTCAGAGGCGGGGCGCTGGCCCCCGGCAGCAGTAGGTAGAGCAGGCCGCCGGCGGCGAGCAGGACGCCGAGCAGGGCCTGGCCGCCCAGGCGTTCGCCGCGCAGCAGGCCGGCCAGCACCAGGGTCACCTGCACCGCGCCGAACAGCAGCAGGGCGCCGGTGCCGGCATCCAGCTGCAGGTAGGCGAAGGAGAAGGCCGCCGCGTAGAGGAACAGCGCCGCGGCGCCGCGCCAGCTGCCGCGCGGCTTGGCGCTGGCACCGCGCAGGCGCAGCAGCAGGGCGAGCATCAGGGCGCCGGAGAGGATGCGCGCGGTGGTGAAGCTTGCCGCGTCGATCGCGGTGTCCTTCAGCGCCGCCCGGCAGAGCAGCGAATTGCCGGCGAAGGCCAGCATCGCCAGCAGGGTCAGCAGCAGGGTGCGCCGCTCCGGCACGTCGGGGCTCAGCGGCGCAGGTAGGCGGAGAAGTCGATGTCCCCGGCGGAGAGGATCGCCTGCACGCGGTTGTGCACGTTGAGCTTGCGCAGGATCGCCGAGACATGGGCCTTCACGGTGGTCTCGGCGATGTCCAGGTTGTAGGCGATCTGTTTGTTCGACTCGCCCTTGGCCATGCGCTCGAGGACCAGCAGCTGCTTGCGGGTCAGCGCCTGGAGCAGTTCCGGCGGGATGCTGTGCTCGTCGCTGCCGCTGCGCCGCGGCGAGCTCTTCTGGGTGCGGATGATGTCCGAGGGCAGGTAGACATTGCCGTTGAGGATCTGCTCGATGGCCTCGGTCATCTGCGCGCGCGGCGAGGACTTGGTGATGAAGCCCACCGCGCCGTAGGTGATGGCCTGCAGTACCACCTGCTTGTCCTGCTCGGCGGAGACGATCACCACCGGTATGGTCGGCGCCTCGTTGCGCAGGTTGATCAGGCCGTTGAGGCCGTGCATGCCGGGCATGTTGAGGTCGAGGAGGATCAGGTCGAGATCGTCGTGCTCGCGGGTCAGCTCCAGGGCGCTGTCCAGGTCGGCGGTTTCCATCACTTCGGAGCCGGGGAAACCGTCGCTGATGACGTTGTGGATGGCTTCGCGGAACAGCGGGTGATCGTCGGCAATCAGAATCTTGTACATGGCCTTTCACCTCGTTGTTGTCATTATGGTGCGACGGAGAGTTCTTGGGGGGTGGCGGGGTGCAGGGGCAGTCCGGCCTGTTCCCAGGCGTCGATGCCGTCACGGTACCAGTAGAGGCTGGTGTAGCCCAGGGCGTGGGCGCGCCTGACGGCGTTCCAGCTCAGCCAGCAGTCGGAGCGGCAATAGAATACCAGCGGCAGGTCGCGGCGGCCGGCGCTGATGTGCGCCAGGTTGTCGGCGAAGTAGGCCTGCCACTGCGGGGTCAGCTGGCCGTCGCCGGTGTTGGCCAGCCAGAGGCTACCGGGGATGTTGCGGTGCTCCTCGTCGTTGACGAAGCGGCCGTTCACCCAAGGGCGGCGATAGACGTCGATCAGCCGGGTCTCCGGGCGTTCCGCGAGGAGCTTCTGCAGCGCCGCGGTGTCCAGGGTCACGGCGTGCTCGGCGCGCTCGGGCGTCGGGCTGCGGTAGAGGCTCTGCCGGTAGCCGTCAGCGGTGAACAGGGTGGGATCGTCGTTGGCCGCGCCGGCCGGTAGCGGCAGCAGGGCCAGCAGGGCCAGTGCACCGAGCAGCTGGCGCGCGCCGGCAAGGCGGGATGGGAGTGACGCGGCGGCGGATGCGGGTGGGCAGGCAGACTTCGGCTGGTGGACGGACTGACGCAGAAGCGGGCGCCGTCGCGGTTGGGCCGAGACGATGGCAGGCCTTGTCGATCGTGACATTTCGGTGGTCCCGATGCTTTGTTATGGGGACCATTAGAGAGGTCCGCTTGTGCTTTGGGAATCCTACGTTGAGTGGGGAAAACCGCTACCAAAGTAGTAATTTCGCCCCGCCGGGGTGGCGAATCGACCGAAAGGTAGCGGTTTTCCAGTACCAAGGTAGGAGTCGCTCGGCGCTGGCCGGGGCCTAGGATTGCCGTCAGGAGTCCCGCCCCGCCCGGGGCGCTGCAGAAGCGGGTCCCCCATGCCATCCGTCATCCAGACCCTGAAAACCCTGGCGCTGTCCCTGCTGCTGATCCTCAGTCTGATCGGTTTCGACCGGCAGGCGCCCTCGGCTGCCGCCGAGAAGCCGATCCGCCAAGTGCTGCGCGTCGACTACCTGCTGCTGGAGCTGCAGCCATGAAGATCCTCCTGGTCGACGACCACGCCGTGGTGCGCCTGGGCTGCAGCGGCCTGCTGCGCGGCATGCTCCCGGAGGTGGAGATTGCCGAGGCCGGCAGCGGCGAGGAGGCCCTGCAGCAGGTGCAGGCGAGCATTCCCAACCTGGTGATCATGGACATCGGCCTGCCGGGGATCAGCGGCCTGGAGGCCACCCGCCGGCTGCGCCAGCGCCTGCCGCAGCTGCGTGTGCTGTTCTTCAGCATGCATGACGAGCTGCCTCTGGTGCGCCAGGCGCTGGACGCCGGGGCGGCCGGCTACGTGACGAAGGCCGCGGCGCCGGAAGTGCTGGTGGAGGCGGTGCGCCGGGTGCTGGCCGGCTATTCCTACATCGAGCAGGCGCTGGCCACCCGCCTGGCGTGCCAGCGCGGCGACGATCCCTATGGCGACCCGCGTCTGGCAGGCATGACGCCCCGGGAGATGGAAGTATTCATCATGCTCGCCCACGGCGTGCCGGTGCGGCAGATCGCCGAACGGCTGTGCATCAGCGGCAAGACGGTGTCCAACCACATGACCCTGCTGAAGAACAAGCTGGGTGTGGATTCCCTCGCCGGGCTGGTGCACCTGGCCCTGGAAACCGGCGTGCTGCGGGTCGGCGAGGCCAAGTCGGCCTGAGCCGAGCGGCCGGATGCCGGCGATGCCAGCAGCTCCAGCAGCAACAGTACCCGCAGCTTCGCCAGCGCTCCGCACCGGACACGGCTGGCGCGCAGGCGCGCGGCGTCCGGCGCCAGGCAGTGGCCGTGGCAGAGGATCTTCAGGGCCTCGCACGGCCTGCTCAGGCTGACCAGCAACGACAGCAACGGGAAGCCGAAGCACGGTCCCAGCAGGGCCAGGTAGGCCTGGTGCAGGCCGAACAGTTGGGGCGCGCAGTCCGCAGCGGGATTCAGGCGGATCCAGGGTACCGGGGCGAGGAAGGGTGGCGGGGTCCGGGGTAGCAGGCGCCTGAGAGCACGCGCGGTTGGGTGGGGATCAAGGGGCGCTCAAGCGGAAGGGTTTCGGACGAAGAAGGCCACTGACCTTAGCCGCAGCGGCCGACTTTCGTCCAGTCGGGTCAGTCCCAGCCGGGCGGACAGTCCTTGCAGCCTTCCATGTTGGCGTCCTGGAAGTTGCCGAAGCGGGTGCGGGCGCCGCTCAGGGTGGCATTCTCCAGGTTGGAGCCGCCGAGTTTGACTTCCTGCAGGTTGGCGTCGCTGAGATCGGCGCCCTTCAGGTCGGCACGGTTCAGCCAGGTCATTTCCAGGTCGGCGGCGACCAGCTTGACGCCGTGCATCTTGGAGCCGCCCAGGCGGGCGAATTCCAGGTAGGCGGCGGACAGGTCGGCGCCATTGAACTGCGCGGCCTGGGCGTACATGCCCCAGCCCTGGATGGCGACCAGCTTGGCGCCGCTGAAGTCGGCCAGGCGCAGGTTGCTCTGCTGCAGGCTGGCGCGGGTCAGGTTGGCTCCTTTCAGGTTGGCCTTCTCCAGATCGGCGAGGTCCAGGTTGGCATGTCGCAGGTCGGCCCCGGACAGGTCGGCGCCGGCCAGCTTCATGCGTCGCATGTCCTGGTTGCGCAGGTCGGCGCCCTTGAGATCGGCGCCCGGGCAACTGCTGTCCGGCTCGATGCGGCAACCGTTGATGACCAGTACGCCGTCGTCCGCGGCGAAGGCGGGGCTGCCGGCGGCGAACAGGGCCAGCGGCAGGAACAGGGACAGGTGTTTCATTGCGGTACTCCTCGGTTTGACGCAATGGAAACGCCCCTCACCCCGACCCTCTCCCGGGAGGGGAGAGGGCGGAAGTGACGGGGCGTGGGCGATCAACGGCTGGCGCTGGCCTTATCCCAGTTCGGCAGCTTGAACACCCAGAAGGAGCCGCCCTGAGCGACCGGCTTGGTCAGGTCGGCCATGTCGCCGCCCCACAGGGGCACGGCGCCACCGTAACCGGCGGTCACGCCGATGTACTGCTCGCCGTCCTGTTCCCAGGTGATCGGCGGGGAGACGATGCCGGTACCCACCTGGAAGCTCCACAGCTCCTTGCCGTTCTTGGCGTCGAAGGCCTTGAAGTAGCCGTCGCCGGTGCCGGTGAACACCAGGTTGCCCTTGGTGGCCAGCACGCCGGCCCACAGCGGCAGACGTTCCTTGTGCTCCCAGACGACCTTGCCGGTGGTCGGGTTCATCGCGCGCAGGATGCCGACGTGGTCGTCGTACAGGCGCTTGATGCGGAAGCCCATGCCCAGGTAGGCGGAGCCCTTCTTATAGCTGACCGACTCGGTCCAGTAGTCTTCCTTCCAGTGGTTGGCCGGGATGTAGAACAGGCCGGTGTCCTGGCTGTAGGCCATGGGGCTCCAGTTCTTGCCGCCGAGGAACGGCGGGGAGACCTCGACTACCTTGCCGCGGGCTTCACCCGGCTCCGGCAGCGGCGGGCGCTGGCCTTCGCGTTCCACCGGACGACCGGTCTTCAGGTCGATGTGGCTGGCCCAGGTGATGCCGTCGACGAACGGGAAGGCGTTCTGCAGCTTGCCGTTGGTGCGGTCGACGACGTAGAAGAAGCCGTTGCGGTCGGCGTGGGCAGTGGCCTTGATGGTCTTGCCGGACTTGTCCTTGTAGTCGAACAGCACCAGCTCGTTGTTGCCGGAGAAGTCCCAGGCATCGTTCGGGGTGTGCTGGTAGAACCACTTCACTTCGCCGGTGGTCGGGTCGACACCGACCTGGCCGGAGGTGTAGAGGCTGTCGTAGTCGCGCGGGTTGCCACCGTCGGCGGTGCGCGCCCAGCCGTTCCACGGTGCCGGGTTGCCCGCACCGATGATGATGGTGTTGGTTTCCGGGTCGAAGCTGGCGCTCTGCCAGGGGGCGCCGCCACCGTGGCTCCAGGCTTCCTTCTTGCCGGTTGGCGAGTTGGGGTCATCCGGCCAGGACGGAGCCTTGATGTCGCCGGTCGGGGTGCTTTCCTTGCCGTTCAGGCGGCCCATGTGGCCTTCCACGAACGGACGCATCCAGATTTCCTCGCCGGTCTCCGGGTCGCGGGCGAACAGCTGGCCGACCACGCCGAATTCGTCACCGGAGCTGCCGTGGATCAGCAGCACCTTGCCGGTCTTCTGGTCCTTCACGATGGTCGGTGCGCCGGTCATGGTGTAGCCCGCGGAGTGGTCGGCGAACTTCTTGTTCCAGACCACCTTGCCGGTGTCCTTGTTCAGGGCCACGACACGGGCGTCCAGGGTGCCGAAGTAGATCTTGTCGCCGTAGATGGCGGCGCCGCGGTTGACCACGTCGCAGCATGGACGGATGTCGTCGGGCAGGCGGTGGTTGTAGGTCCACAGGCGCTTGCCGGTCTTGGCGTCGAGGGCGAACACGCGGGAGTAGGAACCGGTGACGTAGATCACCCCGTCGTGGACGATGGCCTGGGATTCCTGGCCGCGTTGCTTCTCGTCACCGAAGGAGTACGACCAGGCCGGGGTCAGCTTGAAGACGTTGCTGTCGTTGATCTTGTCCAGCGGGCTCCAGCGCTGGGCGTTCATGCCCATGCCGTACTGCAGCACGTTGTGGGTGGTCAGGTGGTCGTTGGCGATGTCTTCCCAGGTCACGGGTTTGGCCAGGGCGGAGCCGCCGAGCGCCAGGCCGCCGGCCAGCAGCAGGCTGTTGATGGCGAAGGCCATGGGGCGAGGCTTGCTGGGTAACGATCTTGTTGTCATGGTTGTGGTTCCCATTGAGTGTGGTGGTGTTGAGGCCGCCACGATGGCGACCTGGCACTTCGATGGTGGAACCGCAAGGGTTCTGCCGAAACGGAAAAACTCCCGGCCTTGCAGGGAAAAATTCCCAATCGCCCCATGACTTGGCCTTGCTGCCAAAGGCTCCCGCGACACCCCCTAAAGCCTTGCTACCAATGGACTAGATGCGAACGACCAAAGCGGCATTCGGTGTCTGGGTCGGGCTTCCTAGCATGTGCCCAACCGTGCTCCACGCGAGCCGTCCCGCGTGCATTGAATGAGGTCCCGTCTTATGAACAAGAAGAACACCGCGGCTGCCGCCCTCCTGCTGCTGGCTGTTGCCGCCGGCAATGTCTGGGCGCATGGCGATGTCGTCCCGCAGAACGTCAACACGGACGGTCTGGAGCCTCTGGGTGAGGAGTGGCGCGACGAGAACCCCTACCGCGACAACCCCCGTGCGGTGGAGATCGGCGCTTCGGCCTACAACCAGAACTGCGCCGCCTGCCATGGCCTGGAAGCGAAGTCCGGCGGCATCGCCCCCGACCTGCGCTACCTGGAGCTGGGCGCCACCGGCGACGAATGGTTCAAGGAACGGGTCATCAACGGTTCGGTGCGCGACGGCCGGGTGTACATGCCGAAGATGGCCAACTATCTGAGCCAGGAAGCACTCTGGGCGATCCGCTCCTATCTGGAAAGCGTCCACGTCGAAGAATGAGCCCGCTGTCTGGGGCTGTCTCTCCGCAAGGAGTTGCACATGCGCCGTACACTGCTTGGTCTGCTCTTCCTTCCCTGCTTGGTCCTGGCGGCCACGTCGGAAGATCCTCTGAAGTCCTCTATGTGGGACTTCCATCGACAGCGTCTGCTCGGCACCGAGCCGGTGCTGTTCGATGAGCGGGTCCTCCTGGAGGTCCCGCCTTTCGCCGAAGACGCCCGCCAGGTGCCGATCCGCGTCGATGCCAGCGCGCTGGCCGGCCAGGTGGTGCGCATGGTCGCCTGGGCGGAGCTCAACCCTATCCCGCACATCTTCACCTTCCATCCCCATTCGCCGCAGGTGCGTCCCATGCTGGCGATCCGCATCCGCGTCGAGCAGGCGACCGCCCTGCGGGCCGCGGTGCTGACCCGCGACGGGGTCTGGCACGTTGGCTCGGCGCGCATCGAGGCGGCCGGCGGTGGCTGTACGGCGCCCAGCGTGGTGCGCAGCGAGCCGGGCTGGGAACAGCGCCTCGGTCAGGTGCATGGCGCGCGCTTCCCGCGTGGCGAGGTGAGTCGCCTGCGCCTGCGCGTCGACCACCCGATGGACAACGGACTGACCGCCGGCATTCCCGAATTCTTCCTCAACCAGGCCGAGCTGCGCGATGCCTCCGGCAAGGCGCTGGCGACCCTGGAGCTGTTCCCCGCGGTCGCCGAGAACCCCACCATCGGCCTGGAGGTCGGCGGTCAGGAAGCGACCCGGCTGTGGCTGCGCGACAACAACGGAAACGAGTTCGAGGCGAACCTCTGAGGAGGGCGGATCATGCACCTCATTCCCTTGCTGGTTCCGGGCGGCTGTCTGCTGGTCCTGCTCAGCCTGCCGTTCCTGTTGCAGTCCTAGGAGAAGCCCGATGCTGCGCTGTCTGATCACTCTCCTCGTGCTCTGCGCCGCTCCCCTGCAGGCCGCCGAGCTGGTCTACCGCCTGGAGCCTCGGCAGATCGCCGCTGGCACCTGGCTACTGGAAGGCTCCACCGACAACTTCTCCGAGCAGAACGGCGGGGACATCGTCAACGTCGCCTTCATCGAGACCTCCGCCGGCGTGGTGCTGATCGACACCGGCCCGTCGCGGCGCTATGGCGAGGCGCTGCGCCAGGCCATCGGCAAGGTCAGCGACAAGCCGCTGGTGCGCGTGCTGCTCACCCACCATCATCCCGACCACGTGCTCGGCAACCAGGCCTTCAGCGATGTGCCCATCGCCGCCCTGGCCGGCACCCGTGAGCTGCTCGCCGAGCAGGGCGATGCCATGGCCGAGAACATGTACCGGCTGGTCGGCGACTGGATGCGCGGTACCGAGGTGGTGCTGCCTACCGAGACTCTGGAGGAGGGCGTGCTGGAGATCGGCGACCACCGCCTGCGTCTGCTGGCTTTGGGCGGTCATACCGGCGCCGACCTGGCGATCTTCGACGAGACCACCGGGGTGCTATTCGCCGGCGATCTGGTGTTCCACGAGCGCGCCCTGACCACCCCGAACAGTCCCGGTCTGGACGTCTGGCTGAACGACCTCGAGCGCCTGCAGGCGCTGCCCTGGAAGCTGGTGGTGCCCGGCCACGGTCCCGTGGCCGGCGATGCCGCGCCCTTCGCGCAGATGCGCGACTACCTGGGTTGGCTGGACGGCCTGCTGCGCGACAGCGCCGCCCGGGGCGCGGAGATGACCGAGGTGATCGCCGCGCCCATCCCCGAGCGCTTCGCCAGGGTGAGCCTGAGCCGCTACGAGCTGACCCGCACGGTCACCCACCTGTACCCGCGCTACGAGCGCGAGCAGCTGCCGCGGGTGGACAGTCCGGCACCGTAGGTCACCGGGGCCTCAGTCCTTGCGGCGCTTGAGCTGATCCTTCAGCTGGGTCGGTACCTGGCGGATGATCAGCAGGTCCCGCTCCTCGTCGTACTCCACCTTGGAGCCGAGCAGGTGCGCCTCGAAGCTGATCGACAGCCCCTCGGCGCGCCCGGTGAAACGGCGGAACTGGTTGAGGGTGCGCTTGTCCGGCGGAATCTCCGGGGACAGCCCGTAGTCCTTGTTGCGGATGTGCTCGTAGAAGGCCCGCGGGCGCTCCTCGTCGATCAGCCCGGAGAGCTCCTCAAGGGTGATCGGCTCGCCCAGGCGCGCCTGGGTGGTGGCGTAGTCGACCAGCGCGTCGGTCTTCTCGCGGGCCTTCTCCTCGGGCAGGTCCTCACTTTCCACGAAGTCGCTGAAGGCCTTGAGCAGGGTGCGTGTCTCGCTCGGCGCGTCCACCCCTTCCTGGCAGCCGATGAAGTCGCGGAAGTAGTCGGAGACCTTCTTGCCGTTCTTGCCCTTGATGAAGGACACGTACTGCTTCGACTGCTTGTTGTTCTTCCACTCGCTTAGGTTGATGCGCGCCGCCAGGTGCAGCTGGGCGAGGTCCAGGTGCTTGGCGGGGGTCACCTCCAGGCTCTCGCTGACCGCCACGCCCTCGCTGTGGTGCAGCAGGGCGATGGCCAGGTACTCGGTCATGCCCTGCTGGTAGTGGGCGAACAGCACGTGGCCGCCGACCGAGAGGTTGGACTCGTCCATCAGCTTCTGCAGGTGCTCGACGGCCGCGCGGCTGAAGGCGGTGAAGTCGCGACCGCCGTCCAGATAGTCCTTCAGCCAGCCGCTGAACGGGTAGGCGCCGGATTCTTCGTGGAAGAAGCCCCAGGCCTTGCCCTGCTTGGCGTTGTAGCTGTCGTTGAGGTCGGCCAGCAGGTTCTCGATGGCCTGTGACTCCGCCAGCTCGGTGTCGCGCAGGTGCAGCACCGAGGGGCTGCCGTCGGGCTTCTTGTCGATCAGGTGGACGATGCAGTGGCGGATCGGCATGGACGTCTCGTGAAGCACTGAAGGGAAGCGCGCATGTTAACCGACCTCCGCCTCCTCGGTCGCCCGCTCACGGTACTTGCGCAGCCGTTCGATCATGTAGCGCAGGTGCAGGTGCAGCTCGTACAGCTCGTTGGAGTAGGAGAGCGGCACCTCCACCCGGCCCAGCTCGTCCTCCATGCGCTCCAGGCGGCGGATCTCGCCATCCAGGTCGAGGTCGCGCTCGCCCCGGTAGAGGCGCACGTCGATCTCCCGCAGGTGCTTGTACCAGCGATAGATGCGCGCGCGGATGCGCCACTGGTAGATCGGTCCCACCGCCTTGAACAGCGGGAACAGCAGGACCAGCAGGGGAATGGCCAGGATGATGTAGCGGTCGGCCAGGGAGGCGATGCGGAACGGCAGGTAGCGCTGCAGGATCGGTAGGCCCTTGTCGTAGTAGTAGCTGGCCTCGCGCAGGGTCTCCAGGGAGCGCGGCGGTGCGGCCGGGTACTGGCCGGCGGGGTCGAGCAGGCTGCCCTTTTCCAGCACCTTGCGTGCAGCCTCGAGAACCAGCGGAGTCAGCGAGGGATGGAAGTCCTCGCCGGCCACCAGGGTGGCCAGAGGTCCGAGAGTGACGATGTCCTGGTCCGGTACGTTGCTGGCCATGTCGAGCATGCCTTCGCCCACCTCGATGGCGTTCAGGTAGGGCAGGCGGGCCAGGTAGGCCTGGGTACGGCGCAGGCTGACCAGGCGCAGTCCGGGCTCGGTGGCCAGGCGCTGGATCAGCGGGGTCTCGGCAGGGCCGATGAAGAAGGCGGCGTCCAGCTCCCCGGCGAGCAGTGCCTCAGCGGCGCGAGTACCGCCGATGTGTTGCCAGCGTTCGGGATAGTGCACGGCGTCGAGGCCATTGGCGGCCAGCAGCGCCGCGGTGACCGCGTGGGTGCCGCTGGTTTCGGCGCCACTGGCGACGCGCAGTTCGAGCAGGTCGGCGAAGCGGTCGAAATGCACCTCCTCGCGGGTGAACAGCCAGAGCGGCTCGCGATACATCACCCCGAGCCCGGCGAGCTTGTCCCGGTCGGCCTTCTCCAAGGTCAGCTCCTGGCCGCTCTGCACCAGGGCCATCTCCACCTCGCCCTTGAGCAGTTTGTCTAGGTTATCCAGCGATCCCTGGCTGGGTACCAGCTCCAGGCTGAAGCCTTCCTGTTCCAACTCGCTACGTAGGTGTTCGGCGAAGGCGTGGTAGCCGCCCCCCGGCGAGCCGGTGGCCAGCCGCGCATGCATGGGCGGCGGCGGGGCGACGAAGTAGAACAGGGCCCCGACCAGCAGGGCCAGTACCGGCACCACCCAGAGGTTGGCCAGTAACATGATCTTCAGGTCGTTGAGGAGTCGGCGCATGGGCTATCCCTGGCAGTGGCTGGTGGCAGGGAAGGATAGCAAGGCGGAAAGGCAAAAATTCCGACTAGAGGGGAACGATGTATAAAGGCGTATTGCTATCATGCGCCAACTTGAGAAGTGGGGACAGTATGCGGTTGTTTAGGCAGTACAACGGGCAATATCCCTACAGGGTGTCCTATTCGGATCTCACCATGCAGATGGCCGAAGGTATTTCGGTCGACCTCCTCAGCCAAGTCCATGGCCTGATCCGGGGGCGTGAGCAGATCCAAGGCAAGAGCCGGGCTTCGGGGATGCTGGAAGTCGAGTCGCAGCGGCTGTTCGTCAAGACGTCGCTTCTCGAGAGCTGGCCATCCCGCCTGCGGGTGACCTTTGGGCAGCAACGTCGGCAGGGCGGTTTCGACTGGGCCGTACAGGAGGTCATCAATTCGGTGGAGGCCTACCGGCGCGGCGTGCCCACACCGCCGCTGAAGGGCTTCGGCTGTCGCTACGGCAGTCGCAGGCTGGTCAGCGAGGTCTTCATGGTCAGCGAGTGGCTGGAGGGCCACGTCGATGGCCTGACCTGGCTGCGCCGGCCCAATGTGGATGGCGAGGCCTTCCTCCGGGGCATATTCGCCCTCATCCAGCTGATGCATGACAGGAGGTCCGCCACCTGGACCTGTGGGTGGCGAATGTCATGCTGGATCCGCAGAATCCCGAGGCGCCCAAGGTCATCGACCTGGAGAACTGCGACATCGGGCGGACGGACTTCCTCGCCGAGACCCTGGGCTTCCAGTTCGGTTTCCTGTTCCGGCGCGAAGTGCACGCGAAGCTGGACGAGGCGCGCTACGATGCCCTGGTGGAGCAGGCCCTGAATGCCTACGACGGGCTCGATCGGGAACGCTTCCGGAGGGTCTACGAGGTGAGCAAGCGTCAGCACATCGGCCGCAAGGAGCGGAGCCTGATTCCGCGGCGCGGCCTGCTGGTCGTCGACTGACCGGCGGCGCGCTCAGCCCTGCGGCCGCTGCAGTGCCGCCCGTGCCTTGGGCGCGCGCCACCAGTCGAGCAGCGCCAGCGCCCCCAGCAGCCCCAACGCGTAGAGGGCGTCGCTGCCCAGGGCGAGCAGCACGCCGGCGCACAGCAAGGTGCTGAGGATCGCCAGGGCGCGCCAGACGCCGCGCAGCAGCGCCCAGCCGGCGGCCATGCTGAGCAGGTAGATGAGCACGAAGTTGCCGTTGGCGTAGCGGATCAGGTGGTCCACCGAGAGTCCGGAGAGCGCCGCCAGCGCCGCGCACAGGGCGCAGCAGGCCACCACCAGCAGGAGGGCGCGGGCCGGCACGCCGTAGCGGTTGCGCACCGCCAGCGGGGCGGGCAGCTTGGCCTCATCGGCGAGGCTCCAGATCAGCCGGGAGAAGCCCTGGATGTAGACGTTCATCGAGGCGAAGCAGGCCAGGTATCCGACCGTCGCCACCAGCCAGCGCGCCTGGCTGCCGAGCAGCAGGTCGAACAGCCGGGGCAGGGCGGTGGCGTCGCTGTGGATGTCGCCATAGGTGCCGAAGCTCAGTACCGCCACCGAGCAGGCCCAGTAGACCAGGCCGGCGAGCAGCACGCCGAGCAGCAGGGCGAGCGGGAAGTCGCGCTGCGGGCGCTTGAACTCCTCGCCCAGGTGGGTGAAGGCCTCGATGCCCACGAAGCACCAGAACATCACCCCGAGAGCCGCCGGCAGCCGCTGCCAGGAGTCGTCGGGGCGTGGCAGCAGCGGCTGGCTGTCCAGCGGCAGTCCGCCAACCCACCAGACCAGCGCCACGCTGGCGATGATGGCCAGGGCGGTCAACCCCTGCACCAGCCCGGAGGCCCGCGGCGGGCGCTGGCCGAGCAGCAGGATGGCGCCCAGGGTGAGGAACTGGACGGCCAGCGCTTCGCCGGTGCCCAACGGGAACAGCGCCTGCCAGAAGCCGGTGGCGATGAACAGCGCGGCGGGCAGACCCACAGGCAGCACGGCGAGGAACAGGAAGGCGCTGAGCCGTTCCATTCTCGCGCCGAAGGCCCGGCCGATCAGGTGCGGCGCACCGCCGGCATGGGGGAAGCGGCGGCCCAGCTGGGCGAAGGTGAAGGCCACCGGCAGCACAAGGGCGATGAGGATCAGCCAGGCCCACAGCGACGCCGCGCCGGCAGCGGTGGCGGCCAGTGCCGGGACCACGAAGATGCCGGTGCCGAGCAGGGAAGTGCTGAGCAGGCCGATGCCTTGCAGCAGGCCCAGATCCTGGTTGAGTCGGCTCATGGTGTGTCGGGCTCGGTGCGGAGTTCCTGCCCCGGCGGTGGCGGGGCGACGATTCCGTTATGGTAAGCGCTGCCCCGGGCATCGACCGCTATCAAAGCGTCGCCATTGCCCGGCAAAATGACGGAATTGATTGCCAGCTGCCGAGACACCCCGTGGACAAGTTCGACCGCCAGATAATCGCCATCCTGCGTGCCGACGCGCGCACTCCCGTCAGCCAGATCGCCCGCGTGGTCAACCTGTCGCGCTCGGCGGTCAGCGAACGCATCCACCGCCTGGAACACGAGGGGGTGATTCGGGGCTATCACGCGCAGATCGCCGAGCCCGGCAACGGCGCGGTCAAGGCCTTCCTCGAGCTGTTCTACAAGGACAACCGCTGCGCCGAGTACGTGCAGCGCATGCGCGCGTTCAGCGAGATCCGCCGTTGCTGCGGGATCAGCGGCGAGACCGACATGCTGGTCTACGTCGAGGCGCCCTCGGTGGAGCGGCTCAGCGAAATCCGCGGGGAGATCGAGCGCTACCCCGGCCTGGAGAAGATCAAGACCCACATGGTGGTCCAGGAATGGGCAATGTAACCATGCGTCTGCTGCACACCTCCGACTGGCACCTAGGCCAGCACTTCATGGGCAAGACCCGCGAGGCCGAGCACCGCGCCTTCCTCGCCTGGCTGGTGGAGCAGGTCCGCACCCATGCGGTCGACGCCGTACTGGTGGCCGGCGACGTGTTCGACACCGGCGCGCCGCCCAGCTACGCCCGCGAGTTGTACAACCACTTCATCGTCGAGCTGCGCCAGACCGGTGCCCAGCTGGTGATCCTCGGCGGCAACCACGACTCGGTGGCCATGCTCGGCGAAAGCCGCACCCTGCTGGCCGAGCTGGGCACTCGGGTGATCCCCGGCGTCGAGGCGGACCTCGAACGCCAGCTGCTGGTCCTGCGCCGCCGCGATGGCTCCCCGGGGGCGCTGCTCTGCGCCATCCCCTTCATCCGTCCGCGCGATGTGCTGCAGAGCCAGGCCGGGCAGAGCGCCGAGGACAAGCAGCAGTCCCTGCAGCAGGCCATCCAGGCCCACTACCAGCGGCTCTACCAACTGGCCGAGGCCCGTCGCGCCGAGCTGGACGCGGCGCTGCCGATCGTCGCTACCGGACACCTGACCACCGTGGGCGCCAGCGCCAGCGAGTCGGTACGGGAGATCTACGTCGGCAGCCTGGAGGCCTTCCCCGCCAGCGCCTTCCCGCCCGCCGCCTACATCGCCCTCGGGCACATCCACCGCCCGCAGCAGGTTGGCGGCCTGGAGCACATTCGCTACTGCGGCTCGCCGATCCCGCTGTCCTTCGACGAGGCGCGCCAGGACAAGGAGGTGCTGCTGGTCGACCTGGCCGAGGGCGGTCTGCGTGCGGTGACGCCGCTTACCGTGCCGCGCTTCCAGCCGCTGCAGTCCGTGGCCGGCGACCTCGGGCAGCTGGCCGTGGCCGTCGCCGAGGCGGCCGAACAGGGCAGCGCCGAGCGGCCGGTATGGTTGGAGGTGCGGGTCAGGGGTGATGACTACCTGAGCGACTTGCAGCAGCGCATCAGCGGGCTGTGCGAGGGGCTGCCGGTGGAAGTGCTGCGCATCCGCCGCGAGCGCGCCAACGGCAGCGCCAGTCTTTCCAGCGAGGCGAAGGAGACCCTCGACGAGCTGAGCGTGGAGGAGGTGTTCGCCCGGCGCCTGCAACAGGAGACGCTGGACGAGGAGGAGGCGCGGCGCCTGCGGGATCTCCATCGGCAGGTGCTGGCGGAGGTGCAGACCGGGCAGGCGTGACAGAAAGGCGACCGGGAGCGTCTACAAGGCGCTTTCGTCAACATCATCCCAGCTAAAGGAGGAGCTCGATGCACCCGTTTCTGCAGAAAACCCTGGGCGGCCTGTCCGCGCAGTATTACTTCCGCCAACTGGTGTTTGGCGTAGGCCTCGCGGCCCTGTTCATCTTCCTCGCGAGCCAGGGCGGGCACTCGCCGTCGTTCGGCCAGTTGGCGTTCGCGGTGGTCAGCACTCTGCTGTATCCCTACTCGCGCTTCGTCTACGAGAGCGTGGTCGGCTTCATCATGGGCAACAACCTGTTCCTGGTGAACGCCCTGGTCATGCTGACGGTGAAGTTCGTCACCATGCTCATGTGCTGGGCCTTCGCGCTCTTCGTCGCGCCCCTTGGCCTGGTCTACCTGTACGTCCACCACAGCCGCCAGGCGGGCTGACACCAGCCTCGCATGCAGGGCCGACCCCAGGCGGGTCGGCCCTGTCGTTTCCAGTCCGGTCCCTTCTCGTGCGGGGCGCGCCGGCGCCTGTACAAGCGCGGTGACGATGTCAGAATGGCCGTTTTCAACGGCTAGCGACCCGTGCATGAAGATCCTCAGCCTGCGCCTGAAGAACCTCAACTCGCTGAAGGGCGAGTGGAAGATCGACTTCACTGCCGAACCCTTCGCCGGCAACGGCCTGTTCGCCATTACCGGGCCGACCGGCGCCGGCAAGACCACCCTGCTGGATGCCATCTGCCTGGCGCTCTATCACCGCACCCCGCGCATGGACCGGGTCGGCGGTGAGAACGAGCTGATGACCCGGCACACCGCCGACTGCCTGGCGGAGGTGGAATTCGAGGTCAAGGGCCAGGCCTACCGGGCCTTCTGGAGCCAGCGCCGGGCCCGCGGCAAGGCCGACGGCGCCCTGCAGGCACCCAGGGTGGAGCTGGCCCGGGCCGACGGGGAGATCCTCGCCGACAAGGTCAACGACAAGCTGCGCTGCATCGAGTCGCTCACCGGCCTGGACTTCGAGCGCTTCACCAAGTCCATGCTGCTCGCCCAGGGCGGTTTCGCGGCCTTTCTGGAGGCCAACGCCAACCAACGCGCGGAACTGCTGGAGGAACTGACCGGCACTGAGATCTACGGGCAGATCTCCCAGCGGGTGTTCGAGCGCACCCGCGAGGTGAAAAGCGAGCTCGACCAACTGCGTGCCCGCGCCGAGGGCGTGGAGCTGCTCGGCGAGGAACGGCGCGCCGCCCTGCAGGCCGAGTCCGCCGGACTGGCCAGCCAGGAACGGGCGCTGCAGGAACGCCAGCAGCACCTGCAGGCGCAGCGTCTGTGGCACGAGGCGCTGGAACGGGCGCTGGCGCAGCAGCGCAGCGCCGAGGCTAGGCTGCAGGCTGCGCTGGCCGAACAGGAACAGGCGAGGCCGCAGCTGGCAAGACTGGAGGCCAGCGAGCCGGCCGAACGCCTGCGCCTGCCCCATGCCGACTGGCAGCGTGCCCGCCAGGCGCTGGTGGACAGCGAACAGAGCCTGGTGCGTCTGGCCGCCGAACGTGGCGAGGCCGAGCGCCAGGTGCAGGACAGCCTGGCCCTGGCGCGGCAGGCCAGTCGCCAGCTCGCTGACGAGTGCCAGGCCCGCCACGCGGCGCTGGAGCGCCGGCTTGGCGAGCTCGCCGCGCGCCTGGCCGCGCAGCCGAAACTGGCCCTGCTGGGCGAGCGGCTGGGCGGCTGGCGCGAGCAGTTCGAGCGGCGCCGCCAGCTGCAGGCGGAAGTTCAGGAGCTGGATAAGCAGTGCCGCGACAGCGAAGCCGGGGCCGCGCAACTGAGCGCGCGGCTCGCCGATCAGGAACGGGCCCTGGTCGAAGCCCGACAGGCCCTGGATCAGGCCCGCCATGCCGAGGCCGAGTGCCGGGCGCACTACCAGCAGCTGCTTGCCGGGCAGAGCGAGGTCGGGCTGCGCGACTCCTGGCAGCGTCTGCACGCGCGGGGCGGCCAGCTGAATCAGCTGCAGGCCCTGGAACTCAGCCGCCGCCAGCTCGCAGAGGAACTGGCCCGGCTGGCCGCCAGTCTGGGCGATCTCGACACCCAGCACGGCCAGGCGGAAACCCGCCGGCAGGCGCTGGTCGAGCAGTACCGCGAGTTGCGCGAACGTATCGCCGATCAGGAAAGGCTGCTGGAACAGGAGCGCCGCATCCAGGCCCTGGAAAGTCATCGGGCGCAGCTGCGGCCCGGCGAACCCTGCCCGCTGTGCGGCTCCCGCGAGCACCCGGCCGTCGAGCGCTACCAGGCCCTCGACGTGCCGCGCACCGAACAGCGCCTGCAGGAGCTGCGCGCCAGACAGGAACAGATCCGCGAGCAGGGCGAGGCTGCCCGCGACCGACTGACCCGGCTGGCCGCCCAGCGCGAGCAGGCCATCCGCCAACGCGAGCAGCTGGAGCGCCAGCGCGGCGAACTGGAGGCGCAGCGGCAACAGCTGTGCGCCGAACTGCAGCTGAATCCCGAAGGGCTCGACCTGCCGCAGCTGGTTCAGCAGCAGAGCAGCGAACTGAAGGCGCTGGAAGACCAGCTGAAGGCCCTGGAGCAGGCGCGCGCCGTCCTGGAGCGGGCCCGCCAGCGGTGCCAGGCGTGCGAGCAGGACTGCGCCGGGCAGGCCCATCAGCTGGAGCTCGGCCGCCAGCAGCTGGCCGGCCTGCAGAGCCAGCAGGCCGAGCTGCGCCGGCGCCTGAGCCAGCGCCAGGCCGACTGGCAGGCGGAGGGCGAGCGCCTGGCCGCGGCTCTGGGCGAGCTGGGCTACGCACTGCCGGAGGACGACCAGACTTGGCTGGCCGAGCGTGAGGCTGAGTGGCAGGCCCGCCAGGCGGACGAGCGCCAGCAGCACGCTCTGGAGCAGCAGCGGGCGAGTCTCGCCGCCGAGCTGGCCGGCAGCCAGCAAGTGGCCCTGCGCTGGCAGCGACGCTGGAGCGAACTGGCCCTGGCCGAGCGGTCGCTAGCGCCCTTCGCGGATGCCGGGGAGGCGCTGCGCCGGGCGGAGCGCGAACTACTCGGTGCCGAACAGCGCGTGCAGGCCTTGCAGGGCCGGCAGGCGGCGGAGAAGGAACGCGCCGAGCAGTTGCGCGAGCAGTTGCACCGGGCCGAGGCCGCCTGGCAGCGGGCCCTGGCCGCCAGCCCCTTCGCCGACGAGACCGGCTTTCTCGCGGCGCTGCTGGACGACGAGCAGCGCCGGGCCCTCGGCGAGCTGCGCCAGCGCCTGGAGCGGGCCAGCACCGAGGCCCGGGCGCTGCTGCACGGCAGCCTGGCCGAGGTGCAGCGCCTGCAGGCCGCGCCACCGCCGATCAGCGACCGCGCCCAGCTGGACGCCGAATGGCAGGCTCTCGGCGAGCAGCTGCGCCAGCTCGGCCAGCGCCAGGGCGAGATCCGTGCCCAGCTGCGCGACGACGACGCTCGCCGCGAGGGCCAGCAGGCGCTGTTCGCCGCCATCGCCGCGCAGGAGGCCGACTACGCGCTCTGGCAGCGCCTCAACGGCCTGATCGGCTCGGCGGACGGCGCCAAGTACCGGCGCTTCGCCCAAGGCCTGACCCTCGACCACCTGGTCTACCTCGCCAACCGCCAGCTGCAGCGCCTGCACGGCCGCTACCGGCTGGCGCGGCGCAGTGGCGGCGAACTGGAGCTGGAGGTGGTGGACACCTGGCAGGGCGACGTGGCACGCGACTGCCGCACCCTGTCCGGCGGCGAGAGCTTTCTGGTCAGCCTGGCGCTGGCTCTGGCGCTCTCCGACCTGGTCAGCCACCGCACCAGCATCGACTCGCTGTTCCTCGACGAAGGCTTCGGCACCCTGGACGGGGAAACCCTGGAAGTTGCCCTGGATGCCCTGGATGCGCTCAACGCCGGCGGCAAGATGATCGGCGTGATCAGCCACGTCGAGGCGCTCAAGGAGCGCATCCCGGTGCAGATCCGGGTGCACAAGGGCGTCGGCCTGGGCTACAGCCGTCTGGACCGCCGCTTCGCCGTGGAGGCCTGACGCCAGCGCTCAGCCCGTCCCCATTCCCGCTCCCCCAAGGGAGAAGGGGAAACCAACAAGGAGAACGCCATGCTGATCGATCCCAAGCACTCCGCTCTGCTGATCATCGACATCCAGGAGCGCCTGTTCCCCGCCATCCACGAGGGCATGGCGCTGCTCGACCACGCCGACTGGCTGCTGCAGGTGGCGCAGTGCCTCGGCGTGCCGGTGATCGCCACCGAGCAGTACCCCAAGGGGCTGGGGCCGACCCTGGCGCGGCTGCGCGAACGCCTGATGCCATCCGCCCTGGTGGAGAAGATCCACTTCTCCGCTGCCGCCGAGCCGGGGCTGTTCGCCGCGCCGGGCGGCGAGCGCCGGCAGTTCGTGGTGATCGGCACCGAGGCGCACGTCTGCGTGCTGCAGACGGCGCTGGACCTGCTCGGCCAGGGACGGGAGGTGTTCGTGGTGGCCGAGGCGGTCGGCTCGCGGCGTGCCGAGGACAAGGCTCTGGCTCTGGAGCGCCTGCGCCAGGCCGGGGCGCAGATCGTCTCGCGGGAAATGGTCGCCTTCGAATGGCTGCAGCGTGCCGGCACCGAGCTGTTCCGCGAGATCAGCCGGCAGTTCATCCGCTGACCGTTGCGGATTACTACTTTCCGCTGCTTTGAAAGTGCGGCGCAGAGGACTAACCTGAGAACTTTCCTAGTCACAAGGGGATCGTGATGAGCAAGCCCGCTGCAACGCCCAAGAAAACCGCCGCCAAGGCCAAACCGGCGGCGACCAAGAAAGTCGCTGCGTCCAAGCCGGCCGCCGGCAAGCGCCGCACGGCGGTGCTCGCCACACCGTCGGACCTGAAAAGCGACGCCACCCGTGACCTCGGCGCTGCGCTGACTCGCCTGCTGGCCGATGTCTTCGCCCTGTACCTGAAGACCAAGAACTTCCACTGGCACGTCAGCGGCCCGCACTTCCGCGACTACCACCTGCTGCTCGATGAGCAGGCCGGCGAGATCTTCGCCATGACCGATGCCATTGCCGAGCGGGTGCGCAAGATCGGCGCCACCACCATCCGCTCCATCGGCCATATCGCCCGCCTGCAGCGCATCCTCGACAACGATGCCGAGTACGTGCAGCCGCTGGACATGCTGGCCGAGCTGCAGGAGGACAACAAGAATCTCGCCGCCTACATGCGCGAAGTGCACGGCATGTGCGACGAGTACAACGACATCGCCACCGCCAGCCTGATCGAGAACTGGATCGACGAGACCGAGCGGCGCACCTGGTTCCTGTTCGAGACCAGCCGCCACTCCGACCCCAACACCGGTCACTGAGCCCCTCAGGCCCTGGAGGCGGCGGCCCAGTCGCGGCGCTGCCGTTCCTCCAGGAAGGTCCAGGCCACCAGGCGGCTCTGCTTGTTGCCCTGGGCCATGCCGATCACCCGCACCTCACGGGCGTCGGCCTTGTGCAGCGCCCGTTCCACCTGCGGCAGGTTGCCGGCCTTGGAGACCAGGCTGCTGAACCAGCAGACCTGCTCGGCGCAGGCCGCGCTCTCGGCCACCATGCGTAGCAGGAAACCCGCCTCGCCGCCCTCGCACCACAGCTCGTTGCTCTGCCCACCGAAGTTCAGTAGTGGCAGCTTGCGCTTCGGGTCGAGCTTGCCCAGGTTGCGCCACTTGCGCCGGCTGCCGCTGTGCGCTTCGGCGGCGGAGCTGTGGAAGGGTGGGTTGCAGAGCGTCAGGTCGAAACGCTCGCCGGGCTGCAGCAGGCCGGCGAAGATCCGCTTCGGCTGGTGCTGGCGGCGCAGCTCGATGACTTCCTCCAGGTGGTTTGCGCGGATGATGGCCTGCGCCGAGGCCAGGGCGGTGGGGTCTATGTCGCTGCCGGTGAAGCGCCAGCCGTACTCGCAGTGGCCGATCAGCGGGTAGATGCAGTTCGCCCCGGTGCCGATGTCGAGCACCCGCACGGTCCTGCCGCGAGGGGTCTGACCGCCGCGCTCCTCGGCCAGCAGGTCGGCCAGGCAGTGCAGGTAGTCGGCGCGGCCGGGGATCGGCGGGCACAGGTAGCCGGGCGGGATGTCCCAGAACTGAAGGCCGTAGTAGCGCCTGAGCAGGGCGCGGTTGAGTACCTTGACCGCCTCCGGGTCGGCGAAGTCCAGGCTCTGCTTGCCGTACGGGTTGATGATCAGGAAGCGCCCCAGCTCCGGGCTGGCCTTGATCAGCTGGGGGAAGTCGTAGCGGCCCTGGTGGCGGTTGCGCGGATGCAGCGTGGCAGGCGGTTTGCGCGATTGGCTCATGGTGCAGGAGGCGGTGGTGCGGGGCGCGCATTGTCCCACAGCCGCCACGCACCGGGGAGTGCACTAGGGCCGCAGCGGCAGCAGCCAGGGCACCATGAGCACGCAGACCAGCATCACCAGCAGGGTGAAGGGCACGCCCAGCCTGACGAAGTCGCCGAAGCGGTAGTGGCCGGGGCCGAGCACCAGGGTGTTGACCGGCGAGGACACCGGGGTCATGAAGGCCGCCGAGGCGGCCAGCGCGACGATCATCGCGAAAGGCGCGGGCGAAGCGCCCAGCTGCTGGGCGGTGGCGATGGCCACCGGGGCCATGAGCACGGCCGTCGCGGTGTTGGAGATGAACAGGCCGATCAGCGCGGTGACCAGGAACAGCCCGGCGAGGATCAGGTAGGGGCCGGCGCCGCCCAGCGCGGTCACCAGCCCCTGCACCGCCAGGGCGATGCCGCCGGTCTTCTCCAGAGCCAGGGCGAAGGGCAGCATGCCGACGATCAGCAGCAGGGTCGGCCAGTGGATGGCGCGGTAGGCGCTGTCCATGTCGATGCAGCGGAACAGGCCCATCAGCAGGCAGGTGATCAGCGCCGCCAGCACGTTGGGCACCAGCCCGCTGACCATCAGCACCACCATCACCAGCAGGCTGAGCAGGGCGAAGGGCGCCTGGCTGGCCGCCGGGGCCACCTCGTCCACCTCCGCCGGCAGGCTGAGTACCAGGAAGTCGCGGGAGCGGGCCTGCAGCTGGCGGATCGCTTTCCAGGTGCCGACCACCAGCAGGGTGTCGCCGAGGCGCAGCTTCTCCTCCACCAGATTGTCCTCCAGAGCCTGGCGGTTGCGCCGCAGGCCCACCACGTTGAGGTCGTGCTGGGTGCGGAAGGCCACCTCGCTGAGGCTCCGGCCGATCAGGGCGGATTCCGGCGGCAGGGTCACCTCGGCCATGCCTACCTCGTGGGACTGGTCGGTGAAGTAGTGGCCGCGCAGCGGCAGCGGCTCCAGGGCCATGTCGTGATAGAAGCCGAGCAGGTCGAGGTTCGGCGCGAACAGGTCGACCAGCAGCACGTCGCCGCTCTTCAGTTCGGTGGCCGCACTGGGGCTGATCAGCTTGCGGCGGAAGTGGCTGTAGCGCTCCACCGCCACTACGTTCATGCCTTGGTTGCGGCGCAGGTCCAGCTCGTCCAGGGTCTTGCCGATCAGCGGCGATCGGCTGCCGACCCGCAGGCGCCGCTCGCGGCCGGCCAGCCGGTAGTCCGCGATCAGTTGCTGGAAGGTGCGCCGCGCCTCGGGCTGCCCGTCGGCCGGGGCCTCGCCCAGCCAGCGCCGGGCGAACAGCATGTAGACGATGCCCAGGGCGAGGATCGCCAGGCCGAAGGGCGTGAAGGCGAAGAAGGAGAAGCCCTCCAGACCGTGGCGCACCAGCTCGGCGTGGATCACCAGGTTGGGCGGGGTGGCCACCAGGGTGAGCATGCCGCTGATCAGTCCGGCGACGCTGAGCGGCATCATCAGCCGGCGTGGCGACAGCTTGAGGCGGTTGGCCACGCTGAGTACCACCGGGATGAAGATGGCCACCACTCCGGTGGAGCTCATCACCGAACCCAGCCCGGCCACGCAGAGCATCAGCAGCACCAGCAGGCGCGTCTCGCTGTTGCCGGCCCGCGCCACCAGCCAGTCGCCGAGCCGGTAGGCCACGCCGGTGCGCACCAGGCCGTCGCCGATCACGAACAGCGCGGCGATCAGCACCACGCTGGGGTCGGCGAAGCCGGCCAGGGCCTCCTGGGCGGTGAGCACGCCGGACAGCGGCAGGCCGAGGATCACCAGCAGCGCCACCACGTCCATGCGTGGTCGGTTGCAGGCGAACATCAGCACGGTGGCCAGCAGCAGGCCGAGCACCCAGAGCAGTTCGAGCGTCACGCGGCAGTCTCCTGATCGGCGGAGGAATGGGCGGGCCAGTCTACTCAGGGATAGCCGAGCAGCGCCTTGATCTGCGGCAGATGCCCTGCCACCCAGCGCGGGTCGATCGGCCCCCAGTCGCGGATGCGGTAGCGGCCGGCGTTGTTGCGCTCGCCCTCGGCCTGCTCGAACGCGCAGTCGATGTCCAGCTCGCCCAGGGCGTTCAGGGTGTCCTGGGCGGTGCGCCGCGGCATGCCGGTGACGCTCATCAGTTCGGGGACGTTGCTGGCGGTGCCGCTGTCGATCAGCCAGGCGACGTAGAGACGGCGGTAGAAGCTGGTGCGGGTCTTGCTGATGTCCATGTCGAAGGTCCGTGGCCAGAAGCTGGGGCGTTCCCGGACCGCGCGCTCCTCTTCGTCCTGCGATGCGCAGCACAGAATCGTGCACGGGGCGGGTCGGGCGAAGTCCGGCGGTTTGCGGCGAACAACCCGGGGTTTTCCCGGAAGTTGCCCAATATCCGCTACTTCCGAACGATGGTCGAATACTCCCTTGGTCGGCTTGCTCATGGACCAAGGTTGACCGGCGGAAATTTCTGCCTCGGGTAAGTTCTTCGCGTCAGCAGCTACCCAGGACAGACCCGTGAAGGACAACGAAATCTTCCGCCATCTGCTCGATATTACTGCTCCCTGGCAAATCAGCCATATCCGGGTCGACGCCCCGGTCCGGGAGGTACATGTCTATCTGGACTACGGCAAGACCTGGTTCGGGCGCCGCCTGCTCGACAAGGCCAGGACCCGCTGGCGGCACGTCAACCTCGGCAGTTACCTGAGCTACGTCTACGCGCCGGTGGAGGAACTCGCCAGGACGCCCCGGCAGCCGTTCCTCGGCCGGCCGGGCAGCGACTTCACCTTCGGGCTGGCCGAGGACTTCGCCCGTCACCTGCTCTCCGGCCTGGATCACCGCCAGGTCGGCGAAATTCTGCTGATCGACCCGCACCTGACCTGGCAGATCCGCCACAGCCTGGAGGCAGGGC
This sequence comes from Pseudomonas thermotolerans DSM 14292, assembly GCF_000364625.1. Classification (GTDB taxonomy): domain Bacteria; phylum Pseudomonadota; class Gammaproteobacteria; order Pseudomonadales; family Pseudomonadaceae; genus Aquipseudomonas; species Aquipseudomonas thermotolerans. The sequence goes on from NZ_KB822600.1 coordinate 167,214, forward strand.
GGGCAGGCAACGCCGCCCAGACTGCCTTTGCCGAGGGTTCTCCGGACGAGGCCTTCCTGCCGCCGGCCCAGCATCCGGTCTGGCTGGAGCTGCTGGAGAACGAGGAGCTGTGGGAAATCCGCCAGCTGGGCCTGAAGCTGCTGCTGTCCCGGGCCCGCCAGAACCTAGCCCGCCTGAACGACGAACAGGCCCGGCTGCTCAAGGCCAGTGAGATCCGGCGCTTCTTCATCAAGCACCAGTCCCACCTGCGCCACGAGATCGAGCAGCTACGGAAGCACATTCGCCAGGGTGTATCGTCATGAAACCATTCTCCGGATTGCTGTCGCCCGCAGAGACCAGCGAACTCATCCGGCAGGGCCGGGCTCTGATCATCTCCGGCACCGCCGAGCTGCTGAGCCAGTTGCCCAGCGGCAACTGGATCGGCGGCACCACGCCCTACGCCATGACCCGGCAGGGCGCCGGGCAGTTCCCCGACAGGCTCTTCGTGCAGTCCCTGGGCCTGGCCGTGGCGCGGATCCGTGCCTACGACCGGGAAGAACTGCCCGGCTTCCTCTACGACGCCCCGGAGCACGGGCTGAGCGTGCTGATCCTGCCCTCGGCCAGCGACATCCTCGAGGACTACGCCCAGCAGGCCCCGGACTATCCGGAGATGTACCTCAAACCGGTGGTCGGCTGGGTGGCCGGAGTGCCCCTGGAGCAGCTGGGCAGGGCGCCGGCGTTGACCTTCGATGGCAGTACCGGCCGGCATTTCAGCGACCAGGCAGTAGTTCTGCATCATGCCCTGGAGCACGGCCAGCAGGTGGATATCGACATCATCAATCCCTTCGAGCCGGGGGAGGGGCCGGCGGTGCGCTTCGAGCAGACCGGCTTCCAGGTGGAGTCCTGCCTGGTCGACGGCCAGCCTGCCAACTTCGCCCGCTTCATCGAGCAGCAGGGGATCGACCCGCGCTGGCCGCTGGTGGCCGACTACTGCGGAGCCATGATCAACGTCAGCATCCAGAAGGTGGAGGCGGACCGGGTGCAGTTCTACGCGCCGGTGTTCGCCGGTGTGGAATACCGCTTCGCCAGGCCGATCGAGCACTTCCGCGAGCGCTTTCTGGCCGAGCTGAGTGAACAGCGGGAGGAGCCGCTGTTCGGCTGCAACTGCATCCTTAATTACCTGCACGCCGGACTGGAATTACCTGCACGCCGGACTGGAGGGCAGCCGCACCGCCGCCCTGAGCGGCCCCATCGCCTTCGGCGAGATCGCCTGGCAGCTGCTCAACCAGACCGTGGTGCTGGTCAGGCCGGTGGAGTGAGGCACGGCATCACGGCCGGGCCAAGGCGCCGGCGGGGCCGCCGAGTCCGTCAGGCGGTCTGCAATCCGGAACGCTTGAGCAACTGCCTGCAGCGCGCCGAGAGGTTGTGCACGCGTAGCTGCTTGCCGGCGCGCAGGGTCTTGAGCGCGGCGATGGCCGAGTAGTCGACCAAGCTCAGGTGGCGGCAGTCCAGCACCACCTGTTCGGGATCGCCGGCCGGGTCGAACTGGTTGAGGAAGGGCGTGGTGGAGGCGAAGAACAGGGTGCCGTGCACCTGGTAGAGCTCGCTGTCGTCGGCCTGCAGATGGCTGTCGGCGTACAGCTCGCGGGCGTGCTGCCAGGCGAAGTTCAGCGCGGCGATGACGATGCCGCAGAGCACCGCGGTGGCCAGGTCGGTGGCCACGGTGATGGCGGTCACCGCGACTATCACCAGCACGTCGTTGAAGGGCACTCCAGCGTCCAGGGCACTTCCGGCAGGGCGAAGCCTGGCAGGCCGCCGGCGATCTCGGCCATGTCGCCCAGGGTGCGGGTCGGCAGGTCGAGCAGATAGACCGCCAGCCCGACGCTCAGGATCGCCACCAGCGCCGGCGGCACGCTGCGCGTCAGCTTCGGCAGCAGGTAGACGATGGCCATGGTCGCCGCCACCAGGCCGAGCATCAGATACAGCTCGCTGCCTGCAGCCAGCCGGTTTCCGTGCGGAAGTGCTCCAGCTGCGACAGAGCGATGATGATCGCCAGGCCGTTGACGAAACCGATCATCACCGAATGCGGGACCATCCGCACCAGCTTGCCCAGGCGCAGCAGCCCGAAGGTCATCATCACCAGTCCGGCCAGCACCACGGTGGCGAAGAAGTACTGCACGCCATGCTCGGCCACCAGTGCCACTATCACCACCGCCATGGAGCCCGCCGCCCCGGAAATCATCCCCGGTCGCCCGCCGAACAGCGCGGTCAGCGTGCAGATGATGAAAGCGCCATATAGACCCATCAGCGGATTGAGCTGCGCCAGCAGGGCAAAGGCGAGGCACTCGGGAACCAGGGCAAAGGACGTAGTCAGGCCGGCCAGAGCGTCGGCGCGGAGGCGTTGGAGCTTCATTGGTGGGGGGACCGTACAGCGGGGAGGGAAAAAAGGGGCGGATATTACGCAAGCCGGCACTGGAGGACCAGTGTGGGCCTGAATGAGTGTCGCAGGGGGATCTTGGGGCCGGGAGTGCGAAGTGATTTCGAAAGAGACAGGGAGGGGCGTCCTTATTCTTTCGCCGTGGCTGGCGGCTCAGTCTGTTTGGCCGGTGGCCAGGTCGGCTTGAGGCATGTTGGCGCCGCTGCTCTGGAGCCTTTTGCCTGGTCGACAGGCTTCAGCCCGGTGAGTCATGTCTCTGGAGCCTTCTTTACATTGGGCGTCGGAAGCTATGGGGCGGCTCGCTGGAAAATCGAGTCCGGTGACAGTGCCCCTTTGGGGCTGATCCGATCCCATAAAGCGACGCCCCGCACAGTGAAGGTGCGGGGCGTCGTTTGTAGCGCTTCTGGCTAAGGCTTAGAGCGCGGCTATCTTCTCGCGCTGCTCGACCAGCTTGGTCAGCGCCAGTTCGGCTTCGGCCAGCTTGGCCCGTTCCTTCTCGATCACCGCGGCCGGGGCCTTGGCGACGAAGCCTTGGTTGGAAAGCTTGCCGCCGACGCGCTTGACCTCGCCGTCCAGGCGGGCGATTTCCTTGTCCAGGCGGGCCAGTTCGGCAGTCTTGTCGATCAGTCCGGCCATCGGTACCAGCACCTGCATCTCGCCCACCAGGGCGGTGGCGGACATCGGCGCTTCCTCGCCGGGCTGCAGCACGCGGATGCTTTCCAGCTTGGCCAGCTTCATCAGCAGCGGCTGGTTCTCGGCCAGGCGGCGCAGGTCTTCCGAGTTGGCGTTGGCCAGTACCAGGTCGATGCGTTTGGCCATGGAGATGTTCATCTCCCCGCGGATCTGGCGGACGCCGAGCATCAGGGCCTTGACCCATTCGATGTCGCCTTCGGCGGCGGCGTCGATCTTGCTCTCGTCGGCCACCGGCCAGGGCTGCAGCATCAGGGTGGCGCCGCTCTTGCCGGCCGAGGCCTTGATGCGCTGCCAGATTTCCTCGGTGATGAACGGCATGAACGGGTGGGCCAGGCGTAGGGCCACTTCCAGCACGCGCACCAGGGTGCGGCGGGTGCCGCGCTGGCGTTCGGGGTTGGCGTTCTCATCCCAGAGTACCGGCTTGACCAGTTCCAGGTACCAGGCGCAGTACTCGTCCCAGATGAATTCGTAGAGGGTCTGGGCGGCCAGGTCGAAGCGGAAGGCCTCCAGGTGGCGGGTGACGTCCTGCTCGGCGCGCTGCAGGCGGGAGATGATCCAGCGGTCCACCGAGGACAGTTCCACCGGCTCGCCGTTGACCCCGCAGTCCTTGCCGTCGGTGTTGTCGATGACGAAGTTGGCGGCGTTCCAGATCTTGTTGCAGAAGTTGCGGAAGCCTTCGACGCGGCCCATGTCGAACTTGATGTCGCGGCCGGTGGAGGCCAGCGAGCAGAAGGTGAAGCGCAGGGCGTCGGTGCCGTAGCTGGCGATGCCTTCGGGGAATTCGGCGCGGGTCTGCTTGGCGATCTTCTCGGCCAGCTTGGGCTGCATCATGCCGCTGGTGCGCTTGGCCACCAGGGACTCCAGGTCGATGCCGTCGACGATGTCCAGCGGGTCGAGCACGTTGCCCTTGGACTTGGACATCTTCTGGCCCTGGCCGTCGCGTACCAGACCGTGGACATAGACGGTCTTGAACGGGATCTGCCCGGTCAGGTGCAGGCTCATCATGATCATCCGGGCGACCCAGAAGAAGATGATGTCGAAGCCGGTGACCAGCACGTCGGTGGGGTGGAAGGTCTTGAGGAACTCGGTCTGCTCGGGCCAGCCGAGGGTGGAGAAGGTCCACAGCCCGGAGCTGAACCAGGTGTCCAGCACGTCGTCGTCCTGGCGCAGCGGTTTATCACCGAGGCCGTACTTGGCGCGCACTTCTTCTTCGCTACGGCCGACGTAGACGTTGCCGGCCTCGTCGTACCAGGCCGGGATGCGGTGGCCCCACCACAGCTGGCGGCTGATGCACCAGTCCTGGATGTCGCGCATCCAGCTGAAGTACATGTTCTCGTACTGCTTGGGCACGAACTGGATCTGCCCGCTTTCCACCGCGGCGATGGCCTTCTCGGCCAGGGGCTTGGTGGAGACGTACCACTGGTCGGTCAGCCAGGGCTCGATCACGGTGCCGGAGCGGTCGCCCTTGGGTACCTTGAGGGCGTGGTCTTCGATCTTCTCCAGCAGGCCGGCGGCCTGGAGGTCTTCGACGATCTTGCGGCGCGCGTCGAAGCGGTCGAGGTTGGCGTAGGCGGCCGGCAGGCTGGTGTCGATTTGCTCATTGACGCTGCCGTCGAAGTTGAACGCCTGGGCCTTCTCCAGCACCGCGGCGTTCTTGTCGAAGATGTTGATCAGCGGCAGGTTGTGGCGCTTGCCCACTTCGTAGTCGTTGAAGTCGTGGGCCGGGGTGATCTTCACGCAGCCGGTGCCGAACTCGCGGTCGACGTATTCGTCGGCGATGATCGGGATCAGGCGGCCCACCAGGGGCAGCACGATGTGCTTGCCGATCAGGCCCTTGTAGCGCTCGTCCTCGGGGTGCACGGCCACCGCGGTGTCGCCCAGCATGGTTTCCGGGCGGGTGGTGGCAACCACCAGGTAGTCCTTGCCTTCGGCGGTGGTGGCGCCGTCCGCCAGCGGGTAGCGCAGGTGCCAGAGGTGACCCTTCTCGTCGTGGTTCTCCACCTCCAGGTCGGAGATGGCGGTGTGGAACTTGGTGTCCCAGTTGACCAGGCGCTTGCCGCGGTAGATCAGGCCGTCCTCGTGGAGGCGCACGAAGGCTTCCTTGACGGCGTTGGACAGGCCCTCGTCCATGGTGAAGCGCTCGCGGCTCCAGTCCACCGAGGAGCCCAGGCGGCGGATCTGCCGGGTGATGGTGCCGCCGGACTGTTCCTTCCATTCCCAGACCTTCTCCAGGAACTTCTCGCGGCCGAGGTCGTGGCGGCCGATACCCTGGGCGGCCAGCTGACGTTCCACCACCATCTGGGTGGCGATGCCGGCGTGGTCGGTGCCCGGCTGCCAGAGGGTGTTGCGCCCCTGCATGCGGCGGAAGCGGATCAGCGCGTCCATGATCGCGTTGTTGAAACCATGCCCCATGTGCAGGCTGCCGGTGACGTTGGGCGGCGGCAGCATGATGGTGTAGGGCTTGCCGGAGCCCTGCGGGGCGAAGTAGTTCTTGGACTCCCACTCGGAGTACCAACGGGATTCAATGGCGTGCGGCTGGTAGGTCTTGTCCATGTGTGGTGGGACCGGAGGCTGAATAGATGGGAAAGCCCGCGAGTATACCAAGGCCGGGCGGCCTGCGGGGCATCGCGGGCGCGCTTGGGGCGCGTGTGCCTGGGCGGCAGGGGATCAGGAGCGGCGGGCGGCGAGCAGACGGCCGAGGCGGGCTTCCAGGCGGCGCTTCAGCTCGGCCTCGATCTGCGGCACGAAGTCGTCGATCACGTCCTGGAGGATCAATTGGGCGGCGGCGCGTAGTTCGCTCTCCAGGCGCTGATGTTCGCGGTCCGGCAGGCCGGCTTCCGGCGCCGGCGCGGCGGGCGCGGCCTGCGGGGCGGGCTCGATGACCTCGGAGAGCAGGGGGATGTCGTCGGTGTCGATCTGCTCGGTCAGCAGGGGCGGTTCCAGCCCTTCCTCGTCGAGCAGCTGGCGGATCGACTCGAGATCGTCGAGCAGGTGCGAGGGCGTGATGGGCGGCTTGGGGGTATCCATGGTGGCGGTTTTCGGCTGTTCGGTATCGCGGGTGGCAGGGGCGGCGAGCCGGAAGGGCGCAGGCCGCGGGTGCCGGTCGGTGCGGCCGTGCCTGGCCGACATGCTGCTGATCGCCGGAAGCGCTCAGAGTTCCACGCGACGGGGATCATAGCCCCGCTTGCGGTAAAGGAGGAAATTGTTCCGGCAGGCGGCGAGCAGCGGCGGGTCTTGGTTGACGATCTCGATCACCCGGGCGAAGCGCTCGACGTGGGGGGAGATGTCCGGCTGCAGGTTGACCAGCAGGCCCTGGGTGGCGGCCGGCTCCTCGTCGCGGCCGATCACCACCGGCGCCCGGGGATCGCTGGCAGCCAGGTCGTGGGGAATGAAGGCGTCGGCCTTGAAGCGCCAGAGCAGGTCGTCCAGCTCGCGGGCCTGGGCCTCGTCCTGGCAGCGCAGGAATACCGGCATCCCCGCCCGCCAGCCCTTCATCGCCAGCTTGCAGGCGGCCAGCAGGCGGCTGGCCTGGTCGCTGGAGGAGAGGACGTAGAACTCGATTCTCGGCATGGGGGATTCCGCCGCGGGTGGCTCCGGGCTGCGCGGGGCAGGTCCGGAGCCTGGGCGCGGGCATCAGGCCTTGCTGCGGTCCAGCAGGTACTGGGTGAGCAGGGGCACCGGCCGGCCGGTGGCGCCTTTCTCCTTGCCGCCACTGATCCAGGCCACGCCGGCGATGTCCAGGTGCGCCCAGTGGTAGTTCTTGGCGAAGCGCGACAGGAAGCAGCCGGCGGTGATGGTGCCGGCCTTGGGGCCGCCGGTGTTGGTCATGTCGGCGAAGGGGCTGTCCAGCTGTTCCTGGTATTCCTCGAACAGCGGCAGCTGCCAGGCGCGGTCGTCGGCCTGCTCACCGGCCTTGAGCAGCTGGCGTACCAGGCTGTCGTTGTTGCCCATCAGGCCGGCGGTGTTGCTGCCCAAGGCGACGATGCAGGCGCCGGTGAGGGTGGCGATGTCGATCACCGCCTGGGGCTTGAAGCGCTCGGCGTAAGTGAGGGTGTCGCACAGCACCAGGCGGCCTTCGGCGTCGGTGTTGAGGATTTCCACGGTCTGCCCGCTCATGGTGGTGACGATGTCACCCGGACGGCTGGCGTGCCCGCTGGGCATGTTCTCGGCACAGGCCAGCAGACCCACCACGTTGATCGGCAGCTGCAGCTCCAGTACCGCGCGGAGGGTGCCGAGTACGCTGGCGGCGCCGCACATGTCGTACTTCATCTCGTCCATGTTGGCCGCCGGCTTGATGCTGATACCGCCGGTGTCGAAGGTGATGCCCTTGCCGACCAGCACGTAGGGACGCTCGTCCGTCTTCGCCGCGCCCTGGTAGTTGAGGACGATCAGCCGCGGCGGCTGCTCGCTGCCCTTGGCCACGGCGAGGAAGGCACCGGCGCCCAGGGCTTCCAGCTTCTTCTCGTCGAGTATCTCGACCTTGAGGTTCTTGTGGGCCTTGCCCAGCTCCCTGGCCTGTTCGGCGATGTAGCTGGGGTGGCAGATGTTCGGCGGCAGGTTGCCCAGGTCCTTGGTGAAGGCCATCCCGGCGACGATCGCCAGGGCGTGCCGCACGCCGCGCTCGACTTCGGCCTGCTGGGCCTTGTCGGTGAGCAGGGTGATCTTCTGCAGGGCGCGCGGGTCGGCCTTCTTGCTCTTGAAGCGGTCGAACTGGTAGCTGCCGTCGGCCAGGGTCTCCACGCTCAGGCGGGTCTTGGCGTAGCTGTCGCGGCCTTTCACCGCCAGGTCGCCGAGGGCCAGGCTGGCGTCCTTGCCGCCGAGATTCTTGAGGGTCGCCAGCACGGCGGAAACCACCTTGCGGTACTGGCGGTCAGAGAGTTCACCCTTGCCGCTGCCGACCAGCAGCACGCGCTCCGCCTTGACCCCCGGCAGGCTGTGCAGCAGCAGGGTCTGGCCGACCTTGCCGGCCAGATCGCCGCGTTTCAGCAGGCTGCTGATGGCACCGCCGCTGGCTTGGTCCACGGCCTTGGCGATATCGCCCAGTTTGCGGCCTTCGCTGACGGCGAGGACCAGGGTGGCGGTTCTGATAGTTTCCGGGCGAGCGCTTTTGACGAGGAATTCCATGGCGTGTGTCCCCAAGACAACGAGTCGGTATTACGGGATAATGCCGGGCATTTTTCCGGTGTCCGCCGCGGCGGACCGGCAGCAGGCGGCTAGTTTGAGCGTAGCTGCCCGAGCCTGACAACCCTGGAGCTTCCGGTTTGATCGTCTTCCGTTATCTGTCCCGCGAGTTGCTGGTGACCCTCAGTGCGGTGAGTGCCGTGCTGTTGGTGATCATCATGAGCGGTCGCTTCATCAAGTATCTGGCCCAGGCGGCCCAGGGCGCCCTGGACCCAGGCGTGCTGTTCCTGATCATGGGCTACCGCATCCCCGGCTTCCTGCAGCTGATTCTGCCGCTCGGTCTGTTCCTCGGCATCCTCCTGGCCTACGGACGGCTCTACCTGGACAGCGAGATGACCGTGCTCTCGGCCACCGGCATGAGCCAGCAGCGACTGTTCCTCTATACCCTCGGCCCGGCCACCCTGGTGGCCCTGCTGGTGGCCTGGCTGAGCCTGGGCCTGGCGCCCCAGGGCGTGGCCCAGGTGGAGCGTATCCTCAACGAGCAGGACGCCCTCACCGAGTTCGATACCCTGGTGCCGGGGCGCTTCCAGTCCATGAAGGGCGGCAGCCGGGTGACCTACGTGGAGCAGCTCTCCGGCGACCGCAGCGAGCTGGGCGGCGTGTTCATTTCCGACAAGCGAGTGTCCCGTGACGGCAAGAAGGAGCGCGGCATCGTGGTGCTGGTGGCCGAGTCGGGGCGCCAGGAGATCCAGCCGGACGGCAGCCGTTACCTGATTCTCGAGAATGGCTTCCGCTACGACGGCAACCCCGGCCAGGCCGATTACCGGGCGATCCAGTACGACACCTACGGCATGCTCCTGGAGCGGCCGCAGGTGGCCGCCGACATCGGCGAGCGCGAGGCGATTCCCACCTCCGAGCTGTGGAGCAGCGACGACCAGCGTCATCGCGCCGAGTTGCAGTGGCGGCTGTCCATTCCGCTGCTGGTCTTCGTGGTGACCCTCCTGGCGGTGCCGCTGGCCCGCGTCAACCCGCGCCAGGGCCGCTTCCTCAAGCTGCTACCGGCGATCCTTCTGTACATGGGCTACCTGTCCCTGCTGATCGCCATGCGTGGCGCCTTGGACAAGGGACGCATTCCCGCCGGGCTGGGGCTCTGGTGGGTGCACGGCATCTTCCTGGTCATCGGCCTGCTGCTGCTGTTCTGGGAACCGCTGCGCCTGAAGCTGGCCAGCCGTCGCGCGCTGCGGGAGGTGGCCCATGCTTAAGCTGGACAGATACATCGGCATCAACGTATTCCTCGCCATCCTCGCGGTGCTCGGGGTGATCGTCGGCCTGGCGCTGCTGTTCGCCTTCATCGACGAGCTGGGCGACGTGGAGGGCGGCTACGGCCTGCTCGACGCTGCCTGGTACGTGCTGCTCACCGCCCCGCGGCGGCTCTACGAGATGCTTCCGATGGCGGCGCTGATCGGCTGCCTGATCGGCCTCGGCAACCTGGCCAGCCACAGCGAGCTGACCATCATGCGCGCTGCCGGCGTGTCGGTCGGGCGCATCGTCTGGGCGGTGATGAAGCCCATGCTGGTGCTGATGCTGGTGGGCATCCTGATTGGCGAGTACGTGGCGCCCTGGACCGAGAACCACGCCCAGGCCAGCCGCTCCATGGCCCAGGGCGGCGGCGAGGCGCAGAGCGCCAAGCGTGGTCTCTGGCACCGCCAGGGCAACGAGTTCGTGCACATCAACTCGGTGCAGCCCAACGGCCTGCTGGTCGGCGTGACCCGCTACCAGTTCGACGCCGAGCGCCGTCTGCTGTCGGCCAGCTTCGCCCGTCGCGCCGAATACCAGGGCGACCACTGGGAGCTCAACGACGTGGCCACCACCCATTTCCAGGAGCGCAGCACTGAGGTGGTCAAGGTGCCCAGCGAGCGCTGGGACGTCGAACTCAGCCCGCAGCTGCTCGGCACCGTGGTGATGGAACCCGAGGCGCTGTCGATCACCGGTCTGTGGCGTTACATCCACTACCTGGGCGAGCAGGGCCTGAACAACGCCCGCTACTGGCTGGCGTTCTGGACCAAGGTGCTGCAGCCGCTGGTCACCGCGGCCCTGGTGCTGATGGCGATTTCCTTCATCTTCGGCCCGCTGCGTTCGGTGACCCTCGGCCAGCGGGTGTTCACTGGCGTGCTGGTGGGCTTCGTATTCCGCATCGCCCAGGACCTGCTGGGGCCCTCCAGCCAGGTGTTCGGCTTCCCGCCGCTGCTAGCGGTGCTGATCCCCAGCGCCGTCTGCGCCCTGGCCGGGCTCTGGCTGCTGCGCCGGGCGGGCTGATCCGCCGCTTCTTCAGGCGCGATAAAAAACGGCTCCCGAACGGATGGCGCGGGAGCCGTTTTGCATTTCTGGGGGCGGGAAAGGAGGGCGAAGGGCCGGGCAGCTCGAGCGCGGCGGCCTATTTCTTGTGGATGCCCTTGGGCAGCCGGACCAGGCGGCTTTCCGAATAGATGTCGTGCCAGCAGCGCTTCTGCTTGTCCCACAGCGACCAGAAGAAGCCCAGTCCCAGGCACAGCCAGGAGGCGATGGCAATCAGGAAGCGCAGCAGCGCCTGCCACAGGTCGATGGCGGTGCCGTCGGCGTTCTGCACGCGCACGCCCCACACCTGCATGCCCAGGGTCTGGCCGTTGTGGGTCCAGAACTTGGCGAAGAACGCGAACAGGCTGATGAGCAGGATGGTGCTGAGCAGCGGGTCGCCGTCCAGGGCTCCGGAGTCGCTCAGCTGGCGCAGGCGCTGCTCGCCGACGATGGCCATCTGGATCAGCTTGTAGATCAGCGTCACCACCATCAGCAGGGCGATGCATAGCAGGCTGTCGTAGAAGATCGCGGCCAGGCGGCGCAGCAGGCCGGCGGGAGGGAAGTCGCCTTCGGGGCGCAGTCGGTGGTGTTTGGCCATTGCAAAAGTTCCAGGCATAAAAAAGCCTCTGATGTCCCCATCAGAGGCTCTTCGTTCGGCGGCAAATCAGCCCAGGATCTGTACCTGGTCGGCTTGCATGCCTTTTTGACCTTGGACGGCTACGAAGCTGACTTTCTGGCCTTCTTTCAGGCTCTTGAAGCCGTTGCCTTCGATGGCGCGGAAGTGTACGAACAGATCCGGACCGCTCTCGGGAGTGATGAAACCGTAACCTTTCTCGTCGTTAAACCACTTGACGGTGCCGTTCTGACGATTCGACATATCTTGTTTCCTTGAAGCTTGAGTTGATGACAGCCTCTTCTTCAGCGTTTCGTTGACAGCGAAGGAAGAGGTCTGGACTGGTTTTGCAGAGATAAATACGTCGATCGGGAACGGGATGAAGCAAATCTCGCGATCTGCCGCACCAGGCCACGGTTCAAAGCGACCCATGCAAACACAGCTGAGGGCACTCTACGCCATGTTCGCGCGAAATTACAAGCCTCGTTGGACACAGGGAGGCGACTGCGACGGGCGGCAGGGGCGGAAGGGCTCTGGAATCGGCTCTGTCGAGCGGTAGGGAATGCCGTTCGGCATGAAGATGGTGCCCCGGGGGAGACTCGAACTCCCACTCCTTTCGGAAACGGATTTTGAATCCGCCGCGTCTACCGGTTCCGCCACCGGGGCATGATGGCGGCGGAGTATAGGGGGCCCCTCCGGGGATGGTCAATCGGCCCGCGTGGCCAAAATACGCGCATTCCGCTAAACTTCGCCGCCCTGCGAAACGACCCTTCATCATGCGTGTTGCCGACTTCCATTTCGACCTGCCAGAGGCCCTGATCGCGCGTCATCCTCTGGCCGAACGCCGTGCCAGCCGCCTGTTGGTGCTGGACGGTCCCACCGGCTCACTGGCCCATCGTCACTTCACTGACCTGCTCGAGTACCTGCGCCCCGGCGACCTCATGGTGTTCAACAACACCCGGGTGATCCCGGCCCGGCTGTTCGGCCGCAAGGCCAGCGGCGGACGAGTCGAGGTGCTGGTCGAGCGGGTGCTGGACGGCCACCGGGTGCTCGCCCACGTGCGTGCCAGCAAACCACCGAAGCCCGGCACCGTGATCGACATCGACGGCGGCGCCAGGGCCGAGATGCTGGCCCGCCACGACAGCCTGTTCGAGCTGAGCTTCGCCGAGGAGGTGCTGCCGCTGCTCGAACGGGTCGGCCACATGCCGCTGCCGCCCTACATCGACCGGCCCGACGAGGATGCCGACCGCGAACGCTACCAGACCGTCTACGCCGAGCGTGCCGGCGCCGTGGCGGCGCCCACTGCCGGGCTGCACTTCGACGAGGAGATGCTCGCGGCGATCCGCGCCAGAGGCGTCGAGCAGGCCTTCGTGACCCTGCACGTCGGCGCCGGTACCTTTCAGCCGGTGCGCGTCGAGAAGGTCGAGGAGCACCGCATGCACCACGAGTGGCTTGAGGTCGGCCAGGACGTGGTGGACGCGGTGGCCGCCTGCCGGACCCGCGGTGGCCGGGTGATCGCGGTCGGCACCACGAGCGTGCGCTCCCTGGAGAGCGCGGCACGGGATGGGGTGCTCAAGGCCTTCAGCGGCGACACCGACATCTTTCTCTACCCAGGGCGGCCGTTCCACGTGGTGGACGCTCTGGTCACCAACTTCCACCTGCCTGAGTCCACGCTGCTGATGCTGGTCTCGGCCTTCGCCGGCTACCCGGAAACCATGGCGGCTTACGCGGCGGCCGTGGCGGAAGGCTATCGCTTCTTCAGCTACGGCGATGCCATGTTCATCACTCGCAATCCCGCGCCGCGCGGGCCGGAGGAACGCCCATGAGTCGCACCTGCCGCATGACCTTCGAGCTGCTCGCCACCGACGGCAAGGCCCGGCGCGGGCGCCTGACCTTCCCCCGCGGGGTGGTCGAGACCCCGGCCTTCATGCCGGTGGGCACCTACGGCACCGTCAAGGGCATGCTGCCGCGCGACATCGAGGCCATAGGTGCGCAGATCATTCTCGGCAACACCTTTCATCTCTGGCTGCGCCCCGGCACCGAGGTGATCAGGCGCCACGGCGACCTGCACGACTTCATGCAATGGCAGGGACCGATCCTCACCGACTCCGGCGGTTTCCAAGTGTTCAGCCTGGGCGCGCTGCGCAAGATCAAGGAGGAGGGGGTGTACTTCTCCTCTCCGGTGGACGGCGCCAAGGTGTTCATGGGCCCCGAGGAGTCCATGCAGGTGCAGCGCGACCTAGGCTCGGACATCGTGATGATCTTCGACGAGTGCACTCCCTATCCGGCCGACTTCGCGACCGCGCAGCGCTCCATGGAGCTGTCGCTGCGCTGGGCGGCGCGCTCCAAGGCTGCCCACGGCGACAATAGCGCCGCGCTGTTCGGCATCGTCCAGGGCGGCATGCACGAGGAGCTGCGCCTGCGCTCCCTGGCCGGGCTCTGCGACATCGGCTTCGACGGTCTGGCCATCGGCGGCCTGTCAGTGGGCGAGCCGAAGGAGGAGATGATCCGCGTGCTGGACTTCCTGCCGCCGCAGATGCCGGCCGACAAACCGCGCTACCTGATGGGCGTCGGCAAGCCGGAGGATCTGGTGGAGGGCGTGCGCCGCGGGGTGGACATGTTCGACTGCGTGATGCCCACCCGCAACGCCCGCAACGGCCACCTGTTCATCAAGGGCGGGGTGCTGAAGATCCGCAATGCGGTGCACCGCCACGACGATTCGCCGCTGGATCCGAGCTGCGACTGCTACACCTGCAAACATTTCTCCCGCGCCTATCTCCACCATCTGGACAAGTGCGGCGAAATGCTCGGCAGCATGCTGAATACCATCCACAACTTGCGCTATTACCAGCGCCTGATGGCTGGTTTGCGCGAGGCAATTCAACAGGGTACATTGGCCGCCTTTGTCGACGCCTTCTATGCCCGACGCGGCCTGCCGACGCCCCCGTTGGCCTAAAGAAAGAACAACTACCCACGATCTTGTCACAGGAGTCCACTATGAGCTTTCTGATCCCCGCTGCCTACGCGGATGCCGCAGCCCCGGCCGCAGCCCCTGCCGGTACCGGTTTCGAATGGATATTCCTGATCGGCTTCCTGGTGATCTTCTATCTGATGATCTGGCGCCCGCAGGCCAAGCGTGCCAAGGAGCACAAGAACCTGCTGGCCAGCCTGCAGAAGGGTGACGAGGTGGTGACCTCCGGCGGCATCGCTGGCAAGGTGACCAAGGTGGCCGACGACTTCGTGGTCGTCGAGGTGTCCGACAACGTCGAACTGAAGTTCCAGAAGGGCGCGATTGCCGCCACCCTGCCGAAAGGCACGCTGAAAGCGATCTGATCCATACATTGTCAACAATCGACGGGGCGCAAGAGCGCCCCGTGTCATAAGCGGACGGCGTATGCTGAACAAATACCCCCTGTGGAAATACCTGCTGATCCTGGCGGTGCTGGCGATCGGCCTGGTCTATTCCGCTCCCAACCTTTTTCCGGATGATCCGGCCATCCAGATCAGCGGCGCCAGCACGGCGCTGCGCATCGAGCAGGCCGATGTCGAGCGCGTCGGCAAGGCCATCGCCGAGGCGGGCATCACCGTCAAGTCGCAGGGTCTCAGCGAGGACGGCAAGAGCGGCCTGGTCCGCCTGACCCGCCTGGAAGACCAGCTGCCGGCCAAGGACATCGCCCGCCGCCTGCTCGGCGACGACTACGTGGTGGCCCTGAACCTGGCGCCGACCACTCCGCAGTGGCTGCGCAACCTGAGCGCCTCGCCGATGAAGCTGGGCCTCGACCTCTCCGGCGGCGTGCACTTCCTCCTCGAGGTGGACATGGACAAGGCTCTGGATGCCCGCCGCAAGGTCTACGAGGGCGAGATCAAGAGCCTGCTGCGCAAGGAGCGGGTCCGCTACCGCAGCATGCCGCAGGCCGGTGGCGCCATCCAGCTGGGCTTCGCCGACAGCGAATCCCTGGAGAAGGCGCAGAGCCTGATCCGCAAGGATTACCAAGACTTCGACATGACCACTGCCGAGCGCAATGGTCTGCAGGTGCTGCGCCTGAGCCTGACTCAGGCCAAGCTGGCGGAGATCCGCGAGTACTCCATCAAGCAGAACCTCACCACCGTGCGCAACCGCGTCAACGAACTGGGCGTGGCCGAACCGCTGGTGCAGCGCCAGGGCGCCAACCGCATCGTGGTCGAGCTGCCCGGGGTGCAGGATACCGCCGAAGCCAAGCGCATCCTCGGCAAGACCGCCAACCTGGAGTTCCGCCTGGCGGCCACTCCGGACGCGCCGCGGGCCACCACCGAATACTTCGAGTTCCGCGAGCCGGGCCGTGCCCCAGTGGCTCTGGAGCGCAGCCTGATCATCACCGGTGACCAGGTGACCGACGCCCAGGCTAGCTACGACGAGAACGGCCGCCCGCAGGTCAACATCCGCCTCGACGGCCACGGCGGCGAGCTGATGAACCGCGCCACCCGCAACAACGTGGGGCGCAGCATGGCGGTGATCTTTATCGAGCAGAAGCCGGTGACCCGTTACGTCAAGCAGGTGGTCGACGGCGTCGAGAAGGAGGTGCCGGTATCGGCCTTCAAGGAAGAGAAGAAGATCATCAGCCTGGCGACCATCCAGTCGCCGCTCGGCAGTCAGTTCCGCATCACCGGCCTGAACGGCCAGGGCGAGTCCTCCGAGCTGGCCCTGCTGCTACGCGCCGGCGGCCTGGCGGCGCCCATGTACTTCGCCGAGGAACGCACCATCGGCCCGAGCCTGGGCGCCGAGAACATCGCCAAGGGCATCGAGTCCACCTGGTGGGCGATGATCTTCGTGTCCGTGTTCATCCTGGTGATCTACAAGTTCTTCGGCTTCCTAGCCACCGTCGCGCTGGCCTTCAACCTGGTCCTGCTGGTCGGCTTGATGTCGATCATCGGTGCCACCCTGACCCTGCCGGGCATCGCCGGCATCGTGCTGACCCTGGGCATGGCGGTGGACGCCAACGTGCTGATCTACTCGCGCATCCGCGAGGAGCTGAAGAATGGCCTGTCGGTGCAGCGGGCGATTCACGAGGGCTTCGACCGCGCCTACACCGCGATCATCGACTCCAACCTCACCACCCTGCTGGTGGGCGGCATCCTCTTCGCTCTGGGTACCGGCCCGGTGAAGGGCTTCGCCGTCACCCTGTCGCTGGGGATCCTGACCTCGATGTTCACGGCGATCATGTTCACCCGTGGCATGGTCAACCTGATCTTCGGTGGCCGTAACTTCAAGAAGCTGTGGATCTGAGGCAAGGCCATGATCAAGAAAACCATTCCCTTCATGGCGATCCGCAACCTCGCGTTCGCCGTCACCGTGGTCCTGACCCTGATCGGCATCGGTGAGCTGATCGTCAAGGGCCTGAACTTCGGCCTGGACTTCACCGGCGGCACCCTGATCGAGCTGCAGTACGAGCGGCCCGCCGACCTGGAACGGATCAAGGCCGAGCTGGGGCAGGCCGGCTACACCGATGCCGTGGTGCAGAGTTTCGGCGCCTCCACCGACGTGCTGGTGCGTCTGGCCAGCGACGACCCGCAGCTGGGCAGCAAGGTGGCCGAGGCGCTGCACAAGCTCGACCCGGACGTCGCCTTCGAGCTCAAGCGCGTTGAGTTCGTCGGCCCGCAGGTCGGCGAGGAGCTACGCGACCAGGGCGGCCTGGCCATGCTCCTGGCCCTCGGCGGCATCCTCGTCTACCTGGCCTTCCGCTTCCAGTGGAAGTTCGGCGTTGGCGCCGTGGCATCGCTGTTCCACGACACCGTGATCACCCTGGGGGTGCTGGCGCTCTTCGAGATCCCCTTCGACCTCACCGTGCTGGCTGCGGTGCTGGCGATGATCGGCTACTCGCTGAACGACACCATCATCATCTACGACCGCATCCGCGAGAACTTCCGGGTGCTGCGCAAGGCCAGCCTGATCGAGAACATCGACATTTCGATCACCCAGACCCTGCTGCGCACCATGGCCACCTCGTTCTCCACCGCGCTGGCGCTGATCGCCCTGCTGCTGTTCGGCGGCGACACCCTGGCCAACTTCGCGCTGACCCTGCTGGTCGGCGTGGTGGTGGGTACCTACTCCTCGGTCTACATCGGTGCCACCGTGCTGGTCTGGCTGAAGCTCACCTCCGAAGATCTCATCCCCCCGGCCGTCAACGAAGAGGTGGATGGCCGTCCCTGAGGCCTTGCGCCTCGTCACATGCCGTTCACCTGCGGCGGCGGCCGAGGAACTTGGCCGCCGCCCGCCAGTCCAAGGCCAGGAATGCGCGCTCATGGATGTTTCATGAGTGCCGTGACTGACAGCCAGGAGGTGCAAGTGAACAAATCTATGCTCGTTGGTGCTGTGCTGGGGGCGGTAGGCGTTACCGCAGGCGGTGCCGTGGCCACCTACAACCTGGTCGGCAGTGGCCCCGAGTACGCGGAAGTGCTTGCTGTGCAGCCGGTCAAGGAAACCATCAAGACCCCGCGGGAAGTCTGCAAGGAAGTGGCGGTCACCCGGCAGCGCCCGGTGAAGGACCAGCACCAGATCGCCGGCACGGTGATCGGCGCGGTCGCCGGCGGTCTGATCGGTAGCCAGATCGGTGGCGGTACCGGCAAGAAGATCGCCACCGTGGCCGGTGCCGTGGGTGGCGGCTATGCCGGCAACAAGGTCCAGGAAGGCATGCAGCAGCGTGACACCTACACCACCACCGAAACCCGCTGCCAGACGGTGACCGACACCAGCGAGAAGGTGGTCGGCTACGACGTCAAATACCAACTGGACGGTAAGGTCGGCCAGGTGCGCATGGACCACGATCCGGGCCGGCAGATCCCGGTGGCCAACGGCCAGCTGGTGCTGACCCGCGCCGACGCCCAGTAACACCCATCCCCTCAAGCCGGACGCCTGCCAGTCCCCCGCGCGGCAGGCGTCTGCGCTCTTCGCCGCTTTCCCGTGGGCCCCGCGGCCTGCTCTAGACTGCAAGATGCGCGTTCCCGGCGCCGGAAGGCGGCCTTGCCCGTGGCGGGGCCGCTTGATCCAGGTCAAGGGACGCGGCGCCCGAGCCGTGACAATGTCCCCAACAGTCATTCAGCAATTACGGCGACGAGAGGGTCTTCCATGCGCAACATCCTGCTTCCCTTCGACGGATCGGAACCGGCCAAGCGAGCTATTCACTACCTCGGCAGGCTGGTCGAGGACTATCCGCAGCTCCAGGTGCATGTGCTCAACGTGCAGTCGCCGGTGAAGATCTACGGCGACTACGTGCCCAGCGACATGCTGGAGCGTATGCGCGAGGGTGCCATGGCCCACGCTAGGGGCATCATCGACGAGGCGAGCGCGCTGCTCGGTGACTGCGGCATCCGCTTCGATACCCACGCGGTGTTCGGCGAGGTGGTCCACGAGATCGTCCAGGCGGTGAAGGCCTACGGGTGCGACACCGTGGTGATGGGCACGCGCGGGATGAGCAATCTGGGCAACCTGCTGATGGGCTCGGTGGCTACCCGGGTGGTGCACGAGTCGCCGGTGCCGGTGCTGCTGGTGAAGTGACAGTGACTCGCTAGGGCGAGGGTGCGGCAGGCCGGGGAGGGGCCTGCCGCGCGGGAGGGGTGGTGGCGGGGGTCAGCGCTTCATCGAGGGCGCCAGGTGGGGCTGGATGGCGGTCAGTACGGCCTTGAAGCACTTGGTGTTGCCGGCGACGATCTGGCCCTTCTCGAGGAACTCGTGACCGCCGCTGAAATCGCTCACCAGACCGCCGGCCTCCTGAACCAGCAGGGCGCCGGCCGCCATGTCCCACTCGGACAGGCCGAATTCCCAGAACGCATCGAAGCGACCCGCCGCGACGTAGGCGAGGTCCAGGCTGGCGGCGCCGGCGCGGCGGATGCCGGCGGTCTGGCCGACCAGGCTGCGGAACATGCCCAGATAGTTGTCCAGGTGGTCGAGCTGCCCGTCGCGGAACGGGAAACCGGTGCCCAGCAGGGCGCCGTCCAGGCTCTTGCGGTTGCTGACCCGCAGGCGGCGGCCGTTCAGCGCGGCGCCGTTGCCGCGGCTGGCGGTGAATTCCTCCTGACGCACTGGGTCGACCACCACGGCGTGCTCCAGGCGGCCGCGGTACTTGCAGGCGATGCTCACCGCGAAGTGCGGTACGCCGCGCAGGAAGTTGGTGGTGCCGTCCAGGGGGTCGATGATCCACTGGTAGTCGGCGCCTTCGCCGCTGCCCTGGATCAGGCCGCCTTCCTCGCCGAGGAAGCTGTGGGTGGGGTAGGCCTTGCGCAGCACGTGGATGATGGTCTGCTCGGCGGCGCGGTCGACTTCGCTGACGTAGTCTTTGGCTTCTTTCTCGTTGACCGAGAGGGTATCCAGGCGTTCGATGGAGCGGAAAATCAATTCTGACGCGCTGCGTGCCGCGCGCAGCGCGATATTCAGCATGGGCTGCATGGACAATCTCACCTGGGTCGTTAAAGAAAGCCGCTCATTCTAGCAGAAAAGCCGGCGGCCAGAAGCTCCGCTCGTGCGATGCGTGGCGTTCGTTCCGGGGCTTCTGTAAGCTTTACGCCCTTTTTCGATGTCCCCACGGGTGCTCGCGTGCTGCAGAACATTCGCGTCGTTCTGGTCAATACCAGCCATCCCGGCAATATCGGCGCCACCGCGCGTGCCATGAAGAACATGGGCCTCGCGGAACTGGTGCTGGTGGAACCGCGCAGTTTCCCCCATCCCGACGCGACCGTGCGTGCCTCGGGCGCCGACGACATCCTCGCCGCCGCCCGGGTGGTCGCTACCCTGGAGGAGGCCATCACCGGCTGCGCCCTGGTGATGGGCACCAGCGCCCGTGACCGGCACATCCCCTGGCCGCTGCTCGATCCGCGCGAATGCGGGCAGCAGGCGGTGCGCCAGGCCGCCGAAGGCGGTCGCGTGGCGCTGGTGTTCGGTCGCGAATACGCCGGGCTGACCAACGAGGAGCTGCAACGCTGCCACTATCACGTGCACATCCCCGCCGATCCGGAGTTCAGCTCGCTGAACCTGGCGGCGGCCGTCCAGGTGCTGACCTACGAGGTGCGCATGAGCTGGCTGGCGGCCGAGCAGCTGCCGGCGATTCCGGAGAAGATGCAGAGCAACCTGCGCGGCGACCAGAAGGTCACCGCCGATGAGCTGGAATTGTTCTATGCCCATCTGGAGAGCACTCTGGTGGAGATCGGCTTCCTCGATCCCGCGCGTCCGCGTCATCTGATGTCGCGTCTGCGCCGCCTGTACGGTCGTGCGGGGATCGAGCGGAAGGAGCTGAACCTGCTGCGCGGCATTCTGACCGAGACCCAGGCGGTTGCTCGCGGACTGCCCCACAAGAGGAGAGACAAGTGATGTTCGAGCGTATGCGGGAAGACATTCAGAGCGTGTTTCATCGCGACCCGGCAGCGCGCAACGCCTTCGAGGTGTTGACCTGCTACCCGGGCCTGCATGCGGTCTGGCTGCATCGCGTCGCTCACGCCCTGTGGAACTTCGGCTGGAAGTGGCTGGCCCGCCTGGTCTCCAACTTCAGTCGCTGGCTGACCGGCATCGAGATCCATCCCGGGGCGAAGATCGGTCGGCGCTTCTTCATCGACCACGGCATGGGCATCGTGATCGGCGAGACCGCCGAGATCGGCAACGACGTCACCCTCTATCAGGGTGTCACCCTGGGCGGTACCAGCTGGAACAAGGGCAAGCGCCATCCGACCCTGGAGGACGGCGTGGTGGTCGGCGCTGGAGCCAAGGTCCTCGGCCCCTTTACCGTGGGGGCCGGGGCGAAGATCGGCTCCAACGCGGTGGTTACCAAGGCGGTGCCGCCGGGGGCCACCGTGGTCGGCATCCCGGGGCGGATCATCGTCAAGCCGGATGCCGAGCAGGAAGCCAAGCGCCAGGCGATCGCCGAGAAGTTCGGCTTCGACGCCTACGGCGTCAGCCAGGACATGCCCGATCCGGTGGCGCGGGCCATCGGCCAGCTGCTCGATCACCTGCATTCGGTGGACGACCGTCTGGAAGGCATGTGCGCCGCCCTCAAGGCGCTCGGCAGCGACTACTGCGCCAAGGAGCTGCCGGCGCTGCGCGACGAGGACTTCGCCGAGGTCAAGGACGCCTCGGACGGCAAGCCGGCGGCCTGATGCGCGCAGGCCGGAGGGTCTGCTATCATTAGCTCCCTCTCGATTTCAATCCTGAGTAAAATAATCGGTCTTATAGTTGACTCAAATACTCGGGAAATAGGATACTCGGATCGAGTCTGAGACCTGCCGGTAACTAGCCATGCGATTGACCACAAAGGGCCGGTACGCTGTGACCGCGATGCTCGATCTGGCGCTGCATGCCCAGAACGGTCCGGTGTCCCTGGCTGACATTTCCGAGCGTCAGGGGATCTCCCTGTCCTATCTGGAGCAGCTGTTCGCCAAGCTGCGTCGCAGCAACCTGGTTTCCAGCGTGCGTGGCCCCGGGGGCGGCTATCAGCTGTCCCGGGACATGCGGGGCATCCAGGTGGCCCAGGTCATCGATGCGGTCAACGAGTCCGTGGATGCCACCCGTTGTCAGGGCATGGGGGACTGCCACGGCGGTGATACCTGCCTGACCCACCACCTGTGGTGCGATCTCAGCGAGCAGATCCACGAGTTTCTGAGCGGTATCAGTCTGGGCGACCTGGTGGCCCGTCGTGAGGTCCAGGAAGTCGCCCAGCGTCAGGATCAGCGCCATTGCCATCCCCAGCCGAATGGCCATGCGTCGGCGCCGCGCCTGGACAAGATTGAAGCGTCCGCCGTCGAATGAGCGAGCGCCAGCCTGATAGGAGAGTTGTAATGAGATTGCCGATCTACCTCGATTACTCCGCGACGACGCCGGTTGACCCCCGGGTGGCGCAGAAGATGTGCGAATGCCTGACCCTGGACGGCAATTTCGGCAATCCGGCGTCGCGCTCCCACGTGTTCGGCTGGCGCGCCGAGGAGGCGGTGGAGAATGCCCGCCGTCAGGTGGCCGACCTGGTAAACGCCGACCCCCGCGAGATCGTCTGGACCTCCGGTGCCACCGAGTCCGACAACCTGGCCATCAAGGGCGTCGCGCACTTCTACGCGACCAAGGGCAAGCACATCGTCACCTCGAAGATCGAGCACAAGGCGGTGCTGGACACCTGCCGGCAGCTGGAGCGCGAGGGTTTCGAGGTCACCTACCTGGAGCCGGGCGAGGATGGCATCATCACTCCGGCGATGGTCGAGGCCGCGCTGCGCGATGACACCATCCTGGTGTCGATCATGCACGTCAACAACGAGATCGGTACCGTCAACGACATCGC
The DNA here is from genome assembly GCF_000364625.1 of Pseudomonas thermotolerans DSM 14292. Lineage (GTDB taxonomy): Bacteria > Pseudomonadota > Gammaproteobacteria > Pseudomonadales > Pseudomonadaceae > Aquipseudomonas > Aquipseudomonas thermotolerans. Next base: position 189,676 of record NZ_KB822600.1, read on the forward strand.
CGCCATCGGCGAGATCACCCGCGCCCGCGGCGTTCTGTTCCACGTGGACGCCGCCCAGGCCACCGGCAAGGTGGAGATTGACCTGGAGAAGATGAAGGTCGACCTGATGTCCTTCTCCGCCCACAAGACCTACGGCCCGAAAGGCATCGGCGCCCTCTACGTGCGCCGCAAGCCGCGCGTGCGCCTGGAGGCCCAGATGCACGGCGGCGGTCACGAGCGTGGCATGCGTTCCGGCACCCTGGCGACCCACCAGATCGTCGGCATGGGTGAGGCCTACCGCATCGCCAAAGAAGAGATGGCCAAGGACCGTGCCCATGTGCAGGCCCTGCGCGACCGATTCCTCAAGCAGGTCGAGGACATCGAGGAGCTGTACGTCAACGGCAGCATGAGCCAGCGCGTGCCGCACAACCTGAACCTCAGCTTCAACTACGTGGAGGGCGAGTCGCTGATCATGGCGCTCAAGGATCTGGCGGTGTCCTCCGGGTCCGCCTGTACCTCCGCCTCCCTGGAGCCGTCCTACGTGCTGCGCGCCCTGGGACGCAACGACGAGCTGGCCCACAGCTCCATCCGCTTCACCTTCGGTCGCTTCACCACCGAGGAAGAGGTGGACTACGCCGCGCAGAAGGTGCGTCAGGCGGTGGCCAAGCTGCGCGAACTTTCCCCGCTGTGGGATATGTACAAAGAGGGCATCGACCTGAACCAGGTCGAATGGCAGGCGCACTAAGACGCCGCCCGCACGTGATCCTAGAGGAGTTGCACCATGGCTTACAGTGACAAGGTCATTGACCATTACGAGAATCCCCGCAACGTTGGCAAGCTTGATGCCAATGACCCCAACGTTGGCACCGGCATGGTCGGCGCACCGGCCTGCGGTGACGTGATGCGCCTGCAGATCAAGGTCAATGAGCAGGGCGTGATCGAAGACGCCAAGTTCAAGACCTACGGCTGCGGTTCGGCGATCGCCTCCAGCTCCCTTGCTACCGAATGGATGAAGGGCAAGACCCTGGAGGAGGCCGAGGCCATCAAGAACACCCAGCTTGCCGAGGAGCTGGCCTTGCCGCCAGTGAAGATCCACTGCTCGGTGCTCGCCGAGGACGCCATCAAGGCGGCCGTGCGCGACTACAAGCAGAAGAAAGGTTTGCTCTGAAGCCACGCCTGACGTTTAAGGAGTCGTTGCTATGGCCATCACCATGACCGAAGCAGCCGCGAACCATGTCCGTCGCTCCCTGGAGGGGCGCGGAAAGGGCGAGGGCATCCGTCTGGGCGTGCGCACCACTGGCTGTTCCGGGCTGGCCTACGTGCTCGAGTTCGTCGACGAACTGACGGCCGAGGATCAGGTGTTCGAGAGTCATGGCGTGAAGGTGTTCATCGACCCGAAGAGCCTGGTCTACCTTGACGGCACCGAGCTGGATTTCGTGCGCGAAGGCCTCAACGAGGGTTTCAAGTTCAACAACCCCAACGTGCGCAGCGAGTGCGGCTGCGGCGAAAGCTTCAACGTCTGAGGCCATGGGCAGTCCCTGTCATTTCGCCCTGTTCGGCCTGCAACCCGACTTCCGAGTGGATCTCGCTCAGCTCGCGGCGCGTTACCGCGAGCTGGCCAAGGCCGTGCATCCCGACCGCTTCGCCCACGCCAGCGAGCGCGAGCAGCGCCTGGCGCTGGAACAGTCGGCGCAACTGAACGAGGCCTACCAGACGCTCCGCAGCGCGCCGCGCCGGGCTCTGTACCTGCTGTCGCTGAGCGGCGAGGCACTGCCGCTGGAGGCGACGGTGCAGGACCCCGAGTTCCTGCTCCAGCAGATGCACTGGCGCGAGGAGCTGGAAGAGCTGCAGGACAGCGCCGACCTGGATGGCGTGGCTGCCTTCAAGCAGCGCCTGAAGGGCGCACAGAACGAGCTGGACGAGCGTTTCGCCGAATGCTGGAACGACCCGGCGCGGCGCGAGGAGGCCGAGCGGCTGGTCCGCCGCATGCAGTTCCTCGACAAGCTGGCCCACGAAGTGCGCATCCTCGAAGAGCGCCTCGACGATTAACCGCCGCGCGGCCCGCGCCGCGCATCTGATTAGCAGAGCACCATGGCCCTATTGCAGATCGCCGAGCCCGGGCAGAGCCCCAAGCCACACCAGCGCCGTCTGGCGGTGGGCATCGACCTGGGTACTACCAATTCGCTGGTCGCTGCCGTGCGCAGCGGCCTGGCCGAGCCGCTTCCCGACGCCGAAGGACGGGTGATCCTGCCCTCCGCGGTGCGCTATCACGCCGACCGCGTCGAAGTCGGCCAAGCCGCCAAGGCGGCTGCCGCCAGCGACCCGCTGAACACCGTGCTGTCGGTCAAGCGCCTGATGGGGCGGGGTGTCGAGGATGTCAGCCACCTGGGCGAGCACCTGCCGTACCGTTTCGTCGAGGGCGAGTCGCACATGCCCTTCATCCAGACCGTGCAGGGGCCGAAGAGCCCGGTGGAGGTTTCCGCGGAGATCCTTCGCGTGCTGCGCGAGCGTGCCGAGGCCACCTTGGGCGGTGAGCTGGTCGGTGCGGTGATCACCGTGCCCGCCTACTTCGACGATGCCCAGCGCCAGGCTACCAAGGATGCCGCGCGCCTGGCCGGCCTCAACGTGCTGCGCCTGCTCAACGAACCGACCGCCGCGGCGGTGGCCTATGGCCTCGACCAGCAGGCCGAGGGCGTGGTGGCCATCTACGACCTGGGTGGCGGCACCTTCGACATTTCCATCCTGCGCCTGACCCGCGGGGTCTTCGAGGTGCTGGCCACCGGCGGCGACAGCGCCCTGGGCGGCGACGATTTCGACCACGCGGTGGCCGCCTGGATCATCGATCAGGCCGGGCTGTCCCGCGACCTGGATCCGGCCGCCCAGCGCCAGCTGTTGCAGGCCGCCTGCGCCGCCAAGGAAGCCCTGACCAACGCGGACAGCGTGGAAGTGGTCCACGGCGACTGGCGCGGCACCCTGAGCCGGGACATCTTCGACGCGCTGATCGAGCCGATGCTGGCGCGCAGCCTCAAGGCCTGCCGCCGCGCGGTGCGCGACGCCGGCATCGAGCTGGAAGAGGTCGAGGCGGTGGTCATGGTCGGCGGCTCGACCCGCGTGCCGCGGGTCCGCGAAGCGGTGGGCGAGCTGTTCGGCCGAACCCCGCTGACCGACATCGATCCCGACCAGGTGGTGGCTATCGGCGCCGCCATCCAGGCCGACACCCTGGCCGGCAACAAGCGCGGCGCCGGCGACGAGCTGCTGCTGCTCGACGTGATCCCGCTATCCCTGGGCCTGGAGACCATGGGCGGCCTGATGGAGAAGATCATCCCGCGCAACACCACCATCCCGGTGGCCCGTGCCCAGGACTTCACCACCTACAAGGACGGTCAGACGGCGATGATGATCCACGTGCTGCAGGGCGAGCGCGAGCTGGTCAGCGACTGCCGCTCGCTGGCGCGCTTCGAGCTGCGCGGTATCCCGCCGATGGTCGCCGGTGCGGCGAAGATCCGCGTGACCTTCCAGGTGGACGCCGACGGCCTGCTCAGCGTATCCGCCCGCGAGCTGAGCTCCGGGGTGGAGGCGAGCATCCAGGTCAAGCCGTCCTACGGGCTGACCGACGGCGAGATCGCCCGCATGCTCCAGGACTCCTTCCAGCACGCCGGCGGCGACAAGGCTGCGCGTGCCCTGCGCGAGCAGCAGGTGGAGGCCCAGCGTCTGCTCGAGGCGGTACAATCGGCCCTGGATGCCGACGGTGAGCGCCTGCTCGGCGAAGATGAGCGCCTGGCCATCCTCGCCGCCATGGACGAGCTGCGCGCGCTGGCGGCTGGCGAGGATGCCCATGCCATAGAGCGGCAGATCAAGCGCCTGACCCAAATCACCGACGCCTTTGCCGCACGGCGGATGGACGCCAGCATCAAGGCGGCCCTTGCCGGACGCCGGCTCAACGAACTCGAGGAATGACCGAAGAATGCCGCAGATCGTCTTTCTGCCACATGCCGAACACTGTCCCGAAGGCGCGGTGATCGAAGCGCAACCCGGCGAATCCATCCTGGACGCCGCCCTGCGCAACGGCATCGAAATCGAGCATGCCTGCGAGAAATCTTGTGCCTGCACCACCTGCCACGTGGTGGTCCGCGAGGGCTTCGAGTCGCTGGAACCCTCCGACGAGCTGGAGGACGACATGCTCGACAAAGCCTGGGGCCTGGAGCCCACCTCGCGGCTGTCCTGTCAGGCCGTGGTGGCCGACGAGGATCTGGTCGTCGAGATTCCCAAGTACACCATCAACCAGGTATCCGAAGGGCATTGAGGGGGCCTGCCATGACGCTGAAGTGGACCGACGTGCAGGAAATCGCCATCCAGCTGGCCGAGCGCAAGCCGGAGGTCGATCCGCGCTACGTGAATTTCGTCGATCTGCATCGCTGGGTCCTGGAGCTGCCGGAGTTTTCCGACGACCCGCAGCGCGGCGGCGAGAAGGTGCTCGAAGCTATCCAGGCCGCCTGGATCGAAGAGGCCTGAGCCGCCTTCGGGCGCTGCGTTCGGGCGGGCGCGCCTTGCCGTCGAGCCGCCCGCGGCATCCCCGACCGGCAGCCCGGCGTTCGCCGTTGCTGGCTGCCCATCCGTAACCCGCGTATAATTCGCGGGTTTACTTTTTCGCTTTACTTCCAATCCCTCTGGAGCTTCTCATGGCTGTTCAACGCACTCTTTCCATCATCAAGCCCGATGCCGTCGCCAAGAACGTGATCGGCGAGATCATCAGCCGTTTCGAAAAGGCCGGCCTGCGCGTCGTCGCGGCCAAGATGGTCCAGCTGTCCGAGCGCGAGGCTGCCGGCTTCTACGCCGAGCACAAGGAACGCGGCTTCTTCAAGGACCTGGTGGCCTTCATGACCTCCGGCCCGGTCATCGTCCAGGTTCTGGAAGGCGAGAACGCCATCGCCAAGAACCGCGAGCTGATGGGCGCCACCAACCCGAAGGAAGCGGCTCCGGGCACCATCCGCGCCGATTTCGCCGTGTCCATCGACGAGAACGCCGTACACGGTTCCGACTCCGAGGCCTCCGCGGCCCGCGAGATCGCCTACTTCTTCTCCGCCACCGAGCTGTGCGAGCGCATTCGCTAAGGTAGTGGAAGGCGAGGGTGAATCCATGAACGAGGTTGCCAAGACCAATCTGCTGGGGTTGACCCAGCCGCAACTGGAAGCTTTCTTCGAGTCCATCGGGGAAAAGCGTTTCCGCGCCGGTCAGGTGATGAAATGGATTCACCACTTCGGCGTCGATGACTTCGATGCCATGACCAACATCGGCAAGGCCTTGCGCGAGAAGCTCAAGGCCTGTGCCGAGATCCGCGGCCCGGAAGTGGTCAGCCAGAGCATCTCCAGCGACGGCACCCGCAAGTGGGTGGTGCGCGTCGCCTCCGGCAGCTGCGTGGAAACCGTGTACATCCCGCAGAACGGCCGCGGTACCCTGTGCGTGTCCTCCCAGGCCGGCTGCGCTCTGGACTGCAGCTTCTGCTCCACCGGCAAGCAGGGCTTCAACAGCGACCTGACCGCCGCCGAGATCATCGGCCAGGTGTGGCTGGCCAACAAATCCTTCGGCACCGTGCCCGGCAAGGCCGACCGTGCCATCACCAACGTGGTGATGATGGGCATGGGCGAGCCGCTGCTGAACTTCGACAACGTGGTCGCCGCCATGACCATCATGATGGACGACCTCGGCTACGGCATCTCCAAGCGCAAGGTGACCCTTTCCACCTCCGGCGTGGCGCCGATGATCGACAAGCTCGGTGAGGTCACCGACGTGGCCTTGGCCCTGTCGCTGCACGCGCCGAACGACGAGCTGCGCAACAAGCTGGTGCCGATCAACAAGAAATACCCGCTGGCCGTGGTGCTGGACGCCTGCCGACGCTACATCGACCGGCTCGGCGAGAAGCGCTCGCTGACCGTCGAGTACACCCTGCTCAAGGACGTCAACGACCAGCCCGAGCATGCTGCGCAGCTGACCGCATTGCTCAAGGATTTTCCTTGCAAAATCAATCTGATTCCCTTTAATCCTTTTCCTCACTCGGGGTATGAGCGACCCAGCAACAATGCCATACGCCGATTCCAGGACCTGCTCCATCACGCCGGCTTCAACGTCACCGTGCGTACCACCCGCGGCGACGACATCGACGCCGCCTGCGGCCAACTGGTCGGGCAGGTGATGGACCGTACGCGCCGTAGCGAGCGCTACATCGCCGTGCGGCAACTGAACGGCGAGGCGGATGCGCCGCGCTCTGCCGCGAGTCGAACCTGAAGAGAGGATGTTCATGACCCTGCGCCCTGCGCTTTTCCTGCTGTTCGCCGCTTTGCTGGCTGGTTGTGTGAGCTCTGGGAACGTCGATCCGCTGAAAACCGAAAAGGGGCGTACCGAGGCACGGGACGCTTACATCCAGCTGGGGCTCGGTTATCTGCGGCAGGGTGAGACCGGCAAGGCCAAGGTGCCGCTGAAGAAGGCCCTGGAGCTCGATCCCTCCAGCGTCGACGCCCATGCCGCGCTGGGCCTGGTGTTCCAGGTCGAGCTGGAGCCGCAGCTGGCCGACCAGCACTTCCGTCGTGCGCTGAGCATCGATCCCCGGGATACCCGGGTGCGCAACAACTACGGCAGCTTCCTGTTCGAGCAGGGGCGCTACCCGGAGGCCCTCGAACAGTTCCGCCTGGCTTCCGAGGACAACCTCTATTCCGAGCGCTCCTGGGTGTTCGAGAACTTGGGCATGACCGCCCTCAAGATGAACGACCGCGAGCAGGCCCGTCAGTACTTCGAGCGCGCCCTGCGCCTGAACCGCCGCCAGCCGCGCTCCCTGCTGGAGCTCGCGCTCCTGGCCTACGAGCGCGGGGAATACGTGCCGGCGCGCAGCTACTACGAGCGCTTCAGCGAGGTCAGCGAGCAGAATTCCCGCAGCCTGCTGCTGGGCATCCGCCTGGCGAAGATCTTCGATGATCGTGACAAGGCCGCCAGCCTCGGGCTGCAACTGAAACGACTCTACCCCGGTACGCCGGAATATCAGCAATACCTGTCGGAGCAATGATGAAAGCGGTGCATACCGAGGACGTGGCGACGGCTAGCGGCAATCCGGGCGAGAGCCTGCGCCAGGCCCGCGAAGCCAGGGGCTGGAGCCTGGCCCAGGTGGCCGCCCAGCTGAACCTCACCAACCAGCGCCTCACCCAGCTGGAGGCGGGCGAGTTCGACAAGCTGCCGGGCCACACCTTCGCCCGCGGCTACGTGCGCGCCTACGCCAAGCTGCTGGGCCTGGACGCCGACACCATGGTGCGTCAGTTCGACCAGTTCACCGGTACCGACGCCTCGGGCAGCGAGGTGCATGATCTGGGCCGCGTCGACCAGCCGGTGCGCCTGTCGCAGAACCTGCTGCGCATGGTCAGTTTCGCCCTGCTGGTCGGCCTGGCCGGGGTCGGCTTCGTCTGGTGGCAGAGCCAGTCGGATGGGCGTGGCGAGCAGGATCAGGTGGCCCTGGAGCATGTCGAGGTGGAAAGCGCCGACGGCACCGTGCAGATCCACCCGCTCGACGAGCCGGAAGACCAGGCGGTGGCCAATGCCCGGGAAGAGGGCCAGGTGGTGCCGAGCGAGGTATCGCCGGCGGTGGCCGCCCAGCCGGAGCCGGAAAGCCCGCCGGTGGCCGCCCAGGCCGCCGCGTCGCAGGCTGCCGTCGCCCCGGCGAGCACGACCCCGGCCGCTCCAGCCGGTGAGGCTCCGGCGGCCCCGGAACCCCCTGCCGTGCCTGCGCCGTCCGTTGCCGCGACTGAACAGCCCGCTCCCGCGCAGACGGTTCAGCAACCGGCCCAACCGCCGGTGGCCGCCACCTCTGCACCGACGCCCGCGGCCGGTGAGGGCGTGGTGAGCCTCGGCTTCACCGCCGACTGCTGGATCCAGATCACCGATGCCAGCGGCAAGGTGCTGGTCAGCGGTCTGAAACGTTCCGGCGAGCGCGTCGAACTGACCGGCAAGGTCCCGATGGAAGTGCGCCTCGGCTACGCCCGCGGCGCCCAGTTGAGTTACAACGGCCAGGCAGTGGACGTGACGCCCCACATCAGTGGCGAGACTGCCCGCCTGAAAGTGGGGCAATGAGCCATGCACGGTGAATCTCCCATCAAGCGCCGAGTCTCCCGCAAGATTTGGGTCGGCTCGGTCCCGGTCGGCGGCGATGCGCCCATCTCGGTGCAGAGCATGACCAACACCGACACCCATGACGTGGCCGCCACCGTGGCGCAGATCCAGCGTCTGGAAGCCGCCGGCGCCGACATCGTGCGCGTATCGGTGCCGGACATGGACGCCGCCGAGGCGTTCGGCCAGATCAAGCGGCAGGTCCGTGTGCCGCTGGTCGCCGACATCCACTTCGACTACCAGATCGCCCTGCGGGTGGCCGAGCTGGGCGTCGATTGTCTGCGCATCAACCCCGGCAACATCGGCCGCGAGGACCGGGTCCGCGCGGTAGTGGACGCCGCCCGCGACAAGGGCATCCCGATCCGCATCGGGGTCAACGCCGGCTCCCTGGAGAAGGACCTGCAGAAGAAGTACGGCGAGCCCACCCCGCAGGCCCTGGTGGAGTCCGCGCTGCGCCACGTGGAGCACCTGGACCGTCTGGACTTCCAGGATTTCAAGGTCAGCGTGAAGGCCTCCGACGTGTTCATGGCGGTGGAGGCCTACCGCCTACTCGCCGGGCAGATCGAGCAGCCCCTGCACCTGGGCATCACCGAGGCTGGCGGGCTGCGCTCCGGCACCGTGAAGTCGGCGGTGGGCCTGGGCATGCTGCTGGCCGAGGGAATCGGCGACACCATCCGCATCTCCCTGGCCGCCGATCCAGTCGAGGAGGTCAAGGTCGGCTATGACATCCTCAAATCCCTGCACCTACGTTCCCGCGGCATCAACTTCATCGCCTGCCCGAGCTGCTCGCGGCAGAACTTCGACGTGGTCAAGACCATGAACGAGCTGGAGAGCCGCCTGGAGGACCTGCTGGTGCCCATGGACGTGGCGGTGATCGGCTGCGTGGTCAATGGTCCCGGAGAGGCCAAGGAGGCGCACATCGGCCTGACCGGCGGCACCCCGAACAACCTGGTTTACATCGACGGCAAGCCGGCGCAGAAGCTGACCAACAGCAATCTGGTGGACGAGCTGGAGCGCCTGATCCGCGAGAAGGCCGCCGAGAGAGCCGCGGCCGAGGCCGCGGTGATCGCCCGCAGTTGAGATTCCCTAAGGATTTTTCGTGAGCAAATCGTTGCAAGCCATCCGTGGCATGAATGACATCCTGCCGGAGCAGACGCCGCTCTGGCGCTATTTCGAAGGCGTGGTCGCGAGCCTGCTGGACGAGTACGGCTACCGGCAGATCCGCATGCCGATCGTCGAGGTCACCGAGCTGTTCAAGCGCTCCATCGGCGAGGTCACCGACATCGTCGAGAAGGAGATGTACACCTTCGACGACCGCAACGGCGACTCCCTGACCCTGCGTCCTGAAGGCACCGCCAGCTGCGTGCGCGCGGTGCTCGAGCACGGCCTGTCCAACAACGGCCAGGTGCAGAAGCTCTGGTACATCGGCCCGATGTTCCGCTACGAGCGCCCGCAGAAGGGTCGCTACCGGCAGTTCCACCAGATTGGCGTGGAGGTCTTCAATCTCGCTGGTCCGGACATCGACGCCGAGCTGATCGCCCTGACCTGGCGCCTCTGGCAGCGCCTCGGCCTGCGTGACGCGGTGACCCTGGAGCTGAACAGCCTGGGTACCAGCGAGTCCCGCGCCCGCTACCGCGAGGCTCTGGTGACCTATCTGGAGGCGCGCAAGGAGCAACTGGACGAAGACAGCCAGCGCCGCCTGGGCAGCAACCCGCTGCGCATCCTCGACAGCAAGGTGCCGGAAACCCAGGCCCTGCTGGTGGACGCGCCCAAACTCAGCGACTACCTGGACGACGAATCCCGCGCCCACTTCGAGGGCCTCAAGGCGCGCCTGGACGCCCTGGGCATCCGCTACGTGGTCAATCCCAAGCTGGTGCGTGGCCTCGACTACTACAGCAAGACGGTGTTCGAATGGGTGACCGACAAGCTCGGCGCCCAGGGCACCGTGTGCGCCGGCGGTCGCTACGACGGTCTGGTGGAGCAGATGGGCGGCCGGCCGACCCCGGGGGTCGGCTTCGCCATGGGCATCGAGCGGCTGATCCTGCTGCTGGAGACCTTGAACTTGGTGCCGGCGGAAATCGCCCGGCAGATCGACGTCTACTTCTGTACCCTGGGCGAGGCCGCCGAGCTGGCCGCCATCCGCCTCGCCGAGCAGCTGCGCGACCAGCTGCCGGGGCTGCGTCTGCAGGTCAACGCCGGCGGCGGCAACTTCAAGACCCAGTTGAAGAAGGCCGACCGCAGCGCGGCACTGTTCGCTCTGGTGCTGGGTGAAGACGAACTGGCCCGACAAGTGATAGGTTTCAAACCCCTGCGCGGCCAGGGTGAACAACAAGAGATCGCCTGGTCGGCCCTGGCCGAGCACCTGGCGAGCCGCCTGTCCCAGGCGTGAGCATTGACTGAAAGGAGTATTGGGGTGTCGCGTACCGAAGAAGAACAGCTTGCGCTGATCCAGGACTGGTGGAAGCGCAACGGCAAACCCCTGCTGACCGGGGGCGTCCTGGCGCTGGCCGCGGTGTTCGGCTGGGAGGCCTGGCAGAAGTACCAGACCAACCAGGCCCAGGCGGCCTCGGCGCTCTATCAGCAGCTGCTGGAAACCACCCTCGGTGCCTCCGACAAGCCCGACGTGGCCAAGGTCAGCGAGCTGGCCGGCAAGTTGAAGAGCGACTACGGCAATACCGCCTATGCCCAGTACGCCAGCCTGTTCGTGGCCAAGGTGGCGGTGGAGGCCGGCAAGCTGGACGACGCTGCCGCCGAACTGCAGCCTGTGGTCGCCAAACCGGTCAACGAAACCCTCGGCGAGCTGGCCCGCCAGCGTCTGGCGCGGGTACTCTCCGCCCAGGACAAGACCGAGGAGGCCCTCAAGCTGCTCGACGGCCAGGGTCCGGCCGCCTTCCAGGCCAGTCGTCTGGAACTGCGTGGCGACCTGCTGGCCAAGCTGGGCCGTAGCGACGAGGCGCGTGCAGCCTACGAGCAGGCCAAGGCGGCGATGGCCGAGGATGCCGCCGTAGGGGCGCTGCAAATGAAGCTCGACGACTTGGCGAAAGGGGATGCCTGACGTGAAGCGATGGAAATATGCCGCATTGCTGGCCTGCGCCGTACTGGCCGCGGGTTGCAGCAGCGATAGCAAGAAGGAGCTGCCACCGGCCGAGCTGCCCGACTTCACCGCGGAAGTCGAGCTGAAGACCGAATGGAGCCGCTCCATCGGCGACGGCCAGGGCGAGACCTGGAACGTGCTGGTGCCGGCGGTGGACGGCGAGCGCATCTTTGCCGCCGACGTCAACGGCGTGGTCAAGGCCATGGACCGGCTGACCGGCAAGGTGCTCTGGTCCCAGGATCTCGACCGCCCGGTGTCCGGTGCGGTGGGGGCCGGCTACGGCCTGGTGTTGCTCGGCACCCTGCGCGGCGAGGTGATCGCCCTGGATGCCGGCACGGGCGACGAGAAGTGGCGTGCCCGGGTGACCAGCGAGGTGCTGGCACCCCCGGCGACCAACGGTGACGTGGTGGTGGTGCAGACCCAGGACGACCGGCTGATCGCCCTGGAGGCCAGCGACGGCAGCCAGCGCTGGGTGTACGACAACACCCCGGCGGTGCTGACCCTGCGCGGCACCAGCTCGCCGCTGCTGACCAGCCGCCTGGCCATCGCCGGGCTGTCCACCGGCAAGGTGATCGCCGTCGACACCCAGCGCGGCCTGCCGGTCTGGGAGCAGCGCGTGGCCATACCGCAGGGGCGTTCCGAGCTGGACCGCATCGTCGACATCGACGGCGGTCTGCTGCTCTCCGGCAACACCGTCTACGTGGTGACCTATCAGGGGCGCGTCGCCGGGCTGGACCTGGATTCCGGGCGCATCCTCTGGCAGCGTGAAGCGTCCAGCTACGCCGGCGTGGCGGAAGGCTTCGGCAACGTCTACGTGAGCGCCGCCAGCGGGGCCATCGAGAGCATCGACGAGCGCTCCGCCTCGGTGCTCTGGAGCAACGATGCCCTGGCCCGTCGCCAGCTCTCCGCGCCGGAGGTGCTCTCCAGCTACGTGGCGTTCGGCGATCTGGAAGGCTACCTGCACTTGCTCAGCCAGGTGGATGGCCGCTTCGTGGCGCGCAAGCGCATCGACAGCGCCGGCCTGCGCGCCCGTCCGGTGGTGGTCGGCGACTGGCTGTACGCCTACGGCAACGGCGGGAAACTGGTCGCCCTGACCATCCGCTAAGCTGGTGCCAACTGTCCGGCCGCTGCCGTATCCCCGGCAGCGGCCGTTGTGTTTTCTGCAAGTTCTGCAAGTACTGGAGGAGCCTCATGGTTCCGGTAATCGCCCTGGTGGGCCGTCCCAATGTGGGCAAGTCGACGCTCTTCAACCGTCTGACCAAGACCCGGAATGCCATCGTCGCCGAGTACGCCGGCCTGACCCGTGACCGCCAGTACGGCGAGGCCAAGTGGCAGGGCCGTACCTACATCGTCATCGATACCGGCGGCATCTCCGGCGACGAGGAAGGCATCGATGCCAAGATGGCTGAGCAGTCCCTGCAGGCCATCGAGGAAGCCGATGCGGTGCTGTTCTTGGTCGACTCGCGTGCCGGCCTGACCGCCGCCGACCAACTGATCGCCGAGCACCTGCGCAAGCGCAACAAGCGCAGCTTCCTGGTGGCCAACAAGGTGGACACCGTGGACCCGGACATCGCCCGCGCTGAATTCAGCCCACTCGGCCTTGGCGACACCTATCCCATTGCCGCCGCCCACGGCCGCGGTCTCAACCCGCTGCTCCAGGACGTGCTGGGGGCCTTCCCGAAGGACGAGGGCGAGTCGGAGGAGGGCGAGGCCGAAGAGCACGTAGCGGAGGGTGAGGAGGCCAAGCGCATCCCCGGGCCCAGCGAGCGCGACGGGGTCAAGATCGCGGTGATCGGCCGGCCCAATGTCGGCAAGTCCACCCTGGTCAACCGCATGCTCGGCGAGGAGCGGGTGATCGTCTACGACCAGGCCGGCACCACCCGTGACAGCATCTACATCCCCTTCGAGCGCAACGGCGAGAAGTACACCCTGATCGACACCGCCGGTGTGCGCCGGCGCGGCAAGATCTTCGAGGCAGTGGAGAAGTTCTCGGTGGTCAAGACCCTGCAGGCCATCCAGGACGCCAACGTGGTGATCTTCGTAATGGACGCCCGCGAGGGGGTGGTGGAGCACGACCTCAACCTGCTCGGCTTCGTGCTGGAGACCGGTCGCGCCCTGGTGATCGCCCTGAACAAGTGGGACGGCATGGAGCAGCGCGAGAAGGAGTACGTGAAGAACGAGCTGCAGCGCCGCCTGCTGTTCGTTGATTTCGCCGACATCCACTTCATCTCCGCGTTGCACGGCACCGGCGTCGGCCACCTCTACAAGTCGGTGCAGGAGGCCTTCCGCTCGGCGGTGACCCGCTGGCCCACCAGCCGCTTGACCCGCATCCTCGAGGACGCCGTGCAGGAGCACCAGCCGCCGCTGGTCAACGGTCGGCGCATCAAGCTGCGCTACGCCCACCTGGGCGGTGCCAACCCGCCCCTGATCGTCATCCACGGCAATCAGGTGGACGAGGTGCCCAAGTCCTACACGCGCTACTTGGAGAACACCTTCCGCCGGGTGCTCAAGCTGGTGGGCACGCCGATCCGCATCGAGTACAAGGGCGGCGAGAACCCCTACGAGGGCAAGAAGAACAAGCTCACCGAGCGGCAGGTGAACAAGAAGCGCCGGCTCATGGCCTTCCACAAGAAGGCCGAGAAGAAGCGCAAGGACAAACGCAAGTAGCCCGCGCTACGGGCCGCAGGCCGGGACCGCCGCGTCCTTGTCTGCCGCCTGTGGCCCGTAGCCTGGGCATCCCCTCTGGCTATCAGGAGCGCGCCATGCTTGCCAGCAAGCTGCCCAACGTCGGCACCACCATCTTCACCCGCATGTCCCAACTGGCCGCCGAGGTGGGCGCGCTGAACCTCTCACAGGGCTTTCCCGATTTCGACAGCCCGGCGCCGCTGCGCGAGGCGGTGAGCCGGCACATCGCCGCTGGGCACAACCAGTACGCGCCCATGACCGGTCTACCGGCGCTGCGCCAGCAGGTGGCGGCGAAGATCCGGGGCCTCTACGGCCGGGAGGTGGATGCCGACAGCGAGGTGACCATCGTCCCCGGCGCCACCGAGGCGATCTTCTGCGCGGTGCAGGCGCTGATCCGCGCTGGCGACGAGGCCATCGTCCTCGACCCCTGCTACGACAGCTACGAGCCCTCGGTGGAGCTGGCCGGCGGGCGCTGCGTGCACGTGCCCCTGTCCCTGCCGGACTTCGCCATCGACTGGCAGCGCCTGGCCGATGCCATCGGCCCGCGCACCCGGCTGATCTTCCTCAACTCGCCGCACAACCCCAGCGGCGCGCTGATCGCCCGCGAGGGCCTGGACCGTCTGGCGGCGCTGATCCGCGACCGCGACATCTACGTCATCAGCGACGAGGTCTACGAGCACCTGGTCTACGACGGCGTGGCCCACGCAAGCGTGCTGGCCCACGAGGAGCTCTACCAGCGGGCCTTCGTGGTCAGCTCCTTCGGCAAGACCTACCACGTCACCGGCTGGAAGACCGGCTATGTGGTGGCGCCGCCGGCGCTGTCCGCCGAGTTGCGCAAGATCCACCAATACGTGACCTTCTGCGGCGTGACCCCGCTGCAGCATGCCCTGGCCGACTTCATGGCCGAGCACCCCGAGCACATCGCCGAGTTGCCGGCCTTCTACCAGCGCAAGCGCGACCTGTTCTGCGACCTGCTGGCCGGCTCGCGCTTCCGCTTCCGGCGCGCCGCCGGCACCTACTTCCAATTGGCCGACTACTCGGCGATCCGTCCCGATCTGGACGATGTGGCCATGGCCGAGTGGCTGACCCGCGAGCACGGCGTAGCGGCCATCCCGGTGTCGGTGTTCTATCAGGAACCGCCCAGGGAACTGCGCCTGGTGCGCTTCTGCTTCGCCAAGCGCGAGGACACCCTGCGCCAGGCCGCCGAACGGCTGTGCCTGGTGTGAGCATTCGCGGAGACCAGCCATGCGTGACCTGACGACCTTGCCCGACCTTCGCCTGGCCCTGGTGCAGACCGCCCCGGTCTGGCAGGACCCGGCGGCCAGCCATGCCCATTTCGCCCGCCTGCTGGAGCAGGCCAGGGGCGCCGACCTGGTGATACTGCCGGAGATGTTCAGCACCGGCTTCTCCATGGATGCCGCGGCCCTGGCCGAGGAAGAGCAGGGGCCGAGCCGCGCCTGGATGCTGGAGCAAGCGGCGCGCCTGGATGCCGTGGTGGTGGGCAGCGTGATCACCCGCGCCGCCGACGGCAGCTACCGCAACCGCCTGTACTGGGCGCGTCCGGACGGCAGCTGCGCGCACTACGACAAGCGCCACCTGTTCCGCATGGCCGGCGAGCACGAGCACTACGCGGCCGGCAGCGAGCGGGTGCTGCTGGAAGTCAAGGGCTGGCAGGTGCGCCCGCTGGTCTGCTACGACCTGCGCTTCCCGGTGTGGAGTCGCGACCCGCACCACACCGATCTGCTGCTGTACATCGCCAGCTGGCCGGCGGCGCGGCGCAACCAGTGGAACCGCCTGCTGCCTGCGCGAGGCATCGAGAATCTCTGCTATGTGGCCGCGGTGAACCGCATCGGCGCCGACGGCAATGGCTACCCGCATGCCGGGGACAGCCAGGTGCTCGACTTCCTGGGCGACAGCCTGCTGGCCGCCGGCGATGCCGAGGGGGTGTTCCAGGTCAGCCTCTCGGCTCAGGCGCTGGCCAGGTTCCGCATGCGCTTCCCGGCCTACCGGGATGCCGACGAGTTCGAGCTGAAGGTCTGAGCTGGTCAGTCTCTACCAGGCCCGGGGCCGTCCGTCGTTGCCTTGACGTGAGCAGGCGGCGCCTCGCAGCTCCCGGTGCCGGCAGCTCGGCTGCGCCGAGCTGTACCAGCGCCAGCCGGGCTCGAAGATAGCCAGGCCCACGGTGACGCCGCCGATGCTGATCAGCTCCAGGCGCCCTTGGGAATTTCCCGGACCTCGTTCGGCGTGCCGAAGTGCTTGATCGTTGCCCTATGCATCGCCCGCCTGCCGGTGCCGACCCTACGAGCTGAGGCAGGCTGCCATCTCCGCCTCGGCGAAGCGGATAGGGGCGGCAGGGATGGGCTGGCGGGACGGCTAGTCCTCCGGACGGCGCTCGGCCTGCAGTGCGGCGATCTGCCGGTCCTGCAGGCGGGTGAGGCACAGCAGCGCACAGCTGGCGCCGAGCAGCGCGCAGAACATGTCGGATTGGGTGTCCCAGGGATCGCCCTGGGTACCGAGGAAATCGACGGCCCCGCCACCGGCGATCAGTGCCACTGCCCATTCGATCAGCTCGTAGACCGCGCTGATGGCCATCGCCACGCACAGCGACAGGAAGGCCAGCATCCGCCCGGGGGCGACGAAGCCGCCGCGCAGGAGAATCTCCCGGGCGATCAGCGTCGGCACCAGGCCCTGCATGAGGTGGCCGAGCTTGTCGTAGGGGTTGCGCGACAAGTCCAGCAGTTCCTGGACCCAGAAGCCGGCCGGCACCCGCGCGTAGGTGTAGGCGCCGCCGAGGATCAGCACCAGGCAATGCAGGGCGATCAGCCAGTAGAGGAGGTCGCTGAGTGGGAAGCGCCGGTAGCTGGCCAGCAGCACTGGGGCGGCGAGCAGCACCGGGGATACTTCCAGCCACCAGGTGGCGCGGTCGTAAGGGGCGATGCCGGAGACCAGCAAGGCGGCGAGGACGATCAGGGCTAGGGTGGCATGCAGCGGCGTACGGCGCATCCGGTTCTCCGCAGGAGGACATTGCAGCGTCACCTTAGCCCTTGGCGGCGGGCGGCGTCCATGCCGGCTGCCGAACGAAAAACGCCCCGGCGTTGCCGGGGCGTTTGGGGTGACGTCAGATGCCGGTCAGGCTGCTTCGGCCTTGGCCTGGCCGACGGCACGATTGAGGGCGCTGAACAGGGCGCGGAAGGTCGCCGTGGTCAGGTTCTCGTCGATGCCGATGCCGTGCAGCGGCCGGCTGCCGTTGACGCGCAGCTCCACGAAGGCCGCGGCCTTGGCGGTGGTGCCGGCGCCGATGGCGTGCTCGTGGTAGTCCATGATCTCCACCTGCAGCGGCAGGGCGGCCACCAAGGCCTCCAGCGGACCGTTGCCGGTACCGTGCCAGCGCTGCAGCTGGCCGTCGACCACGACTTCCACGTCCACCGCGCTGGTGCCGTTCTCCTCCTGCAGGCGATGGCTCTTCAGCGCATACGGCGAAGTGGCCTTCAGGTACTCGTTCTCCAGCAGTTCGTAGATCTGCTGGGCGGTCATCTCCAGGCCCAGACGGTCGGTCTCGCGCTGCACCACCTGACTGAACTCGATCTGGGTGCGCCGCGGCAGGCTGATGCCGTATTCCTGCTCGAGCAGGAAGGTGATGCCGCCCTTGCCGGACTGGCTGTTGACGCGGATCACCGCCTCGTAGCTGCGGCCGATGTCGGCCGGGTCGATCGGCAGGTAGGGCACTTCCCAGATGGCATCCTCTTTCTGCTGGGCGAAGCCCTTGCGGATGGCGTCCTGATGCGAGCCGGAGAAGGCGGTGTGGACCAGATCGCCAACGTACGGATGGCGCGGATGCACCGGCAGCTGGTTGCATTCCTCGACCACCTTGCGCACGCCGTCGATGTCGGAGAAGTCCAGCTTGGGATCCACGCCCTGGGTGTAGAGGTTCAGCGCCAGGGTCACCAGGCAGACGTTGCCGGTGCGCTCGCCGTTGCCGAACAGGCAGCCTTCCACGCGGTCCGCGCCGGCCATCACCGCCAGCTCGGAGGCAGCCACGCCGGTGCCGCGGTCGTTGTGGGTGTGCACGCTGATGATCACGCTGTCGCGCTTGTTCACGTGGCGGCAGAACCACTCCACCTGATCGGCGTAGTTGTTCGGCGTGGCGCACTCGATGGTCGCCGGCAGGTTGAGGATCAGCTTGCTCTCCGGGGTCGGCTGGAACACGTCGATCACTGCGTTGCAGACCTCGACGGCGAAGTCCGTCTCGGTGCTGCTGAACACCTCAGGCGAGTACTCGAAGCCCCACTGGGTTTCCGGCGCGGCCTCGGCCAGGCGCTTGATGGTCTTGCCGGCGGCCACGGCGATGGCCTTCACGCCTTCCTTGTCCTGGTTGAAGACGATCTTGCGGAAGGTCGGCGCGCAGGCGTTGTAGTAGTGGACGATGGCACGCTTGGCGCCTTTCAGCGACTCGAAGGTGCGCTCGATCAGGTCGTCGCGGGCCTGGGTCAGCACCTGGATGGTCACGTCGTCGGGAATGTGGTTGCCCTCGATCAGCTCGCGGACGAAGTCGAAGTCGGTCTGCGAGGCGGAGGGGAAGCCCACCTCGATCTCCTTCAGGCCCACGGCCACCAGGCACTTGAAGAAGCGCAGCTTCTTCTCGGCGTCCATCGGCTCGATCAGCGACTGGTTGCCGTCGCGCAGGTCGGTGGACAGCCAGATCGGCGCCTTGTCGATGATCTTGTCCGGCCAGGTACGGTCGGGCAGGTGGACCGGGGTGAACGGGCGGTATTTCTTCGAGGGGTCTTTCAGCATGCTCATGGGAAAAATCCTGAATTCGTCGGGCCTGGAGCCCGGGGACAGTCGGCGATGGCGGCGAGTGTGCGTTCAGCACCGCAGTCGGAGGCTGACCAGGGTCAGGCAGACGTGCTGCCGCAGCAGGAAGAGGGTTTGCGCGTTTTGCATGACGCAAACCCTAAGCCTTGCGGTAGAAGCTGGCAAGTATTTCCTGAAAATTGGTAGAAACCACCGAAATGGTGGTTTCTAGCGAAATTTATTGCGTGATTTCGGCTGCCTCTTGCCGATGATTGCGCAGGCTTTCCGGACCCTGAAGCAGTCGCTGGCCAAGGCCACGCATGTCCGCTCCGCTGGGGTGCTGGAACACCCGCAGGCCGAATTCCGGGAGGATTGCCAGCAGGTGGTCGAAGATGTCCGACTGGATGGCTTCGTAGCGGGCCCAGGCAGTGGTGGCGGTGAAGCAGTAGAGTTCCAGGGGCAGGCCGTCCGCGGTGGGGGACAGCTGGCGCACCAGCAGTGTCATGTCCTGGCGGATGTCCGGATTCTGGCGCAGATAGTTCTCTACGTAGGCGCGGAAGGTGCCCAGGTTGGTCAGCCGGCGGGTGTTGGCCGGGTCGCGGGCGTATTCGGCCAGGCGGCTGTTCCAATCCTGCAGCTCGTGCTGCTTGCCGGACAGGTAGCTGTCCAGCAGACGCAGGTGGCGCAGGCGCTCGATCTGCTCGGGGGTGAGGAAGGCCACGCTGGTCTGGTCCAGGTACAGGCTGCGCTTGATGCGCCGTCCGCCGGATTCCTGCATGCCGCGCCAGTTCTTGAAGGGGTCGGTGATGAAGCGCTTGGTGGGAATGGTGGTGATGGTCATGTCCCAGTTCTGCACCTTGACGGTGTGCAGGGCGATGTCGATCACGTCGCCGTCGGCGTTGAGCTGGGGCATCTCCACCCAGTCGCCGACGCGGATGATGTCGTTGGAGGTGATCTGCACGCTGGCGACCAGGGACAGCAGGGTGTCCTGGAAGATCAGCATGAGCACCGCGGCCATGGCGCCCAGGCCGGAGAGCAGGATCAGCGGCGAGCGGTCGATGAGGATGGCCACCATGAGTACCGCGGTGATGGCGAACAGGGCGATCTTGACCACCTGTATGTAGCCCTTGATGGGCTTCAGGTGGGCGTTGGGGCGGCGCATGTAGAGAGTGTTGACCAGGTTCAGCACGCCGCTGATCGCCAGGGCGATGGTCAGCACCACGAACGCGCTGCAGACGTTGCGCACCACGGTCACCGCGGCCTCGGGAAGGCCGGGCACCAGGGCGATGCCGGAGGAGAGGATCAGCGCCGGGACTATGTTGGCCAGGCGGGCGATGATCTTGGAGCGGCTCATTTCCGGATCCTGCCCCAGGGGGCTGGCCTGCAGCAGACGGTACAGACCGCGCACCAGGATGCGTTTGACCACCCAGTTGCCTATCCAGGCGACCAGGACCAGCAGGCCGAGGCTGATCAGGGTATGGAGTTCGGGGTGCAGTTCGAGCCATTCCAGGGCTGCTTGATACTGTGCTTTCACGGCAATCCTCATTTGTGGAGCAGGGGGCAACGCGCGGCACCGGCAGGTGCATGCGCGCAGGTGAAGCGGGCACCCTGGCAAGGCCGGGGCCCTCGGGACGTCTCGCACACGGGCGGACTCCCGGACTTTACAGGTTTTGTATGACCGTTCGTCGTATGGAATCGTTGCTTATTGGCTCCGACCGGGCGATCTCAGGGCTCGAAGGCACCGATGAAGATCGCTGGATCGACCCTCGCGTCGTTAAGGCTGACGTTCCAGTGCATATGCGGTCCGGTAGCACGGCCGGTGGCGCCGACCCGCCCGATCACGCCGCCGCGAGGCAGCTGCTGGCCGAGCCGCACCTCCACCTTGGACAGGTGGCAGAACATGCTGATCAGTCCCTGGCCGTGGTCGACGAATACCGTCTTGCCGTTGAAGAAGTAGTCGCCGATCAGGATCACCTTGCCGGCCGCCGGCGATTTGATGGGGGTGCCTGCCGGCACCGCGAAGTCCAGCCCGGCGTGGGGGTTGCGCTCCTCGCCATTGAAGAAGCGGCGTACCCCGAAGCGGCTGGACAACGGGCCGTTGACCGGCTTGTCGAACAGCAGGTTGCTCGGCGTGCCGGGACTGAAGGTGCGATAGGCGCGGGTCTGCTCCTCCAGCTCGCGCTCGATGCGCCTGAGGTTGGCCGGGCTGGGGTTGACCTGCTCCTTGTTCTTCAGGGTGATGTGCTGCTCCTTGTAGCGCTTGCTGCCCACCGTGAAGCTCAGCTCTCGGCCGTCCGCCTCCAGGCTCTGGCGCCCCGGCTTGACGCTGAGGGGGATGCCGACCACGGCGATCCAGCGCTTGCCGTCTTCCTTGACCACCAGCACCGGCTTGCCCTGGTAGCGCGCCTGGGGCCTTTGCGGACCATCGCCCAGCGGCACCACGGCGACGCCGCCGGGCACCGGCTTGTTGAGCAGGCGGGTGAGGAAGCCTTCGGCCTGAACGGGCAGGGCGAGGCAGAGCAGGAGCAGGGCGAGCAGGCGCATGGCGGGATTCCGGGGATCAGTCGAGCAGGGAGAGATTCACGGGGTCCTGGTGGTTGTCCTCGACCCGCAGGCTCAGCCGGCCTTCGCCGAGCCGGGCCTCGAGCTTCTGCCCCGGGCGGGTCTGTGAGGCGCGGCGGATCGCCTGGCCCTGCTCGTCGAGGAGGATGCTGTAGCCGCGCCCCAGGGTGGCCAGCGGGCTGACCAGGTGCAGGCCCTGGGCCAGGTTCTCGAGGCGCTGGCGCTGCTGGCGCAGTTGCAGCTGGATGGCCCGCGGCAGGCGTTCGCCCAAGGCCTCCAGGCGCTGGCGCAGCAGGGCGAGCAGGCGCCCGGGGTGCTGAGCGGCGAGCCGCGCCTCCAGGCGCGCCAGCTGTTCGTGGCGGGCGTTCAGGCGCAACTGCCAGGCGCGGCGTAGGCGTAGGTCCAGCTCGTCGAGGCGCTGCGCGTGCTGGCGCAGGCGCTCGCCGGGATGGCGCAGGCGCCGGGCCAGGCTGTCCAGGCGCAGGCGCTCGCGGGCCAACTGGTCGCGCATGCGCAGCAGCAGGCGGCGCTTCAGGCTGTCCAGGCGCTGCTGCAGATCGGTGCTGTCCGGGGCGAGCAGTTCGGCGGCGGCCGAGGGGGTAGGGGCGCGCACGTCGGCGACGAAGTCGCAGATGGACACGTCGGTCTCGTGGCCCACCGCGCTGACGATCGGCGTCTTACAGGCGGCCACGGCGCGGGCCACGGCCTCCTCGTTGAAGCACCAGAGGTCCTCCAGGGAGCCGCCGCCACGGGCCAGGATCAGCGCGTCGAAGCCGCCGGCGTCGGCCAGCTCAAGGGCGCGGACGATCTGCGCAGTGGCCTCGCGGCCCTGCACCGCGGTGGGGATCAGGGTCAGGTGCACCTGGGGCGCGCGGCGGCGGAACACGCTGATGATGTCGCGGATCACCGCCCCGGTGGGCGAGGTGACGATGCCGACGCGCCGAGGATGGACCGGCAGCGGGCGCTTGCGTTCGGTGGCGAACAGTCCCTCGGCGGCGAGCTTCTCCTTGAGCGCCTCGAAGGCCAGGCGCAGGGCGCCGTCGCCGGCCGGCTCGACGCTGTCGAGGATCAGCTGGAAGTCGCCGCGCCCCTCGAACAGCGAGACCTTGCCGCGCACCCGCACCGCCAGGCCGTCGCGCAGCACCTGACGGACCCGCGCGGCGTTCTGCCGGAACAGCGCGCAGCGCACCTGGGCCTGGCTGTCCTTGAGGGTGAAGTAGACGTGCCCGGAGGCCGGGCGGGCGAGGTTGGAGATTTCCCCCTCGACCCACACCTGGGCGAACACGTCCTCCAGCAGCAGCCGGGCGCGGTTGTTGAGCTGGCTGACGCTGAGGATCTCGCGGTCCAGCCCGAGGCGGGCGAAGGGATCGTTGAGCATCGGCGCTTGGTGGTTCATTCCCAGCCGTAGTGGGCGTCGAACAGGGCGCTGGTCTCCACGCTGGCGACTTCCGGGCGGGTCTTCAGCCAGGCTTCGACGGCCTGGCGGTCCGCCTCGCTGGGCGACTGGTAGCGCTTGGCGGCAACCAGGGTGCCGTCCAGCCACTCGGCGTCGAAGCCGCCGATGAAGCACAGCTGGCGGTCTTCCACGCTGTCGATGAAAGCATCCAGGAAGGCGTCCAGGGCCTCGTCGGCCAAGGCAGTCTTGAAGCTCACCTTGAGTTCGAAGGCGTGCTCCTGGAATTCGCCGAGGTACAGCTTCTTGCGCAGTCGGCGCTTCATCCGGCGCAGGCGTTCTTCGTTGCTGGTGAGCTTGACCATGGTGCTTCTCCGTGAGCGGGCAGGGCGCCCATTATTCCCGTCCGCTGCCTCCATGGCCAACGCTTTGCGCTGGGCGGGCGGCTTTCCGGCGTTTCCGGGGCGCGCTGGAGCGGCGCCGGCAAGGCTTTTCCGGCGCTGGGAGCTGGTCAAATCGAATTGAGGCGCCGGGCCTGGCTGGGTATAATGCCGCGCTTCTTAATTTTCCCCTCCCGGGAGCCCCGCCATGCTGCGTATCAGCCAAGAAGCCCTCACTTTCGACGACGTCCTCCTCATCCCCGGTTACTCGAACGTCCTGCCCAAGGACGTCAGTCTCAAGACCCAACTGACGCGCGGCATCAGCCTGAACCTGCCGCTGGTCTCCGCGGCGATGGATACCGTCACCGAGGCGCGCCTGGCGATCGCCATGGCCCAGGAAGGCGGCATCGGCATCATCCACAAGAACATGACCATCGAGCAGCAGGCTGCCGAAGTCCGCAAGGTCAAGAAGTTCGAGGCCGGCGTGGTCAAGGACCCGATCACCATCGACGCCGACGCCACCGTCCGCGACCTGTTCGAGCTGACCCGCCAGCACAATATCTCCGGCGTGCCGGTGCTCTCCGAAGGTGACCTGGTGGGCATCGTCACCTCCCGCGACGTGCGCTTCGAGACCCGCCTGGACGCCAAGGTGCGCGACGTGATGACCCCGAAAGAGCGCCTGGTCACCGTCAAGGAGGGCGCCGACAAGGAGACCGTGCGCGCCCTGCTGCACAAGCACCGCATCGAAAAGGTGCTGATCGTCGACGATGCCTTCAACCTGCGCGGCATGATGACCGTGAAGGACATCGAGAAGGCCAAGGCCTACCCGCTGGCCAGCAAGGACGAGCAGGGCCGCCTGCGCGTCGGCGCCGCGGTGGGCACCGGTGCCGACACTCCCGAGCGGGTCGCCGCGCTGGTCGCCGCGGGTGTCGACGTGATCATCGTGGACACCGCCCACGGCCACTCCCAGGGCGTGCTCGACCGCGTGCGCTGGGTCAAGCAGAACTTCCCCGACGTGCAGGTGATCGGCGGCAACATCGCCACCGCCGAAGCCGCCAAGGCGCTGGTCGAGGCCGGCGCTGACGGCGTCAAGGTAGGCATCGGCCCGGGCTCCATCTGCACCACCCGTATCGTCGCCGGCGTCGGCGTGCCGCAGCTCTCCGCGGTGGCCAACGTCGCTGCCGCCCTGGCCGGCACCGGCGTGCCGCTGATCGCCGACGGCGGCATCCGCTTCTCCGGCGACCTGGCCAAGGCCATCGCCGCCGGCGCCTACTGCGTGATGATCGGCTCCATGCTGGCCGGCACCGAGGAGGCTCCGGGCGAGGTCGAGCTGTTCCAGGGCCGCTCCTACAAGGCCTACCGCGGCATGGGCTCGCTGGGCGCCATGGCCCAGGCCCAGGGCTCCTCGGACCGCTACTTCCAGGACTCCTCGGCCGGTGCCGAGAAGCTGGTGCCGGAAGGCATCGAAGGCCGCGTGCCTTACAAGGGCCCGCTGAGTGCCATCGTCCACCAGCTGATGGGCGGCCTGCGCGCCTCCATGGGCTACACCGGCTGCGCGACCCTCGAGGAGATGCGCACCAAGCCGCAGTTCGTGCGCATCACCGGTGCCGGCATGGCCGAGTCCCACGTGCACGACGTGCAGATCACCAAGGAAGCGCCGAACTACCGCGTCGGCTAAGCCGTCGCCCGGCTGCACGCCTCAGGCTGCCCGCCGCACTGCCGGCGCGGCGGGCAGCGCAACCTTCTTCAGCGAGAGCCCCAGCATGTCCCAGCCCGATATCCACGCCCATCGCATCCTGATCCTCGACTTCGGTTCCCAGTACACCCAGCTGATCGCCCGCCGGGTGCGCGAGATCGGTGTGTACTGCGAGCTGCACCCGTTCGACATGAGCGATGACGAGATCCGCGCCTTCGCGCCGCGCGGCATCATCCTCGCCGGCGGGCCGGAGTCCGTGCACGAGGAAGGCAGCCCGCGCGCCCCGCAGGCGGTGTTCGACCTCGGCGTGCCGGTGCTGGGCATCTGCTACGGCATGCAGACCATGGCCGAGCAGCTGGGCGGCAAGGTGGAAGGCTCCAGCCTGCGCGAGTTCGGCTATGCGCGGGTCGACGTGGTCGGCAAGAGCCGCCTGCTCGACGGCATCGAGGACCACGTGGACGCCGACGGCCTGCTCGGCCTCGACGTATGGATGAGCCACGGCGACAAGGTCACCAGCCTGCCGGAGGGCTTCCACATCCTGGCCAGCACTCCGAGCTGCCCGATCGCCGCCATGGCCGACGACGCCCGCGCCTACTACGGCGTACAGTTCCACCCGGAAGTCACCCACACCAAGCAGGGCGGCCGCATCCTCTCCCGCTTCGTGCTGGAAATTTGCGGCTGCGAGGCCCTCTGGACCCCGTCAAACATCGTCGAAGACGCCATCGCCCAGGTACGCGCCCAGGTCGGCGACGCCAACGTGCTGCTCGGCCTGTCCGGCGGCGTGGACTCATCGGTGGTCGCCGCGCTGCTGCACAAGGCGATCGGCGACCAGCTGACCTGCGTGTTCGTCGACAACGGCCTGCTGCGCCTCAACGAGGGCGACCAGGTGATGGCCATGTTCGCCGAGAACATGGGCGTCAAGGTGATCCGCGTCAACGCCGAGGAGCAGTTCCTGGCCAACCTGGCCGGGGTCAGCGATCCCGAGCAGAAGCGCAAGATCATCGGCCGCACCTTCATCGACGTGTTCGATGCCGAGGCCAGCAAGCTGACCAACATCCAGTTCCTCGCCCAGGGCACCATCTACCCGGACGTCATCGAGTCGGCCGGCGCCAAGAGCGGCAAGGCCCACGTGATCAAGAGCCACCACAACGTCGGCGGCCTGCCCGAGGAGATGAACCTCAAGCTGGTCGAGCCGCTGCGCGAGCTGTTCAAGGACGAAGTGCGCAAGATCGGCCTGGAGCTGGGCCTGCCCTACGACATGGTCTACCGCCACCCCTTCCCCGGTCCGGGCCTGGGCGTACGCATCCTCGGCGAGGTGAAGAAGGAATACGCCGACCTGCTGCGCCGCGCCGACCACATCTTCATCGAGGAACTGCGCAAGGCCGACTGGTACCACAAGGTCAGCCAGGCCTTCGTGGTGTTCCAGCCGGTGAAGTCGGTCGGCGTGGTCGGCGACGGCCGCCGCTATGCTTGGGTCGTGGCCCTGCGCGCGGTGGAAACCGTGGACTTCATGACCGCCCGCTGGGCGCACCTGCCCTACGAACTGCTGGAGACCGTCAGCAGCCGTATCATCAACGAGATCGAGGGGATCTCCCGAGTCACTTACGACGTGTCGAGCAAGCCGCCGGCAACCATCGAGTGGGAGTGAGGTGTGCCTCCGGTGCAACCGCAGCCACGGCCAATCACGCAGAGGACGCCCGCGTCGTAGCTCCGCCCGACGGCAGGACCTGGACACCGCTGGCCGTCAACCGGCGTGACCGACTCGACCGTCGGCGTCCAGCCCGGCCACTGAGCCACCTGCGACAGCACCGCCCACACCCGGGCGGGTGGGGCGGAGATCGAGGTGGTGGTGGAGAAGCAGGGCATGGTTCGCTCCACAGGCAAGCAAGAGGAAACCCGCGCGGAGGCGGGCTTCCTTGGAACTAGCTGGTCGTCTCCAGCAGGATGCGGATGTAGGTATCCCTGTCTTCCTCCTGAAACAGGATGTGTTTCTTCTGCATCTCGCCCTTGGTGATGCCCCAAAGCTTGCTCATTTCATGCGAGGGCGTGTTCGAGACGATGAAGGACTCAAGCACAACATCAGGCTGCCCCAGTCGCTTCTCGATGTCCTTGACCGTTTCGTAGAAGCTGATCTTGGGATCCTGGAGGCCGACGTTGCGGATGCCTTTGGGGTCGACAAAGGTCACGCGCTGCCGTTTGCCTTCGAGCTGCCAGATGATGAAGTCCGGGTGGAAGTTTCCGGCCTCGAAGAAGCCGACGCCACGGCCCTTGCTGAGGTTGCGCAGCAGGTAGAGTTCCTGTTCCGCAAAATAGCCGGGGTTGGCGTCGTGGAACGCCTTCAGGTCCTCGATGAACCGGCGCTCGCCCTTGTTGAGAGGCGCGGGTGAGATCTCGACTGCACTGCCGTCCAGGAACAGCAACGGCTGGTAGAGGTGTCGCCCGAACCAGATCGCCTTGAGGCCCCGGAACTCCCAGTCCTTCAGATTCTCCTGTTCGATGGCCTCTTTCAGCTCTTTCAGTTTTGCGACGATTTCCTGCTGCGATTCCTCGATCAGGATCCGGTAACCGTATTCGGCGCCATCCTCGTTCAGCATGGATGGGAAGTTGGGATCGTCCTCGGCGAGGTCGCGGTACTCCAGGTGTGGCAGTTCCCACTCTTTCTTGCGGAAGGTGTAGTAGCGCTCCACGTACTTGCGCAGCAGGGCCTGGGCAATTTCCTGCCAAATGCGCGTTTTCGCGAATGAGTCGAAGGCCAGCTCCGATGCAGGGATGAGCAGTCGGTACCAGCTGGTGTCCACCAGCAATGCAGCGATGCCGGAACGGGGCAGGTTGAGGTTGTGCCAGCCACGCTCGGCCTTGAAACGTTCGAGGTCGAAGTACAGCTGGTCGAGGTCCAGGAAGGCGATGTGCTGCCCCGTCAAGTGCGCCTCATTGGGGGCGCCTTCATCCTCGCTGCCCGATACCCCGTCGGACTTCAGGGCCTGGATCTTCGGGTACCAGTTCAGCACCACCTGGTTCTTCTGCAGGTAGGCCGTGGTGGGCTCAAGGTCGGGGCGCGGGGGCTGGAGGGTCGGAACCGGCCCCAACTTGCGGAAGGCGTCGCCAAACTCGGTCTTGATGCCGTTGATCTCCTTCTTGAGGCGGATCGTCTTGAGCGGCTTCGTGCCCAGGTTCCGGATGACCGGCAGGATGAATTCGATGCGTTCTTCGTTGGCGGGTAATCCTTCATCTTCCAGGAACTTCCGGAACTGTTCCATGTAGTCGGCACGGACACCGAAGATGTGCAGCGTTTCGAGCAGGTCGATGTGCCTAGGCCGCTTCAGCCCCGTGGGGAGGGTCGCTCGCACGCTGCGCTTGAGGCTCATGCCGTAACCCTTCAACCGCACGCCGCGGCCGAAGAGCTGGATGATCTGCGCGCCCTCGCTGCGCCCAACGTTCATCAGCCCCATGGTGCTCACGCGCCAGCTGCTCCATCCCTCGGTGAACTTTTTTGAACCAATGAGCACGTTGATGGCGGAGTGCGGCTTGTCCAGCTCGTGGAACAACGAGCCGGAGAATTCCCGTTCGGCGACATGCAAGCCGCTGGTTTCGCACAGCTTCACCAGCTTGGCGTCGTCACCGACGTTGATGACGCCAAAGAACGCGTTGTCGCCCACGCGCACGCCGATTTCGCCGGCGGCGCCCTTCAGGTTCTCGACGTGCAGCAGGCCGCCTGCGGGAGCGTTGAACAGGGTCGCCAGTGTTTCGTCGAAGATCTGCTCCGGCGACAGACCGCAGGTGTTCAGGTAGGCGAAACGGCCCGCGAACAGGTTCTTGCCGGTGGCCGTCAGCAACCCTTCGTTCAGCACGCGCCGGATGCGCTCGGTGCTGTCCTTGCGATTCGCCACGTAGGTGGCCAGGAACTTCAGGATGGCCACCACGTCCGACACATCCTTTTTGTCCTCCTTGCGCACGGCGTTGACGCTGCCGCCCACGAAGACCCACAACGGCTTTTCGATGTTGAACGGGCGCAGGCTCGCTTCCTGTTCCCGGTACAGCCGCTGCTGCTGGAAGAACGACAGCAGGCAGGCGGTGAGGTAGGTCCTCATCCATTCCTCGTTGCGGTCGTCCTCCAGGTTGAGGATGTGGTAGTCCTTGCCGAAACCGTCGCCGTAGAACCAGCGATAGGAATAGTCGAACAGCGTGCTGCGCGCGTAGAGGTCGGTCAGGTCCCGGTTACCGGCCACGGCCTGGCCGAAGGTGGCGGAATATTCGAACGAGAAGCCCTTTTCACACAGCGCGTTGCGGAACTTCATCCAGGCCCCGTCGCCGCCTGCCGAAGCACCGCGGTGCCCTTCATCGACGAGGACAAGGTTGTTGCCCTCGAAGGCATCCACCGCCACTGTCTTCTCGCCCATCTCCTCCTTCAGCTTGGTGACCTCCAGGATTTCCACCGCACGGCCGGCGAACAGGCCGCGTCCGTCCTTGTTGAAGATCTCCGCCTCGATGCCCGACTTCTGGAACTCGCGCAGGTGCTGCTGCGACAGCCCTTCGTTGGGCGTGAGCAGGATGATCCGGTTCAGCTCGCGCGAAAGACCATGTGTTTCCAGAAACCTCTGGTACTGGAGGATGTTGGCATGCATGAGCAGCGTCTTGCCGCTGCCGGTGGCCATCCAGAAGGCGATCTTGTTGAGCTGGAGGCGAGGGTCCTCGGACTCCTCCAGTGCCGCGATCCGGTCCGCTTCCGGGAGCGTCTCGTTCAGCGCCGCAATGCGCGCGTTGAGCGCCTGCCGCAGGCCGGCGGGGTCGCGGAAGTAGCGGTCGAGGTAGATCTCCGTGAACAGCAGCGCCAGGTACTGGAAGTACTTCCAGACGATCGGCTCTTCGCCCCGGGTGATGCGCCGGTCGTTGAGGCGCTGCGTGACCGAAACGATGGCCTGGTCGTACTCCAGCAGCTGCTCGTCCGTCAGCTCCGGCCTGTTCTCCGGGGGCAGGTGCAGGCACAGGGCGTGGTGGAAGCGGTGGATGTTGTCCGCGTCCAGTCCTTCCAGCGACTCGTCTTTCAAGTGAGCGGCGAGTTGGTCGAAGCGCTCGACACCGAACAGACCGAGCAGCCACTGGTTGAGGGCGAGCTTGCGGTTGAACGGCAACGACGCGCGGGCCGCGGCGGCCCGGCCGCGCGCAGCCGCCCTGGGCGAAGCTGCATCGTTCTTGCGAGGACGTCCGCGCGGCATCACACGCCCTCCATTTCGAACATCAGGCGGAAGAAGTCCTCCTCGATCAGACGCACCTTCCAGGTGTCATCCGGGGCCTTGAGGTTTTCCAGGTTGTTGTCACCGTTCACGTAGATCAGGTCGAACTCGCTGTCCTTGCTGGAGTAGCCCTGCTTGCGGAACCACTCGTCCAGCACCAGGTTGTCGCGTTCGATGCCTTCCGGGGCCTCGCCGCCCGGGCGCTTGCGCCAGATGACGAGCGTGCGGCGGCCGTCCGGCGTGGTGCCGGTCACGGTGCGGAACCACCACGGGCCTTCCGGCTCCTCCTTCAGGCGGCCGTCCAGCAGCAGTCGGCGCGGCGCATCCGCCGGCAGGTCCGGATCGTCGTCGCGGCGGAACGCGGCGCTGTAGGTGCGCGGCGCGGCGATGTGGTCCACCTTCAGGCCGATCAGCCAGTTGAAGGTCTCCAGCAGGTCGACATTCACCTCGCGGGACTCGTCCGAACCCGGGCGCTTGACCTTCAGCTTGTAGGCCGTGGGGTCCATGAAGGCGGACACGTTCAGCAGCGACTGGCTGCCGCGCGTTTCCACGTCCAGCATGTAGCGCAGCAGGTACTGCTCCCGGAAACCGTCCGCCCCCTGGGCCTGCGGGCTGTCGAGCAGGCTTTGCTGCGCCTCGGTGCGGCGCAGTTCCAGGTTGTTCAGCGTGTCCTCGTAGGACTCGAGGCGGATCACCTTCATGATCCGCGGGCTGCGCTCGGCCTCCTCAGCGGTGGCGAGCCGCTTGGGCTTACCGTCCTTCCACTCGGGGGTGTAAGAGACCTTCTTCTGGCGAGGAAGGAGAACTGTGTCGAAATGCTCTCCCTGTTCAACAAGGACGTATTTTCTGTTTCCTCCATCTTTGCGGTTCAGGCTGATTACTGCGTGACCAGTGGTTCCGGAACCCGCAAAGAAGTCAAGCACGCAGCCAGTCGAGGTCACGCTAGACCCAATGAGGTGCTCATATAGGGATACTGGGTGGCAATACGGAAACTCCAGTCCCAACTTGTCTACATCATTTTTACCCCGCCCGGCCTCTTGAAGAACGGACGACATCTGTCGTCTTGATTCCTCTGTCAGGAACAGCTTTCGCCTTGGTTGTGTCGTTTCATCCGGGCCAAAAAGGATCATGTTGGCCTTAATCAATTCCTGCATGGTTTCGGGTGACCGTGACCATCCGTTAGGAGGAACCGGGCATGGCTTCTTGGTTACCGGATGAATTAGAGGGACAAAGAACTTTGGGTCCGTGCGTGGTTCTGGAGCCGCCAGCCCTGCGCTCTGGTAAACGCGCCCGTCATCGTCTAAGAAGCAATAAGCCCGTTCGCCTCCTGTAAGGCCATCTACGCTCTTAATCCAGCTCGAAAACTCCCTCTTGGCCTTCTCAGTGACGCCTTCGTGCGTTGCGATGATCTCCTTAGCGCGATCAAGGATCATGCGTTGAGCGTCGTTTCGCACATAGACCGATGCTACAGATTTTGAGCACCACAGGACATATTCGTGCTGAGTTGCAATTCCTTGGCGACCCAGCATTGGATTCTTCTTGTCCCAAATGATGGTGCCAAGAATGTTTAGGTCCAGAGCGTTACAGAGCACTGCGAGGCGCTCATATTCGTTCTCGTCTATATGGCAATGCAAGTGCCCTGGGTCGCCAAGAAGAGACCAACCCATCAGCAGGCGGTCTCCCATCATTGTGAGCCAGCTCGAATGCTGATAATTGTTCTTGTAAGGAAAGCCGCTCGTTAACGTGTTGTAGGGTGGGTCGATGTGTATACAGTCAATAGACTCGTGATAACGATGACGAAGAAGATTGAGACAGTGGAAATTCTCGCTATGAACCAGCAGACCATCCATCCATTGGTCAAGATTGCTGAGGCTGTCTAGCAGACGTGAAGTGAGGCTGTCATCAAAATATCGCGTGTCGACTATCAGCGTCGGATGCGCCTTTAGAAACTCCACCGTCAGCGGTGCGCTGTAGCCGGGA
Source organism: Pseudomonas thermotolerans DSM 14292 (assembly GCF_000364625.1). GTDB lineage: Bacteria > Pseudomonadota > Gammaproteobacteria > Pseudomonadales > Pseudomonadaceae > Aquipseudomonas > Aquipseudomonas thermotolerans. The sequence continues at coordinate 221,615 of NZ_KB822600.1, forward strand.
GTGGTCAGGTCGCCCTTGATCTCATCGATGGCGCACAACCGCACCCATTCCTCACGCTGTGCGTCGTTAGCGGCGATCTCCGGATAGAACTCCTCCGGAATCACACCCAGCCGGATGCAGTAGCTGGTCTCGACGACGAACTTCTTCTTCAGCCACAGCTTCTTCTGGAAGTCCTCCAGCTGCGCCAGGAAGTCGATGATCTTGTGGGCGATGCGGCGGATGACCTTGATCTTGGACAGGTACTGCTCGACGCGCGGGGCGGTTTCGCTTTCCACGTCGTCCAGGTGCATGACCTCGTTCTTGATGTAGAAGTCCAGCTCGCGTCGCAGGAAGCCGCCCAGGTCCTTGTGGATGAAGTAGTCGAAGGTGTTGCGGGCGGTGTAGCGGTCTAGGTGCACGCGCAGGCGGGTGTTCTCCGAGGCCGTGCCGTCGGCGCGCACATGCCGCCCGCCCAGGGCCTTGATCCAGTCGGCCAGCGCCGGGTCGTCGAGGGCCAGGATCGCGGCCTCGGCCTCGGCGTTCAGGTCCTTCTGCTTTTCCGTCTCGGGCTTGTAGGTGAAGCGGATCACCAGCTCGCCGTCCTCGATGGCCGCAAAGGGCGCCGGGGCGAGCCGGAAGCGGCGCTCCTTGCCGGCCTGTTCCTTGACGTTGCCGTGCTCGCCCTCGGCGGCGTCCGCCAGCTTGAAGTGGACGCGCATCGGGTTCGCTTCATCTTCCGGGCGCAGGCGGAAGGCGTAGTCGCGGAAGCTTTCGCTGGTCTTGATGTAGTACTGGTCCGCGTTGGCCCAGTGGAGCTTGACCTCCTCGCCTTCGTAGGGGATGGCGTAGACGCCGGGCTTGTAGACGCGCTTGCTGAGGAAGTCGCCCTCCGAGTAGTAGCGGCGAAAGAAACTGTAGAGGTGGTCGTAGACCTCGGCTTCCAGCGCCCCGGTGTCCACGGCTTCGCTGGCCAGGCGGGCGTGCAGGTCCTTGACCTTCTGCGTGCTTTCCGGATCGACGCCCAGGGCCTGGGCGGCTTCGATGGCCTTGGCCAGTTCCTTCTCCAGTTCGGCCTTGTCGGCGGTGCGGTACTGGGCGAACGCCTGCTTCACCTGCGGCAGCAGGTCCTTGTCCAGGAACTGCGTCACCTCCGCGCTGCGTGCGTGCAGGATGCGGTAGATGCCGAAGTCCAGCTCCGGCTGGTCGAGCTGGAACAGTTCCTTGAGCAGGGTTTTCAGCTTTTCGTATTTCTGGCTCATTGCGTGGTGGTCCTGTTGAATCGTTGGTGGGCGCGTCGCTTCGTCAGACGACGGCCCAGCGAATGGTGAAAAGGGTTTCTGCTTGCGTGCGCTGCACGAGCCGCTGTTCCAGCTGGTCGATCAGCTGGTCGCGCTTTTCCATGATCTCGTCCTCGATGCGGAAGATCTCCTGCCGCTGGCGGCGCTGCTGCCGTTCCAGTTTCTGGAGCTTCTCCTGGATCGCGTGCTGCTCGGCCAGCGTGGTGGCCTGGCGGGCCTGCCGGCGCAGGGCCTTGATCTGTTCCTTGGTGTCGGCCAGCGCCTTTTCGGCGGAAAGCACCATGTCGTCGGCCCAGCGCTCCAGCTTCTCCCGCGCCTCGTGGAAATAACGGTTGTTCTGTTCCAGCGAGCGGCTGAGGGTGGCCTGGGCATGGCGCTCGCTCTCCGCAGCCAGACGCCGGGAAACCGTGTCAGGGATCGTTGCGGTGCCCGCGACGCAGCCGCCGCACTGGAACAGCTTCTCCATGGTTTCCGGGTCCAGCGCAGCCCCGGCGTCGGTAAAGCCGGAGAACAGCAGGTGCTCCTCCCGTTCGTAGGACGCGATGGTCAGGCGGGTGAGCGTCAGGTAGCCGCGCTGGCCGCGCAGGGCTTCGACGACGGCGATACGGGTCGGGTGGCGGCTGATGTCGAAGAGGATCTCGGCGGCAGGTGTATCGGCATCCCGCGCCTGGGCGAGCACATGCTCGCCCAGGGGGTGCGAGAGCCGGTAGAGGAACTGGCCGGCAGCTTCCGTCTGCGGGTGGACGCGGGAGATCAGGTGGTAGCGGCCGGCGGGGATGTCCTTGCGGGGCGGGCTGACCAGGTCGAAGGTGAAGGCGATGTCGTCGAAGCGCGCCTGGTCGGCCAGCACGTGGCGCGTGAGCGACCAGAAGCGCCGGCCGACCCGGTCCAGCTGGGCCTGGGCATCCGCGAGCCGGATGCGCAACCGTTCGTGCACGTCCTCGTCGAAGTGCTCGAACAGCGCCCGTCGGGTGTCTTCCAGCCGCGAGCGGATCTGTTCTTCCATCTCCGCCTGCAGGGCCTTGAAGGCAGCGTCGATCTCCGCGGGGGTCCGGCACGCCTGGTAGATCGCCAGGATGCGCTTTTCGAAATCCACGCCGGACTCGATGGTGCCCAGCACCTCGTCGGAGGCGCCGAACACGCCGCTGAACAGGTTGAACTTCTGCTCCAGCAGCTCCAGCACGCGGCGGTCGGCCTCGTTGCGCTCGTTGAGGAAGTTGATGACCACCACGTCGTGCTTCTGGCCGTAGCGATGGCAGCGGCCGATGCGCTGTTCGATGCGCTGCGGGTTCCAGGGCAGGTCGTAGTTGATGACCAGCGAGCAGAACTGCAGGTTCAGGCCTTCCGCTGCCGCCTCGGTGGCGATCAGAATGGAGGCGTGGTCGCGGAAGTGCTCGAGCAGTGCCGTGCGCATGTTGACCGCGCGGGAGCCGGTGACCTTGTCCGAGCCCCGGTTGCGCTCGAGCCAGCGCTCGTAGATGGCGGTTTCCTCGGGGCCGTTGTTGCTTCCGTTGAAGAGGACAAGCTGGCCGGCGTAGCCGTTGGCCTCGAGGAACTGCTTCAGGTACTCCTGCGTTCGCCGGGATTCGGTGAAGATGACGGCCTTGCGCGCGGCACCGACCGCTGCCATCTGCTCGAACCCTGTTTCCAACGCCTTGAGCAGCGTGCGGCTCTTGGTGTCGACGCGGATGCTGCGGGCTTCCTCGGCAAGGCGTGCGAGGATGGCGATCTCTTCCCGCAGTTTCTGGCGGTCGACCGGTGCATCGGTATCCCCGCCTGGGATCGTGTCCTCGCCCTCGCCGAGGATCTCGTCGAGCAGGTCGGTTTCCAGCTCTTCGTTCTCGGCCAGGAGCTCGGCCAGGTCCACTGTGTCGTCGGTGCCCGAAATGCGCTCGTCGAGCATCGCCTGCAACCGCTGGCGCAGGATGTCCAGGGTGGCGGCAACGGCGGCCGAGGACGATGCGAGCAGCTTGCGCAGGATCAGCGCCGTCAGGTGACGCTGGCGGCGGGGCAGGGCATAGCTGTCTTCGCGCCGCAGGAACTCGGACACCTTTTCGTAGAGGGCGTGCTCCTCGTCGGTGGGACGGAAGGGCCGGGTGACCGGCTTGCGCTCGGTGTAACGGATGTACTCCGTGACCTGGTTGCGCAGGGTCCGCTTGCAGAATGTCGAAAGCCGCTGGCGCAGGGCGCCCAGGTCGCTGCCGGCGCCCGCATACTGCGCGCGGAAGGCATCGACATCGCCGAAGAGGTGCTCGTCGATCAGGGTTGACAGGCCATACAGTTCCAGCAGCGAGTTCTGCAGGGGTGTGGCCGTCAGCAGCAGCTTGCGGCAGTCCTCCGTGGCCCAGCGGATGCCCTGGCCCACCTTGTTGCTCGGGCGGTAGGCATTGCGCAGCTTGTGCGCCTCATCGATGACGACGAGGTCCCACCGGATGGCCCGCAGTTCGTCCCGGATCGAATGGGCGAAGTTGTAGGACAGGATCAGGATGGCGCCCTGCTCCAGCGGGTTGCGGGCTTCCCGGCGGGCCTGCCTGTATGCCCTGGCGTCCAGGACGACCGTGGGCAGGTTGAACTTCTCCTGCAGCTCCAAGGCCCATTGCTTGCGCAGCGACGCGGGGCAGAGGACCAGGAGCCGGCGCCGGCGCTCGGCCCAGTACTGGCACAGTACGATGCCGGCCTCGATGGTTTTCCCGAGGCCGACTTCGTCGGCGAGGATCACCCCCTTGGAGAGGGGGTTCTGGAGCGCGAACAGCGCCGCCTCGATCTGGTGGGGGTTGAGATCCACCGAGGCATCAAAGAGTGCCATGGAGAGGCGATCCATGCCCGAGGCCGCCCGACGGGTCAGGTCGTGGGCATAGTACTTGGCGTGGTGCGGGGTCAGGGAGATGACATCAGGCGACACCATCGAGCACCTCCCTGTTCAACAGCACGATCTGCTGGTCCGCCGGGTTCCGGGTGGACGGGTCAGTGTCCAGCCCGAGACGCTTGAGCGTGTAGTAGAGCAGGGCCTTGCGGACGGTGACCTTGCACTTGCCGTTGCGCATGCCGTAGTCCAGCGCGATGACCTTCTTTTGCGCATCTGATAGCCCCGGGTGCGGGCCGATTTCCAGCGTGATGTGCGTGTGCCAGTCGGCATCCTGGCCGGGGTCCGCGTCACTGGGGCGGCTGTCCCGGATGCCGAGGATGCGCGCCAGCAGGAAGTCCTTGAAGCAGCCGTCGGTGAAGCAGTACGCCCGGGCATGCCAGCGGAAACCGTCGAAGGCAATGGCGTGCGGTGCGATCCAGCGCCAGCGCGGGGCGGGGTTGGAAAGAGACTGGTACTCGACCTCAAGCGCCTGCCCGGTACGGATCGCTTCGATGACGCGGCGCAGCGTGTGGGCATCGATGCCGCGCACGGGGCTGGGAACTGTGTCGAAGTCCGGCAGCTGGCCGATCCAGGTTTCCTCCTGCGTGACGATGCCGTCGGAGATCGACCGCAGCTGGGACAGGTAGCTGGCCGGGTCCGGTTTCAGAAACAGGGGCTCGAAGCGGTCGCCCCGGACGTAGGTGCGGGCGCTCTTGTCGTAGAGCATGTTGCCCGGCGCCATGCCGAGGTAGCGGTTCAGGTCGGCGGAGGCCTGGTTGATCGAGATGCCGAAGGCGGCCATCAGGTCGCCGCGGTTGACATGGCCTTCCCAGAACAGCCGGAACTCAATGAATTCGAGCCGGCGTTCAATGCCCCACCGAACGCTGCCTTGCTTTGCCCCCACCTTTGCCCCCAGTGACCCGCATCGAAATTGTATTCGACCATTTTCTGGTTGGTTTTTAAAGGAGGAGGGGGCTGGCGGGGGCAGCGCCGCAAGGGGGAGGGCGGAGGTCCAGTCAGCAGGTTATGGTGTTTCTCTCGGCGTGCGGAGCTTGGTTTCGTTGTAACACCTTGATTTATAAGGACATGAACTCATTTTTGATAATCGAGCGGGAAAGAGCCGCGCGGTTCCGCCACAAAACAAGAAGCCCGTATTGTTGCGGGCTTTTTGTTGTCTTCTGCGGCACTGCCTGGCAGCGCCAGACAGTGGTGTTTCGCACGGTAGCCCTGGGGTGTGCCCTGCATTCGCCTGAATGCTGTTGCGTGGGTGTCGATGCAATACGGCTCGGGGATACACCCTAGCCAGCACAGGTCGTTTCCATGCCACAGGATTGGGCTCCGAGCATCGCCCGGGCTGCCGAGGTGCCGGCTCGGGCGCAGCCACCCACCTGGGGGTGGGTGATCGCTTTTCGGGGGATGCGCTCAGCTCCACCGACGACGATCGGGTCGCCAGACTGGCCAATGACACATGGGGCTTTCTTCCATATAGATGGCTGGCCGTACTGAACGGATTCTCCCGCAGGAACAGACCGATGAAACGACAGCTTCACGCCCTTGGTGGCACCTTGTTGGCAGCGCTTGTCAGCACCGCGCAGGCAGCGGATTTTTCCCTGAGCAGTCCCACCTTTCAGGCGGACCAGCCCCTGCCCAATCTCCATGTCTTCAACGGCTTCGGTTGCAGCGGTGAAAACCGCTCGCCGGCCCTGGAGTGGCAGAACCCGCCCGAGGGCACCAAGAGCTTCGCGGTGACTCTGTACGACCCGGATGCGCCCACCGGTTCGGGCTGGTGGCACTGGGTGGTCTACAACATTCCCGGGGATGTGCAGGGCCTGCCAGAAGGTGCCGGCAGTGCCGATGGTCAGGGCTTGCCGGCGGGCGCCGTGCAGGGGCGCACCGACTTCGGGGGGCCGGGCTTTGGTGGCGCTTGTCCGCCGGTGGGGGCGCCGGCCCACCGCTACATCATGACCGTGCATGCGCTGAAACTGGAGCAGCTTCCCGTTCCGGCCGATGCCTCCCCCGCCATGATCGGCTACATGATCCACATGAACCGGCTGGGTTCGGCCACGCTTCAGGCGAGTTACAGCCGCTGATCCAGAGGTGACCTGCCCTGAAAAAAGCCCGCAGCATGGCGGGCTTTTTCGTTGTGGCGCGCTGGGCCGGCCCAGGGACGTGATTCGCTCAGCCGGTCTTGGGCAGATGGCGCATCAGCATGGCGAAGCTGGCTTCGTCGCCCAGCTGCACCTGTTCCGGCAGTGGAATGCGCACTACGTGGCCGGAGCCCGGGGCAGCGGCCACGGCAATGCCGTCGCGGTTCTCGATGGCGTCCACGGCGAAGGAGATGTTGCCCCTGGGAGTGATCAGCTCCAGGGTGTCGCCGCGCTCGAAGCGGTTCTTCACCTCGATCTCCGCCCAGCCGCGGGCGCTGTCCACCGTCAGCACCTCGCCGACGAACTGCTGGTTGAGGTTGGTGGAGGTGCCCTGTTCGTAGTTCTGGTACTCCTGGGGCGTGTGGCGGCGATAGAAGCCCTCGGTGTAGCCGCGGTTGGCCAGGTGCTCCAGCTGGGCCATCAGTTCCTTCTCGTCGAAGGGCTCGCCGGCGGCGGCCAGGTCGATGGCCCGGCGGTAGACCTGGGCGGTGCGCGCCACGTAGTAGTGGGACTTGGTGCGGCCCTCGATCTTCAGCGAGTGCATGCCCATGGCCACCAGGCGCGGTACGTGCTGCACGGCGCGCAGGTCCTTGGAGTTCATGATGTAGGTGCCGTGCTCGTCCTCGAAGGCGGGCATCAGTTCGCCGGGGCGGTTCTGCTCCTCCAGGAGGAACACCGGGGTGTCGTCGCGCTGGCTGTCGTCCAGGCTGCCCTGGATATTGGGCAGGCGGTCCGGGGTGTAGGTCTGTACTGCACTCAAGGCCGGGTTGAGCGGTACCAGGTCGCCGGTCTCGGTTTCCCGCGCCGGGTGGGCGTTGTACTTCCAGCGGCAGGCGTTGGTGCAGGCCCCCTGGTTGGGGTCGCGGTGGTTCATGTAGCCGGACAGCAGGCAGCGCCCGGAGTAGGCGATGCACAGGGCGCCGTGGACGAACACCTCCAGTTCCATGTCCGGGCATTCCTCGCGGATTTCCGCCATCTCGTCCAGAGACAGTTCCCGGGAGAGGATCACCCGGCTGATCCCCTGGCGGCCCCAGAAGCGCACGGTGGCGTAGTTGACGGCGTTGGCCTGCACCGAGAGGTGGATGGGCATTTCCGGCCATCTTTCCCGAACCAGCATGATCAGGCCGGGATCGGACATGATCAGCGCGTCCGGCTGCATGTCGATCACCGCTTCCATGTCGCGCAGGTAGGTGCGCACCTTGTTGTTGTGCGGCGAGATATTGCTGGCCAGATAGAACTTCTTGCCCAGCCGGTGCGCCTCGGCGATGGCCTCGGCCATCACGTCCAGATGGTTGAACTCGTTGTTGCGCACCCGCAGGCTGTAGCGCGGCTGGCCGGCGTAGACGGCATCGGCACCATAGGCGAAGGCGAAGCGCATGCTTTTCGCCGTCCCGGCGGGGGACAGCAATTCGGGTTTGAAAGTGACAGGCATCCTGAACTCCCGCTTGCAGGGCGAGGTTGTGGTGAAGGGGCGGCATTCTACATCGTCGGATGCGGTTCGGCAGCGCGGCTCCCCATTGCACTCTGGTTAGGGGACAGCGCTGTCGCCGGGAATGGATCCCCACTAGTGCTGCGGCGATCTGTCGGCTCGCATCTGTTCGGGTTAGGTGAGAAAATCTCTCATCTATGCCGGTCGCCAGATGATATGGCTGAGCCGGCAGCTCATCTTTCAGCCTGGGAACTGCAGCGATGGCATTCACCCGAAGACAAGTGCTCGGCGGCCTGGTTGGCCTTGGTGTGGTCGGTCTTGGCGCCGGCGGTGTGCGCTACTGGCTGGGCCGTCCGGAGCGGGCCGTGACTCACGACTACGAGCTGATCGCCGCGCCTGTGGATCTGGAGTTGGTGCCCGGGCATGTGACTCCGGCCTGGGGCTACGGCGGGCAGGCGCCGGGGGTGGAGCTGCGCTGCCGTCAGGGCGACTGGCTGCGGGTGCGTTTCATCAACAAGCTGGACGAGCCCACCACCATCCACTGGCACGGCATCCGCCTGCCGTTGGAGATGGACGGGGTGCCCTACGTGTCGCAGCTGCCGGTGCAGCCCGGCGAATACTTCGATTACGTGTTCAAGACCGAGGATGCCGGCAACTTCTGGTATCACCCCCACGAGTCCAGCGCCAGCCAGCTGGGCCGCGGCTTGGTCGGCCCGCTGGTGGTGGAGGAGCGCGAGCCCAGCGGTTTCCGCCACGAGCTGTCGCTGAGCCTGAAGACCTGGCACGTGGACGAGCAGGGCGCCTTCACCCCCTTCATGGTGCCCCGCGAGGCGGCCCGGGAGGGCACCCGCGGGCGGCTGACCACGGTCAACGCCAGGCCCAATCCGACCCTGGAGCTGCCCGCCGGCCAGGTGGTGAGGCTGCGTCTGTTCAATCTGGACAACACCGTCACCTACCGCCTCAACCTGCCCGGCGCCGAGGCCCGTCTCTATGCCCTGGACGGCCATCCCATCGAGCCACGGCCGCTGGGCAAGGAATACTGGCTGGGCCCGGGGATGCGCATCGACCTGGCGGTTCGGGTGCCCGAGGCGGGGCGCGAGCTGCCCCTGCGCAACGGTCCGCTGCGCCTGGCAACCCTGAAGAGCGTGGCCACCGCCGAGGCACCTGGAGACTGGCCGGCACCTCTGCCGGCCAACCCGGTGGCCGAGCCGGATCTGTCCATCGCCGAGACCCTGAGCTTCCGTTTCGAGTGGGCGGCGACCCTGGTGGACAACCTGGCCCAGGGCGGCAGCTACAAGTACTGGCAGATCAACGGCCAGGCCTGGGACATCAACGACATCAGCTGCGCCGAGCGGCCGATCGCCACCCTGAAAAAGGGCGGCCACTACATCTTCGAGCTGCGCAACCTGGCCCAGTACCAGCACCCCATCCATCTGCACGGCATGGTCTTCAAGGTGCTCAGCTCGGACCGCCGGGAGATCATTCCGTACTTCACCGACACCTACCTGCTGGGCAAGAACGAGACCGCGCGGGTCGCCCTGGTGGCCGACAACCCGGGGGTGTGGATGTTCCACTGCCACGTCATCGACCATATGGAAACCGGCCTGATGGCGGCTATCGAGGTGGCCTAGCAGACGCCGCTGCGGTAGGGTTTACGCCCCTTTCGCAGTCGCAGTTTCCAGCCACGGGCAGGCCATGAGCAGAATCCGGATCATCGACCGCAGCCAGGACGAGCACTTCATGCGCGAGGCGCTGGCCCTGGCCCACGAGGGCGCCGCGCTCGGGGAGGTGCCGGTGGGCGCGGTGCTGGTGCAGGACGGCCGGGTGGTCGGCCGCGGCTTCAACTGCCCGATCTCGCGCCGCGACCCCAGCGCCCATGCCGAGATGGTGGCGATCCGCGCCGCCGCCGCGGCTCTGGACAACTACCGGCTGCCCGGCACCACCCTGTACGTGACCCTGGAGCCCTGCAGCATGTGCGCCGGACTGATCGTCCACGCGCGCATCCAGCGGGTGGTCTACGGCACCACCGAGCCCAAGGCCGGGGTGGCGGTCAGCCGCGGGCAGTTCTTCGCCCAGGAGTTCCTCAACCACCGGGTGCTGGTGGAGGGCGGGGTGCTGGCGGAGGAGTGCGGGGCCGTGCTGAGCGCCTTCTTCAAGGCGCGGCGCAGCAAGGCATAGCGCGGGGAGTCAGTTCTTCTCCTCGGCCGGCTTGCGCTTGTCGATGGCCGGGAGGTGCAGGCCGCTTTCGGCGATCTGGCCGCCTTCCAGCTGCGGCTGGGTGACCCAGGTGAGGATGTCGTAGTAGCGCCGCACGTTGCGTACGAAGTGCACGGTCTCGCCGCCGCGCGCGTAGCCGTAGCGGGTTTTGCGGTACCACTGTTTCTGCGCCAGGCGCGGCAGCATCTTGCTGACGTCCAGCCACTTGTTGGGGTTCAGGCCCTCGGCCTCGGCCAGCTTGCGGGCGTCGCTCAGATGGGCGATGCCGATGTTGTAGGCGGCCAGGGCGAACCAGGTGCGGTCCGGCTCCTCGATGTCCCCGCTGAGCCCGTCCTTGATCATGGCGAAGTACTTGCCGCCGCCGAAGATGCTCTGCCGGGGATCCAGGCGGTTGCTCACCCCCATGGCCTGGGCGGTGTCCTGGGTGAGCATCATCAGCCCGCGCACCCCGGTCTTCGACGTGGCCTCCGGCTGCCAGAGGGATTCCTGGTAGCCCATCGCGGCGAGCAGCCGCCAGTCGATGCCGGTCTGCCTGCCGGCCTCGCGGAAGTGCCGTTCGTAGCGCGGCAGGCGCTGCTGCAGGTGCCTGGCGAAGGTATAGGCGCCGACGTAGCCGAGTACGTCGACGTGGCCGTAGTAGCGTTCCTTGAGGCGCTGCAGGGTGCCGTTCTTCTCGGCGCGCCCGAGGAACTCGTCGACCGCCTCCAACAGGCTGGTGTCCTCGCCGCTAGGCACCGCCCAGCGCAGGCTGCGGGCGTCGCCGAAGTCGAAGGCCACCCGCACGTTGGGGAAGTACACCTGGTTCATGGCCAGCTCGTTGGAGTCCACCAGGGTCAGGTCAATCTGCCCCTCGTCGACCATGCGCAGCAGGTCGACCACCTCCACGGCGTCGGATTCCTCGAACTTCAGTTCGGGCAGGCGGGTCTGCACCTCGCGCAGCATTTCCGCGTGGCTGCTGCCCTTGAGTACCAGGATGCGCTGGCCGACCATGCCCTCCGGACTGGTTGGGCGGCGCTGGCCGTTGCGATGGATGACCTGCGGGGTGACTTCCAGATAGGGGGCGGAGAAGCGCGCCTGCTGCTGGCGCTGCGGGCTGGCCACCAGGCCGGCGGCGGCCAGCTCGGGACCGCCGGGCTGGTCCAGGCGGGCGAACAGGTCGTCGAGGTTGTCGGCAGTCTCGATCTTGAGCTCGACCCCCAGATCGTCAGCGAAGCGCTTGACCAGTTCGTACTCGAAGCCGGTTTCGCCGTTGCGGTCCTGGAAGTAGGTGGCCGGGCTATTGCGGGTGACCACGCGCAGCACCCCCTCCTTCTGTACCCGTTCGAGACTGGAGGGTTCGTCGACGCAGCCGGAGAACAGCAGAAGGATTCCGAGTGACAGCAGCCAGCACAGGGGGTGCTTGCGGAACACGGTCGGTCTGAGCATCGCTGAAGTATACGCAATGCCGCGACCGCTCCATATCTCGACAGGGGGCGGCTTCTCTGATAGCTGCAGCGCACCACGCCCAGCATGGATGCCTTGGCAGGCGCTTTGAGCTAGAATGCTCGGCCTTCGAAACTCCCCTTTCCGAGGCTTCCCCGACGATGTTGATCCTGCGCGGCGCTCCCGCCCTTTCTGCCTTCCGTCACGGCAAACTGCTCGAGCAACTGACCCAGAAGGTCGACACCGTCAGCGGGGTGTATGCCGAATTCGCCCACTTCGCCGACGTCAGCAGCCCGCTTTCGGGTGATGAGCAGGCGGTTCTCGCCCGTCTGCTCGAGTACGGCCCGAGCGTCCCGGTGCAGGAGCCGAGCGGCCGGCTGTTCCTGGTGGTGCCGCGCTTCGGCACCATCTCGCCGTGGTCCAGCAAGGCCACCGACATCGCCCGCAACTGCGGCCTGGCCAAGATCGAGCGCCTCGAGCGCGGCATCGCCTACTACGTCAGCGGCCAGTTCGACGACGCTGCCGCGGCGCAGATCGCCCGGCTGCTGCACGACCGCATGACCCAGGTGGTGCTCGGCGCCATGGAGGAGGCCGCGGGCCTGTTCAGCCATGCCCAGCCCAAGCCGCTGACCGCCATCGACGTGCTCGGCGGTGGCCGCGCCGCCCTGGAGCGCGCCAACATCGAGCTAGGCCTGGCCCTGGCCGAGGACGAGATCGACTACCTGGTGAAGGCATTCAACGACCTGGGCCGCAACCCCCACGACGTCGAGCTGATGATGTTCGCCCAGGCCAACTCCGAGCACTGCCGGCACAAGATCTTCAACGCCAGTTGGGACATCGACGGCGAGGCTCAGGAAAAGTCCCTGTTCGGGATGATCAAGAACACCTACGAGATGCATCGCGAGGGCGTGCTGTCCGCCTACAAGGACAACGCCGCGGTGATGACCGGCTTCGTCGCCGGGCGCTTCTTCCCGGATCCGGAGACCCGTGAGTACCGCGCGGTGCAGGAGCCGGTGCACATCCTCATGAAGGTGGAGACCCACAACCACCCGACCGCCATCGCCCCCTTCCCCGGTGCCTCCACCGGCTCCGGCGGCGAGATCCGCGACGAGGGCGCCACCGGCCGCGGCGCCAAGCCCAAGGCCGGCCTGACCGGCTTCACCGTCTCCAACCTGAACATCCCCGGCTTCGAGCAGCCCTGGGAAAAGCCCTACGGCAAGCCGGAGCGCATCGTCAGCGCCCTGGACATCATGATCGAGGGCCCGCTGGGCGGTGCCGCCTTCAACAACGAGTTCGGCCGCCCCAACCTGAACGGCTACTTCCGCACCTTCGAGCAGGCGGTCAGCACCCCGCGCGGCACGGAAGTGCGCGGCTACCACAAGCCGATCATGCTCGCCGGCGGCATGGGCAACATCCGCGCCGAGCATGTGCAGAAAGGGGAGATTTCCGTAGGCGCCAAGCTGATCGTGCTCGGCGGCCCGGCCATGCTGATCGGCCTGGGCGGTGGCGCGGCCTCGTCCATGGCCACCGGCGCCAGCTCCGCCGACCTGGATTTCGCCTCGGTGCAGCGCGACAACCCGGAAATGGAGCGCCGCTGCCAGGAGGTCATCGACCGCTGCTGGCAGCTCGGTGACAAGAACCCCATCAAGTTCATCCACGACGTCGGCGCCGGTGGCATCTCCAACGCCCTGCCGGAGCTGATCAACGACGGCGGCCGCGGCGGGCGCTTCGAGCTGCGCGCGGTGCCCAACGCCGAGCCGGGCATGAGCCCGCTGGAAATCTGGTGCAACGAGTCCCAGGAACGCTACGTGCTGTCCGTGGACGCCGCCGACTTCGAGACCTTCAAGGCCATCTGCGAGCGCGAGCGCTGCCCCTTCGCGGTGGTCGGCGAGGCCACCGAGGAGCGCCAGCTGACCGTCACCGACAGCCACTTCGGCAACAAGCCGGTGGACATGCCGCTGGAAGTGCTGCTCGGCAAACCGCCGCGCATGCACCGCTCGGTGACCCACGAAGCCTCCCTGGGCGACGACTTCACCGGCGCCGGCCTGGACCTCGGCGAAGCCCTGTCCCGCGTGCTGCGCCACCCGGCGGTGGCCAGCAAGAGCTTCCTGATCACCATCGGCGACCGCTCGATCACCGGCCTGGTGGCCCGCGACCAGATGGTCGGCCCCTGGCAGGTGCCGGTGGCCGACTGTGCGGTGACCGCCACCAGCTTCGACGTCTACACCGGCGAGGCCATGGCCATGGGCGAGCGCACCCCGCTGGCCCTGCTCGACGCCCCGGCTTCCGGGCGCATGGCGATCGGCGAGACGGTCACCAACCTGGCCGCCGCGCGCATCGAGAAGATTTCCGACATCAAGCTGTCGGCCAACTGGATGGCCGCCGCCGGCCACCCGGGCGAGGACGCGCGTCTCTACGACACCGTCAAGGCGGTGGGCATGGAGCTGTGCCCGGCCCTCGGCCTGACCATCCCAGTGGGCAAGGACTCCATGTCCATGAAGACCCGCTGGCAGGAGAACGGTGCGGAAAAGAGCGTCACCGCGCCGCTGTCCCTGGTGGTCTCCGGCTTCGCCCCGGTACAGGACGTGCGTCAGAGCCTGACCCCGCAGCTGCGCCTGGACAAGGGCGAGACCGACCTGATCCTCATCGACCTGGGGCGCGGGCAGAACCGCCTGGGCGGCTCCATCCTCGCCCAGACCTACGGCCAGCTCGGCCGCGAGGTGCCGGACGTCGACGATCCCGAGGATCTGAAGGCCTTCTTCGCGGTGATCCAGGGCCTCAACAAGGACGGCCTGCTGCTGGCCTACCATGACCGTTCCGACGGCGGCCTGCTGACCACCGTGCTGGAGATGGCCTTCGCCGGCCACTGCGGCCTGAACCTCACCCTCGACGGCCTGGCCGCCTCCCGCGAAGAGCTGACCGCAGTGCTGTTCAGCGAGGAGCTGGGCGCGGTGATCCAGGTCCACCAGGACGCCACCCCGGAAGTGCTGGCCCAGTTCAGCGGCGCCGGTTTGGGCGACTGCGTGGCGGTGATCGGTCAGCCGTTCAACGGCGCCGACGTGGTGATCAGCTTCCAGGGCCAGGCGGTGTTCGAGGGCGAGCGCCGCCTGCTGCAGCGCCAGTGGAGCGAAACCAGCTACCGCATCCAGCGCCTGCGCGACAACGCCGAGTGCGCCGACCAGGAATTCGATGCGCTGCTCGACGAGGACAACCCGGGCTTGGGCATCAAGCTCAGCTTCGACGTCAACCAGGACATCGCCGCGCCCTACATCAAGAAGGGCGTGCGTCCGCAGGTGGCGATCCTCCGCGAGCAGGGCGTCAACGGCCAGGTGGAGATGGCTGCGGCCTTCGACCGCGCCGGTTTCGCCGCGGTGGACGTGCATATGAGCGACATCCTCAGCGGTCGTGTCAGCCTCGAGCAGTTCAAGGGCCTGGTGGCCTGCGGCGGCTTCTCCTACGGCGACGTGCTCGGCGCTGGCGAGGGCTGGGCCAAGTCGATCCTCTTCAATAGCCGCGCCCGCGAGGCCTTCAGCGCCTTCTTCGAGCGCCGCGACAGCTTCGCCCTGGGCGTCTGCAACGGCTGCCAGATGCTCTCCAACCTGCACGAGCTGATCCCTGGCAGCGAGTTCTGGCCGCACTTCGTGCGCAACCGCTCCGAGCAGTTCGAGGCCCGCGTGGCCATGGTCCAGGTGCAGGACTCGCCGTCGATCTTCCTGCAGGGCATGGCCGGCTCGCGCATGCCGATCGCCATCGCCCACGGCGAGGGCCATGCCGAGTTCGAGAACGAGGAGGCCCTGCTCGAGGCCGACCTGTCCGGCTGCGTGGCGCTGCGCTACGTGGACAACTACGGCAAGGTCACCGAGAGCTACCCGGCCAACCCCAACGGCTCGCCGCGCGGCATCACCGGCCTGACCACCCGCGACGGCCGGGTGACCATCATGATGCCGCATCCCGAGCGGGTGTTCCGCGCCGTGCAGAACTCCTGGCGCCCTGACGAGTGGCAGGAGGATGGCGGCTGGATGCGCATGTTCCGCAACGCCCGCGTCTGGGTGGACTGACAGCGGCTGCGCAGCATCCCATGACTCTCTTCCCCTGGGAGAGGGTGCCTGCAGGGCGGGAGAGGGCAGCCCTCTCCTGACCTGCGGCCCGGGTTTCGTTCCCTGACTGCCAAGGGCGTCCCCATGCCCGAGTCCCAGCCCTCGCCGATCCTCCCCGAAGTCCGCCTGGTCCGCCCCGGCGAGCACCTCCTGCTGTGCGGCTGCGGCCGCTGCCCGCAGCGTCCCGAGGCGGCCCCCGACTGCCCGAACCTGAAACGCCTGGTCATCCGCCGCGAACAGCGTCTGCTGCTCTGCCGCTGCGGCCGCTCGGCGGACCTGCCCCACTGCGACGGCAGCCACGCGCCGCCGGCGCCCGGCTGGCGGGCGAAATGGCGGCGTTTCTGGAAGGACGGCTGAAGCGGCTTTCTTATTTCCAACTGCTCTATTGATGCGGCAAACCGGCACGGGCTTTTTCAGTCCAATGGCCGATCCTTGCAGCATTTGGCGTCGGTTGGAGGCATAATGCCACCATTTGCCGGTGCCTCACCTTCGATCCCCTCTTGCGGAGAACCTGATGTACAAGCTGTGTTTCTACGTGCCAGACAGCCATCTGGAAGCGGTAAAAAGCGCGATCTTTGCGGCGGGTGGCGGGCGTATCGGCAACTACGACAGCTGCTGCTGGCAGGTGCTGGGCCAGGGACAGTTCCGTCCGCTGTCCGGCAGTCGGCCGTTCCTCGGCGAGACCGGCGTGGTGGAGCGGGTGGAGGAGTGGAAGGTGGAGATGGTGGTGGCCGACGAACTGATCCACGCGGCGGTCAAGGCCCTGAAGCAGGCTCATCCCTACGAGACGCCGGCTTTCGAGGTCTGGCGGCTGTCCGACCTGCTGTTCTAGGCCGCTCCGCTGCCGGCGCCCCAGGTGAGGGCGCCGTAGTCCGGCTCAGGGGCGGATCTCGATCAGGGTGCCGTCCTTGACCAGATCCCAGACCTCGCGCATGTCGGCGTTGGTCATGGCGATGCAGCCCTCGGTCCAGTCCAGGCTGTTGAAGTACCACTCCGGGTATTCGTCGTCGATGGGCGTGCCGTGGATCATGATCATCCCGCCCGGGTTGACGCCGGCCTCGCGAGCGCGGTGCTGGTCGCGGATGTTCGGGTAGGAGATGTGCATGGCGAGGTTGTACTTGTCGCTGGTCTTGCGCCAGTCGATCCAGTAGAAGCCCTCGGGGGTGCGCTTGTCGCCTTCCTGCAGCTTGGGGCCCACCGGGCGCTTGCCGAGGGAGATGCGGTAGCTCTTCAGGATGTTGCCACGGCTCATCAGGTGTAGCTTGCGCTCGGACTTGATCACCAGCACCTTGTCGACGCGGACTCCGTCCAGGGTCGGGGTGGCGTTGGCATGGCTCCAGGCGGCGAAAGACAGGCAAAGTACGGCTAGCAACCAACGCATCGCAAAGAAATCCCCAAATCCTCGGTGAACGGAATGTCGTGTCAGGTGTAGTGCTGTTCGTTGATGTGCGTGCGCAGGGCCTCGAGGGCTTCGTTGCGCACGGGGTAGTTCTGCGCTACCCGGTCGGCGAAGTAGCATTCTAAGGTGCGGCCGACGGTGGGGAAAGCCAGCTCCGACCAGGGAATCTCGTTTTCACGGAACAGCCTCACCTCCAGGCTCTCCTCGCCGGCGGCGAAGTCGAGGTCGAGCAGGCGGGCGCGGAAGAACACGTAGACCTGGCTGATGTGCGGCAGGTCGAAGAGGGTGTAGAGGTCCAGATCGGTGACCCGCGCCCGGGCTTCCTCGAGGGTCTCGCGCATGGCCGCTTCGAGCATGGTTTCGCTGTTCTCCATGAAGCCGGCCGGCAGCGTCCAGTAGCCGCGTCGCGGCTCGATGGCGCGGCGGCAGAGAAGCACCTGGTCCTCCCACACCGGCAGGCAGCCGGCGACGATGCGCGGGTTCTGGTAGTGCACGGTCTGGCAGCGGAGGCAGACGTAGCGCAGGCGGTTGTCGCCAGGCGGGATGTTCCGGGTCAGTGTCCCGCCGCACTGGCTGCAGAATTTCATGGGCTTTCCCCTATCGTTATTGCCTCATCTTGGCTTGCCCCTCGACGCCCCGCAAGCCGCCCGGAGCAGGGCGGCGGTCGGCGATCAGGCCGCACGGGGCTTGGGCGGCAGGCGTCTTTCTGCCATGATGCCGTGCGGAATAAATGAGAGAATCTGCATGCTCGATGAGCTGGTCCAACGCGTGCGCAACCACCGCCCCCGGACCCTGGAGTGCGACCGGGGCTTCCCGGAGGCGGCGGTGCTGGTGCCCGTCACTCGCAGTCCCGAACCGGAGCTGGTGCTGACCCTGCGCGCCAGCGGACTGTCGACCCATGGCGGCGAGGTGGCCTTCCCCGGCGGACGGCGCGATCCGGACGACCGCGACCTGGTGCACACCGCCCTGCGCGAGGCCCAGGAGGAGGTCGGCCTACCGCCCGGACTGGTCGAGGTGATCGGCCCGCTGAGCCAGCTGGTGTCGCGCTACGGCATCAAGGTGACGCCGATCGTCGGTCTGGTCCCGGACTTCGTCGAGTACCAGCCCAATGACGGCGAGATCGCCGCGGTATTCTCGGTCCCCCTGGAGTTCTTCCGCCAGGATCCGCGCGAGGTCACCCACCGCATCGACTACCAGGGGCAGAGCTGGTACGTGCCCAGCTATCGCTACGGCGACTACCGCATCTGGGGGCTGACCGCGATCATCGTGGTCGAGCTGGTCAACCTTCTGTTCGACGACGCCGACATCCGCCTGCACGAGCCGCCGCCTTCCTTCATAAAGCTGAGCTGACCCGCACCGGCTCCGCGCCTGTATAACAAGACCTGAAGAGGACATCCCGATGAAATACCGCCTGGGCAATGCCCGTGTCGAAGCCCACCCGGACAGCTGGATCGCCCCCGATGCCGCGGTGATCGGCAAGGTCAGGCTGGAGGCCGGCGCCAGCGTATGGTTCGGTGCCGTGCTGCGCGGCGACAACGAGCTGATCCTGATCGGCGAGAACAGCAACGTGCAGGACGGCACCGTGATGCATACCGACATGGGTTATCCGCTGACCCTCGGCAAGGGCGTCACCGTCGGCCACAACGCCATGCTGCACGGCTGCACCGTGGGCGACTACAGTCTGATCGGCATCAACGCGGTGATCCTCAATGGTGCGAAGATCGGCAAGTACTGCATCATCGGCGCCAACGCGTTGATCCCTGAGGGCAGGGAGATTCCCGACGGCTCTCTGGTGATGGGGAGCCCCGGCAAGGTGGTGCGCGAGCTCACCGAGGCGCAGAAGAAGATGCTCGAGGCCAGCGCCGCCCACTACGTGCACAACGCCCAGCGCTATGCCCGCGACCTGCAGATGGACGAGGACTGATGGAGCGACGCGAACGTCCGCTGCCTTCGCCCTGCGTGTCGATTTGCGCGCTGGACGAGGACGACGTCTGTACCGGCTGCCAGCGCACGGTGGCGGAGATCACCCGCTGGGGCCGGATGGACAACGAAGAGCGGCGCGAGGTGCTGAAGCGCTGCCACGAGCGCGCCCAGGCCAAGGGCCAGCTGCTCTGAGCCCCGATTTTCCGGCGACCTGGCTCGCCATTTGACCTTCGAGGAACATTCATGCCCCGTATCGGAACTCCCCTGTCGCCGAGCGCGACCCGCGTGCTGCTGTGTGGCTCCGGCGAACTGGGAAAGGAAGTGGTGATCGAGTTGCAGCGCCTGGGCGTCGAGGTGATCGCCGTCGACCGCTACCCCAATGCACCGGCCATGCAGGTGGCGCACCGCAGCCACGTGATCGACATGCTCGACGGCGCCGCCCTGCGCGCGGTGATCGAGCAGGAGCGTCCGCACTACATCGTTCCGGAGATCGAGGCGATCGCCACCTCCACCCTGGTGGAGCTGGAAGCCGAGGGCTTCACGGTGATCCCCACCGCACGCGCCGCGCAGCTGACCATGAACCGTGAGGGCATCCGCCGTCTGGCCGCCGAGGAGCTGGGCTTGCCCACCTCGCCGTATCACTTCGCCGACAGCTTCGAGGAGTACCGCCAGGCGGTCGAGAAGCTCGGCTTCCCCTGTGTGGTCAAGCCGATCATGAGCTCCTCCGGCAAGGGCCAGAGCCTGCTGCGCGGTCCCGAGGACGTGCAGAAGGCCTGGGACTACGCCCAGGAGGGCGGCCGCGCCGGTCGCGGCCGGGTAATCGTCGAGGGCTTCATCGACTTCGACTACGAGATCACTCTGCTCACCGTGCGGCATGCCGGCGGCACCACCTTCTGCGCGCCCATCGGCCACCGCCAGGAGAAGGGGGACTACCAGGAGTCATGGCAGCCGCAGGCGATGAGCGCCAGGGCGCTGGCCGAGTCCGAGCGCATCGCCAGCGCGGTCACCGAGGCGCTGGGGGGGCGCGGGTTGTTCGGCGTGGAGCTGTTCGTCAAGGGCGACCAGGTGTGGTTCAGCGAGGTCTCACCGCGTCCTCACGACACTGGTCTGGTCACCCTGATCTCCCAGGACCTCTCGGAGTTCGCCCTGCACGCGCGGGCGATCCTCGGCCTACCGATCCCGGCGATCCGTCAGTTCGGCCCCTCGGCCTCGGCGGTGATCCTGGTGGCGGGGCAGTCCCGGCAGGCCAGCTTCGGCAATCTGCAGGCCGCTCTCGCCGAGCCGGACACCGCCCTGCGCCTGTTCGGCAAGCCGGAAGTAGCCGGCCAGCGACGCATGGGCGTGGCCCTGGCGCGGGACGAGTCGGTGGAGCTGGCGCGCGCCAAGGCGACCCGCGCGGCCCGGGCGGTCGACGTCGAGCTATGAGCCCGTGGCGCGGCCTGGTCTGGTGGGCGGCCGCGCTGCCATTGCTACCCCTCCTGCTGCCGCTCGCCGTGCATGCGCGGCGCACGGCGTTGCGCCTGGCCCCGGCGGCGGGGGCGGCGCAGGGGCTGGCTGCCACCGCCGAACAGAGCGGGACGCCGCTACGCCTGCTGGTGCTGGGCGAGTCCACGGTCGCCGGGGTCGGCGCTGCCTGCCTGGAGCAGGCCCTGGCCGGGCAGCTGGCCGTCGCCCTGGCGCGGCGGCTGGCGCGTCCGGTGCAGTGGCAGGCGCTCGGCGAGAACGGCATCACTGCCGGCGAGGCCTGCCGACGCCTGCTGCCGCAGGTGGGCGAGCGCTTCGACCTGGTGGTGCTGGTGTTCGGTGTCAACGACACCACCCACTTCACTTCCGCCGCGGCCTGGCGGGCGGCTCTGGCCCAGCTGATCGAGCGCTTTCGCGGACAGGGCGCCGCGGTGCTCTGCACCGGGGTGCCGCCTCTCGAACATTTCCACGCCTTGCCCTGGCTGCTGCGCCAGCTGCTCGGCTGGCGGGCGCGGCTGCTGGATGCCCAGCTGCGCGCTCAGGCGCAGGACTCTGGGGCGCGCTATTGCGGGCTGAGCCTGGCGATGCGGCGGGAGTTCCTGGCCATCGACGGCTATCATCCCTCGACGCTCGGTTATCGGGTCTGGGCGGAAGGCCTGGCCGAGGTGGCCGCAGCGCTGTACCCGGGGCGCTGAGGCGTGCCTAGCGGGCGCGGGACTGGCTGCGCCAGGCGCGCACCCGTACCACCCGATTCTCGGAGATTTCCAGGGTTTCCAGGCAGTAGGGGCCGACCTTCAGGCACACGTCGTTCTCGGGGATCTGCTCCAGTGCCTCGGTGATCAGGCCGTTGAGGGTCTGTGGGCCGTCGCAGGGCAGCTGCCAGCCCAGGGCGCGGTTCAGCTCGCGCAGGTGCAGGGAGCCGTCCAGGCTGTAGCGGCCGTCGCCTTCCGGCTGAATTGCCGGGTTCGGGCTCAGCTCGTCGAGGTTGCTGAACTCGCCGATCAGCTCGCGGAAGATGTCCTCCAGGCTGACCAGGCCGAGCACCTCGCCGTACTCGTCGACCACCACGGCGATGCGCCGTTTCTCCTTCTGGAAGTTCAGCAGCTGGGTGAGCAGCGGAGTGCCTTCCGGCACGAAGTAGGGCGCCTGGCCGGCGGCCAGCAGGGCCTCGCCGTCCAGATCGGCGCGGCCGAGCAGTTGGGCAATTTGGCGGGCGTGCAGGAAGCCTTCGATCTGGTTGATGTCGTCGCGATAGAGCGGCAGGCGGGTGTGGGTGGCGTTGCGTAGCTGTTCGAGGATGCGCGCCGGCTCGGCGCCGATGTCGATGCCCTGGATCTCGTTGCGCGGCACCATGATCGACTTGATGCTGATCTGCTGCAGGGCCTGCAGCGGCGATAGGGGCGGCTGCTCGCGGGTGTCGGCGGCATTCGGGGCGGGACGCAGGGCGCGGCGGATCAGCCATGCCCCGAGCGCCACCAGCAGGGCGAGGGCCAGGCCGAGCAGCAGGCCGCCAGCGAAGCCGTTCATATGTGCAGGATGAATTCGCGCACCAGCTTGCTGCCGAAGTAGGCCAGCATCAGCAGGCAGAAGCCCGCCAGCGTCCAGCGGATCGCCTTGTGGCCTCGCCAGCCGCGCTGGTGACGGCCCCACAGCAGTACCGCGAAGATCACCCAGGCCAGGCAGGCCAGCAGGGTCTTGTGCACCAGATGCTGGGCGAACAGGTCGTCGAGGTACAGCCAGCCGGACAGCAGGGACAGCGAGAGCAGCAACCAGCCGGCCCAGAGGAAGCCGAACAGCAGGCTCTCCATGGTCTGCAGCGGCGGGAAGCTGCGGATCAGTCCGGACGGGTGCTTGTGCTTGAGCTGGCGATCCTGCACGAGCAGCAGCAGCGACTGGAACATGGCGATGGTCAGCAGGCCGTAGGCGAGAATCGACAGCAGGATGTGGGCGAGGATCCCCGGGTGCTCACGAATTCCCTGGGTAGTGCCGGCCGGGACGAACTGAGCGAAGAGCACGGTCAGGCAGCCGAGCGGAAAGAGCAGGAGCAGCAGGATGGTCACCGGGATGCGCAGCGCGGCCAGCAGGATCAGGGCGATCACCGCGGCGGCGATCAGGCTGGCGGCATTGAAGAAGTCGAGGTACAGCCCGCTCGGGGTGATCAACTGGCCGAACAGGCTGGCGACATGGGCCAGCAGGGCGAGCAGGCCGAGCGGCAGCAGGATGCGCTTGTCCGGCGTCTTGCGCGCGATCAGGCGCAGGGACTGGTAGCTGGTGGCGGCCGCATAGAGCGCGGCGGCGATGACACTGGGCAACAGAGGCTGCATAGGTCCTTTGGAGCGAGGCCCGAAAGGCGCTGAGTGTGGCACACAAAAGCCCTTCCACGAAAGACCGCGAGGGGCTATCCCTTGCGCGCCCGGTCGGTCTGCGGCGCGGCGCCGCGCTGCCCCGGTGCGGCTGCGACGAACGGCCGCGGCGCGGTGCTCCGCAGCCTGCCGGGCGGCCTGGGCGGATCGGCGGCCGGATGCCGCGGACGAGCAGTGTCCGCGCTCGGGGTGCTTCGTTATAATCCGCCGCCTGCCAGAAGCCCAAGTTCCCGGCTCGACCGCTCGAAAGGATCGCGCATGTTTGAAAATCTCACCGAACGTCTCTCGCACACGCTGCGTACCGTCACCGGCAAGGCCAAGCTGACCGAGGACAACATCAAGGACACCCTGCGCGAAGTGCGCATGGCCCTGCTGGAAGCCGACGTCGCCCTGCCGGTGGTCAAGGACTTCGTCAACCGGGTCAAGGAGCGTGCGGTCGGCACCGAGGTGTCGAAGAGCCTGACCCCAGGCCAGGCGTTCGTGAAGATCGTTCGCCTCGAGCTGGAAGAGCTGATGGGCGCGGCCAACGAGGACCTGGCGCTGAACGCCGCGCCGCCGGCTGTGGTGCTGATGGCCGGTCTGCAGGGTGCCGGTAAGACCACGACGGTCGGCAAGCTGGCGCGCTTCCTCAAGGAGCGCAAGAAGAAGTCGGTCATGGTCGTGTCCACCGACGTCTACCGTCCGGCAGCGATCAAGCAGCTGGAGACCCTGGCCAACGACATCGGCGTGACCTTCTTCCCCTCGGACACCAGCCAGCAGCCGGTGGCCATCGCCGAGGCGGCGATCCGCGAGGCCAGGCTGAAGTTCATCGACGTGGTACTGGTGGATACCGCCGGTCGCCTGCACGTCGACGCCGAGATGATGAGCGAGATCCAGGCCCTGCATGCCGCGGTGAAGCCGGTGGAAACCCTGTTCGTGGTCGATGCTATGACTGGTCAGGACGCCGCCAATACCGCCAAGGCGTTCGGCGACGCCCTGCCGCTGACCGGCGTGGTGCTCACCAAGGTGGACGGTGACGCCCGTGGCGGTGCGGCACTGTCGGTGCGGCACATCACTGGTAAGCCGATCAAGTTCATCGGCATGGGCGAGAAGACCGAGGCCCTGGAACCCTTCTACCCGGACCGCATCGCCTCGCGCATCCTCGGCATGGGTGACGTGCTCAGTCTGATCGAGCAGGCCGAGCAGAACCTCGACCGCGAGAAGGCCGAGAAGCTCACCAGGAAGCTCAAGAAGGGCAAGGGCTTCGACCTCGAGGACTTCCGCGACCAGCTGCAGCAGATGAAGAACATGGGCGGCCTGGGCAGCCTGATGGACAAGCTGCCGGCCATCGGCGGGATCAACCTGGCGCAGATGGGCAACGCGCAGAGCGTGGCCGAGAAGCAGTTCCGGCAGATGGAAGCCATCATCAACTCCATGACCCCGGCCGAGCGCCGCGATCCGGAGATCATCAGTGGCTCGCGCAAGCGGCGCATCGCTCTTGGTTCCGGCACCCAGGTGCAGGACGTCAGCCGGCTGATCAAGCAGCACAAGCAGATGCAGAAGATGATGAAGAAATTCACCGCCAAGGGCGGCATGGCCAAGATGATGCGCGGTCTGGGCGGCATGCTGCCCGGTGGCGGCCTCCCGAAATTCTGATCCCTGGCCTGACAGTGGCCGGCCGGAAACCCAGCGGGGCAGCGGGGCGCAGGGATTTTGCCGGCGCGGCGTGCATTTGGCTTGATGCCTGGCGCTTTAGCTCATAGAATATGCGGCCTTTCGGGCCCGGTGTCCGGCCTTGATTGACCAGATTTGCTAGTACCGACCTACAGGAACAACGTTCACATGGTAACTATTCGTCTTGCTCGTGGCGGCTCCAAGAAGCGCCCCTTCTACCACCTGACCGTGACCGACAGCCGCAATGCCCGCGACGGTCGCTTCGTCGAGCGCATCGGCTTCTTCAACCCGATCGCCACTGGTGGTGAAGTGCGCCTGTCCGTGGACCAGGAGCGCGCCAATTACTGGCTGGGCCTGGGTGCCAAGCCGTCCGAGCGTGTTGCCCAGCTGCTCAAGGAAGCTGCCAAGTCCGCAGCCTGAGTCGCATGAGTACGGCGCCTGCTCCGGCCGATGAGCTGCTCGTCATCGGCAAGATCGTATCGGTGCACGGCGTGCGCGGCGAGGTGAAGGTCTATTCCTTTACCGACCCGATCGACAATCTGCTGGATTATCGCCACTGGACGCTGCGGCGCGATGGCGAGATCCGTCAGGTTGAACTGGTCAGGGGACGCCTGCAGGGCAAGGTCCTGGTGGCCAAGCTCAAGGGTCTCGACGACCGCGATGAGGCACGAGCTTTCTCCGGTTTCGAGATTTGCGTTCCGCGCGGCGAACTGCCGCAGCTGGCCGAAGGCGAGTACTACTGGTACCAGCTCGAAGGTCTCAAGGTCATCGACCAGGCCGGGCAACTGCTCGGTCGGATCGATCATCTGCTGGAGACCGGTTCGAACGATGTGATGGTGGTCAAGCCCTGCGAGGGCAGCCTGGACGACCGCGAACGCTGGTTGCCCTATACGGAGCACTGCGTACTGAGCGTCGACCTGGCGGCCGGGGAGATGCGGGTGGATTGGGATGCCGATTTCTGAGCACGGGGCTGGCGTGACTGGCCTGCGCGTGGAAGTCATCACCCTGTTCCCTGAGATGTTTGCCGCCATCACCGATTACGGCATTACCAGCCGTGCGGTGAAGCAGGGGCTGTTGCGGCTCACCTGCTGGAACCCGCGCAGCTACACCACGGACCGCCACCAGACGGTGGACGACCGGCCGTTCGGCGGTGGTCCGGGAATGGTGATGAAGATCAAGCCGCTCGAGGATGCCCTGCTGGATGCCAAGCAGGCCCTCGGCAGGCCGGCGAAGGTGATCTACCTGTCGCCGCAGGGCCGCAAGCTGACGCAGGCGGCGGTCCGCGAGCTGGCGCAGGAAGAGGCCCTGATCCTCATCGCCGGGCGTTACGAAGGGATCGACGAGCGCTTCATCGAGGCGCATGTCGACGAGGAGTGGTCGATCGGCGACTACGTGCTGTCCGGCGGCGAACTGCCTGCCATGGTGCTGATCGACGCGATGACCCGCTTGCTGCCCGGTGCATTGGGCCATGCGAATTCTGCCGAGGAGGACTCGTTTACCGACGGCCTGCTCGACTGCCCGCACTACACCCGACCCGAGGTGTATGCGGGACGCCGTGTTCCTGAGGTGCTGCTTGGCGGCAATCATGAACACATCCGGCGCTGGCGTTTGCAGCAGTCCTTGGGAAGGACCTACGAACGGCGCGCTGATCTTCTGGATTGCCGCTCGCTTTCTGGAGAAGAAAAAGAGCTGTTGGCGGAGTATCTCCGTCAGCGGGACGATAGTTAACGTATCGATGGCTGACCACCAGCGGTCAGTCTTAGGAGCGCAGAGATGACCAACAAGATCATTCAGCAACTCGAAGCTGAACAGATGAACAAAGAGATCCCGGCTTTCGCCCCCGGCGACACCGTGGTCGTGCAAGTGAAGGTGAAGGAAGGCGACCGTTCGCGTCTGCAGGCCTTCGAAGGTGTGGTCATCGGTAAGCGCAACCGCGGTCTGAACAGCGCCTTTACCGTGCGCAAGATCTCCAACGGCGTGGGCGTGGAGCGTACCTTCCAGACCTACTCGCCGCTGATCGACAGCATCACCGTCAAGCGTCGCGGCGACGTGCGCAAGTCCAAGCTGTACTACCTGCGCGAACTGTCCGGCAAGGCCGCCCGCATCAAGGAAAAGCTGGTCTGATCGACCCTTTCCTCACGCAGGACGAAAGAAAAGAGCAGCCCTCGGGCTGCTTTTTTCATGCCCGCGGAAAACTGGTGGCGGGCGGGGGATGGCAGGCGGCGGGCTCAGTGGTGCAGGCTGATCTTCAGGCTGGCCTGGGACAGGTCGATGTCCTGCAGGTGCAGACTGCCCAGGCTCTGACCTGCCGGGGCATGGGCAACGTGGATGTTGTCGAAGCGTAGCTCGCCGATGGAGCTGGGCAGGCGCAGGTTCAGGGTGCCGTCGGGGTTGAGCTGGACATCGGCGTGCTGGATGTCGTAGCGCACGTCCTGCAGCGAGGTTTCCGCCTCCAGGCTCTCCAGCACCGGCATCACCAGCTTGGCCAGTTGCAGCACTGGGGGCGGGCCGTCGCCGCTTTCCGCTTGGAGGAACAGGCCCTGCAGCACGTCGTCCAGGCCTTGGGCGCTGACCCGGCGCATCTCCCGCTCGTCGAGCGGTGCCATGGCCTCGACCGAGCGACTGCCAGGCTGCAGGCGCTGCAGGTCGGCGCTGGCCATCTGGAAGGGGCTGAGCAGAGCGGCGATCAGGGTGGCGGCCAGGCGCAGGTTCTTCTGCTTCTTCAGCGCCCTGGCGAGCTGGCGTTCGCTGAGGACCCCCTGGGCGACGAGGATCTCGCCGAGTCGTTTGCCGCTGCCGGCCTGGGCGC
Source organism: Pseudomonas thermotolerans DSM 14292 (assembly GCF_000364625.1). GTDB lineage: Bacteria > Pseudomonadota > Gammaproteobacteria > Pseudomonadales > Pseudomonadaceae > Aquipseudomonas > Aquipseudomonas thermotolerans. Next base: position 248,660 of record NZ_KB822600.1, read on the forward strand.
GGATCGCGGCGTCCAGTTGGTCGCGGTTGATCAGGCCCTTGCCGATCAGGATTTGGCCGAGGCGGGAATTCTGTTGGTGCGGCATGCTGGGGACTCGATGCAGTTTGTGGCAATGTGCAATCATGATGCGGCGTGTGCGGCCGTCAAGTCACCCGACGAAAGATAGGGTAGGCCGGGTTGGCGACTCGTGGGGTATCCCGCCGACGGACCGGTCGGCGAACGCCCCTGGTTGCCGAGTCTCTGGCCGTATCGGACCGTGCCATGAAAGACTAGGCGGGTTCGCTTGCTGCCATAGTGATGCCATGCCCGCGATGGACCATCCCCTGATCGACCGCTTCCTCGATGCCCTGTGGCTGGAGAAGGGCCTCTCCGAGCACACCCGCTCCGCCTACCGCAGCGACCTGACGCATTTCAACGGCTGGCTGCAGGCGCGAGGTCTGGAGCTGGCCGAGGTGGGCCGCGAGGCGATCCTCGACCATCTCGCCTGGCGCCTCGACGAGGGGTATGTGGCGCGCTCCACCGCGCGCTTCCTCTCCGGCCTGCGCGGTTTCTACCGCTACCTGCTGGCCGAGGGGCTGATCGCCGAGGACCCGACCCTGCAGGTGGAGCTGCCGCGCATCGGTCGGCCGCTGCCCAAATCTCTGTCCGAGGCGGACGTCGAGGCGCTACTCGCCGCGCCGGATGTGGACGACCCCATCGGCCTGCGCGACCGAGCCATGCTCGAGGTGCTCTACGCCTGCGGACTGCGGGTCAGCGAGCTGGTCGACCTGCGCCTGGAGCAGGTCAACCTGCGCCAGGGCGTGCTCATGGTCTTCGGCAAGGGCCGCAAGGAACGCCTGGTGCCGCTCGGTGAGGAGGCCATCGCCTGGCTGGAGCGCTACCTGCTGGAGGCTCGCTCGCTGCTGCTTGGCGGCAGGCCCAGCGACGTGCTGTTTCCCAGCCTGCGCGGCGAGCGGATGACCCGGCAGACCTTCTGGCACCGCATCAAGCACCAGGCGCGGGTGGCCGGAATCGCCAAGCCGCTGTCGCCGCACACTCTGCGCCACGCCTTTGCCACCCACCTGCTGAACCACGGCGCCGACCTGCGCACCGTGCAGATGCTGCTCGGCCACCAGGACCTGTCCACTACCCAGATCTATACCCATATCGCCAAGGCTCGCCTGCAGGATCTGCACGCCCGTCATCACCCGCGCGGCTGAAGTGGGACTTGCCGGTTTGCGGGTGACTGGCTGCCATCGGCCACGGCGGCCTCCTGTGGTAGGCTTGCAGCATTCATGACGCCGCCCGCCGCTCGATAGGAGTATCCATGCGCGTGACCCGAATCCTCGCTGCTGCCGCCCTCGGCCTGGCCGGCAGCGCCGTCCTCGCCGCCGACCCCGACCAGGCGATCCGCAGCACCCTCAAGGCCCTGCAACCCGACCTGCCCATCGAGGCCATCGCCGAGAGCCCGCTGACCGGCATCTACCAGGTGCAGCTCAAGGGCGGCCGTCAGCTGTACGCCAGCGCCGACGGCCAGTTCCTGCTGCAGGGCTACCTCTACCAGGTCAAGGATGGCCAGGCCATCAACCTGACCGAGCAGGCGGAAAGCCAGGGGATCGCCAGGGAGATCGAGGCCATCCCGGCCAGCGAGATGGTGGTCTTCGCACCGAAGAATCCCAAGGCGCACATCACCGTGTTCACCGACACCGATTGCGGCTACTGCCAGAAGCTGCACAGCGAGGTGCCGGAGCTCAACCGTCGCGGCATCGAGGTGCGTTACGTGGCCTTCCCGCGTCAGGGCATCGGCAGCCACGGCTACAACACCCTGGTCAGCGTGTGGTGCGCCAAGGACCGCCAGGCGGCGATGAACCGCGCCAAGGCCCGCGAGGAGGTTCCGCCAGCTACTTGCGACAACCCGGTGAGCAAGCAGTACGAGCTGGGGCAGATGATCGGCGTGCAGGGCACCCCGGCCATCGTCCTGGCGAACGGCCAGATGATCCCCGGCTACCAGCCGGCCCCGCAGCTTGCCAAGCTGGCCCTGGAGGCCAAGTAAGCCGCGGTCTGGGCCTGATTGACTAATCATGGGCCGCTTCGTAAGGTGCGGCTCCTTCGGATTTACGGCCGGGCGCGCCAAGCCCGGCCGTTTTACGCAGTGCAGATGGGAGTCGAGTGTGAGAGCGGTGAGAGTTGGCATCTGTGGGCTGGGGACCGTCGGTGGCGGTACCTTCAACGTGCTCAAGCGCAACGCCGAGGAGATCGAGCGGCGCGCCGGGCGTGGCATCGAAGTGGCGCAGATTGCCCTGCGCTCGCGCAACCCGCAGTGCGAAATCGGCGACACCCCGATTACCAACGATGTCTTCGAGGTGGCCAATAACCCGGACGTCGACGTGGTCATCGAGCTGATCGGCGGCTACACCGTGGCTCGCGACCTGGTGCTCAAGGCCATCGACAACGGCAAGCATGTGGTCACCGCCAACAAGGCGCTGATTGCCGTGCACGGCAACGAGATCTTCGCCCGTGCCCGCGAGAAGGGCGTGATCGTCGCCTTCGAGGCCGCGGTGGCCGGCGGCATTCCGGTGATCAAGGCGATCCGTGAGGGGCTGGCCGGCAACCGCATCAACTGGCTGGTGGGTATCATCAACGGCACCGGCAACTTCATCCTCAGCGAGATGCGCGAGAAGGGCCGCGCCTTCGACGACGTGCTCAAGGAAGCCCAGGCCTTGGGCTACGCCGAGGCCGACCCGACCTTCGACGTGGAAGGCATCGACGCTGCGCACAAGCTGACCATCCTCGCCTCCATCGCCTTCGGTATCCCGCTGCAGTTCGACAAGGCATACACCGAGGGCATCACCCAGCTGACCACCGCCGACGTGGGCTACGCCGAGGCGCTGGGCTACCGCATCAAGCACCTCGGCGTGGCGCGCCGCACCGAGGAAGGCATCGAGCTGCGCGTGCATCCGACCCTGATCCCCGCCGACTGCCTGATCGCCAACGTCAATGGGGTGATGAACGCGGTGATGGTCAACGGCGACGCCGCCGGCTCGACCCTCTACTACGGCGCCGGCGCCGGCATGGAGCCCACCGCCTCCTCGGTGGTGGCCGATTTGGTAGACGTGGTTCGCGCGCTGACCACCGACCCGGAGAACCGCGTGCCGCATCTGGCCTTCCAGCCGGAGGCGCTGTCCGATCATCCGATCCTGCCCATCGAGGCTTGCGAGAGCGCCTACTACCTGCGCATCCACGCCAAGGACCATCCTGGCGTGCTGGCCCAGGTGGCGAGCATCCTCTCCGCGCGTGGCATCAACATCGAGTCGATCATGCAGAAGGAAGCGGAGGAACAGGACGGCCTGGTGCCGATGATCCTGGTCACCCACCGCGTGCGCGAGGCCCAGATCAACGAGGCCATCGCCGCCCTGGAGGCGCTGGAGGGCGTCACCGGCAAGGTCGTACGGATTCGTGTGGAACAGCTCAATTAACCCAGGCGCGGCTAGCCCGAGGGCTCGTCGCGCACAGCTAAGGTTTGACTTATGCGCTACATCAGTACCCGCGGCCAGGCGCCGGCCCTGAACTTCGAGGATGTCCTGCTGGCCGGCCTGGCCAGCGACGGCGGTCTTTACGTGCCGGAAAACCTGCCGCGCTTCACCGTTGAGGAGATCGCCTCCTGGGCCGGCCTGCCGTACCATGAGCTGGCCTTCCGGGTGATGCGTCCGTTCGTTGCCGGCAGCATCAGCGATGCCGACTTCAAGAAGATCCTCGAGGACACCTACGGGGTGTTCGCCCACCGCGCGGTGGCGCCGCTGCGCCAGCTGAACGGCAACGAGTGGGTGCTGGAGCTGTTCCACGGCCCGACCCTGGCCTTCAAGGACTTCGCCCTACAGCTGCTCGGCCGCCTGCTCGACCATGTGCTGTCCAAGCGCGGCGAGCGCGTGGTGATCATGGGCGCCACTTCCGGCGACACCGGCTCGGCGGCCATCGAGGGCTGCAAGGCCTGCGAGAACGTCGACATTTTCATCATGCACCCGCACAACCGGGTGTCCGAGGTGCAGCGCCGGCAGATGACCACCATCAAGGGCGACAACATCCACAACATCGCCATCGAGGGCAACTTCGACGACTGCCAGGAGATGGTCAAGGCCAGCTTCGCCGACCAGTCCTTCCTCAAGGGCACCCGGCTGGTGGCGGTCAACTCGATCAACTGGGCGCGGATCATGGCCCAGATCGTCTACTACTTCCACGCCGCCATCCAGCTCGGTGCGCCGGCCCGCTCGGTGGCCTTCTCGGTGCCCACCGGCAACTTCGGCGACATCTTCGCCGGCTACCTGGCGCGCAACATGGGCCTGCCGGTCAGCCAGCTGGTGGTCGCCACCAACCGCAACGACATCCTGCACCGCTTCATGAGCGGCAACCGCTACGAGAAGGACACCCTGCACCCGTCGCTGTCGCCGTCCATGGACATCATGGTGTCGTCCAACTTCGAGCGCCTGCTGTTCGACCTGCACGGCCGCAACGGCAAGGCCGTGGCCGAGCTGATGGATGGCTTCAAGGCCACCGGCAGGCTGTCCGTGGAGGATGACCGCTGGACCGAGGCACGCCGCCTGTTCGATTCCCTGGCGGTGAGCGACGAGGAAACCTGCGCGACCATCGCCGAGGTCTACAAGGAGTGCGGCGAGCTGCTCGACCCGCACACCGCCATCGGCGTGCGCGCCGCCCGCGAGACTCGTCGCAGCCTGGCCACCCCGATGGTGATCCTGGGCACCGCGCACCCGGTCAAGTTCCCCGAGGCGGTGGAGAAGGCCGGCATCGGCCAGGCCCCGCAGCTGCCGCCGCACCTGGCCGACCTGTTCCAGCGCGAGGAGCGCTGCACCGTGCTGGCCAACGACCTGAAGGCCGTGCAGCAGTTCGTCAGCGCCCACGGCAATCGCGGCAAGCCGCTCTAAGCCCTGCGCTGCAAGCACGAAGGCCGGCCTCTGCCGGCCTTCTGCGTTTCCGGGCTCGGGCTTCGCCAGGCGTTGGGGCGACGGTCTCCGGCCTGGGCGAGCAGCCGGCGGCGGGTGATCTCGAGCAGTGGGTCGGACGGCTCCGGATTGCTGACGCTGCACGACAGTAGCAGGGCGCCGGGCATCGCGGAGAGCACTCCAGGCTCTGCGTGGCAGCCTCCTCGCCGCCACCCAGGGCGGCCTCGATCAGTGCCAGCCGGCTCCTGACCACGCGTCGCTGGTCGGGCTGGGTAGTTCGCACGGCCTTTCACCCGCCGCTGCGCGCGTGGCGTCCGCCCCCTGCGGCCGTTTGCCGCGGCGGGGAGGGTGTCCTTCGTCACCCGTTCTCCTTCACAGTAGGGCCATTCCCGTCAGCGGATGACGGAGAAGAAGAGCGCACCGTCTGCAATGTCTGTAATCGAGGAGTTCCAGCGTGAAGATCAAGTGGGCCGAATCCCTGCGTGAAAGCGTGCACGACCTGGCGGAATCGTTGGGCAACCTGCTCGTCGAGAGTTTCCACTACCTCGCCCTGTTTGCCATCGGCGCCACTACCGCCTGGGCCTCGGTGATGACCTTCCTGGACATGGTGAAGGCGGGCCACGTCAGCGTGGACGACATTCTCCTGCTGTTCATCTACCTCGAACTGGGGGCCATGGTCGGCATCTACTTCAAGACCAACCACATGCCGGTGCGTTTCCTGATCTATGTGGCGATTACCGCGTTGACCCGCCTGCTGATCTCCGACGTGTCGCACCACAACGGCCCGGGCATGGGGGTGATCTACGTATCGGCGGCGATCCTGCTGCTGGCCCTGTCGATCCTGGTGGTGCGCTTCGCTTCCGCCCGGTTCCCTGCGGTGAGCAGCGATGCGCCGCGCCGCCGCATTTCTGCCGCTCGGTCGGGCGAGGCGGATCCCGGCGAAAGCTGAACTGGCCCTGCGTCACGCGCGCCGAGCCCGGCGCATCCTCGGCTGCGATCGATGGCGAAGGCGCAGGCTGTGGGGCCGTCGCCACATGCTGGCTGTCGAACAGAGGCAGCACCCGCCATCCAGGCTCTCGATGCCGAAGTTCCCCCGGCACTCGGGCTGAAAGGCTGCGCTCGACGGCTGGAGCGGATTCTCCATGGCACGTTACCCGCTCTCGTGAAGAGAGAGCGGCGGGGCTGGCTTGCCGGCCATGCACGACCTTCGTTCGCCACGCCGGAAGTCCCTGGCACCGGGGCTGATTCGAATCTGTTCGTAAATCTTGTGTTTACAAATTTGAATTATTCGTAAATGATCTTGCGAATTTTTCTCGTATCCGCCGACTGGTGGAGGCGGGAACATCGAGCGGATCATGATGGCGGCCCCGGGCTTTTCCGGCGCCGCCCAGCGAAACGGCTTTCACTGGGGAAACGACCGTGACCGGCAAGAGCAGAGCCTCCAGTCCCTGGAGCATCACCTCGCGCGTGCTGGCGGCGCTGGTCGGCGGCTATGCGCTGGCCTACGGCTTCACCGCCTTCTTCACCGTCTACCTGCCGCTGGCCCGCCCCGACCGGGTGGTGTTCGCCGGCCTGCTCAGCTTCGTCGTGTGGACCGCGGCGGTGATCTACGTGTTCGCCGCGCGCAGCGCTATCCGGGCCTGGCTGGTGCTTGGCGTGCTGACCCTGGCCCTGGGCCTGGCGGCCTTCCTGCCGAGCGAACTAGGGGGCCGCCCATGAGCCTGCGACAGAGCATGGCCGGCCTGCACACCTGGGGCGGGCTGCTGCCCAGCTGGCTGCTCTACGTGATCATCTTCGCCGGCAGCCTGGCCTGTTTCGACAAGGAACTGGAGCGCTGGATGCGCCCGGCGCTGCACGTACCGGTGGCCAGCAGCATGACTGCCGACGAGGTACGCGACTGGCTGAGGCGCAACGTCAGCGACGAGCTGCATGCCTTCTGGACCCACGCGCCCACCGAGCGCGAGCCCTACTGGCGGCTCGGCTGGGAGGTGGACGGCAGCATGGAGATCCACGACGTGGCCTTCGACCCGGCCGGTCGCGAGCCGATGCCGGGCAGCGTCGGTGGGAGGTTCTTCTTCGACCTGCACTACAACCTGCACGCCGGCATGCCGGGGGTGTACATCGTCGGTCTGGCCGGCATGTTCATGCTGGTGGCGCTGGTTTCCGGGGTAATCATCCACCGGCGGATCTTCAAGGACTTCTTCACCCTGCGCCCGCAGACCAACGGCCAGCGCGCCTGGCTGGACGCCCACAACCTGTTCGGCGTGCTCGGCCTGCCGTTCCATCTGGTCCTCGCCTACACCGGGGTGGCGATCTTCGTCGCCACCTATATGCCGGCCGGTATCCAGGTGGCCTACGGCAGCGACATCGAGAAGTTCTTTGGCGAGGTGATGGGCGCCTACATCCGCGAGGGCATCCACCAACCGTCGTCCCAGCAGGTGTCGCTGGACGGGCTGATCGAGCGTTCCCGCCAGCGCTGGGACGGCGCCGAGGTGGGCTGGGTGAGCGTGCACCATCCGGGCGACGTCGCCGCGGTGGTGGACGTGCGCCAACGCGACGAGTCGCGGATCGCCCCGCCGCAGGCCACCCTGAGCTACGACGAGGCCAGCGGCGAGTTGCTCGGCGAGCAGCAGGTGTCCGCCGGTTATCAGACCTACAGCTGGCTGACCGGCCTGCACATGGCGCAGTTCGGCGGCACCCTGGTGCGCGTCCTGTACTTCCTGCTCGGTCTGGCCGGCTGCGCCATGCTGGTCGGCGGCCTCAAGGTCTGGCTGGCCAAGCGAGAAGAGCGTAGTGGACGCGCTCTGGCCCTGGTCCGTGCGCTCAATGGCGCGGTGCTCGGCGGCCTGCCACTGGCCAGCCTGGCTCTGCTATGGGGCAACCGCCTGCTGCCGGCCTCTCTTCCGGAGCGGGCCGAGGCGGAGGGCTGGGTGTTCGTCGCCAGCTGGCTCGTGCTGGCCATCTGGGCGGTACTGCGCCGCCACCAGCCGCGCGCCCTGTACCGCGAACAACTGGCCTTGGGCGCGCTGTTGGCTCTGGGCCTGCCGCTGCTCAACTGGCTGACCACCCGCGATGGCCACCTGTTGGCCAGCCTGGCGCGCGGCGACTGGGCGCTGGCCGGTATCGACCTGACGCTGCTGCTGGCCGGCCTGCTCTGCGCGCTGTTCGCCTGGCGAACGGCCCAGCCCATGACGCAGGCTGCCCGCCAGCCGCGCGGTCGCCGGCAACTGGTGGAGGAGGGCGTCTGATGGGCTGGCTGAGTTTCGCCTTCGCCTACCTGGCCATGCTGACCTTCTGCCTGGCCATGGCGCGCCACCACAAGGCACTGTTCGGCCGTGCGCCGACGGCTGGGCACAGCCGCTGGCTGCGGGTGACCGGTGCCGCCGCCCTGGCGGTCGCCCTGGTGCTCGGCATCGCTACGCCGGGCATCGAGATTGGCGTGGTGGTCTGGCTCTGCCAGCTGATGATTGCCGGTCTGCTGCTGGTGCTGCTGCTGGCCTGGCGGCAGCGCTGGGCTCTGCCCCTGGCGCTGCTGCTGCCGGTCGGGGCACTGCTGCAGCTGCTGGTCTGAAGGACGGGCCTGCCCTCGGATGGGGCAGGCAGCCCGGAGCTGCGTCATCCTGGTCCGTGACGGGGCTGCGCCGGCCGGCCGGAAAGGCCCGGCGCAGGGGGCTTTCAGCCACTCGTCGCAGGAGAGACCGGGTTGGCCCCGCGTTTGCTCTGGGCTAGGTGTGTCACCCCAGTTCCAGGTATGCCGCCATGCTCAATCCCTTCAAATTCGTCAGCGACTCCTTCAAGGACCAGTTCCAGGTCCGCTTCACCATCGGCAGCCCGGACGGTAGCACGACCCTCTCGCTTCTGGACGAGCACGGCACCGTGGCCCAGCGCCTGCTCAGCGTCGAGCAACTGAGCGACCCTGCCAAGCTGGAGCAGACCATCCAGAGCATCCGCTTCGGCCTGGCCATCGACCGCGGCCAGGGGCTGTCCTGCCTGGAGGAGATGAGCTCGCGGCGCTGGGACGGGCCGGTCGGCTGAGCGGCGTAGGCTTCCAGTGTGGCGCCGGTCATGGCAGGACTGATATGGAACTGCCATCCTTGGTGGACTGTCTAGGGAAAACACCACCCCAGGAGAGAGTCCTCATGACCATGCGCATTTCCATGCGTCAACTCGCTGCCGGACTGGCGGCCCTCCAGCTCGTCACCTTCGCTCAGATCCCCGTGGCGCAGGCGGCGATGATCGACACCCCGCAGGTGCTCCAGGAGCATCGGCAGGAGGTCGACCGCCAGCAGCTGCGCGCCATGCTCGACGACCGCGAGGTGCAGCGGAAGCTCGAGTCCCTAGGCGTCGACCGCGCCCAGGTGGAGGCCCGCATCGACAGCCTGACCCCCGCCGAGCTGGCCCACTTCAACCAGCAGCTCCAGGAGGAGCCGGTGGGCGGCAGTGTGGTCGGCATCATCGTGCTGTTCCTGGTGATCTTCATCATCACCGACATGCTCTGCGCCACTGACATCTTCACCTTCGTCAAGTGCGTGCGCTGAGCTGCCTGCGCGTCCTCGTCCTGGGGACGCTGGCCGTGCTCGCCGGCTGTGCCGGCAAGCTGCAGCTGCCGGCCGGCAGCGAGCGCCTGCCCGTGGCGGTGGAGCTGCGTGACACCCCCTTCTTCCCCCAGAAGGACTACCAGTGCGGTCCCGCCGCGCTGGCCACCATGCTGGTCCAGCGCGGCGTGGACACCTCGCCTGAGGCGCTGGTGCCGAGGGTCTATCTGCCGGCGCGGCAGGGCAGCCTGAAGCTCGAGCTGGTCGCCGCGGCTCGCCAGCACGGGCTGCTGGTCTATCCGCTACGGCCCGGTCTGGATGCGCTGCTCGCCCAAGTGGCGGCCGGCCATCCGGTGCTGGTGATGCAGAATCTCGGCTTCGACTGGTGGCCGCAATGGCACTTCGCGGTGGTGGTGGGCTACGACCGTGCCCGTGAGGAGCTGGTGCTGCGCTCGGCCACCACGAAACGCTGGATCACCGGTTTCACCGCCTTCGACAACACCTGGCGGCGCGCCGGGCGCTGGGCGGTGCTGACCCTGCCGCCGGAGCGCCTGCCCGCGGAGGCGCAGCTGCAGCCCTGGCTGCAGGCGGCCAGCGACCTGGAGGAAACCGGCCAGCGCGAGGCTGCCGAGCGGGCCTACCGGACCGCCGCCATGCACTGGGCGGACGAGCCGCTGCCGCTCTTCGCCCTGGGCAACGCCCGCTACGCGGCAGGCGATCGCGCCGGCGCCGAGCAGGCCCTGCGCGCCAGCGTGCAGCGCCGCCCGGACTTCGCCATCGGCTGGTTCAACCTCTCCGAGGTGCTCAACGAGCGTGGCTGCGCCGCCCAGGCCAGCGCAGCCCGCGCCTGCGCTCGCAAGCTGGCGCCCGCGGACCGGCGCCTGGCCGCACCACTCGATCCACCCGGGCGCCGGGAAGGTGCCTGCCCGGTGCTGCCGGCCTGTCCCTGATCCGGCTTTTGCCGTCCGGCTAGGCGAAGGCCGCCCGGTACTGTCCGGGCGTGCCGCCCAGTGCCGCGCGGAAGCGGTTGCTGAAGTGGCTGGCGCTGGCGAAGCCGCAGGCCAGGGCGATTTCACCGAGGGGCAGGAGGCTGTCGCGCAGCAGCCGGCAGGCCCGCTCCAGGCGGCGCGCCAGCAGGTAGCGGTGCGGTGGCACGCCGAAGCTGATACGGAACATCCGCGCGAAATGGTAGGGCGACAGGGCCACCAGGCTGGCCAGATCGTCCAGCTCCAGCGGCTCGTCCAGGTGCTGTGCGATGTAGTCCTGCAGCAGGCGGCGCTGCTGCGGCGCCAGGCCGCCCCTGAGCAGCGGGTTCTGGCGCGGCGCGGCCTGGGTGCGCAACAGATGGTCGAGCAACTCGTGGCTCAGGCTGCTGACCAGCAGGCGCTCTCCGGGCTCTTCCCAAGGTAGGGCGATCAGCCGGCGAAAGCGCAGCGCCTGGACGGGGTCGTCGAGGAAGGTGTGCTCGCGCAGCTGCATCTCCCGCGGCTCTCGGTCGAACAGCCGCAGGGCGTCGAGGGCGAAGCGCTCGTCGCTGACGTAGAGGTGCACCAGTCGGATGTCGCCGTTGATCACCCAGGCCGATTCGTGACCGGCCGGCAATACGCAGAGTTTGTCCGGCGCGCCTTTCTCGGCGGGACGTTCGCGGCGGAAGGTGCCGGTGCCGCCGTCCAGGTAGCAGGTCAGGGTGTGGTGCCCGGGGCTGTGGTATTCGCGGGAGTCGTGGTGGTTGCGCCAGATCGCCAGGGCCAGGCCGTCGTTCAGCTCTGCGCAGCGTTCGAGGCGCGCGTGCGGGGAGCTGGCGAGGGACTGGAACACCTGGTGTTGGAGCAGCTGGGGCATGACCGGGCAACCTGCCTGAGGGAGTGCGTCCATGCTACTCCGCGGCGGTGCGGATGCCAGCCGGTGCCGGCGAAAGTGCGCAAGTTTGTGCAAGCCGGGGCGCAGCGGAGGCGGGAGACTGGCACGAGTCACCGCGGAGCCTGCCATGAATCTGTCGCTCTATCTGCTCACCGTGCTGATCTGGGGCACCACCTGGATCGCCATCAAGCTGCAGCTGGAGGTGGTCGCCATTCCCGCCTCCATCGCCTACCGCTTCGCTCTGGCGGCCGTGGTGCTGTTCGCCATGCTGCTCGCCAGCCGACGCCTGCAGCGACTGGATGCCCGCGGCCAGGCGCTGTGCATGGTGCAGGGTCTGTGCCTGTTCTGCCTGAACTTCCTGTGCTTCTACAGTGCCAGCCGGTGGATCCCCAGCGGGCTGATCGCCGTGGTGTTCTCCACTGCCACTCTGTGGAACGCGTTGAATGCTCGGCTGTTCTTCCAGCAGCGGATCGCCGCCAACGTTCTGGCCGGCGGCGCCCTGGGGCTGGCCGGCCTGGCCCTGCTGTTCTGGCCGGAACTGGCCGGACACACGGCGACTCGGGAAACCTGGCAGGGCCTTGGCCTGGCGCTGCTCGGCACCCTGTGCTTCTCGGCCGGCAACATGGTTTCCAGCCTGCAGCAGAAGGACGGCATCCGCCCGCTGACCAGCAACGCCTGGGGGATGTTCTACGGTGCTCTGATGCTGGCCGCTTACTGCCTGCTCAGCGGCACGCCCTTCGGCTTCCAGTGGAGCTTCGCCTACGTCGGCTCGCTGCTCTACTTGGCGATTCCCGGCTCGGTGATCGGCTTCACCGCCTACCTTACCCTGGTCGGCCGCCTCGGCCCGGAGCGGGCCGCCTACTGCACGGTGCTGTTCCCGGTGGTGGCGCTGAACGTCTCGGCGTTCTTCGAGGGCTACCAGTGGACCCTGCCGGCGCTGCTCGGCCTGGTCCTGGTGATGCTCGGCAACCTGCTGGTGTTCCGCCGGGCGCGGCGAACCGGGGCGCCGACGGTGCCCGCCGCCGAATCGTAAATTTCTGCCTGGGGCGAGGACATCTCACGCTTTCATTGATCTGGGTCAATGAAAGCGGCAATCGAGGCAATACAGAGTGCCATCATTTCGGCATCAGTTTATCGATTCCATGGATCGCCTCGGTCATCCCGCCCGGGTCCTCGATCGTCATGACGACCCGAACAGCCGTCCGGAGCCTGCCCCTATCGGGCCGCTGGCGTTCAGGCAGAGCGTGGCGACCGACAAGGAGCCGGCCAGCCAGGGGGCCCGGATGGAGCGGTCGACGCCACTCCCACCTGCAGGTGCGGGCCATTCTTGCTGCGCAGGACACAGAGGCCTGAACGAAGCGCCGTGATGTACGCCCCTAGGGAGCGTGGCCCCGGCGCTTTTTGGCGCCCGTAGAAAACAAGAACACGGGGAGAAGGGAATGATGAATGAGGAACTGGAGGATCTGCTGTGGCGGATCCGTCTGGACGGCGAGGAGATCGCTGAGCGGCGGCGCTTTCTCGACTGGGACGAGGCCGACGCCCGGCGCCTGAACGGGGCTGCCGCACGGCTGGCGTCCTCGCAGCAGGCTTTCGTCGAGCGCCTCTACGCGCATCTGGGCCAGTTCTCCGTACCCTCCGCGCTGCTAGACAACCCCCAGCTGGTCGAGCGCCTCAAGCACAGCCAGGGCGACTACTACCGGCGGCTGTGGATTGGGCCGTTCGACGAGGACTACGTGCGTGGCCGGCTGCGCGTGGGGATGATTCACCAGCGGGTGGGAGTGGCGCTGAAGTGGTACCTGGGCGCCTACTGCCTGTACCTCAACGACATGTTGGCCGAGCTGTTCGCCGGACACCCCGAGCGCGAGCTGTTCGCCAGCCTGCTGAAGGCCGTGTTCTTCGACATGACGTTGGCCATCGACACCTACGGAGCCGCGCAGATCCGCGCCCTTGAGGACAGCGAGGCGCGCTTCGCCCGCGCCCTGCGCGGCGCCAACGACGGCATCTGGGACTGGCACATCGGCCTCGACCGGCTGTACGTCTCCGAGCGCTGGGCGAGCATGCTCGGCCTCAGCCGCGACGCCATCGGCGAGACCAGCGCCAGCTGGTTCGGCCGCGTGCATCCCGACGACCTGCCGGGCCTACGCCAGGCCATCGACGCTCACTTGCAGGGGCGCACGGAGTTCCTCCATCACCAGTACCGCATCCGCCATCACGATGGCGAGTACCTCTGGGTACTGGCGCGCGGCGTGGCCGAGGTGGTGGATGGCCGGGCCCTGCGCATGGCCGGCTCGCAGACCGACATCAGCGCCCGCAAGCGGGTCGAGGAGCGCCTCGAACATGCCGCCCGCCACGACCCGCTGACCGGCCTGGCCAACCGCACGCGCCTCGACGAGCAGCTGCAGCGCCTCCTGCAACGCAAGGACCGCGGCGTTCCAAGAGAGGCGGCGCTGCTGTTCATCGACCTGGACCGCTTCAAGCTGATCAACGACAGCCTCGGCCACACCGTCGGCGACCGCGTGCTGGTGGAAGTGGCGCAGCGTCTCAACCGCTGCCTGCGCCCCGGCGACCAGTTGTTCCGCTTCGGCGGCGACGAGTTCATCGTGTTGCTCGACGGCATGTCCTGCGTCGGCGACGCCGAGCGGGTGGCACAGCGCATCCTCGAGCAGCTGCACCAGCCACTGGAACTAGACGAGCGCACCCTGGTGGTCAGTGCCAGCATCGGCATCGCCCCGCTGCGCGAGCACGGCAAGACTCTGGACGCCCTGCGCGCCGCCGATCTGGCCCTGTACCGCGCCAAGGAGGCCGGCAAGGCGCAGTTCGCCCGCTACAGCGAGGATTTGCAGGTGACGGTGCGCCGCCGTTTGGAGCTGGAGTCGGCGCTCGGCCAGGCGCTGGGGCGCCGCGAGTTCGAACTGCACTACCAGCCGATCTGCAGTCTCGACCGCGATCCGCCCGAGCTGTTCTGTGTCGAGGCGCTGCTGCGCTGGCGCCAGGACGAGCGCCTGGTGTCGCCGCAGGAGTTCATCCCGGTGCTGGAGGAGTCCGGCGGTATCGTCGAGGTCGGCACCTGGGTACTGCGCGAAGCCTGTCGCCAGGTGCGCGCTTGGCAGCTGCGCGGTCAACCGCAGCTGAACTGCGCGGTGAACATCTCCAGCCGCCAGCTGCAGCAGGCCGGCTTCGTGCCGCAGCTGATCGACATCCTCCAGGAAACCGGCCTGCCACCCACCAGCCTGATCCTCGAGATCACCGAGAGCCTGCTGATGCAGGACGATGCCATGACCCAGGTGAGCCTGCGCGAGCTGGCCGACCTGGGCATCCAGCTGGCCCTCGACGACTTCGGCACCGGCTACGCCGCGCTCGGCTACCTGGCGCGCTTCCCGCTGCACATTCTCAAGGTGGACAAGAGCTTCATCGGCGGCTCGCCCCATGACGGCGAGCTGAGCGCCATCGCCCGGGCGATCATCGGCCTCGGTCGCAACCTGCGCATGGAGGTGGTCGCTGAGGGTATCGAGCGGGCTGAGCAATTGGCCTTCGTCGCTGGCGAGGGCTGCCATTACGCCCAGGGCTACTGGTTCAGCCGCCCGCGGAGTGCCACGGAGATGGACCGGCTGCTGGAGGCCGCGGACTTCTCGGGCGTCGGCCGGGCGGCGCAGGTTCCGGGAGACCGGCCATGAAGCGCAACTACTCGGTCAGTGGGCGGACGATCACCATGCATCCCGCCGCCGACATCCTCTCCACCACCGAGCTCAAGGGGCACATCACCTACGTCATTCGGGCTGCGAGGCCATCAGCGGCATCGCCGAGCAGACCAAACTGCTGGCCCTCAAGGCGGCCATCGAGGCGGCGCGGGCCGGCGCCCGGGACGGTCAGGATTGGCGCCAGGCCTGCGGGTTGACCAGGTCGCGCGGGCGTTCGCCGGCGAGTGCGGCGAGCAGGTTGTCCGCGGCACGGAAGGCCATGGCCTGGCGGGTTTCGTGGGTGGCCGAGCCGACGTGGGGCAGGGTCACCGCCTGGGGCAGGGCGAACAGCGGCGATTCGGCCAGCGGCTCCTTCTCGTAGACGTCCAGGCCGGCGCCGCGGATGCGTTGCTCCTGCAGCGCCTCGATCAGCGCCGCCTCGTCCACCACCGCGCCGCGGGAGATGTTGACGAGGATCGCCGAGGGCTTCATCAGCGCCAGCTCGCGGCGCCCGATCAGCTGGCGGGTCTGGGCGCTGAGCGGCACCACCAGGCAGACGAAGTCCGCCTCGCCGAGCAGTTCGTCGAGGCTGCGGTACTCGGCGCCCAGTTCCTGCTCCAGGGCCGGCTTGCGGCTGTTGCCGGCGTAGAGCACCCGCATGCCGAAGCCGAAGCGGCCGCGCCGGGCGATGGCCGAACCGATGTTGCCGAGGCCGACGATGCCCAGGGTCTTGCCGTGCACGTCGCAGCCGAACAGGTCGGCCTCCACAGTGCGCTTCCAGTTGCCGGCCTTGGTCCAGGCGTCCAGCTCGGCGACCCGCCGCGCGGTGCCGAGCAGCAGGGCGAAGGCCAGGTCGGCGGTGCTTTCGGTGAGCACGTCCGGGGTGTTGGTGAGCAGGATGCCGCGGCGGGTCAGGTAGTCGACGTCGTAGTTGTCGTAGCCCACCGAGATGCTGGAGATCACCTCCAGGCGCTCGGCGTTGTGCAGCTGCGCCTCGCCCAGCGGTCGGCCGGCGCCGATCAGCCCGTGGGCGCGGGGCAGGGCCTCGGCGAACTGGGTGGCTATGTCGCCCAGCTTCGGGCTGGGGACGACCAGCTCGACGTGGGGTTGCAGGCGCTCGATCAGCGCGGGGCTGAGACGGCTGAAGGCGAGGACGGTCTTTTTCATCGGGGCTTCCCGGGCAACGGAACGACAGCCGTGCAAGTTATCATTCCCGGTAGCATTCGGGGACACGCCGGGGCGAGTTACGTGCGGTTATCGAAGTAAGGATGAAGGTCGCATTGCAATGCCCGAGGAATGCAGTAGGCTGCTGCCACCTAACCTACATAACAAGAAAATCAGATCCCTGCATGAGCCACGACCTTAGTCAGCTGCGTAAATTCGTATCGCCGGAGATCATCTTTGGCGCCGGCTGCCGCCACAACGTTGCCAACTACGTGAAGACCTTCGGCGCCCGCAAGGTGCTGGTGGTCTCCGACCCCGGCGTGGTCGCCGCCGGCTGGGTTGCTGATATCGAGGCCAGCCTGCGTGCGCAGGACATCGCCTACAGCCTGTACACCCAGGTATCGCCCAACCCGCGGGTCGAGGAGGTGATGGCCGGCGCCGAGGTGTACCGCAGCGAGGGCTGCAATGTGATAGTCGCGGTTGGCGGCGGCAGCCCCATGGACTGCGCCAAGGGCATCGGCATCGTGGTCGCCCACGGCCGCAACATCCTCGAGTTCGAGGGCGTGGACACCATCCGCGTGCCCAGCCCGCCGCTGATCCTGATCCCCACCACCGCCGGCACCTCGGCGGACGTCTCGCAGTTCGTGATCATCTCCGACCAGGTGGAGCGGATGAAATTCTCCATCGTCAGCAAGGCGGTAGTGCCCGACGTGTCGCTGATCGACCCGGAAACCACCCTGACCATGGACCCCTTTCTCTCCGCCTGCACCGGCATCGATGCTCTGGTGCACGCCATCGAGGCCTTTGTCTCCACCGGCCACGGGCCGCTCACCGACCCCCATGCGCTGGAAGCCATGCGGCTGATCAACGGCAACCTGGTGGAGATGATCGCCAATCCTCACGACATCGCCCTGCGCGAGAAGATCATGCTCGGCAGCATGCAGGCCGGGCTGGCCTTCTCCAACGCCATCCTTGGCGCGGTGCACGCCATGAGCCACAGTCTGGGCGGCTTCCTCGACCTGCCCCACGGGCTGTGCAACGCGGTGCTGGTCGAGCACGTGGTGGCCTTCAACTACAGCGCCGCGCCGGAGCGCTTCAAGGTGATCGCCGAGACCTTCGGCATCGACTGCCGCGGCCTCGGCCACAAGCAGATCCGCCAGCGGCTGGTCGAGCACCTGATCGCCCTCAAGCATGCCGTGGGCTTCCAGGAGACCCTCGGCCGCCACGGCGTGGGCACCTCGGACATCCCCTTCCTGTCGCGGCATGCCATGGAGGACCCCTGCATCCTCACCAACCCGCGGCCGTCCAGTCAGCGCGATGTCGAGGTGGTCTATGGCGAAGCCCTCTGACCAGCGCCACGAGGCACTGGCTGGGCTGCTCGGGCTCGGCACCCATTCGGCGCGCAAGAGCCATTATCCGGAGCTGCTGGCGCGCCTCGAGGAGCTGGAGACCGAGCGCAACCGCTACAAGTGGCTGTTCGAGCACGCCGTGCACGGCATCTTCCAGGCCAGCCTCTACGAGGGCCTGCGCGCCGCCAACCCGGCGCTGGCGCGGATGCTCGGCTACAGCGACCCCCACGAGGTGCTCTGGACCCTCACCGATCTGGCCAACCATCTGTTCGTCGGCGGCGAGGCCGAGCTGCGGGTGATTCGCGACCAGTTGCGCGAACATGGCGGCCTGTTCGGCTACGAGACCCGTCTGCGCCGTAAGGACGGCAGCCACATCGACGTGCTCATGAACCTGCTGCTCAAGCCGGACGAGGACGGCCTGGTGGAAGGCTTCGTCGCCGACATCACCGAGCGCATCCAGGCGCAGCAGCGCCTGCAGACCCTCAACGACGAGTTGGAGCAGCGGGTCGCCGAACGCACCCGCGAGCTGGAGGCGCTCAACCAGCAGCTGCGCGAGGCGCGCGACGCCGCCGAGGCGGCCAACCTGAGCAAGGACAAGTACCTGGCGGCCGCCAGCCACGATCTGCTGCAGCCGCTCAACGCCGCGCGCCTGCTGGTTTCCACCCTGCGCGAGCGGCCGTTGCCGGAAGCCGAGCGGACCCTGGTGGAGCGCACCCACCTGGCCCTGGAAGGTGCCGAGGAACTGCTCACCGACCTACTGGAAATCTCCAAGCTGGACCAGAGCGCGATCAAGGCGGACATCGACACGGTCTGCGTCGATGAGCTGCTGGTGCCGCTGGCCTCGGAGTTCCAGAGCGTGGCGCAGTCCGCCGGCCTGCAGCTGCGGGTGCGCATCCCCAAGCAGCTCGCGGTGCGTACGGACATGCGCCTGCTGACTCGCATCCTGCGCAACTTCCTCAGCAACGCCTGCCGCTACACCGAGCGTGGCGGCGTGCTGCTCGCCGCCCGGCGGCGCGGTACGCGGCTGCGCCTGGAGGTCTGGGACACCGGCATGGGCATTCCCGCCGACCAGTTGCAGGCGATCTTCCTCGAATTCAGCCGCTTGGACAGCGGCCGCGCCGCCGAGCGCAAGGGCGTCGGCCTGGGCCTGGCGATCGTCGACCGAATCGCCGGCATCCTCGATTGCCCGGTGCAGGTGCGCTCGCAGCTGGGCCGCGGCTCGGTGTTCAGCATCGAGGTGCCGCTGGCCCAGACGGTGCTGCCCGGCCCGCGTGCTGAAGCGGTGCTGAGACCGGTCACCGGCGACCCGCTGCCGGGCCGCCGCCTGCTGGTGATCGACAACGAGGAGAGCATCCTGCACAGCATGGCGGCGCTGCTGGGCCAGTGGGGCTGCGAGGTGGTCACCGCGGTGGATGCGGCCACCGCGGTGCGCGAGCTCGACGGCCGGGTGCCGGAGGTGATCCTGGTCGACTACCACCTGGATCACGGCGAGACCGGCTGCACCGCCCTCAAGGAGCTGCGCAAGCACTTCGGCCAGGTCCCCGCGGTGATGATCACTGCCGACCGCAGTGACGAGTGCCGTCGAGCCCTGCAGAGCATCGGCGTGCCGCTGCTCAACAAACCTGTCAAGCCCGGCAAGCTGCGCGCGGTGCTCAGCCAGCTGCTCAACGGGGTCTGAGTCGCGATGCGTCGGCTGTCCATCGACACCGAGCTCACCCGCCTGGACGACCCGCTCGGCGTGCTGCCGGCCGAGCAGGTACCGCACCACGCGCTGCTCGATGCGCGGCTGCCACGCGATCTCTGCGAGGGCTGCCGGCCGGACTGACAGACCGGTCGAAAGGCGTTCGCCCGGCTATCGATCCAATGGTTGAACTCCATGTGGCCGATGCAGTAAGGTCGACTCCATCGTCAACGGAGATAGCCATGTCGTTCCTCCACAGCCTTCCGCTCCTCGCCTGCCGCGTCGTTTCCCGCGCCGTGCTGGCCTGCGTGCGCCCGGCTGCCGCCGGCTATTTCTTTTATGGGTATTGGTTTAGCCACAGGCGCGCCTGATACCCCACAGGCGCCCTAGAACAAGCAGGGTCGCCAACCAGACAGTTTCTCCAAACCCCCGGTCGGCAACCCGACCGGGGGTTTTGTTTTTCCGGCCCGCAAAGGCCCCACGAATCGAGGATCGCAGCATGTACGCCTACCGCACCTATTACGCCTATCCCCGTTGCCACTGGCGATTTAGCCGCCGAGTCGCTGTACCCACGTCACCGACCCGAACACTTCGCTAGCGCCGGCGCGTCCTCATCGCGCCGGCCGAGGACAACTCGATCATGAACGCTTCCGTTTCCGCCCAGCTCACCACCATTGCCCAACCCGCCGCCGCGCCCGCCCGGCGCAGCGCCCAGCCCCTGCCCAGTCCCGCCGTGCTGCGTCAGCGCCTGCCGCTGGCCGCTGAACTTGCCGCCCAGGTCCAGGCCGACCGCGCCGCCATCCGCGCCGTGCTCAACGGCCGCGATCCGCGCCTGCTGGTGGTGGTCGGACCCTGTTCCCTGCACGATCCCGAATCCGCTCTCGACTACGCCAGCTGTCTCGCCGCTCTGGCCCCCGAGGTCAGCGACCAACTGCTGCTGGTGATGCGTGCCTACGTGGAGAAGCCGCGCACCACCGTGGGCTGGAAGGGACTGCTCTACGACCCGCACCTGGATGGCAGCGGCGACATGGCCGAAGGCCTGGCTCTGTCGCGGCGCCTGATGCTGGACATCCTCGCCCTCGGCCTGCCGCTGGCCAGCGAACTGCTGCAGCCCCTGGCCGCCGGCTACTTCGACGACCTGCTCGGCTGGGCGGCGATCGGCGCGCGCACCAGCGAATCGCAGATCCACCGCGAGCTGGTCAGCGGCCTGGATCTGCCGGTGGGCTTCAAGAACGGCACCGACGGTAGCCTGACCATCGCCTGCGACGCCATGCGCGCGGCGGCCCGGCCCCATCGTCACTTCGGCATCGACGACCTCGGCCATCCGGCCATGTTGGAAACCCGCGGCAACCCGGATACCCACCTAGTGTTGCGCGGCGGGCATGGCGGTCCCAACTACCAGCCCGAGCAGGTCGCCGCAGCGCGCGCCGTGCTGGAGCAGCAGGGCATCGCGGCGCGGATCATGGTGGACTGCAGCCACGCCAACAGCGGCAAGGACCCGCTGCGCCAACCCGCGGTGCTGGATAGCGTGATCGCCCAGCGCCTGGCCGGCGAGCAGGCCCTGCGCGGGGTGATGCTGGAAAGCCATCTGTTCGATGGCTGCCAGCCGCTATCCGGCGAGTTGCGCTACGGGGTGTCGGTGACCGATGGCTGCCTGGGCTGGAGCGGCACCGAGCAGGCCCTGCGTCGCGCGGCGGATGCCCTGCGCGGCCGCTGACCGGCATTGCGGCAGGGCGTAGGATGGCGGCATCGTTCGGAGGTCTGCATGCGCCACCTGCTCGTCGTCCCCTTCGCCCTGCTGCTCGGCGCCTGCGCCGCGCCCCTGCCGCAGCCCGATCCCCGGCAGGCCTGGGTGGAGCTGTACACCCCGGCCACCAACCTGCTGATGGCCGACCGTCTGGACCGCCGGTTCTGGCCGGACGGCCGCTACTTCCAGGTCAGCCCCGGGGCCCACGAGCTGGAGCTGCGCTTCCAGTTCGAGACTGGCGGTGGCATGGGCCTCGACCGCGACTTCAGCCGCATCACCTGCTACCTCCGGGTGCGCTACGCCGACTTCGCCGCCGGCGAGCGCTACCGCCTGGAAGCCGACTCCCTGGGCCTCGGGGTGCGGGCCTGGCTGTACGACAGCCGGCGCCGGCCACTGGTGGAAGGGGAGGTGACCAACTGCGGGCCGTTCTGAGCCCGCCGAGCCGGGGCCGTAGCAGCGCCGCGGCGGGGCGTTCACGGCTAGGCGCCGATCACCCCGCCGTCCTCCCGGGTGATGGCGATCACCGTGGAGCGCGGGCGCATGCCCGGCTGGTGGTCGGGGAAGCTGGAGCCGCCTTCCTCGCCGGGGTGCTGGATGCCGACGAACAGGGTCCGGTAGTCCGGCGCGAAAGCCAGGCCGGTGACCTCGCAGCCCACCGGGCCGACCATGAAGCGGCGGATCTCGCCACTGCGCGGGTCGGCGCAGAGCATCTGGTTGTTGCCCATGCCGGCGAAGTCGCCGCTGTCACTGTACTTGCCGTCGGTGAGCACCCAGAGCCGGCCGTCGGCGTCGAAGCCCAGGCCGTCCGGGCTGTTGAACATGTTGTCGGCGTTGATCTGCGGGGAACCGGCGTTCGGCGTGCCGGGGTGCACCACCGGGTTGCCGGCGATCAGGTACAGGTCCCAGGCGAATTCGCCGGCCGCGGCATCGTCGCCATCCTCGCGCCAGCGCAGGATCTGCCCGTAGATGTTGTTGGCCCGCGGGTTAGGGCCGTCCACCGGCAGGTCGTCGCTGCCGCGCTTGTGGTTGTTGGTCAGGGTGCAGTAGACCTGCCCGTCATGTGGGTTCACCGCGATCCATTCCGGGCGGTCCATGCGCGTGGCGCCGACCAGGCTGGCGGCTTGGCGGGTGCGGATCACCACATCGCCCTGGCTGGCGAAGCCCCGTTCGGCGGTCAGGCCGTTCTTGCCGGCGCTCAGTTCGATCCAGCGGCCGCGCCCGCGGGGCTGCTGCGGATCGCCGTCGCCCGCGTCGAAGCGCGCCACATAGAGGCTGCCGTGGTCGAGGATGTCGCGGTTGGCCCGGGGATCCCGGGTGTTCAGGCGGTCGCGGGTGACGAACTTGTAGATGAACTCGCCGCGCTCGTCGTCGCCCATGTACACCACCACCCGGCCGTCGCGGCTGATGGTGAGGGCCGCGTTCTCGTGCTTGAAGCGGCCCAGGGCGGTGCGCTTGACCGGCCTGGAGTTCGGGTCGAAGGGATCGATCTCGGTGATCCAGCCGTGACGGTGCAGTTCGTTGGGGTGCCTGGCGATGTCGAAGCGCTCGTCGAAGCGGTGCCAGTCGTTGCCGACGCTGGCATGTTCGACGCCGTAGCGCTGCTGGTCCGGAGTGAGTGCGAGGCCTGCATCGCTGCTGCCGAAGCAGTCGGAGAAGTTCTCCTCGCAGGTCAGGTAGGTGCCCCAAGGCGTGCGACCGCTGGCGCAGTTCTGGAAGGTGCCGAGCACCTCGATGCCCTGCGGATCGGCGGCGGTTCTCAGCAGCTCGTGCCCGCGCGCCGGGCCGCTGATCGAGATCGGCAGGTTGGCGTGGATGCGCCGGTTGTACGGCGAGCCCTGGACGAAGCGCCATTCGCCGCCTTTCCGCTGCACCTCGATCACCGTCACCCCCACCGCGGCCTGGGCCTTGCGCACGTCCTCCAGCGACTGCGGCAGGTGCCCGTGGGCGAGTAGGTAGCGGTAGTTGACGTACTCGTTGTTGATCGCCAGCAGCGCGCGATCCGGGTCGTCCGGCCAGGGGAAGAAGCCCATGCCGTCGTTGTTGTCGCCGAACTGGCCCAGTTGCTCGGCGGCGCTATGGCTGCCGTCGCCGCGGTAGGGCGCCCCGTCGGCATGCAGCGGCTGGCCCCAGCTGATCAACGGGCGGAAGCGGTAGCCCGGCGGCAGGGTCACGGTGTCGGCGCTGGAGGCCGGCACGTTGGCGAAGCCCAGCAGCGGCCGGCTACGGGCCGCGGCCAGCGGCTCGGCCAGGGCGTTGCGCCCGAGTGTTCCACCACCCAGGAACAGCGCAGCCCCGGCCAGGGCACCGGCGCCGATGAAGCGGCGGCGGGACAGTACCAGGCGTTCGAGATCGGTCATCTGCTCATCGTGCATAACGGTCGTCCTTTGCTTCTGGAAGGACATGGAGGTTATGGCTCGGGGATGATGATTCGATGACAGTAACTAGGCTAATGTCGCCTGCATCCAGACTCGATCGGACTGGCCACGTCATGAAGAACATTCACCCAATGCTGTTCGTACTGCTCGTATCGGGCACTGCCGGCTGCCATCCCCGCATGGGCGCGGAAGGTTGTGCCATGCACGGGCCGGAACGACTGCTGCCGGAGCAGGTGAGGCAGGTTCGCCTAGGCATGTCCCGGGACGCGCTGGAGCAGTTGCTGGGGCCGGCGGACTACTCGCCGGCCGAGGGTCTGTTGTATTTCAGCACCGGCGGCGACTGTCCTCTGGCGGAGGGCAGCGAGCGGCTGGCCTCCTGCGGGCTGATGGCGGAGTTCCGGGATCACCGAGCGGATGGCGAGGCGGTCGTCGGAGCGTCGTTGAGGTCGTGCTGGTGGGGAGCGATAGGCGAATAGAGCCCCGAGAAGAACTGGACGGATTGAGAAGAATTAAGGCATGAAATTTCAGCGCAAGCCTGCCTCGGTAGACGGATTCACTGCCTGGCTTTCGTCGATCACCGTCTTCCTCGGCACGGTGTTCAGTTCGGCCGCCATCTATGCGTTGATGACCGGCGGCATCCGTGTAGCGCAGTCTTATCGGCCGATGGGGGTAGGGGGATTCTCCGTCGTCGTCCGGGCACCAGCTATTGGAGGGCTAGCTGTGCTGATGCTTGTCGCGAGCATCCTCTGCTTCCTCTACTTGGGCTGGATAGTGAAATTGCGAAAGCGAACGATCGAGCAGTCGCGCAAGTCCTGAAAACCGGTGACGACACAGGCGAGCGCCTGATGCAGCGCAGCCTGATTGCTGGGGTGCACAGCATGAGCAGCGTTAAGGCCTGGCGACGTGCGGCCCTGGTGGCCTACATTGCGGCCGGTGTTGGTCTGACCGGCGGCGGCTTTGCCACCGTCAAGGCGAACGAAAGCGCCCAGGTGGCCGCCCTGCGGGCCTACATATGGAGAGCTGGAAGGATGCAGCAGGATCAGGCCGAGCTTGCCACTGCGGTCACGGCAGCCAGCGACGATCTGGTACTGTGGTCATGGTGTCGGTCATGCCCCGTCCGATGAGGGCGGCCACGGCCACAGCCGCCATGCCCTGACGGCTGCGCATGTCCTGGCAGACACCGAAAGCGTGCTTGTGAGGCTGGCCGGGGGCGAGTGGCACAGTGCCCGCATGGTACGCAGCCAGGAGCATTTCGACGTGGCTCTGTTGGAGATCGAGGGCGAGGCAGGATAGCCGGCAAGCACCGCCCCTGCCCCGCCAGGGGCAGGACATAGCGGCTATTGGTTCGCCAACTCCATGAGCGCCGGCATTATCAGCCAGTATGGTGTGGTCATGGGCCTGCTCGCGCCGGCCCTCATGATGGACACGGATGCACGCATCACCGGCGGCCCAGTATTCAACGCCAGGGGGAAGCCGTGGGTATTGTGAGCTACAGCGAGGCGGTTTTTGCCATATCGTGACCATTAAGGAAACTCTGAAAAAGACTTCCTGATTTGGCAAAATCCGCCGACTTCACCCGCAGAGCTTTCCGATGAAGCAGATGACCTTCGCCGACGCCGAGTACGCCGGCAAGCGCAAGCAGACCCGCAAGGAACTGTTCCTGATCGAAATGGAACAGGTGGTGCCGTGGCAGGGCCTGATCGCCCTGATCGAGCCGCACTACCCGAAGGGTGAAGGCGGTCGTCCCGCCTATCCGCTGATGGCGATGCTGCGTGTGCATCTGCTGCAGAAC
>NZ_KB822601.1 GCF_000364625.1 Pseudomonas thermotolerans DSM 14292
GCGATCAGCTCCCAAGCTGCATCCGGGAGTTCGTAACGCTTTGCCATGCGGGCCTCCAGCCTGTCATGGCGCCGATTCTACCCGTTTGGACTTTTCGTACAGAACCTAACACACATGAGCGCGGTCTTTCGAGCCAAGCCAAGGACCGTCCGACTGTGCCAGCGAAAATCGCCACAAGTGTCGCTTACCCCCGGGCCGCGCTCCCGTCTAGGATGGAACATCCCCGCCCGGAGCGCCGCCATGTACATTCCCTCCGCCTTTCGCCAGGACGACCTTGCCGAACTGCACCGGCAGATCCGCGCCAGCCGGCTGGCCACGCTGGTCAGCCAGAGCGCGGAGGGGCTGCAGGCCAGCCACCTGCCCCTGCTGCTGGAGCCCGAGGAGGGCGAGTTCGGCACCCTCTACGGGCATATCGCCCGCGGCAACCCGCACTGGCGGGCGCTGGCCGCGGACGGCGAGGCGCTGGTGATCTTCAACGGCCCGGACGCCTACATCACCCCGGCCTGGTATCCGGCCAAGGCCGAGCATGGCAAGGTGGTGCCGACCTGGAACTACATCGCCGTGCATGCCTACGGCCGCGCCGAGATCTTCGAGGATGCCGAGCGCCTGCTACAGGTGGTCAGCCGCCTCAGCGACCGGCACGAGGCCGGTCGCCCCACGCCCTGGTCGGTGGCCGATGCACCGCGCGAGTACATCGACACCATGCTGCGCGCCATCGTCGGCTTCGCCCTGCCGATCCGTCATCTGGAAGGCAAGTGGAAGCTCGGCCAGAACCGCAGTGCCGCTGACTTCCAGTGCGTGCGCGAGGGGCTGGCCGCCAGCCCGGATGCCCGCGACCGCGAGCTGGCCGCCCGTATGAACGACCTGTAAGGAAGGAACCCCATGAGCATCGAGATCCGCCCGGTCGAAGCCAACCACCATGCCGCCTGGCTGCCCCTCTGGCAGGGCTACCAGCGCTTCTACGCCACCGAGATCCCCGCGGCCACCAGCGCGCTCACCTGGCAGCGCTTCCTCGACCCGAACGAGCCCATGCACGCCGCTCTGGCCTGGCAGGACGGCCGCGCCGTGGCCCTGGTGCACTGGATCTTCCACCGCTCCTGCTGGACCAGCGGCGACTACTGCTACCTGCAGGATCTGTACGTCGCCGAGGACTGCCGCGGGAACGGCATCGGCCGTCAACTGATCGAACATGTCTATGCCGAGGCCCGCGCCGCCGGGGCCAGCCGCGTGCACTGGCTGACCCAGGAGAGCAACTACCGCGGCCGCCAGCTGTACGACCAGGTCGCCGAACGCCCCGGCTTCATCCAGTACCGCAAGCTGCTGTGAGAGAGGCACCACGCAGCCAGGCGCGGCGTCCCCGGAGGTCGCTTAGAGGGGTTCTTCGGAGGCGCGCGCCTTGCCGCGCCGGCGGAATTCCACCGGGGTCTCGCCAACCCAGCGCTTGAAGGCCCGGTAGAAGGTACTCGGCTCGGAGAAGCCGGTGCGCTCGACGATCACCTCGATGCGCTCGTCGGTATTCAGCAGCAGCTCCTTGGCCAGCCGGCAGCGGTAGTCGGTAATCAGATCGTTGAAACGCACCCCGGCCATGGCCAGGCGCTCGCGCAGGCGGCGCGGCGGCATGCCGAGGCGTCCGGCGACCTGCTCGAGAGTCACCCCGCCGTTGACCAGCAGCTCGGCGATCAGCTCGCGGACCTGGCGCACCAGGTCCAGGCGTTCCACCTCGGCCAGCTGGCGGCGGGCCAGGGACTCATGGATGCGCAGCAGCTCCGGCGCGGCATGCCGCGACGGCTTGGCCAGCACCGCGGCGTCGAAGCTCAGCGCGTAGCGCTCGGCGCCCAGCTCGGCCGGACAACCGTAGACCTCCAGGTAGCGCTCCGGCGGCGCCCCCTCCTCGTGCATCAGCTGCACCCGCAGCGGCCGGAACTCCTGGTCGGTGAGCGCGCCGAACAGGCGGATCACCGCGCCGGCGAGCATCTCCGGGAAATGCCGGCTGCTGCCCTGCTCCATGCCGAGGGACAGCACCGCCACCGCGCCATTGACCTCCAGGCGCGCGCTCAGGGTGTCGGAGAGCAGGCGTGCATAGCGCAGCGCGTGGCGCAGACCGTCGCCGAAGGTTTCGCTGGAGAGGAACAGGTATTCGAGCAGCAGGCCGTGGAATGCCGGCAGGTGGGCGGCCAGGTAGAGACCGACATGTTCTTCGCCGCATTCCTCGGCGGCCGCCTTCCAGAACTGCGCCTGGGCAGTATGGGGAAAACGCCCGGATGGCAGCTCTCCCGGCGCCAGGCCGAGGCGCGCCAGAACACGGTCCGGGTCGGCGCCGCTGGCACGCAAGGCGTCGATCACCGGGCGCATCAGCGCTACATCGTCGGTCAGATCACGCATCATGGTCGCAGAGGTTCTTATTGTCCGTTTGGCGCGGCCATCTTAGGCAGTTTTACCCCCCGGACTCAACCGGGATTGACCGCCTCGCCGGCGTCTACCGCCGGGCTGCCAATGCATGCGCGGCGCAGCTGGCTAAGCTGCCGCGATCTGCATCGAGGAGACTTGTCCATGGCCATCGACTGGCACGAGCTGCCCACTCCCCCCGCCCTGCCCGGTCTGTTCCTCAAGGCCGCGCTGCGTCGCAAGGTGACCGGCCGGACGCTGCCGGACTTCGGCCTGCGCAGCCAGGTCAGCGTCGATCCCCGCCACCTGGCCCGCTACCGGCAACTCTGCGCGGTTGCCGACGACGGCTGCCTGCCGCCGGCCTACCCGCATCTGCTGGCCTTCCCCCTGCAGATGCAGCTGCTCACCGATCCGCGCTTCCCCTTCCCGCTACTCGGTCTGGTCCACCTGGAGAACCGCGTGCGCGTACTGCGTCCGCTCGGTGGGCTGGGGCCCTTCCGGGTCGGCGTGCGTCTGGCGGACCTGCAGCCCCATGCCAAGGGCGCAGTGTTCAGCCTGATCACCAGCCTGGAGGACCAGCTCGGCCTGCTCTGGGAAGGCGACAGCCGCCTGCTGTGCCGCGCCGTGCGCCTGGACGGCAGCCCGGCGGAAGCGCCTCAGGAAGAGGCACTGCCTCTGACGCCCCTGGCCGACTGGTCGGTGCCAGCGAACATCGGCCGGCGCTATGCGCGGGTTTCCGGCGACTTCAACCCGATCCATCTGAGCCCCCTGTCCGCCCGCCTGTTCGGCTTTCCGCGCGCCATCGCCCACGGTCTGTGGAGCAAGGGCCGCGCCCTGGGCGCCCTGGCCGGCCATCTGCCGCGCACCGGCTACGAGGTGGCGGTGCGCTTCCAGAAGCCGGTGCTGCTGCCCGCCCATGTCGGCCTGCTGGCCAGCGCGCCGGGCGAGCGCGGCCAGTTCCGCCTGGAAGGCGGCCAGGACATCGTGCACATGAGCGGTAGCTGGCAGCCTCTCGCCCAGATCTGATAGCCCAGCCCCGACCACCGCTGCCCGCCCCCGGGCAGCGGTGCTTGCCTGCCGGGCTCCGGGCGCCGAAGCTATGCGGCTTGCAAGGAGAAAGCCGCATGAACCTCGACGAACTGACCCGGCGCCTGCACGCCATCCGCGACCGCAACCAGTGGCAGCGCTTCCACAGCCCGAAGAACCTGGCCATGGCCGCCAGCGTAGAGATGGCCGAGCTGGTGGAGATCTTCCAGTGGCTGAGCGAGGACGAGTCGCGTCGCCTGTCTCCCGAACAGCTCGAACACGCCGGCCAGGAAGTGGGCGACATCGTCCTCTACCTGCTTCTGCTCTGCGCCGAGCTGGGCATCGACATGGACCAGGCGGTGCGCGCCAAGCTGGCCGACAGCGAACGGCGGTTCGCCTGATGAACGACCGCCACTTCGACGAACTAGCCACCCGCTTCGCCGAGAAGATCTACGGCGGCGCCAAGGGCGCCATCCGCCTCGCGGTGCTCCAGGCCGATCTCGCCGAGGTCCTGCCGGAACGCCCGCTGCGCGTGCTGGACGTCGGCGCCGGGCTCGGTCACATGGGCCTGTGGCTGGCCGAACGCGGTCACCGGGTGACTCTCGCCGAGCCGGCCGCCCCCATGCTCGCCGCGGCCCGCGAGCGCTTCGCCGCCGCCGGGCGCGAGGCCACCTTCCTCCAGGCGCCCTGGCAGGAGCTGCCTGGGCAGCTCGCCGAGCCCTTCGACCTGGTGCTCTGCCACGCGGTGCTGGAATGGCTGGCCGAGCCCCACGCCATCCTGCCGGTGCTGCACCGCCTCACCACTCCCGGCGGCTGGCTGTCGCTGGCCTTCTACAACAAGGATGCCTTGATCTACCGCAACCTCCTCAAGGGCCACTTCCGTAAACTGCGCAGGCAGCGCTTCGCCGGTGAGAAGCACAGCCTGACTCCGCAGCAACCCCTCGATCCACGCGAGCTGGCCGCGCAACTCGACGGGATCTGGCGGGTCGAATGCACAAGCGGAGTACGGGTGTTCCACGACTACATGCCGGCCGAGTTCCAGGCCAAGGCGGACCTTTCCGCCCTGCTGGAGATGGAACTGGCCTACCGTCGCCACCCAGCCTTCGCCGGCCTCGGCCGTTACCTGCACTGGATCTGCCGACCGCTGTAGGAGGTCGCCAT
Organism: Pseudomonas thermotolerans DSM 14292; assembly: GCF_000364625.1. Taxonomy (GTDB): domain Bacteria; phylum Pseudomonadota; class Gammaproteobacteria; order Pseudomonadales; family Pseudomonadaceae; genus Aquipseudomonas; species Aquipseudomonas thermotolerans. The sequence continues at coordinate 4,573 of NZ_KB822601.1, forward strand.
GCAACGCCCAATGCTCGTCCTGCCACTCTGCCTGGGCCTTTGCGCCTGCCAGAGCGAGAACCCCTACCGGGCCGAGTCCGTGCCGCTGCCGCCTGCCCCGGCGCAGGCGGACCATACCCTGGACCTCAGCGCCTATCCGCCGGCACCGCTGGACTTCGCCCGCTACCGCACCTGGAGCTGGCTGGCCCCGCCGACCGGAACCGGCGAGCTGAGCGCCGAGCAGGTCCTGCAGATCCTCGGCAGCGGTCTGGAACAGCGCGGCTTGCGTCAGGCCCGGCCCGGCCAGGCGGCGGACCTGCAGGCGCGCGCCGAGCTGCGCGTCGAGCAGCGCCTGTACCAGAGCTACGACGACTACGGTGGCTGGTACGGCTACGGCCACCACCACTGGCACGACCACTACGGGCTGTACGGCCAGGTGCCGGTGGTGCGCACCTATCGGCGCCCGGTGCTGGTGCTGCGCCTCGACCTGATCGATGCCGGCAGCGGCCAGCAGGTGTGGAGCGGCGTCGGCGAGGCTGGCGGCTACGCCGATAGGAGCACCGAGGCGCTGCGCCAGGCGACCCGCAATGCCCTCGAGCGCTTCCCGCCCAACTGATCGGCTTGTCGCCGGCGGGCGCCTGGGCTTGGCTAGAAGAAGGGCCGGCGCACGGAGTGCCTCGTCGGCCCCGTCTCGAGAGGATGCATCATGTCGTACCGCTACCTGTTGATCCCCGCGCTGCTGCTCGCCGCCTGCCAGAGCATCGAGCTGAGCCGCGACTACGACCGCAGCCGCGATTTCGCCAGCTACCGGACCTGGAGCTGGAAACAGCCGCCCCTGCTCTACGCCCCGGACGACCCACGCCTGAAGAGCGATCTCACCGAGCTGCGCATCCGCGAAGCGGTCGACCAGCAGCTAGAACAGCGCGGCCTGCGTCCCGCGCCGGCGGGTAGCCAGGGCGACCTGCAGGTCCAGGCCGCGCTGATCGTCGAACAGCAGCAGAGCCAGTACACCACCAGCTACGGCAACCACTGGGCCGGTTACTGGGGAGGCTACTGGGGCGGTCCGGTGGTCACCGAGGTGCGCAACGTCAGCTACAAGGTCGCCACTCTGCAGATCGACCTCTACGACAGCCGCGACGGCAAGCTGGTCTGGCGCGGCAGCGGCGAGCAGATCATGCGCAGCGCGCCACCCAGCCCGCAGGAACGCGAAGCGGCGATCCGTGAGACGGTAGGCAAAGTGCTATCACAATATCCGCCACACTGAGGCTCCGTTTCAGGAGCAGGAATCCCCCGAGCATGACAGCTGCGTCCCTCACCCACCGCCCGGCCAGCGCCGGCGACCTCGGCGAAGTCATCACCTTCGTGGAGAACCCCGACGAACTCTTCTTCGCCTATCCCAAGGCCGCCTGGCCGCTGACCGTCGGCCAGCTCGCCGCGGTGATGGCCGAGCGCCGCGACAGCACGGTGGCGCTGCTCGACGAGAGGGTCGCCGGCTTCGCCAACTTCTACCAGTGGCAGCACGGCGAGAGCTGCACCCTGGGCAACCTGATGGTGGCGCCCTGGGCCCGCGCCCGGGGCGTGGCCCGCTACCTGGTCGGAGTCATGGAGCAGCTCGCCCGCCACCACTACAAGGCCCACAGCCTGCGCATCTCCTGCTTCAATGCCAATACCGCCGGCCTGCTGCTCTACACCACCCTCGGCTACCGACCGCAGGCCATCGTCGAGCGCCGCGACCCACGCGGCCTGCGAGTCGCCCTGGTGCAACTGGAGAAAGCCCTTGAGTGAAGTGCAGCGCGTCCTGATCCTGGTCAACAGCGGGCCGAGTACTCCGGCGCGCTGTGCCGCGCCCTTCTACACCGCCACCCTGCTGGCCTGCATGGACGCCGAGGTGACCCTGTTCCTGAGCGGCGAAGGCACCCAGCTCGCCCGCCGTACGGTGGCCGAGAGCCTGCGCGCCGCCGAAGACGGCGAGCCGTTGCTGCACTTCATCCGCCAGGCCAAGCTGGCCGGGGCGCGCCTGCTGATGTGCCGCGCCCCGGGCGTGGAGATCGACGAGACGACGCTGATAGACGAGCTCGACGAGATCAGCAGCGGCGGCGAACTGGCCCAGATGATCCTTGAATACGACCGGGTACTGACGTTATGAACCTGCACGGCCTGGAATTCCCCGACCATCTGCTCTACGCCCCGAACTACAACCTCTGGCTGCGCGAGGACGGTGACGCCCTGGTGCTCGGCCTGACCACCTACGGCTGCGCCCTCTACGGGCAGATCTTCGCCTTCACCCCCAAGCGCGACGGCTGGCACATCGACAAGGATCGCGGCTTCGGCGTGGTGGAGTTCGCCAAGGCCGCCGCTGCGGCGCGCAGTCCGCTGGCCGGCACCCTGCTGGCCAGCAACCAAGCCGTAGTAGAGCGCCCGGGGCTGATCAATCGGGACTGCTACGGCGAGGGCTGGATGATCCGCCTGAAGCCCGACGACTGGCCGGCGGTGCGCGGCGAGTTCCTGAGCGATGAAGCGGCGCTGGAAGCCTTCGCCGCACGCATGCGTGAGGACGGCTTCGACCCGCAGGCCGACGGCGTGCAGGCCCTGCGCAGCTCCTAGCGCGAAGCGGGAGGGAACATGACCGGCCGCTCCGCCCGCCCCGTCCTGCCCTGCTGCTGGCCGGTTGCGCGAGCCAGCCGCGCGCGGGCGGCGCCTGCGGCAAGGCAGGATGCATGCCAGCCCCCGGAAACCCCGAAAAATCCCTTTGATGACAAGGACTTGCGCGACATCTTCGAGTCTCCCGCCAGACGCTCTGCCTCACAGGCCGCCCTACGCCCCGGGATAGGCAGGCCATTTCTGGCCCATGCGACGCCAAGACCCTGATTTACAAAGGAAAATTCCCAGGCCATTTTTGGCCCGGGCGGGTCAGGAATGACCCGGTCGCTCCCGCGCGACCTGCCGACTGGTCGAACGACCGCACCCGGGAAGCTCCCGAGCGTGGTGGCTGGAAGCCGGCTTGCTTGCCAGCGGTCAGCTGGGTGTGACTGGTGATCGGATTACGGTAGCCGGGGGCGTGGTCGGACAGCAGCATGGCCAGTCCCTCGATATCGTTGCGCCGGTCGCGGCGCTGCCTCTTGCCCTCGGTGCGCCAACTGCTGGACTTCCTCGCCGAGGAGTTCGCCAGAAGCGACGTGGCCTGACGAATTCGACCGCAAGAGGCGGAGTGCACCGCCGCAGGCGCGGGCTTAACCTGAACCCAGCATCGAGCGGAGGACGTACCATGAACGCGAACGAGCGAGGCCAGGCCATCGAACGCGATCCGCGCTGGGCGGCCGTGCTGGCCCGAGACCCGGCGGCTGACGGACAGTTCGTCTATGCGGTGAGAACCACCGGGGTGTACTGCCCGCCGAGCAGCCCGGCGCGCCTGCCGCGTCCGGAGAACGTGGAATTCTTCGCCAGCGCCGCGGAAGCCGAGGCCGCCGGCTACCGGCCGAGCCGCCGGGCTCGCGAGCAGACCCGCCATGCGGCGCTGGTGGCCGCCGCCTGCCGGCGCATCGAGAGCGCCGAGCAGCCACCCAGCCTCAAGGAGCTGGCCACCGAGGCCGGGCTCAGCGCCCATCACTTCCACCGCCTGTTCAAGGCACACACCGGGCTGACGCCCCGGGCCTACGCCCTGGCCCGCCGCGGCCGCCTGGTGCGCGAACGCCTCGGCCTCGGCGAGCAGGTCACCGAAGCCCTCTACGCCGCCGGCTTCGGCGCCAGCAGCCGCTTCTACGCACAGGCCGACCGGCTGCTCGGCATGAAGCCCAGCGCCTACCGCAACGGCGGCGCTGCCACCCGCATCCGCTTCGCCCTCGGCCAGTGTTCGCTGGGCGCCATCCTGGTGGCACAGAGCGAGCGCGGGGTCTGTGCGATCCTCCTGGGCGACGATCCGGAAGCGCTGCTGCGCGACCTGCAGGACCAGTTCCCGCGCGCCGAGCTGATCGGCGGCGACAGGGACTTCGAACGACTGGTCGCCCGGGTGGTGGGCTTCATCGAGGCTCCGGGGATCGGCCTCGACCTGCCGCTGGACGTGCGCGGCACCGCCTTCCAGCAGCGTGTCTGGGAAGCGCTGCGGGAGATTCCACCGGGCACGACCGCCAGCTATGCGGAGATCGCCCGGCGCATCGGCCGGCCCCAGTCGGTGCGCGCGGTGGCCAGAGCCTGCGCCAGCAACCGTCTGGCAGTGGCCATCCCCTGTCACCGGGTGGTGCGCAGCGACGGCGGCCTGTCCGGCTATCGCTGGGGCGTGGCCCGCAAGCAGGCGCTGCTGGAGCGCGAGGCACGGGAGGCGCAGGCCACCACACCCGGCGAGGCAGACGCCCCGCCGCCCGCCTGCTGAATCAGCGCGCCTGCTGCCACTCCTCCACCAGCAGGCGCAGCAGCTCGGCGGCCGGCAGCGCCCGGGCCAGGGGGGCGCCCTGCCCGGCCCAGTACGCGGCGAAGTCCTCACAGCCCCGCGCACTGGCCGCGGCGTGCAGCGCCTTGCCGGCCGCGTAGGCGATCGGGTAGTCGGGGCGCGGCACGCCCGGCACGTCCACCTCCAGGTGCATGCGGTTGACCAGCCCTCGGGCCGGGCGTCCGGAGATCGCCGCGGTGATCGCCGTGTGCTCGGCCTGGGGGCTCTGCAGCGCGGCCCGGTAGGCGGCGTTGGCGGAGGATTCGGGGCAGAGGATGAAGGCGGTGCCCAGCTGCGCGGCGCCGGCCCCCAGGGCCAGCACCGCAGCGATCCCTGCGCCGTCCATGATGCCGCCGGCGGCGATCACCGGCAGGCGGACGTGATGCACCAGCAGACGCACCAAGGCCAGGGTACCGAGCCCCACATCGCCCTGCTCGGGGGCGAACACCCCGCGGTGGCCGCCGGCCTCGATGCCCTGGGCGATCACTCCGTCGAGGCCGGCGGCCTGCACCTGGAGGGCCTCGTCCAGGCTGGTGGCGCTGGCCAGCAGGACGATGCCGGCAGCCTTGAGGGCGCGGATCGTCGCGGCATCCGGCAGGCCAAAGTGGAAGCTGACTACCGCAGGGCGTTCGGCGAGCAGCAGCTCGAGCATGGCCGGATCGGCGAGGAAGCTCGGGTAGGGCTCGGCCAGGGCCGCCGGCGGGCGGGCTCCGAACTCGGCGAAGAATGGCTCGAGATGCGCCAGCCAGGCCGCCTCGCGGGTCGCATCGGGCTGCGCCGGACGGTGGCAGAACAGGTTGAGGTTGAACGGCCGGTCGGTGAGCGCGCGGGTCGCCGCGATCAGCTCGCGCACCTGGGCCGGGGTGCTGGCGCCGACGCCCAGGGAGCCCAGCCCGCCGGCATTGCTGACCGCCGCAGCGAGCTGCGGGGTGGACACCCCAGCCATGGGCGCCTGGATGATCGGGTACTGGATACCGAGTAGTTGGCAGAGCGGTTGGCGCATGGCGGACTCCTCCGGTCAGGGAGTCGGCACTATGGCAGAGGCGCCCGGGGCTAGCCAGAGGCCACGGCAGAAAGCTGTCCAGCCGCTCAGGATGCGTTTTTCCGACGGGAAAAACACGCGCACAAAGACTTAAGGGCTTCGGCTAGAATCCGCCGCGATTCGCCGTGCGCCTGGCTCCGAGCTCGCTCTCCCCCCGGAAGGCCCGACCGTCCAGACAGGTTCGAATCCCAGAAGAACAGACACACCATTAGGAGCCAATCACGATGAACCGCGCAGTCAAATCCCTCGCGCTGGCTGGCGGCCTGCTTGCCGCCAGCCAGGCCACCGCCGGCGACCTGCTGCAATGGCAGGACAACAGCCTGACCTTCCTGTGGGGCAAGGATTTCCAGGTGAACCCGCCGGTCCAGCAGACCTGGACCTTCGAGCACGCCAGCGGCTGGAGCTGGGGCGACCTGTTCATCTTCATCGACCAGATCAACTACCAGGGAGCACCGGACGGCCAGGCCGGCAAGGACACCTACTACGGCGAGATTTCCCCGCGTCTGTCGTTCGGCAAGATCAGCGGCGCCGACCTGTCCTTCGGGCCGATCAAGGACGTGCTGCTCGCCGCCACCTACGAGCGTGGCGAAAACAGCAACCAAGTCTATCTGCTCGGCCCGGGTTTCGACCTGAATATCCCCGGCTTCGACTACTTCCAGCTGAACTTCTACTACCGCAAGCCGGACGGCATCAGCGGCCAGCCCAAGGGCCAGTGGCAGGTTACCCCGGCATGGTCCTACACCCTCCCAGTGGGCAACTCCGACCTGGTGATCGACGGCTACATCGACTACGTGTGGAACAACAAGGACGGCTCGTCCAACCGACCGACCGACATGCACGCCAACCTGCACGTCAACCCGCAGATCAAGTACGACCTGGGCAAGGCCCTGAGCTGGACCGCGGTGAAGAAGTTCTACGTGGGCGTGGAATACGACTACTGGTCGGACAAGTACGCCATCGAGGACAGCCAGGCCTTCCGCACCGACCAGAGCGCCCTGAGCTTCCTGGCCAAGGTGCACTTCTGATCTGACTCCCTCTCCCTGCGCCTTGCGCGGAGGCCAGAACGCCGGACCGCCCTCCCAGTGTCGGCCCGGCGTTTTGCCATCAGGCCCGCACGGTCTCGGCGGCGCCGGCCTCCTCCTGACGGCGGCCGAACCACTGCGGCAGCAGCGAACCGACCAGCATCCCCGCCACGCTCAACAGCAGGCCGGCCAGCTGCGGCGGCCAGAAGGCCTCCTCGCTGCTGGTGAACTCCAGGTACAGCCAGGAAGTCAGGCCGCAGGCGATGGCCAGCAGCGCGCCCTGGGTACTGGCGCGCCTCCAGAACAGCCCGGCGAACAGCGGCACCACGGCGGCCACCAGGGTCACCTTGTAGGCGTTGCCGACCATCTCGTAGATGGAGGCATCGGAATACAGCGCGAAGACCAGGGTGGCGAGGGCGCAGCCGAACACCGTGACGCGCATGGCGAGCAGGAACTGGCGGTCATCCAGCGCCGGCAGGAAACGCTTGAGGATGTTCTCTGTGAAGGTCACCGAGGGCGCCAACAGGGTGCCCGAGGCAGTGGACATGATCGCCGATAGCAGGGCGCCGAAGAACAGGATCTGCGCGAACAGCGGGGTGCGCTCCAGAATCAGGTGCGGGAGGATCATCTGCGCGTCCTCGGCCAGCCAGCGCTGCACCATCGCCGGGTCGATCATCGACGCCGCGTAGGTGAGGAAGATCGGCAGCATGCAGAAGCCCAGGTAGAAGCAGGCGCCGGCCATGGAGGCGCGCGCGGCGATGGTCTCGGTCTTCGCCGACATCACCCGGGCGTAGACGTCCTGCTGGGGGATGGAGCCGAGCATCATGGTCACCGCGGCGCCGAGGAAGGCCACCAGATCGCGCGGCTCGAAGGAATGGATGAAGGTGAACTTGCCCTCGTTGGCCGCTTGGGCGATCACCGCCTCGGGGCCGCCGGCCATGTCGCCGATCAGCCAGGTCAGGTAGAGCAGACCGACCACGATGATCAGCATCTGCATGAAGTCGGTCAGCGCCACCGACCACATGCCGCCGAACAGGGTATAGAGCAGCACGATCAGGGTGCCCAGCAACATGCCCTGGGTGGTGCTGATGGCGCCCTCGGAAATCACGTTGAAGACCACCCCCAGGGCAGTCAGCTGGGCAGCGATCCAGCCCAGGTAGGAGGCGATGATCACCAGACTGAGGATCAGCTCCACGTTGGGCCCGAAGCGCTTGCGGAAGTAGTCGCCGATGGTCAGCAGGTTCATTCGGTACAGCGGTCGGGCGATGATCAGGCCGACCAGCATCAGGCAGCCGAAGGAGCCGAAGGGATCCTCGACGATGCCGGCGAAGCCTTCCTCGATGAAGGTGGCGGGGATGCCCAGCACCGCCTCGGAGCCGAACCAGGTGGCGAACACCATGGCGGCGACCAGGGGAAAGGACATGCTGCGCCCGCCGGCGGCGAAGTCCTTGGCGTTCTTGACGCGGGTGGAGGCGTAGAAGCCCACGCCGACGGTTACCAGCAGGTAGGCAGCGACAAACCAGATCAGCATTGGTTGTTGTTTCCTGAGCTCGCTCGCCGGCAACGGGAAGCGCACGACGAGTCGCGCAGGGCACCGCGGCAGACGAAGTTCTTGTTATCGGAGGCAGCGCGGGGGCGGCCCCTGCCTGAAGCGGGGCAGTCTGCCAAAGGCGTAAAATATGTCAAACGATCGAGCGAGAACTGAACAGAAAAAATGACAGCCTGCCGGCCGGCAGCCGCGAGGGAGCGAAACGATAAATTCTCGCGCCGCCCAAGGGTATGCGCGAAGCAGTAGGAACCGACCAATGGCAGCGCATCCCCGCCTGATCCCCGGGGATCGCCGCCTGGCCAGGGCGTCCGGCGCCTGCCAAGCCGAGACCAGAGAAGGAAAACCGCCATGCCCAGCCCAGCACTCATCCGGCAACGCCTGCAAGCCCTGCACGAGGACGGCTATGTGCTCATCCCCGGCGTGCTCGACGCCCGGCAGATCGCCGAGCTGCGCCAGGCCATCGACGCCCTGCGGTCCATCCACTGGGACTACCAGGGCCTGGTGGTGGACCACTACAAATGCGTGTTCAACCGCGACCCGCTGTGGCTGCCCTACCTGGACCTACCGGGGGTCATCGAGCTGGCCGAGGCGGCTCTGGGTAGCGACTGTCACGTGATCGGCCAGACCGCCTGGCGCTGCCATCCCGGCTTCATCGGCGCCGACCTGCATCTGGACTACCTGGTGATGGAGCTGCCGGAAAGCCTGCTGGCCGATCCGCAGTTCCGCCTGCCCATGCAGATCTGCACCGCGCATATCTACCTGGACGACATCGACGCCGACCTCTGCCCGACCCTGGTGATCCCCGGCAGCCACCGCGCCGGCCGCGCGCCGCGTCCCGGCGAGACCACGTGGCACGGCCGCGCCGCCGAGCCGGTGCTGTGCCGGGCCGGCGACGTGCTGGTGTTCCGCAGCGAGCTGTGGCATGCCGGCAGCCGCAACCGCAGCAGGGAGCGCATCCGCTACCTGCTGCAGGTGCACTACGGGCGGCGCATGGTGGCGCAGAAGTTCTCACCCTACCTGGAATTCCACTTCACCCCCGAGGTGCTGGCCGCCTGCACGCCGCGCCAGCGCCGCCTGCTCGGCGACCACCAGGCCGCCGAGTACGATTGATGGCAGCGGCAGGGAACCCGCGACTACCCTGTTGTCCAATGAGCACCCTTCCCTCACGGAGCCCGTTCCATGCCCCGCCTGCTCGTCACCCTACTGTCCATCCTCGTCCTTGCCGGCTGCGCCAGCCTGGGTCAGCAAGAGCCGCTGCGCGTCGACCTGGCTGGCCTCGACCCCATGCCGAGCGAGGGTATGGAGATGCGCTTCGCGGTCAAGCTACGGGTGCTGAACCCCAACGACCGGGCAGTGGGCTACGACGGCGTGGCCCTGAACCTGGAGGTCAACGGCCAGCCCCTGGCCTATGGCGTGAGCGATGAACGCGGCGAGGTGCCACGCTTCGGCGAGACGGTGATCAGCGTGCCGGTGACCATCTCGGCCTTCTCCATGTTCCGCCAGGCCTGGGGGCTGAGCAGCAAGGCGCCACGGCAGAGCCTGCCCTACCGGCTGAGCGGCAAGCTGGGCGGCGGGCCCTTCGGCGTCGAACGCTTCAACGCCGAGGGCGAGCTGAGCCTGCCACCGCTCGTGCGCTGACCGCCCGGCCGGTGGCAAGCATCCACCGACCGCCTCCCCCCTGGACGGCAAAACCCTATACACTATGCGGCCTTTTGACTTCACGACGAGGCCAAGCCCATGAGCACCCTGCCGCCCTGCCCCAAGTGCAATTCCGAATACACCTATGAGGACGGCAGCCTGCTGGTCTGCCCGGAATGCGCCCACGAGTGGTCCGCCGAAGCCGCCGCGGAAGGCGCCGGCGAAGACACCCGGGTGATCAAGGACTCGGTGGGCAACGTCCTGCAGGACGGCGATACCGTTACCGTGATCAAGGACCTCAAGGTCAAGGGCTCGTCCCTGGTAGTCAAGGTCGGCACCAAGGTGAAGAACATCCGCCTGGTGGATGGCGATCACGACATCGACTGCAAGATCGACGGCATCGGCGCCATGAAGCTGAAGTCGGAGTTCGTCAAGAAGGCCTGACGCAGGGCGCCGGGCCCACGCCCCGGCGCCTCCCCCCTTTTCAGGGCCTGGCGACGCTGGCCAGGCGCCGCGCAGACGACAGGCAGCGCGCCCCGTGATCCGGGCGCGGCCAGAGGGTAATCGACGGATGCCTGAATGCGCCGCCGGCGCCGCGCCCGACGGTCAGGCCTACACGCTGGCGAGCCGCGGCCTGGGCACGGCGATGATCCGCCAGTCGTCGCCCACCGCGCGGATGTCGCGGATTTCCAGGTCCTGCGCCTCGACCATGCGCGCCAGCGGCAGCTCGAGCAGCGGCCGTGCGCTGGAGCCGAGGAACTTGGGCGCGACGAACAGCTGGTACTCGTCCACCAGCCCCTGGCGGGCGAAGGCCCCAGCCAGGCGCGGGCCGGCCTCCACCAGCACCTCGTTGGCGCCGCGCGCGGCCAGCTCGACGAGCAGCTTGCGCAGGTCTACGTGACCGTTGCTGCCGGGTACCGCCAGTAGTTCGTGGCCCTCGGCGAGGAAGCGGTCACGCGCCGCGGCCGCCGCGCAGGTCGCCACCAGGGCCGCGCCGGCCTGGTAGAAGGGCGCGTCCAGCGGTACCCGCAGGCGACCGTCGACCAGCACGCGCAGCGGCGGGCGGGTCAGCGCCAGGGCGGTCTGCTCGGCGCTCAGGCCCAGCTCCTCGGCGCGCACGGTAAGCCGCGCCCGGTCGGTGAGCACGGTGTCGGCGCCGCTCAGCACCACGCTGGAGCGGGCGCGCAGGCGCTGCACCTCGCCGCGCGCCGCCGGGCCGGTGATCCACTGACTCTCGCCACTGGCCATGGCGGTGCGGCCGTCCAGGCTCATCGCCAGCTTGACCCGCACGTAGGGCAGACCGGTTTCCATGCGCTTGATGAAACCGAGGTTGAGATCCCGCGCCTCCCGCTCCAGCACCCCGCTGTGCACCGCGATGCCGGCCTCGGCGAGGCGCAGCAGGCCGCGCCCGGAGACCTGCGGGTTGGGATCCTGCATGGCCGCCACCACCCTGGCCACGCCGGCGTCGACCAGCGCCTCGGCGCACGGCGGAGTGCGGCCGTGGTGGCTGCACGGCTCCAGAGTCACGTAGGCGGTGGCGCCGCGGGCCCGGTCGCCAGCCTGGCGCAGGGCGTGCACCTCGGCGTGCGGTTCGCCGGCGCGGACGTGCCAGCCCTCGCCGACCACCTGGCCGTCGCGCACCAGCACGCAGCCAACGCGCGGGTTGGGGTGAGTGGAATACAGGCCCCTGCGCGCCAGTTCGAGGGCGCGGGCCATGTAGCGGGCGTCGAGGGAATCCTGCTGGATAGCGGTCATTCTTTGGCCGGTTCACGGGCGAGGCGGTCGATCTCCTCGCGGAACTCGTTGAGATCCTGGAAGCGCCGGTACACCGAGGCGAAGCGGATGTAGGCGACTTCGTCGAGCTTCTGCAGCTCGGCCATCACCAGTTCGCCGACCACCCGGGACTTGACCTCCCGTTCGCCGGTGGCGCGCAGCTGGTGCTTGATGTGGCCGATCGCCGCCTCCAGCCGCTCCAGGCTCACCGGACGCTTCTCCAGGGCGCGCTGCATGCCGGCACGCAGCTTTTCCTCGTCGAACGGCTGGCGGCTGCCATCCTGCTTGATCAACCGGGGCATCACCAGTTCGGCGGTCTCGAAGGTGGTGAAGCGTTCGCCGCAAGCCACGCACTCGCGGCGGCGGCGGACCTGTTCGCCCTCGGCGACCAGACGGGAGTCGATCACCTTGGTGTCATTGGCGGCGCAGAAGGGGCAATGCATAGAAGGATGGCGCGGTGCGGAAGTGGAGCGGTCATGGTAGCGCATCGCGACGCCGAGACAAATGCGCCGCTTGCCGCACCCCGAGGGCCTGGCGCCGGCGCTCGCGACGGAGCGCCGGCGGGGCGTCTCCCCTTTAGTTGAAGGGAGTGGGAATCGGGGTCTGCGCGGTGGACGGCGGCAGGATCGGCAGGGCGAAGGACGGCTGCTCGCCGGTCAGGGTCTTGAGGAAGGCAGTGATCTTGCCGATCTCATCCTCGCTCAGCTTGCGGCCCAGCTGCAGGCGCGCCATCACGTCCACGGCCTCCTCGAGCTTCCAGTAGGCGCCGTCGTGGAAGTACGGGTAGGTCAGTTCCACGTTGCGCAGGGTCGGCACCTTGAACTTGAAGCGGTCGACGTCCTTGCCGGTCAGGCCGGCGACGCCCTCGGCGGGGTTGTCGGTCTTGTAGGGCTCGACCAGCCCCATCTTCTGGAAGGAGTTGCCACCCAGCGCCGGGCCGTTGTGACAGGCCACGCAGCCGATCGACTTGAACAGCCGGTAGCCCTCCAGCTCGGTCTGGCTGATGGCCTTTTCGTCCCCCTTGAGCCAGCGGTCGAAGCGCGAGTCGGGGGTCACCAGGGTCTTCTCGAACTCGGCGATGGCGTCGGTCACCTCGTCGATGGTGATCTCGTCGACCTTGTAGACCTTGCGGAACGCCTCCTGGTACTGCGGGATGGAACGCAGCACGTCCACCGCCAGCACGTGGTTGGAGGCCATCTCCTTCTGGTTGGCGATGGGCCCGCCGGCCTGCTCCTTGAGGTCGGCGGCGCGGCCGTCCCAGAACTGCGCCAGGTTCAGGCTGGAGTTCAGCACGGTGGGGGCGTTGATCGGGCCCTTCTGCCAGTTATGGCCGATGGACGTGGGGAGGTTGTCGCTGCCGCCCATGCTCAGGTTGTGGCAGGAGTTGCAGGAAATGAAGCCAGACTTCGACAGGCGCGGATCGAAGAACAGCTGCTTGCCGAGCTCGACCTTCTCCGGATTGGTGACTTGCGCCGGGGCGATGGGCTGAACCGGCTCGTTGGCATCGGGAAGCGCCGCCCAGGCATTCAGGCTCATGCAGAGCCCCGCCGACAACAGGGACAGGATGCGCATTGGTGACCACTCCTCATCAGTTTTTGCTTTGCGATCAGTGTCTTACAGCCCCATGCAGGGCGTGTTGACGCAGATCAAGCAACATGATGTCAACTTGCCATATGAGGTCGCTGGACAGGAACGGACGGCTTTCCTAGAGTGCGCAGTTCAGTCCACGACAGGAGTCCGCCATGAGCCTGGAATCGGTCCGCGCCTTCCTCGCCGCCAAGGCCCCGGATATCGAGATCATCGAGCTGGAGACCAGCACCGCCACCGTCGCCCTGGCCGCCGAGGCCCACGGCGTGGAGCCCGGGCGGATCGCCAAGACCCTGTCCCTGCGCGTCGGCGAACGCACCCTGCTGGTGGTAGCACGCGGCGACGCCCGCCTGGACAACCGCAAGCTCAAGGAAACCTTCGGCGCCAAGGCCAAGATGCTGGATGCCGAGAGCGTCGAGGCGCTCACCGGCCACCCGGTCGGCGGCGTCTGCCCGTTCGGCCTGGCCACCCCACTGCCGGTGTTCTGCGACGTTTCCCTGCGCGCCTTCGACGAGGTGATCCCCGCCGCCGGCGCCCGTCACAGCGCGGTGCGCCTCTCTCCGCAGCGCCTCGCCGAACTGGTGGACGCCGAATGGGTGGACGTCTGCCAGGAACTGGTGCCCGCCTGATTCGCCCTCCGGCAAACGCTTGACGAGCCGCGCCGGCTTTGCGCCGGCCGTTCGGCGGAGTAAGGTCGCAAGGTCAGCCATCAAGGAAGAGTGCCATGGCCAGCAACAAAGCCAGTTCCCCGCGCCAACAGAAGCACCTCGCGGTGCTGATCGATGCCGACAACGCCCCGGCCGCCATCGTCGAGGGGCTGTTCGAGGAAATCGCCAAGTACGGCATCGCCAGCGTCAAGCGCATCTACGGCGACTGGACCAGCCCACAGCTGGGCAAGTGGAAGCAGGTGCTGCTCGACCACTCCATCCAGCCGATCCAGCAGTTCGCCTACACCCGGGGCAAGAACGCCACCGACAGCGCGCTGATCATCGACGCCATGGACCTGCTCTACACCCGGCGCTTCGACGGCTTCTGCCTGGTCTCCAGCGACAGCGACTTCACCCGCCTGGCGGCGCGGCTGCGCGAGGAAGGCCTGACCGTCTACGGTTTCGGCGAAAGCAAGACGCCCGATCCCTTCGTGCGCGCCTGCGACAAGTTCATCTACACGGAAATCCTCCGCGCCAGCCGGGAACCCGCCGCCGAGTCCGACCAGGACAAGGAGCGCGGCGAGACGCCCGCCGAACCGGCCAAGGACTCCGCCAAACCGAAAGCCCAGAAGGTGCCGGTGGAGTTCATCGCCAAAGTGCTCGACGACATCGCCGACGACGAGGACGACTGGGTACAACTCGGCGCCCTCGGCCAGAACATCGACAAGCTGCGCCCGGACTTCGACCCCCGGCTGTACGGCTACAAGAAGCTCAGCGAGCTGATCAAGGCGCAACCCAGGCACTTCGAGCTGGTCACCCGGGAAAGCGGCTCGGGCAACAAGGTGCTGTACGTGCGCAATCGGCGTCCGGCGGCCAAGTAGCGCCGATCGCAAGCCCCCTTAGCGGAGCCCCCACGACCTGAAAAAAGAGTGTCAAGGAGATCCAGATGCCAGGTTGTCTGAATTCCGAGCCTCTGCTCGTTGCTGCCCGTCGCAAGCATCTTTCTCTATCATGCCTGCAACCCCGGGACCGCAACTGGACGAGTCCATACGCATAGCGACCGCGCTCAGGGATCTGGCCGTGCGCCCGGCCAAGGGCGGCAGCAAATGACCCAGTGAAAACCGGGCCGGAACCTTCCCGGCCTTCTCCATCCCCCGGATGCCCTGCAGGTCATCCCTAAACCCGACAGGAAAGGAATCCCCATGATCAGTCTCGAATTTCTCCTCACCTCCCTGGTAGTCGTCCTGATCCCCGGCACCGGCGTGATCTACACCATCTCCATCGGGCTGACCCGCGGGCGGATGGCGAGCGTCTATGCGAGCCTCGGCTGCACGGCTGGGATAGTGCCGCACCTGCTGGCTACCATCCTCGGCCTGGCGGCGGTGCTGCACACCAGCGCGCTGGCCTTCCAGGTGCTCAAGTACGCCGGGGTCGCCTACCTGCTGTACATCGCCTACGCCACCTGGCGGGACCGGTCGGCCTTCGCGGTGGACGGCTCGGCGGCCCAGGGCGGCGCCATGCGGATCATGGTCAAGGCGTTCCTGCTGAACATCCTCAATCCCAAGCTGACCATCTTCTTCCTGGCCTTCCTGCCGCAGTTCGTGGACCCGGCCAGCCCCCGGCCGCTGCTGCAGCTGCTGACCCTGAGCGGCATCTTCATGGCTCTGACCTTCGCGGTCTTCGTCCTCTACGGCCTGGTGGCCCATGCCTTCCGCCGCCTGGTGATCGAATCCGCGGCGGTGCAGCGCTGGCTGCGCTACGGCTTCGCCGCGGCCTTCGCCGGGCTCGGCGCCAAACTGGCAGTAAGCGAGCGCTGATCCGTCGCCGCCGGGCGGACAACGAAAAAGCCGGTCACATGACCGGCTTTTTCGTTTCGCTCAGGCTGTCTCAGCCGTTGCTGGGGAAGGCGAACTGCGCCGCCTCGTGGCTGGCACGCTGCGGCCAGCGCTGGGTGATGGCCTTCTTGCGGGTGTAGAAGCGCACGCCGTCCGGGCCGTAGGCGTGCAGGTCGCCGAACAGCGAGCGCTTCCAGCCGCCGAAGCTGTGATAGGCCACCGGCACCGGCAGCGGCACGTTGACGCCGACCATGCCCACCTCGATCTCGTCGCAGAACAGCCGGGCGGCCTCGCCGTCGCGGGTGAACAGGCAGGTGCCGTTGCCGTACTCGTGCTCGTTGATCAGCTGCATGGCCTCTTCCAGGCTGCCGACGCGGACCACGCAGAGCACCGGGCCGAAGATCTCTTCCTTGTAGATGCGCATGTCCGGGGTGACGCGGTCGAACAGACAGCCGCCGAGGAAGAAGCCGTCCTCGTGGCCTTCCACCTTGAGGTTGCGGCCGTCCACCACCAGCTTGGCGCCGGCGCGCACGCCGTCTTCCACGTAGCCGACCACCTTGTCGCGATGCGCGCCGGTGACCAGCGGGCCCATGTCCAGGCCACAGGAGGTGCCGGGACCGACCTTCAGGGCCTGGATCTGCGGCACCAGCTTCTCGATCAGCGCGTCGGCCACCTGGTCGCCGACCGCCACCACCACGGAGATGGCCATGCAGCGCTCGCCGCAGGAGCCGTAGGCGGCGCCCATCAGGGCGTTGACGGCGTTGTCCAGATCCGCGTCGGGGAGCACCACGGCGTGGTTCTTCGCGCCACCCAGGGCCTGCACGCGTTTGCCACGCTTGGCGCCCTCGCTGTAGATGTACTCGGCGATCGGGGTCGAGCCAACGAAGCTGATGGCCTTGACTTCCGGCGCCTCGATCAGCGCGTCCACGGCTTCCTTGTCGCCGTTGACCACGTTGAGCACGCCCTTCGGCAGGCCGGCCTGGTGGAACAGCTCGGCGACGTACAGGGCGGAGCTCGGATCGCGCTCGGAGGGCTTGAGGACGAAGGTGTTGCCGCAGGCGATGGCCAGGGGATACATCCACAGCGGCACCATGGCCGGGAAGTTGAACGGGGTGATGCCGGCCACCACGCCGAGCGGCTGCAGGTCGCTCCAGGCGTCGATGTTCGGGCCGACGTTGCGGGTGTACTCGCCCTTCAGGTGCTCGGGGGCGCCGCAGGCGAACTCGACGTTCTCGATGCCGCGCTTCAGCTCGCCGAGGGCGTCTTCGATGGTCTTGCCGTGCTCCTGGCTGATCAGCCGGGCGATGTTGTCCTGGTTCTCCTCGAGCAGCTGCTTGAAGCGGAACAGCACCTGGGCGCGCTTGGCCGGCGGGGTGTTGCGCCAGGCCGGGAAGGCAGCCTTGGCGGCGTCGATGGCCTGCTGCACGGTGGCTCGGCTGGCCAGTTCGACCTGGGCGCTGACCTGGCCCAGAGAGGGGTTGTAGACGTCGGCACGGCGCTCGCCGGCGGTGACCCGTTCGCCATTGATCAGGTGCGGGATGATGCTCATGGGAAACTCCAATGTCGAAAGTCGGAAACGTGGTCCGGGCGGCACCCTCGGCCGCCCGGCGATGATCGCTGGCCCGCCGGCGCGGGCGGCACGTCAGGCGGTCTGGTTGAGGGCCTCGCCGACCGCGTCGAACAGCCGGTCGAGCTCTTCCGGGCTGCTGGTGAAGGTCGGCCCGAACTGCAGGCAATCGCCGCCGAAGCGCACGTAGAAGCCGGCCTTCCAGAGCTGCATGGCCGCCTCGAAGGGGCGCACGATGGCGTCGCCGTCGCGCGGGGCGATCTGGATGGCGCCGGCCAGACCGCAGTTACGGATGTCCACCACGTTCCTTGCGCCCTTCAGGCCGTGGATGGCCTTCTCGAAGTGCGGCGCCAGCTCGGCGGCACGCTGCACCAGGTTCTCCTTCTCCAGCAGGTCCAGGGCGGCCAGGCCGGCGGCGCAGGCCACCGGGTGCGCGGAGTAGGTGTAGCCGTGGGTGAACTCCACCGCGTATTCCGGGGTGGCCTGGTTCATGAAGGTCTCGTAGATCTCCCGCGAGGCGATCACCGCGCCCATGGGGATGGCGCCGTTGGTCACCTGCTTGGCGACGTTCATGATGTCCGGAGTGACGCCGAAGTATTCCGCGCCGGTCCAGGCGCCCATGCGCCCGAAGCCGGTGATCACCTCGTCGAAGATCAGCAGGATGTTGTGCTGGTCGCAGATCTCCCGCAGACGCTGCAGGTAGCCCTTGGGCGGCACGATGACGCCGGCGGAGCCGGACATGGGCTCGACGATCACCGCGGCGATGTTGGAGGCGTCGTGCAGCTCGATCAGCTTGAGCAGCTCGTTGGCCAGCGCCAGGCCGCCGGTCTCCGCCTGGCCGCGGGTGAAGGCGCAGTCGGCCTGCAGGGTGTGCGGCAGGTGGTCGGCATCCATCAGTTGGCCGTACAGCTTGCGGTTGCCGCCGATGCCGCCGAGGCTGGTGCCGGCGATGTTCACGCCGTGGTAGCCGCGGGCCCGGCCGATCAGCTTGGTCTTGGTCGGCTGGCCCTTCAGGCGCCAGTAGGCGCGGGCCATCTTCACCGCGGTGTCGGCGCATTCCGAGCCGGAGTTGGTGTAGAAGACGTGGTTCAGTTCGCCGGGGGTCAGGGAGGCGATCTTCTCGGCCAGCTGGAAGGACAGCGGGTGGCCGAACTGGAACGCCGGGGCGTAATCCAGGGTACCCAGCTGGCGGGCCACCGCGTCCTGGATCTCCTTGCGCGAGTGGCCGGCACCGCAGGTCCACAGGCCGGAGAGGCTGTCGAAGACCCTGCGGCCCTGCTCGTCGATCAGCCAGTTGCCTTCGGCGGCGACGATGATCCGCGGATCCTTCTGGAAGTTGCGGTTGGCGGTGAAGGGCATCCAGTGAGCGTCCAGCTTGAGCTGGCTGGAGACAGACGGGGTAGCGGTCTGCGGCATGTTCATGGCGGGCCTCGCAGGCGGTTCGGGTTCTTGTTGGGAGTAGCATGGCTCCCGGCTTGTTGCCAGCAAGATCGCACGGGCCTAAAGTCAGGAAAATTCAAATTTTCCAATCTTCAGATTAGCGATCACTAAACAAATGAGTAGCCACAGGCCCACCCCGCTGACCCAGGTCAGCGATTTCGATATCCGTCTGCTCCGCCTGTTCCGCAGCGTGGTGGAATGCGGCGGCTTCTCCGCCGCGGAAGGCACCCTGGGCATCAGCCGCTCGGCGATCAGCCAGCAGATGAGCGACCTGGAACAGCGCCTCGGCCTGCGCCTCTGCCAGCGCGGCCGCGCCGGCTTCGCCCTGACCGAGGAGGGCCGCGAGGTCTACAACTCGGCGCTGCAGCTGCTCAGCGCACTGGAGAGCTTCCGTACCGAGGTCAACGGCCTGCACCGCCATCTGCGCGGCGAGCTGAACATCGGTCTCACCGACAACCTGGTGACCCTGCCGCACATGCGCATCACCCATGCCCTGGCGCGCCTCAAGGAGCGCGGTCCGGACGTGCGCATCAACATCCGCATGGTCCCGCCCAGCGAGGTGGAGCGCGGCGTGCTCGACGGCCACCTGCACGTCGGCGTGGTACCGCAGAGCGGCGCGCTGTCCGGCCTGGAGTACCAGCCGCTGTACGAGGAACGCTCGCTGCTCTACTGCGCGGTGGGCCACCCGCTGTTCTACGTGGACGACGCCAAGCTGGACGACGCCCGCCTCAACGCCCAGGAGGCCATCGCCCCCACCTTCCGCCTGCCCGGCGAGATCCTCGCCCACTACCAGGCGCTGAACTGCACCGCCAGCGCTTCGGACCGCGAGGGCATGGCCTTCCTGATCCTCACCGGGCGCTACATCGGTTACCTGCCCGACCACTACGCCAACGTCTGGGTCCAGCAGGGCCGCCTGCGCGCCCTCAAGCCGGCGACTCGCTTCTACGACCTCAGCCTGGCCTCGGTGACCCGCAAGGGCCGCCGCCCCCACCTGGTGCTGGAGACCTTCCTCGAAGTGCTGGCGGCGACGGTCTGATTCCCCCGCGGCGCCCCCGACGGCACTCGCCCACCGCCACTGCGCCAGCGGGGTCTATCCTCGAACGATGCGCCCGCCGGGCGTCTGCCCCTTCACCGAGTGCCACCACGGAGGCCATCCATGCCCAGCCGTCGTCACTTTCTCCAGGGCGGCATCAGTCTCGCCGCCCTCGCTGCCCTGTCCCCCTGGCTGTCGACCGGCGCCCTGTCCGCCGGCGCGCCTCTGCTGCAGCGCACCATTCCGCGCAGCGGCGAGATGCTGCCGGTGATCGGCCTGGGCACCTCGCAGACCTTCAACGTCCGCCTCGACGACGCCAGCCTGGCGCCGCTGCAGCAGGTGATCGAGACCTTCTTCGCTGGCGGCGCCAGGGTGATCGACACCGCGCCCAGCTACGGCGCCGCCGAGCAGGTCACCGGCGAGCTGCTCAAGCGAACCAGCAACCAGGACAGGGCCTTCCTCGCCACCAAGCTGTCCTCCACCGGCCGGGCCCGCGGCCAGGCGCAGTTCGAGATCAGCCAGGAGGCGCTGCAGCGCAGGAACATCGACCTGGTGCAGGTGCACAATCTGCAGGACACCAGCACCCAGCTGGGCCTGCTGCGCGAGCTGAAGCAGCAGGGGTTGGTCCGCTACATCGGCATCACCCATTACGTGGAGTCCGCCCACGACGAGCTGATCGCCGTGCTGCAGCGGGAGAAGGACATCGACTTCGTGCAGTTCAACTACTCGGTGGGCGAGCGCGGCGCCGAGCAGCGCCTGCTGCCTTACTGCGCCGATCACGGCCTGGCCACCCTGATCAACCGGCCGTTCCAGCGCGCCGCCCTGCTCAGCCGGGTGAAGGACCGGCCGCTGCCGGACTGGGCCGCCGAGCTCCAGGCCACCTCCTGGGCGCAGCTGCTGCTGAAGTTCATCCTCGCCCAGCCGGCGGTGACCGTGGTGATCCCGGCCACCTCCAATCCGCGCTACATGGCCGACAACCTGGCCGCCGGCCGCGAGCCCCTGCCGGATGCGGCGCTGCTGAAGAAGATCGTCGAGGCCTTTGCCTGATACCCAGATGAGCCCCAGCCAGCGCCTTGCCAGCGCCATCAACGCCCGGCCCGGCGAACTCGCAGCCGCGCTGTGCGGCTGCGCGCTGTTCTTCTGCCTGTTCGCCGGCTACTTCATGCTGCGGCCGATCCGCGAGGCCATGGGCATCCTCGGCGGGGTGGAGAACCTGCAGTGGCTGTTCAGTGCCACCTTCCTGGCCATGCTGGTGACCGTGCCGCTGTTCGCCTGGGTCAATTCGCGAGTACCAAGGCGCCGCTACCTGGACTGGGTGTACGGCTTCTTCGCCCTCAACCTGGTCGGCTTCGCCGCGCTGTTCCAGGCCGGCGAATCGGTGTGGGGCGGGCGTGTGTTCTACGTGTGGATCTCGGTCTACAACCTGTTCGTGGTCTCGGTGGCCTGGAGCCTGATGGCCGACGTGTTCGACACCCTGCAGGCGCGCCGGCTATTTCCCTTCATCGCCGCCGGGGCGAGCTGCGGTGGACTGGCCGGGCCGGCCCTCGGCGCCCTGCTGGTCACCCCCCTCGGCCAGGGCGGCCTGACCCTGCTGGCCGCCGGGCTGCTGGCCGTCACCCTGCTCGCCAAGCACTATCTGATGGCCTGGCGGGAAACCCGCGGCGCCGGACGCCCCGGCGCGCCGCCCAGCGAAAGCCCGGCGCGGCCGGTGCTCGGCAATCCGTTCAGTGGCATCCTCCTGGTGCTGCGCTCGCCCTATCTGCTGGCGGTCGGCGCTTTCGTCATCCTCCTGGCCACCGCCAGCACCTTCCTGTACTTCGAGCAGGCCCGCCTGGTGGCCGCCAGCTTCCCGGAGCGCGCCGCGCAGATCCGCGTGTTCAGCCTGCTGGACTTCGCCGTGCAGGCCCTGTCCCTGGCCGCCCAGCTATTCATCGCCGGGCGCCTGGCCGAGCGCCACGGCCCGCGCGTCCTGCTCGCCGGGGTGCCGGCGCTGGTCTGCCTGGGCTTCCTGGCCCTGGCCCTGGCGCCGACCTTCACGGTGCTGGCGGTGGTCATGGTGCTGCGCCGGGTCGGAGAGTACGCCTTCGTGCGCCCCGGCCGGGAGATGCTCTTCGCGCCCCTGGCCGCGCACAGCAAGTACAAGGCGAAGAACTTCATCGACACCGTGGTGTACCGCGCTGGCGACGCCCTGAGCGCCTGGGCCAAGGCCCTGCTCGACGGTCTCGGCGCCGGGGTGCTGCTCGCCGCCCTGGCCGGCGCCGGCTGCGCGGCCCTGTGGGGCGCCCTGGGCTGGTACCTGGGCGGCCGCCAGCCGACCAGGCCGGCCGCGGATGCGCCCCGGGCCTAGCGGATTCCCGCCGTGCGGCTTGTCGGGAGCCGGGCAACTGGGGTATCTGTGCACCCAGCCACACCGACCTGGAACCCCCTATGACCTCCCTGGTGCCCGCGCACAATCCCAACACCACCGGCAAGCCCGCCGGCCGCATCCGCCAGAAGAACGAAGAAGTCATCATCGCCGCTGCCGAGCAGGAGTTCGCCCGGCACGGCTTCAAGGGCACCAGCATGAACGCCATCGCCCTGCGTGCCGGACTGCCCAAGGCCAACCTGCACTACTACTTCAGCAACAAGCTGGGGCTGTACGTCGCGGTGCTGAGCAACATCCTCGACCTCTGGGACAGCGCCTTCAACGCCCTGACCGTGGACGACGACCCGGCCGAGGCGCTGGCCCGCTACATCCGCGCCAAGCTGGAATTCTCGCGGCGCCAGCCGCTGGCCTCGCGGATCTTCGCCATGGAGGTGATCAGCGGCGGCCAGTACCTGGAGAAGCACTTCAACCAGGACTACCGCACCTGGTTCCGCAGCCGCGCCGCGGTGTTCGAGGCCTGGATCGCCGCCGGCAAGATGGACCCGGTGGACCCGATGCACCTGATCTTCCTGCTGTGGAGCAGCACCCAGCACTATGCCGACTTCAGCACCCAGATCTGCAAGGTCACCCAGAGCAAGCGGCTGACCAAGGATGACTTCGAGGTCGCCGCGCGCACCCTCACCCACGTCATCCTCAAGGGTTGCGGCCTGACGCCCCCGGCGGAGGCCTGATGCCCGTCACCCTGAGCGCGCCCTGCCAGTACCGCGAGGAAATCCGCAAGAGCCGCTTTCTCGCCCTCGCGGCCCCGGTCGCCGACGCCGCCGAGGCCCAGGCCTTCATCGCCGCCCACAGCGATCCGGGCGCCTCGCACAACTGCTGGGCCTGGAAGCTCGGCGGCCAGTACCGCTTCAGCGACGACGGCGAACCCGGCGGCACCGCTGGGCGGCCGATCCTCGCCGCCATCGAGGGCCAGGACTGCGACCGCGTGGCGGTGCTGGTGATTCGCTGGTACGGCGGCATCCAGCTCGGCACCGGCGGCCTGGCCCGCGCCTACGGCGGCTGCGCGGCCAAGTGCCTGCAGAACGGCGAGCGCGTCCCGCTGCTCGACCTGAAGCGCTTCGCCTGCCACCTGGAGTTCGCCGAGCTGGCGCTGTTCAAGTCGCGCCTGGGCGAATTCGCCGCGCGGCTGGAGGACGAGGCCTACGACGCCACCGGCGCCCGTCTCACCCTCGCCCTGCCGGCCGAGCAGGCCGAGGCGCTGCAGCGCCTGCTCGCCGACCTCAGCCGCGGGCGCAGCCGGCTGCAGGCCCTGGAGCCGGCATGAGCCACAAGCCACGCATCCACGCGCCGGCCATCCACTACTTCGACGTGGTGCGCCGCTGCCACTCGATCCGCGAGGCGGCGCGACGCCTCAACGTGGCCTCCTCGGCGGTCAACCGGCAGATCCTCAAGCTCGAGGACGAACTGGGCGCGCCGCTGTTCGACCGCCTGCCCGGCGGCCTGCGCCTGACCCCGGCCGGGGAGATCCTCGCCCGCCACGTCACCGTGGTGCTCCAGGACCTCGACCGGGTGCGCTCCGAGCTGGACGCCATGCAGGGCCTGCGCACCGGCCACGTGGAGATCGCCACCGTGGAAGGGGTCACCGCCGACCTACTGCCCTGCGTGCTGAAGAACCTCCGCGAGCGCTACCCGCAGGTCAGCGTCGGCGTCACCCTGCTCGGCTCCCAGGCGATCCCCGAGGCGGTGCTCAACGGCGACGCCGACCTCGGCCTGGCCTTCGCCCTGCCCCGCTGCGAGGAGCTGCAGCAGCTCTGCGTCGGGCACTTCCGCCTGGGCGCCATAGTCGCGCCCGAGCACCCGCTGGCGGCGCACCACGAGGTGAGCTTCGCCAGCTGCGCCGAGCACGGGCTGATCCTCGCCAAGAGCGAGCTGTCCATCTTCCACCTGCTCGCCCCGCTGCGCCGCCGGCTGCGCCAAGAGGTCCGCCCGGCGCTGGAGAGCGGCTCGGTGGAGCTGGCCCACCAGCTGGCCAGGCGCGGCATCGGCGTGGCCTTCCAGACCCGCATCGGCATCGAGGCGGAACTGGCCCGCGGCGAGCTGCAGTACCTCCCGCTGAGCGACAACGGCGGGGTGTACAGCGACCTCGGCCTCTACGTACGCGCCGGCCGCTACCTGCCGGTGGCGGTGGACGCCTTCGCCCGCCAGCTGGAGGCCGAGATCCGCCTCCGCGAGCAGCAGGAGCGGGCGCTCTTCGCCAGCCGATAGGCGCTTCGCCGGAGCCGTTCCATCGTGCCGCGCCCCAGCCGCGCGCTCCGCCCCGCAGGCCAGACGAGTCCCTGAACTCATTGACTTTCGGGTCAATCAGGCGCTGCCGAAACGGCATCGGCATGCTCGATATTCTGTTCTTTGGTGTTCAGCGGATTGTGCCGATACTGCCCTCGTTCGCCGTTTGCACCACCCATAACAAGAGAGCAACGCCGCATGAAGAACCCCCTGAAAGGCAGCGTCCTGCTGCTCGCCCTGCTCGGCACCGGTCCAGCCTCGGCCCTGGAGTGGATGAACAACAGCCTCGGCTTCCGCTACGGCGAAGGTTTCACCACCCCCAACAACCCGCACCGCATCGCCAAGCGCATCTACAGCGTCACTCACGCCAGCGGCTACCGCTACGGCAGCAACTACTTCCACCTCGACGTGCTGCTCTCCGACAGCGATGACCCGCGCAAGGGCACCGACCACGGCAGCAGCGAGGTCTACGCGGTTTACCGCCACCAGTTGTTCGCCTCCCGGGTGTTCGACCGCGACTTCGGCAACGGCCTGGTCCGCGACTACGCCCTCACCCTGGGTTTCGACGCCAGCCGCAACAACAACCTGGCCTCGGCGAAGAAGCGCGCCCTGGTCTTCGGCCCGACCCTGAAGTTCGACACCCCCGGCTTCCTCGACCTGAGCCTGCTCTACTACCAGGAGCGGAACCATTCCGGCATCCCCGGCGTGCGCCATCCCAACCACGACTTCGACGCCACCTACATGCTCAGCCTGACCTGGCTGCGGCCCTTCCAGATCGGCGAACACGACGCCAAGTTCCAGGGCTTCCTCAACCATACCGGCGAAAAGGGCGGCGACTACAACGACCGCGACACCGCCCCGGAGACCCTGATGCGCGCCGCCCTGATGGTGGCCGCACGACCGGGCAGCAAGGTCAGGCCAAACCTCTACCTGGGGGTCGGCTACGAGTACTGGCACAACAAGTTCGGTGTGGACGGCGGCCGCGGCAGCCGCACCTCGACGCCGACCCTGAACCTCGAGCTGAGCTTCTAGGCTCTGCTCGGGCGCCCCGCTCCCCGGTGACAAGGAACCAGGTTCGGCCGCGCCATCCCCGTCCGCGGCAGTCGGCCGCTATGCTGTAGAGCCTTTCCCCACGACGAGGAAACACCACCATGGCCAAATCCATCCTGCTCATCGGCGCCTCCCGGGGCCTCGGCCTGGGGCTGGCGCAGCAGCTGCACGCGGGCGGCTGGCAGGTCACCGCCACGGTGCGCGACCCGCAGCACGCCGAGGCCCTGCGCGCCCTGCCCGGGGTACGCATCGAGAGCCTCGACATCGACGACGCCAAGGCCCTGGAGAACCTGCACCAGCGCCTGCGCGGCGAGCTGTTCGACGTGCTCTACGTGAACGCCGGGATTTCCGGGCCGCAGCACCAGTCCCCGGCGATGGCCACCCAGGCCGAGCTGGGCCAGCTATTCATGACCAACGCGGTGGCGCCGCTGCGCCTCGCCGAACGCTTCGCCGCGCAGGTCCGCGAAGGCGGCACCGTGGCCTTCATGAGCTCGATCCTCGGCAGCATCGCCCTCAACGACAGCAGCCACCTGGCCCTCTACAAGGCCAGCAAGGCGGCCCTGAACTGCCTGAGCCGCGGCTTCCATGCCGAGCAGAGCGCGCGCCACCTGACCGTACTGTGCCTGCACCCCGGCTGGGTGCGCACCGAGATGGGCGGCCCGGATGCGCCGCTGGACGTGGCCACCAGCTGCGCCGGACTGGTCCGCCAGCTCGACGCACAGGCAGGCAGCGGCCAGCACCTGTTCCTCGACTACGCCGGCCAGCACCTGCCTTGGTAACGGCCGCGGAGCCCGACGCCAGCGCCGGGCCCCGCTACACTCCCCAATGACGAATCCGCTGACCGGAGCGCCCATGTACCACTGGCTCAATGCCCTGCCCAAGGCCGAACTGCACATCCACCTGGAAGGCGCCCTGGAGCCGGAGCTGCTGTTCCGCCTCGCCGAGCGCAACGGCATCGCCCTGCCCTGGGCTGACGTGGAGAGCCTGCGCGCCGCCTACGCCTTCGGCAATCTCCAGGAGTTCCTCGACCTCTACTACCAGGGTGCCGAGGTGCTGCGCACCGCCCAGGATTTCTACGACCTGACCTGGGCCTACCTGGAGAAGTGCAAGGAGCAGAACGTGGTGCACACCGAGCCCTTCTTCGACCCGCAGACCCACACCGAGCGCGGCATTGCCTTCGAGGCCGTGCTGGAGGGCATCAGCCAGGCGCTCAGGGACGGCCGCGAGCGGCTCGGCATCAGCAGCGGGCTGATCCTCAGCTTCCTCCGCCACCTGCCCGAGGAGGCGGCGTTCCGCACCCTGGAGCAAGCCCTGCCGTATCGCGACGCCTTCATCGCCGTGGGCCTGGACAGCTCGGAGAGGGGCTTTCCGCCGCGGTTGTTCGAGCGGGTGTTCGCCAAGGCGCGCAGCGAGGGCCTGCCGGCGGTGGCCCATGCCGGCGAGGAGGGCCCGCCGGAGTACGTCTGGGAGGCGCTGGACCTGCTCAAGGTCAGGCGCATCGACCACGGCGTGCGCGCCGCCGAGGATCCGCGGCTGATCCAGCGGCTGATAGACGAGCAGATCCCGCTCACCGTCTGCCCGCTGTCCAACGTCAAACTCTGCGTGTTCCGCCAGATGAGCGAGCACAACATCCTCGAGCTGCTGGAGGCCGGTCTGAAGGTCACGGTGAACTCCGACGACCCGGCCTACTTCGGCGGCTACGTCACCGAAAACTTCGCCGCCCTGCACGAGCATCTGGGGATGACCGAGGATCAAGCTCGGCGCCTGGCACAGAACAGCTTGGACGCCCGGCTGGTGCACTAGGCCCTAGGGTTTCTTCCTGCGCGGCCCGCTGGCGAAGCCGGGCATCTGCCGCACCGCCCTGACCTGCGGGCGGCTCGGCGCGGCCTCCTTCGGCGCTCCGGACTTCGCCGGGCGGGCAGGCTTCTGGACCTGAGCGGCCAGCCGGCTGCCAGGACCGCTGGCCGGAACCCGATGCTCCGGCTCGAAGCCCGGCTCCTCCTCACGTCGCAGGCTCTGGCGGATCAGGGTTTCTATGGCCGTCAGCCGTGCCACCTCGTCGGCGCACACCAGCGACAGCGCCTGGCCCCGTGCCCCGGCCCGCCCGGTGCGGCCGATGCGGTGCACATAGTCCTCGGCCTGGTTGGGCAGGTCGAGGTTGACCACCAGCGGCAGGTCGTCGATGTCCAGCCCGCGCGCCGCCACGTCGGTGGCCACCAGCACCTGCACGGCGCCTGCCCTGAAACGCTCCAGGGCGCGCAGACGGGCCGGCTGCGGACGGTCTCCGTGAATCCCCGCGGCGCTCACCCCCGCCGCCTCGAGCTGAGCGCAGAGCTGGTCGACGCCCTTGCGGGTCCTGGCGAACACCAGCACCTGCCCCCAGCGCCGCTCCTTCAGCAGGTGCAGGAACAGCTCGGCCTTGCGTCGCTTGTCCACCGCGATCAGCCACTGGCTGACGCTGGCCGCGGTGACGTTGCGCGGGCCGATCTCGATGCGCAGCGGCTCCTCCAGCAACTGACCGGCCAGCTCGCGCAGCGGCGCCGCGAAGGTCGCCGAGAACAGCAGGGTCTGCCGGCGCTTCGGCAGCAGGGCAAGGAGCTCGCGCAGCTCGGCGGCGAAGCCGAGGTCGAGCATGCGGTCGGCCTCGTCGAGCACCAGCACCTGCAGCTGGCGGAAGTGCAGAGCATTCTGCCGGTGCAGATCGAGCAGCCGCCCCGGGGTGGCGACCAGCGCATCGACGCCCTGGCGCAGCTGCAGCACCTGCGGGTTGATGCTCACCCCGCCGTAGGCCACCGCGCTGCGCAGCGGCAGGAACCGCCCGTAGCGGCGCAGGCTGGCGTGCACCTGCTCGGCCAGCTCGCGGGTCGGCACCAGCACCAGAGCGCGCACCGAGTTGGCAGCCATCCGCGGGCCCTGCCGGACCAGCAACTGCAGCAGCGGCAGGGCAAAGCCGGCGGTCTTGCCGGTACCGGTCTGCGCTGTGGCGAGCAGGTCGCGGCCGGCCAGTACGGCGGGGATCGCCTGCTGCTGGATGGCGGTGGGGGTCTGGTAGCCGAGCCCGGCGAGGGCGCGCTGCAGGGGCTCGATCATGCCGAGGGCGGCGAAGGTCATGGCGGGACAACCGGAGGGAATGGCCGAGCAGTCTACCCGAAGGGCACAACGGGCGCTCGCCCCGCGGACCGGCGCCTCAGTGACGCAGCAGTAGTTCGCCCTCGATGGGCACGAAGCGGTCGGCGGCGCGCACCAGCGCCTGGGCGGTGAGCTCGGCGACGCCGTACACCGTGGTAGCGACGCCGAAGCTGTCGCGCACCTTGTCGAGGAGGATGGCGAAGTCGCCGTCGCCGGAAGCCAGCACCACCTCGTCGACCCGCAGCGCGGCGTCCAGCACGTCGATGGTGATACCCACGTCCCAGTCGCCCTTGGCCGAGCCGTCGGCGCGCAGGATGAAGGGCTTGAGCTTCACGTCGAAGCCCAGGTTGCGGAGGATCTGCTGGAACTGCTGCTGCCTGGGATCGCCACGCTCGATGGCGTAGGCGTAGGCCTCGACGATCTGCCCGCGGCGGGCGACGTCCGCCCACAGGGCGGCATAGTCCAGGTGGCAGCCGTGCACCTGGCGCACCGTGTAGTAGAGGTTCTGCACATCGGCGAATAGGGCGACTCTTTTCACCGGCTGTCCTCAGGGCTTGGAAACCGGCAGGGTATCATTGTCGCCCGGTCCTTTGCCCGCCTGCTTGTCCATGTCCCTCTACGAACGCAACCTCGCCCTGCTGGAGCGCCATGCCATCCCCTACCGCCAGGTGGAGCACGAACCGGTGCTCGACTACCCCACCGCCCATGCCGTGCGCGAGCGCTTCGGGCTGCGCGGGGCGGAGAGCAAGAGCCTGTTCCTGCGCCTCAGGGACGGCCGCTACGCCATGCTGGTGACCCTGGAGAACGCCCGCGCCGACTGGGCGCAGCTCAAGGCCCTGCTCGGCGCCCGGCCGAGCATCGCCAGCGACGCCGAGCTGATCGCGCGCACCGGCTGCGTGCCGCAGTGCGCCTGCCCGTTCGGCCACGCCGCGGAGATCGCCCTGGTGCTCGACGAGGCGCTGTTCGCGCACAGCCACCTGCTCTACTCGCCCGGCCCGCCGACCCTGACCCTGGAGGTGGCCACCGCCGACCTGCGCCGGCTGGTCGAGCACCTGGCCAACCCGCTGTACCGCTACCGCTCCACCTGAACGCGCCGCGGGTTTGGAGGCGGCGCGGGCCTTCGGCTAAAGTGGCGGGCCCATTCACCTGCCATCCACCGCCGATGAATCCACTGCCGATCCTCCGCGACTCCTGGTACTTCTTCCGCCGCCACCTGCCGGCCATCGCCCGCCTGTGCCTGCCGCTGGTGGCCCTCGAATGCCTGGCCCGCTACTGGCTGGTGGTCAGCCTGGGCGACGGCGCGCCACCCTACGCCGACCTGCTGATAGGCCTGCTGTTCTACCCGGTGTACACCGCCGCGCTGATCCTCTTCCTCGACGCCCGCAGCCGCGGTGTCGAGCCCCGCAACCGCGAGCTGCTGGCCAGCGCCCTCGCCCTCTGGCCGCGCCTGGCGCTGCTCACCGCCCTCAGCAGCCTGCTGATCATGCTCGGTGCCTCTCTGTTCCTGCTGCCGGGGCTGTGGGCGATGATCAAGCTGTGCTTCGCCGAGTACCTGCTGGTGCTCGACCGGCAGACGCCGCTGGGCGCCCTGCAGGACAGCTTCCGCCTCACCAGCGGGCGCTTCTGGCTGATCCTGTTCAGCGTGCTGGCGGTGATGGTGCCGCTGTGGGCCTTCGACTGGCGAGTGTTCCCGCTGCTCGGCACGCCGGACGAAAGCCTGCTGCCGCTACTGGTGGACTGCCTACGCAGCTTCCTGCAACTGTTCGCCAGCGTGGTGGTATTCCGCCTCTACATGCTTGCCCGACCGGACGCCTACGTCATGCGCCCGGCGGAATGAGCCGGCCTAGCGCGACGGCCTGAGGCCAGAGATGCGCGGCAGCAGGATCCGCTCGAACAGCCGCGGGAAGTATCGGGCCAGAAGCCGCGCCCGCCAGTCCACGTTGGACAGCACCAGCAGCCGGCGGCGGCGCAGCGCCCCCTGGTAGATGGCCTC
Source organism: Pseudomonas thermotolerans DSM 14292 (assembly GCF_000364625.1). Classification (GTDB taxonomy): domain Bacteria; phylum Pseudomonadota; class Gammaproteobacteria; order Pseudomonadales; family Pseudomonadaceae; genus Aquipseudomonas; species Aquipseudomonas thermotolerans. Next base: position 34,928 of record NZ_KB822601.1, read on the forward strand.
GGCGACGTCCTGGGGCGCCGCCACCTTGCCGATCGCCAAAGGCGGATGGCGAGTCACCGAGCCGTCGCCGACCAGGGCGTTCTTGCGCAGGTCGGTGGCGGTGAAGCCGGGGCAGACCAGCATCACGTTCACCCCGGAGCCCTTGATCTCGTGGCGCAGGGTGTCGAACAGCCCGTGCAGGGCGTGCTTGCTGGCGTTGTAGGCGCTGCGGTAGAGCAGCGGGGTGAAGCCGGACAGCGAGCTCAGCACGATGATCTGCCCCTGGCGCTCCAGCAGGCTGGGCAGCGCCGCCTTGGTGCAGTGCAGGGCGCCGAAGAAGTTCACCGCCATGACCCGCTGGAAGACCCGCAGGTCGGTTTCCGCGAAGGTGCTGCGGTGGGTGATGCCGGCGTTGTTGATCAGCACATCGATGCCGCCGAAGCGCTCCAGCACCTGCTCGATGGCGCGGCTCACCTGCTCCGCCTCGGCCACATCGCAGGGCAAGCCGATGGCCTCGGCATTGAGGTGGTCGGCCAGGTGGCGCACCAGGCTGTCCAGCGCCGCCGGGTCGAGGTCGAGGATCGCCAGCCGCGCCCCGGCCCGGGCCATGCGCAGCACCAGCGCGCGACCGATCCCCGAGCAGCCGCCAGTGACCACCACCACCTTGCGCTGGAACACCTTGCTGGCGAACACCTTGCGGTACATGGCGACGCCTAGAGGCCGTTGTGGGTACCGTCGCAAAACGGCGGGCTTTTGGTGCGCTTGCAGCCGCAGAAGAACAGTGCGTCGTCCGCCTCGGCCTCGAAGCGCAGCGGGGTGAGCCCCGTACCCTTGTGCGAACCGTCGCAGAATGGCTGGCTGGCGCTGCGCCCGCAGCGGCACCAGAAATACACCTGCCCGGCCGTCACCTCCACCCGATAAGGGCCACGCTGGGCGATCACAGGCTCGCTCATGGACACATGCCTCCACAGGCTCAGGTATGCTCTGTCGTCCTCAGGATAGTCCAAGCTCCCTGGAAGCCCATGCCGCGCCTTGTCCGACCTATCCTCCTCAGCCTGCTGGCGGTCGCCGGCAGCCTGGCGGCCATCGTCTACGCCCTGACCTGGCACCCGGCCGAGCGCGAGGCGCTGGCGGTGAGCTGCCACGCCCAGGCACCGGAGCTGCAGCCCGGCCAGGCGCTCAAGGTGATGACCTGGAACCTGCAGTTCCTAGCCGGCAAGCGCTACCTGTTCTGGCACGACCTGCCCGACGGCAGCGGCCCGGACCTGCGCCCCACCGCCGCGGACCTGGCCTTCACCCTCGACGAGGTGGTGCGGGTGATCCGTGCCGAGGCGCCGGACCTGGTGCTGCTCCAGGAGCTGCACGACGGCGCCCGGGCCACCGACTACCAGGACCAGCTGGCCCTGCTCCGCGAACGGCTCAGCGACCTCTACCCGTGCAGCAGCCAGGCCTTCTACTGGAAGGCCGCCTTCGTGCCGCACCCGAAGATCCTCGGCAGCGTCGGCATGAAGCTGGCCACCCTGAGCCGCTTCCGCATCGAGCGCGGCGAGCGCCTGCAGCTGCCGCTCGCCCCGGCCGATCCGCTGCGCCGTCAGTTCGACCTCCGGCATGCCCTGCAGACCAGCGTGCTGCCGCTGCGCGGCGGCGGCCGGCTGGTGGCGGTCAACACCCAGCTGGACGGCTTCGCCGGCGGCGATACCCTGCGCCGCCAGCTGCAGGCCAGCCGCGCGCTGCTCGACCGGCTGCAGGCGGACGGCAGCCTCTGGCTGTTCGGCGGCGACCTCGGCCTGCTGCCGCCCGGCCAACAGCGCCGACTGGCCGCCCAAGGACTGGCCGAGCCAGCGACCGCAGACGCCTGGGAACTGCTCGCCGGCTACCCGCTGATCCCCAGCCTGGCGGAAGCCGACGGCCGCAACCAGGCCGCTTGGTACAGCCACTTCCCCAACGACCCGCGAGTCCGCGCCCCGGACCGCACCCTCGACTACCTGCTGCACAGCCCGGCCCTGGTGCGCCTGGACGCCGGGGTACGCCGCGCCGACACCCTGCAGATATCCGACCACCTGCCGCTGATCGCCCGCTTCCTGCTGCCGGCCCCCGAGGCCACTCCGGTCGAAGGGCAGGGGGAAACCGCCAGTCCTAACCTCTGATGGGCTGGCAAATAGCAGTGCATCGGGCACACTACCGTGCCTCGAAAACGATAAGACGGCTGTATGCCGCGAACCCCAGATGCTGAAAACCGCCCGCCTGCTGCTGGCTTTGCTACTCGTTCCCTGCCTGCCCTGCCTGGCCGCGCCGCCGGTCAAGGTCGGCTTCTACGATTTTCCACCGTCCATCTACACCGACGCCGACGGCTTCCCCCAGGGACCGATGGTCGAGGTGGTGCGCAAGGTCTTCGCCCGCGCCGGCTACCGCCTGGAAACCCGCTCGCTGCCCAGCGCGCGCATCTACGCCGGGCTGCAGAACGGCAGCGTGCAGGTCTGGCTGGGCCCGGCCAAGGAGCAGCTCAGCGAACACGTGCTGGTCGGCCGCAACCGCCTGGCGGAGATCGTCCTCAACCTCTACTACCGGCCGGACACCCCCGAGCCCAGGCTGCCGGACGACCTCAAGGGCCGCGCGCTGGTGATGCTCAGCGGCTACAACTTCGTCCCCGACATCTCCCGCTACCTCGAGGCCCCCGAGCTGGGCATCGTCCAGCACCGCACCAGCACCCACCGCGCGGCCCTGGAGATGCTCCTGCGCCAGCGCGGCGACTACCTGCTCGACTACGCCATGACCGTGGACAGCGCCGCCCGGGAGCTGGGCGTGCCGGTGCCGCCGCACGTCGAGCTGCTGCGCCTGCCGGTGTACTTCCTGGTCTCCCGCCACCAGCCGGACGCCGAGCGCCTGCTGGAGGCCCTGGATAGCGCCTACGAGGCGCTGCGCGCCGAAGGCGAAGACCTCGTCGTCACGCCCTGAGTCAGCGCCGCGGCTTGGCCCGCGCGGTGGGCTCGGCGATCAGCGGATCGTCCGGCCAGTAGTGCTTGGGATAGCGGCCCTTGAGATCCTTCTTCACCTCGGCGTAGGTGTTGGCCCAGAAGCTCGCCAGGTCCTGGGTGACTTGCACCGGGCGGTGCGCCGGCGACAGCAGGTGCAGCTTGACGATCTGCCGGCCGCCGCCGATGCGCGGCGTCTCGGCCAGGCCGAACAGTTCCTGTAGGCGCACCGCGAGCACTGGCGGATCCTCGGCGTAGTCGATGGCGATCCGCGAGCCGGAGGGCACCGTCAGGTGGGTGGGCGCCAGCTCGTCGAGGCGCTGCGGCAGCGGCCAGGGCAGCAACCCGGCGAGGATCCCGGGCAGATCCAAGGCGGCGAAGTGGCTGATCCGGCTGACCCGGTCCAGCCAGGGCAGCAGCCAATCCTCCAGGCTCGCCAGCAGGGCCGCGTCGGAGACGTCCGGCCAGTCGCTGGCGCCCTTCTCCGCCAGATCCAGGCGGCGCAGCAGGAGGATGCGCGCCTGCCACTGGCGCAGCTGCGGAGTCCAGGGCAGCAGCTCCAGGCCCTTGCGCCGCACCAGGCCAAGCAGCGCCCGGCCGCGCGCCGCGGCGTCCAGCTCCGGCAGCGGTTCGCGGGCCAGCACCAGCTCGCCGACCCGACGCTGGCGCTCGGCGCGCAGCACGCCCTCGCGCTCGTCCCAGTCCAGTTCGTCGAGCAGCGTCACCTGCTCGGCGAGTACCGAGTCGAACAGCGCCGGATCCAGATCGGCGGCCAGGTAGATGCGCTCCTCGCGCTGCCCCTGGCGGCTGCCCAGGTCGGCGATCACCAGCCATTCGTGCTTCATCAGCGCGTCGCTTTCCGCGAACTGCGCGGCGCGACCGTTGGCCAGCCGGTAGTCGGCGCCGCCGGCGCGGCGCTGGCGGGCCACTCGATCGGGATAGGCGAAGGCCAGCAGGGCGCCGAGCCAGCGCGGATGCTCGGGATCGACCACCGCCTCGGCGCCGCTCCTGGGCAGCAGGACGCGCAGCTGACGGGCCACCTGGCGGACGCGCTGCACGCCGCCCGCGCCACGCCCGCCGCGCAGCAACTCCAGGCGGCCGTGCAGGTCGGCGCCGCCGCCGCGCTGGAGGTCGCGCTCGCCAAGCAGCGCGGCGAGGTCGCAGGCCAGCTCGCCGAGGCCCAGGGCCTGACCGCGCAGCAACAGGTGGGCGATGCGCGGGTGGGTCGGCAGGCGGCTCATCGCCAGGCCGTGAGGGGTCAGCGCGCCGCGTTCGTCGAGGGCGCCAAGGCGCTGCAGCAGGTCGCGGGCCTGTGCCTGGGCGGCGGCGGGCGGCACGTCCAGCCAACGCAGTTCCTCGGCGGCCACGCCCCAGCGGGCCAGTTGCAGCACCAGCCCGGCCAGGTCGGCCTGGAGGATTTCCGCGCTGTCGTAGGCCGGCAGTTGCTCGTGCTGGGCCTGCGACCACAGCCGGTAGCAGACGCCCGGCTCCAGGCGCCCGGCACGGCCGGCGCGCTGGGTGGCGCTGGCCCGAGAGATGCGCTGGGTGGCCAGGCGGGTCATGCCGCTGCCCGGGTCGAAGCGCGGCACCCGCGCCAGGCCGGCGTCGATCACCACCCGTACGCCGTCGATGGTCAGGCTGGTCTCGGCGATGTTGGTGGCCAGCACCACTTTGCGTTTTCCCGCCGGCGCCGGCTCGATGGCGGCGCGCTGGGCAGCCAGATCCAGCTCGCCGTGCAGCGGGCAGATCAGGAGGTCGGCTCGCTCGCCCAGCTGTTCGGCCAGCCGCTCGGCGACGCGGCGGATCTCTGCCTGGCCGGGGAGGAACACCAGCAGGCTGCCGCGCTGCTCGGCGAGAGCCTGCAGCACCGTCTGCACCACCCGCGGCTCGCAGGCCTCGCCGGGCTGGAAGGGCGCGCCCCAGACGATCTCCACCGGGAACATGCGGCCCTCGCTGCGCACCACCGGGGCGTCGTCGAGCAGCGCCGCGAGCCGCTCGCCCTCCAGTGTGGCAGACATCAGTAGTACCCTGAGCGGGCTGTCACGCAGCAGCTCGCGGCCGTTGAGGGTCAGCGCCAGGGCCAGGTCGGCGTCCAGGCTACGTTCGTGGAACTCGTCGAAGATCACCAGGCCGACGCCGTCCAGCGCCGGGTCCTCCTGCAGGCGGCGAGCGAGGATGCCCTCGGTGACCACCTCGATGCGGGTGCGCGGGCCGACCCTGCTGTCCAAGCGGATGCGGTAGCCGACGGTCTCGCCGACCTGCTCGCCCAGCTCGCCGGCCAGCCGCTCGGCGGCGGCGCGGGCGGCCAGCCTCCGGGGTTCGAGCATGAGGATCGACTGCCCGGCCAGCCAGGGCTCGTCGAGCAGGGCGAGCGGCACCCGGGTGGTCTTGCCGGCGCCGGGCGGGGCCTCCAGCACCACTTCGTCGCGCGCGGCCAGGGCAGCGCGCAGATCGGTCAAGACGGCATCGATGGGCAGGGCAATCATGGTCACTCCAGCGGCAGAGGCGGCGATTATAGCGGTGAAGCGCCGACCACCTCGCATCCGGCCAGGCAACCGCGCCGGGCCCCTTGCGCCAGGACGGTGCGGACGCACCAGCGACGAGCGGTGCCGGTACCGAAATAGGCCGACGGGCTTCGACCAGCGCCCCACCGGCCGCGGCCGATCTGCCCGTCGCGTGGGAAATCCCCCGCCTGGCCAGCATCTTGCAGTGGAGGCCCCAACTCCACGACTTCCCTATTCCGGGTCGCCGTCCGTCCTGATCCCCCCGGAGGTGTCACCTTGGCTTCCTATACCTTGCGTCAGCTCAAATACTTCGTCACCGCCGTCGATTGCGGCAGCATCGCCGAGGCCTCGCGCAAGCTCTACATCACCCAGCCCTCCATCTCCAGTGCCATCAAGGGGCTGGAAGACAGCTTCGGAGTGCAACTGCTGATCCGCCACCATGCCCAGGGCGTGTCCCTAACCCCCGGCGGCTCCCAGTTCTACCGCAAGGCGCAGGAACTGCTGCGCTTCGCCCATGAGTTCGAACAGAATGCCCTGGCCGACAACGACATGGTCGGCGGGCAGATCGACATCGGCTGCTTCGAGGCGGTGGCGCCGCTGCACCTGCCGCGGCTGATCGCCGGCTTCAACCGGAAGTACCCCGGCGTGAAGATCCGCGTCCACGACGGCGAGCAGCAGGAACTGGTGCAGGGTCTGACCGGCGGCCGCTTCGACCTGGCGATCCTCTACGAGCACGATCTGGACGCCACCATCGAGACCGAGCCGTTGATGCCGCCGCAGCAGCCCTACGCACTGGTCCCCGAGGGACACCGCTTCGCCGCCCAGAAGCGCGTGTCGCTGCGTGATCTGGTGCTGGAGCCGATGATCCTCCTCGACGTGCTGCCCAGCCGTACCTACTTCATCAGCATCTTCGAGGAACTGGGCCTGCAGCCGAACATCGTGTTCAGCTCGCCGTCCATCGAGATGGTGCGCGGCATGGTCGGTCAGGGCTTCGGCTTTTCCGTGCTGGTCACCCACCCCAAGTCCGACGTCACCTACGACGGCCAGCAGGTGGTCTGCGTGGACCTCACCGAGCAGGTCACCGGCTCCGGGCTGGTGGCCGCCTGGCTGAAGCGCGCGCACCTGACCAAGCCGGCCCAGCTGTTCGTGGATTACTGCAAGACGCAGCTGGGGCACAGCGAAGAGCTGCGCCTGGCAGCAGCCTGAACGCCCGCCCCTGGGGGAGCCGCCGGGCTCCCCACCCCTCCCGCCTCGGGCCAGGCGAACCGGCACGCTGAACCTCTGCCCCGCCGCGCATTCCAATGGGCATGGACCCGCCGTCCGTCGGGCCGCTCCCGCGGCCAACTTGGTATAGTTGACGGATTTCGAGGAGGAGATGCCTATGCGCTTGCAGTCCCGACTGATCGGTGGCGTCGTGGCCACCGCCCTGCTCACCCAGCTCGCCGCCTGCGGCACCCTGTTCTACCCCGACCGCCGCGGGCAGATCGAAGGTCGCATCGACCCGGTGATCGTCGCCCTGGACGCCATCGGCCTGCTGTTCTACGTGATCCCCGGACTGATCGCCTTCGGCATCGACTTCGCCACCGGCGCCATCTACCTGCCTGACGGGCAGACCGCCCAGGTGGATCCGCAGCATCTCCGAGAGGCCATCGGCGCCGACGGGCGTATCGATCGCACGCAACTCAAGGCGCTGATCCTCCGCGAGACCGGCCGCGCGCTGCCGCTCGACGACCCGCGCCTGCTGGAGCGCAGCGGCAGCCTGCAGCAGCTCGCCGCCTACGGCCTCGAGCCGCGGGCCTGAACGGAACCGGCCGTCTATGGCAGTGACCAGCCAGCAGCACGCCCGCCTGCTGCGCCAGGCCACCCTCGCCTCGCTGGCGGTGGCCTCCGTGCTGATCCTCGCCAAGGGCCTGGCCTGGTGGCTGAGCGGCGCGGTCAGCCTGCTCGCCGGGCTCACCGACTCGCTGCTGGACGCCGTCGCCTCCTTCATCAACCTGCTGGCGGTGCGCTACGCCCTGCGCCCGGCCGACGACGACCACCGCTACGGTCACGGCAAAGCCGAGGCCCTGGCCGGCATCGCCCAGGCCCTATTCATCGGCGGCAGCGCGGTGCTGATCGGCATCCAGGCGGTGGAACGCCTGCAGCAACCGCAGCCACTCGCCGCCACCGGGCTGGGCGTGGCGGTGATGCTGCTGTCCCTGTTGCTCACCGTCGCCCTGCTGCTGTTCCAGCGCCACGTGATCCGCCAGACCGGCTCCACGGCGATCCGCGCCGACGCCCTGCACTACCGCTCCGACCTGCTGCTCAACTCCAGCATCCTCCTCGCCCTGCTGCTCAGCGCCCTCGGCATCGTCCGCGCCGACGCGCTGTTCGGCCTGGGCATCGCCGTCTACATCCTGTGGAGCGCGCTGCGCATCGCCCGCGAAGCCACCGCGGTGCTGATGGACGAGGAGCTGCCCGCTGAGCTGGGCTGCCGCATGCTCGAGCTGGCCCGCGCGGTGCCCGGGGTGCTCGGCGTGCACGACCTGCGCACCAGGGTCTCCGGCAACCGCTGGTTCGTGCAGATCCATGTCGAGTTGCCCGGCGAGATGAGCCTCGACGAAGCGCACCGTCTCGGCCAGCAGGCCGCCGAAGCGATCCGCCAGGCCTATCCGCGCGCCGAGGTGATGGTGCATACCGACCCGAGTCGCCCCACTGGCCCGGCCGATTCCCAGACGAGTGGGTGACCGGGCGCTCCCCTGACCTGTCGCGCGCTTTTCCCGGTGGACGGGAATCCTGCGCCCGGAAGATTGTCTCAGGCTAGGCGCAGCCATCGACAACGGAGCATCGCCGGCAACCGGTTCCAGGGCACACGGCCAACGACCTCGCCGCCCCGCTGGAACAGGCCGCAGCCGGTCGCCAGGCGGCCCCCGGGCACGAAAAAAGGGCCCCGCGGGGCCCTTTCTCGTGCAGCGCTGCCGTCGTCAGACGCCGGAGGCTTCCGCCGCCGCCACGTCCTTCATGGACAGCTTGATGCGGCCGCGGTTGTCCACGTCCAGCACCACCACCTTGACCTCCTGACCTTCCTTGAGGACGTCGGTGACCTTCTCGATGCGCTGGTCGCTGATCATCGAGATGTGCACCAGGCCATCCTTGCCGGGCAGGATGTTGACGAAGGCACCGAAGTCGACGATGCGCTCGACACGGCCGGTGTAGACCTTGCCGATCTCCGCCTCGGCGGTGATCGCCAGGACGCGCTGCTTGGCGGCCTCGGCGGCCTCCTTGGTCTCGCCGAAGATCTTCACGGTACCGTCGTCCTCGATATCGATCGAGGCCTTGGTTTCGTCGCAGATGGCGCGGATGGTGGCGCCGCCCTTGCCGATCACGTCGCGGATCTTGTCCGGATCGATCTTCATGGCCAGCATGGCCGGGGCGTTGGCCGAGAGCTCCTTGCGGGACTCGGAGATCACCTGGTTCATCTGGTTGAGGATGTGCAGACGAGCTTCCAGAGCCTGCTGCAGGGCGATTTCCATGATCTCTTCGGTGATGCCCTGGATCTTGATGTCCATCTGCAGCGCGGTGACGCCCTTGGCGGTACCGGCCACCTTGAAGTCCATGTCGCCCAGGTGGTCCTCGTCACCGAGGATGTCGGTCAGCACGGCAAACTTGTCGCCTTCCTTGACCAGCCCCATGGCGATGCCGGCCACCGGGGCCTTCATCGGCACGCCGGCGTCCATCAGCGCCAGGGAGGCGCCGCACACCGAGGCCATCGAGGAGGAACCGTTGGATTCAGTGATCTCGGACACCACGCGGATGGTATAGGGGAACTCGTCTTCCTTCGGCAGCATCGCCTGCACGCCGCGGCGGGCCAGACGGCCGTGACCGATCTCGCGGCGACCCGCGCTGCCCATGCGGCCACACTCGCCCACCGAGAACGGCGGGAAGTTGTAGTGCAGCATGAAGCTGTCCTTGCGCTCGCCTTCCAGGGTGTCGAGGATCTGCGCGTCGCGGGCGGTGCCCAGGGTGGCGACCACCAGGGCCTGGGTCTCGCCGCGGGTGAACAGCGCCGAGCCGTGGGTCTTGTCGAGTACGCCGACTTCGATCTTCAGCGGACGCACGGTGCGGTTGTCGCGGCCGTCGATGCGCGGCTTGCCGTCGACGATGTTCTGGCGCACGGTGCGGTACTCGATCAAACCGAAGGCGTCCTTGACCTCAGCGGCGGACGGCTTGCCCTCTTCCTCGCCGGCGAAGGCCGCCACGGCCTGCTCGCGCAGCTCGTCGAGACGGTTGTAGCGGTCCTGCTTGACGGTGATGGTGTAGGCCTGGGAAATGGCCGCGCCGAACTCGGCCTTGATGGCTTCCAGCAGGGCGGTGTTCTCCGCCGGCGGAGTCCAGTCCCAGGCCGGCTTGCCGGCTTCCGCGGCGAATTCCTTGATGGCCTGGATGACCGCCTGGAATTCCTGGTGGGCGAACAGCACGGCGCCGAGCATCTGGTCTTCGGTCAGCTCCTGGGCTTCCGATTCCACCATCAGCACGGCTTCCTCGGTACCGGCCACCACCATGTCTAGACTGGAGGCCTTCAGCTGCTCGTAGGTGGGGTTCAGCAGGTAGCCGGTTTCCGGATGGAAAGCCACGCGGGCGGCGCCCACCGGGCCGTTGAAGGGAATCCCGGAGATCGCCAGAGCGGCGGAGGTGCCGATCATGGAGGCGATGTCCGGATCGGTCTTCTTGCTGGTGGACAGCACGGTGCAGATCACCTGCACCTCGTTCATGAAACCTTCGGGGAACAGCGGGCGGATCGGCCGGTCGATCAGGCGCGAGGTCAGGGTTTCCTTCTCGGAGGGACGCCCTTCACGCTTGAAGAAGCCCCCAGGGATCTTGCCGGCGGCGTAGGTCTTTTCCTGGTAGTGCACGGACAGCGGGAAGAAGCCCTTGCTCGGATCGGCCTGCTTGGCGGCGACCACGGTGACCAGCACGGTCACGTCATTGTCGATGGTGACCAGCACGGCGCCGGTGGCCTGGCGGGCGATGCGCCCCGTCTCGAGGGTCACGGTCGACTGGCCGAACTGGAATTTCTTGATTACCGGATTCACGGTGTTTTCCTTCTCTTCATTGCCTTGGGGGAAATCGCTGGAAGTGCCGGGAGTCGGACCCGGAACAGTCCCAGAAAAGCTCGAAGCTGGAAGCGAAAAGCTGGAAGCGAGCGCGAGGTCTCACTTCCAGCTTCCAACTTCCAGCTTCCAGCCCACCGCGTCTTAGCGACGCAGACCCAGACGACCGATCAGGGCGCTGTAACGAGTGGTGTCCTTGCTCTTCAGGTAGTCCAGCAGCTTGCGACGCTGGTTGACCATGCGGATCAGACCGCGACGGCTGTGGTGGTCCTTGGCGTTGGCCTTGAAGTGCTCCTGCAGCTTGTTGATGTTGGCCGACAGCAGTGCGATCTGCACTTCCGGCGAGCCGGTATCGTTTTCAGACTGCTTGTACTCGTTAACGATCTGGGCTTTTTCTTCGACGCTCAGTGCCATTTTTGGGCTCCTCGAGTGAACAGGCCGGGAGAGACTCCCGTGTTTAAAGAAGAGGTATGACCGTGCCTGTTGACAGCCACCCTCGCTCGGTCACGCGGACCGAATCAGTCGACGCGGCGCGATCCGCCCGTCTTCGCTCACCTCACCGATGCCGATGAAGCGGCCAGTATGATCCTGTACCCGGACCATGCCGTACTTCGGCGCTTCCGGAGCGCGCACCGGCTGCCCATGCAGCCAGTAGTACGCACTGTGCTCGGAGAACTGCAGTAGCGGCCAGTGGGTCAGCCCACTGTCGCAGGGCAGCAGGAAGCGGTCCAGGGCCTCGCAGCCATCAGCTTCCTGCACACGGATCAGCTCGTCGAGGCTGACCGCCTGCTCCAAGCGGAAGGGGCCGGCCTGGGTGCGGCGCAGCTCGGCGACATGGGCGCCGCAACCGAGCAACTGGCCGATGTCCTCGACCAGGGTGCGAACGTAGGTGCCCTTGCTGCAGGCCACCGCCAGGCGGGCCTGGGTCCCTTCGAAGGACAGCAATTCCAAGCGATTAATAGTAACAGAACGCGCCTCGCGCTCCACTACCTCGCCGGCCCGCGCCAGCTTGTAGAGCGGCTGGCCGTCGCGCTTGAGAGCCGAATACATCGGCGGTATCTGCTTGATTTCCCCGCGGAATTTCTCCAGGGCCGCCTCCAGCTCAGGGCGACCAACGGTCACTTCGCGGCGCTCGACGACCTCACCCTCGGCATCCCCAGTGGTGGTGGTCACCCCCAGCTGCACCAGGGTCTCGTAACCCTTGTCGGCGTCCAGCAGGTACTGGGAGAACTTGGTCGCCTCGCCGAAGCAAAGCGGCAGGACGCCGGTGGCCAACGGATCGAGGCTGCCGGTGTGCCCGGCCTTCTCGGCATTCAACAGCCAGCGGACCTTCTGCAGCGCGGCGTTGGAGGTGAATCCCCGGGGCTTGTCGAGGACGATGATGCCGCTGACATTGCGGCGGATACGTTTGACCTGCGCCACGCTCAGTTATCCCGATGCTTGTTGTCTTCCGCCACGGCGCGATCGATCAGCGCCGACAGGTGGGCGCCGCGGGCGATGCTTTCGTCATAGTGGAAATGCAGCTGGGGCACGCTGCGCACCTTCATCACCTTGCCCAGGAGCATGCGCAGGTAGCCGGCGGCATCCCGGAGGATCTCCAGGTTGCGCTCGACCACCTCGCCGCCATCGGCGCCCATCACGGTGATGAACACCTTGGCGTGGCCCAGGTCGCGGGTCACCTCGACCCCGGTGATGGTGATCATGCCCAGGCGCGGATCCTTGACCTCGCGGCGGATCAGCTCGGAGAGCTCTCGCTGCATCTGGTCGCCGAGCCGCTGGGTACGACTGTAGTCTTTGGCCATAACTCTGCCTCGAGCCGCACGGGGCAGCTCAGAAAATCATCAAACTGCAAAACCAAACGGCAAGCCCAGTCGATGGCCAGGCCATCCCATGGAGCTTGCCGCTTGCTGTCTGCCTCCAGGCGTCAGAGCGAACGCGCGACCTGAACCTTCTCGTAGACCTCAATCTTGTCGCCGACCTGGACGTCGTTGTAGCTCTTCACGCCGATGCCGCACTCCATGCCGCTACGCACTTCGGCGACGTCGTCCTTGAATCGGCGCAGTGACTCCAGCTCGCCCTCGAAGATCACCACGTCGTCGCGCAGCACGCGGATCGGGCGATTGCGGTAGACGGTACCCTCGATCACCATGCAGCCGGCGATAGCGCCGAACTTCGGCGAACGGAACACGTCGCGCACCTCGGCGACGCCGAGAATGTTCTCGCGCACATCGCTGCCCAGCATGCCGGTCAACGCTTTCTTGACGTCATCGATGATGTCGTAGATCACGTTGTAGTAGCGCATGTCGAGGCCTTCCTGCTCGACGATCTTCCGGGCGCCGGCATCCGCACGCACGTTGAAGCCGAACAGCACGGCGTTGGAAGCCAGTGCCAGGTTGGCATCGCTCTCGGTGATGCCGCCGACGCCGCCGCCGATCACCCGTACCTGCACCTCGTCGTTGCCGAGGGTGGCCAGGGAGCTCTGCAGCGCCTCCAGGGTACCGCGCACGTCGGTCTTGAGGACGATGTTGAGGGTCTTCTTCTCGTCCTGCCCCATGCTTTCGAAGATGTTCTCCAGCTTGGCGGACTGCTGGCGGGCCAGCTTGACCTCGCGGTACTTGCCCTGGCGGAACAGCGCCACTTCGCGAGCCTTGCGCTCGTCGGCGACCACGGTCAGCTCGTCGCCGGCATCCGGGGTGCCGTCCAGGCCGAGGATCTCCACCGGGATGGACGGACCGGCTTCCTTGATCTGCTTGCCGTTCTCGTCGAGCATGGCGCGGATGCGCCCGTAGTTGGAACCGACCAGGGCCATGTCGCCCTGACGCAGGGTGCCGTCCTGGACCAGCACGGTTGCCACCGGACCACGGCCCTTATCCAGGCGCGACTCGATCACCACGCCGCGGCCCGGGGCGCTCGGAGTGGCCTTCAGCTCCAGCACCTCGGCCTGCAGCAGCACGGCTTCGAGCAGCTCGTCGATGCCGGTACCGACCTTGGCCGACACATGCACGAACTGGGTGTCGCCGCCCCACTCCTCGGGAATCACATCCAGCGCGGCCAGGCCGTTTTTGATGTTGTCCGGGTTGGCTTCCGGCTTGTCGATCTTGTTCACCGCGACCACGATGGGCACGCCGGCCGCCTTGGCGTGCTGCACGGCTTCCTCGGTCTGCGGCATCACGCCGTCATCGGCCGCCACCACCAGGATGACGATGTCGGTGGCCTTGGCACCACGGGCACGCATGGCGGTGAACGCGGCGTGACCGGGGGTGTCGAGGAAGGTCACCATGCCGCGATCGGTTTCCACGTGGTAGGCGCCGATGTGCTGGGTGATGCCACCGGCCTCGCCAGCGGCCACCTTGGTGCGGCGGATGTAGTCGAGCAGCGAGGTCTTGCCGTGGTCGACGTGGCCCATCACGGTCACCACCGGGGCGCGCGGCACGGTCTCGCCACCTTCGAACTTCAGGGACTCGGCCAGTTGCTCCTCGAGAGCGTTCTCGCTGATCAGCTTGACCTTGTGGCCGAATTCCTCGGCGACCAGCTGGGCGGTTTCCTGGTCGAGCACCTGGTTGATGGTCACCGGGCTGCCCAGCTTGAACATGAACTTGACCACGTCTGCGGCCTTGACCGCCATCTGCTGGGCCAGTTCGGCTACGGTGATGGTCTCGCCGATGCTTACTTCGCGCACAATGGGTCCTGTCGGGTTCTGGAACCCGTGCTGGTTACGTTTCTTCAGCTTCGGCTTGCCACGACCGCCGCCGCGCCGGAAGCCCTCGGCATCCTCGTCGACGTTGCGCACCGAGACGCGCGGGGCCGGATTCTTGTCCTTGAGGCTGCTCCGATGAGCGGAATTCTTGCGGTCGACGCGGCGCTCGTCCTCGACGCCCCGGGCACGTTCGGGGCGCCGCGGCTCTTCCTTCTTGCGCTCGGCGACCGGAGCAGCGGCCGGGGCCTCGACCACCGGAGCAGGCTCATCAGCGGCCTGGGCCTGCTGGGCTGCCTGTGCCGCAGCCGCGGCGGCCTCGGCAGCCGCCTTGCGGGCAGCCTCCTCTTCCGCCGCCTTGCGGGCGGCCTCTTCCTCAGCGGCCTTGCGGGCAGCCTCTTCGGCGGCGCGCTGCTGCTCCTCCAGCTCGCGGCGACGCTCGGCCTCGAGCTCCTCGGCACTGCGCTTGACGAATGTCTTCTTCTTGCGCACTTCGACGCTGATGGTCTTGCTGCCACCCAGCTTCAGGGTGCTGGTGGTCTTGCGCTGCAGGGTGATCTTGCGCGGCTCCTCGAGCTTGTCGCCGTGGCTGCGCTTGAGATAGGTCAGCAGCGCCTGCTTCTCGCTATCGGTAACGACCTGGTCGGCGGCGGTGTGCGGCAGACCCGCCTCGCGCATCTGCTGCAGCAGGCGTTCTACTGGTGTGTCGACCACTTGGGCCAGTTCTTTCACCGTGACTTGCGTCATGCACTTCTCTCCTCAGACCGCAACTTACTCGAACCAGTGGGCTCGGGCGGCCATGATCAACTTGCCGGCGCGTTCCGCGTCGATACCCTCGATTTCCAGCAGGTCGTCGATCGACTGCTCGGCCAGGTCTTCGCGGTTCAGTACGCCCCGCACGGCCAGTTCGTGCGCAAGCGCCTTGTCCATGCCCTCCAGGGAGAGCAGGTCTTCGGCCGGCTGGGCATCAGCCAGCTTCTCCTCGTTGGCGATGGCCTTGGTGAGCAGGCGATCCTTGGCCCGCGAGCGCAGCTCGTTGACGATATCCTCGTCGAAACCGTCGATGCTGAGCATCTCTTCCATCGGCACGTAGGCGATCTCTTCCAGGGTGGTGAAGCCTTCCTCCACCAGCACCTGAGCCAGCTCCTCGTCGACCCCCAACTCGTCGATGAACGACCGCATGATGTCGCCGGTCTCGGCCTGCTGCTTGGCCTGGATGTCGGCCTCGGTCATCACGTTGAGGGTCCAGCCGGTCAGCTGGCTGGCCAGGCGGACGTTCTGGCCGCCGCGACCGATGGCCTGGGCCAGATTGTCCTCGGCGACGGCGATGTCCATGGCGTGGGCGTCCTCGTCGACGATGATCGCCGCCACTTCCGCCGGCGCCATGGCGTTGATCACGAACTGCGCCGGGTTCTCGTCCCACAACACGATGTCCACGCGCTCACCGCCCAGTTCACCGGATACCGCCTGGACACGCGAGCCGCGCATGCCGATGCAGGCGCCCTGCGGGTCGATGCGCTTGTCCTTGGAACGCACGGCGATCTTGGCGCGGGAACCCGGGTCGCGGGCAGCGCCCATCACCTCGATGAGCTCCTCGGCGATTTCCGGCACTTCAATGCGGAACAGCTCGATCAGCATCTCCGGCGCGGTGCGCGAGAGGATCAACTGCGGGCCGCGGTTCTCGGTGCGGATTTCCTTGAGCAGGGCACGCACGCGGGCGCCGACGCGGAAGGTCTCACGCGGAATGATGTCCTCACGGGCCAACAGCGCCTCGGCGTTGTTGCCGAGGTCGACGATCACGTTGTCACGGGTCACCTTCTTCACGGTGCCGGAGATGATCTCGCCCAGGCGCTCGCGGTAGGCCTCGACCACCTGCGCGCGCTCGGCTTCGCGGACCTTCTGGACGATGACCTGCTTGGCGGTCTGCGCGGCGATGCGGCCGAACTCGATGGACTCGATCTTCTCCTCAAGCACGTCGCCGGGCTTGGCTTCCGGCTGGCGTTCCTGGGCCTGGGCCTGGGTCAGCTCGGCGGCCGGATTCTCCAGCTGGTCGTCTTCGACCACCGTCCAGCGGCGGAAGGTGTCATAGCTGCCGGTCTGGCGGTTGATCGCCACCCGCAGATCGACTTCCTCGTCGAAACGTTTCTTGGTCGCCGTGGCCAGGGCCAGCTCCAGCGCTTCGAAAATCACGCCGGGCGGCACGCCCTTCTCGTTGGAAACCGATTCAACAACCAGCAGTACTTCTTTGCTCATCGTACGCCTCGCCTTTCGCAATCCATTGGATCCGCGCCATCCGCGTACCCGCGCGGAATCGCGGCTCAATCAAACCTGGGAACAATGTTGGCCTTGTCGATCGAATCGATCGGCAGCAGGTACTCGTGGTCATCCACCAGAACCACCACGTCCTGCTCCTCCACACCACGGAGGAGGCCCTGGAAGTTGCGCCGTCCCTCAAAGGGGATGCGCAACCGGATCTTCACCTGCTCACCGGCATGCCGGGCGAACTGTTCGAGCTTGAACAGCGGCCTGTCCATGCCTGGCGAGGAAACCTCGAGGGTGTATTCGCTGCTGATCGGATCCTCGACGTCGAGGACGCCACTGATCTGGCGGCTGACCACTTCGCAGTCGTCCACCAGGATGCCGTCTGGCTTATCTATATAGACGCGCAGCAACGAATGACGCCCTTGCGAGAGGAACTCGATGCCCCAGCACTCATAGCCGAGGGCCTCGACCACCGGGGCCAACAAGCCCTGCAAATCCTCTAGCTTGCTCGACACCTGAAGCCTCACCTGCGTGCATTCAATACAAATAAAAAATGGGCGAAACGCCCATCCCTTCACACCGCCGCGACGCGCGGGGATCACTGATGTCCAGCTAGCAAAAAGCCCCTGAAAAGGGGCTTCGCTACTACTGGTTGCGGGGGCTGGATTTGAACCAACGACCTTCGGGTTATGAGCCCGACGAGCTACCAGACTGCTCCACCCCGCGTCAAAGCTGGTGGCAAAGTATAAGGCTAGACCCGCCTGTGGGTCAATCCGGACTCCGCCAGCGACTAGGCCCGCGACTGCGGGCCTAGCTTGAATTGGTACCGAGGAGGGGACTCGAACCCCTACAGCCTATGGCCACTACCACCTCAAGGTAGCGTGTCTACCAATTCCACCACCTCGGCAAAACGGTTTACTTCTCTTCCGGCGCCTCCGGCACATCGTCCGCAGGCTGGCTTGCCGGTTGTTCCTCGAGGACCGGCACGTCATCCGCCGCCGGGCGCTGCTGGGGAACCTCAAGCACGGCCGGGTCAGGCAACCCCGCACGGCTCAGCTGATCAGCCTTTTCCTTAGCAAAGTAGGCTAAGCCCAAGCTGCTAATAAAAAAAGCGGCAGCAAGTATAGCAGTAACTCGACTCAAAAAGGTAGCGGAACCTTGGCTTCCGAATACGGTGGCGGAGGCACCCGCACCGAAGGAAGCACCCGCATCCGCTCCCTTGCCCTGCTGGAGCAGAACCAGGACGACGAGGCACAGCGCCGCCAGCAGGTGCAATACAACAACGACAGTTTCCAGCATTTCTCAGCTTCCCGCGGCGCGACAGATCGCACCGAACTCGTCCGCATTCAGGGAGGCCCCGCCAATGAGACCTCCATCGATGTCCGGCATGCGGAACAGTTCGGCCGCATTGGCCGCCTTCACGCTACCGCCGTACAAAATCCTTACCTTGCGAGCCACTTCGCCATTCTCAGCGGCCAGCTGCGCGCGAATCGCGGCATGCACTTCCTGAGCCTGTTCCGGCGTGGCAGTCAGCCCTGTACCTATGGCCCAGACCGGCTCGTACGCCACTATCGCCGAGGCGAACGCCCCGACACCCAAATCCTCGATGACGGTGCCGAGCTGTCGCCCGACCACCTCGATCGTCTTGCCGGCCTCGCGCTGCTCGAGGGTCTCACCCACGCACAGCACCGGCACCAGTCCACAGGACTGCGCGGCAGCGAACTTGCGACTGATCATTTCGTCGCGCTCGCCCATGATCTGGCGGCGTTCCGAGTGTCCGACCAGCACCATCCTGCAACCCGCATCGGCCAGCTGACTGGGAGCGACCTCCCCGGTCAGGGCACCCTGCATCGGCTCCACTGCGCAGTTCTGCGCACCAACCGCCATCGCCTTGCCTTCCAGCCCGGCAATCACCTGAGCGATATGCAGACAGGACGGAAAAACCGCGACATCGATACCAGCCGGCAACGCCAGATGGCGAAGACCTTTGATCAGCTCAGCGACGCTGGCGCGGGTACCGTGCATTTTCCAATTACCGGCAACCAGAGGGCGGCGCATGCTCTACCTCGCGATCAAAGTGGGCGCAGATCTTACCCAAGTGCCTGCACAGTCGCAAGCGAATCAAACACATAAGCCTCGACAGGGCTAGGCGCAGACCTCTGCCACTACTTTAGCCAATTCGTCGGCATAGCCACGGACCTGCGTCTCATCGTCGCCTTCGACCATCACCCGCACCAGCGGCTCGGTCCCCGACTTGCGCAACAGCACGCGACCGCGCCCCTGCATGCGCTCAGTGACCCGCGCGCAGGCGTCCTTGACGGTCGGGTGCGATACCGGGTCGGCGCCACCGGAGAAGCGTACGTTGACCAGCACTTGGGGGAACTTGCGCATCCCCTGGCGAGCCTCGGCCAGGGTCTGCCCACGCCCTTTCAGAGCCATCAACACCTGCAGGGCGGAGATGATGGCATCCCCGGTGGTGGTGTGGTGCAGGCAGACGATGTGCCCGGAGTTCTCCCCACCTACCTGCCAGCCGCGCTCCAGCAGCTCGGACAGCACGTAGCGGTCGCCCACCTTGGCACGCACGAAGGGAATGCCCAGCTCGCCGAGGGCCAGCTCCAGGCCCAGATTGCTCATCAGGGTGCCCACCACGCCGCCGCTCAGCCGGCCGCGTTCATGGAGATCGCGAGCGATGATGAACATCAGCTCGTCACCATCCACCAGAGCACCGGTATGATCCACCATCAGCACGCGGTCGGCGTCGCCGTCGAAGGCGATGCCCAGGTCGGCACGCTGCGCCAGCACTTCCGCCTGCAATGCCTCGATGTGGGTGGAGCCATAGCCGGCGTTGATGTTCAGGCCGTCCGGCTGGGCGCCGATGGTGCTCACCGTGGCGCCCAGCTCGCGGAACACGCTGGGTGCCACCTTGTAGGCGGCACCGTGGGCGCAGTCGAGGACGATCTTCAGGCCAGTGAAGCTGGTGCCGCTGGGCACGCTGCTCTTGCAGAACTCGATGTAACGCCCGGAGGCGTCGTTGATCCGCGAGGCCTTGCCGATGGCCGCCGACTCCACCACGGTCATCGGCTGGTCGATCAGTTCCTCGATCATCTGCTCGACCTCGTCGGGCAGCTTGGTGCCCTGGCCGGAGAAGAACTTGATGCCGTTATCGTCGTGGGGGTTGTGCGAGGCACTGATGACGATGCCGGCATCGGCCTGGAAGGTGCGGGTCAGGTAGGCGATCGCCGGGGTCGGCATGGGGCCGAGCAGCTGCACGTCGGCACCGGCAGCGGCCAGCCCGGCCTCCAGGGCCGATTCGAACATGTAGCCGGATATCCGCGTGTCCTTGCCAATCAGGATGCGGCACTTGCCCTGCTTGCGGAAGGCCGTGCCGGCCGCCCAGCCCAGCTTGAGGACGAAATCGGGGGTGATGGGGTATTCGCCGACGCGACCGCGAATGCCGTCGGTGCCGAAATATTTTCTGCTCATGAGAATTCCATCCTCTAGTTGTTCAGTCCGCGGCCTGCACAGCAGCGACCATCCTTACCACATCCACGGTTTCGGCCACGTCGTGGACCCGCAGAATGCTTGCCCCCTTGGCCACTGCCAGGGCGGCCAGCGCCAGGCTGCCGTACAGCCGCTCGTGGACCTCGCGGCCCAAGGTGTGGCCGATCATGCTCTTGCGCGACACCCCGACCAGCAGCGGACAACCCAGCTCGTGCAGGATGTCCATATGTTTGAACAGGCTCAGGTTGTGCGCCAGGGTCTTGGCGAAGCCGAAGCCCGGGTCAAGCACCAGACGCTCACGGGGAATGCCAGCGGCAGCACAGGCCTGCATGCGCTCGACGAGGAATTGCCTGACCTCGCCGAGCAGGTCGGCGTACTGCGGATTCTCCTGCATGGTGGCCGGCTCGCCGCGCATGTGCATCAGGCACACCGGCAGGCCGCTGGCTGCCGCCGCATCCAGGGCGCCGTCGCGCTGCAGGGAGCGCACGTCGTTGATCAGCCCCGCGCCTAGGCGGGCCACCTCGCGCATCACCGCCGGGGTCGAGGTGTCCACCGAGATGATCACATCCAGGCGCCTAGCGATGGCCTCGACTACCGGGGCGACGCGCTCCAGTTCCTCGAGCGGCGACACCGGGCGGGCGCCCGGGCGGGTTGACTCGCCGCCAACGTCGATCAGCGTGGCGCCGGCCTCGACCATCGCCTCGGCGTGGCGCAGGGCCTGGTCCAGCTGGTTGTAGCGGCCACCGTCGGAAAAGGAGTCCGGGGTGACGTTGAGGATGCCCATCACGTGCGGGCGGCTCAAATCAAGAAACCGGCTGCCACAGGGCAGCCGGTCCAGTTGGTGCATCGAAGTCATGGGATTCTTAGTGTTCGGCGGCGGGTCCGCCAATGGGCTTCTCGGAAATGTCGCTGCCTTCGCTGTCGGCAACCGGCTTGCCGGCGTCATCACCACCCCAGTCGCGCGGCTCGCGCGGCGGACGACCGGCCATGATGTCGTCGATCTGCTCGGCGTCGATGGTCTCGTACTTCATCAGCGCCTCGGCCATGGCGTCCAGCTTGTCGCGATTCTCCTCAAGGATCCGCTTGGCGGTGGCATAGCACTCGTCGATGATGCGCCGCACCTCCTCGTCGATCAGCCGGGCGGTCTCGGCCGACACGTTGGTGTGGTGGGCACCCATGCTGCGACCGAGGAAAACCTCACCCTCCTCCTCGGCGTACATCAGCGGGCCGAGCTTCTCGGACAGTCCCCATTTGGTGACCATATTACGGGCGATCTGGGTGGCGCGCATGATGTCATTGGAAGCGCCGGTGGTCACCCCGTCGAAGCCCAGAGTCATCTCCTCGGCGATACGTCCACCAAACAGCGAGCAGATCTGACTGATCAGCGCGCGCTTGCTCAGGCTGTAACGATCCTCCTCGGGAAGGAACATGGTCACCCCGAGGGCGCGGCCGCGCGGAATGATAGTCACCTTGTAGACCGGATCGTGCTCCGGCATCAGGCGCCCGATGATAGCGTGACCAGCCTCGTGGTAGGCGGTGTTGAGCTTCTCCTTCTCAGACATGACCATGGTCTTGCGCTCGGCGCCCATCATGATCTTGTCCTTGGCCAGCTCGAATTCCTTCATTTCCACCAGGCGCTTGCCGGCACGGGCAGCGAACAGCGCCGCCTCGTTGACCAGGTTGGCCAGGTCGGCGCCGGAAAAGCCGGGCGTGCCGCGGGCGATGACCGCCGGCTTGACGTCCTCGCCGACCGGCACCTTGCGCATGTGCACTTTGAGGATCTGCTCGCGGCCGCGGATGTCCGGCAGGCCGACCACCACCTGGCGGTCGAAACGACCGGGACGCAGCAACGCCGGATCGAGTACGTCGGGGCGGTTGGTGGCGGCGATGACGATGATGCCGTCGTTCATCTCGAAGCCGTCCATCTCCACCAGCAACTGGTTGAGGGTCTGCTCGCGCTCGTCGTGACCACCGCCCATGCCGGCGCCACGGTGCCGGCCGACCGCGTCGATCTCGTCGATGAAGATGATGCAGGGCGCATGCTTCTTGGCCTGGTCGAACATGTCACGGACGCGGCTGGCACCCACACCGACGAACATCTCGACGAAGTCCGAACCGGAGATAGTGAAGAACGGCACCTTGGCCTCGCCGGCGATGGCCTTGGCCAGCAGGGTCTTACCGGTACCGGGCGGGCCGACCATCAGCACGCCGCGGGGAATGCGTCCGCCCAGGCGCTGGAACTTGCCGGGATCACGAAGGAACTCCACCAGCTCGCCGACCTCTTCCTTGGCCTCGTCGCAGCCGGCGACGTCGGCCAGGGTGGTCTTCACCTGGTCCTCGGAGAGCAACCGCGCCTTGGACTTGCCGAAGCTCATGGGCCCGCCCTTGCCACCGGCGCCGCCCTGCATCTGGCGCATGAAGAACATGAACACGGCGATGATCACCAGGATCGGGAAGCTGGCCACCAGCAGCTGGGTCCAGATGCTCTGCTGCTCGGGTTTCTTGCCCTCGATCACCACGTTGTTGTTGATCAGGTCACCGATCAGGCCCGGGTCCTCGATCATCGGCCGCACCGTGGTGAACGGCTTGCCATCGGTGCCGACGCCGCTGATGGTGTAGCCCTCGATGGTCACCCGCTGCACGGCGCCGTCCTTGACCTGCTCGATGAACTGCGAATAGTTCAGCGTCTGCGGCTCATTGGGGCTGGAGAAGTTGTTCATCACCGTCACCAGTACGGCTGCGATGATCAGCCACAGGATCAGGTTCTTTGCCATGTCGTTCAATTAGCTACCCTCTGAAGCAAGCCGTCCTGGAACGCGCCTCGCATGATGGCTGGTGGTTCACCCGCCTAACTTACTACACAACGCCTGCCCCTCGCAGGCACCGTCTGTAACCCTTTATGAGACCCTCCGGGGCGCGGCCCCGTTCACTGCAGTCTAGTCCAGGCCACGGAAGCCCCGCGCCAGCAGGTACTGCTCGCGGGAGCGGTCGCGCGAGGACATCGGCTTGCGCATCTGCACCTTGTCGAACAGCTCGCGTGTCTGCTTGTGGTACTGGTCGAAGCCCTCGCCTTGGAAGACCTTGATCAGGAAGTCGCCGCCCGGGCGCAGCACACGCGCCGCCAGGTCCAGGGCCAGCTCGCACAGGTACATGGCGCGCGGCTGATCGGCGGCCTTCACTCCACTCATATTGGGGGCCATGTCGGAAATCACAAGGTCCACCGGACGGTCGCCGACCGCCTCGAGGATGCGCTCGAACACCGCATCGTCGGTGAAGTCGCCCTGAATGAAGGAGACGTCGGGAATGGCGTCCATTTCCAGGATGTCGGAGGCGATCAGGGTGCCCTTGTCACCGATCACCCGGCTGGTCACCTGGGACCAGCCGCCGGGCGCGGCGCCCAGATCGATCACCGTCATCCCGGGGCGCAGGATGCGGTCCTTCTCCTGGATCTCGAGAAGCTTGTAGCTGGCACGGGAACGGTAGCCGTCCTTCTGCGCCATTTTGACGTAAGGGTCGTCGAAGTGCTCTTTCAGCCAGCGGGCGCTGGTTTTCGAACGGGCCAAGGGGTACCTCGTCATTAGCTGGGCGGCGTCCGGATCACTCGGGTAAAATGGCCGCCGTTTTCGTACAGGACCAGACGCAGAGGTCGAATTATGCCGCTCACTCAGGAGCAGAAGAAGCAATACAAATCTATCGGTCACCACCTGAAACCGGTATTGATGGTCGCCGAACAGGGACTGACCGAAGGTGTGCTGGCCGAGCTGGAGCGGGCGCTCAACGACCACGAACTGATCAAGGTGCAACTGCGCTTGTCCGAACGCGAGGACCGTCAGGCGCTGATCGGCGAACTCTGCAAGGCCAGCGGCGCCGAACTGGTGCAGAGCATCGGCAAGATGGCCCTGCTGTACCGCAAGAATCCCAAGCCGAACCGCAACCTGTCGAACATCAGCCGCTACCAGGGCTGAGCCGGCCCGCCTTCAGCTCCGCCGCTGTACCCCGGGCACCGGCTGCAACACCAACAGGATGCCGCACAGCGCCACCACCAGGTAGTTGAACAGCAGCCAGCGCTCCGCCCCGGGGGCCAAGGCGTTGACCGCCAGATACACCAAGGCCATGACCAGCACCGCCAGCAGCAGCTGACCGCGACTGTCGCGCCAGAGCGCCGGCAGGCGTTCGGCCTGGCCGAGCACCAGCAGCTGCAGCACCGCGCAGAAGGCGGCGAAGCCGACCAACAGCGGCCGCAACAGGCTGGCGATCTCCTCGATCAGCAGCGGCGCCAGACCGATCTTGGTCAGCGCCGGCAGCACCACGAACTGCACCAGCCAGAGGCCGCCGACCCAGAAGGTCTGGGCCAGCTGCCAGCTGTAGGCCGCCGCACGCATGGTCACCTCAGATGTGGCGGACTTCGACGATCTCGTACTCGATCAGACCGCCGGGGGTCTGCACCGTCACCACGTCACCCTCTTCCTTGCCGATCAGGGCGCGGGCGATGGGCGAGCTGACCGACAGCTTGCCCTTCTTGATGTCGGCCTCGTCGTCACCGACGATCTGGTAGGTCACGCTCTCGTCGGTGTCGACGTTGACGATCTCCACCGTGGTGCCAAAGATCACCTTGCCGGTGTGGGGGATGGCGGTGACATCGATGATCTGCGCGTTCTGCAGGCGCCCCTCGATGTCGCGGATGCGCGCCTCGACCATGCCCTGCTGTTCGCGGGCGGCATGGTACTCGGCGTTCTCCTTGAGATCTCCCAGCTCACGCGCCTCGGCGATCGCTTGGGTGATCTGCGGACGCAGCACGGTCTTCAGGTGCTTCAGTTCCTCTTCCAGGGCACGGGCGCCCTGTACGGTCATGGGGAATTTGCTCATGCCTTGATTCCTGCATGGAGATCCTGCAGCCGGCGCACGGTTTTCTCGGGACCGAACTTGAGCGCCTCACAGATCGCCTGCCCCGCCGCGATGGTGGTGGTGCAGTAGATCTTGTGCTGCAGGGCGTTACGACGAATGGAATAGGAGTCGGCGATCGACTGGCGCCCCTCGGTGGTGTTGATGATCAGCGATACCTCGTCGTTCTTGATCATGTCGACCACGTGCGGGCGGCCCTCGGTCACCTTGTTCACCCGGCGCACCGGCAGCCCGGCGGCCTCGATCTCCCGGGCGGTACCGGAGGTGGCGACGATCTCGAAGCCCAGGTCGATCAGGTCACGGGCGACCTGGGCGACCAGGGGTTTGTCGTCCTCGCGAACGCTGATGAATACGGTACCGCCGGTGGGCAGGATCTCGCCGGCACCCAGCTGGGCCTTGGCGAAGGCCTCGCCGAAGCTGTCGCCGACGCCCATCACCTCGCCGGTGGACTTCATTTCCGGGCCAAGGATCGGGTCGACCCCGGGGAACTTGGCGAACGGGAACACCGCTTCCTTGACGCTGAAGTATGGCGGAATGATTTCCTCGGTGTAACCGATTTCCTTGAGGGTCTTGCCGGCCATCACCCGAGCGGCCACCTTGGCCAGGGACTCGCCGATGCACTTGGAGACGAACGGCACGGTACGGGAGGCGCGCGGGTTCACCTCGATGACGTAGATGTCCTCGCCCTGCACCGCCATCTGCACGTTCATCAGGCCGACCACGCCGAGCTCCAGGGCCATCTTCTTGACCTGCTCGCGGATCTCGTCCTGGATGTGCTGGGGCAGCGAATAGGGCGGCAGAGAGCAGGCTGAGTCACCGGAGTGCACCCCGGCCTGCTCGATGTGCTGCATGATGGCGCCGATCACCACGGTTTCGCCATCGCACACCGCATCCACGTCCACCTCGATGGCGCAGTTGAGGAAGTGGTCGAGGAGCACCGGGCTGTCGTTGGAAACCTTCACCGCCTCGCGCATGTAGCGCTTGAGCTCTTCTTCCTGGTAGACGATTTCCATGGCCCGACCGCCCAGCACGTAGGACGGGCGCACCACCAGCGGGAAGCCGATGGCCTTGGCGTGGGCCAGGGCCTCCTCCTCGCTGCGCGCGGTGGCGTTGGCCGGCTGGCGCAGGTTGAGGCGCTGGACCATCTGCTGGAAGCGCTCGCGGTCCTCGGCGCGGTCGATGGCGTCCGGACTGGTGCCGATGATCGGCACGCCCGCCTCTTCCAGGGCGCGGCACAGCTTCAGTGGGGTCTGCCCGCCGTACTGCACGATGACGCCCTTGGGCTGCTCGACGCGGACGATCTCCAGCACGTCCTCCAGGGTCACCGGCTCGAAGTACAGACGGTCGGAGGTGTCGTAGTCGGTAGACACGGTCTCCGGGTTGCAGTTGACCATGATGGTCTCGTAGCCGTCCTCACGCATGGCCAGCGCGGCATGTACGCAGCAGTAGTCGAACTCGATGCCCTGGCCGATGCGGTTCGGGCCGCCGCCGAGGATCATGATCTTGTCGCGGCTGGACGGATTGGCCTCGCACTCCTCCTCGTAGGTCGAGTACATGTAGGCGGTGTCGGTGGCGAACTCGGCGGCGCAGGTGTCGACCCGCTTGTAGACCGGCAGCACCTTGAGCTTGTGGCGGTGGGCGCGCAGGTTCTTCTCGGTGACGCCGAGCAGCTTGGCCAGACGCGCGTCGGAAAAGCCCTTGCGCTTCAGGCGGAACATCAGATCGCGGTCGATGCTGGCGAGGCCCAGGGTCTTGACCCGCTCCTCTTCCTTGACCAGATCCTCGATCTGCACCAGGAACCAGGGGTCGATCCTGGTCAGCTCGAACACCTGCTCAACGCTCTTGCCGGCGCGGAAGGCGTCAGCCACGTACCAGATGCGCTCGGCGCCCGGCACGGTCAGCTCGCGCTTGAGAATGCCGTCGGCCTCGGGGTCGTTGAGATCCAGCTTGGGATCGAAGCCGGTAGCGCCCACTTCCAGGCCACGCAGGGCCTTCTGCACGGACTCCTGGAAGGTGCGGCCAATAGCCATCACCTCGCCCACGGACTTCATCTGGGTGGTCAGGCGAGCGTCGGCCTTGGGGAACTTCTCGAAGGCGAAACGCGGCACCTTGGTGACCACGTAGTCGATGGACGGCTCGAAGGACGCCGGGGTGCGGCCGCCGGTGATGTCGTTCTGCAGCTCGTCGAGGGTGTAGCCGACCGCCAGCTTGGCGGCGATCTTGGCGATCGGGAAGCCGGTGGCCTTGGAGGCCAGCGCCGAGGAACGCGACACGCGCGGGTTCATCTCGATCACCACCATGCGGCCGTTGTTCGGGTTGATGCCGAACTGCACGTTGGAACCGCCGGTCTCCACGCCGATCTCGCGCAGCACCGCCAGGGAGGCGTTGCGCATGATCTGGTATTCCTTGTCGGTAAGGGTCTGCGCCGGCGCCACGGTGATCGAGTCGCCGGTGTGCACGCCCATGGGGTCGAAGTTCTCGATGGAGCAGACGATGATGCAGTTGTCCTTCTTGTCGCGGACCACCTCCATCTCGTATTCCTTCCAGCCGATCAGCGACTCGTCGATCAGGAGCTCCTTGGTCGGCGACAGGTCCAGGCCACGGGCGCAGATCTCCTCGAACTCCTCGCGGTTGTAGGCGATGCCGCCGCCGGTACCGCCCATGGTGAAGGACGGGCGAATGATGCACGGGAAGCCGACCTTCTCGAGTACCGCGTAGGCCTCTTCCATGCTGTGGGCGATGCCGGAGCGCGGGCACTCCAGACCGATGGCGCGCATCGCCTTGTCGAAGCGCGAGCGGTCCTCGGCCTTGTCGATGGTGTCAGCGTTGGCACCGATCATTTCGACGCCGAACTTGGCCAGCACGCCGTGGCGCTCCAGGTCCAGGGCGCAGTTCAGCGCGGTCTGCCCGCCCATGGTCGGCAGCAGGGCGTCCGGGCGCTCCTTCTCGATGATCTTGGCGACGGTCTGCCACTTGATCGGCTCGATGTAGGTGGCGTCGGCCATGGCCGGGTCGGTCATGATGGTGGCCGGGTTGGAGTTCACTAGGATGACGCGGAAGCCTTCTTCCTTCAGGGCCTTGCAGGCCTGGGCGCCGGAGTAGTCGAACTCGCAGGCCTGGCCGATGACGATCGGGCCGGCGCCGAGGATCAGGATGCTTTGGATGTCTGTACGTTTAGGCATGTTTTCTCACTCGAATCCGTAGGTCAGTCGTCTGGCGTGCTTAGCGGCGCTTGGCCATGGCTTCGATGAAGCGATCGAACAGCGGCGCCACGTCGTGCGGGCCGGGACTGGCCTCGGGGTGGCCCTGGAAGCTGAAGGCGACCTTGTCGGTCCGCTCGATGCCCTGCAGGGTGCCGTCGAACAGCGACTTGTGGGTGGCGCGCAGGTTGCCCGGCAGACTGGCCTCGTCCACGGCGAAGCCGTGGTTCTGGCTGGTGATCATCACCACGCCGCTGTCCAGGTCCTGCACCGGGTGGTTGGCACCGTGATGGCCGTGGCCCATCTTCACGGTCCTGGCGCCGGAGGCCAGGGCCAGCAGCTGGTGACCGAGGCAGATGCCGAACACCGGGATGTCGGTTTCGAGGATGTCCTGGATGGCCTTGATCGCGTAGTCGCAAGGTTCCGGGTCGCCGGGACCGTTGGAGAGGAACACGCCGTCCGGATTCAGGGCCAGCACCTCGCTGGCCGGGGTCTGCGCCGGCACCACGGTGATCCGGCAGCCGCGCGCCACCAGCATGCGCAGGATGTTCAGCTTGACCCCGTAGTCGTAGGCGACCACGTGGTAGGGCAGCTCATCAGCGGGAATTTCCGGGTGGCTGTCGGTCTTCAGATCCCAGACGCTGGAGCGCCACTCGTAGGGCTGCTTGACGCTGACCACCTTGGCCAGGTCCATGCCCTTCAGACCCGGGAAGCTGCGCGCCAGCTCCAGCGCCTTCTCTGCGGAGGCGTCCTCGCCGGCGAGGATGCAGCCGTTCTGCGAGCCCTTTTCGCGGAGGATGCGGGTCAACCGGCGGGTATCGATGCCGGCGATGGCCACGGTGCCGTTGGCCTTCAGGTAGTCCGGCAGCGACTGCTTGTTGCGCCAGTTGCTGGCCAGCAGCGGCAAGTCGCGGATGATCAGGCCGGCGGCCCAGACCTGGCGGGCCTCGGCATCCTCAGGGGTGGTGCCGGTGTTGCCGATGTGCGGGTAGGTCAGGGTGACGATCTGCTGGGCATAGGACGGATCGGTGAGAATTTCCTGATAGCCGGTCATGGCGGTGTTGAACACCACTTCGCCGATCGTCTGGCCATCGGCGCCGATGGACTCGCCACGAAAGATACTGCCGTCGGCAAGGGCGAGAATGGCTGGCTTAGTCAAGAAGACCTCCCGTTGATCAAGGCTCTGGGCAAACGCAGGTTGTAAAAAAGCGGGATGACGTAAGAATCCGTCACCCCGCTTTTTGTATTTGGACCATGCTGCGTATGCGAAATTTTAGTGGACACACTAAAGCAGGCAGCATACAGGAAAAGCCTCGCCCGGTCCACCCGAATGGACGATGAAAAAAGGTCGCTCCGACGAGAAACGCCCTACTCCCTCGCCCGGCGCAGACATACGGGCTTACTTGAGGCCCAGCACGTCCTGCATGTCGTACAGTCCCGCGGCGCGGCCGTCCAGCCAGAGCGCGGCGCGTACCGCGCCCTTGGCGAAGGTCATGCGACTGGAGGCCTTGTGGGTGATCTCCACCCGCTCACCGTCGGCGGCGAACAGCACGGTGTGGTCGCCCACCACGTCGCCGGCGCGCACCGTGGCGAAACCGATGGTCTCACGGACGCGGGCGCCGGTCTGGCCTTCGCGGCCG
This sequence comes from Pseudomonas thermotolerans DSM 14292, assembly GCF_000364625.1. Taxonomy (GTDB): domain Bacteria; phylum Pseudomonadota; class Gammaproteobacteria; order Pseudomonadales; family Pseudomonadaceae; genus Aquipseudomonas; species Aquipseudomonas thermotolerans. The sequence goes on from NZ_KB822601.1 coordinate 64,672, forward strand.
TACACCGCGACCTTCTGCAGGTCACGACCCAGGGCATTGGCCACCACCTCGCCCATACGTAGGGCGGTGCCGGAGGGAGCGTCCACCTTGTGACGGTGGTGGGCCTCGATGATCTCGATGTCCACGTCGTCGCCCAGCACCCGCGCCGCGGTATCCAGCAGCTTGAGGCAAAGGTTGACGCCGACGCTGAAGTTGGCGGCGAAGACGATGGGGATTTCCCGGGCCACCTCGGCCAGTTGCTGCTTCTCCTCCACCGAGAAACCGGTGGTGCCGATCACCATGGCCTTGCCGGCGGCGCGGCAGATCGCCAGGTTCTTCAGGGTCACCGTGGGGTGGGTGAAATCGATCAGCACGTCGAAGGCATCGAGCACCTGACTCAGCTCGGCGGACAGGGCCACGCCGATGCGCCCGATGCCGGCCAGCTCGCCGGCGTCGGCACCGATCAGGCTGCTGTCCGGGCGATCGATGGCTGCGCTCAGCACGGCCCCCGGGGCGTGCTGGATCGCCTCGACCAGGGTCTTGCCCATGCGCCCCGCGGCGCCCATCACTGCAATACGTCGCATAACTCAGCTCCAGGCTGCGGACGTCGGACCCAGCCGTACCGGGGCCCGACGCCGGGTTCAAACATCACCGAAAAAGCGTTTCACGCCCTCGAACCAGCCACTGGCCTTGGGCGAGTGGGCGGAGTCACCCTGCAGCGTACTGCGGAACTCCTCGAGCAGCTCGCGCTGGCGCTTGGTCAGGTTGACCGGGGTTTCTACCGCGATGCGGCACAGCAGGTCGCCAGGCACACCGCCGCGCACCGGGGTCACGCCCTTGCCGCGCAGGCGGAACAGCTTGCCGGTCTGGGTTCCCTCGGGGATCTTCAACTTGACCCGGCCGTCCAGGGTCGGCACCTCCAGCTCGCCACCCAGAGCGGCATCGGCGAAGCTGATCGGCACCTCGCAGTAGAGATGCTTGCCGTCGCGCTGGAAGATCGGGTGCTCGCGCACGTTGACCACCACGTAGAGATCGCCGGCCGGGCCGCCATGGACACCTGCCTCGCCCTCGCCGGCCAGACGGATGCGGTCGCCGGTATCCACCCCGGCCGGCACCTTGACCGATAGGGTCTTGTGCTCTTCCACCCGGCCGTGGCCATGGCAGCTGCCGCAGGGGTCGGTGATCATCTTGCCGCTGCCGTGGCAGCGCGGGCAGGTCTGCTGCACCGAAAAGAAGCCCTGCTGCATGCGCACCTGACCGATGCCGCCACAGGTGGTACAGGTCACCGGACTGGTGCCCTTCTTGGCACCGGAGCCATCGCAGGCCTTGCAGGCGACCAGGGTCGGCACGCGGATGGTCACCGTGGTGCCGCGCACCGCGTCCTCAAGGTCCAGCTCCAGAGTGTAGCGCAGGTCGCTGCCGCGCTGCGCGCCACCACGCGAACTGGAACGGCCGCCGCCGAAGAAGTCGCTGAACACATCGCCGAAGATGTCGGAGAAGTTGGCGCCACCGAAGCCGCCACCGCCTCCCATGTTGGGATCGACCCCGGCGTGGCCATACTGGTCGTAGGCCGCACGCTTGCTGGGGTCGGACAGCACCTCATAGGCTTCGTTGGCCTCCTTGAATTTCTCCTCCGAGGCCTTGTCGCCGGGGTTGCGGTCCGGGTGGTACTTCATGGCCAAGCGGCGGTAGGCCTTCTTCAGCTCCGCCTCGCTGGCCCCGCGCTCGACCCCGAGCACTTCGTAGTAGTCACGTTTAGCCATTGATTGCTGCACTCTCGAACGAATTTCGCTTCATCCAGATACGCCGACGCGGGAGAGGACTCCCGCGCGGCGAATCGAGCCCGCCATCAGGCGGCGGGCAGCGGAAGCGTGACCTCCGTTACTTGTTGTCCTTGACCTCTTCGAATTCGGCGTCGACCACGTCGTCGGCGCCGCCCTTGGGCTCTTCCGCGCCCTGGGCCGCGGCCCCCGGCTGCGACTGCTCGGCGTACATCTTCTGGGCCAGCGGGGTAGTGGCCTCGGACAGCGCCGCCATCTTGGCCTCGATGGTGGCCTTGTCGTCGCCCTTCACCGCGGCTTCCAGCTCGCCCAGGGCCTTCTCAATGGCCGCCTTCTCGTCGGCGGTCGCCTTGTCGCCGGCCTCGTTGAGCATCTTGCGGGTCGCGTGGACCAGCGCATCGCCCTGGTTTCGAGCCGCGGCCAGCTCCTCGAACTTGCGGTCCTCCTCGGCGTTGGCCTCGGCGTCGCGGATCATCTTCTCGATTTCCTCATCGGACAGACCGGAGTTGGCCTTGATCACAATGGACTGATGCTTGCCGGTGGCCTTGTCCTTGGCGGACACATGCAGGATGCCGTTGGCGTCGATGTCGAAGGTCACCTCGATCTGCGGCACGCCGCGCGGCGCCGGCGGAATGTCGGTGAGGTCGAACTTGCCCAGCGACTTGTTCTGCGCGGCCTGCTTGCGCTCGCCCTGCAGCACGTGGATGGTCACAGCCGACTGGTTGTCCTCGGCAGTGGAGAACACCTGGGACTTCTTGGTCGGGATGGTCGTGTTCTTCTCGATCAGCGGCGTCATCACCCCACCCATGGTCTCGATGCCCAGGGTCAGGGGGGTCACGTCGAGCAGCAGCACGTCCTTGACGTCACCGGCCAGCACGGCGCCCTGAATGGCGGCGCCCATGGCCACGGCTTCGTCCGGGTTGACGTCCTTGCGCGGCTCGCGGCCGAAGAATTCGGCAACCTTCTGCTGCACCAGCGGCATACGGGTCTGGCCACCGACCAGGATCACGTCGTTGATGCTGCCGACGTCCAGGCCGGCGTCCTTGAGGGCCACGCGGCAGGGCTCCAGGGTGCGGGCCACCAGATCCTCGACCAGGGCTTCCAGCTTGGCGCGGGAAATCTTCACGTTGAGGTGCTTCGGACCGGTCTGGTCGGCGGTGATGTACGGCAGGTTGACGTCGGTCTGCTGGCTGGAGGACAGCTCGATCTTGGCCTTCTCGGCGGCCTCCTTCAGACGCTGCATGGCCAGCGGGTCGCCCTTCAGATCGATGCCGGACTCCTTCTTGAACTCGTCGACGAGGTAGTCGATCAGGCGCAGGTCGAAGTCCTCGCCCCCCAGGAAGGTGTCGCCATTGGTGGCCAGCACCTCGAACTGGTGTTCGCCGTCAACTTCGGCGATCTCGATCACCGACACGTCGAAGGTACCGCCACCCAGGTCGTAGACCACCACGGTGCGGTCACCCTTGGCCTTGTCCATGCCGTAGGCCAGCGCCGCGGCGGTCGGCTCGTTGATGATGCGCTTGACGTCCAGACCGGCGATACGGCCGGCGTCCTTGGTGGCCTGGCGCTGGCTGTCGTTGAAATAGGCCGGAACGGTGATCACCGCCTCGGTGACCGGCTCGCCGAGGTAGTCCTCGGCGGTCTTCTTCATTTTCTTCAGCACTTCGGCGGAGATTTGCGGCGGGGCCATCTTCTGGCCCTTGACTTCCACCCAGGCGTCACCGTTGTCGGCCTTGACGATCTTGTAGGGCACCAGCTTGATGTCCTTCTGCACCACGTCCTCGTCGAAGCGGCGGCCGATCAGGCGCTTCACCGCGTAGAGGGTGTTGTGCGGGTTGGTCACCGCCTGGCGTTTGGCGGACTGGCCGACCAGGGTCTCGCCGTCGTTGGTGTAGGCGATGATCGACGGCGTGGTGCGCGCGCCTTCGGCGTTCTCGATCACCTTGACGTTGCCGTTCTCCAGGATGGCGACGCAGGAGTTGGTGGTCCCCAGGTCGATACCGATGATTTTGCCCATGCTTGTCTCCTGAAACTTGGTTTTGACCGGGGCCTCACTCACAGACACCGGCAGCTGAAAATGACTTGGTTACACAGATGGGGTTGCCTTGGCGGTTTTCAAGCCTTCTCGTCGATACTCGGCGGCACCTCGGCGGGCGCCTTGCTGACCACCACCATGGCCGGGCGGATCAGCCGGCCGTTGAGCAGATAGCCCTTCTGGAAGACCTTGAGCACGGTGTTCGGCTCGACGTTGGCACTCTCCTCCATGGCCATCGCCTGGTGACGCTCGGGATCGAAGGGCTCGCCGTGCGGATCGAGCTGCTCCACCTGGTAGCGCTTGAGGGTGTCGAGCATCAGCTTGAGGGTCAGCTCCAGCCCCTCGCGCATCGCCTTGACCTTGTCGTCGTCGGGACTGGACAGCTCGAGGCCGCGCTCCAGGCTGTCGACCACCGCCAGCAAGTCGCCGGTGAACTTCTCCAGGGCGAACTTGTGCGCCTTCTCCACATCCTGCTCGGCTCGGCGCCGCACGTTCTGCATCTCGGCGGCAACACGCAGCGCCTGATCCTGGGCGGCAGCCAGCTGTTCCTCGAGCGCCTGCACACGCGTTGCCAGATCAACTTCGGCGGCCGTTTCCGGCGCCTGGGTCTCTTCGCCAACCGGCGTATCCAGGTTCTGTTCGTCTGCCATCGGGTCCTCCTAAAGGGAATGCAGTGACGGGCGGCGCCCGCGCTTCTGCCGGCCTATATGGGGACCGGCCACAGACTTTCAAGGGTTATTGTCGAGCGGAAGCAAACTACTGTATAAACGAACAGTCATCGACTCCCAGGGAGCGCTCCCCATGCTGGTGCACCTGTCCGTCCGCAACTACGCCATCGTCGAACACCTGGACCTCGAGCTGGAAGGCGGTATGACCGTGATCACCGGCGAGACCGGCGCTGGCAAGTCGATCATGCTCGACGCCCTCGGCCTGGCCCTCGGCGACCGCGCCGACAGCGACGCGGTACGCCCCGGCGCCGACAAGGCGGACATCCTGGCCAGCTTCGACCTCGCCGAGATCCCCGAAGCCCGCGCCTGGCTCGCCGAGCGCGACCTGGACGGCGACGGTCCGTGCATCCTGCGCCGGGTGATCACCGCCGAGGGCCGCTCGCGCGGCTACATCAACGGCACCCCCTGCCCCTTGAGCGACCTCAAGGCCCTCGGCGAGCTGCTGATCGACATCCACAGCCAGCACGAGCACCAGTCGCTGCTCAAGCCGGACACCCACCGCCGCCTGCTCGACGAGTATGCCGGCTGCCATGAGCTGGCTCGCCAGGTGCAGTTGGCCGCCCAGCGCTGGCAACAGACCCGCCAGGAGCTGGAGCGCCTGTCGCGCAGCAGCGACGAGCAGCGCGCCCGCCACCAGTTGCTCAGCTACCAGATAGAGGAGCTGGACAACCTGGCCCTAGGCGAGCACGAGCTGGAGCAGCTGGAGCAGGAACACAAGGCCCTGGCCAACGCCGGCAACCTGATCGCCGCTTGCCAGCAAGTGCTCGATCTGTGCAGCGAGAGCGATGCCGGCAACGTACTGTCAGCGCTAACCAGCAGCCTGAATCGCCTGACCGCCCTCCCCAACAGTGGCGGCGCCCTCGGCGAAGCCATCAACCTGCTGGCCAGCGCACAGATTCAGGTTGAAGAAGCCGTCGGCGAGCTGAACCGCTTCATCGACACCTTCGATGCCGACCCGCTGCGCCTGCAGCAGCTCGAGGAACGCCTGGACGCCATCTACACCCTGGCCCGCAAGCACCGCGTGCAGCCCGCAGAGCTGCACGAGCTGCAGCAGCGCCTGCTCGACGAACTAGAAGGTCTGAACGCCGACGACCAGGCCGTGGAACGCCTCGGCGAGGAATTGGCCGCCTACGCCCGCCACTACCAGGAGAAGGCCCGGGAGCTCAGCGTGCGGCGCGGCGAGGCCGCCGCCAGCCTGGCTGCCGCGGTCGAGCAGGAGATGCAGCGCCTGGGCATGCCCGGCGGGCGCTTCGCCATCGAGCTGCACCCACGCGAGCAGGCCGAGCCCCATGCCGCCGGCCTGGAGCAGGTGGAGTTCCAGGTCAGCGCCAACCCCGGCCAACCCCTCAAGCCGCTGGCCAAGGTGGCCTCCGGTGGCGAACTGTCGCGCATCAGCCTGGCCATCCAGGTGATCACCGCGCAGACCTCGCGGGTCCCGACCCTGGTATTCGACGAAGTGGACGTGGGCATCGGCGGCCCCACCGCCGAGGTGGTCGGCCAGCTGCTGCGGCGCCTCGGCGAGCGCGGCCAGGTGCTCACCGTCACCCACCTGCCGCAGGTCGCCGCCCAAGGCCATCACCACCTGTTCGTGCACAAGGCGCGCGACCAGGGCAGCACCCAGACCGCCGTCGCCAGGCTGGGCAAGGACGGGCGCATCGAGGAAATCGCACGGATGCTCGGCGGCGTCGACCTGACCAAGGAGTCCCTGGCCCACGCGCGCAAGATGGTGAGCAGCGCCAGAAGCTGAGCACCCCACCCTGCAGCCCCGGTCTACCCATACTCAAAGCCCCAGCTGACGGGAGAGCCACCATGCGCCGCCTCAGCCTGCTGCTCGCCACCCTGCCGTTCAGTGCCCCGCCGTGGGTCATGCATTGACCGCAGAACATGGCCCAGATCGATCAGCCGCTGCAGAGCAACCCGCCCAGCGTCCCCATCGTGCTGGCCAAGGTGAAGGAACCCCGCGCCGAGGGCGAGGAGCTGCACAAGGCCGGCAAGCACGGCGAGTCGGCGAGAGCCCTCGGCGAGGGCCTGGGCCCACTCAGGGCCAGCGAATGAGCTGGCGGCTGGCGCCGTTCAGAACGCCAGCAGCCCCAGCAGCGACATGGCCAAGCGGCGCACCTGCTGCAGGTCCACCGGCTTGGCCAGGCAGCCCTGGGCGCCACGCCTGCGCGCCTCGGCGAAGGTCGGCTCGTCCGCCGCCGCGCTGACCACCAGCACCGGCACATCGCTCAGCCGTGGCGTGCGGCGCATGTAGTCGAGCACCTCCAGACCATTGCCGTCCGGCAGGTCGAGGTCGAGCAGAACCAACGCCGGCATCGCCGCCTCCAGCTCGGCGCAGGCGCGCCGTATCGAGCCCGCGCCGCGTACCACGGCGAAGTCGCGCAGACCTTCCTGGAGGATCTTGAGGCAGCTCGCGTGATCCTCGATGCAGAGCACCTCGACCCGGGTCGCGGCGTCCGCCTGCGGGTCATCGGCCTGTACCGCCTCCAGCTCCGGGGGTGTGGCGGCACTCGGCAGGTCGATCCAGAAGCGGCTGCCCTCCCCCGGCACGCTGGAAAGGCCGATCTCGCCATTCATCAGCTCAGCCAGCTCGCGGCAGAGCACCAGCCCGATGCCGGCGCCAGGGATGCTGGAATTCTCCCAGCCGAGGCGCTGGAACGGCTGGAACAGCAGCGCCTGCTGTTCCTCGCTGAGTCCCGGGCCGCTGTCCTCGACCCACAGCCGCACGCAGTTCGGGCGCAGCTCGTAGCCAAGGCTGACCAGGCCCTGCGGGCCGTTGTACTTGATGGCGTTGGACAGCAGGTTGAGCAGAACCTGGCGCAGCCGGCGCACGTCGCCCAACACGTGGAGCGGCGGCTCGACGCGCATCACCTGCAACTGCTGCTGGCGCTGCTGTATCTCCGGCTGGATCAGCTCGGCGCAGCTGTTGAGCAGGGCGCCCACCTCGATCGGCTTGAACTGCAGCTGCTGGCGGCGGCTCTCGATACTCGACAGGTCGAGGATGTCGTCCACCAGGGAGGTCAGGTGGCGGCTGGCGTTGACGATCTCCCGTGCGTAGCCGAGCACCGGCTGGCTGTCGCCCTGCTCCTCGGCCTCCAGGACGATCAACTGACCGAAGCCGTGGATGGCATTCAGAGGCGTGCGCAGCTCGTGGCTCATGCTGGACAGGAAGCGGCTCTTCGCCTGACTGGCCTCCAGGGCCTCCTGGCTGGCGCGGCGCAGATCCTCCTGGACCTCCTTGAGGCGGGTGATGTCCACGTGGGTGCCGGCCACCCGGGTGACGATGCCGTGGGCGTCGCGCTCGAGCACCTGGCCGCGGCTGAGGAGCCAGGCGTAGCGTCCCTCGGCATCGGCGAAGCGGTATTCGGCGTCGAAGATGTCCATGCCGTCCCGGCAGCGCAGGCGCAGGCGGCGGACCCGTTCCAGGTCATCGGGGTGGATGCGCTGGTTGTATTCGCGCAGGGTCAGTTGGTCGTGGGCCAGGCCGAAGCGGCGGATGAAGCGCTCACCCAGACGAATGGTCAAATCTTCGGCATTCACCTCCCAGAGACTTTCCGTGGTGCTTTCCAGCACCATCTCCAGCTTGCGCCGGGTGCGCTTGCGCTCCATCTCGCTCTGCTCCAGCTGGACTCCGGCCTGGCGGACCGCCTCGCCCATGCCGGCCAGCTCCTCGATGGCACTGTCCGGGGCCGGCGGACTGTAGTCGCCCTGACCGAGCCGGCGCAGCATCCCGGCCACGCCCTGCAGCGGCTCGGCCAATTCGTCGCTGAGACGCCGCGAGCGCCGCCACATCCAGGCGAAGAACAGCGCATAGAAGGACACCAGGCCTAGGATCAGCAGGTAGCCGATCTGCCGGTAATGCGTCGCCAGGCGGTTGGTTTCCCGGAAGATGTCCGCCTCGTCCACCACCAGCAGCAGCCGCCAGCCGGTCTGCGGGATCTCGCTCCAGGCCACCAGCTGGCGGCGCCCGCCGAGCAGCACCTCGCGCACATCGCTGGAACTGGCCTCCATGGCCGCCAGCAGCGGCTGCAGGTCGGGATTGCGGGCCAGGTTGAAGTCCTCGGGCCTGAGGGTCTCCTGCTGCACCGCCTCGTGGTAGGTGTACTGGGTCAGCTCGCTGACCCCGAAGTCGCGCTCCCCGGCCTTGGGCAGCGCCATGATGTTGTTGTCGCGGCTGACCAGCATCGCATAACCCTGCCAGGGCACCTGCAGGTTGCCGATCTCGGTGAGCATGCCGTTGATGGTGATGTCCAGGCCGACTACGCCCTCCAGGAAATCCCCGCGATAGACCGGCGCCACACCGGACATCATCCAGCCCAGCCCGGCCGGGTCGAGGTAGACGTCGGTCCAGACCACCTTGCGCTCCGGGTTGTGCCGGGCATCGGCCAGGTAATAGAAGTTGTAGTTGGGGATCAACATATCGTGCGGATAGCGATCCGGGGTCATGAAGAAGGGATAGATGCGGTTGTAGCTATCCCAGCTGTTGAAGTAGACCGCCGCCACCAGGGGGTTGGCGTCGCGGATCGCCCGCATCAGCGGGTCGACGTGCATCAGGCGCAGGGCCTTGGCATGGTCCTGGCGCTCGAGGGGCGTGCTGTTGGCATAGAAGGAGGCCGCCCGGCCCGCATCGCGGGTGGTGTAGAACACCCCGTCGGCAGTCAGCGCATGACGCTGGCGCTCCAGTTCGTCCGGCTGCAGAGTGCTGTCGAGCAGCACCCGGGCGACCTCGTCGCGGAAGATGCGCACCTGAGTCTCGATGGCCTGCAGGCGGCTGTCGATCACCCGCCCCTCGCGACGCACCGCAGCGGCCAGGTCCTGCACCGCGCTCTCCTGCAGATGGTCAAGCTGCGCGTCGCGGACCGCGACGTTGCTCAGCAGGTACACCGCGATCAGCACCGACTCCACCAGGATCAGCGGAATCAGTGCGCTCTGAACGAAGGCTCGCCAGATCCACTGGCGCAGGGGGAGACGGGATGATCGCGGCATGGACGGCCCTGGTGAGACGAACTAGACTCGCATGATAACGACTGTCGCCCCAGAACAGGGCATACGATGGTCGACTATGCGGAACCTTTCCCGTACACTGCTGTCTCAGTAGTAACCCACCAAGGTTTCTGGGGCCGATCAGGATTCGACGCCGGTAACGAAACTTGAGGGGCATGCCGAGTAGGTGACAGTTCTCGTAAATCCGCTGCCACAACTTAATAGTTGCCAACGACGACAACTACGCTCTGGCTGCTTAATGCGCCAGCAGACTCCAGGGGATGCCTGTAAACCCGAAGAGTCTGTCAGATAGAACAGGATCGCCGCCAAGTTCGCTGTAGACGTAACGGCTAAAACTCATACAGCTCGCTCCAAGCACCCTGCCACTCGGGCGGCGCGGAGTTAACGCAGTAGAGATGGCTAAGCATGTAGAACCGATAGCAGAGTCCTGGCGGACGGGGGTTCAAATCCCCCCGGCTCCACCAATAACGAAACCCCAACCGTTCTCGGTTGGGGTTTTTTCTTGCCCGATCGCACCGGTTCCCGCGTGTTCTTGGGGGTTCCTGCGGAAGCCTGCGGACTTCGCCGGTCAGCCCATGGCCCCGTCCAGGGCCACCTTCCTCTCTCTCCCGGCCGTTTTTCTCTCCGGCCTCGCTCCGGGAAACTGGCCCGAAGTCCGCAAATGCCTCAATCGCCACGCATACAAATCAACGAGTTACGCGCGGACGAATCAAGCGGTTGGATCGAAGCATCGCCCGACCAAAGGAAACCACACCGTTCATGCCGACGCCGGGGCGGTTTGAAAGATGTCAGAAACAGCTATATACTTCTGACAAACGGAGACCACCCCATGAGCCACCTCAGCGAAGCCATTCTGTCCGCCGCCCAGGCCCTCCCGGAGGGAGGCTTGATATCACCCAAGGAATTCCTGCATCTGGCGTCCAGGGCGGCGGTGGATCAGGCGCTGGCCCGACTGGCACGCGAGGGGAAGTTGCTGCGCGTCGGACGGGGGGCCTACGCCCTGCCGGTGGCCAGCCGCTTCGGTTCCCGCCCGCCCTCGACCGAGGCGGTCGTCGAAGCCATCGCGTCCACCCACGGTGAAGTCGTCGTGCCCAACGGCGCGGCGGAAGCCAATGCGCTGGGGCTGACCACGCAGGTGCCGACCCGGGAGATCTTTCTGACGTCGGGGCCCACGCGCAAACTGCGCCTGGGCAACCGCACCGTCGAGCTCAAGCACGGCAGCCGCTGGCAGCTTGCGCTCGGCAAACGCGCAGCCGGCAAGGCCATTCGCGCTCTGTCCTGGCTGGGGCCCGAGCAGGCGCCCACCGCCCTGCACATCCTCCACACCAAGCTGCCCGCCGAAGAATGGGCCGCCCTGCAGGCCGCGCGGGCGGCCCTGCCCGGCTGGATGGCGCGCGCGGTCAGCGAGGCGAATGCACGTGGCTGATTCCTGGTTCGCGCTCAGCCAGGCCGATCGGGTCGAGGCTCTGGAATACGCGGCGGCCCAGAGCGGCCGCCCGGCACACCTGCTGGAAAAGGACATCTGGGTGGTGTGGACGCTCGCGGCGATCTATGGATCTCCGATCGCCGATGTGTTGACGTTCAAGGGTGGGACCTCGCTTTCCAAGGTCTACAAGGTCATCGACCGCTTCTCGGAAGACATCGATCTGACTTACGACATCCGCGCCCTGGTGCCGGATCTGCTGCGCGAAGGCAATCCGATTCCGGCGTCTGCGAGTCAGGAAAAGAAGATCACCCGCGCAGTGCGTGCACTGCTTCCCGAGTGGATCGAGCAGACTGTGCGCCCCGTCATCGATGACGCCTTGGCCGCGAGCGGCTTGCAGGCCGACTTGAGTCTCGCCGGCCAGGACCGCGACAAACTGATCATCGCCTACCCTGCCGTCAAGAGCGGCACGGGCTATGTCTCCGCGACGGTTCAACTGGAGTTCGGGGCGCGCGCCACCGGTGAGCCGCACCACTTTCATGAAGTCGCCTGCGACATCGCGCCGTGGATCGAGGACGTGACCTTCCCGACGGCACGGCCCTTGGTCATGGCCGCCGAACGCACGTTCTGGGAGAAGGCCACGGCCGCGCACGTCTATTGCCGCCAGGAACGCCTGCGCGGCGAACGCTATTCACGTCATTGGTACGATTTGGCGGCGTTGGCGCGAACCGAGCATTTCGACAAAGCGGCCGCCGATCGGCAACTGGCGCATCAGGTGGCCGAGCACAAGTCGATGTTCTTTGCCGAGAAGGATGCCAACGGCGGCAAGATCGACTACGTCGAGGCTGTGAGCGGCTCGCTCAAGCTGGTACCGGAAGGCGCATCACGCACGGCGTTGGCGCAGGATTTTGCGGCGATGCGCGAGGACGGCCTGCTGCTGTCGGATCAGCCGGCGTTCGATGCGATTCTGGAAACCTGCGCCGCCATCCAGGACAAGGTCAATCGGCTGGCTTGAGGTCGGCCGTTTCAAAGCCCAATCCGCGCGCGCTGCTCATCCCACGACGCCGGAGGGTCCACCGCCAAGTCGAACAGGGTGACATGGTTCGGCAGCGTATCATCCAGGATCGCGGCCACGATGTCCGGCGCCAGCGTGGTCAGGTTGACCATCCGACTCACGTAGCTGTTGTCGATCCCCTCCCGCGCGGCGATCTCCTTCAGTGACTTCGCTTCCCCCGACTCCAGCATGGCCAGCCAGCGGTGCCCCCTGGCCAGCGCCAACTGGAGCGGCGTCGGTGTCATATCCCACGGCCTTACGGGAGCGGTTTCGCCGTTCGGCAGCGTGACCAGCTTGCGCCCGCTGCGCCGCTTGATCTGGATCGGCACCGACAGGGTCAGCCTACCGTCGCTGGTCTGGAGAATGTCCGGCTCGCCGGTCTTCTGGATGCGGATGTCACTCATGCCAGCGCCTCCTCCGTCTGCTCGACGGGCTCGGGACGCAGTTCCAGCACCAGACGCTCGATGCCGTTGGCGCGCAGTCGCATCTCGAGGTCATTGGGCGACACGATCACCTTCTCCACCAGCAGCTTGACGATCCGTGTCTGCTCCTCTGGGAACAGTTGATCCCAAATCGCGTCGAGTCGGGTCATGGCCACGGTGATCTTGGCCTCGTCCAGCATTGGGTCGAGCTTGATTGCTTGCGGCAGCATGTCGCCGAGCAGATTCGGCGCACGCAGGATGGCGCGCAGTTGGTCGAATACCGCCGATTCGAGTTCTGCGGCAGGCAGTCGCGGCAGGCCTGAGGCGCCCGCATGTTCCTTGGCATCACGCTGTGGCACGTAGTAGCGGTAGCGCCGGCCGTTCTTCTTGGTGGTGTGCCACGGCGACAGTGCCCGGCCGTCGTTGCCGAACACGATGCCCTTGAGCAGATAGGGAACCTTGGCCCGCGTCGTGTTGCCTCGCACCCGGCCATTCGTCTCCAGGATCGCGTGGACGCTGTCCCACAGTTCGCGGCTGATGATGGGCGGATGCTCGGCCTGGTACCACTGGTCCTTGTGCCGCAACTCGCCAAGGTAGGTCCGGTTGCTCAGGAGCTTGTAGATGTGGCCCTTGTCGATCGGCCTGCCATCGCGAGTTTTGCCGTCTTGCGCGGTCCACGCCTTCGACGTCACGCCATCCAGTTTCAGCTCCTTGATCAGTGCGGTACTGGAGCCGAGTTCGACGAAGCGTTGGAAGATGTGCCGGATCAGCTTGGCCTCGCGCTCGTTGGGCACCAGTCGGCGGTTCTCGACGTCGTAACCCAGCGGCGGCACGCCACCCATCCACATGCCCTTGCGCTTGCTGGCCGCGATCTTGTCGCGGATGCGCTCGCCAGTGCCCCCGCGCTCGAACTGGGCGAAAGACAGCAGGATGTTCAGCATCAACCTGCCCATGGAGGTCGTCGTATTGAACTGCTGGGTGACCGACACAAACGACACGCCGTAGCGCTCGAACACCTCGAGCATCTTGGAGAAGTCCGCTAGGTTCTGTACGAAAAGTTCTGCCGTAGGCACCGCAGCGTGCAAGCCAGCGTGACCATTGCGGCAAAACTTCTTGCCAACTTGTCGTAGCGAGTGCCGATCCTGCGGCTCTCCTTCAGCCAGCCGAACATCCGCTCGATATCGAATTGGCGCCGCAAGCTGCTCCGCCCCCAAGGCGGGCGTTGCCGCCAAGCCTGTCCGCCGATCCATGAGCGGCGGATTCGCCTGGTGCGTGAGCGCGATTTGACCAGCACGTCCTGCGACAACTGCCGGTGCATCACGTCGACTGCCTGAGTTGCGAGCGGGCAACCGAGCGGATTGACTGGCTGGTGGTCATGGCTACTGCTGCGCAATCGCGAAAACCCGAAGGACGGGCAAGCCGTGCGATTGCAGAAACTGCTCGCGGCCAACCAGCCGCTGGCCATGGTCTATCCGCTCAAGGATGCCCTGAAGGAAGTCTGGTACGCCCCAGCGGGAAGGCTGGCAGCGCTGGCGATGCTGGCCGCGGCATGCCTGGGACAGAGGTCTCGCGCCGCTGCAGCGTTCGCCCGCAACCTGCGTGAATCGGCCTGGAGCATTCTCGCCAGTGCTTGCTTCGCTGGGAAAGCGCGATAAAACAAAAGGGCGCTCCAAGGAGACGCCCTTCGCTGTAGTCGTCCAGTCCCGGCAATCGTGTCGCCGTTTTCCTCGCCCGCCTGGTTGGGCGGTGCGGACCCGGGGGCCTGAGCGGTCCTGTGGGACCGTCGGCGCCGGTCTGCCTGATTGGGCGGGCCGGGTGGACGGGGTGGCCGGGTCGTGAAACTGGAGAAAAGCTTATCCTCGAACGCGGGGCAGAGGATTGCGAAGATTGCGCTTATTATCGCCATTTTCGCAATCTTTCACTAGAATCACTTCAAATCACACAATCCAAATCAAAAAGCGCTCAAACCATGGAAAAGCTCGACCGCTACGACCTGAAAATCCTCACCGAACTGCAGCGCGATGCGCGCATCTCCAACCAGGAACTGGCCGAGCGCATCGGCCTATCGCCCTCGCCCTGCTCGCGGCGGGTCAAGCAGCTGGAGGACGACGGCTACATCCTCCGCCAGGTGGCGCTGCTCGATCGCAAGAAGCTCGGCCTGTCGCTCACCGCCTTCGTGCTGATCGGCATGGACCGCCACACCCCGGAACGCTTCGCGCATTTCCAGGAGGAGATCCGCCAATGTCCGGAGGTGCTGGAGTGCAGCCTGGTGACCGGGATGGATGCCGACTACCAGCTGAAGGTGGTGGTGCCGGACATGGATCACTACCAGCGGCTGCTGCTCGGCACCCTCACTCGCATCGAAGGGGTGTCCAGCGTGCGTTCCAGCTTCGTGCTCGACCAGGTGATCTCCACCACCGAGCTACCGCTGCAACATCTGCGCAGCTGAGGGGCCCGGGCGTATAATGCCCGACTTTGTTGCTCGTTCAGCCGAGAGGTCGCCATGGAAACCGAACAGTTCGAAGCCCTGATGATGTACGTCCTGGTCGGGGGCCTGATCTGTTTCATGATCTTCATCATCTGGGACCTGGCGAAGAAGTCCAAGGCCGGCCGCCTGGGCACCGCGATCCTGTTCCTCGGCCTCGGCCTGTGCCTGTTCGCCTTCATGGCCAAGCCGGTGATCGGCTACCTGATCGAAGTTTTCCGCGGCATCCCGCACTGAGCCGCGCCCCCTTCACTCCAACCGCGCTGGCACCTCGCGCCACTGCCCCGGGGCCAGGCCGTCCAGGCTCCAGGGACCGATGCGCACCCGCACCAGGCGCAGGGTGGGCAGGCCCACCGCCGCGGTCATCCGCCGCACCTGACGGTTGCGCCCCTCACGGATGCAGAGCTCCAGCCAAGCGGTAGGCACGCTCTTGCGAAAGCGCACCGGCGGATGGCGCTCCCACAGTTCCGGCTCGGGAATCTGCCGCACCTCGGCCGGCAGGGTCAGGCCGTCGTTCAGCTCCACCCCGTCGCGCAGGCGCTGCAGCTGCGCCT
Source organism: Pseudomonas thermotolerans DSM 14292 (assembly GCF_000364625.1). Lineage (GTDB taxonomy): Bacteria > Pseudomonadota > Gammaproteobacteria > Pseudomonadales > Pseudomonadaceae > Aquipseudomonas > Aquipseudomonas thermotolerans. Next base: position 80,137 of record NZ_KB822601.1, read on the forward strand.
CGCTCGGCACGCCCTCCACCTGTACCCAATAGGTCTTGGCCAGCTTGTGCTTCGGATCGGCGATGCGCGCCTGCAGGCGACCGTCGTTGGTCAAGAGCAGCAGGCCCTCGCTGTCGCGGTCCAGACGCCCGGCTGGGTAGACACCGGGGACCGGAACGAAGTCCTTGAGGGTGGCGCGGCCCTGGTCGTCGCGGAACTGGGTGAGCACGTCGAACGGCTTGTTGAGGAGGATCAGCCGCGGTCTGGCCGGCGGCGCCTTGGCCACGCGGCGCGGTGCCGGACGGGCGGGACGGGGGCGTGAACGCGGCATGGAGGATCCAGGCAGGGAAAACCGGCAGGCATGCTAAGGCGCCGGCCGGGCCACGGGCAAGCGCTGCGGCCCGGTGGGTTATCCCAAGGCCTTGCCCTACCCGGAAGCCGCCATGCCTATTCGCATCGACACCCCTTCCACCAGCGAACGCCCGCGCTAGGGAGCGCAGCACCGGCCCTAGCGGAACGGCGGCTCGTCGAAGCTGCGCAGCTTGCGCGAGTGCAGGGAATCGAGCTGGCCGCGCAGCAGGTCGAGGGCGGCCAGGCCGATGTGCAGGTGCTGGGCCACTGCCCGCTCGTAGAAGGCGCCGGCCGCGCCGGGCAGCTTGATCTCGCTGTGCAGCGGCTTGTCGGAGACGCACAGCAAGGTTCCGTAGGGCACCCGCAGGCGATAGCCCTGGGCGGCCACGGTGCCGCTCTCCATGTCCACCGCCACCGCCCGCGACAGGTTGATCAGCGGCCGTTCCTGGGCCCAGCGCAGCTCCCAGTTGCGGTCATCGTAGGTGAGCACGGTGCCGGTGCGCAGGCGTCGTTTGAGCGCCTCGCCGCGCTCGCCGGTGACCTGCGCGGCGGCCTCCTGCAGGGCCTGCTGCACCTCGGCGAGGGCCGGCAGCGGGATGTGCGGCGGCAGCACCCGGTCGAGGATGCCGTCGCGGCGCATGTAGGCGTGGGCCAGCACGTAGTCGCCGATGGTCTGCGACTGCCGCAGACCGCCGCAGTGGCCGATCATCAGCCAGCAGTGCGGGCGCAGTACGGCCAGGTGGTCGGTGATGTTCTTGGCGTTGGACGGGCCGACGCCGATGTTGATCAGGGTCACCCCGTGGCCGTCGGCGGCCACCAGGTGATAGGCGGGCATCTGGTAGCGGTGCCAGACCACCGCATCGGCCACCGCCTGGGCGTCCTCCTCGGAGGTGCCGCGCTCGATGATCACGTTGCCGGGCAGCACCATGCGCACGAAGCGCGGGTCGTCGCGCAACTGGGTGAGGCCGTGGCGGATGAACTGGTCGACGTAGCGGTGGTAGTTGGTCAGCAGGATCCACGGCTGCACGTGGCGCCAGTCGCTGCCGGTATAGTGCTGCAGGCGCTTGAGGGAGAAGTCCACCCGCGCCGCGTCGAACAGCGCCAGGGGCATGGGCCCGCCGTTCTCCCAGTCGTGCAGGCCGTCGGCCACGCTGTCGGTGGCGGCGGACAGGTCGGTGCTGGGGAACACCCGGGCCAGTTCGGCGGCGGTCACCCCGCTGCCGGCCAGCTCATCGCCCTGCTCCACCACGTAGGGGTAGGGGATGTTCTGCTGGCCGAGCCCCACCTCCACGGTCACCGTGAAGTCTGCCATCAGCGGGCGCAGCTGGGACAGCAGGTAGCCGCGGAAGGCATCCGGCTGGGTGATGGTCACCGCGTAGGTGCCCGGCACCTGGACCTTGGCATAGGCCCGGGTGGTGCTCGGCACCTCGCCCTGGCAGTGGTAGGTCAGCCGCAGCTCGGGGTAGCGGAACAGCGCGCGCTCCTCCGCGCTGGGCGCGGCACGCTCCCGGATGTAGCGCTTGAGGGCGCGGCGCAGGGCCTCCGTGGCCTCCCGGTGCAGGGCCGCAAGACGGTCGACCGCCTCTTCGGGGCTGCGGGCAACGACGAATTCATCGGTTCTGGCGTTCACTGCGGATCTTCCTTGCTGGATGTTCAGGGCTATCTTGCCTGCTTCCGCCGGCGATGACACGACACGGGCGACGCCGTTCGCCGGCGCGGAGCAGGTCGTCGTCCGCGGCTTGACCCGCGCCACGGCGCTCCCTAGACTCCGCCGCCTTCGTTCCGTCCCCTCTTCCCCACGAGATGCCGCTGCCCACTCCCCTGTCGCGTTCCACTCAGCCCGAGATGGCGCTGCTGACGCGTACCTGGCCGCGCGACGCCCTGCTGCGTCGCCGTCGCGGAGTGCTGTTCGCCTTCACCTTCTCGCCGCCCGCCGCCTGAGTCGCTCGTCTGTCGCGACCCGAGCCTTCTGCCGCAGCTGTCGGACAGCGCATCGCGCCTGTCCCCGTTCTCATTTTTGGCCCTTTGCGGGCGGGAATCGAAAAGTGAATCGCTGGTTGTTGTCCATCCTGATCTTCGCCGTCTCCGTGGTGGGCCTGAGCATGGGCGCCACCCTGCCGCTGGTCTCCCTGCGCCTGCACGAGGCAGGCACCTCCTCGCTGCTGATCGGGGCGATCAGCGCCATGCCGGCTGCCGGGATGATCCTCGCCGCACTGGCCACCAACCGCCTGTGTGGGCGCTTCTCGGGACGCAGCCTGTACCTGGCCTGCTTCGCGCTCTGCGCACTGAGCGCCAGCAGCCTGCAGTGGCTGCCCGACGCCCTGCCCCTGCTGGCCCTGGCGCGCCTGACCCTGGGGATCGGCATGGGCGTGGCGGTGATCCTCGGCGAATCCTGGGTCAACGAGCTGTGCAACGACGCCCGCCGCGGCCAGGTGGTGGCCCTCTACGCGGCCTGCTTTACCGGCTGCCAGCTGGCCGGCCCCGCGCTGATCAGCCTGCTCGGCGAACAGAGTCCCTGGCCGGTGGGCATCGTCACCCTCGGCAACCTGTTGGCCCTGGCGGCGGTCTGGCGCTACCTGCCCGGCGACTGGGGGCAAAGTCCCGAGGAAGAGACACCGCGCAGCTTCTCCCTGACTGGCTTCCTGCGCGTCGCCCCGGCGCTGTGCATCGGCGTGGTGTTCTTCGCCTTCTTCGATGCCGTGGTGCTCTCGCTGTTTCCCCTGTACGCCAGCCTCCACGGCTATGCCCTGCCGCTGGCCGCGCTGATGGCCAGCGTCATCCTCGCCGGCGACATGCTCTTCCAGGTGCCGCTGGGCTGGCTTTCGGACCGCTTCGACCGGCGCGCCATGCACCTGGGATGCGGCCTGATGACCCTCGGTCTGGGCCTGACCCTGCCCTGGCTGATCGGCGTGCCCGGCCTGCTCTGGCCGGCGCTGGCGCTGCTCGGTGCGGCGGCCGGAGGCATCTATACCCTGGCCCTGGTGCTAATCGGCCAGGACTTCCGCGGCGCCGACCTGGTCACCGCGAACGCCTGCGTCGGCATGCTCTGGGGTGTCGGCAGCCTGCACGGCCCGCTGCTCAGCGGCGCGCTGATGAGCCTTCGGCCCGCAGGGCCTGCCGCTGGCCCTCAACCTGGCCGCGGGGGTGTTCACCGGCGCGGCGTTCCTCGCTCTACGCCTGCAACGCCGCGCCCTCGCCAGCTGATCCGGCCCCGTGCCGGCCGCCGAGCCATACTGGGTTCGGCTCAGATCAGGTGCGGGGTAGCGCGTGCCACAAGGGCCTCGACGTCGACGCCGCGCGGCAGGGTGCCGTAGACCCGCCCGCCGCCGGCCAGGCGGCTGGCGATGAAGGCGTCGCTCACCGTGTTGTTGCCGGCCTCGAGGAGCAGCTTGGCCTGCAGCGCCAGGGCTACGTCCTCGGTGAGCTGGCGGGCACGGTACTGGATGTCGTCGGTGTCGGCGAAGCCGGCCTTGATGCGCTGGATGAAGGCCGCCAGGCGGGCGTCGCCGTGACCGTCGCCCAGCTCGGCGAACAGCGCGTCCAGCACCCCGGGCTCCTTGGATAGGGCGCGCAGCACGTCCAGGCACTGCACGTTGCCGGAGCCTTCCCAGATGGAGTTGACCGGCGCCTCGCGGTACAGCCGCGGGAGGATGGTCTCCTCCACGTAGCCGGCGCCGCCCAGGCATTCGCTGGCCTCGGCGATCATTTCCGGGGCGCGCTTGCAGATCCAGTACTTGCCCACCGCGGTGACCAGGCGGGCGAACCTGTCTTCCTGCTCGTCGTGCAGGTTGTCCAGAGCGCGGCCCATGCGCATGCTCAGGGCCAGGGCCGCCTCGCTCTCCAGGGCCAGGTCGGCCAGCACGTTCTGCATCAGCGGCTGCTCGGCCAGCACCCGGCCGCCTACCTTGCGGTGCGCGCAGTGATGGGCGGCCTGGGTCAGCGCCTGGCGCATCAGGCTGCTGGAGCCGACCATGCAGTCGAAGCGGGTGAGCGCCACCATCTCGATGATGGTCGGCACGCCACGCCCCGCCTCACCGACCATCCAGGCCAGGGCGCCACGGTATTCCACCTCGCTGGAGGCATTCGCCCAGTTGCCCAGCTTGTTCTTCAGACGCTGCACGTAGAACTGGTTCCGGGTGCCGTCCGGGCGGTGGCGCGGCAGCAGGAAGCAAGACAGTCCCTTGTCGGTGTAAGCCAGGGTCAGGAAGGCGTCGCACATGGGCGCCGAGCAGAACCACTTGTGGCCGACCAGCTCATAGGCCTGGCCGGGACCGGGGATTCCCACCGGATAGGCGCGGGTGGTGTTGGCACGCACGTCGGTGCCGCCCTGCTTCTCGGTCATCGCCATGCCGATGGTCACGCCGGACTTCTGCTCCATGGGCACGTTGCGAGGGTCGTAGCTGGTGGCGAGGACCTTCGGCAGCCAGCGCTCGGCGATCTCCGGCTGCAGCCGGAGGGCCGGCACGCAGGCGAAGGTCATGGTCAGCGGACAGCCGCTGCCGGCCTCGGCCTGGCTGTGCAGATAGGTCAAGGCCGCGCGGGCCACGTTGGCGCCGGGGCGCGGATCGCTCCAGGGCAGCGAGGGCAGGCCGTGCTCGATGGCCGTGCGCATCAGCTCGTGATAGGCCGGATGGAACTCCACCAGGTCGATGCGATGCCCGTAGCGGTCATGACTCTTGAACACCGGCCTGTTCTCGTTGGCCAGGAAGCCAGCCTGCATCAACGGGCCGCCGGCCAGCGCGCCATAGGCGTCGATGCGCGCCTCGGCCCAGTCACCGCCGAAACGCCGCAGCCATTCCTGCAACGGCAGGTCGATCCGGTAGAGGTTGACGCCGTCCAGGGGCGGCACCTGGTTGAACACCTCGTGGGTTTCCGCGTACTCGTGGCTCAGGCTCATGATTGCTCCTCCTCGGCTGGCAGGCTGGCGCCGACGGCGCGTAGACAGAAGGTGACCAGGGAACGGCTGACCTCGGCCAGGTCGGGACCGCCACCGCCCTGCTCGCGCGCGGCGCGGGCCTGAGGCGAGAGCGGGCCGATCAGGGCCTCGGCGATGGCGCCGACCAGGCAGGCGGCGCACAGGGGGATCCGTTCGATGCGGAAGACGCCGTGGCGCACGCCCTCCTCCAGAAGCTCGACGAACAGCCCGGCGTAAGCCTCGCGGTAGCGCAGGCGCTGGGCGTCCACCTCGGGGTCCACCGGCTCGGCGATCAGCGCGAAGGCCAGCCGGCGGCTGTGCCAGGCGCGCGCGGCGAAGCGTTCCAGACCGGCAGCCAGACGTCTGGCGGGCGGCCCGGGGGCGCGCAGCACATCGGCCAGGGCCTCCACCTCGTGCTGGCTGGCACGGGCGAACACCTCGGCGGCCAGCTCGCCCTTGCCTCGGAAATGCCGGTACAGGCTGCCGGTGGCAATGCCCACGTCATCGGCCAGGGCCTGCATGGTCAGGGCCGCGAAGCCGCCCTCGGCGACCCGCGCCAGGGCGCAGTCGAGGATCCGCTGGCGCAGCTCCAGGTCACGGTCCAGGCGGGCTTCGGTGATGCGGTAGGCCATGAAATGAATCCGGATTCACTTTTTCTTCAGTGAATCAGGATTCAGAGCTTGCCGAAAGCGGGATTTCCGCCAAAGGCGAGAGCAGATGGGCCACGGGCACGACCTCGGACGGCAGCTCCGACACCGCATGCCAGGGTATCAGGGCGGAAGGATCAGGCCCGCACGCTCTCCGTGCGACAGAGCAGCCAGTCGTGCAGCAGGACACGCAGCTCGTCGAACTTCACCGGTTTGGCCAGGTAATCGCTCATTCCGGCGGCCAGGCAGCGCTCGCGGTCGCCGCTGTGGCTGTGCGCGGTGATCGCCAGCACCGGCAGCTCGGCGCAGCCTGGCAGAGCGCGCAGAGCGCGGCAGGTGGCGAAGCCGTCCATCACCGGCATCTGACAGTCCAGCAGCACCCCGTCCACCGACTCACGGCGCAGGATCTCCAGGGCCTCGGCGCCGTTGTCGGCGTAACGCACCCGGTAGCCGAGCTTGAGCAGCATGCCGCGGGTCACCAGCTGGTTGATGGGGTCGTCTTCCACCACCAGCACGGTGCATTCCTCCGGACGGCGCACGGCGGTGCCCTGCGGCCGCTCGCTGGCGGCGCGCGGCAGCTGCGGCGGCAGGGCGAGCGGCACGCAGAGACGGAAGCAGCTGCCGTGCCCGGGCCGCGACTCGTGGGACAGCGTGCCGCCGAGCAGGCCGACTAGTTGCCAGCAGATCGCCAGGCCGATGCCCAGGCCGCCGTACTCGCGGGTCATGGAGCTGTCCAGCTGGTGGAAATGCCCATACAGCCGGTCGCCATCCAGGCCGGCGGAGAAGCCGATGCCACTGTCGATCACCTCCGCGCACAGCGACAGCTGGCCCGGCGCCGGGCCGCTCTGCGCCTCGGCAGAGCGCACGCGGACCCGCACCTGACCGCGGGCGGTGAACTTCACCGCATTGTCGAGCAGGTAGCCCAGGCACTGGCCGAGCCTGGCGCCGTCGCCCTCGAGGATGTCCGGCAGGCTGTCGTCCAGCTGCAGCTCGAAGGCCAGGCCCTTCTCCACGGCGCGCGGCGCGTACTGGGCAGCGAGCCCCTCGAACAGGGCACGCAGGCTGAAGATCTCGCGGCGCGGGTAGAGCTTGTCGGCCTGCAGCTCGGTGAGCACCAGGATGTCGTCGACCATGCGCAGCATGTCGCGGGCCGAGCTGCTGGCGGTCCGATGATACTGCTCCTGCTCGCCCTCCAGGGGCAGGGTCTGCATCAGCTCCAGGGAGCCGATCACCCCGTTCATCGGCGTGCGCAGCTCGTGGGTCACGGTGGCGAGGAACTCGTCCTTCAGGCGGTTGCTGTTGGCCAGTTCCTGGTTCAGGGCCTCCAGCTTGCGCCCGGACTCCTCGAGGATGCGCGCCCGCTCCTCCTTCATGGCATTGATGCGGTCGGCCAGGGCCAGGGACAGCAGGGCGACCTCGATGGCCGAGCCGATCTGGCTGGAATACATGGTGAAGAAGGTGTTCGGCAGATAGCCGAGGACCATCAGGGTGTTGATGATCCCGCCGAGCAAGAAGGCGCTCCAGGCGATGATGAAGTAGCGCGCCACGCGCATGCCACGCAACCAGGCGGTGATCCCCGCGGTGAAGATCACGATGGTGAACAGCAGCGCCACCGTGGTGGTCCAGCGCAGCGCCAGGTCGTAGCCGGCCAGCAGCGCCAGCAGCATGCCCACCGCTCCGGCGCCCATCATCAGCAGCAGGCCGCGGTCGATCCACGGGCTGTGCTCGGCGGTGTGCAGGAAACTTCGTGCGAACTGGCTGCCAAACAGCGCCGCCGAGCCGATCAGGAAGGGCGTTGCGGCGTTCGCCCACCAGGGGCTGTCCGGCCAGAAGTACTGGATCCCCGCACCGTTCACCGACACCTGATAGAGGCCGAAGGAGGCGATGTAGAGGATGTAATAGAGGTAGCTGATGTCGCGCACGCTCAGGTAGATGAACATGTTGTAGATCAGCATCACCAGGAGCACGCCGTAGATGATGCCGAGCACGTAGATGCGCGACGGCTGGGCTTCCAGGTAGGCGGTCGGCGACCACAGCGCCAGCGGGGCCTGGATCGACCCCTGGCTCTGCAGGCGCAGATAGACGCGCTTGGTCTCCCCGGGCTGCATCTCCAGCTCGAACAGGTAGTTGTTCTGGCGCAACTCGCGGCTGGAGAAGGGCAGCGCATCGCCGGTGCGCCGGGCCAGACGGAAGCCGCCCGCGCCGTCCGGCAGGTAGAGGTCGACATGATCCAGCGGCGGATAGGCCAGCTCCAGCAGCCAGGCCTGTTGGCCGCGGGCCTGCCTGGGCCGGTAGCTGAGGTCGAGGCGCAGCCAGAACACCGAGCGCGAATAGCCGGCGTTCAGCACCTCGCGGTCCAGCGCGCGGAAGCTGCCCTGCAGCGCCGGGGAGAGGATTTCCTCGAGACTGGTCTGGCCACGCACGTCCTCGAAGACGTAAATGTGCCGGCCAAGCGGCAGGTGCCGGGTGTGCTCGTCGAACTCGACCGCGCCGGCCAGACTCGCCAGCAGGGTCAGAAGGAGAAACAGGCCGTAGCGCATGGTGCCCCGCAAAGCCCCGGCGGACCGCGCCGGAGAGCCCCACACTCCCCACCCTGGCCGATCACGCGAGACGATTGTTGGAAGGCGTCCACTCTAGCACAGCGAGGCCGCGCCGGACGCGCCCCTGCGGTCGAAAGCACGCCGCGAAGGTGCTAAGCTCGCGCACCATGAATACCTACAACTCCCGTCCCGTCGTTCTCTGCCTGTCCGGCCACGATCCGAGCGGTGGCGCCGGCCTGCAGGCAGACATCGAGGCCCTGCTCGCCCAGGGCTGCCACGCGGCGCCCACCGTCACCGCCCTGACCGTCCAGGACACCGTCAACGTCTCCGATTTCCACGTCCTCGACCGTGACTGGGTGCTCGCCCAGGCCCGCGCGGTGATCGCCGACATGCCGGTGGCCGCGGTCAAGCTGGGCATGCTCGGCTCCACCGAGATGGTCGATACCGTGCTCGAACTGATGCAGGCGCTGCCCGGCGTGCCGCTGGTCTGCGACCCGGTGCTGCGCGCCGGCGGCGGCGGCGCCCTGGGCAAGGACGAGGTGGGCTACGCGATCCGCGAGCGGCTGTTCCCGGTCGCCGCCATCGCCACCCCCAATCTGCCGGAGGCACGGATCCTCGCCGAGCTGCCGGAAGGCAGCGCCGATGAATGCGCCGAGCGACTGCTGCCGCACATCGAACATCTGCTGATCACCGGTGGCCACGGCGACGAGGCCGACGTGCACAACCGCCTGTACAACCGCGACGGCAGCCGCCACACCTTCCCCTGCCCGCGCCTGCCCGGCAGCTACCACGGCTCCGGCTGCACCCTGGCCAGCGCCCTGGCCGGCCGCCTGGCCCTCGGCGAGAGCCTGGTCAGTGCGGTGGAGTCAGCCCTGGCCTACACCTGGCGCACCCTACGCGACGCCGAGCGCCCCGGCCAGGGCCAGTACGTGCCGCGCCGCCTGCCGCTGGACTTCTGCTCGTGAGCCAACTGCGCGGCCTCTACGCGATCACCGACAGCCAGCTGCTCGCCGGCGAGCGCCTGCTGCCCTACGTGGAGGCTGCCCTGCGCGGCGGCGCCCGGCTGCTGCAGTACCGCGACAAGTCCGCCGACCAGGAGCGCCGCTACGCGGAAGCCGCGGCCCTGGCCGAGCTCTGCGCCCGCCACGGTGCCAGCCTGATCATCAACGACGACCTGGCCCTCGCCGAACGCCTCGGCGTCGGCCTGCACCTCGGCCAGGATGACGGCTCACTCGCCGAAGCGCGCTGCCGCCTCGGCCCGGATGCGCTGCTCGGCGCCACCTGTCATGCCCGGCTGGACCTGGCCGAGCGGGCCGTCACCGAGGGCGCCAGCTACCTCGCCTTCGGGCGCTTCTTCAACTCCAACACCAAGCCCGGCGCGCCGGCCGCCACGCCGCAGCTGCTGGACGAGGCCGCTCGGCGCTTCGCCCTGCCGGTCGTCGCCATCGGCGGCGTCACTCTGGACAACGCCCCGGGCCTGATTGCCCGCGGCGCCAGCCTGGTGGCGGTGGTGCATGCCCTGTTCGCCGCCGACTCGGCCGCCGAGGTGGAACGCCGCGCCCGCGCCTTCGCCGCCCTGTTCTAAGGAGAGAGCAGAAAGCCAATGGCCAACAAGTACGCCATGATCGACCTGGAAAATGTTCAACCCGCCTCGTTGCAGAAACTTAGAAACGAGGGCTATCAGCTGAGGATCTTCGTCGGTGCCCATCAGCCGAAGATCAGCGTGGATCTCGCCGGTGAGATTCAGGAGTTCGGCGAGCGGGCCAAGTACATCCGAATGCAGAACAGCGGCAAGAACGCGCTGGACTTCCTGATTGCCTTCTACATGGGACAGATTTCCAGCAGCGAGCCTGACAGCGAGTTCGTGGTCATATCGAAGGACACCGGCTACGACCCGCTACTCAAGCACATGCGCAGCCTGGGGCTCAAAGCAAACCGCAGTGCGGCGGTGGTAAGTGCAGCCCCGGCTCCGAAGCCTGCTGCGCCGAGTAGTCAGAAGAAGTCGCCGGCCCAGATGAGCGCGGCGGAGCGTGTGACGTTTGCCATTCAGTACTTAAAAAAGGCGGGCAAGGCCAAGCCAGCCACTCGCAAGACGTTGGGCACAGCGCTGGACTCTGCCTTCCAGAGGAAACTGGGTCCGCTCGTCATCAATGACCTGATCAATGAACTCACCAAACAAGGGGTGGTGATCGACAAGCAAGGGTCGCTCATCTACCAGCTCAACTCCTGAAGGAATCCCCCTCATGTCCCGTTCCGAAACCCTCTTCGCCAACGCCCAGAAACACATCCCCGGCGGCGTCAACTCGCCGGTCCGCGCGTTCAAGAGCGTCGGCGGCACCCCGCTGTTCCTCAAGCACGCCGAAGGCGCCTACGTGATCGACGAGGACGACAAGCGCTACGTGGACTACGTCGGCTCCTGGGGACCGATGATCCTCGGCCACAGCCACCCGGCGGTGCTCGACGCGGTGCGCCGCCAGCTGGAGCACGGCCTGTCCTACGGCGCGCCGACCGCTCTGGAAGTGGAGATGGCCGAGCTGGTCTGCTCGCTGGTGCCGTCCATGGACATGGTGCGCATGGTCAGCTCCGGCACCGAGGCAACCATGAGCGCGATCCGCCTGGCCCGCGGCTACACCGGCCGCGACAGCATCATCAAGTTCGAGGGCTGCTACCACGGCCACTCCGACAGCCTGCTGGTCAAGGCCGGCTCCGGCGCCCTGACCTTCGGCGTGCCCAACTCCCCCGGCGTACCGGCGGCCTTCGCCAAGCACACCCTGACCCTGCCGTTCAACGACCTGGCCGCAGTGGAGAAGACCCTGGCGGAAGTCGGCAAGGAAGTGGCCTGCATCATCGTCGAGCCGGTGGCCGGCAACATGAACTGCGTGCCGCCGGCGCCGGGCTTCCTGCAAGGCCTGCGCACGCTGTGCGACCAGCACGGCGTGGTGCTGATCTTCGACGAGGTGATGACCGGCTTCCGCGTCGCCCTCGGCGGCGCCCAGGCGCTCTACGGGGTAACCCCGGACCTGTCCACCTTCGGCAAGATCATCGGCGGCGGCATGCCGGTGGGCGCCTTCGGCGGCAAGCGCGAGATCATGGAGAAGATCTCCCCCCTCGGCCCGGTCTACCAGGCCGGCACCCTGTCCGGCAACCCGCTGGCCATGGCCGCCGGTCTGACCACCCTGAAGCTGATCAGCCGTCCGGGCTTCCACGACGAGCTGACCGCCTACACCAGCCGCATGCTGCAGGGGCTGCAGGAGCGTGCCGATGCCGCCGGCATCCCCTTCGTCACCACCCAGGCCGGCGGCATGTTCGGTCTGTACTTCAGCGGTGCCGACGACATCGTCACCTTCGCCGACGTGATGGCCAGCGACGCCGAGCGCTTCAAGCGCTTCTTCCACCTGATGCTGGAAGGCGGCGTGTACTTGGCGCCCTCCGCCTACGAGGCGGGCTTCACCTCCATCGCCCACGGCGAGACCGAACTGAAGATCACGCTGGACGCCGCCGAGCGCGCCTTCGCCGCGCTCAGGTAAGCCCCGCGGCGGCGCCCAGCGCGCCGCCGTCCCTCCCGGGCGTTGCCAGGGCACAAAGACCTTTGTAAGTCGAAGCCGGCTTATCCCATAATGTGACCGCCGACGCGTTTCGTCGGTGGGCACACCGCTCGCACGGTTGTTTGAGGCGCCTGGATTTTCATGAACCGCACCGGTCGCAGCCTGTTCATGGGCTGCCTGCTGCTCGTTTCCCCCTTGCTGGCGAACGCGGGCGGCAATTCCCTGCTGATCCCCGCCACCGGGCGCTGCACGCTGAACGCCGCGCCCGAGGACCTGCCCCAGGCCCTGGCCGAATGCCAGCAGACCGCCCAGACCGGCGACCCCCAGGCCCAGTACGAGCTGGGCGAGTTCTACTACGACGGCAAGCGCACCCCCCGCGACCTCGACAAAGCGCTCAAGTGGTTCGAGCAGGCCTCCCTGCAGGGCCATGCCCTAGCCCAGGAGCGGCTGGGGATGATGTTCTTCCGCGGCGAGGGGGTGAAGGCCAATAACGTGCAGGCCTACATCGTGCTGAAGATGGCCGCGGTGAACGGCGCCGACGAGGCCATGGACAGCGCCGACCTGGTGGCCGCACAGATGCGTGCCGACGAACTGGAGATCGCCACCCGAGTGCTCGGGCAGATCTTCCGCAACTATCTGCAGGAGCTGCAGGCCGCCGAGGGCACCACCCCCTTCGCCCCGCTACCCTAGTGGCGCCGCGTCCGATCAGCCCTTGCGATCGGGCATCGGCATGGGGAAGGGCATCACGTTACCGCCCTTGGCCTCGCTGATCTTCGCCGTGCCCAGACGCTCCACCTCGTCGATGCGGATGATCGAGTGCATCGGCAGGAAGCTGCGAATCACCCCCTCGAACTGCGCCTTGAGCTTCTCCTCGCTGGGATCGACGACCACCTGGGTGCGCTCACCGAAGACGAACTCCTCCACCTCCAGGAAGCCCCAGATCTCGCTCTGGAAGATCTGCCTGGCATACACCTCGTAGACCTGGCCCTGGTTGAAGAAGATGACCTTGTAGATGGGATCGCTCTTGCTCATGGATCGGGAAGGGGGACGACTGGAACAGGGCCGCGAATCATAGCACAGCCTTCCGGCAGGCAACCCTAGGAAGGGCGCCGCCCCGGCACTATAATGCGCGGTCCTGCGAATCCAGCCGACACACGCGCATGACCAAGAAGCTTTACATCGAGACCCACGGTTGCCAGATGAACGAGTACGACAGCTCGCGCATGGCCGACCTGCTGGGCGAACACCAGGCCCTGGAAGTCACGGAGGACCCGGCGGAAGCCGACGTAATCCTGCTGAACACCTGCTCGATTCGCGAGAAGGCCCAGGAAAAGGTGTTCTCGCAATTGGGTCGCTGGCGCGAACTCAAGAAGGTCAACCCGGACCTAGTGATCGGTGTCGGCGGCTGCGTGGCCAGTCAGGAGGGCGCGGCGATCCGCGAGCGCGCCCCTTACGTGGACGTAGTGTTCGGTCCCCAGACCCTGCACCGCCTGCCCGAGATGATCGACGCCGCGCGCAGCACCCGCACGCCGCAGGTAGACGTGTCCTTTCCGGAGATCGAAAAGTTCGACCGCCTGCCCGAACCGCGGGTCGACGGTCCCAGCGCCTTCGTCTCGGTGATGGAAGGCTGCAGCAAGTACTGCACCTTCTGCGTGGTGCCCTACACCCGCGGCGAGGAAGTCAGCCGGCCGCTCGACGACGTGCTCGCGGAGATCGTCCACCTGGCCGAGAACGGCGTGCGCGAGGTGACCCTGCTGGGCCAGAACGTCAACGGCTACCGCGGCCCCACGGCCGACGGTCGCATCTGCGACTTCGCCGAACTGATCCGCATCGTCGCGGAAATCGACGGCATCGAACGGATTCGCTACACCACCAGCCACCCCCTGGAATTCTCCGACGCACTGATCGCCGCTCACGCCGAGGTGCCGCAGCTGGTCAAGTACGTGCACCTGCCGGTGCAGGCCGGCTCCGATCGCGTGCTCGCTGCCATGAAGCGCAACCACACCGCCCTGGAATACAAGTCGCGGGTCCGCAAGCTGAAGGCCGCGGTGCCGGACATCTGCATCAGCTCGGACTTCATCGTCGGCTTCCCGGGGGAAACCGACAAGGACTTCGAGCAGACCATGAAGCTGATCGAGGAGGTGGGCTTCGACTTCTCCTACTCCTTCATCTACAGCCCGCGCCCCGGCACCCCGGCCGCCGACCTGCCCGACGACACCCCGGAAGAGGTCAAGAAGCAGCGCCTGCACATCCTCCAGCAGCGCATCAACCAGCAGGGCTTCGAGATCAGCCGACGGATGGTCGGCAGCGTCCAGCGCATCCTGGTCAGCGACTACTCCAAACGCGACCCGGGGATGCTCACCGGGCGCACCGAGAACAACCGCATCGTCAACTTCCGCTGCGACAATCCGCGGCTGATCGGCCAGTTCGTCGACGTGCGCATCGACGAGGCGCTACCCCACTCGCTGCGCGGTACCTTGCTGAACGACGGCAACCTGCACTGAACGACCCAGAAAAGAGACGCCGGCGCCCCGACTTTTCCACGGGGGCGCCCGGGTTTATGCTTCGACTCATCTCCCCTGCCGACTGGCGGCACACACGACCTTGAACGCATCCACTGAACCGCTCCGCTTTCTCCTCGAACCCTTCGAGTCCCGCCGCTTCGCCAATCTCTGCGGACAATTCGACGAACACCTGCGCCTGATCGAACAGCGCCTGGGCATCGAGATCCGCAATCGTGGCAACCAGTTCGAACTGGTCGGCGGCGACGCCAAGAAAACCAAGGCCGCCGCCCAGCTGCTCAAGCACCTGTATCGCGAGGCCGAAGCCACCGAGCTGTCGCCCGACCTGGTGCATCTGTTCCTCCAGGAATCCGGGGTCGAGGAGCTGGTCAACCCCAGCGCGGACACCAGCGGCATCACCCTGCGCACCCGCAAGGGCGTGATCCGCCCGCGCGGCGCCAACCAGCAACGCTACGTCAAGGCGATCCTCGAGCACGACATCAACTTCGGCATCGGCCCGGCCGGCACCGGCAAGACCTACCTGGCGGTGGCCTGCGCGGTGGACGCCCTGGAGCGCGAGCGGGTGCGGCGCATCCTGCTGGTGCGCCCGGCGGTGGAGGCCGGCGAGAAGCTCGGCTTCCTGCCCGGCGATCTGACCCAGAAGATCGACCCCTACCTGCGCCCGCTCTACGACGCGCTCTACGAGATGCTCGGCTTCGACCAGGTAGCCAAGCTGATCGAGAAGCAGGTGATCGAGGTGGCGCCGCTCGCCTACATGCGCGGCCGCACCCTGAACAACTGCTTCATCATCCTCGATGAAAGCCAGAACACCACCATGGAACAGATGAAGATGTTCCTCACCCGCATCGGCTTCGGCTCCACCGCGGTGATCACCGGCGACATCACCCAGGTCGACCTACCGCGTGGCACCCGCTCGGGTCTGACCCACGTGATCGACGTGCTGCACAAGGTTCCGGGCATCTCCTTCACTCACTTCAAGCCCAAGGATGTGGTCCGCCATCCGCTGGTGCAGCGTATCGTCGAGGCCTACGAGCGCCACGACAACCGCCAGCACGGCAAGGTGGACGACGAGGCGGAACGCCACGATGGTTGAGCTGGACCTGCAGATCGCCACCAGCGCGTCGGTGCCGACCCTCGAACAGTTCCGCCGCTGGTGCGAACTGGCCCTGCGCCAGCGCCAGGGCGACTCGGAACTGACCATCCGCCTCGCCGACGAGCCCGAGGCCCGCGAGTTGAACCGCACCTACCGGCACAAGGACTACGCCACCAACGTGCTGTCCTTCCCCGCCGAGGTTCCCGACGAACTGCTCGACATCCCGCTGCTGGGCGACCTGGTGATCTGCCCGGCGGTGGTCGAGCGCGAGGCCGCCGAGCAGGGCAAGTCGCTGGAGGCCCACTGGGCGCACCTGGTGATCCACGGCTGTCTGCATCTGCTCGGCTACGACCACATCGAGGACGCCGAAGCCGAGGAAATGGAAGCCCTGGAACGGGAATTGCTGGCTGAACTTGGCCATCCCGATCCCTATCGCGATGACGAATGAGAAGCCACTGAGCACGGATATATGAGCGAAGATCGATTGAGCAACGGGCACAGGTCCTGGCTGGAACGCATCGTCCAGGCCTTTGCCCACGAACCCAAGAGCCGTCAGGAGCTGCTCGAGCTGCTCCGCGAAGCCCACCAGAACAAACTGCTCGACAGCGAGGCGCTGTCGATCGTCGAAGGCGCCATCCAGGTCGCCGACCTGCAGGTCCGCGACATCATGGTGCCGCGCTCGCAGATGGTGATCATCAAGGCCTGCCAGACGCCCCGAGAATTCCTCCCGGCGATCATCGAATCCGCCCACTCGCGCTTCCCGGTCATCGGCGACGGTCCCGACGACGTGATCGGCATCCTGCTGGCCAAGGATCTGCTGCCGCTGATCCTCGAGGACAACCACGACAGCTTCAACATCAAGGACCTGCTGCGCCCGGCCACCTTCGTGCCGGAGTCCAAGCGGCTCAACGTGCTGCTGCGCGAGTTCCGCGCCAACCACAACCACATGGCGGTGGTCATCGACGAATACGGCGGCGTCGCCGGCCTGGTGACCATCGAGGACGTGCTCGAACAGATCGTCGGCGACATCGAGGACGAGCACGACGTCGAGGAGGACAGCTACATCAAGCCGCTGCCCTCCGGCGACTTCCTGCTCAAGGCGCTGACCCCCATCGAGAACTTCAACGAGGCCTTCGATAGCGACTTCAGCGACGAGGAGTTCGACACCATCGGTGGCCTGGTGATGCACGCCTTCGGCCACCTGCCGAAGCGCAACGAGATCACCGAGGTGGGCAACTTCCGCTTCCGCGTGCTCAGCGCCGACAGCCGGCGCATCCACCTGCTGCGCCTGACCCCGCTGGAGCGCTAGGCCCCCAAGCCGCCCTCTCCCCCGGGAGAGGGCCGGGGCGAGGAGCGGCGAAACCTTCCGGACCGGACTGTCTTCCGGCTTTCTCCCCGGCCGCGCCATCCAGTACCCTTGCCCGCCTAGCCATCCCTCCAAGGACCCACGATGCGTTGGATCTCTTACCCCGGCTGGCCGGGCAACCTGCTGGCCGCAGCCGCCGGCGCCCTGACTACCCTGGCCCTGGCCCCCTTCGACTACTGGCCGCTGGCCCTGCTATCCCTCGCCCTCTACTACCTGGGCCTCCGCGAGCTGAGCCCGATGCAGGCGCTGGGCCGCGGCTGGTGCTACGGCCTAGGCCTGTTCCTCGCCGGCACCAGCTGGGTCTACGTCAGCATCCACGACTATGGAGCCGCCTCGCCGGCGCTGGCTGGCTTCCTGACCATCGGTTTCTGCGCCGGGATGGCGCTGTTCTTAGCCCTGCCCGCCTGGTTGTGGGCGCGCTGGCTGCGCCGCAACGAGGCGCTGCTGGCCGACGCCCTGGCCTTCGCCGCCCTGTGGCTGGCCCAGGAGGCCTTCCGCGGCTGGTTCCTCACCGGCTTTCCCTGGCTGTACGCCGGCTACAGCCAGCTGGACGGCCCGCTGGCCGGCCTGGCCCCCGTCGGCGGCGTCTGGCTGATCTCCTTCGTGCTGGCGCTGAGCGCCGCGCTGCTGGTCAACCTGGCACGGCTGCGCGCCCGTCCGGCGTTCCTCGGCGCCGGCTTGGTGCTTCTGGCCACCCCCTGGCTGCTCGGCTTCCTGCTCAAGGGGCACGCCTGGACACAGCCGGCCGGCGCGCCACTGCGGGTCGCCGCCCTGCAGGGCAACGTGCCGCAGCAGCTGAAGTGGGACCCGGCGCAGTTGGAGGCGCAGCTCGCCCTGTACCGCGACCTGAGCTTCGGCAGCCGCCCGGCAGACCTGATCGTCTGGCCGGAGACCGCGGTGCCGGTGCTCAAGGAGTTCGCCGACGGCTACCTGGGGGTCATGGACCGCTTCGCCCGCGAACGCCAGTCCGCGCTGATCACCGGCGTGCCGATCCGTCAGCTCAACGAACGCGGCGAGAAGCGCTACTACAACGGCATCACGGTGATCGGCGAGGGCCGGGGCACCTACCTCAAGCAGAAGCTGGTGCCCTTCGGCGAGTACGTGCCGCTGCAGGAGTTGCTGCGCGGACTGATTGCCTTCTTCGACCTGCCCATGTCCGACTTCGCCCGCGGCCCGGCCGGCCAGCCGCCGCTCAAGGCACGCGGCTACGCGGTGGCGCCCTACATCTGCTACGAGGTGGTCTACCCGGAATTCGCCGCCGAGCTGGCCGCGCAGAGCCAGCTGCTGCTCACGGTGAGCAACGACACCTGGTTCGGCACCTCCATCGGCCCCCTGCAGCATCTGCAGATGGCCCAGATGCGCGCCCTGGAGGCCGGCCGCTGGATGATCCGCGGCACCAACAACGGGGTCACCGCACTGATCGACCCCTTCGGACGCATCGCCGCACAGATTCCGCAGTTCGAGCGCGGCGTGCTCTACGGCGAGGTGGTGCCCATGCAGGCGCTGACGCCTTATCTGAAGTGGCGCGCTTGGCCGCTGGCGATCCTCTGCGCACTGATCTTCGCCTGGGCGCTGCTGGCCAGCCGTATGGCCAAGACCCTCTGAGCCCGCCGCCGACTAGGGCGCAGGACTGCGGTAGGCCAGCGGATAGAGCAGCCGCCCGGCCACCTCGTTGAGCAGCAGGCTGCTCTGCCAGAACGCCCGGCTCTCCGGCAGCCAGCCGCCGCCGGGGCGGGCGTTGGGGGTCCCCATGAAGCCCATGGGCGCAGCGATCACCTCCAGGCCCTGCCGTTCGAAGCACCAGCGCGCCCGCGGCATGTGGTAGGCCTGGGTGACCAGCACCACGCGGCGCACCCCGGCCGCCTTCAGGATCGCCGCGCTCTCCACGGCATTCTCCCAGGTGGTGCGACTGGACTCCTCACGCCAGCGCACCGCCACGCCGAAGTCCGCGGCCAGGCCCTCGGCCATCAACGCCGCCTCGCTGGGCGGCAGCACGCCGAAGTGCAGGCCGCCGCTGGTCAGTACCGGCAGGCCGCTGGCCCCGGCCAGGCGCGCCGCATAGCGCATCCGCTCGACGGCCAGCAGGCTCGGCTGGTCGCCGCCCCAGCCCGGATCGGCCACGTCACGCCCGGCGCCGAGCACCACGATGGCCTCGGCCCGGCCGGCCAGCGCCGGCCACTCGGTCTGGGCCAGCGGGGCCTCACGCTCCAGCAGGCGCGCAGCCCACTCCACCGCCAACGGCATGCTCATCACCCAAAGGCCGGCGAAGCCGAGCAGGAAACAGCCCGCGGCCAGGCGCGGGAAACGCCGGCGCAGCCACCAGCCGGCCAGCAGCAGGAGCAGCAGGCCGCCCGGTGGCAGGATCAGTTGCTTGACGAAATAACGCAGGAACATCGGACACCTCCAGAGGTGCCCGAGTATAGGGGCAGGCGGGATGCCGGTCGCGGCGCTAGCGCAGCGACTGGGCGCGGAACAGCTGCGAGCCGCAGGTCTCGCAGCCCTGGATGCCGACGCCCGGCTGCCAGTTCACCGGGGTTCCGCAGAGGGCGCAGCACAGCTGGCGGCGGCGTTTCTGCGGCGCGGACTTGCCACTCAGCGGGCGCAGGGTGCCGGGACGCGCCGCGTTGCGCGCCGGGCGCAGCGGCCGCAGGGCGCGGTGCTCGATCAGCGCCAGCTCCTCGGCGGCGGCGTGCCAGCCGCTCAGCCAACTGACGTCATGCTGCAGATAGGCATTGATCAGCGCCAGCTCGGCCGAGCTCAGTCCCCGCAGTTCCAGCTCCCCCGGCCGTTCGTCGCCCAGCTTCTGGGCCGCCTCGGCCTCCTCCAGCGCCAGCGCGAGCCGCTGTAACAAGCGCTCGTACAGACCGCCTCCCACTACCACTCGCCGCAACTCGCCCATCCACGCACCTCGCTGGGGCCGATCCCGCCGTCCCTGTGGAAAAGCTTAGCGTCCGCCCCGCATCCGACCATGCGCAGCGACCAACGGCGGCGCGCCTGGCAGCGATCAAGGTTTCCCTAGGACGAGGGGGGTCATGTATGCTACGGCGTTTCCTGCAGTCCCTCGGCGGGTCCCGGCCCGCCCTGGCACTAACCTTCTTTCCTATGCGCCACTAGAGCCATGCACGAACAGTATCAGCCCCGCGAAATCGAAGCCGCTGCCCAGGCCCACTGGGAACGTGAGCAATCCTTTGTCGTCCGCGAAGAGCCCGGCAAGGACACCTTCTACTGCCTGTCCATGTTCCCCTACCCCAGCGGCAAGCTGCACATGGGGCACGTGCGCAACTACACCATCGGCGACGTGATCGCCCGCTACCAGCGCATGCTCGGCAAGAACGTCCTGCAGCCGATGGGCTGGGACGCCTTCGGCATGCCGGCTGAGAACGCCGCCATGAAGCACCAGGTGGCACCGGCCAAGTGGACCTACGAGAACATCGCCTACATGAAGTCCCAGCTGAAGAGCCTGGGCCTGGGCATCGACTGGACCCGCGAGGTCACCACCTGCAAGCCCGAGTACTACCGCTGGGAGCAGTGGCTGTTCACCAGGCTGTTCAAGAAGGGCGTGATCTACCGCAAGAACGGCACCGTGAACTGGGACCCGGTGGACCAGACCGTGCTGGCCAACGAGCAGGTCATCGACGGCCGCGGCTGGCGTTCCGGCGCGCTCATCGAGAAGCGCGAGATCCCCATGTACTACTTCAAGATCACCGCCTACGCGGATGAGCTCCTGAACAGCCTGGACGAGCTGGACGGCTGGCCGGAACAGGTCAAAACCATGCAGCGCAACTGGATCGGCAAATCCCGCGGCATGGAGGTCAGCTTCCCCTACGACGTCGCCAGCATCGGCCAGGAAGGCGTCCTCAAGGTGTTCACCACCCGTCCGGACACCCTGATGGGCGCCACCTACGTGGCCGTGGCCGCCGAGCACCCGCTGGCCGCCATCGCCCTGAGCAAGCTGCCGCCCGAGCAGGCCGCCGAGCTGCAAGCCTTCATCGACGAGTGCAAGCGTGGCGGCGTGGCCGAGGCGGACATCGCCACCCAGGAGAAGAAGGGCCTGCCCACCCCGCTGTTCGTCGAGCACCCGCTGACCGGCGAGAAGCTGCCGGTATGGATCGCCAACTACGTGCTGATGCACTACGGCGAAGGCGCGGTGATGGCCGTGCCGGCCCACGACCAGCGTGACTTCGAGTTCGCCAGCAAGTACGGCCTGCCTATCAAGCCGGTGATTCGCACCAGCGCCGGCGAGCAGACCCCGGCGCCCTGGCAGGACGCCTACGCCGAGCACGGCACCCTGATCAACTCCGGCGAGTTCGACGGCCTGGACTTCGATGGTGCCTTCGACGCCATCGAGGTGGCCCTGCGCAAGAAGGGCCTGGGCCAGGCGCGCACCCAGTTCCGCCTGCGCGACTGGGGCATCAGCCGCCAGCGCTACTGGGGCTGCCCGATCCCCATCATCCACTGCGACAGCTGCGGCGACGTGCCGGTGCCGGAAGACCAGCTGCCGGTGGTGCTGCCCGAAGACGTGGTGCCCGACGGTGCCGGCAGCCCGCTGGCGAAGATGCCCGAGTTCTACGAATGCACCTGCCCGCAGTGCGGCAAGCCGGCCAAGCGCGAGACCGACACCATGGACACCTTCGTGGAGTCGTCCTGGTACTTCGCCCGCTACGCCAGCCCCAGCTACGACCAGGGCATGGTCGACCCGGCCGCGGCCAACCACTGGCTGCCGGTGGACCAGTACATCGGCGGCATCGAGCACGCCATCCTGCACCTGCTCTACGCGCGCTTCTTCCACAAGCTGATGCGTGACGAGGGCCTGGTGTCCTCCGACGAGCCGTTCAAGAACCTGCTGACCCAGGGCATGGTGGTGGCCGAGACCTACTACCGCAACCTGCCGAACGGCGGCAAGGACTGGTTCAACCCGGCCGACGTGGAGGTCGAGCGCGACAGCAAGGGCAAGATCATCAGCGCCCGCCTGAAGAGCGACGGCCAGCCGGTGGAGATCGGCGGTACCGAGAAGATGTCCAAGTCGAAGAACAACGGCGTGGACCCGCAGGCGATGATCGACGCCTACGGCGCCGACACCTGCCGCCTGTTCATGATGTTCGCCTCGCCGCCGGACATGAGCCTGGAATGGTCCGACTCCGGCGTGGAAGGCGCCAACCGCTTCCTGCGCCGCGTCTGGCGCCTGGCCTACAACCACGTCAGCGCCGGTCTGCCCGGCGCCCTGGACAAGACCGCGCTGAATGACGGGCAGAAGGCCATCCGCCGCGCCATCCACGCGGCGATCAAGCAGGCCAGCACCGACATTGGCCAGTTCCACAAATTCAACACTGCCATCGCCCAGGTGATGGCCCTGATGAACGTGCTGGAGAAGGCCCCGACCGCCAGCGAGCAGGACCGCGCCCTGCTCCAGGAAGGTCTGGAAACCGTGGTGCTGCTCCTCGCGCCGATCACCCCGCACATCTGCCACGAGCTCTGGCAGCGCCTCGGCAAGTCCGGCGCGGTCATCGACGCGCCCTGGCCGCAGGTCGACGAAAACGCCCTGGTGCAGGACAGCCTGCAGCTGGTGGTGCAGGTCAACGGCAAGCTGCGCGGGCACATCGAGGTGCCGGCCAGCGCCAGCCGCGAGGAGATCGAAGCGGCGGCACGCCAGAACGAGAACGTGCTGCGCTTCACCGAGGGCCTGACCATCCGCAAGGTCATCGTGGTCCCCGGCAAGCTGGTCAACATCGTCGCCAACTGAGGTCGCGTCGGGGCCTCGCGGGGCTCCGGCGCACGGTTCTTAAGGGGAACAACAACGATGCTCAAACGGAATCTGATGGTTATCGGTCTGGCCGCACTACTCTCCGCCTGCGGCTTCCAGCTGCGCGGCACCGGCACCACCGAGTTCGCCCTCAAGGAGCTCAACCTCAGCGCCCGCAACGCCTACGGCGACACCGTCAAGGAAGTCCGCGAGGTGCTGCTGGACAACCACGTCAAGGTCTACCCAGGCGCGCCATACACCCTAGTGCTGGCCCGCGAAGTGCAGTCCCAGCGCACCCTCAGCTACACCGGCAGTGCCCGCGGCGCCGAGTACGAGCTGACCCTTGGCCTGGAGTACGAGCTGCGCGGCGCCAACAACCTGCTGCTGGCCAACGACAAGCTGGAGGTCAGCAAGGTCTTCGTGCAAGACAGCAACAACCTGATCGGTTCCGGCCAGGAAGCCGAGCAGTTGCGCGGCGAGATCCGCCGCGAGCTGATCCAGCAGTTGGCCACCCGCCTGAGCCTGATCACCCCGGCCCAGCTCGACGGCCTACAGCAGCAGGCCGAGGCCCGCGCCCGGGCCGAAGCCGAGGCCGATCAGCGCGCCCGCGCCACCCGGCCGCAGCACTCGCCGCTGCAGCTGCCCATCCAGTAAGCGTCTGGGGAGTCCGCTCGCGGGCTCCCGCCGCCTGCCATGAAGCTCAGCCCAGCCCAGCTCGGCAAGCACCTGCAAGGCACCCTGGCGCCGGTCTACGCGATCAGCGGCGACGAGCCGCTGCTCTGCCAGGAGGCCGCCGACGCCATCCGTAGCGCCTGTCGCGAGCAGGGCTACGGCGAGCGCCAGGTGTTCAACGCCGAAGCCAACTTCGACTGGGGCCAGCTCTACGAGGCCGGCGCCAGCCTCTCGCTGTTCGCCGCCCGGCGCCTGCTGGAGCTGCGCATCCCCAACGGCAAGCCCGGCGACAAGGGCGCCGCCGCCCTGCTCGAATACCTGGAGCGACCGCCGGAAGACACCGTGCTGCTGATCAGCCTGCCCAAGCTGGACGGCAGTACCCAGAAAACCAAGTGGGCCAAAGCGCTGATCGACGGGCCGCACGCCTTGTTCGTGCAGATCTGGCCGGTGGAAGTCGCCCAGCTTCCGCAATGGATCCGCCAGCGCCTGGCCCAGGCTGGGCTGGTCGCCACCCCGGAGGCGGTGGACCTGATCGCCGCGCGGGTGGAGGGTAACCTGCTGGCCGCCGCCCAGGAGATCGAAAAGCTCAAGCTGCTCGCCGAGAGCGGCCAGGTGGACGCCGCCACCGTGCAGGCCGCGGTAGCCGACAGCGCACGCTTCGACGTCTTCGGGCTGATCGACGCCGCGCTCAACGGCGAGGCCTCCCACGCCCTCCGCACCCTCGAGGGGCTGCGCGGCGAAGGGGTGGAAAGCGCCGTGGTGCTCTGGGCCCTGGCCCGCGAGCTGCGCCAGCTGGCCGGCATTGCCCACCAGCATGCCCAGGGCGTGCCCCTCGACAAAGCCTTCGCCGCCTGCCGCCCGCCGATCTGGGAGAAGCGCCGCCCGCTGCTCGGCCGCGCCCTCCAGCGCCACCCGGTGGCCCGCTGGGGACAGCTGCTGCAGGCCGCTCAACTGATCGACGCGCAGATCAAGGGCCAGGCCCCCGGCGACCCCTGGAGCAGCCTCGCCAACCTGACCCTCGCCCTGGCCGGCAAGCGCCTGCCCTTCTAGTCCATAGCGGGCGGTCCGGCCCTGGCGCCTTCTTTCCTTGGGCGCCGCGCTCCCAGAGGCCGGGGCAGTGGCTCCCGAGGCCCCGGAAAAGAGCCAGCAATCCGAAAGCCCCGCTCCGCGGCAACCAGCAAGCCGACCAGGCGTGATAAGGTGGCGCCTGGCAACACCGCAACGAGATTTCCCATGCCGATACAGCTCCTGCGTCCCCTGGCCTGCGCCACCCTGACACTGCATCTGGGCCTGCTCAGCGCCTGCGCCAGCGACCATGCCGATACCCCGCCGAGCGCCGCTTCCGACACGCCGCAGGAGCCTCCCCGGCAGGTCGCCGTGGCCACCCCGAACACGACACCGGCCAGCCCCGTCCAGTCGTCCGCCCCGCAGCTCGGCTTCGCCGAATGGCGCGACCAACTGCGCCGCGAGGCGCTGGCCGCGGGCATCGACGCCAGGCTGTTCGATCGCGCCTTCGCCGGCATCAGCCCGGACCCCCGGGTGATCGCCGCCGACCGCAGCCAGCCTGAGTTCACCCGGCCGGTCTGGGAATACCTAGACAGCGCCGTATCGCCCAGCCGGATCAGCCGCGGCCGGACGATGCTCGCCCAGCACGGCACGACCCTGACGGCCATCCAGCAGCGCTTCGGCGTGGACCGCGAGGTGCTGGTGGCGATCTGGGGCATGGAAAGCGCCTTCGGCCAGAACATCGGCAGCTACAACGTGATCCGCTCGCTCGCCACCCTGGCCTACGAAGGCCGCCGCCAGGCGTTCTGGCGCGAGCAGTTGCTGGCGGCCCTGAAGATCCTCCAGCACGGCGACATCAGCCCGGAACGCCTGATCGGCTCCTGGGCCGGGGCCATGGGCCAGACCCAGTTCATCCCCACCACCTACAACCAGCACGCCGTGGATTTCGACGGCGACGGCCGTCGCGACGTCTGGAACTCCGCCAGCGACGCACTGGCCTCGGCCGCCCACTACCTCGGCAACTCCGGCTGGCGGCCGGGCCAGCCCTGGGGCTTCGAGGTGCGCCTGCCACAGGGTTTCGACTACGCCCTGGCCGACCCCGAGGAGCGCCGCAGCCTGGCCCAGTGGCGCGCCCTGGGCGTGCAGCCGGTGAAGGCCCCGAACGTCGCCGAGGAGGCCAGCGCCACCCTGCTGCTGCCGGCCGGACATCGCGGGCCGGCCTTTCTGGTGCTGAACAACTTCCGCAGCATCCTGCGCTACAACAACTCCACCGCCTACGCCCTGGCCGTCGGCCTGCTCTCCGACGCGCTGAAGACCGGCCGCAGCCAGCTGCAGGCCAGCTGGCCACGCGACGACCGCCAGTTGAGCCGCAGCGAACGCATCGAGCTGCAGGAACGCCTGGCCCGGCTCGGCTTCGACCCCGGCGCGCCGGACGGCATCATCGGCGCCAACACCCGCAAGGCGATCCGCGGCTTCCAGCAACTGCTCGGCTGGCCGGCCGACGGCCACCCCACCGCGGAGCTGCTGGCCCGCCTGCGCACCCAACCCTGACCGCGGCGGCGGACGGCCCTGGCGACCGTCCCCTGCAGCAGTCCAGGCCAGATCCCGGGCAAAGAAAAACCGCATCCCGGCCAGGCCGGCGACGCGGTCTTTCCGCAGACGCGCGGATCAGTCGTGCTTGATGCCGTGAGCCTGCTGGTCAGCGTGGTAGGAAGAGCGCACCAGCGGGCCGGAAGCGACGTTCTTGAAGCCCATCTCGGCGCCCTTCTCGGCGAACCAGGCGAAGGTGTCCGGGTGCACGAAACGCTGTACCGGCAGGTGGTTGCGCGACGGCTGCAGGTACTGGCCGAGGGTCAGCATGTCGATGTCGTGCTCGCGCATGCGCGCCATCACCTCGAGCACCTCCTCGTCGGTCTCGCCGAGACCGAGCATCAGCCCGGACTTGGTCGGCACATGCGGGACCATCTGCTTGAAGCGCTGCAGCAGGTCCAGCGACCACTCGAAGTCCGAGCCCGGCCGGGAGGCCCGGTACAGACGCGGTACCGTCTCCAGATTGTGGTTGAACACGTCCGGCGGCTCCTGGGCGGTGATCTCCAGGGCGATGTCCATGCGCCCGCGGTAGTCGGGCACCAGGGTCTCCAGCTGGATGCCGGGGGACAGCTTGCGGATCTCCCGCAGGCAGTCGGCGAAGTGCTGGGCGCCGCCGTCGCGCAGGTCGTCGCGGTCCACCGAGGTGATCACCACGTACTTGAGGCCTAGGTCGGCGATGGCGATCGCCAGGTTCTTCGGCTCCTCGGGATCCAGCGGCTTCGGCCGGCCGTGGCCGACGTCGCAGAAGGGGCAGCGCCGGGTGCAGATGTCGCCCATGATCATGAAGGTCGCGGTACCGCCGCTGAAGCACTCACCAAGGTTCGGGCAGGAGGCCTCCTCGCAGACGCTGTGCAGGCGGTGCTTGCGCAGCAGCTGCTTGATGCGCTCCACCTCGGGCGACACTGGGATGCGCACGCGGATCCAGTCCGGTTTCTTCGGCAGTTCCTCGGTGGGAATGATCTTCACCGGGATGCGCGCGACCTTCTCGGCGCCACGCAGTTTCACGCCGGGTTCCACTTTCGCAGGGGCCTTCTTGCCCGCGTCTACTGTGCTCATAACGATTCGATTCCGCCCGTCAGGGTCGTCTGTTCAGCGTAGCCGAGGTGTTGGACGAGCTGCGCGCGCAGCCGGGCACAAACCTCGGTGAAATCCAGCGGCCCGACCAGGTCGCGCAGCTGGGTCATGGCCAGGCCTGCGTAGCCGCAGGGGTTGATGCGCCGGAAAGGCTCCAGGTCCATGTCGACGTTCAGCGCCAGGCCGTGGAAGGAGCAGCCGTTGCGGATGCGCAGGCCGAGGGAGGCGATCTTCGCGCCGTCGACGTAGACCCCCGGGGCGCCGGGACGCAACTCGGCCCGCACGCCGTACTCGCCGAGCAGGTCGATCAGGCTCTGCTCGATGCGTTGCACCAGCTCGCGCACCCCCAGCCCCGAGCGGCGCACGTCGAGCAGCAGGTAGGCGACCAGCTGCCCCGGCCCGTGGTAGGTGACCTGGCCACCGCGATCGACCTTGACCACCGGGATCTCCCCAGGGAACAGCAGGTGCTCGTCCTTGCCGGCCTGGCCGAGGGTGAACACCGGCGGGTGCTGGAGCAGCCAGACCTCATCGCCGCTCTGCGGGGTACGCGCGGCGGTGAAGCGCTGCATGGCATGCCAGGTGGGCTCGTAGGGCACCAGACCAAGGTCGCGGAAGCCGAGGACTGCGGGTGCTGGCATCAGAGCACCATGTGCACGCGGCCAGTGGCGCGCAGCTCGACGTGCAGGGCCTGGAGCTGCTCGACGCTGGTGGCGGTGATCAGCAGCTGCACGGTCTGGAAGCGGCCGTTGCGGCTGTCGCGCAGCACCAGGGTGCCGCGGTCGAGCCCTGGCGCATGGCGTTCGAGGATCTCGATGACCAGCTCGACGAAGCCGTCGCCGGCGTCACCGATCACCTTGATCGGATAGTTCTCGCAGGGGAACTCGATTTTTACGTTGGGAGTGTCGGTCATGGCGGCGAACTCGTGGTTCACAGGGCGCCGCGGGCAGGCCCGGAGCCGGCTTGGGATGCGGCGCTAATGCCTATGCCCGCCGGCCTCTCGTGGAGGCTGGCGGGCCCTGGGCGGATCAGTTGAACAGGCTGTAGAAGAACAGACGGATGCTATCCCACAGACGACGGAACAGGCCACCCTCCTCGACGGATTCGAGAGCGATCAGGTCGGCGCTCTTGACCACCTGGTCGCCCAGCTTGACCTCTACCTTGCCGATCACCTGGCCCTGCTGGATGGGGGCGATCAGCTGCGGCTCGAGGCTCATGCTGGCCTGCAGGTCCTTCAATTGGCCCTTGGCCATGCTCAGGGTCAGGTCCTCGGCCAGGCCCGCGCGCACCTGGCGCTCGGCGCCCTTCCAGACCGCCGCCTTGGCCAGCTCGGCGCCCTTCTGGTAGAAGGTGCGGGTCTCGAAGAAGCGGAAGCCGTAGGTCAGCAGCTTCTGAGTCTCGGCGGCACGGGCCTGCTCGCTGTTGGTGCCGAACACCACGGCGATCAGGCGCATGTTGTCACGCACCGCGGAGGCCACCAGGCAGTAGCCGGCTTCCTCGGTGTGGCCGGTCTTCAGGCCGTCGACGGTCTTGTCGCGCCACAGCAGCAGATTGCGGTTGGGCTGCTTGATGTTGTTCCAGAGGAACTCCTTCTGCGCGTAGATGGCGTAGTGGGCCGGGTCCTCGTAGATGATCGCGCGGGCCAGGATGGCCATGTCGTGGGCCGAGGAGTAGTGATCCGGGTCCGGCAGGCCGGTGGCGTTCATGAAGTGGGTGTTGCGCATACCCAAACGCTCGGCGGTGGCGTTCATCATGTCGACGAAGGCCTCCTCGCTGCCGGCGATATGCTCGGCAATGGCCACGCTGGCGTCGTTGCCGGACTGGATGATGATGCCATGCAGCAGGTCGCCGACGCTGACCTGGCTGCCGACCTGGATGAACATCCGCGAACCGCCGGTGCGCCAGGCCTTCTCGCTGACGGTGACCAGGTCGCTTTCCTTGATCTGCCCGCGGTTGATCTCCAGGGTCGCCAGGTAGGCGGTCATCAGCTTGGTCAGGCTGGCCGGCGGCAGGCGCTCGTCACCGTTGCTCTCCACCAGCACGTTGCCACTGGCGGCATCCATCAGCAGGTAGGATTTGGCGGCCAGCTGCGGCGGTGCCGGGATCACCTGGTCGGCGGCGCCGGCCAGCGGCGCGATGAGTAGCAGGAGAGGCAGCAGCAAGCGTTTGGCAAGAGAGGAGATGTTCATCGTTCTTCAGAAGGTTTCTCAGGCAAGAATGAAAAAGCGCGCCCTGGCGGGCGAAGTGCGGTCAGGCATCAGTCGGGCCTGACCAGGGTCGGCTGGCCGAGGTTGGCCAGCCGCACACTGTCCTGCAGCTGCAGGGCCTCATCCCGAGTGCCGATGGGCCCCAGGCGTACCCGGTGGAGAATCTGCTGGTTGCGCACCACCGAGCTGATAAACACCGGGGCATTGACCGTCTCGCTCAGCTTGGCCTTGAGCAGCTCGGCAGCGTCCGGATTGGCGAAGGCTGCCACTTGGAGATACAGGCCAGAGACTCCGGGTGAAGCGTTTTTTTTTGCGTCGACCTGCACCGGCAGCACCGCCGCGGCGTGCTGCTGCGGCGGCGGCACGTACTCCTCGACCAGAGGCTTGGCGGCCGGCTGCGGCTGGGCTTGGGTGGCCTGCGGCTGGGCCATCTTCGGCTGGGCGAGGACCATGGGCACCGGGCGGCCCTGCTGGGCCCACCACTCGTGGGGATCGATGCCTTCCACCTTGACCTGCGCGGTGCCCTTCTCGGCGTAGCCGAGCTTCTTCGCCGCGGCGAAGGACAGGTCGATGATCCGGTCGGAGTAGAACGGCCCGCGGTCGTTGACGCGGAGGATCACGCTCTTGCCGTTCTCCAGGTTGGTGACCCGCACGTAGCTGGGCAGCGGCAGGGTCTTGTGCGCGGCGGTCATGCCGTAGAGGTCGTAGGCCTCGCCGTTGGCGGTGGCCTGGCCGTGGAACTTGGTGCCGTACCAGGAGGCGGTGCCCACAGCCTTGTAGTTGCGCGCGTCCTGCAGCGGGTAGTAGGTCTTGCCGAACACCGTGTAGGGGTTGGCCTTGTAGCTGCCGTAATGAGGCATGGGCACCGCGTCGGGAATCTTCGAGACGTCCACGTCCCACCAGGGAGCGCCGTCGCGGTGCGGCCGGGCATAGTCGCTCGGCCCGGAGATGCTGCCGACGTTGCGTGAGGGGGGCTGGCTGGTCGAGCAGCTGGCCACCAACAGGGCCAAGACGGCAAAGGTCAACAGTCGCGTGGGCTGTACTCGTCTCACTTGGCGCTCCGTGCTTTCACCAGTGCCTCGGACAGTTGATAGACCGCCATGGCGTACATAGCGCTGCGATTATAGCGAGTGATCACATAAAAGTTCGGCAGGCCCATCCAGTATTCGGGGCCCGCCTCGCCTTCCAGACGGATGGCAGTCACTGGCAGGTCGTCGCGCAGGGCTTCCTGGCTGCTCCAGCCGAGGCTGCGCAGCTCGCCTACCGTGGTACTGGCCTCCAGGCCGGGGCTGATCGCCGTTTCGGCCTGTTCGCCACTGATCTTCGCGGCGCTGACCACCTGCTCGCCGGGCGCCCAGCCGTGGCGCTTGAAGTAGCTGGCGACGCTGCCGATGGCGTCCACCGGGTTGTTCCAGATGTCGATGTGGCCATCGCCGTCGAAGTCCACCGCATAGGCGCGGAAGCTGCTAGGCATGAACTGCGGCAGGCCCATGGCGCCGGCGTAGGAGCCCTTGAGGGAGAGTGGGTCGACCTGCTGCTCGCGCGCCAGGAGGAGGAACTGCTTGAGCTCCTTGCGGAAGAAGTCGGCGCGCGGCGGGTAGTCGAAGCCCAGGGTGGAGAGCGCGTCCATCACCCGGAAGCTGCCGGTGTTGCCACCGTAGAAGGTCTCCACACCGATGATCGCGACGATCACCTGGGCCGGCACGCCGTACTCGCGTTCGGCACGGGCCAGTGCCTCTTCGTGCTTGCGCCAGAACGCCACCCCGCCGGCGATGCGCTTGTCGGTGATGAAGATCGGCCGGTACTCCTTCCAGGGCCGCACCCGTTCCGCCGGCCGCGAGATGGCATCGAGGATGCTCTGCTTGCGCTCCACCTCGTTGAACAGCGCTACCAACTGTTCGCCAGCGAAGCCGTAGTAGCGGGTCATTTCCGCGACGAACTCGGCGACCTGCGGAGAACCCTCATAGTCAGCTGCCCAGGCCTGCGGGGCCAGACCCACGATGCCAGCAAGGCTGACCCAACCTGCACTTCGAGCCGCCCAGCGACGCACTACTCGCATTAGATTCCCCATCAAACCTGTGCGATCCACTTGCGATGCGTGTGGATCGCCATCAACAGCCCGAACCCCGACAGCAGCGTCACCAGGTGAGTTCCACCATAGCTGATGAAGGGCAGGGGCACCCCCACCACCGGCAGCAGTCCGCTGACCATGCCGATGTTCACGAACACGTAGACGAAGAATGTCATCGTCAGGGCGCCGGCCAGCAGCTTGCCGAACAGCGTCTGCGCCTGCACGGTGATCACCAGGCCGCGACCGATGAGCAGCAGGTACATCAGCAGCAGCAGGCAGATGCCGACCAACCCGAACTCCTCGCCGAGCACGGCAATGATAAAGTCCGTATGACTTTCCGGCAAAAAATCCAGGTGCGACTGGGTGCCGAGCAGCCAGCCCTTGCCGAACACTCCGCCCGAGCCGATCGCCGCCTTGGACTGGATGATGTTCCAGCCGCTGCCCAGGGGGTCGCTCTCCGGATCGAGGAAGGTCAGCACGCGCTGCTTCTGGTACTCGTGCATGACGAAGAACCACATGCCGACCGCCACCGGCACCACCGCCGCCGCCGCGCCGATGATCCAGCGCCACTGCAGGCCGGCGATGAACAGCACGAACATCCCCGAGGCGAGGATCAGCAGCGCGGTGCCGAGGTCCGGCTGGCGCACCACCAGGACGAAGGGCACGAGGATCAGCCCGAGGCTAACCGCCACATGCTTGAGCCTGGGCGGCAGACTGCGCTTGGCCAGGTACCAGGCGATGGTCGCCGGCATCAGGATCTTCATGAACTCCGCCGGCTGGAAGCGGATCACCCCGGGGATGTTGATCCAGCGGGTGGCGCCCATGGCGTTGTGGCCCATGACGTCCACCACCACCAGCAGACCCACGCCGATCAGGTAGCCGACCGGAACCCAGCGGGCCAGGAAGCGCGGCTCGAACTGGGCGATGACGATCATCCCGGCCAGGCCGATGGCGAAGGAGGTGGCCTGCTTGATCAGCAGGTCCCAGTTACGCCCGCTGGCCGAATAGAGCACGAACAGGCTGCCGGCGGCGAGCACCAGCAGCAGAAGGAGCAGGACACCGTCGATGTGCAGGCGCTGCAGCAGGCTGGAGCGGCGGCGCAGGACGTCCTCGTTGGACAGGGTGCGGTCGAAGTTGCTGTTCATCGGCTGGCGCTCGTTGCGTTACTGAGCGGTTGCGCCGGACGGAACTCGGCCTTCAGTTGGCCCTGCTCGTCGAGCAACCAGGCATCCATCACCTGCTTGACCACCGGCGCCGCGACCCCGGAGCCGGACTCGCCGTTCTCCACCATTACTGCCACGGCGATCTGCGGATCGTCCGCCGGGGCGAAGGCGACGAACAGGGCGTGGTCGCGGTGGCGCTCCTGGAGCTTGTTGCGGTCGTACTTCTCGCCCTGCTTGATGGCTACCACCTGGGCCGTGCCGCTCTTGCCGGCGATGCGGTAGACCGCAGTGTCGCCGACCTTGCGCGCGGTGCCGCGGGCGCCGTGGACCACTTGCTCCATGCCGTTGCGCGCATGGTCCCAGAAGCGCTCGTCGCGTAGCTGGATATCCGGCATCGGGTTGGGGTCCACCGGCGGGCGGCCGCCGATGGACTTGGCCAGGCGCGGGCGGATCCATTTGCCGCGGTTGGCCACCAGCGCGGTGGCCTGGGCGAGCTGCAGCGGGGTGGCCTGCATGTAGCCCTGGCCGATACCGAGGATCAGCGTCTCGCCGGGGTACCAGGCCTGGCGGTAGCGGGCGCGCTTCCATTCCCGCGAGGGCATCAAACCGGCGGACTCCTCGAACATGTCGAGGGCCACCCGCTGGCCGAAGCCGAAGCGGCTCATGTAGGAATGCAGACGGTCGATGCCCATCTTGTGCGCCAGGTCGTAGAAGTAGGTGTCGTTGGAACGGGCCAGGGCGAGCTCCAGGTTGACCCAGCCGTCGCCGCTGCGGTTCCAGTTGCGGTACTTGTGGTCGTAGTTGGGCAACTGGTAGTAGCCGGGGTCGAACACCCGGGTGGTCGGGGTCACCACCCCGGCATCCAGACCGGCCACGGCGACCATCGGCTTGACCGTCGAACCCGGCGGGTAGAGCCCGCGCAGCACCCGGTTGAACAGCGGGCGGTCGATGGAGTCGCGAAGCTCGCCGTAGTCCTTGAAGCTGATCCCGGTGACGAACAGGTTGGGGTCGAAGCTCGGCTGGCTGACCATCGCCAGCACCTCGCCGGTTTTCGGATCCAGCGCCACCACCGCGCCGCGGCGCCCGCCGAGGGCCTGCTCGGCGGCCTCCTGGAGGCGCACGTCGAGGGTCAGCACCAGGTCGTCGCCGGGAATCGGATCGGTGCGGTTGAGCACGCGCAGCACCCGGCCACGGGCGTTGGTCTCCACCTCCTCGTAGCCGACCTTGCCGTGCAGCTGGTCCTCGTAGAAACGCTCCACGCCGGTCTTGCCGATATGGTGGGTGCCGGCGTAGTTGACCGGGTCGAGCTGCTTGAGCTCCTGCTCGTTGATGCGTCCCACGTAGCCCACCGAATGGGCGAAATGCTCCTTCAGCGGGTAGTGGCGGACCAGGCGGGCGACTACCTCGACGCCGGGCAGGCGGAACTGGTTGACCGCGATGCGGGCGATCTGCTCCTCGGTCAGCTCGAAGAGGATCGGCACCGGTTCGAACGGCCGGCGTCCTTGGCGCATGCGTTTCTCGAAGAGCGCGCGGTCTTCCTGGGTGAGACCGAGCACCTCGACGATCACATCCAGCACCTGCTGCCAGTCGCCGGCCCGCTCGCGGGTCACGGTGAGGCTGAAGCTCGGCCGGTTGTCGGCGATCACCACACCGTTGCGATCGAAGATCAGCCCGCGGGTCGGCGGGATCGGCTGCACGTGGATGCGGTTGTTCTCCGCCAGGGTCGAGTGGTACTCGTACTGGATCACCTGCAGGTAGTACTGACGGGCGACCAGCACGCAGGTCAGCAGGAGGATGCTGATGGCGCCGACGATCACTCGGGAGCGCACCAGGCGGGCGTCCTTTTCGTGATCCTTGAGGCGAATCGGCTGGGGCATCGACGGCTACTGCGGACTACTTGTGATAGGGGTGCCCGGACAGCAGGGTCCAGGCGCGATAGATCTGCTCGCCCACCAGGATGCGCACCAGCGGGTGCGGCAGGGTCAGCGGCGACAGCGACCAGCGCTGCTCGCTGCGCGCGCAGACCTCCGGGGCCAGACCCTCGGGGCCGCCGACCATCAGGTTGACGTTGCGCGCCTCCAAGCGCCAGCGCTCCAGCTCCTTGGCCAGCTGCTCGGTGCTCCACGACCTGCCGGTCACCTCCAGGGTCACCACCTTCTCGCCGGGCTGCACCTTGGCCAGCATGGCCTCGCCCTCCTGGCGGATCAGCCGTGCCACGTCGGCGTTCTTGCCCCGGGTGTGCAGGGGGATCTCCACCAGCTCCAGGGGCAGCTCCGGGGGCAGGCGCTTGACGTACTCCTGCCAGCCTTCCTCGACCCAGCGCGGCATCCGCGAGCCGACGGCGATCAGACGCAGGCGCAAGGCTTACTCCTGGTGCTGGGCCCGGCTCTGCTCGGCGCCGCGCCACAGGCGCTCGAGGTCGTAGAACTGGCGGGTCGGCACCTGCATGACGTGGACCACCACGTCGCCCAGGTCGAGCAGCGCCCATTCGCCACCGTCCAGGCCCTCGTGGCCGAGCGGGCGCACGCCGTGCTCCTTGATCTTCTCCAGGAC
Source organism: Pseudomonas thermotolerans DSM 14292 (assembly GCF_000364625.1). Lineage (GTDB taxonomy): Bacteria > Pseudomonadota > Gammaproteobacteria > Pseudomonadales > Pseudomonadaceae > Aquipseudomonas > Aquipseudomonas thermotolerans. The sequence goes on from NZ_KB822601.1 coordinate 115,167, forward strand.
GTTCTCGGCCAACGCCTTGACGTGGCGGCTGGAGGTGCCGCTGGCGATCACCATGTAATCGGTGACGCTGGTTTTCTCGCGGACATCGATGGTGGTGATGTCCTGGCCCTTGAGGTCTTCCAGGGCGGCGATGACCACCTTGACCAGTTCTTCGTTCTGCATGAGTACCCTCTGATTCAATTCGGCGCGCGGTACAGACCGTGCGCATGGATATAGGCCAGTACGCTGTCCGGCACCAGGTAGCGCACCGAACGCCCCTCGGCCCGCAGGCGGCGTATCTGGGTGGCGGACACCGCCAGCGGCGTCTGCCAGACGAAACCGATCTGCCCGGCACTGCCCTCGATGGACAGCGGATCGTTGACAGTGCGCGCGGCGAGCAGGTCGCGCAGTGCCTCCGGCGCCTCGTTGCCGGCGTCCGGACGCTGCAGCACCAGGATGTGACAGTGCCGCAGCAGCTCTTCCCAACGGTGCCAGCTCGGCAGGCCGCAGAAGGCATCCCAGCCGACAAGCAGGAACAGCTGGACCTCGGAGCCCAGCTCGGCACGCAGCGACTCCAGGGTGTCGATGGTGTAGGACGGCCGGTCGCGCTTCAGCTCGCGGTCGTCCACCATGAGCGGCGGCACCCCGGCCACCGCCAGCTCGACCATCGCCAGGCGCTGCTCCGCCGACACCTGCGGCGTGCCGCGGTGCGGCGGGCGGGCGCTGGGGATCAGCCGCAGCTCGTCGAGCCGAAACAGCTCGGCGACCTCCAGCGCGGAGCGCAGGTGGCCGATGTGCACGGGATCGAAGGTCCCGCCGAAGATGCCGATGCGCCGCATGGCGCTCCGTTCAGCCACGCACGTGACCGTCGCCGAACACCACGTACTTCTCGCTGGTCAGGCCTTCCAGGCCGACCGGGCCGCGCGCGTGCAGCTTGTCGGTGGAGATGCCGATCTCCGCGCCTAGGCCGTACTCGAAGCCATCAGCGAAGCGCGTCGAGGCATTGACCATCACCGAGCTGGAGTCCACCTCGGCGAGGAAGCGACGGGCGTCGCTGAAGTTCTCGGTGACGATGGCGTCGGTGTGCTGCGAGCCATAGGTGTTGATGTGCTCGATGGCCGCGTCCAGCGACTCGACGATGCGAATCGACAGGATCGGCGCGTTGTACTCGGTGCGCCAGTCCTCCTCGGTGGCCTCGCGCACGTCGGCGCCCAGCAGGGCGCGGGTGGCCGGGCAGCCCCGCAGCTCCACGCCCTTCTCGCGGTAGATGGCGGCCAGCGGCGGCAGCACCCGCTCGGCGATGCCGGCGTGGACCAGCAGGGTCTCCATGGTGTTGCACGGCGCGTAGCGCTGGGTCTTGGCGTTGTCGGCGACGCGGATGGCCTTGTCGAGGTCAGCGGCGACGTCGATGTAGACGTGGCAGATGCCGTCCAGGTGCTTGATCACAGGCACCTTGGCCTCGCGACTGATGCGCTCGATCAGCCCCTTGCCGCCGCGCGGGACGATCACGTCGACGTACTCCGGCATGCTGATCAGCGCGCCCACCGCGGCGCGGTCGGTGGTCTCCACCACCTGCACGCTGGCAGCCGGCAGGCCGGCCTCGGCCAGGCCGCGCTGAATGCACGCGGCGATCGCCTGGTTGGAGTGGATGGCCTCGGAGCCACCGCGCAGGATGGTGGCGTTGCCGGACTTCAGGCACAGGCTGGCGGCATCGATGGTCACGTTCGGGCGCGATTCGTAGATGATCCCGATCACCCCCAGCGGCACGCGCATCTTGCCGATCTGGATGCCCGAGGGCACGTAGCGCATGTCGCGGATGGTGCCGATCGGGTCGGGCAGCGCGGCCACCTGGCGCAGCCCCTCGATCATGTCGTCGATGCGCGCCGGGGTCAGTGCCAGGCGGTCCAGCATGGCGGCGTCCAGGCCGTTGGCGCGGCCGTTGGCGAGGTCTTTCTCGTTGGCCGCGACCAGCTCGGCGCGGGCGGCGTCCAGCGCCGCGGCGGCGGCCTGCAGGGCACGGTTCTTCTGCGCGGTGGTGGCACGCGCGAGCACCCGCGAGGCCTCGCGCGCGGCGCGGCCCAGGCGGGTCATGTAGTCGAGCACGGACTCAGTCATGGTCTCGAAGGCCTGACGGTTGGGAAAATTGGCTGATTATAGCGAGCCTGCCGCGCCGCGCCCAGCCACGCCTGGCAAGCGGTAGACGAGCCGTTCCGCGCCGTCCGCGGGTAACGGCGCAAGTGCCGGTCGGGCGCCCTCCCCGCCCGGGACGGTGACACCCGCCACCCCCGCCGCCCGAAGGTTGGGTAAACAAAACCGGCCCGGCTGTTTACCTTGCCGACACCCCTGATCGCAGCACCCTTCGCCGATAACAAGAACACCCGCCGGAGCCTGCCATGCGTTACCGCACCGACTTCCATCCCCGCCGCCTGGCGGAGGCCCCCGACGTCCTGACCCTCGGCGCCTGGCGGCTGCATTACCTGGCCTTTTCCACCCGCGAGCGCGACGACCGCTGTCCGGTGCTGCTGCTCGGTGGCGCCTTCCAGTGCTTCCGCTCCTTCGCCGGCGAGGTGCCGGAGCTGCTTGCCGAGCATCCGGTGATCCTACTCGACCTGCCGAGCCAGGGCGGCAACCTGCAGCTGGCTCCGGAGCTGGCGCTGGAAGAGCTGGCTGACCTGATCGCCGCCTTCGCCGAGGAGCTCGCCCTGCCGCCGTTGATGCCCATCGGTCTGTCCTACGGCTCGGCACTGGCCGCCCTGTTCGCCATCCGCCATCCGCAGCGCTGCGCCCGTCTGCTGCTTTCCGGAATCACCGTCTTCGGCCGTCCCGGCGCCCGCCTGCTGCTGGAGGAAAGCCTGGCGCTGCTCGCCGAGGGGCGTCTCGGCGAATTCGCCCAGGGCGCCCTGAACGGCCTGCTCAATCCGCTGCGCCTCGACGACACCGGGGTACCGGAGGCGTTCCGCAAGGCCCTGCTGCGCCAGCTGCAGCGCCTGGACGCCGTGGAGATCGAACGCTACCGGCAGAACAGCTTGCGCCTGCTGGCCTTCGCCGGCTTCCGCACCTACCCGCAGTGCCCGACCCTAGTGCTGGCCGGCGAATACGACCACTTCACCCAGCCCTGGGAGCACGCCCAGTTCGCCGCCGCCTGCGCCCGCGCCGAATGCGTGCTGATCCACGACGCCGACCACCTCGCCCAGTTCGAGCGGCGCGCAGCCTGCGCCGGCCTGTTCCTACCCTTCTTCCGCGACGAGCCGTTGCCCCCGGCCAGCCCCGGCAGCACCCGCCTGGCGCGCAGCCAGCTGGGGCACCTGGAACGCCGCCAGGAAGTGCGCCGCACGCCGCGCGCGCGGCGGGTCCGCCTGCACCATCCGCAGGCCGGCGACTGGCTGGTGGAGCTCTTGGAACTGGGCTTCTTCGGCTGCAGGGTGGCCGGCGAGGCTCCCATCGAGCTGCCCGAGCGCGGCTGGCAGCTGCTCGTCGACGGCCTGCCGCCCCTCAGCCTGCTGCCGCTGCGCCGCGACGCCGAGGGCCTGGCCTGCCTGTTCCCGCATACCGACGCGACCGCCAGCGCCGCTCTGGCCAAGTGGGTGGCCGCCATGGGGCTGCCGACCGCTGCCTGTGCCTAGGTCGGCGCCGCGCGACGAAGAAGACAAAGAAGACGAAAGGACGATCAGCAGACCCGCGCTTCGATCACCCGCAGCAGGCTGGGGATCTTCAGGCGCGGCAGCTGGACGCCGGCGCGATCCGGGTCGTGCGCCGCCACCCGGACGAAACCACAGTCGCGGAAACCGGCGACGATCTCCGCCTCGTCGCGGTAGTGCAGCCAGTAGCCGCCGCGGGTCAGCCGGCCGACCAGATCGACGCCCCAACGCAGCTGGCGGTAGCGCGGATGGCTGCGCAGGTCGGGGTACAACTCGGTCAGGTAGATGCCCTGGGTGAAGCCCGCCAGGCAGCCGGCCAGCCGGCTCCAGAAGTCCTCCACCACCGCCAGCGGGAAGTAGTTGACCAGCCCCTCAGTGATCACCGCCACCGGCTCGCCGTGGTTCAGCCCGGCGAACAGCGCGGCCAGGCTGGTCGCGCCGCTCTCGGCGAGGATGTCCATCTCGCGCACCTGGTGGCGCTCATCCTGCCAGCCGGCACGGCTCAGCAGCCGGCGCTTGCGCGCCGCCATGGCCGGCAGGTCCGCCTCCAGGTAGCGCAGGCGCGGGTAGCGGCGGCAGAAGCGCCGGCCGCGCGGCGACAGGCCGCAGGCGATCTCCACCACCTGGCACACGCCGTCGTGCTCGATGGCCGCGCGCAGGCGTTCGTCGAGCAGTAGGTGGCGCTGCAGCAGGATGTGCTCCAGGTCCAACCCGGCCAGCTCGCGCATGCCCCAGGTGAGCGGACTGAGCACGCCGTGGGCGAAGCGCCCGAAGCCGGTGACGAAGTCCGGCTCGGAAAGCCGGTGGCGATACCAGACGTAGCCGGTGTAGTGGGCGCTGGGACTGATGTGGGCGCTGTCGGCGCGGGCACGCGAGGACATGGGCGCAGCTCTTGTTGGTATCATCGCGTCCAGCCTAAGCCTGCCGAGCCTTCCCCGACAGTCCATGCCGTCCGAACCCAACCTTGGTTTGCCTGCCACTGCCTGCCCGCCCTGGCCGCTCGGCCGTGCCCTGCCCGACGCCTTCTTCGACCGCGACGCCCAGACCCTGGCCCGCGCGCTGCTCGGCAAGGTGATCCGCCACCGGGTCGGCGACCTCTGGTTGGCGGCCCGGATCATCGAGACCGAAGCCTACTACCTGGAGGACAAGGGCAGCCACGCCTCCCTCGGCTACACCGAGAAGCGCCGCGCGCTGTTCGCCGACGGCGGGCACATCTATATGTACTATGCGCGCGGCGGCGACTCGCTGAACTTCAGCGCCCACGGCCCGGGCAACGCGGTACTAATCAAGTCCGGCTACCCGTACCTGGACGCCCATTCCGGCCCCGCCAGCCTGGCCCTGATGCAGCACCTGAACCCGGATGCGCGCGGCAACCCACGCCCGCCGGAGAAGCTCTGCGCCGGACAGACCCTGCTGTGCCGCAGCCTCGGCCTGAAGGTGCCGGACTGGGACGCGCAGCGCTTCGACCCCGCGCGGCTGTTCGTCGAGGACGTCGGCGAGCGCCCGGCGCAGATCGTGCAGACCACCCGTCTGGGCATCCCCCGCGGGCGCGACGAGCACCTGCCATACCGCTTCGTGGACGCCGCCTACGCGCGCTACTGCACCCGTAACCCGCTGCGCCGCGGCCAGGTCGCCGGGCGCGACTACCTCCTGCTGGACGTGACGAAAGGAAGCTGATCGATGAGCGCATGGCTCGACGCCCTGACCGACTGGCTCACCGCCCAGCCGCAGTGGCTGGGGCTGGCCCTGTTCCTGGTGGCCTGCACCGAATGCCTGGCGATCGCCGGGATCCTGGTGCCGGGCACCGTGCTACTGTTCGCCATCGGCGTGCTGGCCGGCAGCGGTGCCCTGGAGCTCTGGCAGACCCTGCTGCTCGCCTACCTCGGCGGGCTGCTCGGCGACGCCATCTCCTACGCCGTGGGACGGCGCTTCCACCAGGGCATCCGGCGCCTGCCCGGACTGCGCCACCACCCGGAATGGCTGAGCGGCGCCGAGCTGTACTTCCAGCGCTATGGGGTGATCAGCCTGCTGGTCGGGCGCTTCATCGGCCCGCTGCGGCCGATGCTGCCGATGGTCGCCGGGATGTTCGACATGCCCCTGGGGCGCTTCATCGGCGTCTCGCTGATCGCCGGCGCCGGCTGGGCGGTGGCCTACCTGCTGCCCGGCTGGGCCACCGGCGCGGCCATGCGCCTGCCGCTGCCGCCCGGCTTCTGGAGCGACGCGATGCTGGTGATCGGCGGCCTAGCCGTGGTGGTGGGCCTGAGCGCCCACTTCAGCCTGACCGGGCACCGCTGGGCGACGCCCATGAGCGCGGCCTTCTGCCTGCTGGGCCTGGCTGCCCTGCTGGTCGGCTGGCCGCACCTGCACGAGCTGGACCAGGGTCTGCTGACCCTGGTGCAGGAGCAGCGCAGCACGCCCCTCGACCACTACATGGTGCTGCTCACCCGGCTCGGCGACCTGAGCACCCAGCTGGCCGCCGGCGGCCTGCTCTGCACCCTGCTGCTGCTCACCCGGCAGTGGCGCGCCGGACTGTTCGCAACGGGCGCGCTGCTCGGCACCGCGCTGGCCAACCTGCTGCTGAAGACGCTGCTGGCCCGCAGCCGGCCGGACGTGCTGCTGCAGCCGCTGGACAGCTTCAGCCTACCCAGCGGACACAGCTCGGCGTCCTTCGCCTTCTTCCTGGTCCTCGGCATCCTCGCCGGCCGCGAGCAGCCGGCGCGCTGGCGGCTGGCCTGGATGCTGCTGGCCTGCCTACCGGCGCTGGCCATCGCCCTATCGCGGGTCTACCTGGGCGCGCACTGGCCCACCGACATCATCGCCGGCGCCCTGTTGGCCGCCGGGATCTGCGCCGCCAGCCTCAGCCTGGCGCAGTGGCGCACGCCGCTGGCAGCCCTGGCGCCGCGCATCTGGTGGCTGGTGCTGCCGGCCTGCCTGGCGCTGCTCGGCGGACTCTCCCTGTGGGCGCTGCCGGAGGCCCTGCAGCGCTACGCCTACTAGAGGGCAGCCGGGGCGTGGCGGACGCCCCGGTCGGACGGTTCAGAAGCTGAAGTCCAGCTTGGTCCACAGGGTGCGGCCCGGTTCCGGGACGGCCGTATCGGCAGGGAAGCCGAAGCCGGCGTCACCGGCACGGTTGAGGTGCTCGGTGTAGGCCTTGTCGAACAGGTTGTCGACCCCGGCGCTGACCTTCAGGTTGCGACTCAGCCGATAGGCGGCGTTGACCGAGAACACCCCGAAGCCGGAGCTCTTGCCGAGGTCCTGGCCGACCACGTTGCCCTTGCCCTCGGCCACCCGATTCTGCGCGGCCACCAGTCGCCACAGGGCCCCGGCGCTCCAGTCACCCTGCTCGTAGCCAAGCCCCAGGCGCGCCTCCAAGGGCGGCATCTGCGGCAGCGCCTCACCGTCGGAGCTGTTCTTGCCCCAGGCGTAGGCCAGGGTGGCATCGGTCTTCCAGTGCTCGCCCAGGCGGTAGGCCAGGCCCAGCTCGCCGCCGAAGATACGTGCATCCACGTTCTCCGCCCGCGAGGTGGAGCCCATCATGCCACGCTGGTAGCTGAACAGGATGTAGTCGCGCACCTGGCCCACGTAGGCCGAGGCCCAGGCCTCCAGGTCGGCACCGGCGTACTGGATGCCGACGTCCAGCTGGGTGGTCTTCTCTGGCTCGATGGCGTCGAAGGCGTTGGGCGCACCGACCGGCCCACTGCCCGGGGAGAACAGCTCCCAGTAGTCGGGGAAGCGCTGCACGTGGCCGAGTCCGGCGTACAGGGTGGTCGGCGATTCGGCCAGGTCGTGCTCGTAGCGCAGGAAGCCGCTGGGCAGGGTGTCGGCGCGGGTCTTGCCGGCGGTAGGGTTGGCCATGCTCATCCGCCCGAGGGTGGCGCGGAAGTCCTTGGCCGAAGCGCGGTCCAGCCGCGCGCCGGCGATCAGCCGGTCGCGCTCCGCAGCCTGCCAGGTGGCCTCGGCGAACAGCCCGTAGTTGTGCGCCACGGCGTCCTTGTCCCAGGCGAAACGGTCGGCGTCGGTGTAGACCCCGCTCATCATGTCGTAGCTGGAGGAACGCCTGCGGTGTTCGCTGCGCATGGCATCCACGCCGGTCACCAGACTCAGCTCGCTCCACTTCCAGGTGGAGGCGAAGCGCCCGCCGAAGGTGCGGCGGTCGACGTTGGTGGCCATCGGCATGGCCATCGACGAGGCTGGATTGGGGCTGCGCAGGCGGAAGTTGTCCATCACGTGGTCGGCGTAGTTGTAGTAGAGACGCGCCTCCAGCTTGTCCAGCACACCGCCCAGGTTGTTGCGCTCGAAGCGCAGGCCGAGGCTCTCGCGGAGGAACTGGCTACCGTCCATGCCGCGGCCGGCGTAGCGCGCCTCGCCATCGCCGCGGCCGGCGGTGAGCTCCACCAGGGTGTCGGCATCCGGGGTCCAGCCCAGGGCGATGTCGCCGTTCCACTTGTTCCAGCGCGACGGCACGCCGTGGCCGTGGCCGTCCTCGTAGTCGTCGGAGCGAGACTGGTTGCCGATCACCCGCAGGTAGCCCTGCTCACCGCCGACGGCACCATCCAGTACCTTGTCGAAGCGCCCGTGGGAGCCGGCCAGCAGGCTGCCTCGCAGGCGTCCGCCCAGTTCGCCGAAGCGCTCCGGCTCGCGCTCGAAGAGCACGGTACCGGCCGAGGCGCCCGGGCCCCAGAGCACCGTCTGCGGGCCCTTGATGACGGTCAGGCGGTCGTAGGTTTCCGGCGAGATATAGGAGCTGGGGGCGTCCATGCGCCCCGGGCAGGCGCCGAGCATCTGGCCGCCGTTGGCCAGCAGATTGATCCGTGAGCCGAACATGCCGCGCAGCACCGGGTCGCCGTTGGTGCCGCCATTGCGGATCGCCGCGAAGCCGGGGATGGTCTTCAGGTAGTCCGCCGCGTCGCTGGCCGGCACCGGTTGGCGGGCGTCCCGCGGGTCGGCCTCGACGGTCAGCGGCGACTGCTGCTGCACTGCGGTGATCACCGTGGGCTCGATCTCGTGGGCCGGGGCGTGATCGTGGGACTCGGCGGCCGCGCCCCCGGCGAGGCTCAGGCCGAGGAACAGGGCGAAGCCCTGGCGCCAGCGCAGGCGGGCGGCGGACAACGGCAAGGAAAGGCAAGCCGGACGCACGGCGGCAAGCCGGGCGCAAACGTCGGTGTTGGTCATCTCTTCTGATCCTGGAAACTGATCCAATCGACCCACGCCCGCGCAGGCGCAGGCGCGCCGGACGCCGGGCGTGGGGTGAAAAACCGTGGGAGGACAGGGATCAGGCCAGGGGTGAGGCGCGCGGGTTGGCCGGTGGCCAGCAGTGGCGTGGTGGCAGACGCGGACAGGTACGCCCGAGGCGCGGGTGAGCACGTCGACCGAGGCGCAGCCAGGCCAGACCGAGGAGGAAGGCGATGCCCAGGGCCAGGCTGCCGCACAACGGGCACTGCAGCAGGTTCACCCAACCACCGGGCAGGCTATCGCTCAGGCCGTCATCCACTGGCGAGCCGGCGTGGCCGGCGAAGGAATCGAGGGCACAGAACTGGCCACCCAGGCCGATCAGTTGCAGGCCACTCAGTTGCCCGTGGTGCACACCGCAGGAAAACAGGCTGAACAGGACGCAGGCATAGAGCATCCAGGCGGTCAGCGAGCGGCGGGTACGGGCGTTTTCCATGGGCGGCGACTCTAGCACCGGCCCGTGCGCGACGAAAAGCCGGGCCGGCTGCGACGGATTGCCACCGGCTCGCGGCGTCATTTCAGCCCAAGGCGCCGCGCCAGTCGGCTCAGGTTGGCGCGATCCAGGCCCAGCTCGCGGGCCGCCGCCGACCACTTGCCCTGGTGGCGCTCCAGGGCCTCGGAGATCAGTTGGCGCTGGTAGCGCTCCACGGCCTCGCGCAGGCTCAGCCCGCGCGCCTCGCCGGTCGCCGGCGGCAGCGACCGTTCGCCGCCGGCCGGCGGCGTGCCGGGCAGGTCCAGCACCTCGGCGTCGATGCTCAGGATGCGCGGCCGCTCGGCCTGGCGGGCCAGGGCCTTGAGGGCGGCGCGACCTATCAAGTGCTCCAGCTCGCGGACGTTGCCCGGCCAGTCGTAGGCGAGCAGGGCCTTCTGCGCCGCGGGACTCAGGCGCAGGCTGCGCAGCCCCATGCGCGCGCGGTTCTGCTCGAGGAAGTAGCCGGCCAACAGCAGCACGTCGCGGCCGCGCTCGCGCAGCGGCGGCACGCGCAGCGGGTAGACGCTGAGGCGGTGGTAGAGATCGGCGCGGAAGCGCCCGGCACGCACCTCGGCGGCCAGGTCGCGGTTGGTGGCAGCCAGCACCCGCACGTCGACGCGATGCTCGCGGTCCGAGCCGAGGCGCTGCAGCTGGCCACTCTGCAACACGCGCAACAGCTTGGCCTGCACCGCCTGGGGCAGCTCGCCCACCTCGTCGAGGAACAGGGTGCCGCCGTCGGCCAGCTCGAACTTACCGCGGCGCTCGCTGAGGGCCCCAGAGAAGGCGCCGCGCACGTGTCCGAACAGCTCGCTCTCCACCAGGGACTCAGGCAGGGCCGCGCAGTTGAGGCTGATCAGCGGCTGGCGGGCGCGCGGCGAAGCGGCATGGATGGCCTCGGCCACCAGCTCCTTGCCCACCCCGGTCTCGCCGCTGATCAGCACGCTCAACTCGCTGGCACCGACCAGGGCGATCTCCTCGAGCAGCGCCCGATGCACCGCGCTCTGCCCGATCAGCTCGCGCGGCCGCTGCTGGCTGGCCGCCTCACGGTACAGGGCGGCGCGCTGGCGTTCGTCCTCGACCCGACGGGTCAGCAGCTGGATGCGCTCTCCGGCCATCACCGTGGCCGCAGCCAGCCCGGCGAAGGCGCCCAGGGTGTCCAGATCAATGCGCCCGAAGCGCCCCGCCTCCAGGGCATCCAGGGTCAACAGGCCCCATAGGCGGTCCTGCAGATAGAGCGGACAGCCGATGCAGTCGTGCACCTCGAGACGCCCCTGGAGGTTCTCCACCAAGCCATCATAGGGGTCCGGCAGTGGACTGTCGGCGGGAAAGCGAAGCGGTCCGGGGCTGGCCAGCAGGGCCTGCAGCCGGGGGTGCTCGCTGACCTTGAAGCGCCGGCCGAGGGTATCAGCGGACAGGCCGATCACCGACAGCGGCACCAGGTAATCGTCCTCCAGGCGCAGCAAGGCCGCAGCCTCGCAGGGCAGTAACTGGCGCAGGGCCTGCAGCAGGCGCTGGTAGCGCTCCTGCTCGGGGAGGTCGCGGGCCAGGTCGGCGACCAGGGGGATGAAGGTGGCAAGCTGCTGGTTTGCTGTCATATCGACCACATGCTGTCCAGGTGACTCTTCAGCGATTGCTGTCAGAACGACAACAATCTAGGCAAGTCCTTGATCGGTAAGGGAAAAACTTCCTGGCACGAATGCTGATATCCAGGTCCAGGTCGACAGGCTAACACCTCGTCTCCCATTCCGAACCCGTCGACCTGGAGTTCCCATGCTGAGCGCGCAACAACTTGCCCTGATCAAGGCCACCGTCCCCCTGCTGGAAAGCGGCGGCGAGACCCTGACCCGCCACTTCTACCAAGGGATGTTCCGCGACCATCCCGAGGTCCGCCCGCTGTTCAATCAGGCCCACCAGGCCAGCGGCAGCCAGCAGCGCGCCCTGGCCAACGCGGTGCTGATGTACGCCCGCCACATCGACCACCTGGAGGCCTTGGGCCCGCTGGTCGGGCAGATCGTCCACAAGCACGTTTCCCTGCAGATCCTCCCCGAGCACTACCCCATCGTCGGCCAGTGCCTGCTGCGTGCGATCCGCGAGGTACTCGGCGCCGAGCTGGCCAACGACGCGGTGCTCGACGCCTGGGCCGCCGCCTACGAGCAACTGGCTACCCTGCTGATAGGCGCCGAGGAGGACGTCTACGCCAGCATAGCCGCCGCCCCAGGCGGCTGGCGGGGCGCCCGCGAATTCAAGGTCGTGCGCAAGCAGGCGGAAAGCGAGGAGATCGTCTCCCTGTATTTGCAGCCGGCCGACGGCGGCCTCGTGGCGGACTTCCAGCCCGGTCAGTACATCGGCCTGCGCGTGCCGTTCCCGGAGGGCGAGGAGCGCCGCAACTACTCGCTGTCGGCGCGCGGCGACGGCCGCCAGTACCGGATCAGCGTCAAGCGCGAGCCACACGGCAAGGTCTCCAACTACCTGCACGACCAGCTCCGGGTCGGCGACAGCCTGGAGCTGTTCCCGCCGGCCGGTCACTTCGTGCTGCGCCCGAGCCGCAAGCCGCTGGCGCTGATCACCGCCGGCGTGGGCATCACCCCCGCGCTGGCCATGCTCGAGCAGGCCCGCGACAGCGATCGGCCGGTGCACTTCATCCATTTCGCCCGGCATGGCGGCGTGCACGCCTTCCGCGACTGGGTCGAGGCGCAGAGCGCCGCCCACCCGCAGGTGCATCACTACTTCTGCTACAGCGAGCCGCGCCCCGGCGACCTGGCCCATGCCGAGGGTCTGGTGAGTGCGGAGCTGCTTGACCGCTGGCTACCGGCGCAGCGCGACCTGGACGCCTACTTCCTCGGCCCCCTGCCCTTCATGGCGCAGACCCGTCGCCACCTGCGCGCACTGGGCGTGCCGGAGCAGCAGTGCCACTACGAGTTCTTCGGTCCGGCCCAGACGCTGGAGGCCTGAGCCTGGGGATGGCGACCGCGGTCGCCATCCTTGTGCCGCAGAAAAAAGAAAACCCCGCTAGTGCGGGGCTTTTGCAGACTGAATCCTGATATCCGTATCCGACGTCCTTGGTCCACCCGCCATCCTGGCGGCATCCCAAGAGTCCTTGTTGGTACTGGGCGCTTCCTGCGCGGGATCCATGGGTGAAAGCTTACTGGGCACAGACGAGGCGCAATAGCAGCCATCGCCATCAGTCCGTGTAAGCATTTGCTGACATGGCGCAATGCCACCTCAGGCTTCATGGCAATCCGCCTTCTTGCTAGACTCGGGGCGTCGAATAACAAAACCAACAAGAAATTCGTCAAGGGGGTCCAATGCGCGGAATCGTGATTGGCTTGGCACTTCTGGCGGCTCCTGGTATGCCCGCCCTGGCCGGCATGGGCCAGGACCAACTCGCCGATCCCAAGGCGGCCGTCGAACAGGTGTTCTGGCCCAAGCTCTACGGCAAGGGCGGCACCACCCTGTACTGCGGCAAGCCCTTCACCAGCAGCGGCAGCGAACTGACCGCCAGTGCGGTGTACACCGTCCGGCAGATCAAGTCGGCGCTGCGCTGCATGACCGACAACCAGTGCCAAGTGGTCAACCCTCGCTTCCACTACATGCTCGCCGACCTGCACAACCTCTACCCCGAGCTGACCCGCGTCGAGCTGGCCCGCCGCAACGCCCAGTTCGGCAGCGCCGGTCCCGAGGTGCCGAGCAAGTTCGCCGACATCGGCTGCGACCTCAAGGCCACCTTCCAGCTCATCGAGCCGCGCGACGCGGCCAAAGGCAACGTGGCCCGGGCGATCTTCTACATGCACAGTTCCTACGGTCTGCCCATCGTCGGTCCGCTGCAGCTGTACCAGCAGTGGAACGAGCTGGACCCGCCGGATGCCGAGGAAAAGGCGCGCAACGACCTGATCGAGCAGCTGCAGGGCACCCGCAATCCCTACATCGACGATCCGGATCTGGCCAAACAGCTGCGCCAGGACTGACGCGCAACGAAGAAGCCCCGCATCCAGCGGGGCTTCTTCGTCTCGGGGCGGTGCTCAGAACTGCTCGGCGCTGAGCAGGTAGAGCGGCTCGCTGCCGGACTTGACCGCCGCGCTCAGCGAGTGAATGCGCGGCAGCAGGCGGCTGAGGTAGAAGCGCGCGGTGCCCAGCTTGCTGGCGTAGAAGTCGTCCTCGCCTTCCTTGCCCAGCGCGGCGCGGGCCATCAGCGCCCACATATAGGCGTAGGCGGTGTAGCCGAACACCTGCAGGTACTCCACCGAGGCGGCACCGATCTCGTTGGGGTTGCCCTTGGCCCGGTCGAGCAGCCAGGCGGTCAGCTCGTCCAGGTTGGTGACGGCGGCCTTCAGCGGCTCGGTGAACTCGGCCAGGCGCGCGTCAGCGCTGGCAATGAACGCCTTGATCTCGTTGGCGAAGTGCTGGTAGTAGCTGCCGCCGCTGCCGACCACCTTGCGGCCGGCCAGGTCCAGCGCCTGGATGCCGTTGGTGCCCTCGTAGATCTGGGTGATGCGCACGTCACGGACCAGCTGCTCCTGGCCCCATTCGCGGATGTAGCCGTGGCCGCCGAACACCTGCTGACCGTGCACGCAGCACTCCAGCCCCATGTCGGTGAGGAACGCCTTGGCCACCGGAGTGAGCAATGCGACCAGCTCCTCGGCGCGCTTGCGGGCGCTGGCGTCCTCGCTGAACTTGGCGGTGTCCAGCTGCATGGCGACGTAGGTGGAGAAGGCCCGGCCACCCTCGTTGAGCGCCTTCATGGTCAGCAGCATGCGGCGCACGTCGGGGTGCACGATGATCGGGTCGGCGGCCTTGTCCTGGGCCACCGGGCCGGTCGGCGCGCGGCTCTGCAGGCGCTCGCGGGCGTATTCGATGGCGCTCTGGTAGGAACGCTCGCCGGCCGCCAGGCCCTGGATGCCGACGCCCAGGCGCTCGTAGTTCATCATGGTGAACATCGCCGCCAGGCCCTTGTTGACCTCGCCGACCAGCCAGCCGGTGGCGCCGTCGAAGTTCATCACGCAGGTGGCCGAGGCCTTGATGCCCATCTTGTGCTCGATGGAACCACAGGACACCGCGTTGCGCGCGCCCAGCGAGCCGTCGGCGTTGACCAGCACCTTGGGCACCAGGAACAGCGAGATGCCTTTGGAACCGGCCGGGGCGTCGGGCAGCTTGGCGAGCACCAGGTGGATGATGTTCTCGGTGAGATCGTGCTCGCCGCCGGTGATGAAGATCTTGGTGCCGGTGACCTTGTAGCTGCCGTCGGCCTGGGGCTCGGCGCGGGTGCGGATCAGGCCCAGGTCGGTGCCGGCATGCGGCTCGGTCAGGCACATGGAGCCGGCCCAGCGGCCTTCGTACATGTTCGGCAAGTACTTCTGCTTGAGCTCCTCGCTGGCGTGGGCATTGATCGCCAGGCAGGCGCCGGCGGTCAGCATGGGGTAGAGGCCGAAGGACAGGTTGGCTGCGTTGACCATCTCCTCGACCTGCGCGGAGATCGCCTTGGGCATGCCCATGCCGCCGTAGTTCGGGTCGCCGCCGACACCGACCCAGCCGCCCTCGGCATAAGCCTTGTAGGCCTCGATGAAGCCGGCCGGGGTCTTCACCCCTGCCGCGCTCCAGGTGCAGCCTTCCTCGTCACCGCTGCGGTTCAGCGGGGCGATGGTGCCGCCGATGATCTTGCCGGCCTCCTCGAGCACCGCGGCCGCGGTCTCGGCGTCGACGGTTTCCGCCAGCGCCGGCAGCTCGGCCCACAGCTTGGCCACGTCGAAAACTTCATTGAGAACGAAGCGCATGTCGCGCAGGGGAGCTTTGTAATCAGCCATGGTGTTTCCTCGAGCGTTCCAACAGGCCCTGCCAGCCAGATATACGCAGGTGGGCGGAGTGTACCCTGACAACGATTGCGATACATAGGGTCATGTACTGACCATATATTCACGCTTAGTCACCACCCTCCTCCGAGAGCCCTCCCCGAACACCGAGAAGCTCATCGGAACGGTTCCTCCCCAACCGCGAGTGCCGTTCTCAGGCGCAGACGGCAGCCGCTATCGACGCCCGCCCCAGCGCCATGCCGTTCATCACGCCAGTGCTGCGGATCAGGTGCTGGCTAGGAAGCCATGACGGAAGTCCTCGTGCTGCGGGATCATGCGGCCGGCATTGGCGACGCGGGCTTCTGCTGCGAGGCGGCGCCACGCTGGTACGGTTCTCGAAGGCGGCGGCCCGCGCACGGGTTCCCAGCCCGAGCACGATGCGCACCCACGTGGAGAGCGTGTTCCGCAAGCTGGAGCGCTCGACCCACGCCGCCGCGACTCCGAAAGCACACCCTCGAGCGGCTCTGAGCGCCCATGAAAAACGCCGCGTACCTTGCGGTACGCGGCGTTCTCAAGCCACACCCGGGGAGAGGGATCAGTAGCCCAGGGCGAAGTCTTCCTCGGCCATTTCCATCAGGTTGCTGGCGCCGGAGTTGATCGCCTCCAGGTGGACACGGGTGCGCGGCAGCAGGCGCGCGTAGTAGAAGCGCGCGGTCTGCAGCTTGGCCTTGTAGAAGGCTTCCTCGCTGGTGCCAGCGGCCAGCTTCTCGGCAGCCACGCGGGCCATGTCGGCCCAGAAGTAGGCCAGGCAGACGTAACCGGAGTACATCAGATAGTCCACAGCAGCGGCACCGACTTCCTCGCGGTCCTTCATGGCGGCCATGCCGATCTTCATGGTCAGCTCGCCCCATTCCTTGTTCAGCTTGGCCAGCTGCTCGACGAAGGGCTTGATGGCCTCGTTGTTCTCGTTGGCCTGGCAGAACTTGTGGACGATCTTGGTAAATACCTTCAGCGCCTCGCCCTGGGTCATCAGCACCTTGCGGCCCAGCAGGTCGAGGGCCTGGACCCCGGTGGTGCCTTCGTACAGGCAGGAGATGCGGCTGTCGCGGACGTTCTGCTCCATGCCGTGCTCGGAGATGAAGCCGTGGCCGCCGAAGATCTGCACGCCGTGGTTGGCGGCCTCGAAGCCGGTCTCGGTCATGAACGCCTTGGCGATCGGGGTCAGGAAGGCCAGCAGGGTGTCGGCGGTCTTGCGCTGCTCCTCGTCCTGGCTGCGCTGCACGATGTCCACCTGCTTGGCGGCGAAGTACAGCATGGCACGGTTACCTTCGGCGAAGGCCTTGATGGTCAGCAGCATGCGGCGCACGTCGGGGTGCACGATGATCGGGTCGGCCGGCTTGTCCGGGGCCTTGGGACCGCTCAGGGAGCGCATCTGCAGACGCTCGCGGGCGTAGGCCACGGCGCCCTGGAAGGCGATCTCGGCGTGGGCGATACCCTGCAGGGCAGTACCCAGGCGGGCGGTGTTCATGAAGGTGAACATGCAGTTCAGGCCCTTGTTCGGCGGGCCGATCAGGAAGCCGGTGGCGCCGTCGAAGTTCATCACGCAGGTGGCGTTGCCGTGGATGCCCATCTTGTGCTCGATGGAGCCGCAGGACACGGCGTTGCGCTCGCCGACACCGCCTTCGGCGTTGGGCAGGAACTTGGGCACGATGAACAGGGAGATGCCCTTGGTGCCGGCCGGGGCGTCGGGCAGGCGGGCCAGGACGATGTGCACGATGTTGTCGGCCATATCGTGCTCACCGGCGGAGATGAAGATCTTGGTACCGGTGATCTTGTAGGTGCCGTCGGCCTGGGGCTCGGCCTTGGTGCGCAGCAGGCCCAGGTCGGTACCGCAGTGCGGTTCGGTGAGGCACATGGTGCCGGTCCATTCGCCGGAGACCAGCTTGGTCAGGTAGATCTCCTGCTGTTCCTTGGTGCCGTGGGCGCTCAGGGTGTTCATGGCGCCATGGGACAGCCCGGGGTACATGCCCCAGGCCCAGTTGGCCTGGCCAATCATCTCGCTGATGGACATGCCCAGGGACTCCGGCAGGCCCTGACCGCCGTGCTCGGGGTCGTGGGTCATGCTCGGCCAGCCGCCTTCGACGAACTGCTTGTAGGCTTCCTTGAAGCCGGTCGGGGTTTTCACACCCTCGGGGGTCCAGGTGCAACCTTCCTGATCACCTACACGGTTCAGCGGCGCGATCACCTGCTCGCAGAACTTGGCCCCCTCCTCGAGGATGGCGTTGACCATGTCCGGGGTGGCGTCCTGGCAGCCAGGCAGGCTCTGATAGTGCGCCTCGTAGCCGAGCAGCTCGTCGCGCACGAAGCGGATATCACGCAGGGGGGCCTTGTACTCAGGCATAACGGTAAACCTCTAAGGTGGGGTTCCTGGATTCATTGACCGGTTCCCGTCCGCCGGGCGATCAGGAATACCCGACAGTAAAACAGGTGTTTGAAACATACGTTTGCCACCCCGCCTTGTCAAGCGCCGACCGAACAAGCGCACAGAGTCACTCGCGGTCCGGAACGCAGGTTGACGAGGATCAGGCGTGGGCGCCGATCAGCGTACCGAGCACTTCGTCGGTGGTTCGAACCAGTTTGGCACCGCTTGGGGCCTGCTACCGCCCTGTGCCAGCTCGACCAGCCGAGCGGTCAGGGTGTCGAAGGCGGAGCCGCGGGCGGCGACGCCCCGGACAAGCAGCCTCAGCGCGTGATGGCAAGGTCCAGCGGGGCGAGATCCAGATGGGCGGCGACGGCGGCTGGAGTGGCGACCGGCAGGTGCGGCACCTGGCCCAGGCAGGGGGCGTCCAGGCGCTCGGCGAGGGTGGCGAGGTTCTCCTCCAGGCGCGAGGTGGCCGGATCCATCACATTGGCCACCCAGCCGGCCAGCGCCAGGCCGTCGCGGGCGATGGCCTCGGCGCTGAGCAGGGCATGGTTGATGCAACCTAGACGCACGCCGACGACCAGGATCACCGGCAGGCCGAGGGCCACGGCCAGGTCGGAGAGCGACTCGCGGCCCGCCAGCGGCACCCGCCAGCCGCCGGCGCCCTCCACCAGGGTGAAGTCCGCTTCCTTCGCCAGCACCGCGCGCACCGCCGGGGCCAGGGTGGCGACGTTGAGCGCCAGCCCCGCCTCGCGAGCCGCCAGGTGTGGGGCGATGGGCGGCGCGAAGGCTAGCGGGTTCACCTCCGCGTAGGCGAGCGGCAACGTGCATTCGCCAAGCAAAGCCAGGGCGTCGGGGTTGCGCAGTCCCGCGGCGGTCGGTTCGCAGCCGGAGGCCACCGGCTTGGCGGCGGCGGTGGACAGCCCGGCATGCCGTGCGGCGTGCAGCAGGCCGGCGGCGATGGTGGTCTTGCCGATCTCGGTGTCGGTGCCGGTGACGAAGTAGGCGCGGCCCATGGCGGCTCCTCAGTCCGTCTTGCGCAGCACGCCGTAGACCACCTGGTAGGTGGCCGGCAGGCCCTGCGGCTGGCGGAAGCGCTCATAGGCGTCGAGCAGCGCGCGCACCCGCGCTCGGCCGGTCAGTCCGCCGGGCCGACCGGGGTTGAGGTTGTGGGCGCCGAGCGCTTTCAGTTCGTGAGTCAGGCTGCGCAGGTCGGGGAAATGCAGCACCTGGGTCTGGCGCTCCAGGCCGAGCAGGCGCAGGCCGCTGGAGGCGCACAGCCGGCGGTAGTCGATGAAGTCGCGGAAGCGGTTGACGTGGACGAAGCCGTCCACCGCCTGCCAACTGTCGCGCAGCTCCTGCAGGGTGCCGACGCATAGGCTGGAGAAGGCGAACACTCCGCCCGGGCGCAGTACCCGGCGCGCCTCGTCGAGCACCGCGGCGAAGTCGGCGCACCACTGTACCGCCAGACTGGAGAACAGCAGGTCGCAGCAGGCGTTCCTGAGCGGCAGGCATTCGGCATCGCCGGAGACGTAGGCCTGGGCGCCGCCCAACGGGCGGGCGTGATGCAGCATGCCCTCGGCGATGTCCAGCGCCACCCCGTAGGAGTGCGGATAGCGCTTGGCCAGGGCGCGACTGAAATAGCCGGTACCGCTGCCCAGGTCCAGCCAGCGGCGCGGTGCGAGATCGCCGGGCAGGCGCGCCAGCAGCGCATTGCCGACCGAGCGCTGCAGAGCGGCCACGCTGTCGTAGCTGCTCGCGGCGCGTGAGAAGGAGGCGGCGACCTGGCGCTTGTCGGGCAGTCGGTCGTCCTCAGGAGTGCGGATGATCAGGGGTTCAGCCATGGTCGCCCTCGCGCATGAAGGCCAGGATGGCGCCCGCCAGCTCCTCCGGCTGCTCCAGCGGCAGGCCGTGGCTGGCCGCGGCGAAGCACTGCACCTCGACATCCGGCAGCCAGTCGAGCAGCGCCTGAGCGGCCGCCGCCGGTACCAAAGCGTCGCGGCCGGCGAACAGGTGCAGCTGCGGGCCGGGGTAAGTCTCCAGGGCGGCGCGGCCGTCCAGCTCGGCGAGCAGTTGCAGACCGGCGTCCAGCACCGCGGGAGCAAGGATCGGCTGGGTGAGCTGCAGCTGGCGCGCCAGGCTGCGGGCATCGCCGCCCCCCTGGGCGACCAGCAGAGTGAAGCGCTTCAGGGTCTGCTCGGCATCCAGCCGGCAAGCCTGGCGGAAGGCGTCGAACACGTCTGCCGGCATGGCCTGCGGCCAGCCCGCGCGGGCGCGGAAACAGACATTGCTGCACAGGCCGATCAGCCCGCGGCAGGCCGCACCACGGCGCGCGGCAAGCTGCGCGGCGAGCATGCCGCCGAGCGACCAGCCGCCCAGCCAGCCGTCACGGGGCAGTCTGGCGTCCAGCGCCTCCAGCCAGTCGCCAGGCCGCGCCAGCGCCGGCAGCGGTTCGAGGCGCACTTCCAGGTAGGGCGCGCGCGCGTGCAGGGCAGCGCGCAGCGGCTCCAGGGCGGCCGGCGAGGCGGCCCAGCCGGTCAGCAGGGTCAGCCGTTCAGCCATCGCCGCTCTCCTCGCCGAGCAGCGCCCAGCTCTCCGCCAGGGCCTCCAACAGGCGCTCCAGCTGTGCCTCGCTGTGCGTCGCGGAGAGGGTCACCCGCAGCCGTGCGGTGCCGGCCGGCACCGTGGGCGGGCGGATGGCGCCGACCAGCAGGCCTCGCTCGCGCAGCAGCGCGGCCAGGCGCAGGGCGCGGCCGCTGTCGCCGACCAGGATCGGCTGGATCGGCGTCGGGCTGTCCATCAGGGCGAGACCGATCTCCGCGGCGGCGCTGCGGAAGCGGTCGATCAGCCGCTGCAGGTGCTCGCGGCGCCAGTGCTCGCCTTGCAGCAGCTCCAGGCTCTTCAGGGTGGCGCAGGCCACCGCCGGCGGCTGGCTGGTGGTGTAGATGTAGGGCCGGGCGAACTGGATCAGCGTCTCGATCAGCTCCTCGCTGCCGGCGACGAAGGCCCCGGCGGTGCCGAAGGCCTTGCCCAAGGTGCCGACCAGCACGGGCACCTCGTCCAGGCCCAGGCCGAAATGTTCGACGCAGCCGCCACCAGCGGCGCCCAGGGTGCCGAAGCCGTGGGCATCGTCGACCATCAGCCAGGCACCGTGCTTCCGGCATTCGCCGGCCAACGCCGGCAGCCCGGCCAGGTCGCCGTCCATGCTGAACACCCCGTCAGTGACCACCAGGGTATTGCCGCCGGCCTTGGCCAGCAGTCCGGCGAGGCTCGCCGCATCGTTGTGCAGGTAGCGGGCGAAGCGCGCCCCGGAAAGCAGCCCGGCGTCCAGCAGCGAGGCGTGGTTGAGACGGTCCTCCAACACCGTGTCGCCCCGCCCCACCAAGGCGGTGACCGCGGCCAGATTGGCCATGTAGCCGGTGGAGAACAGCAGCGCCCGCGGCCGCCCGGTGAATTCGGCCAGGGCTTCCTCCAGTTGGTGATGCGGCGCGCTGTGGCCGATCACCAGGTGCGAGGCGCCGCCACCGACACCCCAGCGCTCGGCACCGTCGCGCAGCGCACGGATCACCTCGGGGTGATTGGCCAGGCCCAGGTAGTCGTTGGAGCAGAAGGCCAGCAGCGGCTGGCCGTCCACCACCACCTCGGGGCCCTGCGGACTGTCCAGCAGCGGGCGCTGGCGGAACAGCCGGGCGGCGCGGCGTTCGGCGAGACGGGCGGCAAGGTCGAAAGGCATGGGCGTCCCCGGTCGATGCTGGCACGTTCCTCTCCCTGGGGGGAGAGGAGTGGGAAGGTCAGGCCGAGGCGGCGTCGTAGAACAGTTGCGAATCGCGCTGCTCGGCCAGGGCCTGCTCAATGGCCGCCTGATGCACCTCGTCGGCGTGCTCCTCGCGCTCTTCGGGCTGGATGCCGAGGCGCCTGAACAGCTGCAGATCCTTCTCGGCCTGGGGGTTGCCGGTGGTCAGCAGCTTCTCGCCGTAGAAGATCGAGTTGGCGCCGGCCAGGAAGGCCAGGGCCTGCATCTGCTCGTTCATCTGCTCGCGGCCGGCGGACAGGCGCACATGGGATTTCGGCATCATGATCCGCGCCACCGCCAGGGTGCGGATGAAGTCGAAGGGGTCGACGTCCTCCGCGTCGGCCAGCGGCGTGCCCTGCACCTTGACCAGCATGTTGATCGGCACCGACTCCGGGTGCTCGGGCAGGTTGGCCAGCTGGATCAGCAGCCCGGCGCGGTCGTCCAGCGACTCACCCATGCCGAGGATGCCGCCGGAACAGATCTTCATCCCCGCCTCGCGCACGTAGGCCAGGGTCTGCAGGCGCTCGGCGTAGGTGCGAGTGGTGATGATCCTGCCGTAGAACTCCGGCGAGGTGTCCAGGTTGTGGTTGTAGTAGTCGAGGCCGGCCTCGGCCAGCGCCTGGGTCTGCTCGCGGCTGAGCCGGCCCAGGGTCATGCAGGTCTCCAGCCCCAGGGCCTTGACCCCCTTGACCATCTCCAGCACGTAAGGGAAGTCCTTGGCCGAGGGGTGCTTCCAGGCCGCGCCCATGCAGAAGCGCGTGGAGCCCATGGCCTTGGCCTCGGCGGCGGCCTGCAGGACCTTCTGCACCTCCATCAGCTTCTGCTTCTCCAGCCCGGTGTTGTAGTGGCCGGACTGCGGGCAGTACTTGCAGTCCTCCGGGCAGGCGCCGGTCTTGATCGACAGCAGAGTGGAAACCTGCACCCGGTTCGCATCGAAGTACTGGCGGTGCACGGTCTGCGCCTGGTAGAGCAGGTCGTTGAACGGCAGCGCGAACAGCGCCTTGACTTCGGCGAGAGTCCAATCGTGGCGGATGGCAGCGGCGACGGAGGCGTTCATGGGCGAAATTTCCTTGTTGGTAGCGCGTGTCCGGCTGCTAGAGTCGACCCGACACGACACGGATGTCCGGCATCTTTAGGGAAGCCCCATGCACTGTCAACCAGATCATGAGAGACAGGTTTACATTTGGACAAAAAGCGAACAATCCTGCCTGCTCTGCGATGAGCCTGCCGACGGCCCGCTGCCGCTCTGCCATCCCTGCGAACTGGAGCTGCCCTGGCTGGCCGGGCAGTGCCGGTGCTGCGCCCTGCCGCTGCCGGTGGACGGCGTGCTGTGCGGCGCCTGCCTGAAACGCCCGCCGGCCTTCGCCCGGGTGCTGGCGCCCTGGCGCTATGCATTTCCGGTAGACAGCCTGATCACCCGCTTCAAGCACCAGCGCCAGTGGCCGCTCGGCCGATTGCTCGCCGGCGCCCTGGCCGAGCACCTGCATCAGGCCTTCGCCCAGGGCCTGGAGCGCCCCCAGGCACTGCTGCCGGTGCCGCTGTCCAGGGCCCGACTGCGCCGCCGCGGCTTCAACCAGGCGGCGCTGCTCGCCCGGTGGCTGGGCGAGGCCCTCGACCTGGCGGTGGACGAGCGCTTGCTCAGGCGCATCCAGGACACCCCGGCGCAGCAGGAGCTGGACGCCGCCGCGCGGCGGCGCAACCTGCGCGGCGCCTTCGCCCTGGCCGAGCCGGCCGGCGTGGCCGGGCAGCACCTGGCGCTGGTCGACGACGTGCTGACCACTGGCGCCACCGCCGAGACCCTCGCCCGTCTGCTGCTCAAGGCCGGCGCCGCGCGGGTCGAGGTCTACTGCCTGGCGCGTACGCCGAGCCCCGGCGATTGACGGCCGCAGGCTTTCCGGCAACCCTTCGCCGGGGAAACCCCAGCCGAACGCCGCCATGTCCGCCCTCAGCGCCCTTGCCCAACACATCAGCCGTCGCCCGCAGCGCATCGCCCTGCTCGCCCAGATCGCCGAACAGGGCTCGATCAGCCGTGCGGCAAAGAGCGTCGGGATGAGCTACAAGGCCGCCTGGGAGGCCGTCGATGAGCTCAACAACCTGGCCGGCATTCCGCTGGTGCTGCGCTCGGTGGGCGGAAAGGGTGGCGGCGGCGCGCAGCTGTCCGCCGAGGGCCTGCGCCTGCTCGCCCTCTACCGCCGCCTGGAGGCCCTGCAGGCCGAGCTGCTGCAGGCGGCCGAGGACGACGCCGACCTACGGCTGCTCGGCCGCCTGATGCTCAGGACCAGCGCACGCAACCAGCTGAGCGGCACGGTCCGGGCGATCCGCGCTCAGGGCCGCAACGACCTGGTCGAGCTGGAGCTACCCGGCGGCCTGCCGCTGGCGGCACAGATCACCCATGCCAGCACCCAGCGCCTGGAGCTGGCCCTCGACCGCCCGGCGGTGGCCCTGCTCAAGGCCGGCTGGATCGAGCTGCATGCCGCGGAGGCGCAGCTCCCGGCGGAACTCAACTGCCTGCCGGGGCGCATCGAGGCCATACTCGAGGATCCCCAGGGCCCCAGCGAGGTGCGCCTGGCCCTGCCCGGCGGGCAGACCCTCTGCGCCCTGGTCGAGCCGGCCCGGCTGCAGGCCTTGGGCCTCGGCGTCGACAGCCCGGCCCTGGCGGCATTCGCCCCCCGGCAGGTGCTGCTCGGCACTCCGCCGTGAAACCCGCCAGTTGGCGTAGACTTGTCAGCCCTGCACGCCGGATGACGCCATGAGCCACCCTTACGCCGACCTCTCCCCCGATCTGGTCCTCGACGCCGTGGAAAGCCTCGGCTTTCTCAGCGATGCGCGGGTACTCGCCCTGAACAGCTACGAGAACCGCGTCTACCAGGTAGGCATCGAGGGCGGCGAGCCGCTGATCGCCAAGTTCTACCGCCCCGGGCGCTGGAGCGACGCGGCGATCCGCGAGGAGCACGCCTTCAGCCTGGAGCTGGCCGAGCACGAGGTGCCGGTGGTGGCGCCCCTGGCGCGCGACGGCGAGACCCTGTTCGAGCACGCCGGCTTCCGCTTCGCCCTGTTCCCGCGCCGTGGCGGCCACGCCCCGGAGCCTGGCGACCTGGACCAGCTGTACCGCTTCGGCCAGTTGCTCGGCCGCCTGCACGCCATCGGCGCCAGCCGGCCCTTCGTGCACCGCGGCAGCCTCGACGTGCAGAGCTTCGGCCACGCTTCCCTGGCCACCCTGCTGGACGGCGCATTCATCCCGCAGAGCCTGCTGCCGGCCTATCGCTCGGTGGCCCGCGACCTGCTCGGGCGGATCGAGGCGCTGTTCGCCGAAACCCCCTATACCGCCATCCGCCTGCATGGCGACTGCCACCCGGGCAACCTGATGTACCGCGACGAGTGCTTCCACCTCGTCGACCTCGACGACTGCCGCATGGGCCCGGCGGTGCAGGATCTGTGGATGATGCTCGCCGGCAACCGTCAGGAACGTCAGGCGCAGTTGGCCGAGCTGCTCGACGGCTACCAGGAGTTCCACGACTTCGCCCCCCGCGAGCTGGCCTTGATCGAGGCCCTGCGCAGCCTGCGCCTGCTGCATCACAGCGCCTGGCTGGCGCGCCGCTGGGACGACCCGGCGTTTCCCAAGGCCTTCCCCTGGTTCGCCGGAGAGCGCTACTGGGGCGACCAGATCCTCGCCCTGCGCGAGCAACTGGCGGCGCTGGACGAGGAGCCGCTGAAGGTCTTCGGCTAGAGCCGCGGCTGTAACGCAGGCTTTACGCAAAGCCTGCCGCCAGCCCCTCTGCGGACTGCTCCAGTGGCGGACAGCCGCCCGGCGGCGCGGCTACACTGACGCGCCATTCCACCATGAGCCAAGGATCCTTCATGGCCACCGCCAACCTGCGCCGCGGCTATCTGCTCGGCCTCGCCGCCTATGCGATCTGGGGCCTGTTCCCACTCTATTTCAAGGCCCTCCAGGCCGTCCCCGCGCTGGAAATCGTCGTCCATCGCGCGCTCTGGTCGGCGCTGTTCGGCGCCCTGCTGCTGCTCGTCTGGAAGCATCCCGGCTGGTGGCGCGAGCTGCGCGACAACCCGCGCCGCCTGCTGATCCTCGGCGTCAGCGGCGCCCTGGTGGCCAGCAACTGGCTGATCTACGTGTGGGCGGTGAACAACGGGCGGATGCTGGAGGCCAGCCTCGGCTACTACATCAACCCGCTGGTCAACGTGCTGCTCGGTCTGCTGCTGCTCGGCGAGCGCTTGCGCCCGCTGCAGTGGCTGGCGGTGGCCTGCGCAGCCCTCGGCGTGGCCCAGCAATTGTGGCTGGTGGGTAGCCTGCCCTGGGTGTCGCTGGCCCTGGCGCTGACCTTCGGGGTCTACGGGCTGATCCGCAAGCAGGCGCCGGTGGCCGCGCTGCCCGGTCTGGTGGTGGAGACCTGGCTGCTGCTGCCCCTGGCACTCGGCTGGCTGCTCCTGCATCCGGGCGCGGTGAGCGGCCAGGCGGCCTTCTGGACCACCAGCCAGGCCGGCTGGCTGGCCGCCGCCGGGCCGATCACCCTGATCCCCCTGGTGTGCTTCAACGCCGCCGCCCGGCACCTGCCCTATGCCAGCCTGGGCTTCCTGCAGTACATCGCGCCCACCCTGGTGCTGCTGCAGGCCGTGCTGCTGTTCGGCGAACCGCTGGAGCACGGCAAGCTGCTGGCCTTCCTGTGCATCTGGGCCGGCCTGCTGGTGTTCAGCATCGACAGCCTGCGAGCCTACCGCCGGGCCGGACAGCCCCGCAGCCGGCGCTGATCCTTCCACTGCCCAGCGGCGGCACGCTACTGCCGCTGGAAATGGCCCCACGCCTGCGAGCAGCAGGCGTCAGCCCCAGTGTCCAGTACAGGCCCGCACCGGACATTTTTCGAGCAATTGCTCGAAAGCCACGGCGGGCGGGCTTCCGGCCTGGAACTCCAGAGTTTATCCACAGGGATGTCCACGGTTTCGGTGGACAGTCAGGGTCCCCTCAGCGCGGCTTCGGCACAGAGCCTCCAGGCAGGGCGGCCCGCCCCCGAAGTCCCCGACGGAGCCTGGACAAGAATTCGCCAGTCCGCCGCAGGCCAGAGCCTGCGCGGCCTGCATCGGGATTTCCCGAGGTTATCCACATGGTCACCCCCAGACTCTGTGCACAACAGCTGTACCCCTGGCGGTTTTCTCACCAGCTCGCGGAAAGTCAGAAGGAACGCGGCGAGGCCGCGGCACTCCCCAGATTATCCACAGGGCTGTCCACGGTTTCCGGGGGTAACTCGTCGCTAGGTTTCGCTGCGCAGGTTGAGCTCCACCATCAGGTCGTCGGCCAGGGCCTCCAGGCGGGTCTGCAGCAGGTCGAGGGACAGGGTCAGCGGTACTGCCAACAGGGCCTCGGCGCGGAACAGCGGCTCGCCGCTCATCGGCGCAGGGACCACCTCGGTGCTCAGCCGTTCGAGGTTGACGCCGTGCTCGCTGAGCAGGCGGGTGATGTCGCGGACGATGCCCGGACGGTCGTTGCCCACCAGGTCGAGGCAGATCGGCTTCCAGGTGCAGGCCGGCTCGATGCCGCTTTCCGCCAGCAGCACGCGGATGCCCTCATCGTTCAGTGCCTGCAGGCCGTCCACCAGTTCGTCGTGAGCCTCGGCCGGCACGCTGATCTTGAGGATCCCGGCGAACTGCCCGGCCATCCGCGACATGCGGCTTTCCAGCCAGTTGCCGCCGTGCTCGGCGATGCAGCGGGCGATACGCTCCACCAGGCCCGGCTGGTCCTGGGCGATGACGGTGATGACCAGATGATTCATGGATGACTCCGCTGCCTGGCGTCAGCGCGACGCCAGGCTCAGCCAGTAGGTAAGAAAGACCTCGTCCCGCACATAGCCTAGTCGCTCGTAGAGCGCCTGCCCGGCGCGATTGCTGCGTGCGGTCTCCAACTGCAGGCCGCAGGCCCCGCTGGCCTCGGCGTGGGCACGGGCGGCGCTCATCAGCGCGGTGGCCACGCCGCGGCGGCGCGCCCATGGCTGCACGAACAGGTCGCTGACCAGCCAGGCCGGACGCAGCTCCAGGGAGGAGAACAGCGGGTAGATCTGCACGAAGCCCTGGGCCTGCCCAGCCTCGTCGCGGGCGATGAACAGCGCCGAGTCGCCACGCTCCAGGCGTTCGCCGAGGAAGGCGCGGATCGCCTCGGTAGGCTTGGGCACCTGGTAGAAAGCCAGGTAGCCGACGAACAGCTCGGTCAGCGCGTCGAGATCGGCGGCGGTGGCGGTACGCACGGGCATGGCAGGCTCCTCGCGGGACGTTCAGGCAGTATAGAAAGCCGGGGCCGGCGCCATGTAGCGGCGCCGCGCGCACCTGTCCGGGGCTCCGACAGAAGGTCCGGAACGAGCATCTGTATACGCAAGAAATTTTTATCTGGAACAATCTGCCGATTTATTGAGAACATTCGCCACCCGCCGTGACCGGGAAGCGTGCGATGGTCGTATCTCGACGCTGCCTGCTGACCTTTGCGGCGGCTTCATGTAGTATGCCGCGCCTCGGACTACAAAACGGGGCAAACCCCGGGTCCACGCGGATCCAGAGCAGAGTGAGGCAAGCAATGACTGAGCGCGTTCAAGTCGGTGGCCTGCAGGTCGCCAAAGTGCTGTTCGACTTCGTAAACAACGAAGCCATTCCCGGTACCGGCGTCTCCGCCGAGCAGTTCTGGAAGGGTGCCGAAGCGGTCATCAATGACCTCGCCCCGAAGAACAAAGCACTGCTTGCCAAGCGCGACGAGCTGCAGGCGAAGATCGACGCTTGGCACCAGGCACGCGCCGGCCAGCCCCACGACGCCGCCGCCTACAAGGCCTTCCTTCAGGAAATCGGCTACCTGCTGCCGGAGGCCGAGGACTTCCAGGCCACCACCAGCAACGTCGACGCCGAGATCGCCACTACCGCCGGCCCGCAGCTGGTGGTGCCGGTGATGAACGCGCGCTTCGCCCTGAACGCCGCCAACGCCCGCTGGGGCTCGCTGTACGACGCCCTATACGGAACCGACGTGATTCCCGAGGAAGGCGGCGCCGAGAAGGGCAAGGGCTACAACAAGGTGCGCGGTGACAAGGTGATCGCCTACGCCCGCGCCTTCCTCGACGAAGCCGCGCCCCTGGCCAGCGGCAGCCACGCCGAGGCGACCGCCTACCGCGTGGAAGGCGGCCAGCTGGTGGTGGCCCTGCAGAACGGCAGCACCACCGGCCTGGCCCAGCCCGAGAAGTTCGTCGGCTACGTCGGCGACGCAGCCGCGCCCCAGGGCGTGCTGCTGAAGAACAACGGCCTGCACTTCGAGATCCAGATCGACCGCGCCAGCCCGATCGGTAGCACCGACGCCGCCGGCGTCAAGGACGTGCTGATGGAGGCCGCGCTGACCACCATCATGGACTGCGAGGACTCGGTGGCCGCCGTGGACGCCGACGACAAGGTGGTGGTCTACCGCAACTGGCTGGGCCTGATGAAGGGCGACCTGGCCGAGGAAGTGACCAAGAACGGCAACACCTTCACCCGGACCATGAACCCGGACCGCGTCTACACCAAGGCCGACGGTTCCGAGCTGGTCCTCCACGGCCGTTCCCTGCTGTTCGTGCGCAACGTCGGCCACCTGATGACCAACGACGCGATTCTCGACCAGCACGGCAACGAGGTGCCGGAGGGCATCCAGGACGCGCTGTTCACCAGCCTGATCGCCATCCACAACCTGAACGGCAACACCACCCGCAAGAACAGCCGCACCGGCAGCGTGTACATCGTCAAGCCCAAGATGCACGGCCCCGAGGAAGTAGCCTTCACCAACGAGCTGTTCGGCCGCGTCGAGGACGTCCTCGGCCTGGCACGCAACACCCTGAAGGTCGGCATCATGGACGAGGAGCGGCGTACCACCGTCAACCTCAAGGCCTGCATCAAGGAAGCCCGTGAGCGCGTGGTGTTCATCAACACCGGCTTCCTCGACCGTACCGGCGACGAGATCCACACCTCCATGGAGGCCGGCCCCATGGTGCGCAAGGGTGCCATGAAGACCGAGACCTGGATCCAGGCCTACGAGAACAACAACGTCGACGTCGGCCTGGCCTGCGGCCTGCAGGGCCGCGCGCAGATCGGCAAGGGCATGTGGGCCATGCCGGACATGATGGCGGCGATGGTCGAGCAAAAGATCGCCCACCCGCTGTCCGGCGCCAACACCGCCTGGGTGCCCTCGCCGACCGCCGCCACCCTGCACGCCCTGCACTACCACAAGGTCGACGTGTTCGCCCGTCAGGCCGAGCTGGCCAAGCGCACCCCGGCCTCGGTGGACGACATCCTGACCATCCCGCTGGCCAAGGACACCAACTGGACGGCCGAGGAGATCCGCAACGAGCTGGACAACAACGCCCAGGGCATCCTCGGCTACGTGGTGCGCTGGATCGACCAAGGCGTCGGCTGCTCCAAGGTGCCGGACATCAACGACATCGGCCTGATGGAAGACCGTGCCACCCTGCGCATCTCCAGCCAACTGCTGGCCAACTGGCTGCGCCACGGCATCGTCACCCGCGAGCAGATCGTCGAGAGCCTGGAGCGCATGGCCTTGGTGGTGGACCGGCAGAACGCCAACGACCCCAACTACCGGCCGATGGCGCCGAACTTCGCCGACAGCGTCGCCTTCCAGGCCGCCCTGGAGCTGGTGCTGGAAGGCACCAAGCAGCCCAACGGCTACACCGAGCCGGTGCTGCACCGCCGGCGCCGCGAGTTCAAGGCCAAGTACGGCCGCTAAGCTCCGCTGCAACGCCAAGGGCCGCCCTCCGGGGCGGCCTTTTCGTTTGCGCGACCGGCACCGGCCGTCCTGTCCTGCACCGGCCGGGAAACGCCAGCCGCTGCGCGAAAGCGTCATCCCCCGATACGGAGAGTTGATTTGGTCGGGCAAAATCCCAATCTAGAGGGCGGGGCCGAGGGAAGGATAGAAAGAATCAATTCATCCAATTCCTTCAATCAATTTATCCTTTGGAACCCAATGAACTACTATGGCCCCGTCAAATTTCCAAACCCAGAAGGAGTTCTGTGATGTCTCTGATCAACACTCAGATCCAGCCGTTCAAAGTCAACGCTTTCCACGCGGGCAAATTCGTCGAAATCACTGACGAAACCCTGAAAGGCAAATGGTCCGTCCTGATCTTCATGCCGGCCGCCTTCACCTTCAACTGCCCGACCGAAATCGAAGACGCTGCCGACAACTACGCCGAGTTCCAGAAAGCCGGCGCCGAAGTGTACGTCGTGACCACCGACACCCACTTCTCTCACAAGGTCTGGCACGAAACCTCCAAGGCTGTCGGCAAGGCCCAGTTCCCGCTGATCGGCGACCCGACCCACCAGCTGACCCGTGCCTTCGGCGTGCACATCGAGGAAGAAGGTCTGGCTCTGCGCGGCACCTTCATCATCAACCCGGAAGGCGTGATCAAGACCATGGAGATCCACTCCAACGAGATCGCCCGTGACGTGTCGGAAACCCTGCGCAAGCTGAAAGCTGCCCAGTACACCGCCGCTCACCCGGGTGAAGTCTGCCCGGCCAAGTGGAAAGAAGGCGCAGCCACTCTGACCCCGTCCCTGGACCTGGTCGGCAAGATCTAAGGATCTTCGCGGGGCCCCGGCCCCGCTTGCCCTGCGCTTCGTCGGCTGCGATCCAGCCGCAAGTGCCCGAACGCCCGGGCGCAACCCGTCCGGGCGTTCGTTTGTCCGCAATTCGCTGAAGGATTTCCGCCATGTTGGATGCCAACCTGAAAACCCAGTTGAAGGCCTACCTCGAGAAGGTCTCCCAGCCGTTCGAGATCGTCGCGTCCCTTGATGACAGCGCGAAATCCCGGGAACTGCTGGACCTCCTCAACGACATCGTCGGCCTGACCGACAAGATCACCCTGAAGACCGACGGCACCGATCCCCGCCGTCCGTCGTTCGCGCTGAACCGTCCCGGCGCGGACATCGGCCTGCGCTTCGCAGGCATTCCCATGGGCCACGAATTCACCTCCCTGGTGCTGGCCCTGCTGCAGGTCGGCGGCCACCCGCCGAAGCTGGACGAGGAAACCATCGAGCGCATCCGCGGCATCGACGGCCGCTTCGAGTTCGAAACCTACTTCTCGCTGTCCTGCCAGAACTGCCCTGACGTGGTCCAGGCCCTGAACCTCATGGCGGTGCTCAACCCGAACATCCGCCACGTGGCCATCGACGGCGCGCTGTTCCAGGAAGAAGTGGAAAGCCGCCAGATCATGGCCGTGCCGAGCATCTACCTGAACGGCGAGCACTTCGGCCAGGGCCGCATGGGCGTAGCCGAGATCCTCGCCAAGATCGACACCGGCGCCGCCTCCCGCGAAGCCGAGAAGATGAACGCCAAGGATCCCTTCGACGTGCTGGTGGTGGGCGGTGGCCCGGCCGGCGCCGCAGCGGCCATCTACGCCGCGCGCAAGGGCATCCGCACCGGGGTGGCGGCCGAGCGCTTCGGCGGCCAGGTGCTGGACACCATGGCCATCGAGAACTTCATCTCGGTGCCGGAGACCGAAGGCCCGAAACTGGCCCGCGCCCTGGAAGAGCACGTCAAGCAGTACCCGGTGGACGTGATGAACGTGCAGCGTGCCAGTGCGCTGATCCCCGCCGAACAGGAAGGCGGCCTGCACGAGGTGCGCTTCGAGAACGGCTCCAGCCTCAAGGCCAAGACCGTGATCCTCGCCACCGGCGCCCGCTGGCGCGAGATGAACGTGCCCGGCGAACAGGAGTACAAGGCCCGCGGCGTGTGCTTCTGCCCGCACTGCGACGGCCCGCTGTTCAAGGGCAAGCGCGTGGCGGTGATCGGCGGCGGTAACTCCGGCGTCGAGGCGGCCATCGACCTGGCCGGCATCGTCTCCCACGTCACCCTGCTGGAGTTCGACGACAAGCTGCGCGCCGACGCCGTGCTGCAGAACAAGCTGAACAGCCTGCCCAACGTCACGGTGATCAAGAGCGCGCTGACCACCGAGGTGAAGGGCGACGGCAACAAGGTCACCGGCCTGGTCTACAAGGACCGCACCACCGACGAGCTGAAGTCCCTGGAGCTGGAAGGCATCTTCGTGCAGATCGGTCTGCTGCCCAACAGCGACTGGCTGAAAGGCACCGTGGAGCTCTCCCCGCGCGGCGAGATCGTCACCGACGAACGCGGCGCCACCTCGGTGCCCGGCGTGTTCGCGGCCGGCGACGTGACCACCGTGCCCTACAAGCAGATCGTCATCGCCGTCGGCGAAGGAGCCAAGGCCGCCCTGAGCGCCTTCGACTACCTGATCCGCAACTGACCGCACCTGCCCGCGAAAGCCGCCGCCTGCCCGCGCAGCCGGCGGCTTTTTGCCGTCTGCGACTTAGGTCCAATGGGCAACCGGGCGCAGCGCGCCGACCATGGGGATATCGCTCGACCCAGTACAACAACCATCATGAGCAAGCGCGACGCCCTCGCCGAGGCGGGCAAGACCGCGGTCCTCCAGAACATCCACGGCCTGATGGAGTTCCTGCGCAAGTTCCCGCCGTTCAACCAGATGGAGAACGCCCACCTGGCCTTCCTGGTGGAGCACTGCCAGCTGCGCTTCTACGCCCAGGGCGAGAGCATCCTCAAGCCAGACGACGGTCCGGTGCAGCACTTCTACATCGTCAAGCAGGGCCGGGTGGTCGGCGAACGCCCGCACAGCGCGCGGCGCGGCACCGAGACCACCTTCGAGATCGCCACCGGCGAGTGCTTCCCGCTCGCCGCCCTGCTCGGCGAACGGGCCACCCGCACCGAACACCTGGCCGGCGAGGATACCTTCTGCCTGCTGCTTGGCAAGGACGCCTTCGTGCGCCTGTTCGCCCTCTCCACGCCGTTCCGCGACTTCGCCCTGCGCGGGGTGAGCAGCCTGCTCGACCAGGTCAACCAGCAGGTCAAGCTGAATGCCGCCGCCGACCTCGGCGCCCAGTACTCGCTGGACACCCCGCTGCGCGAGCTCGCCATGCAGCAGCCGGTCACCTGCCCGCCGCACACCCCGCTGCGCGCCGCGGTCCAGCGCATGCACGAGGCCCACGTCGGCAGCATCGTGGTGGTCGACGCCGCGCAGCGGCCGCTGGGCATCTTCACCCTGCGCGACCTGCGCCGGGTGATTGGCGAGGCCAGCGCCGGGCTGGAGCAGCCGCTCGCCGAAGTGATGACCCAGCGGCCCTTCCACCTGCCGCCGGAGGCCAGTGCCTTCGACGCGGCCATGGCCATGACCGAGCGGCACATCGCCCACGTATGCCTGGTGGAAAACGAGCGCCTCACCGGCGTGGTCTCCGAGCGCGACCTGTTCGCCCTGCAGCGCGTCGACCTGGTCCACTTGGCGCGTACCATCCGCCACGCCGGGCGCATCGAGACCCTGGCCGCGCTGCGCAACGACATCCTCCGCCTGGTCGACAACATGCTCGCCCATGGCGCCAGCTCGACGCAGATCACTCGGCTGATCACCCAACTCAACGACCACACGGTATGCCGCACCATCGAGCTGTGCCTCGAGGAAATGGGCGACCCCGGCATCCCCTTCACCTGGCTGTGCTTCGGCAGCGAGGGGCGCCGCGAGCAGACCCTGTACACCGATCAGGACAACGGCATCCTCTTCGACGCTGCCAGTCCCGCCGAGGCGGCCCTGCTGCGCGGCCGCCTGCTGCCGCTGGCCGAGCGCATCAACCAGGCCCTGGCGCAGTGCGGCTTCGCCCTCTGCCCGGGGCAGGTGATGGCCGGCAACCCCGAGCTGTGCCTGTCCCGCGACGAATGGGCACGGCGCTTCGCCGCCCTGGTCAGCGAGGCGACCCCCGAGCACCTGCTGGGCTCGACCATCTACTTCGACCTGCGTGCCGTGTGGGGCCCGG
Organism: Pseudomonas thermotolerans DSM 14292; assembly: GCF_000364625.1. Classification (GTDB taxonomy): domain Bacteria; phylum Pseudomonadota; class Gammaproteobacteria; order Pseudomonadales; family Pseudomonadaceae; genus Aquipseudomonas; species Aquipseudomonas thermotolerans. The sequence continues at coordinate 149,341 of NZ_KB822601.1, forward strand.
AGGACGGCTGCGAGCAACTGCGCGAGCAGATCCTTGCCGACGTTGCCGGCAACCCGGCGTTCCAACGCCAGATGGCCACCAACGCACTGCGCCAGCGCCCGCCAGTGGGGCGCTTCCGCGAGTTCCTGGTGACCCGCCGGAACGGTGACGCGGCGGGCACCCTGGACCTGAAGGTGCAGGGCCTGACCCCCTTCGTCGACGGCGCCCGGCTGCTCGCCCTGGCGCACGGGGTGACCGTCACCGGCACCCTGGAGCGCCTCGCCGAGCTGGTCCGCCGCGGGGTGATCGACGCCCAGGACGGTGCCGCCTACGAGGAGGCCTACCACTTCATCCAGCAGACCCGCCTGCGCCAGCACCAGCAGCAGGCGCGCCGCCAGCAGCCCTATTCGAATCGCCTGGATCCGGACGACCTCAACCATCTGGACCGGCGCATCCTCCGCGAATCCTTCCGCCAGGCCCAGCGCCTGCAGAGCAGCCTGGCGCTGAGGTACCAGCTATGAACGCCTTCACCAGCTGGCTGCAACGCCGCGGCCCGCAACTCTCCGCCGAGCAGCGCGCCCGCCTGGCCCGACTGCCGGCCGCTGCGCCCCTGAGCGAAGGGCCGCTGGCCGGCGAGCGCCTGGTGGTGCTGGACCTGGAGACCAGCGGCCTCGACCCGCGCCGCGACCAACTCCTGGCGATCGGCGCGGTAGTGATCCGGGACGGCGCCATCGACCTGGCCCAGCAGTTCGAGTGCACCCTGCGCAGCGAGCGCCTCTCGCCCGGCGCCAGCACCCTGATCCACGGCCTGGCGCCCAGCGCGATCGCCGCCGGGGCGGAGCCCACCGAAGCGCTGCTGGGCTTTCTGGAGTTCCTCGGCGACAGCCCGCTGCTCGCCTTCCACGCCGGCTTCGACCGCGGCGTGCTGAGTCGCGCCCTGCGCCAGCAACTCGGCTATCGCCTGCAGCACCCCTGCCTCGACGTCGCCGAGCTGGCCCCGCTGCTCTGCCCGCAGGCCCACCTGCGCGAGGCCGGGCTGGACGACTGGATCGGCCACTTCGGCCTGCGCGTCGAGCAGCGCCACCACGCCAGCGCCGACGCCCTGGCCACCGCGGAGATCGCCCTGATCCTGTTCAGCCACGCCCGCCGCCAGGGCCTGGACAGCCTTGCCGCCCTCGCCCGCCGCCTGCAGCGCTGGCGCCAGCGCCAGCTGGCGCCGTCCCTCTAGGCCGGACCATTGGCGGCGGCGGCACGGCCGGGTAATGTCGAAACCGCCGCGCCGGGAGCACGGTTCCGCAGCGCAGGCTAGCCTTCCAGGAACGACACGCCCGGACCGCTGCGGCCCCGGGTGCCACGACCAGCAGCTTCGGAGTCCGCCATGAGCACCCCCGGCATGCCCCTGTTTCACTCGCCCACCTCCCCCTTTGTGCGCAAGATCATGGTGCTGCTCCACGAGACCGGCCAGTTGGGACGGGTCGCCGTGGAGACGGTGCAGCCGGCGCCGACCAGCCCCAGTGAAGCGCTCAACGCGATCAATCCGGTCGGCAAGGTACCCGCCCTGCGCCTGGCCGACGGTCAGGTGCTGTACGACAGCCGGGTGATCTTCGACTACCTGGACAGCCAGCACGTCGGCGAGCCGCTGATCCCTCGCGAGGGCAGCGCCCGCTGGCGGCGCCTGACCCTGGCCGCGCTGGCCGACGCCATCCTCGAGGCGGCGGTGCTGATCCGCTACGAGACCGCCCTGCGCCCGGCCGACAGGCAGTGGCCGGCCTGGCGGGACGCTCAGCAGGGCAAGATCGAGCGCGCCCTCGCCGAGCTGGAGGAACAGGCACTGGCCGAGCTGAGCTGCCACTTCGACGTGGCGGCCATCGGCGTGGCCTGTGCCCTCGGCTACCTGGACCTGCGCCTGCCCGCGCTCGACTGGCGCGCCCGCTGCCCGCGGCTGGCCGCCTGGTACGCGGAAACCCGCCGGCGCCCGTCGCTCCAGGCCACCGAGCCGCCGGCGCTCTGAGCGCGCGCCCGCTCAGGCACTGCGGATGTACTGCTGCAGCTGCTCGATCAGGTTCTCCTGCTCGCTGGTGACGTCGCGCACCAGGTCGCGGATCGACAGCAGCCCGACCAGCTCGCCCTGCTCCAGCACCGGCAGGTGGCGCAGGTTCTTCTCGATCATCAGCTGCATGCAGTACTGGTTGCTGTCGCTCAGGCCGACCACGAACAGCTCGTGGGTCATGATCTCGGCCACGCTGGTGTCCGGGCCGACGCAATACAGGTGGGAATCGGGTTTACCGCGCAGGAGATCGCCGACAGTCTTCATGAGTCCGTTCCTCGTCGCAGATGCTTGCGGTGAAGGGGCATGATGCGTTCCCTTCAATCAAGCACGCGGCGTGCCCACCCCGCGACCGCGCCGACGAACTGCAGGACCTCACGGCGGCGCCCCCTCAGTCACACCGGGGCTTGCGGGCGGTGAAGCGCCGCGCCGGGTCCACCGCGGCGTCGAACGCCACCAGCGCGCGAGAGCCGATCAGCAGCGGGTAGTTGAAGCGGCTGCGGTCGGCGAGGTTGACCTCGATCACCCGGCTCACCCCGTCCAGGCAAGCCTTCAGGGCGATCACCGGCCGCCGGGCGGCCTCGTCGCTCTCCTCCTCGTCCTCCTCGCTGCGGCTCTTGATCCGGCTGATCCGCGAGACGGGGAACTCGTAGAAGGTGTCGTCGGCCTCGCGGACGTCCAGGCGGAAGCGCACCCATTCCTCGCCGTCTCGCGAAAAGCGCCGGATGTTCCGGGCCGACAGCGAGGTGGTCAGCGCACCGGTGTCCAGCTTGGCCTTGAAGGTGCGGTTCAGCTCACCGAGGGCGACGTATTCGTAGCGGCCGTAGAGGGTCGGCTCGGCGGCCAGGACCGGCAGGGCGGCGAGCGTGAGCAGCACGGCAAGTGGTTTCACACGGGACTCCTTGGCGCAATGCGGTGCGATCTCGGACCGTCGCCCGCACGCCGGGTTCGCCGCGGCCGGACGGATGGCCACCCCTGCTATCATGGCGGCACCAGCCCCACAAGGAAAGCCCATGCGCCGCCTCGTCACCGGACTTGCCGTCAGCCTGCTGCTGCTTCTCAACACCCTGGTCCTGATCGGTCCGATGATGCTGATCGCCGTGCTCAAGCTGCTCCTGCCCGGGCAGCGCCTGCAGGATGCCTGCGCCTTCGGGGTGATGTGGATCGCCGAAACCTGGGCGGAGATCGACAAGTGGATCTTCGCCACCCTCACCCCGACCCGCTGGGACATCCGCGGCGCCGCCGACCTGCGCCGCGACGTCTCCTACCTGATCGTCAGCAACCACCAGAGCTGGGTGGACATCCCGGCGCTGGTCCAGACGTTCAACCGCAAGGCGCCGTTCTTCAAGTTCTTCCTGAAGAAGGAGCTGATCTGGGTGCCCTTCCTCGGCCTCGCCTGGTGGGCGCTCGACTACCCCTTCATGAAACGCTACAGCAAGACCTACCTGGCCAGGCACCCGGAGAAGCGCGGCCAGGATCTGCTGATCACCCGGCGCGCCTGCGAGAAGTTCAAGCGCTCGCCGGTCACCGTGGTCAACTACCTGGAGGGCACCCGCTTCACCCCGGCCAAGCACGCCGCCCAGCAGTCGCCCTACCGCCACCTGCTGAAGCCCAAGGCCGGCGGCGTGGCCTTCGTGCTCGCCGCCCTGGGTGACCAGCTCGACGCCCTGCTCGACGTCACCGTCTACTACCCCGGCGGCCGGGTGCCGGGCTTCTGGGCGCTGGCCAGCGGGCAGGTCGCCCAGGTGGTGGTGGACATCCGGACCCGCCCCCTGGACTCGTCGCTGTGGGCCGGCGACTACGAGGAAGACGAAGGTTTCCGACGTTTCGTGCAGGACTGGGTGAGCCGGCTGTGGGCCGAGAAGGACCGGCGCCTGGCGGCGCTGCGTGCGGAGTTCGGCGACCCGCTCTGAAAAATGCCCCGTCCCTGCGCACCCGAGCCCCCGGATGCACTGCCGCGGTTCAGCCCGCGCCGACCAATGGCCATCCGCCTCCTCGGGAAGCCGAAAAACGCTTTGAAAACCGAGGCCCAGGGCGACTTTCAGAAGTTGGCACGCACTCTGCATAAACCAGGGCAGACCCAGTTTTGGGGACCTTGGTACAGGCAGGCCGGGGAATCCCCTCTTTTATTCCGAGCGCAAGCTGATCCGCAGCCGCCATCGCCCGTCCGCCGCCGCACCGCGCCATTCGCCGTGCAGTGGCCGGGCGGCCACCAGCTCTAGGCGCAGACGATCCTTGCCTTCCGGCAGCGTCCGCCAGCTCACCGCCTTGCCGGCGACCCGCAGCTGCCCCCGCGCAGGCTCGCCGCTGGCCTCCAGATGAAGCACCAGCGCCCCGGCGATGCGTTCGCCGCGCAGCGGCGCCTCGCGGTCCAGCCAGAGCACCAGGCCGTCCTCCACCGCCTCCACCCGCTCCAGGTGCGCCGTCCCGTCGTCGGTCAGGCGCCCGAGCATCATGCCCAGCAGCAGGCCGAACAGCGCTAGCGAGGCGAAGAAGCGCCAGCCCATCTGCGGGCGCGGGGTCTCGGGAGTAGAATGCTGCCCGTCCTCAAGCGCGGAGCCGTGCATGTTTCACGTCATCCTGTTCCAACCGGAAATTCCGCCGAATACCGGCAACATTATCAGGCTGTGCGCCAACAGCGGCTGCAGCCTGCACCTGATCGAGCCGCTCGGCTTCGAACTGGACGACAAGCGCCTGCGCCGCGCCGGCCTGGACTACCACGAGTACGCCCCGCTGCAGCGCCACCCCGACCTGGCAGGCTGCCTGGCGAGCCTCGGCCAGCCGCGCCTGTTCGCCTTCACCACCAAGGGTTCGCAGCCCTACCACCAGGTCCGCTACCAGCCCGGCGACGCCTTCCTGTTCGGCCCGGAAAGCCGTGGTCTGCCGGACGAGGTGCGCAACGCCCTGCCGGCGGAGCGACTCATCCGTCTGCCGATGCGCCCCGGCTGCCGCAGCCTGAATCTCTCCAACAGCGTGGCGGTCACCGTCTACGAGGCCTGGCGGCAGCACGACTTCGCCGGCGCCTGAGCGCCGCCCATAAAAAACGCCGCTTACGAAGCGGCGTTTCGGGTGACGCGCTGCCTCAGGCCTGCGCCGGTGCGTTGCCGGCCTGCTGCATGCGGGCCAGTTCCTGGGCGTAGAGGGCGTCGAAGTTCACCGGGGCGAGCATCAGCGCCGGGAAGGAGCCGCGCACCACCAGGCTGTCCAGGGTCTCCCGGGCATAGGGGAAGAGGATGCTCGGGCAGAAGGCGCCCAGGGTGTGGCTCATGGCCGCGGCGTCCAGGCCGCGGATCAGGAAGATGCCGGCCTGCTGCACTTCGGCGATGAAGGCGATCTCCTCGCCGGTCTTGACGGTCACCGAGAGGGTCAGCACCACCTCGTGGAAGTCGCCGTCTAGGGCCTTCTGGCGGGTGTTGAGGTCCAGGGAGAGGCTCGGCGCCCACTCCTGGCGGAAGATTTCCGGGCTCTTCGGCGCTTCGAAGGACAGGTCCTTCACGTAGATGCGCTGCAGGGAGAATTGCGGGTTCTGCTCGCCCTGGGCGGCAGCGCCGTTGCTTGCTTGTTCGGTCATGTGTGGCCTTCCGAATTGTCTGTGGGGCTGTTGTATTCAGGCCTTGAGCAGCGCGTCGAGACGGCCGGCGCGCTCCAGGGCGTAGAGATCGTCGCATCCACCCACGTGGGTGGCGCCGATCCAGATCTGCGGTACCGAGGTACGTCCGGCCTTGGCGGCCATCTCGGCGCGCACCTGCGGCTGGCCGTCCACGCGGATCTCGGTGAACTCGACGCCCTTGCTGCTCAGCAGCTGCTTGGCGCGGATGCAGTAGGGGCACCAGTCACTGGAATAGATGACGACCTCGGGCATGTCACTTCACCACCGGCAGGTTCTCGCCACGCCAGGTGGCAATGCCACCGGTCAGGCGGGCGACGTTGAAGCCGGCCTTCTTCAGCTCGCGGCAAACGGTGCCGGCGTGCTGGCCCATGGCATCCACCACCACCAGGGTCTTTTCGCGGTGCTTCTCCAGCTCGACGATGCGACTGGCCAGCTTGTCGTAGGGGATGTTCAGCGCCCCGGCGATGTGTCCGGCGGAGAACTCCTTGCTGGGCCGCACGTCCACCACCAGACCGCTGCCGGCATTGACCAGGCTGGTCAGCTCGCGGGGGCTGAGGCTTTTGCCACCGCGGTTCAGCTCGGTGACGACGAGCAGCACCAGGAGGATGACGAACAATCCACTCAGTACATAGTGGTTAGAGACAAATTCAATCAGCTGGGCAAACATCTCGTGGTTCCACGGCCATAAAATGGCGGCCAGTATACACAGGCCCACAGGTCGGCCAAAGTCCGCGCGGCGGTGACGCAAACGGCCCGTTGCCGCTAGAATGCCGCTCCTTTTTTGGCCCCTTCCAGCAAGAGTCGAACTATGTCTGCCACGCCAAAACCGCTGGTACTCATCATCCTCGACGGCTTCGGCCACAGCAACAGCCCCGAATCCAACGCCATCCACGCCGCCCGCACCCCGGTCTACGACCGTCTGCGCGCCACCCAGCCGCACGGTCTGATCTCCGGCAGCGGCATGGACGTCGGCCTGCCGGACGGGCAGATGGGCAACTCCGAGGTCGGCCACATGAACCTCGGCGCCGGCCGCGTGGTGTACCAGGACTTCACCCGCATCACCAAGGCGATCCGCGACGGCGAGTTCTTCGAAAACCCGGCGATCACCGCGGCGGTGGACAAGGCGGTGGGCGCCGGCAAGGCGGTGCACATCATGGGCCTGCTGTCCGACGGTGGCGTGCACAGCCACCAGGACCACATCGTCGCCATGACCGAGCTGGCCGCCCGGCGCGGTGCCGAGAAGATCTACCTGCACGCCTTCCTCGACGGCCGCGACACTCCGCCGAAGAGCGCGCAGAGCTCCCTGGAGCTGCTCGACGCCACCTTCGCGCGCCTCGGCAAGGGCCGCATCGCCAGCCTGATCGGCCGCTACTTCGCCATGGACCGCGACAACCGCTGGGAGCGCGTGCAGCAGGCCTACGAGCTGATCGTCGACAGCCGCGCCGAGTTCGACGCCGCCACTGCCGTGGAGGGCCTCTTGGCCGCCTACGAGCGCGGCGAGAGCGACGAGTTCGTCAAGGCCACCCGCATCGGCGCCGCCGCGCCGGTCGAGGACGGCGACGCCGTGGTGTTCATGAACTTCCGCGCCGACCGCGCCCGCGAACTGACCCGCGCCTTCGTCGAGGCCGACTTCCAGGGCTTCCCGCGCGTCCGCGTGCCGCAGCTGGCCGGCTACGTGATGCTCACCCAGTACGCGGCGAACATCCCGGCCCCAGCGGCCTTCGCCCCGGAATCCCTGGACAACGTGCTCGGCGAGTACCTGGCCAAGCACGGCAAGACCCAGTTGCGCATCGCCGAGACCGAGAAGTACGCCCACGTCACCTTCTTCTTCTCCGGCGGCCGCGAGGAGCCCTTCGCCGGCGAAGAGCGCATCCTCATCCCCTCGCCCAAGGTGGCCACCTACGACCTGCAGCCGGAGATGAGCGCCCCCGAGGTCACCGACAGGATCGTCGAGGCCATCGAGCAGCAGCGCTACGACGTCATCGTGGTCAACTACGCCAACGGCGACATGGTCGGCCACACCGGGGTCTTCGAAGCCGCGGTCAAGGCCGTGGAATGCCTGGATACCTGCATCGGCCGCATCACCGAAGCCCTGGAGAAGGTCGGTGGCGAGGCACTGATCACCGCCGACCACGGCAACGTCGAACAGATGGAAGACGAGACCACCGGTCAGGCGCACACCGCGCACACCTGCAAGCCGGTGCCCTTCATCTACGTCGGCAAGCGGCCACTGAAAGTCCGCGACGGCGGCGTGCTGGCCGACGTAGCGCCGACCATGCTCTACCTGCTGGGCATGGAGAAACCCGCGGAAATGACCGGCACCTCGATCCTGGTGCCGGCCTGACCTCCCCGCATCGCAGGGCGATGGCCCCCACGGCCATCGCCCTGCCGTCATCCTCGCCTTTCCCGCCCGCCGGATCGCAATTTGCCTCGCCGCCAGCTTTCAGCCTGCCGCGTTCTTTAGCATACTAGGCCGATCCATTGCCTTGGTTCGCCCGTGCCATGCATCGCGCCTTGCTCGCCCTGCTCTGCCTCTGTCTGATCACTCCGGTCGCCGCCGACCAGCGCGCGGAAACCCAGCGCCAGTTGGAGGCCGCCCGCAAGGACATCAACGAGCTGAAGAAGCTGCTCGAGCAGATCGAGCAGGAGAAGTCCGCCGTGCAGAAGCAGCTGCGCGACACGGAAACCGAGATGGGCACGCTGGAACGGGAGATCAAGACCCTCCAGCAGGAGCTGAAGGACGGTGAAACCGAGCTGCGGCGGCTCGACGGCGAGAAAAAAAAACTCCAGGGCGCACGCCTTGAGCAGCAGCGCCTGATCGGCATCCAGGCCCGCGCCGCCTACCAGGCCGGCCACCAAGAGCCCCTGCGCCTGCTGCTCAACCAGCAGCAGCCGGAACAGTTCGCGCGTACCCTCACCTACTACGAATACCTCGGCAAGGCTCGCCTCGAGCAGCTGGAAGTGTTCAACGAGACCCTGCGCCAGCTGGCCAACGTGGAACGCGACATCGCCGACCAACAGGAACGCCTCGCCGAGCAAAAGCGTACCCTCGACCAGCGCCGTGAACAGCTCGCCACAGTGCGCAAGGAGCGCCAGCAGGCGCTGGCCAAGCTCAACCAGCAGTTCCGCGAACGCGACCGCCGGCTCAAGGCCCGTGAGCAGGACCAGGCCCAACTGGCCAGGGTGCTCAGGACCATCGAGGAAACCCTCGCCCGCCAGGCCCGCGAACGGGCTGCCGAAGAGGCCCGCCAACGCGCTCTGGCCGCGCAGCAGGCCGCCGGCACCAAGCCGCAGAGCCCTGGGCCACTGGTGTCCAGCGACGGCGCCAGCTACGGCGGCCCGTTCAGCCAGGCGCGCGGCAAGCTGCCCTGGCCGGTCAACGGCCGACTGATCGCCCGCTTCGGCGCGCCGCGCGGCAGCGACGCCCGCACCAAGTGGGACGGGGTGCTGATCGGCGCTCCCGCCGGAAGCCAGGTGCGCGCCATCCACGGCGGTCGGGTGGTGTTCGCCGACTGGTTGCGCGGAGCCGGACTTCTGGTCATCCTCGATCATGGCAACGGCTACCTGAGCCTCTATGGGCACAACCAGAGTCTGCTCAAGGACGCCGGCGACATCGTCAAGGCCGGCGAACCCATCGCCACCGTGGGCAACAGCGGTGGCCAGGATACCCCGGCGCTGTATTTCGCCATCCGCCAGCAGGGTCGCCCCAGCGACCCCGCGCAATGGTGCCGCGCTCAGGGCTAGGATGCCCCTCCGAGCGTCACTTCACTTCCAGGAGTCAGTTCGACATGCCGTATCTGTCCCGCCTTCCCTTCCCGGCCCTGGCCCTCGCGCTGCTGCTCGGCGGCGCGCCGCTGCTGCACGCCGCCGAGTCCGCGCCGGCCGCCAGCGCCGCGAGCAGCGGCGCGCGGGACAAAGCGCCCCTGCCGCTGGACGAGCTGCGTACCTTCGCCGAGGTCCTCGACCGGGTGAAGGCCGCCTACGTCGAGCCCCTGGACGACAAGACTCTGCTGGAGAACGCCATCAAGGGCATGCTCGGCAACCTCGACCCGCACTCCGCCTACCTCGCCCCCGAGGACTTCCAGGAACTGCAGGAAAGCACCAGCGGCGAGTTCGGCGGGTTGGGCATCGAGGTGGGCATGGAGGACGGTTTCGTCAAGGTGATCTCGCCGATCGACGACACTCCCGCCTCCAAGGCCGGCATCCAGCCCGGCGACCTGATCATCAAGCTCGACGGCCAGCCGACCAAGGGCATGTCGATGATGGACGCAGTGGACAAGATGCGCGGCAAGCCCGGTTCGAAGATCCTTCTGACCATCGTCCGCGACGGCGGCAAGCCCTTCGACCTCGAGCTGAGCCGTGCGGTGATCAAGGTCAAGAGCGTCAAGAGCCAGATGCTGGAACCGGGCTACGGGTACCTGCGCATCACCCAGTTCCAGGTCAACACCGGCGAGGAAGTCGGCAAGGCGTTGGCCAAGCTGAAGAAGGACAACGGCGGGCAGAAGCTGCGCGGTCTGGTCCTCGACCTGCGCAACAACCCCGGCGGCGTGCTACAGGCCGCGGTGGAGGTGGCCGACCACTTCCTCACCAGCGGGCTGATCGTCTACACCAAGGGGCGCATCGCCAACTCCGAGCTGCGCTTCTCCGCCACCCCGGCCGACGCCAGCGAGAAGGTGCCGCTGGTGGTGCTGATCAACGGCGGCAGCGCCTCGGCCTCGGAAATCGTCGCCGGCGCCCTGCAGGACCACAAGCGCGGCGTGCTGATGGGCACCGACAGCTTCGGCAAGGGCTCGGTGCAGACCGTGCTGCCGCTGAGCAACGATCGCGCCCTGAAGCTGACCACCGCGCTCTACTACACCCCCAACGGCCGCTCCATCCAGGCCCAGGGCATAGTGCCGGACATCGAGGTGGCGCGTGCCCGGATCACCCGCGAGCAGGAAGTCGCGGCCTACAAGGAGGCCGACCTGGTCGGCCACCTGGGCAACGGCAACGGCGGCGAGGAACGCCCGAGCAGCCGCAAGGCGAAGAAGGACGAGCCGCGTCCGCAGGACGACGACTACCAGCTGTCCCAGGCCCTCAACCTGCTCAAGGGCCTGAACATTACCCGCCAGTAAGCCGCCCCGGCGACCGGGCAAGAAAAAACCGGACCTCGCAGGTCCGGTTTTTTATGGCAACGCGCGGGCCGGACCCGCGGCACTCAGCGCACCACGATACCGCGCGCCGCCAGGTAGGCCTTGGCCTCAGGCACCGTGTACTCGCCGAAATGGAAGATGCTCGCCGCCAGCACCGCGTCGGCCTTGCCCTCGAGGATGCCGTCGGCCAGGTGCTGCAGGTTGCCGACCCCGCCTGAGGCGATCACCGGGATGCGCACCGCCTCGGACACCGCGCGGGTGACGCCCAGGTCGTAGCCGCTCTTCACCCCGTCCTGGTCCATGCTGGTGAGGAGGATCTCGCCGGCGCCCAGGGCCTCCATCTTCTTCGCCCATTCCACGGCATCCAGGCCGGTGGGCTTGCGCCCGCCGTGGGTGAAGATCTCCCAGCGCGGCGCCTCGCCCGGGGCGGAGACCCGCTTGGCGTCGATGGCCACCACGATGCACTGAGAGCCGAAGCGCTCGGCGGCCTCGCCGACGAACTCCGGGTTGAACACCGCGGCGGTGTTGATCGACACCTTGTCGGCCCCGGCATTGAGCAGGTTGCGGATGTCCTGCACGGTACGCACGCCACCACCCACGGTCAGCGGGATGAACACCTGGCTCGCCATGCGCTCCACGGTGTGCAGGGTGGTGTCGCGGCCCTGGTGGCTGGCGGTGATGTCCAGGAAGGTGATCTCGTCGGCGCCCTGCTCGTCGTAGCGACGGGCGATCTCCACCGGGTCGCCGGCGTCGCGGATGTTCTCGAACTTGACGCCCTTGACCACCCGGCCGTTGTCCACGTCCAGGCAGGGGATGATGCGTTTGGCCAATGCCATTGCTGAAGCCCTCTCTAAACGGCTGCGCCGCGCATCCGCGGCGTTGCGTGGCGCTCGCTCCTCGGCGTACCCGATGTACCATCTCGTCGCTGCTCGCCACGCGCCCTGCGCCTGAAGCGGCTCGCTCGTTCAGCGAGGCTTCAGCGCCTGATTAACCTTGATTCACCCCTTGAAGCTGTCGCACAGCGCCTGGGCCTCGGCCACGTCCAGGGTGCCCTCGTAGATCGCCCGGCCGGTGATGGCGCCGATGATCCCCGGCTCTCGGGCGTCCAGCAGCTTCTGGATGTCCCCCAGGTTGTGGATGCCACCGGAGGCGATCACCGGGATGGAGGTGGCGCGGGCCAGGGCCGCGGTGGCCTCGACGTTGCAGCCCTGCATCATGCCGTCCTTGGCGATGTCGGTGTAAACGATGGCCGCGACCCCATCGGCCTCGAAGCGCCGGGCAAGATCCACCACCTGCACGCTGGAGACCTCGGCCCAGCCGTCGGTGGCAACGAAGCCGTCCTTGGCGTCCAGGCCGACGATCACCTTGCCGGGGAAGGCCCGGCAGGCCTCGCCGACGAATTCCGGCTGTTTGACCGCCTTGGTGCCGATGATCACGTAGCTGACCCCGGCGCGTACGTAGTGCTCGATGGTCTCCAGGGAACGGATGCCGCCACCGATCTGGATCGGCAGCTGCGGGTAGCGCTTGGCGATGGCGGTGACCACCTCGCCGTTAACCGGCTTGCCCTCGAAGGCGCCGTTCAGGTCCACCAGGTGGAGGCGGCGGCAGCCGGCCTCGACCCACTTGGCGGCCATGGCCACAGGGTCGTTGGAGAACACCGTGGCGTCGTCCATCAGGCCCTGGCGCAGACGCACGCAGGCGCCGTCCTTGAGATCGATAGCGGGGATGATCAGCATCGCTTGTTTCCTAAGGTCAGAAGGGGCTGCTGGCACCGCGCGCTCCGGCGGCGCCCGCACGAATCCAGTGGCCGCCTACCAGCGGCCGTCCCAGGCGGCGAAGTTCTGCAGCAACTGCAGGCCGTGGGTATGGCTCTTCTCCGGGTGGAACTGCACGGCGAAACGCGGCCCGTCGGCCAGCGCGGCGACGAAGTCCTTGCCGTAGTGGCCGCGGCCGACCACCTGCTTGGGATTGCCGGCCTCTACGTAATAGCTGTGCACGAAGTAGAAGCGCCCGCGGTTGGGGATGTTGTGCCACAGCGGGTGATCCACGCTCTGCACCACCTCGTTCCAGCCCATGTGCGGCACCTTGAGCGGCTCGCCGGCTTCCGCCAGATCCTTGCCGAAGAAGCGCACCTGGCCGGGGAACAGGCCGAGGCAGTCCACCCCACCGTTCTCCTCGCTGTGCTCCAGCAGCGCCTGCATGCCCACGCAGATGCCGAGGAACGGCCGGTCGACGCTCACCTCGCGGACCAGTTGGTCGAAGCCCTGGCGACGGATCTCCGCCATGCAATCGCGGATCGCGCCGACCCCGGGGAACACGACCCGGTCGGCCTCGCGAATCACCTTGGCATCGCTGCTGACCAGCACCCGCCCGGCGCCGACGTGCTCGAGAGCCTTGGCCACCGAGTGCAGGTTGCCCATTCCATAGTCGATGACGGCTACCGTCTGCATCACAGGCACCCTTTGGTGGAAGGCATCTGCCCGGCCATGCGCTCGTCCGGCTCCACGGCCATGCGCAGGGCACGGCCGAAGGCCTTGAACACCGTCTCGATCTGGTGGTGGGTGTTGGTGCCGCGCAGGTTGTCGATGTGCAGGGTCACCTGGGCGTGGTTGACGAAGCCCTGGAAGAACTCCTGGAACAGGTCCACGTCGAAGCCGCCGACCAGCGCGCGGGTGAAGGGCACGTGCATGTGCAGGCCGGGACGCCCGGAGAAGTCGACGACCACCCGCGACAGTGCCTCGTCCAGCGGCACGTAGGCGTGGCCGTAGCGGCGAATGCCCTTCTTGTCGCCGATGGCCCTGGCGAAGGCCTGGCCGAGGGTGATGCCGACGTCCTCGACGGTGTGATGATCGTCGATGTGCAGGTCGCCCTTGCAGTAGATGTCCAGGTCGATCAGGCCATGGCGGGCGATCTGGTCGAGCATGTGCTCGAGGAAGGGCACGCCGATATCGAACTTGGCCTTGCCAGTGCCATCCAGATTGATCGAGACCTTGATCTGAGTCTCCAGGGTGTTGCGCTCGACGGACGCCGTACGTTCGGCCATCACCAGCTCCACAGAAATGCCCACGGGAAAGGGCTGCATTATAGGCCGGCAGGCCGCGGCACTGCTACCGACGGGCGCCGCCGGCCTCAGCCACGGCGCCTTCCTGCAGCAGGCGCTCCAGGCCGACCAGCAGACGCTCCAGGGCCCCCTGGTTGGCGTGTAGCACCGCCAGCCCGGCCGCGCCCATGGCCCGCGCCCGTTCCGGCTCCGCCCAGAGTTCCAGCAGCGCCGCGGCCAGGCCGTCGGCGCCCTGCACCTCGCGCAACGCCCCGGCGTCGCGCAGCTGGGCGGCGATCTCCAGGAAGTTGAACAGGTGTGGGCCGCTGAGCACCGGCTTGCCGAGGGCCGCCGGCTCCAGCAGGTTGTGGCCGCCGTTGGCCACCAGGCTGCCGCCGACGAAGGCCAGATCGGCCAAGGCGTAGAGGAACAGCAGCTCGCCCATGGTGTCGCCAAGCAGCACCTGGGTGGCGGCGTCCACCACCTCGCCCGCCGAGCGCCGGCGGGTGACGAAGCCGCGCTGGCGACACAGCCCGTGGACCTCGGCGAAACGCTCCGGATGACGCGGCACCAGGATCAGCAGGGCCTCGGGGTGGTGCGTGAGGATCCGCCGGTGGGCGTCGAGGACGATCTCGTCCTCGCCGGCGTGGGTGCTGGCGGCGATCCACACCGGGCGTGCTGCGGCCTGCCACTCGGCGCGCAGGGCGGCGGCGCGCTCGGCCAGTGCCGGGTCGAGGTGCAGGTCGAACTTGATCGAGCCGGTCACCGTGATCCGCTCGGCCGGCGCCCCCAGGCGGCGGAAGCGCTCGGCCTCGGGCGCGGTCTGTACCGCCAGCCAGCTCAGCTCGCCGAGCATCGGCCGGGTCAGCCCGGCGAAGCGCGCATAGCCGCGCGCCGAGCGCTCGGAGAGCCGGGCGTTGGCGAGCACCACCGGGATGCCGCGCCGAGCGCACTGGTGGATGTGGTTGGGCCACAGCTCGGTTTCCATGATCACCGCCAGCTTCGGACGCAGGCGGTCGAGGAAACGTGCCGCGGCCCAGGGCAGGTCATAGGGCAGGTAGCAGTGCTGCACGCGGTCGCCGAACAGCGCCCGGATGCGCTCCGAGCCCGTGGGAGTCATGCAGGTGACGGTGACCGGCAGCTCCGGGTGGCGCTCCAGCAGGGCGCGGACCATGGGCGCCGCGGCGATGCTCTCGCCCACCGAGACGGCGTGCACCCAGATACCGCCCGGGCGCAGCGCCGGCAGCCGGCGGGCGAAGCGCTCGCCGATACGTCGCGCGTAGGCCGGCGCCTTGCGCGCGCGCAGGTACAGGCGCAGACCGATCAGCGGCAGACCGAGGTGGAACAGCAGGGTGTAGAGGTGTCGGTTCATGGCCGCGCAGCTTACCCCGCCCGTCCGTCGCTGGCGACTCGCAGATGCTCCTCCAGGCATCGGGTCAGCCAGTCGGCCGCCGGGCCGGGGCTCTCGTCGCGGCGCCAGACCAGCTCGACCACCAGCGGCGGCGGCGTCCAGTCGCTGCGCAGCTCGACGAGCTGCCCCTGGTAGGCCGGGTAGCGCGCCACGTGACGCGGCAACCAGGCCCAGCCGAGGTTGCGCATCACCAGCTCAGCCATGGCGTAGAAGCTGTCGGCACGCCAGACCAGCGGGCTGATCTGCTCGCCGCCCGGGTAGCGGCTGTCCTGGGGCGCCATCAACAGCTGGCGGTGGCCGGCCAGCTGGCGGCGGTCGGCGACCTGCTCGGCGGCCAGCGGGTGACTGGCGCCGCATACCGTGACCATCTCGATGGCGCCCAGCTGGCGACGTTCTAGGGCCTGGGGCATGCCCTCGTGGTGGAACAGCAGACCGAGGTCGGCGCGCCGCTCCAGCAACTTGCGCGCCACATCGCCCTGGGCCCCGCTGGCCAGCTGCACCTCGAGCAGCGGAAAGCGCCGGGCCAGCGCCTCCAGGCTGGCCAGCACCGGCTGGTAGGGCATCGCCTCGTCCTGGGCCAGGCGCAGGCGCGCCTCCTCGCCGCGTGCCAAGCCCAGCGCCCGGCCCTCCAGACGCTCGCACTGGCGCAGCACCGCACGAGCCTCCTCCAGCAGGGCCGCGCCGGCGGCGCTGAGGCGTGGTCGCTGGCCGCTGCTGCGCTCAAACAGCGTCACCCCCAGGTCGGCCTCGAGCAGGGCGATGGCCTGGCTCACAGCCGACTGCGCGCGGCGCTCCTGGCGAGCCACCGCCGAGAAGGACTGCGCCTCGGCGGCGCTGACGAAGAGGCGCAGCTGTTCCAGGTTCCAGTGCATGGCCAACCTATCTCCAAATCAGATTGGTATCCACTTTATCCCATCGTAGGAATCCCTAGAATCCGCCGCAGTGCAGAGGAGTCCGCAAGATGAATCCCTACGTCTATCTCGCCATCGCCATCGCCGCCGAAGTGATCGCCACCAGCTCGCTGAAGGCAGTCAAGGGGCTATCCACTCCGTTGCCGCTGCTGCTAGTGCTGGTCGGCTATGGGATCTCGTTCTGGATGCTGATCCTGGTCATGCGCAGCCTGCCGGTGGGCATCGTCTACGCCATCTGGTCCGGGCTCGGCATCGTGCTGGTCAGCCTGGTGGCGCTGTTCCTCTACGGCCAACGCCTAGACCTGCCGGCCATGCTGGGCATCGGCCTGATCATCGGCGGGGTGGTGGTGATCAACCTGTTCTCCAGCAGCGCCAGCCACTAGGACGCTGCAGCGGCGCGGGCAGGATATACTTGCCGGCCTGTTCACCTGCCGGACCTAGCCCCATGCCCCAAGCCCTTTCCACTGACGTGCTGATCATCGGCGGCGGCGTCGCCGGCCTCTGGCTGAACGCGCGCCTGCGTCGCCAGGGCTTCGCCACCCTGCTGGTGGAAAACGCCAGCCTCGGTGGCGGGCAGACCCTGAAGTCCCAGGGGATCATCCACGGCGGCACCAAGTACGCCCTGCACGGCGCCCTGAGCGGCTCCGCCGAGGCCATCGCCGACATGCCGCGGCGCTGGCGCGAGGCCCTGGCCGGCAGCGGCGAGCTGGATCTGTCCGGCGTGCGCCTGCTCTCCGACGCCCACTACCTGTGGTCGCCCGGCACCCTGACCGGCAACCTGGCGAGCTTCTTCGCCAGCAAGGCGATGCGCACCCGGGTCGACCAGGTGAAGGACGACCAACTGCCGCCAGCCCTGCAGAGCCCGGCCTTCAAGGGCAAGGTGTACCGTCTCAACGAACTGGTCCTCGACGTGCCCAGCCTGGTGGCGCGCCTCGCCGAACTGGCCGGCGACGGCCTGCTGGCCGGCAGCAGGATCGCGGCGCTGCGCGACGGCGAAGAGCTGGTCGGCCTGCGCGTCGACGACTACGAGATCCGCGCCCAGCGCATCGTGCTCAGCGCCGGCGCCGGCAACGAGGCGCTGCTCGCCGAACTCGGCCTGCGGCAGCCGGCCCAGCAGCGCCGCCCTCTGCACATGGTGCTGGTCAAGGGGCCGAGCCTGAAGCCGCTGTATGCCCACTGCCTGGGCGGCGGGCCCAAGCCGCGGATCACCGTGACCAGCCACCCGGCCGCCGACGGCCAGTGGGTCTGGTACCTGGGCGGCGACATCGCCGAGGCGGACGGCGTGGCCCGCGACCAGACCGCGCAGATCGCCGCGGCGCGCCGCGAGCTGGAGACCCTGCTGCCGTGGATCGACCTCGCCGAGGCGCGCTTCGCCACCCTGCGTGTGGACCGCGCCGAGCCGGCGCAGTCAGGCTTGGTGCGCCCGGACAACGCCTTCCTCGCCGAGCATGGGAGGCTGCTGGTCGGCTGGCCGACCAAGCTGGCCCTCGCCCCGGACTTCGCCGACCGCGTGCTGGCCAGCCTGGAGCGCGCCGACCTGCGCCCCGCGGCACGGCCGCCGCTGCCGGCCCTGCCGCGTCCGCCGCTGGCCCGCCCGGTATGGGAGGAGCTGCTGCCATGAAGACAGACAGCCTGCACGACCTGCACCGCCCGCTGGGCAGCACCGGCCTGCTGGTCTCGCCGCTCGGCCTGGGCACCGTCAAGCTCGGCCGCGATCAGGGAGTAAAGTACCCCAGCGGCTTCGCCATCCCCGACGACCAGGCCGCCCGCGCCCTGCTCGAGCTGGCCCGCGAGCTGGGCATCAACCTGCTCGACACCGCGCCGGCCTACGGGCGCAGCGAGGAACGCCTCGGCCCGCTGCTGCGCGGCCAGCGCCAGGACTGGGTGATCGTCAGCAAGGTCGGCGAGGAGTTCGACAACGGCCAATCGCGCTTCGACTTCTCGGCGCGCCATACCCGCGCATCGGTGGAACGCAGCCTGCGCCGCCTGGAAACCGACTACCTCGACCTGGTGCTGGTGCACTCGGACGGCAATGATCTGGCGATCCTCGACAACGGCGAGGTCTACCCGACCCTGGCGGCGCTCAAGGCGGAGGGCAAGATCCGCGCCTTCGGTCTCTCCGGCAAGACCGTGGAAGGCGGCCTGCGCGCCCTGCGCGACGGCGACTGCGCCATGGTCACCTACAACCTGGCCGAGCAGGGTGAGCGGCCGGTGCTCGACTACGCCGCCACCCATGCCAAGGGCATCCTGATCAAGAAGGCCCTGGCCAGCGGCCACGTCTGCGTTGGCGACCAGGCGCCGCAAGACCCGGTGCAGGCCAGCTTCGAGCTGGTGTTCGGTCACCCCGGGGTGAGTGCCGCGATAGTCGGAACCATCAACCCGCTGCATCTGTCCCATAATGTCGCCACTGCAGCACAGGTGATCCGTTCCCGCATCCACAATAACAGCTAGAGGCCGCCCCGGTGGCCGACGAGGAGCCGAGATGTCGAAAATCCTGGCCCGCAAGGACCCTAGCGCCTTCCACACCCTGCCGCTGTTCGTCGAAGCCGATGCCGAGGAGCTCTGCTACCAGAGCCTCGGCCAGCCGCTGAACTTCACCCAGATGCTGGCTCGCCGCCGCCCCATTGAGGTGGCCGACAGTCAGCGCTTCGCCGCCGAGCTGGCCAACCTCGGCGTCTCGGTGCGCCTGACCCTCGGCTGGCAGGGCCGCGACTACTGGGTGCTGGTCCGCCAGCGCCGCGCGGACCGCGGCGACGTGGTCCTCAAGCTGATCTCCGGTTACGTGCCGGCCCACGAGCTCAACCTGCCGCTGCTCACCGCGATCCACGAAGTGGCCGAGGAATGCCTGCTGGAAACCCCGGAAGGCTGGCTCACCGGGCGCTTCGGCGACACCTGGCTGCCCACCCCCTACCCGGGCGTGCATTACCGCGAGCAGGTGAGCTTCCGCCTCAGCCCACTGTCCGGCTCCGCGCGTCAGGTGCGCTGCGGCAACCTGACCCTGCAGGAACGCCCGCGCGCCTACGTGCACCTGCCCACCGCCTCGCTGCAGCTGGTCTACGACCTGCGCCTGGAACTGCCCAAGGAAGTTCGCCAGTTGACCCTGCTACACGTCGACGAACGCCTCGAGGACGGCCAACTGGTGGCTCGCCTCGACCGCCGCCATCCGGACCTCTATCTGATTCCCCTCGAGCAGGGCCGCCCCACCGCCACCCTGCTGACCCTGCAGAACGGCCTGCTCCGGCCCGTCTCCACCCGCGGCCTGTGGCTGGCCGAAAGCTTCGCGGCGCAGGACGGCTGGCTGGTGCGCGACGAGCGCATCCGCTGGAAGGACTGGGTGGCCCAGCTGAAGCTGCAGCCGGCCAGCCCAAGGGGCCCGGTGCGCCGCCTCGCGGAACGCGCCCGCCGCCTGCTGCGCATGGCCTGATCCCCTCGCCACGCCGGGCCACTCGGCCCGGCTTTTCATGGAAGTCGTACCAAGGACCCGCATGCCCCACCACCTGCCCCAGCTCGCCCCGCGCACCGCCCGCCTGCTGCCCTGGATAGTGGCCATCGCCTTCTTCATGCAGACCCTGGACGGCACCATCCTCAACACCGCCCTGCCGGCCATGGCCCGCGACCTGGCCGAGGATCCGCTGCGCATGCAGTCGGTGGTGATCGCCTACATGCTCACCGTGGCCCTGCTGATCCCCGCCTCGGGATGGATCGCCGACCGCTTCGGCACCCGACGGATCTTCTTCGGCGCCATCCTGCTGTTCAGCCTCGGCTCGCTGTTCTGTGCGCTGTCCACCAGCCTCGCCCAGCTGGTGGCCTCGCGGGTGGTGCAGGGCCTCGGCGGCGCGCTGATGATGCCGGTCGGCCGCCTGGTGGTGCTGCGCGCCTACCCGCGCAGCGAGCTGGTGCGGATCATGGGCTTCGTCACCGTGCCCGGCCTGCTCGGCCCGCTGATCGGTCCGACCCTGGGCGGCTGGCTGGTGGAGTACGCCAGCTGGCACTGGATCTTCCTGATCAACCTGCCGGTCGGCCTACTCGGCTGCCTCGCCGCCCAGACCCTGATGCCCAACCTGCGCGGACCGGAGCGCAAGCCCTTCGACGGCCTCGGCTTCCTGCTGTTCGGCGCTGCCATGGTGCTGATCACCATCGCCCTGGAGGGCCTCGGCGAGCTGCACCTGCCGCACCTGCGGGTGCTGCTCCTGCTGTTCGCCGGACTGGCCTGCCTGGCCGCCTACTGGCTGCGCGCCGGCCAGGTTGAGACGCCGCTGTTCGCCCCCAGCCTGTTCCGCACCCGGACCTTCGCGGTGGGCATCCTCGGCAACCTGTTCGCCCGCCTGGGCAGCGGCGCCCTGCCCTTCCTGGTGCCGCTGCTGCTGCAGGTGGCGCTCGGCTACTCGCCGGCCGAGGCGGGGATGAGCATGATCCCCCTGGCCCTGGCGGCGATGTTCGTCAAGTCCCAGGCCGGCCGGCTGATCGAGCGCCTCGGCTACCGCCGGGTGCTGACCGGCAACACCCTGGCCCTCGGCTTCGGCCTGGCCAGCCTGGCCCTGGCCGGCCCGGATTATCCCTACGGACTGCTGCTCATCCAGCTGGCCCTGCTCGGAGGGGTCAACTCGCTGCAGTTCACCGCGATGAACACCGTTACCCTGATCGATCTGGACGACCGCGCGGCGAGTAGCGGCAACAGCCTGCTCTCGGTGGTCGCCCAGCTGTCCATGAGTCTCGGCGTGGCCTGCGCGGCGGCCCTGCTGGGTGGCTTCAGCGCCTCCATCGCCGCCGGCACCGACAGCGTGCTCGGCGCCTTCCGTGCCACCTTCCTGTGCGTCGGCGGGCTGACCCTGCTGGCCGCGGCCATCTTCCTGCAGCTCGACCGGAGCGCCGGGCGCCAACCGCGCAAGACCGGCGCGCCGCCCGGCGACTGAGCGCTTAGGTCAACCACGCCTGAACGCCGCGGCCATTGCCGCGGCGGCGCCGGCGGCTAGGCTGGAAGGCGGACCGACAAGAAAAGGGGACTAACCGCCATGGCCCTGCCCACCGAGCTGGCCCGCCTGTTCACCGAAGAACGCATTGCCTTCATCAAGCGCATGAACCTCAAGGCCGAGGTGCTCGAGCCCGGCTACGTGCGCCTGCGTGCACCGCTGGCCGGAAACGAGAACCACATCGGCACCATGTACGCCGGCGCCCTGTTCACCCTCGCCGAGGTACCCGGCGGCGCCCTGTTCGTCACCAGCTTCGACCACCAGCGCTTCTACCCCATCGTCAAGGAAGTCAACCTGCGCTTTCGCCGCCCGGCCACCGGCGACATCCACGTCGAGGCGCGGCTCTCCGCCTCTGAGATCGAGCGCATCCAGATCGAGGCGGCAGCCAACGGCAAGGCCGACTACGCCTTGGAGCTGCAGCTCTGCGACGCCGCCGGCGAGGTGGTGGCCGAAAGCCGCGCCCTCTACCAGCTGCGCCGCCAGTGAGCCGGGCCGCCACGGAGTTGATCCAAGACAACGGGGCCGGCCCGTCGCGACCGCAGACTGTCAACCTGCCCCATCCAGCTTTGCCGTCCGCGGGAGGTTCACCATGTTCCGTCACATCCTGATCGCCCATGACCTCAGCCAGGAGGCCGAGGTGGCGCTGCGCCGCGCCGCCCAGTTGGCCCTCCAGCACGGCGCCCGACTGAGCCTGGTGCACGTGCTCGACCACCCGGACCTGCGCGAGCCGACCGCCGCCCACTTGCGCCAGCGCCTGGCCCTGGCCGGTCTGCCTGGCGGGCAGATCCTCCTCGACAGCGGCGAGCCCCACGAATGCATCGCCCGTCGCCTCAAGGAGAGCGGCGCCGACCTGGCGGTGATGGGCGCGCACCACAAGGGCCGTCCCGAGCTGTTCGCCGGCACCACCCTGGAGCGAGTGGCACGCTGTAGCCAGGTGCCGGTGCTGCTCGCGGTCGGCGAACCGCAGCCCTATCGTCAGGCGCTGGCGGCCCTGGACTTCTCCCTGGCCGCCTGCAACGCCCTGCAGACCGCCCGCCGCCTGCTCCCCGCGGAGGCCCGGCTGTTCGCCCTGCACATCCACGAGGTGGCGCCGGCTCAGGCCGCCGCGGCCGCCGAGGACCTGGCCCTGCAGACCAGCCTGTTCGAACGCCTGGTGGAGGACGAGCGCGCCAAGCTGCCGCCCGGCGCCCAGCTCGATCACGGCGTGCGCCAGGGCGAGCGCGGCGCCTGCCTGGCCGCGGCGATCGCCGAGCTGCGCCCGCAGCTGGTCGCACTCGGCCAGCACCGCCGCAGCATCCTCAGCGAGGCGCTGCTCGGCAGCCTGGCCCAGCAGCTGCTGCGCGAGCCGCCCTGCGACGTGCTGATCAGCCGCGCCGGCCCTTGCCGCGTGGATCGTCGAGCAGGCGGTGCAGTGCGACGAACTGCCGGGTCAGCTTGTGGCTGCGGTCCAGGTGGATCAGCGGCGTGCAGGCCTGGTGCGACTCGCGCATCTTCACCGAGCTCATCAGGTACACCGGCAGCACCGGCAGGTCCTCGGCGACCAGCTCGTCGAGGATCTGCTGCGGCAGGCTGGCGCGCGGCTGGAACTGGTTGACCACGATGCCCTCCAGCTCCAGGTCCTCGTTGTGGTCCTCCCTGAGCTCCTCGAGCTCGCGCAACAGGCCGTACAACGCCTGGCGCGAGAAGCTGTCGCAGTCGAAGGGCACCAGGCAGCGCTCGGCGGCGATCAATGCGGAAATCGCGTAGAAGTTCAGCGCCGGCGGAGTGTCCAGGTAGATCCGCTCGTAGTCCTCCTCCAACGCCTCCAGCAGTTTACGCAGCTTGGTGATCTTGTGCTTGGCCTCCAGCTTCGGCTGCAGCTCGGCCAGCTCGGGCGAGGCGGTGATCACGTGCAGGTTGGCGTAGGGCGTCTCGTAGATGTCCACCGCGGCCTTCCTGGCAAAGGGCCCGGAAGCCAGGGTCTGGCGGAAGAAGTCGGCGATACCGTTGGGCAGCTCGTCGCCGCTCAGTCCGGTGAGGTAGTGGGTGGAGTTGGCCTGGGCATCCAGGTCCACCAGCAGGGTGCGGTAGCCCTCTGCCGCACTCACCGCCGCCAGGTTGCAGGCAATGCTCGACTTGCCCACGCCGCCCTTCTGATTGAAGACCACACGCCGCATCGCACACCTCCTGATGAAGTGGTTGGCCCGAGTCCATGCAAGGCCCGTGACAGGCACGCGGCATGCCGCCCACTGCTCGTCGCCTGAGGATAGCCGTCTGCGCCTAGCCGGCGGCGGCGAAGGCCTCACGGGTCAGCAGCTCGACGAAGGCCAGCGCCTGCGGCGAGCACTCGCGGCTGCGGCGCACCAACCAGACCGCACTGGTGGCGCCGGGGTCGAGCAGCTCGAGGAACACCACCCCGTCGATGCGCATGCGACGGAACGAGGCGGGCAGCACCGAGACCCCCAGGCCGGCGGCCACCAGGCCGATGATGGTCATCGCCTCACCGGCCTCCTGGGCGATACGCGGGGTAAAGCCGGCCTGACGGGTCAACTCGAGCAGTTGGTCGTAAAGGCCGGTGCCGAAGCTGACCGGGAAGTACACGAAGGGCTCCTCGGCCAGCTCGGCCAGGCCGATGCCCCCGTCGCGGCCCTGGGCGAGCGGATGGTCGGCACGCAGCACGGCGACCAGTGGCTCGCGGAACAGCTCGGTGCGCTCCATGCCCTCGGGCAGCGCCAGCGGGCGGATCACCCCCACCTGCACGCGGCGCTCCTGCAGCGCGGCGACCACCTGGCGGCTGCTCATCTCCAGCAGCTCGAGGTGTACCGCCGGATAGGCCTGGCGGAAGGCGAAGATGCTGCGCGGGATGGTTGAGGTGAAGGGCGCCGAGGAGGTGAAGCCGATCTTCAGCTCGCCGATTTCCCCGCGCTGGGCGCGCCGCGCCAGCTGTACGGCCTTATCCGACTGGGCCAGCACCTGGCGCGCCTCGGCGAGGAACAGCCGGCCCACCTCGGTGAGCGCCACCCGGCGGTTGGTGCGCTCCAGGAGGCGCGCGCCCAGCTCCTCCTCCAGCGCCTGGATCTGCTGGCTGAGCGGCGGCTGGGAGATGCCTAGGCGCTCGGCGGCACGCCCAAAGTGCAGCTCCTCGGCGACCGCGACGAAGTAACGCAGGTGGCGCAGTTCCATGGCCTTCCCCATTGATTCTCAAAACATATCAAATAGGTCAAACAATATATTGGAAATACCAAATTACGCTCCATATCCTTGTCGCCATAACGCCAACTACAACTTTCCCTGTCATTGCCGGCGTGCACTGCTACCCCCTGGTACGCGGCCCGGCCCCAGTATCCGAGGTGAGTTGTGACCCCTTCCGTCGCGAGCAAGGCATCCTCCTTGCCGAGCCCCGAGCCCGTCGCCCAGACCACGGCTGACGTCCTGCCCAGCCATATCGAAAAAGGCAGCCCGGCCTTCCTGCGCACCTCCCTGGCGCTGTTCGCCGGCGGATTCGCCACCTTCGCCCTGCTCTACTGCGTGCAGCCAATGATGCCGGTGCTGTCCCGCGCCTACGGTCTGACTGCCGCACAGAGCAGCCTGGTGCTGTCGATCTCGACAATCATGCTAGCCATCGGCCTGCTGATCTTCGGGCCCATTTCCGACGCCATCGGCCGCAAGAAGCTGATGGTGGCGTCGCTGGTCTGCGCCTCGGCGTTCACCATCGGCACCGTGCTGATGCCCAGCTGGCACGGCGTGCTGCTGATGCGCGCACTGATCGGCCTGTCGCTGAGCGGCCTGGCCGCGGTGGCCATGACCTACCTGAGCGAGGAGATCCACCCGCTACACCTGGGCCTGGCCATGGGCCTGTACATCAGCGGCAACGCCATCGGCGGGATGAGCGGCCGGCTGATCACCGGGGTGCTGGTGGACTTCGTCTCCTGGCAGCTGGCGGTGGCCATCCTCGGCAGCCTGGCGCTGGCCGCCGCGCTGCTGTTCTGGCGCTTCTTGCCCGAGTCGCGCAACTTCCGCCCCACCCGGCTGCGCCCGCGGGCACTGCTCGCCGGCTTCCGCGCCCACCTGCTGGACGCCGGCCTGCCTTGGCTGTTCCTCGAGGGCTTCCTGCTGATGGGCGCCTTCGTGACCCTGTTCAACTACATCGGCTACCGCCTGCTGGACGCCCCCTACCATCTGAGCCAGGCGCTGGTCGGCCTGCTCTCGGTGGTCTACCTGGCGGGCATCTACAGCTCGGCCTGGGTCGGCTCGCTGGCCGACCGCCTGGGCCGCCGCCGGGTGCTCAAGGCGGTGATCATGGTGATGCTCGGCGGCCTGCTGCTGACCCTGTTCAGCCCCCTGGCCCTGGTGCTGGCCGGCATGCTGGTATTCACCTTCGGCTTCTTCGGCGCCCATTCGGTGGCCAGCAGCTGGATAGGCCGTCGCGCCCTGCGCAACAAGGGCCAGGCCTCGGCGCTCTACCTGTTCAGCTACTACCTGGGCTCCAGCCTGGCCGGCACCCTCGGCGGGCTGTTCTGGCACCACTACGGCTGGCCGGGGGTCGGCCTGTTCATCGCCGGCCTGCTGCTCCTAGCCCTGCTCGCCGCCCTGCACCTGGCGCGGGTGCCGGCGCTGCCCGGGCAGTTCGCGGCCGCCCAGCCGGCGCACTAAGCGGAAGCTGGATACGACAAGGGCGCCGAATGGCGCCCTTGTCGTTTGGCTCAGCGGTGGTAGGCCGCGGAGAGTTCGTGCACCGCCTCGAAGAAGGCCCCGGCATGGACCGGGTCGACTTCCGGGGTGATGCCGTGACCGAGGTTGAACACGTGGCCGGAACCCTCGCCGTAGGCGGCGAGGATCCGTGCCACCTCGGCGCGGATCGCCGCCGGCTTGGCGTAGAGCACACTGGGGTCCATGTTGCCCTGCAGCGCCACCTTGGCACCGACCCGCGCGCGGGCGCTGCCGATGTCGCAGGTCCAGTCCAAGCCCAGCGCCTCGGCGCCGCTCTCGGCCATGGCCTCCAGCCACAGGCCGCCGCCCTTGGTAAAGAGGATCACCGGCACGCGGCGCCCTTCGTGCTCGCGGATCAGGCCGTCGACGATCTGCCGCATGTAGCGCAGGGAGAACTCCTGGAAGGCCGCCGCAGACAGCGCGCCGCCCCAGGAGTCGAAGATCTGAACCGCCTGGGCGCCGGCACGGATCTGCCCGTTGAGGTAGGCGGTCACCGCGCGGGCCAGCTTGTCGAGCAGCGCGTGCATGGCCTGCGGGTTGTCGTAGAGCATCGCCTTGGACTTGCGGAAGTCCCGCGAGGAACCGCCCTCGACCATGTAGGTGGCCAGGGTCCAGGGGCTGCCGGAGAAGCCGATCAGCGGCACCCGGCCGTTCAGCTCGCGGCGGATGGTGCGCACCGCCTCCATCACGTAGCCCAGCTCCTTATCCGCATCCGGCACCGGTAGCGCCTCGATGTCGGCCAGGGTGTTGACCACCTTCCTGAAACGCGGCCCCTCGCCGCTCTCGAAGTACAGGCCCTGACCCATGGCGTCGGGGATGGTAAGGATGTCCGAGAAGAGGATCGCCGCGTCCAGCTGCGGGTAGCGGTCTAGCGGCTGGATGGTCACCTCACAGGCCAGCTCGGGGTTCTTGCACAGGCTCATGAAGTCGCCGGCCTTGGCCCGGGTGGCGCGGTACTCGGGCAGGTAACGACCGGCCTGGCGCATCATCCATACCGGGGTGACATCGACGGGTTGCTTGAGCAGGGCGCGGAGGAAACGGTCGTTCTTCAATTCGGTCATCGCAGGGTCCAGGCTTGAACGGCGCAAAATTGTCGGCGGCATTCTCGCAGAGCCTCGCCGAAAAGGCACGGCACCCCTCGCCAACAGGCAAAATGCCCTGCGCGGAATCAACTTTATATTCCAAAAAGATAATCAAATAAAAAATTGATATAACTCAAGATAATTAAAAAGATTGATCGGCCCCACTTCCGCTCCTTAGAGTCTTCGCCACACCTTCAAGGAGCCCGTCATGAAGTCACTCACCTCTCTCCGTCACCGGCTGCTGGCCATCCTGGCCGGCTTAGGTCTGGCCACCGGCGCGCTGGCCGAGCCGGCGCAGACCCTGCGCATCGGCTACCAGAAGTTCAACAGCGTCAATATCCTCAAAGGCACCGGCGCCCTGGAGAAGGCCCTCGCCGAGCAAGGGGTGAGGGTCAGCTGGCACGAGTTCGCCGCCGGCCCGCAACTGCTCGAGGCCCTGAGCACCGGCGCCATCGACCTGGGGCATGCCGCCGACGCCCCCTCGGTATTCGCCCAGGCCAGTGGCAAACCGGTAGTCTACCTGGCGGCCGAACAGCCCTATCCCAAGGGCATCGGCGTGCTGGTTCGCAAGGACTCCGGAGTCGCCAGCCTGGCCGACCTCAAGGGCAAGCGCGTATCCACCGGCCGCGGCTGGAACGCCCAGTACCTACTGGCCCTGGCGCTGGAGGAAGCCGGCCTGAGCTACAAGGACATCATCCCGGCTTACGTCAGCAGTGCCGCCGACGCCATCTCCGCTCTGCAGTCGGGCAGCGTCGAGGCCACCACCCTGTGGGATCCCTTCCTGGCGGCCGCCGAGCTGCAGCTGCCGGTGCGCAACCTGCGAGACGGTCAGGGCCTGACCAACAACCGCACCTTCTACCTGAGCACCGCCGCCTTCGTCGATGCCAACCCTGAGTTGGTGCGCACCTTCTTCGCCCAGCTGCAGGAAACCAACAGCTGGGCCAACGCCCACCCGGACGAGGTAGCCGCCCTGCTGGCACCGCAGCTGGGCATCGACCCGGCGATCCTCAAGACCGCCACCGAACGCCGCAACTACAGTGCTACGGCGATCAGCGAGGAAATAGTCGCCGAACAGCAGAAGCTCGCCGACACCTTCGTCGCCTTGGGCGTGCTGCCGCGCAGCGTCAGGGTCGCCGAGGCCGTCTACCCACACAACCTGCTGCCCTGAATGCGGCGCCCGGGTCCTTCTATGAGCCGTCCCCCGATTCGCTTCAATGCTTTCAGCATGAACACCCCGGTGCACCAGTCGCCGGGGCTGTGGCGCCATCCGCGCAACCAGTGCCGGCGCTTCAACCAACTGGACTACTGGCTGGAGCTGGCCCAGCTGCTGGAACGAGGGCGGTTCGACGCCCTGTTCCTGGCCGACACCATGGGCTTCTCCGACGTCTACCAGGGGCGTATCGACAGCGCCCTGGCGCACGGCGTGCAGGCGCCGATCCACGATCCGCTGGTGCTGGTCGCGGCCCTGGCCGGGCATACCCGCCACCTGGGCTTCGGCCTGACCTTCTCGCTGAGCTACGAGCACCCCTACCCCTTCGCCCGGCGCATCTCCACCCTGGATCACCTGAGCGGCGGGCGCATCGCCTGGAACATAGTCACCGGCTACCTGAACAGCGCGGCGCAGAACAACGGCCTGACCCGCCAACTGCCCCACGACCAGCGCTACGACCAGGCCGACGAATACCTGGAGGTGCTCTACAAGCTCTGGGAATACAGCTGGGAGGATGATGCGCTGGTCAACGATGCTCAGCGCGGGGTCTTCATCGACCCGGCCAAGGTGCATCCGATCGAGCATGCAGGCCAGTACTACCAGGTGCCCGGGGTGCATATCTGCGAGCCGTCGCCGCAGCGTACCCCGGTGCTCTTCCAGGCCGGTGCCTCGGCCCGCGGTCAGCGCTTCGCCGCCGAGCATGCCGAGTGCCTGTTCATCAGCGCGCCGACCCAGGCGGCACTGGCCGGCTACGTGCGCGCCCTGCGCCAGGCAGCCCGTGAGGCTGGGCGCAGCGGCCAGCTGATCTACGCCCAGGCGCTGGTCATAGTCGACAGCAGCGACGAGGCGGCCCAGGCCCGTTACGCCGATTATCGCCGCTACGTCGACGTTCCCGGCGCCCTGACCCTGCTCTCCGGCTGGACCGGCATCGACTTCTCCGGCTACGCCCCCGATGCGGTGATCCGCTACCTGGAGAACGACGCCGGACGCACGGCGCTGGGCTCCTTCACCCTGGCCGATCCGCAGCGCGAATGGACGGTGGGCGAAGCCGCCGAGTTCATCAGCCTGGGTGGCCGCGGTCCGGTACTGGTGGGGTCCGCCGCAACCGTGGCCGATAGCCTGGAGGAATGGCTGGACAACACCGGCATCGACGGCTTCAACCTGACCTACGCGGTGGCCCATGACGACCTGCGCGCGGTGGTCGAGCACTTGGTGCCCGAGCTGCAGCGCCGTGGCCGCTACCCCTTGGAATACCCCGAAGGCACCCTGCGCCACAAGCTGTTCGGCCGGGGCGACCGGCTGCCCCCCGAGCATCGTGGCCGGCGCCGCTAGCGACCCCGTACATGAAAACGCCCGCGGTAAGCGCGGGCGTTCCATTGTTCGGCAGCCTGAGGTTTACACGCCCAGGTAGTCGAGGATCCCCTCGGCGGCCTGGCGGCCTTCGTAGATGGCGGTCACCACCAGATCGGAGCCGCGCACCATGTCGCCACCGGCGAAGATCTTCGGATTGCTGGTCTGGTGCTTATAGGTGCCGTTGGCCGGGGCGATCACCCGACCCTGGCTGTCCAGCTCGATGCCGAAATCGGCGAACCAGGGCGCCGGGCTCGGGCGAAAACCGAAGGCGATGATCACCGCGTCGGCCGGAAGGATCTCCTCGGAGCCGGGGATCGGCTCGGGGACCCGGCGGCCGCGGGCATCCGGTTCGCCGAGCCGAGTCTCGACCACCTTGACCCCGGCCACCGCGCCGTCGAACTCGACGATGCCGATCGGCTGACGGTTGAACAGGAACTTCACGCCCTCGTCCTTGGCGTTCTTCACCTCGCGGCGCGAACCGGGCATGTTCTCGGCGTCACGGCGGTAGGCACAGGTGACGCTCTTGGCCCCCTGGCGGATCGAGGTGCGGTTGCAGTCCATGGCGGTGTCGCCGCCGCCCAGCACCACCACCTTCTTGCCCTTCATGTCGATGAACTCGTTGGAAAAGCCGAGGTTGCGCTTGACGTTGGCGATCAGGAAGTCCAGGGCATCGTAGACGCCCGGCAGGTGCTCACCGGGGAAACCGCCCTTCATGTAAGTGTAGGTGCCCATGCCCATGAACACCGCATCGAACTCGTCGAGCAGCTGCTGCATGCTGACGTCCTTGCCCACCTCGGTGTTCAGGCGGAACTCGATGCCCATGCCGCTGAACACCTCGCGGCGACGGCTGAGCACGTGCTTCTCGAGCTTGAACTCGGGAATCCCGAAGGTCAGCAGGCCGCCGATCTCCGGGTTCTTGTCGAACACCACCGGGGTCACCCCGTTGCGCACCAACACGTCGGCGCAACCGAGGCCCGCCGGACCGGCGCCGATCACCGCGACCCGCCTGCCGGTCGGCTTGACCTTGGACATGTCCGGCCGCCAGCCCATGGCGAAGGCGGTGTCGGTGATGTACTTCTCCACCGAGCCGATGGTCACCGCGCCGAACCCGTCGTTCAGGGTGCAGGCACCCTCACATAGGCGGTCCTGCGGGCACACCCGGCCGCAGACTTCCGGCAGGGTGTTGGTCTGGTGGGACAGCTCGGCGGCGGCCAGGATGTTGCCTTCCGAGACCAGCTTCAGCCAGTTCGGAATGTAGTTGTGCACCGGGCACTTCCATTCGCAGTAAGGGTTGCCGCAGGCCAGGCAACGGTGGGCCTGCTCGCTGGCCTGCTGCGGCTTGAAGGGCTCGTAGATTTCCACGAACTCCTTCTTGCGCTGGCGCAACAGCTTCTTCTTCGGATCCTTGCGACCGACCTCGATGAACTGGAAGTCGTTGTTCAGACGTTCAGTCATTTCAAAACCTCTTCACGGCAGCGGCGAGCCCCGGGCTCAAGCCGCCAGTCAACCTCGGTGGGCCGGCGGTCCCGGCGGCTGCGCTGACCTGCAGCGCCGGAAGCGCGGCTGCGAACCTTGCGTTATTGGGGGTTGGCGCGAGTACTGGAGAGCAGCGACTTCAGGCTTGCCGCCTTGGGCTTCACCAGCCAGAACTTGCGCAGGTAGTCGTCCAGGTTCTCGGCGAGGGTCCGTCCCCACTCGCTGCCAGTTTCCGCCACGTACTCGTCCAGCACGCCCTGCAGATGGCTGCGGTAGGCTTCCATCGCCTCGTTGCTGATCCGCTGGATTTCCACCAGCTCGTGGTTGACGCGGTCGACGAAGCTGTTGTCCAGGTCGAGCACGTAGGCGAAGCCGCCGGTCATGCCCGAACCAAAGTTGTAGCCGGTCCTGCCCAGCACGCAGACGAAACCGCCGGTCATGTATTCGCAGCAGTGGTCGCCGGTCCCCTCCACCACGGCATGGGCCCCAGAGTTGCGCACCGCGAAGCGCTCGCCGGCGGTCCCCGCGGCGAACAGCTTGCCGCCGGTGGCGCCGTACAGGCAGGTGTTGCCGATGATCGCCGACTCCTGGGTCTTCAGCGCGCTGCCGGCCGGCGGGGTGATGACGATCTTGCCGCCGGTCATGCCCTTGCCGACGTAGTCGTTGGCGTCGCCTTCCAGGTACAGGTGCAGGCCACCGGCGTTCCACACGCCGAAGCTCTGTCCCGCGGTGCCCTTGAAGCGGAAGGTGATGGGCGCGTCGGCCATGCCCTGGTTGCCGTGGTGTCGGGCGATCTCGCCGGAGATGCGCGCGCCGATGGATCGGTCGCAGTTGCAGATATCCAGCTCGAATTCGCCGCCACGCTTGCTGGCGATGGCGTCCCGGGCCAGCTCGAGCATCTTCTCGGCGAGCAGGCCGGGGTCGAACGGCGGGTTGCGCTCGATCTCACAGTACTGCGGCTTGTCGGCCGGGACATGGGCACTGCCGAGCAGCGGGGTCAGGTCCAGGTTGGCCTGCTTGGCGGTCTCGCCGGGCAGCACTTCGAGCAGGTCGGTGCGACCGATCAGCTCGGAGAGGCTGCGCACGCCGAGCTTGGCCAGCCACTCACGAGTCTCGGTGGCGATGAAGGTGAAGAAGTTCACCACCATGTCCACGGTGCCGATGAAGTGGTCCTTGCGCAGCTTCTCGTTCTGGGTGGCCACGCCGGTGGCGCAGTTGTTCAGATGGCAGATGCGCAGGTACTTGCAGCCCAGGGCAACCATGGGCGCGGTGCCGAAACCGAAACTCTCGGCGCCGAGAATCGCTGCCTTGATCACGTCCAAGCCGGTCTTCAGGCCGCCATCGGTCTGCACCCGCACCTTGCCGCGCAGGTCGTTGCCGCGCAGGGTCTGGTGGGTCTCGGCGAGGCCCAGCTCCCACGGAGAGCCGGCGTACTTGATGGAGGTCAGCGGCGAGGCACCGGTACCGCCGTCGTAGCCGGAGATGGTGATCAGATCGGCATAGGCCTTGGCCACGCCGGCGGCGATGGTGCCCACCCCGGCCTCGGCGACCAGCTTGACCGACACCAGGGCCTGCGGATTGACCTGCTTGAGGTCGTAGATCAGCTGGGCCAGGTCCTCGATCGAGTAGATGTCGTGGTGCGGCGGCGGGGAGATCAGGGTCACGCCGGGCACCGCGTAGCGCAGGCGGGCGATCAGGCCGTTGACCTTGCCGCCGGGCAGCTGGCCGCCCTCGCCGGGCTTGGCGCCCTGGGCCACCTTGATCTGCAGCACCTCGGCGTTGACCAGATACTCCGGGGTGACGCCGAAGCGGCCGGTGGCCACCTGCTTGATCTTCGAGCTCTTGATGGTGCCGTAGCGCGCCGGGTCCTCACCGCCCTCACCGGAGTTGGAACGCGCGCCCAGGCGGTTCATGGCCTCGGCCAGAGCCTCGTGGGCCTCCGGCGACAGGGCGCCGAGGGAGATGCCGGCGGCGTCGAAGCGCTTGAAGATGGCTTCCAGCGGCTCCACCTCGTCGAGCGGCAGTGGCTGTTCGGCGACCTTGACCTTGAGCAGGTCGCGGAGCATGGATACCGGGCGGTTGTCCACCAGCGCCGAGTACTCCTTGAACTTCTCGTAGCTGCCCTGCTGCACGGCAGCCTGCAGGGCGTTCACCACGTCCGGGTTGTAGGCGTGGTACTCGCCGCCGTAGACGAACTTCAGCAGGCCGCCTTGCTGGATCGGCTTGCGGTTGTTCCAGGCTTCCGCGGCGAGCAGCTTCTGCTCGTTCTCCAGGTCGACGAAGCGCGCGCCCTGCAGGCGGCTGGCGACCCCCTTGAAGCACAGCTCGGTGACCTCGTCGGCCAGGCCGACCGCCTCGAACAGCTGGGCGCCGCGGTAGGAGGCGATGGTCGAGATGCCCATCTTCGAGAGGATCTTCAGCAGGCCCTTGGAGATGCCCTTGCGGTAGTGCTTGAACACCTCGTAGAGGTCGCCGAGCACTTCGCCGGTGCGGATCAGGTCGCCGAGCACCTCGTAGGCCAGGAACGGATAGACCGCTGAGGCACCGAAGCCGATCAGCACCGCGTAGTGGTGCGGGTCACGGGCAGTGGCGGTTTCCACCAGGATGTTGCAGTCGCAGCGCAGGCCCTTCTCCACCAGGCGGTGGTGCACGGCGCCGGTGACCAGCGCGGCATGCGCCGGCAGCTTGCCGGGGGCGATGTGGCGGTCGGAGAGCACCAGCAGCACCTTGCCGGCGCGCACCGCTTCCTCGGCCTGGTCGGCCATGTTGCGGATCGCCGCCTCCAGGCCCAGCGACTCGTCGTAGTTCATGTCGATGAAGTGACGCTCGAAGCCCGGGCGCTCCAGGCTCATCAGCGCGCGCCACTTGGCCGGGGAGATCACCGGGCTGCTGAGGATCACTCGGCTGGCGTGCTCCGGGGACTCCTGGAAGATGTTGCGCTCGGCGCCCAGGCAGATCTCCAGGGACATCACGATGGACTCACGCAACGGGTCGATCGGCGGGTTGGTGACCTGGGCGAACTGCTGGCGGAAGTAGTCGTAGGGCGAGCGGATGCGCTGGGAGAGCACCGCCATCGGGGTGTCGTCACCCATGGAGCCGACTGCCTCCTGGCCCTGCTCGCCGAGAGGACGCAGCACCTGGTCACGCTCCTCGAAGGTGACCTGGAACATCTTCATGTACTGCTTGAGCTGGTCGCCGTCGTAGAAGGGCGCACCGTGGTCGCGGTCCTCCAGGGTGGCCTGGATGCGCTGGGCATGCTTGCGCAGCCACTGCTTGTAGGGGTGGCGCGATTTCAGGCGGCTGTCGATCGCCTCGGTATCCAGCACCTGGCCGGTCTCGGTGTCCACGGCGAGGATCTGCCCCGGGCCGACGCGGCCCTTGGCCAGCACGTCCTCCGGCTTGTAGTCCCACACGCCGATTTCCGAGGCCAGGGTGATGTAGCCGTTCTTGGTGGTCACCCAGCGCGCCGGGCGCAGGCCGTTGCGGTCCAGCAGGCAGACCGCGTAGCGGCCGTCGGTGAGCACCACCCCGGCAGGGCCGTCCCAGGGCTCCATGTGCATGGAGTTGTACTCATAGAAGGCGCGCAGGTCGGCGTCCATGGTCTCGACGTTCTGCCAGGCCGGCGGAATGATCATGCGCACGGCGCGGAACAGGTCGATGCCGCCGGTGACCATCAGCTCGAGCATGTTGTCCATGCTCGAGGAATCGGAACCCACGCGGTTGACCAGCGGGCCCAGCTCGTCCAGGTCGGGGATCAGGTCGTTGGCGAACTTGCCGCGCCGCGCCATCGCCCAGTTGCGGTTGCCGGTGATGGTGTTGATCTCGCCGTTGTGGGCGAGGAAGCGGAACGGCTGGGCCAGCGGCCACTTCGGCAGGGTGTTGGTGGAAAAGCGCTGGTGGAACACGCAAATGGCGGTCTTCAGGCGCTCGTCACCCAGGTCCGGATAGAAGGCGGCCAGGTCGGCCGGCATCATCAGGCCCTTGTAGATGATGGTCTTGTGGGAGAAGCTGCAGACGTAGTGGTCGGTATCCGCGGCGTTGGCCACCGAGGAGCGACGCCGGGCGCTGAACAGCTTGATGGCGAATTCCTGGTCGGAGAGCCCTTCGCCGCCGACGAACACCTGCTCGATGATCGGCAGGCGCTCCAGGGCCAGCGGACCGAGCACGCTGGTGTCGATCGGCACCTTGCGCCAGCCGATCAGCTGCAGACCGGCGGCGAGGATCTCGCGGTCCATGTTGGCGCGGGCGATCTCGGCCTTGGCCGGATCCTGATTGAAGAACACCATGCCCACGGCGTACTGCTTGGGCAGCTCGACGCCCAGTTCCGCACGGGCGACGGCACGCAGGAATTCATCGGGCTTCTGGATCAGCAGACCGCAGCCGTCGCCTGTCTTGCCGTCCGCGTTGATACCGCCGCGGTGGGTCATACAAGTCAGGGCCTCGATGGCCGTCTGCAACAGGTTATGGCTGGCCTCGCCCTGCATGTGGGCGATCAGACCGAAGCCGCAGTTATCCTTGAACTCCTCAGGATGATACAGACCTGCTCTCATAGGGACTCTCACCAGGATGCCTTTTGGTTAAGGCAATTACTTTTTGATTCAGGTACTTACCAAACGCGCAGGACTTAGCGCCGGCTTTGCGCAGGCAAAAGGGGGGTCATTCTACACAGAGGACAGGGGGGCCACAAACCCCCAAATGACGCACAAGCAACACCTTATGTCGCTAAATTGAAAGGATCAAGCCGGAGGAACATGTTAGCCGACCACCTGCAGTCCTTCGGCAGACACCACCGAGCCTGGTGCCACGGACGAAAAGGCCGGCTTGCCCAGGGGACAAACCGGCCGTCAGCGGAACTTGCAGAAAGGCGACGTCGCGCGCCGCCGTCAGCGCATCTGCGCTTCCTGCTGGATGCTGGCGAAGGTCTTCGGCCAAGGCTTACCCGCCTGGACGTTGGCCGGCAGGGTGCGGATGGCCGCCTGGGCCGCCTCGCGGGAGGCGAAGCTGCCGTAGGTCACCACGTACAGCGGCTGCCCCTGGTGGATCTTCTTGAAGTACCGATAGCCGCTGCCGTGCTGACGGACGAAGGCCTGGGCGCTGCTTTCCGAGCGCGTGCCGAGCACCTGCAGAGCATAGTGGGAACCCACCTGGCTGCGGTACCAGTCGCTGCCCGCCACCGGCGCCCCGGCGACCGGCCTGGCTGCCGGTTGGGGCTGGGCCGGCTTGGACTGCACCACCGGCTTGGCCGCTGGCGCCGGCGCGGCCGGCTTGGCGACCGGCTGGGGCGCCGGTTGCGCCACGCTGCGCGGCCGGCTGGGCGCCGGGGGAGTGCTCGGCGCCGCGGCAGCAGGTACCGGGGCAGGTACCGGGGCGGGCGCCGGCGGCACAGCCACGGTCACCGGCGGCGGCACCGGCACGCTTGCCGGCAGCGGCGCCGAGGTCACCGGCTCGCTGGACGGGGCTTCCTCATCCTCCTGACCGCCAGCCTGAGCCAGCGGCTGGCGAATCACCGGCTGCGCCTCGCCTACCAGCGGCAGCGGCAGCGGCTGGCTGGAGCCGGCGAACTCGATGGCCGGCGCGTCACCGGCCGCTTGCTGCGCACCGTCCGCGGGGGCCACCTGGGCCACCGCCGGGGCCTGGACTTCGGGCGTCGAGCCGCTCTTCATCAGGAAGGCCGCGACCACCGCGATCACCACGATGCCGATGGCCAGCAGATGTTTCTGCGGCAGCCTGAAAGCGACCCCGCCGGAGCGTTCCGCGCTGCGTTCGGCGAGCATCGCCTCGACGAGCATCTCCCGCGCCACCTGGTTGATAAGCCCCGGCCAGCCCCTGGACTGCTCGTGGATCTCCGCGATCTGCTCATCGCTGAACACCGCCAGCCCCTGCCCGGCACCCTCCAGACGCTGCGCCAGATACTCCGCGGTCTCCTCCTCGGTATAGGGCTGCAGCTCGATGGCATGGAAGCTTTCGCCGCCGTCGGCCAGCTGCTCCAGACGCGGCAGCAGCGACGGGTGGCCGAAC
Organism: Pseudomonas thermotolerans DSM 14292; assembly: GCF_000364625.1. Taxonomy (GTDB): domain Bacteria; phylum Pseudomonadota; class Gammaproteobacteria; order Pseudomonadales; family Pseudomonadaceae; genus Aquipseudomonas; species Aquipseudomonas thermotolerans. The sequence goes on from NZ_KB822601.1 coordinate 186,269, forward strand.
AGGAAGACGTGCGGGCGCCCTTCGGCACGCCCGGCGGCCAGGCCCAGTAGGGCCTCCAAGGCGGAATCGTCCAGTTCCTCGGCGTCATCGACCAGCAGGTACACCTCCTGGTCGGTCAGCGCCAGCTGGGCCACCTGGGCCTGGATGCTGCGCAGCTCCGCCTGCGGCGAGTTCAGCCCCTGGGCCACCTGGCGCAGCAGGCCGCCGGCGTCCATCCCGCCGCGTGCCGAGACCACCACGCTGTGCACCGTCTGCTTGTTGGTGCTGGCCACCAGGGCCTGACGCAACAGCGTCTTGCCACTGCCCTTGGGGCCGGTGACCACCAGCAGCAGCTGGCTGTAGCGCGCCAGATGGTGCAACTGGCCGAGCACCGGCTTGCGCTGGGCGGGGAAGAACTTGAATCCCGGCACCCGAGGCGCGAAGGGGTCGTGACTGAACTGGTAGTGACTGAGGAACGCCTCGTCGGCATGCAAACTGGTCATGGTGCTCTCGATAGGTCTCAAAGCTGCTCCACCAGCGCCCGGTAGTCGGTCGCCAGCGTTGCCTCCAGAATCTCGCGCGGGAAATCGGCGGTCACCACGGCATCGCCCATCTTCCGCAGCAGGACCAGGCGCAGGCGCCCGGCCTGGACTTTCTTGTCGACCGCCATGTGCTGGAGGAAGTCCTCAGGCGTCATGTCCTGCGGCGGCGCCACCGGCAGGCCGGCACGCTGCAGCAGACGGATCCCGCGATCGCGCTCCTGCGCAGTGATCCAGCCCAGACGTCTGGACATCTCCATCGCCATCACGGTTCCCGCGGCCACCGCCTCCCCGTGCAGCCAGGCGCCATAGCCCTGGTGCGCCTCAATGGCATGACCGAAGGTATGCCCGAGGTTGAGGATGGCACGCAGTCCGGACTCACGCTCATCGGCGCCGACCACCCGGGCCTTGGCCGCACAGGAGCGCTCGATGACCTCGCTCAGAGCCTGCTGGTCGAGTCCGCGCAGCGCCTCCAGATGTTCCTCCAGCCAGCCGAGGAAGGGCTCGTCGCAGATCAGCCCGTACTTGATGACCTCCGCCAGGCCGGCGGACAGCTCGCGGGGCGGCAGGGTCGCCAGGGTGGCGGTATCGATCACCACCGCCTTGGGCTGGTAGAAGGCCCCCACCATGTTCTTGCCCAGCGGGTGGTTGATGCCGGTCTTGCCGCCCACCGAGGAGTCCACCTGGGACAGCAGGGTAGTCGGCACCTGGACGAAGGCCACGCCGCGCTGGTAGCAGGCCGCGGCGAAGCCGGCCATGTCACCCACCACACCGCCGCCGAGAGCGACGACGGTGGTACCCCGGTCGTGGCGAGCCTCGAGCAACCCGTCGAAGATCTTCTGGAGGGTTTCCCAGTTCTTGAACGCCTCGCCATCGGGCAGCACCACGCAGGCCACCTCAAAGCGCTGCAGGGCGGCCTTTAGCTTGTCCAGATACAGGGGGGCAATGGTTTCGTTGGTGACGATGGCGACCTGCCGGCCGCCGATGTGCTGCGCGAACAGCTCCGGCTGTTCGAGCAGGCCGGCGCCGATATAGATGGGATAACTGCGATCGCCCAGGTTTACATGGAGAGTGTGCATACGGCCCCCACTGTGAAAAGGGCTCTAGGATAGCGCAAATCCCCGGGTCTCAACGCGGCGGCAGCGAATGCACACGCTCGAGGATTTCCTGCACGACCATGCGCGGCGGACGAGTGTCGGTCTCGATGACCAGATCGGCGATTTCCCGGTAGAGGGGGTCGCGCACCGCCATCAGGTCGCGCAGCACCTTGCCCGGATCGGCGGTGCGCAGCAACGGCCGGTTGCGGTCACGGGCGGTGCGTTCGATCTGCTGTTCCACCGAGGTATGCAGATAGATCACCCGCCCGCCGGCCCGCAGTGCGCGGCGATTGTCCTCACGGAGCACCGCGCCGCCGCCGGTGGCCAGCACCAGACCGTCGGCGCCGCAGAGCTCGGCGATCACCGCATGCTCGCGCTCCCGGAAGCCCTGCTCACCCTCCACGTCGAAGATCCAGGGGATGTCCGCCCCGGTCCGCTGCTCGATTTCCTTGTCGGAATCCTTGAACGGCAGTTTCAGTTCTTTTGCCAACAAACGCCCGATGGTGCTCTTTCCAGCTCCCATCGGGCCGACCAGAATCAAATTTCTCACGAAGATCAATGGTTCACTGCAATCGCCTGACTGTTCATGATACGCGGAGTCAGGAAGATCAGCAGCTCAGACTTCTTGTCCGTAACGGTATCCCGACGGAACAGGCGACCGAGGAACGGCAGGTCTCCGAGGAACGGCACCTTGTCGACGGCCTTCGTCTGGGTGTTGGAGAACACCCCACCGATCACGATGGTCTCGCCATCGGACACCAGCACCTTGGCATTCACCTCGTTCTTCTTGATCGGCGGCACGTTGTTCAGCGCGTTGGCGAAGTCCGGCTCGTCCTTGGTGACCTTGACGTCCATCATCACCCGGTTGTCCGGGGTGATCTGCGGGGTCACCTCCAGCGACAATGAGGCTTCCTTGAAGGAGGTACTGGTGGCACCGCTGGAGCTCGCCTCCTGGTAGGGCACTTCCGAGCCTTTCAGGATCTTCGCGGTTTCCTTGTCGGAGGTCACCACCTTCGGCTGCGACACCACCTCGCCGTTGCCGGTCTTCTCCATGGCGGAGAGCTGCAGGTCGAGGATCAGGTGATCGGAAATGAAGCCGATGCCGATGCCGGAGGTGCTGTCTTTCGCGCCCATGTCGACGAAGGGCACCGGCGCCACGCCATCCTGGGCCGTCCAGTTGCCGATGGTGTCGCTACCCGGCAGGAAGCGCTGGCCATCCTCGAAGGTCTGGGCGCCGTCCTTACCGTAGACACTCCACTTGTTGTTGGTCCAGGCACCGCCCCAGCGCACGCCCAGGGACTTGTCGTAATCGACGTTGGCCTCGACGATGCGCGCCTCGATCATCACCTGGCGCACCGGGATGTCCAGCTGCGAGACGATGCGCCGCAGCTCGTCGAGCTTGTCCTGAGTCTGGTAGGCGATGATGCTGTTGGTGCGGTCGTCCACGGTGATGGAGCCGCGCTCATCCTGGGTGCTGCTGCCGTCGCCGCTGGTCACCGACTGGAACAGCTTGGCGATGTCGGCCGCCTTGGCATAGTTCACCTGGATCAGCTCGCGGCGCAGCGGCGCCAGTTCGGCGATCTGCTTCTGCGACTCCAGCTCCTGACGCTCGCGCTCGGCGATCTCGGCGGCCGGGGCCACCAGCAGCACGTTGCCGACCTTGCGCTTGTCCAGGCCCTTGGTCTTCAGAACCAGGTCCAGAGCCTGATCCCAGGGCACGTTCTGCAGGCGCAGGGTGATGTTGCCCTGCACGGTATCACTGGCAACCAGGTTCAGATCGGTGAAGTCGGCGATCAGCTGCAGCACCGAACGCACGTCGATGTCCTGGAAGTTCAGGGACAGCTTCTCGCCGGTGTAGGCGAAGCTCTCGGCACGGCGGCGCTCGGCGTCCTGCTGGGTGAGCGGCTTGACGCTGATGGTCAGCTTGTTGTCGGTCTGGAAGGCCAGGTAGTCATAAAGGCCGGTCGGTTCGATGACGATGCTGGCGCTGTCGACACCGCCACTGGCGCTGACGAACTGCACCGGGGTGGCGAAGTCCTTGACGTCCAAGCGCACCCGCAGGTTCTCCGGCAGCTGGGTCTTGGCGAAGTCCAGACGAATCTTGCCGCCCTGCTCCTTGATGTCCGGGCTCACCGAAGGATCGGAAAGCACGATGACCACGTTGCCCTCGCCCTTCTCGCCACGCTGGAAGTCGATGTTGCCAATGGCACGACGTGCGGCATAGACCGGTTTGGCGGCGACCGGCGCCGGGGACACGACCGCGCCGGAAGCCGGAAGTGCAGCGGTCTGGGTCGAACCTGCCGAATCCCCCACGACCACGAACAGGTTGTTGCCCTCGCTGCGGGTGCTGTAGGGCACCAGGGTGGTCAGGTTGATGATCAGCCGGGTACGGTCCTTGGCCTCGACCACGGTGACGCTACGGGCATTGCCCACGCCCAAGTCGCGATTCTTGGCACCCAGCTTGTTCTTGACCCCGGGCAGGTCGAGCGCGATGCGTGCCGGCTGGTCGATGGTGTAGCCGCGCGGCGAGGCCACCGGCTCGTCGAAGGCCAGCTTCAGCTCCACCTTCCCCCCCGGAAGAGCCGCTACATCCAGCGCCTGCAGGTCGGCGGCCAGCAGGGCCGGCGACAGGAAGGCCGCGATCAGGGACGCGCAAAGGCGCGAAAGAGTGTTGTTCATCCTCGAATTCCGTTGTGCAGACCGGTCGTTGTTTTTCATTTCCCCACCCTAAATGCTTCAGGAGCGCTCTTTCAGAGCGAGGCTTCTGGGCCGCTCCAGCCAGCCGCCTTCGCCATCGGGAACGATCTCGATGACTTCCACCTTGGCTTCGTCGATCGACACAATGCGGCCGTGGTTACGCCCCAGGTAATCCCCCACCTTGACCCGGTGCACTCCCCCGGCACCGCTGACCAGGGCATATTTGCCATCCTTGTTGGAAAGGGTTCCCACCATCTCGAAGGTCTCGATGTTGAAACCTTCCAGGAACTGTTTGACGCGCGTTTCGTCCGGCTTGACCTCCTTGGAGCCCTTCGGCCGGCTGGTCAGATCGATCTTGACAGGCGGCTGGAAAGGGCTGCGCAGGGTCGAGGCGTTGTAGGTGAAGGCCTCGTACGGCTGGAACTTGGGCAGCGGCTCGATGGAACCCTTCGGCCGTGCCCGCACCTCGTCCATATAGGCCTGCAGGTCCGCGAAATCGCCGCCCCCGCAGCCAGCCAATCCCAGGACAATCACGCCATAAAGAGCAACATGGGAGCTTTTCACTTCTGCAGCCCCTTTTCGTTGTAGCGGTAGGTTTTCGCCAGGATGCTCATACGCAGCTTGGTACTGCTGTCTTCCGACACCGGCTTGATCTCGAAATCGTGCAGCGTGACGATGCGCGGCAGGCTGGAGACGCCGCTTACGAAGGTGGCCAGGTCATGGTAGGCACCTACCACCGAGATCTGGATCGGCAGCTCGACGTAGAACTGCTGGGTGACCTCCGGCAGCAGCTTGATTTCCTCGAACTCCAGACCACTGCCCAGGCCGGTACGGGTGATGTCCTCCAGCAGTCCTGGCACCTCGGTATCGCTCGGCAGCTGTCGCAGCAGCGCGCCGAACGACACTTCCATCTCCTTCATCTGCGCCTTGTAGGCCTCCAGGTTGGCCGCCTGGAAGGCCTTGGTGGAGAACTGCTCCTTGAGCGTCGCCTCCTCGGCGCGTTTCTGGTCGAGCTGCGCTTCCAGATCGCGCAGGTGGAAGTTGTACCCCAGCACCAGGACCAGAATGAGCAGCAGGGCGCAGACGATGACCTTGACCGGGGTGGGCCAGGACCCCAGGTTGTTGAGGTCGAGATCGTTGATGTCGATCTTGCGGAGGCTTTCCAGCGAGTCGGCAAAGCTCATTTCTTGACTCCTTCCTCTTCAACCGAAGGCTGGGTCTGCTGGACGGTCAACTGGAACACGTTGGCCTGGTCCAGGGTGCCAGCGGTCACCGCCTTGACGGCGGTGAGGTTCGGCTGAGTCAGCCAGTCCGAGGCATCCAGGTTACGCATCAGGCTGGAGACGCGGTTGTTGGATTCCGCCGCCCCCTGGATGGAAATGGTCTTGTCTTTCATGCCGAGCGAGGTGTAGTACACCCCGTCCGGGAGGGTACGCACCAACTGGTCGAACAGACGGACGATGATCGGCCGGTTGCCCTGCAGGTCCTGGATGATCTTCATCCTTTCCAGCAGTTGCTGCCGACGGGTCTTCAGTTCGCTGATTTCCTTGATGCGCGCATCCAGAACCGCAATTTCCTTGCGGATGAACTCGTTGCGCGCGTTCTGCTGCTCGATGGCCCCGTTCAGGTACTGGTCACCCAGGAACACCAGACCGGCAGCCACCACCAGCACGCCGACCAGAGTCGCCAGGAAGCGCTGCTTGCGTTCCTCGCGGAGCTGTTCACGCCAGGGCAGAAGGTTTATGCGCGCCATCAGTCGAAACTCCTCATCGCCAGACCACACGCAATCATCAGCGCCGGCGCATCGCTCGCCAGAGCGCCGGCGTTGACCTTGCTACTCAACGCCATGTCGGCGAACGGGTTCGCCACCAGGGTCGGAGTTCCGATCTTCTGCTGGATCAACCGATCCAAATCGGGAATGGAGGCAGTGCCTCCGGCCAGGAGGATGTAGTCGACGTCATTGTACTGGCCGGCGGCGAAGAAGAACTGCAGGGAACGGGATACCTGCTGCACCACCGCCTCCTTGAACGGCTGCAGGACCTCGCTCTCGTAGTCGTCCGGCAGTCCGCCCTGCTTCTTGGCCAGGCCGGCTTCCTCCACCGACAGGCCATAGCGGCGCTGGATCTCGTCGGTCAGCTGCTTGCCGCCGAACAGCTGCTCGCGGGTGTAGATGGTGCGGCCGTTGTGCAGGACGCTGAGGGTGGTCATGGTCGCGCCGATGTCGACCACCGCCACGGTCAGATCGCCGCTGCCGTTGTCGAGCTGTGCCGCCAGGAGGCCGTAGGCACGCTCCAGAGCGTAGGCCTCGACGTCCACCACCTTGGCGGTGATCCCTGCCAGGGCCAGGGCAGCCTCGCGCACCTCGACGTTTTCCTTGCGGCAGGCGGCGAGCAGCACCTCGACCCGCTCCGGATTGCGCGGCGAGGGGCCTTGGACCTCGAAGTCGATGGCCACCTCTTCCAGCGGGTAAGGAATGTACTGATCCGCCTCGATCTTCAGCTGGGTCTCCAGATCGTCGTCGGAGAGACCCGCCTCCATCTCGATGGTCTTGGTGATCACCGCCGAGCCGGCGACCGCGACGGCGGCCGTGCGCACGCCAGTCTTGGCCTTGGCGAGCACCCGTGACAGTGCCTGCCCGACCCCCTCCATGTCGGCGATGTTCTTCTCGACCACGGCATTCGGCGGAAGCGGTTCGACCGCGTATGCCTCTACCTTGTAGCGACTACCCGAACGACTCAGTTCCAGAAGCTTGACCGAGGTCGAACTGATATCTATCCCCAGAAGCGAATTCGCTTTCTTATTGAAGAGCCCTAGCACGACCGTTTTCCTATTGACATCCGCGAGTTACGGACGATTTATGTTTTTCCACATTAAATAACAGTCTTGACACCAGCGCCAATAGCCCTTTAGGGACGAAAAGCGCTTATAATGTGAACGGCTTTCCTGTTTCGGCCTTATTTTTTGTTATAACCCGCTCTTTTATCTGGAATTTTCCGCGAGTCCTGATGCGCCTGCTGAAGCTTGTCTGGTGGTTCTGCGTCGCCGTTTTTTGTGGACTGTTACTCAGTTTCAGCGGTGCCTACCTCTACCTCGGACCCAATCTCCCCTCCGTCGATGCGCTCCGACGCATCCAGCTGCAGATCCCCCTCCGGGTCTACAGCAACGATGGCAAGCTGATCGCCGAGTTCGGCGAGATGCGCCGTTCCCCCATCCGCTTTGCGGATATTCCCCCAGATTTCATCAACGCGCTACTGTCCGCGGAAGATGACAATTTCGCGCACCATTATGGCGTCGATCTTAGCAGCCTAATGCGCGCCGCCACTCAATTATTGAAAAGCGGCCAGATCCAGACCGGCGGCAGCACCATCACCATGCAGGTGGCGAAGAACTACTTTCTCACCAGCGAGCGCAGCTTCTCGCGCAAGATCAACGAGATCCTCCTCGCCCTGCAGATCGAGCGCGAGCTGACCAAGGACGAGATCCTCGAGCTCTACGTCAACAAGATCTACCTGGGCAACCGCGCCTACGGCATCGAGGCCGCCGCGCAGGTCTACTACGGCAAGTCCATCCGCGACCTGACCCTGGGACAGATGGCGATGATCGCCGGCCTGCCTAAGGCGCCCTCGCGCTTCAACCCGCTGGTCAACCCGGAGCGCAGCAAGGAGCGCCGCGACTGGATCCTCGGCCGCATGTACCGTCTCGGCAAGATCGACGAGGCACGCTACCGCGCCGCGCTGAACGAGCCGATAGACGCCAGTTACCACGTGCCGAGCCCGGAGATCAGCGCCCCCTACGTCGCCGAGATGGCCCGCGCCGAGATGGTCGGCCGCTACGGCAGCGACGCCTATACCGAGGGTTTCCACGTCACCACCACGGTACCCAGCCAGATGCAGGAGGCCGCCAACCGCGCCGTCCAGCAGGGGCTGATCACCTACGACCAGCGCCACGGCTACCGCGGTCCGGAAACCCGCCTTCCGGGCATGACCATGGAAACCTGGCGCCAGGAGCTGGCGAAGCAGAAGAACATCGGGGGTCTGGAGCCGGCCATCGTCACCCAGGTGACCAAGAGCGGCATCATGGTGCTGACCCGCAGCGGCCAGGAAGAGGCCGTGGCCTGGGACAGCATGAAGTGGGCGCGGCCCTTCCTCAACACCAACAGCCTGGGGCCGCGGCCGCAGCAGCCAGCCGACGTGGTGCAGATCGGCGACCTGATCCGCGTGCAGCGCCTGGAGGACGGCAGCCTGGCCTTCCGCCAGGTACCGGCTGCGCAGAGCGCCCTGGTGTCGCTGAACCCCTATAACGGCGCGATCCTCGCCTTGGTCGGCGGCTTCTCTTTCGAGCAGAGCAACTACAACCGCGCCACCCAGGCCAAGCGCCAGCCCGGCTCCAGTTTCAAGCCCTTCATCTATGCGGCGGCGCTGGACCGCGGCTATACCGCCGCCACCCTGGTCAACGATGCACCCATCGTATTCTACGAAGCAGGCATGGAATCCGCCTGGCGGCCGAAGAACGACAACAACACATTCCTCGGCCCGATCCGCCTGCGCGAGGCGCTGTACAAGTCGCGCAACCTGGTGTCGATCCGCCTGCTGCAGTCCATCGGCATCGACTACACCCTCGACTACATCAGCAAGTTCGGCCTCAACCGCCAGGACCTGCCGCGCAACCTGTCGCTGGCCCTGGGCACCGCCAACCTGACGCCGCTGGAGATCGCCGGCGGCTGGACCGCCTTCGCCAACGGTGGCTACCGGATCCAGCCGTACCTGATCGAGCGCATCGACAGCCGCTTCGGCGAGCCGCTGTTCATCGCCAATCCGCCCACCGTGCCCGGCACCGACAGGACTCCCGCCGTGGAGGAAGAACAGGATCCGGCGGAGAGCGGCCTGATGTCCGCCAGCACCTCAAGCCTGACGCCGGTCCCGCCGCAGCCGGTGGAGGCCGAGCGGATCATCGACGCACGCACCGCCTACATCATGACCAGCATGCTGCAGGACGTGATCAAGAAGGGCACCGGTCGCCGCGCCCTGGCCATGGGTCGCGACGACATCGCCGGCAAGACCGGCACCACCAACGAATCCAAGGACAGCTGGTTCACCGGCTACAACGCCGACTACCTGACCACCGTGTGGGTCGGCTTCGACCAGCCGGAAAGCCTGGGTCGCCACGAGTTCGGCGGCACCGTGGCCCTGCCGATTTGGATGGACTACATGGGCGCCGTGCTCAAGGACAAGCCGTCGCATCTGCCGCCCGAGCCGGAAGGTCTGCTCACCCTGCGCATCGATCCGCTGAGCGGCCGCACCGCCCCGCCGGGGACTCCGGGCGCCTACTTCGAGCTGTTCAAGAACGAGGATTCGCCGCCGCCGATGAGCGAGCTTGACCAGAACGGCTACGTGCCTGGAAGCCCGCTGCCGGCCGACGACGCAGCCCCCATCGACCTGTTCTAGGGGCCAGGAAAAGCGCGGGCCGGCAAATTGCCGGCCCCGCTCGCATTCCGAGCCAGCGCCCCAGGAACAGGGCCGCCGCCGCAGGGATGGCCGCCCTCGTCCCGAAGCCCCGGGCCATTCCCCTCGATGAAAGGAGGCGCACGCCTCGCGGCCCACCGCGGCAGCCTGCTGAAGGCTCGCCTCCTTCCGCGGACGCCTGCCTATTCGATCGCCACGTCCCGGGCGCGGCGCGGTGATTCAGCGCGCTTGGGCAGGGTCAGGTTGAGCACGCCATCGCGATACTCGGCCTTGATGTGCTCCTCGTCGGCGTCATCCGGCAGGCTGAAGGCCCGCGAGAAGCTGCCGTAGAAGCGTTCCACGCGATGCTGCTTGTGATCCTTGTCCTCCTTCTCGTAGCGTCGCTCGCCCCGCAGGATGAGCTGGCCAGCCTCGACCTTGACCTGGATGTCCTCGCGCTTGACCCCGGCAAGCTCGGCCTTGATCAGGTAGGCTTCCGGTGTCTCGCTGATGTCCACCGCCGGTACCCAGTCCGTGGCGGTCATCAGCTCCTGGCCGGAGCCGCTACCAGCCTTGCCCAGCAGGCGCGGATACTGATTGAAGAATTCCTCGAACTCCCGGAACGGATTCCAACGCGAAAGCGACATGGTGGTTTCCTCCTTGGTGCGCGGTCACGACGGCCGCAGCAACCAACTTATGCCCGGCAGCGGCAGCCACCTTGACCTGGATCAAGCCACCGAACGCATTGTCGGACAAAGACCATGGAGCATCTCGACACCCTGATCATCGGCGCCGGCGCCCTCGGCCTGGCCTGCGCCGCCCGCCTGGCAGGCCACGGCCGCAGCCTGCTGATCGCCGAGGCGGAAAAGCGAATCGGCAGCCATACCTCCAGCCGCAACTCGGAGGTCATCCATGCCGGCCTCTACTACCCGCCCGGCTCCCTCAAGGCCGAACTCTGCCTGGAAGGCCGCGAACGCCTGTATGCCTGGTGCGCGCGCCATGGCGTCGGCCATCGGCGGATCGGCAAGCTGCTGGTGGCGGTCCACGAAGACGAATGCGCCAGGCTGGAAGGCCTGCAAGCCAATGCCGCGGCCTGCGGGCTGCACGAACTGCAGCCGCTGGACCGCGACCAGCTGCGTCGCCTGGAGCCTGAGGTCAAGGCCGTCGCCGGGCTGCTCTCTCCGCACACCGGAATCCTCGACAGCCACGCCTACCTGCAGTCGCTGCTCGCCGCCACCGAGCGCCAGGGTGGCCAGTTGGCCCTGGCGACCCGTATCGAGCGCCTGGAGCCACACCCCGACGGCTGGCTGGTCAGCGGCACCAGCGCCAGCGAGCCCTTCCAGATCCTCGCCGACGAGGTGATCAACGCCGCCGGGCTCGACGCCCAGGCACTGGCCGCGCGCATTCCCGGCCTGCCGGCGGCGGCCGTACCGCGCCTGCACCTCTGCCAGGGACGCTACTTCAGCTACAGCGGCCGCTCGCCGTTCCAGCACCTGATCTATCCGATGCCGGAGGCCAACACCGCCGGCCTGGGCATCCATGCCACCCTGGACCTCGGCGGCCAGCTGCGCTTCGGCCCGGACGTGCACTACCTGGAGCGGCTCGACTACAGCGTCGACGAGGCCCTGCGCGCCCCCTTCGCCGCGGCGATCCGCCGCTACTGGCCGGGGCTGGACGCCGACCGCCTGGTCCCCGCCTACAGCGGCGTGCGCCCCAAGCTGTCCGGTCCGGGTGAACCGCCGGCGGATTTCGTCATCCAAGCCCCTGCACAACACGGGCTGGTCGGTCTCATCAACCTGTTCGGCATCGAGTCGCCGGGGCTGACCGCCAGCCTGGCCATCGCCGAGCGCGTCGCCGCGGCACTCCGGCAATAGAAGCCCGCCCCGGCCGCGGCGCTATACTCGCCCCTTCGGCAAGCGATCATCACAAAGGAATAGTCGTCCATGAAATCCATCGGCAGAATCCTGGGTCTGCTCTTCCTCGGGCTATTGCTGATTCTGGTGGCCCTGGGCTTCGCCCTCACCCACCTCTTCGACCCCAATGACTACAAGGACGAGATCCGTCAGATCGCCCGCGACAAAGCCAATCTCGAACTGACCCTGAACGGCGACATCGGCTGGAGCCTGTTCCCCTGGCTCGGCCTCGAGCTGCACCAGGCCAGCGTGGCCAGCGTGATCACACCGGACAAGCCGTTCGCCGAACTGGACATGCTCGGCCTCTCGGTGCGGGTGCTGCCGCTGCTGCACCGTGAAGTGCAGATGAGCGACATCCGCGTCGAAGGCCTCAAGCTCAGCCTCAATCGCGACAAGCAAGGGCGCGGCAACTGGGAAGACATCGGCCGCCCGGCCAAGCCGGCCGAGGGCAGCGCCCAGGCACCGGCGGAAGCGCCCAAAGGCGAGGCACCGGACGTCGACGGCCAGGCCAAGCCGACCGGTCAGCCCCTCAAGCTGGACATCGACAGCCTGATCGTCAACAACGCGCGAATCGACTACAGCGACGAGCGCAGCGGTCAGCAACTCAGCGCCGAGAGCATCCAGATCACCACCGGCGCCATCCGCGAAGGCATCAACATCCCGCTGAAGATGACCGCTTTCCTCGGCACCAACCAGCCGCTGATGCGCGCCAAGACCGAGCTGACCGGCGAACTGCGCTTCGACCGCAGCCTCGGCCGCTACCAGCTCGAGAACCTGCGCCTGAGCGGCGAGGCCTCCGGTCAGCCGCTGGAAGGCAAGACCGTCACCTTCGTCGCCCAGGGCCAGCTGCTGCTCGACCAGGCCGCGCAGATCGCCGAATGGAACGGCCTCAAGCTATCGGTCAACCAACTGCGCGCCCTCGGCGAGCTCAACGTCCGCGGTCTGGACAAGGCGCCCAAGCTCAGCGGCGCACTGTCCATCGCCGAATTCAACCTGCGTCAGTTCCTCGAAGGGCTCGGCCAGCAGCTGCCGGCCATGGCCGACGCCAAGACCCTCAGCAAGGTCGAGCTGGTCAGCCGCCTGGACGGCAGCGCCAACAGCCTGGCCCTCGAGGAGCTCAAGCTGAAACTCGACGACAGCAGCTTCAGCGGCCGCCTGGCGCTCGCCGACCTGGCCAAGCGCGCCCTGCGAGTGCAGCTCAAGGGCGACCGCCTGGATCTCGACCGCTACCTGCCGGCCAAGGCCGCCAGGGAGGCCGACGCGGCCAGCACCAGCCGCAAGGCCGAGGTGAAAAGCACGGTCACCGCCGCCACCACCAGCGGCACCAGCCCGCTGCCGGTCTCGCCCACGCAGCAGGCCTGGAGCGACGCGCCCATGCTGCCGGTCGACCAGTTGCGCGACCTCGACCTGCAGCTGGAACTCAGCCTCGGCCAACTGCTGTTCGACAAATTGCCGATCGACAACGCCGCACTCAAGATCCAGGGCCAGGGTGGCCTGTTAAGCCTCCAGGATCTGCGCGGCGAGCTGTTCAACGGCCGCTTCGAATCCAAAGGCACGCTCGACGTCCGCCAGGCGGTGCCGCAGCTCAGCCTGCAAAACCGCATCAGCCAAGTGCCGTTGGAGAAGCTGATCGAAAGCCAGGGCGAGAAGTCGCCGCTCAGCGGCCGCCTCGACCTGAGCAGCGACCTGAAGACCAGCGGCAACAGCCAGAAGGACTGGATCGACACCCTCAACGGCACCGCCAGCTTCACCCTGCACAACGGCGTGCTGCTCGACGCCAACCTCGAGCAGCAGCTCTGCCAGGGCATCGCCCTGCTCAACCGCAAGAGCCTGGGCATCACCCCGCGCGGCAAGGACACCCCCTTCGAGGAACTGCGCGGCAGCCTGACCTTCACCAACGGCGTGGCCAGCAACCCGGACCTGCGCGCACGCATCCCCGGCCTCAGCGTCAAGGGCAACGGCGACCTCGACCTGCGCGTGCTGGGCATGGACTACCGCCTCGGCGTGGTCATCGAAGGCGACAAGAGCGAGATGCCCGACCCGGCCTGCCAGGTCAACCCTCGCTACGTCGGCCTGGAGTGGCCGGTCCTGTGCCGTGGCCCGCTGGAACTGGGCGCCCGTGCCTGCCGCCTGGACCGCGACGGCCTCGGCAAGATCGCCGCCAAGCTGGCCGGCGAGAAGCTCACCGAGAAACTCGAGGAGAAGATCGGCGACAAGGTCAGCCCCGAGCTGAAGGACGCCCTCAAGGGCCTGTTCAAGCGATGAGTCCGGAGCAGTTCGCCGCGGCCGTGCTCGCCTGGTACGACGTCCACGGCCGCAAGGACCTGCCCTGGCAGCAGGGCATCACCCCCTACCGGGTGTGGGTCTCGGAAATCATGCTGCAGCAGACCCAGGTGAGCACCGTGCTCGGCTACTTCGACCGTTTCATGGCCGCCCTGCCGAGCGTGCACGAGCTGGCCGCGGCGCCCGAGGACGAGGTGCTGCACCTGTGGACCGGGCTGGGCTACTACACCCGCGCCCGCAACCTGCAGAAGGCCGCGCGGATCATCGTCGAGGAGTACGGCGGCGAGTTCCCCCGCTCGGTGGAACGGCTCGCCGAACTGCCCGGCATCGGCCGCTCCACCGCCGGCGCCATCGCCAGCCTGAGCATGGGCCTGCGCGCGCCCATCCTCGACGGCAACGTCAAGCGCGTGCTGGCTCGCTACGCCGCCCAGTCCGGCTATCCCGGAGAGCCCAAGGTAGCGGCGAAGCTCTGGGAGCTGGCCGAGCGCCTGACTCCGTACCAGCGGGTCAACCACTACACCCAGGCGATGATGGATCTGGGCGCTACCCTCTGCACCCGCAGCAGGCCCAGCTGCCTGCTCTGCCCGGTGCGTAGCGGCTGTCGCGCCCATCTGCTCGGCCGCGAGACCGCCTACCCGGAACCCAAGCCGCGCAAGGCACTGCCGCAGAAGCGCACCCTGATGCCCATCCTGGCCAGCCGCGAGGGCGCCATCCTGCTCTACCGGCGGCCTTCCAGCGGGCTCTGGGGCGGGCTCTGGAGCCTCCCCGAGCTGGACGACCTGAGCGCCCTGGCGCCGCTCGCCGCCAAGCACCGGCTACACCTCGGCGAGCGCCGCGAGCTACCGGGCCTGACCCACACCTTCAGCCATTTCCAGCTGGTCATCGAGCCCTGGCTGGTCCGCGTGGAGTCGGCCGCCCCCGGCGTGGCCGAAGGCGACTGGCTCTGGTATAACCTCGCCACCCCGCCGCGCCTGGGGCTCGCCGCCCCGGTGAAGAAACTGCTCAAGCGCGCGGCTGCCGAGTTGAATGCAGGAGAGTCGCCATGACCCGCACCGTGATGTGCCGCAAGTACAAAGAGGAATTGCCCGGTCTCGACCGGCCGCCCTATCCGGGGGCCAAGGGTGAGGACATCTACAACAACGTCTCGAAGAAGGCCTGGGACGAGTGGCAGGCGCACCAGACCCGGTTGATCAACGAACGCCGCCTGAACATGATGAACGCCGAGGACCGCAAGTTCCTCCAGGAGGAGATGGACAAGTTCCTCTCCGGCGAGGACTACGCCCAGGCGGAAGGCTACGTGCCACCCAGCCACTGAGGCGGGTCGGACGTAACCGCCCGTCATTGTTGGAAAATTTTTTGCGCCGTTGCTTGACAGCGAAGTCTTAAATCCGTTTAATGGCGCCCCGTTGCCCAGGTAGCTCAGTTGGTAGAGCAGGGGATTGAAAATCCCCGTGTCGGCGGTTCGATTCCGTCCTTGGGCACCATCTTCGAAGCCCCTGGTTCTTCCTGAGACCCAGGGGCTTTTTCGTTTCCGCCTTCCGGCTGCCGCCCGCCTCGGGTGGAATCCCCATTTTCATGAAGCATTTCAATAAGGACCATGGATTTTCTGCGTTTGCCCGGATAATCCTGCCTCGCCGATCCTGTGCGCACTTCGAACGACATGCGAATCACGGGAGGCTCCCATGAAAACCGTCGCACAGCTCCTCGCGACCAAGCAAAACCAGCAGGTCCACACCATTGCCCCGCAAAGCACCGTGCTGGATGCCCTGCGGCTGATGGCCGAGAAGAACGTCGGCGCTCTGCCGGTGGTCGAGGACGGGCAGTTGGTTGGCGTGATCAGTGAACGCGACTACGCCCGCAAAGTGGTCCTGCAAGGCCGCTCCTCGGTGGGCACGCCGGTCAGTGCGGTGATGAGCGCACCGGTGGTCACCGTGGCGCCGAAGCAGGACCTGCGCACCTGCATGGAGCTGATGACCGCCCGCAAACTGCGCCATCTGCCGGTGGTGGACGACACCCGACTGATCGGCCTGCTGTCGATCGGCGACCTGGTCAAGGAAGTGATCGCCGAGAAGGACGGCCTGATCGACCAGTTGGAGAAATACATCCGC
Source organism: Pseudomonas thermotolerans DSM 14292 (assembly GCF_000364625.1). Lineage (GTDB taxonomy): Bacteria > Pseudomonadota > Gammaproteobacteria > Pseudomonadales > Pseudomonadaceae > Aquipseudomonas > Aquipseudomonas thermotolerans. The sequence continues at coordinate 202,326 of NZ_KB822601.1, forward strand.
GGCGAATGAGACCCCACCGCCATCCGCCTGCCGCTGGCGCTCCACCGGGAACGCCAGCACAGCCACCAATTCGGCGAGAAACCCGGCGTCGGCCCTGTTAAGATGTCGCGCCGATACTCCGGCACCGCACCTATTCGGCACCGTCACCGCTCCCGCCTGGCCGCCTCTCCGCCGCCACCGGCTGGCATCGACACAGGCTTCCGACCAATCTTGTGTCCTGGCGACAACTGTCGTCAGCGATGCGACAAGCTGCCGCACGTGCCCGCTTCGCCCCGGTTCGCGAGCTTGGCTGGCCTTCCGACGCTATGCTAGCTTGGCGCCTCGCAAGGATGGCCAGCAGTGCCGGAGTGCATCCGCAGAGAAAACAAGAGGACCCCCTATGGCCGAGGCGAAACCCGCGTTGGAAATCCGCAATTTGCACAAGCGCTACGGCGACCTCGAGGTGCTCAAGGGGATCTCCCTGACCGCTCGCGACGGCGACGTGATTTCCATCCTCGGCTCCTCGGGCTCCGGCAAGTCCACCTTCCTGCGCTGCATCAACCTGCTGGAAAACCCGCACCAGGGGCAGATCTTCGTCGCCGGCGAGGAGCTCAAGCTCAAGCCCGGCCGGCACGGCGAACTGGTCGCCGCGGACGGCAAGCAGATCAACCGCCTGCGCAGCGAGATCGGCTTCGTCTTCCAGAACTTCAACCTGTGGCCGCACATGACGGTGCTCGACAACATCATCGAGGCGCCGCGCCGTGTGTTGAAGCAGAGCAAGGCCGAGGCCATCGAGGTGGCCGAGGCGCTGCTCGCCAAGGTCGGCATCGCCGACAAGCGCCACGCCTACCCCAACCAGCTCTCCGGCGGCCAGCAGCAGCGTGCCGCCATCGCTCGCACCCTCGCCATGCAGCCGAAGGTGATCCTCTTCGACGAGCCCACCTCGGCCCTCGACCCGGAGATGGTACAGGAAGTGCTTAACGTCATCCGTGCGCTCGCCGAAGAGGGGCGTACCATGCTGCTGGTCACCCACGAAATGAGCTTCGCCCGCCAGGTCTCCACCGAGGTGGTCTTCCTGCACCAAGGCCTGGTGGAAGAACAAGGGCCGCCGGAACAGGTGTTCGACCACCCGACCTCGGCGCGCTGCAAGCAGTTCATGTCCAGCAATCACTAAAACATACGGAGCGACATCGAAATGATGAACTACAAGAAGATTCTGCTGGCGGCAGCCGCTACCCTGGCATTCGGCTCCGGCGCCTTTGCCGCGGAGAAGCTGAAACTCGGTACCGAGGGCGCCTACCCGCCCTTCAACATGATCGACGCCAGCGGTCAGGTCACTGGCTTCGACGTGGAGATCGGCCTGGCGCTGTGCGCCAAGATGAAGGTCGAGTGCGAGATCGTCACTTCCGACTGGGACGGCATCATCCCGGCTCTGAACGCCAAGAAGTTCGACTTCCTGATCGCCTCCATGTCGATCACCCCCGAGCGCCAGCAGGCCGTTGACTTCACCGACCCCTACTACACCAACAAGCTGCAGTTCATCGCCGCCAAGGACGCCGACTTCAAGACCGACAAGGACAGCCTGAAGGGCAAGGTGATCGGCGCCCAGCGCGCGACCATCGCCGGCACCTGGCTGGAGGACAACCTGCGTGACGTGGTGGACATCAAGCTCTACGACACCCAGGAAAACGCCTACCTCGACCTGGCCTCCGGGCGCCTCGACGGCGTGCTGGCGGACACCTTCGTGAACTGGGAATGGCTGAAGAGCGACGCCGGCAAGGACTTCGAGTTCAAGGGCAACCCGGTGTTCGACAATGACAAGATCGGCATCGCCGTGCGCAAGGGCGACCCGCTGCGCGAGCGCCTGAACGCCGCGCTGAAGGAAATCGTCGCCGACGGCACCTACCAGAAGATCAACGACAAGTACTTCCCGTTCAGCATCTACTGATCTGCGCCGGGGGCGCCGCGGCGGCGGCGTTCCCCGCCAGTCCTGATCGCCCATGACCCTCGATCTCTACGGATTCGGCCCGGCCCTGGCCGCCGGCACCCTCATGACCATCAAGCTGGCGCTCTCCGCGCTGAGCCTGGGTCTGGTGCTCGGCCTGCTCGGCGCCCTGGCCAAGACCTCGCCCTTGCGGCCCCTGCAGTGGCTGGGCGATGCCTACTCGACCATCGTCCGCGGCGTCCCCGAACTGCTCTGGGTGCTGCTGATCTACTTCGGCACGGTCAACGGCATGCACGCTCTTGGTGCCCTGTTCGGCCGGCCTGACCTGGAACTGAGCCCGTTCGCCGCCGGTACCATCGCCCTCGGCCTGTGCTTCGGCTCCTACGCCACCGAGGTGTTCCGCGGCGCCATCCTGGCCATCCCCAAGGGCCACCGGGAGGCAGGCCTGGCCCTCGGCCTGAGCAAGACGCGCATCCTCTGGCGCCTGGTGCTGCCGCAGATGTGGCGCATCGCCCTGCCCGGCCTGGGCAACCTGTTCATGATCCTGATGAAGGACACCGCCCTAGTTTCCGTTGTCGGCCTCGGCGAGATCATGCGCAGCGCGCAGATCGCCGTGTCGGTCACCAAGCAGCCGTTCACCTTCTTCATGGTGGCCGCGCTGATCTACCTGAGCCTGACGATCATCGCCATGATCGGCCTGCACTTCCTTGAAAAACGCGCCAGCCGCGGATTCGTGAGGGGTTCGCGATGAACTGGGAAGTCATCATCAAGTGGCTGCCGCGCCTCGCCGAAGGCGCCACCCTGACCATCGAGCTGGTCGCCATCGCCGTGCTGGCCGGGCTGATCCTCGCCCTGCCGCTGGGCATCGCCCGCGCCTCGCAGCACTGGTACGTGCGCGCCCTGCCCTACGCCTACATCTTCTTCTTCCGCGGCACCCCGCTGCTCGTGCAACTGTTCCTCGTCTACTACGGCATGGCGCAGTTCGAGGTGATCCGCAAGGGCCCGCTGTGGCCCTACCTGCGCGATCCCTACTGGTGCGCGATCATCACCATGACCCTGCACACCGCCGCCTACATCGCCGAGATCATCCGCGGCGCCATCCAGGCGGTACCGCCGGGCGAGGTGGAGGCCGCGCGGGCGCTGGGCATGTCCAAGTGGCAGGCGCTGTTCCACATCATCCTGCCGCGCGCCGCGCGCATCGGCCTGCCGGCCTACAGCAACGAGGTGATCCTGATGCTCAAGGCCAGCGCCCTGGCCAGCACCATCACCCTGCTGGAACTCACCGGCATGGCGCGGACCATCATCGCCCGCACCTACCTGCCGGTGGAGATCTTCTTCGCCGCCGGGCTGTTCTATCTGCTGATCGCCTTCGTGCTGGTCCGCGCCTTCCGCCTGCTGGAACGCTGGCTGCGCGTCGATGCCATGCATCAGGGGCGCTGAGCCTGCCTTGGGGCGGTGGCGGCCAAGCCGGGCTAAGATAGGCGCCCAGCCACTCGCCGCCCCCCCATGATGCTGTCCGGTCCCGCCCTGCACGAGCGCTTCCAGGCCCTCGACGACTTTCTCCTCGCCCACCAGGCACTCTGGCGGCCACGGCCGTTCCGGCACCGCCGCCTACCCTGGGAGGAACGCCATCCCGAACTGGCCGCCTGGCTACGTCGCCGCACCCTGGCCGAGGCCGAAACCGCCCACGGCCAACCGGAACAGCTTGACGCCCCGGAGCCCTTCCCTCAGCTGGCGGCCCGCGCCCATGAGCTCGCCAGCCTCGGCGAACTGCCAAGCCGGGACATACTCCTACCGGAAGCGCGCTTCGCCAGCGACGTGCCCGGACGCAAGTGGCAGCAGATCCAAGCCTTCTCCCGGCACCTGCGCTTCGCCACGGAACCTCGCCACTGGCTGGACTGGTGCTCCGGCAAGGGGCACCTCGGTCACCTGCTGGCCTGGCAGACAGGCGAAACCACCTGCCTGGAACACGACCCCGCTCTAGTAGAAGCCGGCCGGCAGCTGGCCCAACGCCGCAAAGTGGCCGCACGGCATCTGCAGCAGGACGTGCTCGCCGCGGACGCCATCCTGCAGGTGCGCGCCGAACACACCCCGGTGGCCCTGCACGCATGCGGCGACCTGCACGTACGTCTGCTGCAGCTGGCCAGCCGCGCCGGCTGCCGGCAACTGGCGGTCGCCCCCTGCTGCTACAACCGCACCAGCACGCCCCGCTACCAACCCCTCTCGATCGCCGCCCGAGCCTCGCAACTAACACTCGACCGCGATGACCTCAGCCTGCCGCTCAGCGAGACCGTCACCGCCGGCACCCGCGTCCGCCAGCAACGCGACACCTCCATGGCCCGCCGCCTGGCCTTCGACCTGCTGCAACGGGAACTACGCAGCGAGGATGCCTACCTGCCTATCCCCTCGCTGCCCAGCACCTGGCTGCACAAGGACTTCCACACCTACTGCCGCGACCTGGCCGCCCTCAAGGATCTGCCCACGCCACCCGAGCGCGACTGGCCCGCCCTGGAGGCCCAGGGGTGGCAGCGCCTGGCCGAAGTTCGCAACCTCGAACTGCTCCGCGCCCTGTTCCGCCGCCCTCTGGAACTCTGGCTGCTGCTCGACCGTGCCCTGTACCTGGAGGAGCGCGGCTACCAGGTGCGCCTCGGCCGCTTCTGCGCCCACCAGCTCAGCCCGCGCAACCTTCTGCTACTTGCCGAGCGGCCCTGAGTTACCCCCACAAACTGTGGATAACTCTGTGGAGCCTTTTGGGGCAAAACGCTGCGAGGTACGGCAGACGGGGGCGGGAAGAAACTGGCGAAAAATCACCCACACACACAGAAAAGCCAATGAAAACAGCAGCTTGTGAAAAATAGTCATATCCGCGGGAGAGAATACGGCACCTCCGTGCTAACCAAATGCCGCATGTGCATAAGCGCCGCGTCTCCCCAGCCCCTGCCACCCTCAGCTTTACTCCCCCCCGCCAACCGCTATAATGGCCGCCCGCCAAGGCCGGTATAGCTCAGCAGGTAGAGCAACTGACTTGTAATCAGTAGGTCCCGGGTTCGATTCCTGGTGCCGGCACCATACAAATCAAAGGCTTACGTGAAAACGTAGGCCTTTTTTGTGGATAAAATCCGGGCCGGGGTAGGATTGGGGTAGGGATTTGCCACAAGTCCTTATTTTTCTTAGAAAAAATCCACCCTCCTGCCTTGTTCCCAGGCACTAGATCTTCCCTCTCCTCAACACAGCTCCATCTCCTTCACACCCACCGCCCGCGTCACACTGCCGCGATCCAGCATGGGGCAGCCTTCATGATGCACGTGTTTCTCATGCCCGGCGCCTCTTACCCAGCCTTGTAAAAACCACCAAGGACTGCATTCATGGATGGACACTCGCCGACCCCGAAGCTGCCTATGCACCAGAACACCAGCGACCACATCCCGTGCTCCCTGACACAGGATCTGGATCAAGCGCTGAGCGTCAGAGGCGACGCCGCACCGGATCAACTCCATGACGCCGCCCAGCTACGCCAGCAGCTTTGACCGGGGTGCGGCATGCACTGACCTGCTCGCAGGAACTGAACAACCTGGAGAACGCCTTGCTCAGCAATTGCCTGCTTGCGCTGCGGATCCTCAGCACCGACGCAGCCACTCTGTATGCAGCCGCATATGCGAAACAACAGGCGCCCACCTACCCCCCTGGACGCAAGGGGCGTGACGGTTTCGAGTTTCTGTTGGACGCTGGGCTCGACGTTGTTTCAATCCACAGCGTGACCCGACTCCAATCTGGGTGGTTTTGGCCGCATCGACCAGTTTCAATCCACACGCCCGCGAGGGGCGTGACGAGGCGCGGGAGAAAGAGCTGCTTGCCGAGCTGGTGTTTCAATCCACACGCCCGCGAGGGGCGTGACTCTGCTTCAGCGATTCGAGGCAATCCCCCAGGTGTTTCAATCCACACGCCCGCGAGGGGCGTGACCTGGCTGTCGGCGATCAGGTCGGCACAGGCCGCCAGCGGGGACAGCAAGCCGAAGGACAGCAGACATGCCCCGCTCAACCGACCGGGCAGCAAGGTGTTGGCAAGGGGTATGGCAGTAGGTGCCATGGTGTTCTCCGCAAGGGCTTGTTGTTGTTTTCCCGAGGGAGTATTCGCAAGATGCCGGGCAAGCCGTTATCGGCTCAGCGCAGCCACTTGCGTGAGCGCGCAATTATTCGCGGCAGGCCCTGTTACGGGGCTGCGGCGCTGGGCAGCATAGGGGCTGCGATACCTTATTTCCGGATCCGGCCACCACATGCTGATCACGTTGAGCCTTCTCTGGGCGCTACGCTCGTCGCGTCCCCTGCTGCGCTGGCTTCTGGCCGCCGCGCTGCTCGCTGGGCTGGTCGGCGGCTGGCCGGACAGCAACGAGGCCAGGGCCGCACAGCCGGAATTCGTCGGCAGCCAGGCCTGTGCCAGCTGTCATCTGCGCGAACACCAGGCCTGGCAGTCCTCCCAGCACGCCCAGGCCATGCAGCACGCCAGCGCCGCCACCGTGCTGGGCAACTTCGACGATGCCCGCTTCACCTACGCAGGCGTGGAAACCCGTTTCTACCAGCGCGACGGCCGCTACTTCGTCTACACCGACGGTCCCGACGGGCAACTCGCCGAATTCGAGATCCGCTATACCTTCGGCGTCGAACCGCTGCAGCAGTACCTGGTGGAGTTTCCCGACGGACGCCTGCAGGCACTGTCCATCGCCTGGGACAGCCGTCCGGCCAGCGCTGGCGGGCAACGCTGGTTCCACCTCTACCCGGACGCCGAGGTGGACCACCGCGACCCACTCCATTGGACCCGCCCGGCACAGAACTGGAACCACATGTGCGCCGACTGTCATTCCACGAACCTGCGCAAGGGCTACGACAGCAGCCGGGATCGCTTCGCCACCCGCTGGGCGGAGATCAGCGTCGGCTGCGAGGCCTGCCATGGACCAGGTTCCGCCCATCTACAGTGGGCCCGCCAGGGCGCCGGCGGAGAGGCCCACAAGGGACTGACCCTGCTGCTCGACGAGCGCAAGGGCATAAGCTGGCGGCGTAGCCTGGAGCAGCTCACCGCCCACCGCGAGTCGCCGCTGGAGAGCCGCAAGGAACAGCAGGTCTGTGCCCAGTGCCATTCGCGGCGCCTGCAGGTCGCCGAGGGCTATCACGCCGGCAAGCCACTGGCCGACCACTACCTTCCGGCACTGCTCGAACCCGGGCTGTACTACCCGGACGGCCAGCAGCGCGAGGAGGTATTCGTCTCCGCCTCCTTCGAGCAAAGCCGCATGCATGCCGCCGGGGTAACCTGCAGTGACTGCCACGAGCCGCACAGCCAGCAACTACGCGTCCAGGGCAATGCACTGTGCACCCAGTGCCATGCCCAGAGCCATTACGACAGCCCGCGCCATCACTTCCATGACGAAGCCTCCCCCGGCTCCCAGTGCGTGTCCTGCCACATGCCGGAAACCACTTACATGGTGATAGACCCGCGCCGCGATCACAGCCTCAGGATTCCCCGCCCGGACCTCAGCGCCAGCCTGGATGCGCCCAATGCCTGCAACCAGTGCCATGCCGATCGCTCGACCGCCTGGGCGACGGAGGCCATCCGCAGGCATCACCCCGAGCCACGTCAGGGCTACCAGCAGTTCGCCGCCAGTTGGTCGGCGGCCGAACGGGGCCTGCCTGGAGCGACGGCGGCGCTCGCCCGTCTGCTCAGCGATCCCCGCCAGCCGGCGCTGATCCGCGCCAGCTCGGCCAGGCGCCTCGGCCAGCCGGACAGTCCCCTGGCCCTGGATGCCCTGCGCCAGGGCCTGGCCGACCCCGACGCCCAGGTACGGCGCGCCAGCCTGGGCGCCCTGGAGAGCCTCCCGGCAGCCCGCCGCGTGCAGTGGATTGCCCCGCTGCTGAGCGACCCGGTCCGCAGCGTCCGGGCCGAAGCGGCGCGTCTGCTGGCAGACGCCCCCGTGACTGAAGAGCTGCAGGCCTCCTTCGCCAGCGCCCTGGAGGAATACGAAGCCCAACTGCGGTTCAATGCCGACCGGGCCGACGCCCGCACCGAGCTGGCCAGCCTTCGTCGCCGCCAGGGCCTGCAGCTGGCAGCCATGGAGCAGTTGAACGCGGCCCTGCGCCTGGATCCCCTGTACGAGCCGGCCTACGTGGAACTGGCCGACCTGCAGCGCCAGGCCGGCGACGAAGCCCGAGCCACGGCACTCCTGGAAGAAGGCCTGCGCCAGCGTCCGCAATCAGCCCTGCTGCACTATGCCCTGGGCCTCGGCCTGGTCCGCCAACAGCGCCAGGCGGAGGCCCTGCCCCACCTGCAAAAATCCCACGAGCTGGCGCCCACGGATGCACGCTACGGCCTGACCCTGGCCCTGGCCTTGCACCCCGGCCAGCCACGCCAGGCCCTGCAGGTCCTGGAGCGGGTCCTGAAAAGCCGTCCGCACGACACCAATCTGCTCTGGCTGGCCGCCGTGTACAGCCTGGAACAGGGCCAGGCGCCCCGTGCAGCCGGCTACGCCGAGCGTCTGCTACGCCTCAACCCGACATCGACCAAGGCTGTGACGCTGTTGAACCTGGCACGCCGGCAGGCTGACGGCCAGCCCCGATAAGTCCGCTCCTGCAGCGGGCGATCACTAGCGAACCTTGGGGATCCCCCCTTGTCCATGTCTGCCCAACCTCTTGGCGGCATAATCTCCTCTCGCACCCCCATCGCGTAGCCAAACCATGACCACCGCCCCGCCCCGTCGTCCCCGCTGGCGCAGCCTGATCCTGCTGGCCCTGCTGCTCGCGCCGCTGCTCTGGCCGCTACAGCAGCTCGCCGAGCGCTACTACAGCACCCAGCTGGCCGAGCAGAACCGCCAGACCCTCGATCTCTACGTCGCCAACCTGCTGGGCACGCTGCGGCGCTTCGAAGTGCTGCCGGCGATCCTCGGCGGCCTGCCGGCGCTGCGCGACCTGCTCTCCGAGCCCGCTGACCCGGCGCGGGTCGACGCCGCCAACCGACTGCTCACCGAGGTGCGCGGCGCCACCGGCGCCGACGTGATGTACCTGCTCGCCCCCAGCGGGCTGACCCTGGCCAGCTCGAACTGGGACCAGCCGGACAGCTTCGTCGGCCTCAACTTCTCCTTCCGGCCCTATTTCCAGGAGGCGCTGTCCGGCCGGCTGACCGGCTTCTTCGGCCTCGGCACCACTTCGGGACGGCGCGGCTATTACTATGCGGCGCCCATCGGCGAGCCCGGGCATGTGCTCGGCATCCTGGTGGTCAAGGTCAACCTGGACGACGCCGAGAAGCTGTGGGGCAACACCCCGGAACAGGTGCTGGTCACCGACGGTCACGGCGTGGTGATCCTCACCTCGCGCGCCGACTGGCGGTTCCGGGCCAGCCGCCCGCTGAGCGCCGAGGAACACCGGCGGATCGCCGCCGAGCAGCCCTACCCGACCCTCGATCCCCTGCCCCTGGCGCTCGACGCCAACGCCTGGCTGATCCAGAGCCGCGAGCTTGCCGAAACCGGCTGGACGGTGAGCATCCTCGCCCCGCATCGCCTGGTCGACCGTCCGGTGCGCACCGCGGTGGCGATCGGCGGCGCGGCGCTGCTGGTGCTGCTCCTGCTCCTCGGCCTGCTTCTGCAGCGCCGCCGCCACTACCTGGAGCGCATCGCCCTGGACGCCCAGGCGCGCCGCGAGCTGGAGCTGCGCGTGCTGGAGCGCACCCGCGACCTGGAGACCCTGAACAGCCGCCTCAAGGAGGAGGTGCTGGAGCGCGAGCAGGCCCAGCAAGAGCTGATCCGCGCCCAGGACGAGCTGGTCCAGGCTGGCAAGCTGTCGGCCCTCGGCACCATGAGCGCGAGCATCAGCCACGAGCTCAACCAGCCGCTGGCAGCGATCCGCAGCTACGCGCAGAACGGCGAGGTGCTGCTCGACCACGGGCGCGTCGAGGAGGCGCGCGGCAACCTGCGTTCGATAGGCGAGCTGACCGGGCGCATGGCGTCGATCATCGCCCACCTGCGCGCCTTCGCCCGCCGCGACCACCACGCCCCGGAGCGGGTCGCCCTGCAGCCGGCCATCGACGACGCCCTGGCGCTGCTCGCCAAGCGCCGCCGGGCGCTGGACGTGGAACTGATCCGCGACCTGCCGGAAGCCACCTTCTGGGTGCAGGCCGGCGAGACCCGCCTGCGCCAAGTGCTCGGCAACCTGCTGGCCAACGCCCTCGACGCGCTGAGCGAGAAGGCCCCTCCGCGGCGCATCTGGATCAGCGCCAGCCAGGACGAGGAGGGCGTGCGCCTGACTCTGCGCGACAACGGCCCGGGGTTCAGCGCCGAGGCCCTGGTCCACGCCCGTGAGCCCTTCTTCACCACCAAGACCAGCACCCAGGGGCTGGGCCTCGGCCTGGCCATCTGCGATACCCTGATGCGCGCACTCGGCGGCGAACTGCTGCTGGACAATCACCCCGAAGGCGGCGCTCTGCTGACCCTGCGCCTGCGCAATGCCGAGCCCGGCGCCGCCCTGCCGTCTCCCGAGGACACCTTTGCATGACTGCCATCCCCGACGCCCAGGTTCTGCTGATCGACGACGACCCCCACCTGCGCCAGGCGCTGGCCCAGACCCTGGACCTCGCCGGCCTGCGGGTCGCCGCCCTGGAGGACGCCCGCGGCGTCGCCGAGCGACTCGACCGCGACTGGCCGGGGGTGGTGGTCAGCGACATCCGCATGCCCGGGGTGGACGGCCTGCAGCTGCTCGAACAGCTGCACGCCCGCGACCCGGAGCTGCCGGTGCTGCTGATCACCGGCCACGGCGACGTGCCCCTGGCGGTGCAGGCGATGCGCGCCGGGGCCTACGACTTCCTGGAGAAGCCGTTCGCCAACGAGGCGCTGCTCGACGGCGTGCGCCGCGCCCTGGAGCTGCGCCGTCTGGTCCTCGACAACCGCAGCCTGCGCCTGGCCCTGGCCGACCGCCGCCAGCTGGAGGCGCGGCTGCTCGGCCAGTCACCGGGCGTGCAACGCCTGCGCGAACAGATCGGCGCCCTGGCAGCGATCAACACCGACGTGCTGATCCTCGGCGAGACCGGCTCCGGCAAGGAGGTGGTGGCACGCGCTCTGCACGACCTGTCGGCGCGCCGCGCCGGCCCCTTCGTGGCGATCAACGCCGGCGCCCTGGCCGAGTCGGTGGTGGAGAGCGAGCTGTTCGGCCATGAGCCGGGGGCCTTCACCGGCGCGCAGAAGCGCCGCATCGGCAAGTTCGAATTCGCCAACGGCGGCACCCTGTTCCTCGACGAGATCGAAAGCATGAGCCTGGACGTGCAGGTCAAGCTCCTGCGCCTGCTCCAAGAGCGGGTGGTCGAGCGCCTCGGCGGCAACCAGTCGATCCCCCTGGACATCCGGGTGATCGCCGCCACCAAGGAGGACCTGCGCCAGGCCGCCGAGCAGGGCCGCTTCCGCGCCGACCTCTACTACCGGCTTAACGTCGCGCCACTGCGCATCCCGCCGCTGCGCGAGCGCGGCGACGACATCCTCCTGCTGTTCCAGCACTTCGCCGCCAAGGCCGGCGAGCGCCACGGCCTGCCGCCGCGCAGCCTGCTGCCGGCACAGCGCGCCGAGCTGCTTCGCCACGCCTGGCCGGGCAACGTGCGCGAGCTGCAGAACTGCGCGGAACGCTTCGCCATCGGCCTGGACCTCGAGCTGCCGCTGGACGGCCCCGCGCCCACCGAACCGGCGCCGGCCGCCCAGGGCCTCAGCGCCCAGGTGGAGGCCTACGAGCGCAGCCTGATCCTTGCCGAGCTGGCCAACCCGCACCCCTCGCTGCGCAGCCTCGCCGAGGCCCTCGGCATCCCGCGCAAGACCCTCCACGACAAGCTGCGCAAGCACGGCCTGAGCTTTTCCGGACCGAGCGGCGACTGAGCGCTCCCCCACCCTGCGCCTGCCCCCGCGCCACAGGGGCAGGCGGCGCTCGCCCCCGCTCGCCGGCCGGACCAGCCCTGGCAGACACCGCCCCTGTGCCGCTCGACCGCCCTGGCGCCGGCCAGCGAAGCACAGCGCACGGCGGCGGGTCGAATCCCTACCGTTCCTCTCCCGCCCCCGAAATAGTCGCCTGCCGTTGATCCACGTCATGTCCCGCCATCGCAGTCGGTCTTAACTGGAGACGACGGCTTCGTCACACCAGGAGGTTTGCAATGTCAGGCTCCACTCAGAAGTTACGTCTCCCCGCACTGGTGGCCCTGGTGGTGGGCTCCATGGTGGGCGGCGGGATATTCTCCCTTCCCCAGAACATGGCCGCCAGCGCCGATGTCGGTGCCATCCTGATCGGCTGGGCGATCACCGCGGTGGGCATGCTGGCCCTGGCCTTCGTGTTCCAGACCCTGGCCAACCGCAAGCCCGACCTGGACGCCGGCGTCTACGCCTACGCCAAGGCCGGCTTCGGCGACTACATGGGCTTTTCCTCGGCCTGGGGCTACTGGATCAGCGCGTGGATCGGCAACGTCGGCTACTTCGTGCTGCTGTTCAGCACCCTGGGCTACTTCTTCCCGGTGTTCGGCGAGGGCAATACTCCGGCGGCGATCATCGCCGCCTCGGCCCTGCTCTGGGCGGTGCACTTCCTGGTCCTGCGCGGCATCCGCGAGGCGGCCTTCGTCAACACCATCACCACCATCGCCAAGCTGGTGCCGCTGCTGCTGTTCATCCTGATCTGCTTCTTCGCCTTCCGCCTGGAGATCTTCACCCGCGACATCTGGGGCAGCTCGAACCCCGAACTGGGCAGCGTGCTGAACCAGGTGCGCAACATGATGCTGGTCACCGTCTGGGTGTTCATCGGCATCGAGGGGGCGAGCATCTTCTCGGCGCGCGCCGAGAAGCGCAGCGACGTCGGCAAGGCCACGGTGATCGGCTTCGTCACCGTGCTCCTGCTGCTGGTGCTGGTCAACGTGCTGTCCCTCGGCATCCTCACCCAGCCGGAGCTGGCCAGACTGCAGAACCCGTCGATGGCCGGGGTGCTGGAACAGGTGGTCGGCCACTGGGGGGCGGTGCTGATCAGCATCGGTCTGGTGATCTCCCTGGTCGGCGCCCTGCTCTCCTGGGTGCTGCTCAGCGCCGAAATCCTCTTCGCCTCGGCCCGCGACCACACCATGCCGGCCTTCCTGCGCCGCGAGAACGCCCGACACGTACCGGCCAACGCCCTGTGGCTGAGCAACGCGCTGGTCCAGCTGTTCCTGGTCGTCACCCTGTTCAGCGCCAGCACCTACCTGAACCTGATCTACCTGGCCACGTCGATGATCCTGGTGCCCTATTTCTGGTCGGCGGCCTACGCGGTGCTGCTGCCGCTGCGCGGCGAGACCTACGAGAACGACGCCCGCGAGCGCAACAAGGACCTGGCGATCGCCCTCGTCGCCCTGCTCTACGCGGCCTGGCTGCTGTACGCCGGCGGCATCAAGTACCTGCTGCTCTCCGCACTGCTCTACGCGCCGGGGGCGCTGCTGTTCGCCAAGGCCAAGCACGAGCTCGGCCAGCCGGTGTTCACCCCCCTCGAGAAGTTAATCTTCGCCGCCGTGGTGGTCGGCGCCATCGTCGCCGCCTACGGACTCTATGACGGCTTCCTCACCCTCTAGATTCGCAAGGAGATCGCGACCATGAACCAGGAGAAGATACCCCTTGGCGTGCATTCCGAGGTCGGCAAGCTGCGCAAGGTGATGGTTTGCTCGCCGGGGCTGGCGCACCTGCGCCTGACCCCCAACAACTGCGACGAGCTGCTGTTCGACGACGTGATCTGGGTGTCCCAGGCCAAGCGCGACCACTTCGACTTCATGACCAAGATGCGCGAGCGCGGCGTCGAGGTGGTGGAGATGCACAACCTGCTCGAGGAGACGGTGCAGAACCCGGCGGCGCTGGCCTGGATCCTCGACCGCAAGATCACCGCTCACCAGGTCGGCCTCGGCCTGGTGAGCGAGGTGCGCGACTTCATCGCGCAGCTGCCGCCGCGCCGGATCGCCGAGTTCCTGATCGGCGGGGTGTCCGGCGCCGACCTGGCGCGCTGGCGCAACAGCGAGACGGTGAAGATGTTCAACGCCTACCTGGGCGAGGCCAGCTTCATCCTCCCGCCCCTACCCAACACCCAGTTCACCCGCGACACCACCTGCTGGATCTACGGCGGCGTCACCCTCAACCCCATGTACTGGCCGGCGCGCCGCCAGGAGACCCTGCTCGCCGCGGCCATCTACAGGTTCCACCCGGACTTCGCCGGCGAGGACTTCCCGATCTGGTTCGGCGACCCCGACCAGGACCACGGCGCTGCCACCCTGGAGGGCGGCGACGTGATGCCGATCGGCAACGGCACGGTGCTGATCGGCATGGGTGAGCGCACCTCGCACCAGGCCGTCGGCCTGCTCGCCAAGCGCCTGTTCGAGGCCGGCGCGGTGGACAAGGTGGTGGTCGCCGGGCTGGGTCGCTCACGGGCCACGATGCATCTGGACACGGTGTTCAGCTTCTGCGACCGCGACCTGGTGACCATCTTCCCGGAAGTCGCCCACCGCATCGTGCCCTTCGTGCTGCGCCCGGACGAGAGCAAGCCCGGCGGCATCGACGTGCGCCGCGAGGACAAGCCCTTCCTCCAGGTGGTCGCCGACTGCCTGGGCCTGAAGAAGCTGCGCGTGGTGGAAACCGGCGGCGACGCCTACGAGGCCGAGCGCGAGCAGTGGGACGACGGCAACAACGTGGTGGCCCTGGAGCCCGGGGTGGTGATCGGCTACGACCGCAACACCTACACCAACACCCTGCTGCGCAAGGCCGGCGTCGAGGTGATCACCATCAGCGCCAGCGAGCTGGGCCGCGGTCGCGGCGGCGGACACTGCATGACCTGCCCGATCATCCGCGACCCGGTCGACTACTGACCGTCCCAAGCCGTCCGGCACGGCCCGCCCGCCGGCGCCGTGCCGCCCGCTGCCGTAGCGGCGGAGCCAAGACTTCAGCCTTCGAGGAGGAGCCCATGGCCTTCAACCTGCACAACCGCAGCCTGCTCAGCCTGCTGCACCACAGCCCGCGCGAGCTGCGCTACCTGCTCGACCTGTCCCGCGACCTCAAACGCGCCAAGTACACCGGCACCGAGCAGCAGCACCTGAAAGGCAAGAACATCGCACTGATCTTCGAGAAGACCTCCACCCGCACCCGCTGCGCCTTCGAGGTGGCCGCCTACGACCAGGGCGCCCATGTCACCTACATCGACCCCAACTCCTCGCAGATCGGCCACAAGGAGAGCATGAAGGACACCGCCCGGGTGCTCGGCCGCCTGTACGACGCCATCGAGTATCGCGGTTTCAGCCAGGAGACCGTCGAAGAGCTGGCCAGCTACGCCGGGGTGCCGGTGTTCAACGGCCTGACCGACGAATACCACCCGACCCAGATGCTCGCCGACGTGCTGACCATGCGCGAGCACAGCGACAAGCCACTGCACGACATCCGCTACGCCTACCTGGGCGATGCGCGCAACAACATGGGCAACTCGCTGCTGCTGATCGGCGCCAAGCTCGGCATGGACGTGCGCATCGCCGCGCCCAAGGAGCTCTGGCCCAGCGACGAGCACGTCGCCACCTGCATGAAGTTCGCCGAGGAGAACGGCGGCCTGATCACCCTCACCGAGGATCCCAGGGAAGCGGTACGCGGCGTGGACTTCGTGCACACCGACGTCTGGGTGTCCATGGGCGAGCCGATGGAGGCCTGGGGCGAGCGCATCCGGTTGCTGCTGCCCTACCAGGTCAACCGCGAGATCATGCGCGCCACCGGCAACCCGCGGGTCAGGTTCATGCACTGCCTACCGGCCTTCCACAACAGCGAGACCAGGGTCGGCAGGCAGATCGCCGAACGGTATCCGCAGCTGGCCAACGGCATCGAGGTCACCGAGGAGGTCTTCGAATCGCCCTGGAACATCGCCTTCGAACAGGCGGAGAACCGCATGCACACCATCAAGGCGATCCTGGTGGCGACCCTGGCGGATATCTGACCACCGCTCCCCTCGCCAGCCCGCCGGAGAGGGGAGTCGCGCCCCAAGCCACTACCGACCCGTTCCCCGACAAAGGAGCCCCACCCCATGCGCATCGTCATCGCTCTGGGCGGCAACGCCCTGCTGCGTCGCGGCGAACCCCTGACCGCGGAGAACCAACGCGAGAACGTGCGGATCGCCTGCCAGCAGATCGCCAGGGTGCATCCCGGCAACCAGCTGGTGATCGCCCACGGCAACGGTCCGCAGGTCGGCCTCCTGGCCCTGCAGGGCGCCGCCTACGACGCCAGCCATCCCTACCCGCTGGACGTGCTGGGCGCGCAGACCGAAGGCATGATCGGCTACATGATCGAGCAGGAGCTGGGCAACCTGCTGCCCGCCGAAGTGCCCCTAGCCACCCTGCTCACCCAGGTGGAGGTGGACGCCAAGGACCCGGCCTTCCAGCACCCGAGCAAGCCCATCGGCCCGGTCTACGCGAAAGAGGAAGCCGAGCGTCTGGCCGCTGAGAAGGGCTGGCGCATCGCCCCCGACGGCGACAAGTACCGCCGCGTGGTGGCCAGTCCGCGGCCGCGGCGCATCTTCGAGATCCGCCCGGTCAAGTGGCTGCTGGAGAAGGACACCGTGGTGATCTGCGCCGGCGGCGGCGGCATCCCCACCCTGTACGACGCCAGCGGCAGGCGCCTGTCCGGCGTCGAGGCAGTGATCGACAAGGACCTCTGCGCCTCGCTGCTGGCCCGCGAGCTGGACGCCGACCTGCTGGTGATCGCCACTGACGTGGACGCCGCCTACCTGGACTGGGGCCGGCCGAACCAACGGGCCATCGCCGCGGCCCATCCGGAGGAGCTGGAAGGGCTCGGCTTCGCCGCCGGTTCCATGGGCCCCAAGGTGCAGGCCGCCTGCGAATTCGCGCGGGCCACCGGGCGACCGGCGGTGATCGGCTCGCTGGCGGACATCGAGGCCATAGTCGCCGGTCAGGCCGGTACCCGGGTATCCACCGCCCATGCCGGGCTGTACTGCCGCTGAGGCGCGCGGCGACGGCCCTGCCGCCATCCGCCCGGCGGTCGCGTGACCAGGCGCACCCATCGTGACTCGGAGGTCACCAATCACGTCATCATAAGCATTCCAATCTTGGCCGTTGCGCCGCCGGCAGGTACCTCCACCCACCGGCACCGCCGAGCTGACGCCGTTTCCCGGGACGCCGCCGCTCTCGGCCCCCCATGCGCAGCGGTCTAATCAAAGGAGTCGCTTGTGATGTCTCGTTTGCCGGTCATTGTTGGCTTCGGTGGCTACAACGCCGCCGGCCGAAGCTCCTTCCACCACGGCTTCCGCCGCACCGTGATCGAATCCCTGGACGCGACCGCCCGTCAGGAGACCCTCGCCGGCCTGGCGGTGATGACCAAGCTGGTCAAGGTGGTCGACGGCCAGTTCCGCTCCAGCGAAGGGGAAGCCCTCAGTCCGGCCGACATCGAACGCCGCTATGCCCGGCAGATCCTCGACTCCACCCTGGTGCGGCGCATCGAGAAGAGCTATCTGGACGTGGACGCCGCCCACTGGCAGAAGAACCTCAGCCTCGCCGGCCCGGACGGCGCGCCGCTGACCTTCGTCACCCAGCGCAAGCAGCTGCCCGAGCCGCTGCCGGCCAGCTGGACGGTAGAGGAGCTGGACGGCAACGCAGTGCGCGTCACCCTGCATGGCAGCTGCGACGTCAAGGTGGACAGCTTCCGCGAGCTGCCGGTGAAGTCCGCCGGTCAGCTGCCCAGCGGCTTCGAGCCCGGCGAGCTGTACAACTCGCGCTTCCACCCGCGCGGCCTGCAACTGGCGGTGGTCGGCGCCACCGACGCGCTGCGCTCGGTGGGCATCGACTGGTCTACCATCCTTGAGCAGGTGGCCCCCGACGAGGTGGCGGTGTTTTCCGGCAGCATCATGAGCCAGCTCGACGAACACGGCTTCGGCGGCATGCTGCAGTCACGCCTGAAGGGCGGCCGGGTCAGCTCCAAGCAGTGCCCGCTGGGTCTCAACACCATGCCGGCGGACTTCATCAACGCCTACGTGCTGGGCAGCGTCGGGACCACCGGCAGCGTCACCGGCGCCTGTGCCACCTTCCTCTACAACCTGCAGAAGGGCATCGACCTGATCACCAGCGGCCGCGCCCGAGTGGTGCTGGTCGGCAACAGCGAGGCACCGATCACCCAGGAGTGCATCGACGGCTATGGCGCCATGAGCGCCCTGGCCACCGAGGACGGCCTACGCAGCGTGCAGGGCGGCGGCGAGGAAGTGGACTTCCGTCGCGCCAGCCGGCCGTTCGGCGAGAACTGCGGCTTCACCCTGGCCGAGTCCAGCCAGTACCTGGTGCTGATGGACGACGCCTTGGTCATGGAGCTGGGCGCCGACATCCACGGCGCGGCCACCGACGTGTTCATCAACGCCGACGGCTTCAAGAAGTCCATCTCCGCCCCCGGCCCGGGCAACTACCTGACCCTCGCCAAGGCGGTGGCCAGCGCCATCCAGCTGGTCGGCTTGGAAGGCGTGCGCCGGCACAGCTTCGTGCATGCCCACGGCTCCAGCACCCCGGCCAACCGGGTCACCGAATCGGAGCTGCTGGACCGCGTCGCCGCGGCCTTTGGCATCGAGGACTGGCCGCTGGTGGCGGTCAAGGCCTTCGTCGGCCACTCCCTGGCCGCGGCCAGTGCCGACCAGGCGGTGTCCGCCCTGGGCACCTTCCACTACGGCATCCTGCCGGGGATCAAGACCATCGACCGGGTGGCCGACGACGTGCATCGCGAACACCTGAGCATCGCCACCCAGGACCGCCAGTTGGACCGCCCGATGGACGTCTGCTTCGTCAACTCCAAGGGATTCGGCGGCAACAACGCCACCGGCGTGCTGCTCTCTCCGCGCAAGGTCGAGCGGATGCTGCGCAAGCGCTACGGCGAGGCCGCCTTCGCCGCCTACCAGGCCAAGCGCGAGGCGACCCGCGCCGCCGCCCGGCGCTACGACGAACAGGCGATCCGCGGCCAGTTCGACATCATCTACAACTTCGGCCACGACATGATCGACGAGCAGGCCATCGAGCTGGGCGCAGACGGCATCCGGGTGCCGGGCTTCCCGCAGCCGCTGCGCTACCGCAAGGACGAGCGCTTCAGCGATATGCTCGACTGAGCCTGGAGAACCGGAGCCGACCGCTTGCCGGGCAGCCCCGCAGAGGCCCTCAGGCCAGCTCGCGGGCCAGACGCAGCAGGTCGTCGCGCCACACCGCCTCGGCCGGCAGGGCGAGGAACCAGGGGTTCAGGTAGTCCTCCCGCGCCGCGTAGTCCAGCGGCGCGCCGTCGAGGCCCAGCACCAGGCCGCCGGCGCCTTCCAGCACGCCCTGGGCCGCCGCGGTGTCCCACTGCGAGGTGGGCGCCAGGCGCGGGTAGCAGTCGGCCTGGCCCTCGGCGAGCAGGCAGAACTTCAGCGAACTGCCGATGCCGGCCAGCTCCAGGTCGCCGAGCCGGCGGCTCAGGCCGGCCAGCAGGCTTTCCTGGGCCGGGCTGCTGTGCCGGCGGCTGGCCACCACCACCAACGGCCCATCATGCGCCTCGCGCACGCCGATCGCCTCGGCCTGCCCCGGCGCCTCGCTGCGCCAGGCCCCCAGCCCGGCACCGCCGTAGAAGCAGCGCCCGCTGCTCGGCTGGCCGACCACCCCGAAGCGCACCCGACCGAACTCGATCAGCGCCACGTTGACGGTGAACTCTTCGCTGCCGGCGATGAATTCCTTGGTACCGTCCAGCGGATCCACCAGCCACCAGCGCTGCCAGCGCTGGCGTTCGCTCAGGGGAATCTCGCTGGCCTCCTCGGAAAGCACCGGAATCTGCCCATCCAGCGCCGCCAGACCCGCAGCCAGCAGGCGGTGGGCGGCCATGTCGGCGGCGGTCACCGGCGAGGCGTCGGCCTTCTCGCGGACCTGTAGCTCGCCGCGCCAGTAGGGCAGGATGGCCGCGCCGGCGGCGCGCACCAGGTCGATCACCGCGGGCAGCAGGGGATGGCTCACAGGACGAACTCCCCACGCTGGGTCAGCACGTCGCGGGCCAGGTACAGGGCGGCCAGGGCGCGGCCTTCGCTGAACTGCGGGTGCTGGGCCAGGCTGGACAGCTCGCGCAGGTTGACCCGGTCGACCCGCATCGGCTCCGGCTCGTCGCCGGGCAGGTGCTCCTCGTAGAGGTCGCGGGCCAGCACCACCTGGATGCGCTGGCTCATGTAGCCGGGGGACAGGCTCAGTTCGGTGAGGAACTCCAGCTGCCGGGCGCCAAAACCGGCCTCCTCCTTGAGCTCGCGGTTGGCCGCGGCCAGCACGTCCTCTCCGGGCTCGATCAGCCCCTTGGGCAGAGACAGCTGGTAGTCGTCGGTGCCCGCGCAGTACTCCTCCACCAGGAGCGCGTGCTCGGCATCGGCCAGGGCCACCACCATCACCGCGCCGTAGCCGTTGCCCCGGTTGGCCAGCCGTTCATAGGTCCGCTCCACTCCATTGGCGAAACGCAGCTGCAGTTCTTCGACGGTGAACAGGCGGCTCTTCGCCACGACTTCGCGACCGAGCACTGTGGGTTTCTCACGCATGGGACGACTCCGGGGCTTGAGCTGGCGGGTTATCATACCCCGACTTTACCGCGGGACGGCCTGCGCTGCCGACCGCCACGTCCCGCCTTCACCAGCTTCAGGATACCCACAGTGCCGACGCTCCCCTGGTCCGCCATCGACACCGTACTGCTCGACATGGACGGCACCCTGCTCGACCTGCACTTCGACAACCACTTCTGGCTGGAGCATCTGCCACAGCGCTACGCCGAGCACCACGGCATCAGCCGCGCACAGGCCGACGCCGCGCTGCTGCCGCTGTTCCAGGAGCACGCCGGGACCCTGAAGTGGTACTGCACAGACTTCTGGAGCCGCGAGCTGCAGCTGTCGATCCCCGACCTCAAGCGCGAGGTGGCCGAGCTGATCCGCCTGCGCCCGGACGCCGACCGCTTCCTCGCCGCCCTGCGCCGCGCCGGCAAGCGGGTGGCGCTGATCACCAACGCGCACCGCGATTCGCTGTCGCTGAAGCTGGAACGGGTCGAGCTGGCCGCCTACTTCGACCGCCTGATCAGCTCCCACGACTACGGCTTTCCCAAGGAGGACCAGCAGTTCTGGTTCGCCCTGCGCGAGGACTTCGGCTTCGACCCGGCACGCTGCCTGTTCATCGACGACAGCCTGCCGATCCTGCGCAGCGCCCGGCAGTTCGGCGTCGCCCATCTGCTGGCGGTACGCCAGCCGGACAGCCGCAAGGGCCCCAGGGACACCGAGGAGTTCGCCGCCCTGGAGGACTACCGGGCGCTGCTCGAAGGCATCTAGGCGCTCAGACCGCCACCGGCGCCTTGATGTGCGGATGGCTCTGGTAGCCGATCAGCTCGAAATCCTCGTAGCGGAAGGCGAACAGGTCCTTCACTTCGGGGTTGAGGCGCATGGTCGGCAGCGGCAGCGGCTCGCGGGACAGCTGCAGGTCGGCCTGCTCCAGGTGGTTGGCATACAGGTGGCAGTCGCCGCCGGTCCAGATGAACTCGCCGGGCTCGAGGCCGGTGACCTGGGCGATCATCAGGGTCAGCAGCGCATAGCTGGCGATGTTGAAGGGCACGCCGAGGAAGATGTCCGCCGAGCGCTGGTACAGCTGGCAGCTCAGCCTGCCCTCGGCCACGTAGAACTGGAACAGCGCATGGCAGGGCGGCAGAGCCATCTGGTCCACCAGCGCCGGGTTCCAGGCAGAGACGATCAGCCGCCGCGAGTCCGGGTTGGTCTTGATCATCTCGACCAGCTTGCTGATCTGGTCGATGGACTCGCCGTTCGGCCCCGGCCAGCTGCGCCACTGGTAGCCGTAAACCGGGCCGAGGTCGCCGTTCTCGTCGGCCCACTCGTCCCAGATCGAGACGCCGTTTTCCTTCAGGTAGCGGATGTTGGTGTCGCCCTTCAGGAACCACAGCAGCTCGTGGATGATGGACTTCAGGTGGCACTTCTTGGTGGTCACCAGAGGAAAGCCCTCGGCCAGGTCGAAGCGCATCTGGTAGCCGAACACGCTGTAGGTGCCGGTGCCGGTGCGGTCGCTCTTGTAGGTGCCGTGCTCACGCACGTGACGCATCAGGTCGAGGTACTGTTTCATCGCATGCTCGCGGCGAGGAAATGGGGCGCCCATGGTAAGGACAGCCCCGGTGCAGGACAAGAACAGCCGACAGCAGGCCGCAGGTGCTCCTTCACGCCGCGGACGAGGCCGCTCGACGGTAGGCCCAGAGCATCAGGATCAGGCCGCCGAGGACCATCGGCAGGCAGAGCACCTGCCCCATGGTCAGCCAGCCGAAGGCCAGGTAGCCCAGCTGGGCATCCGGGACGCGGACGAACTCGACGATGAAGCGGAAGATCCCGTAGCACAGGGCGAACAGCCCGGACACCGCCATGGTCGGCCGCGGCTTGCGGGAATAGATCCAGAGGATGGCGAACAGCGCCACGCCCTCCAGAGCGAACTGGTAGAGCTGCGAAGGATGGCGGGCCAGCTGCTGCGGGTCGGTAGGGAACACCATGGCCCAAGGCAGGTCGGTGGCCTTGCCCCACAGCTCGGCATTGATGAAGTTGCCGATCCTCCCGGCACCCAGGCCGATGGGCACGAGGGGGGCGATGAAGTCGGTCAGCTCGAAGAAGCCCTTGCCGTTGCGCCGGCCGAACAGCCAGGTGGCGAACATCACCCCGAGCAGCCCGCCGTGGAAGGACATACCGCCCTCCCAGACGCGCAGCACCTTGAGCGGGTCGTGCAGGTAGGCGGACAGGTCGTAGAACAGCACGTAGCCCAGGCGGCCACCGAGGATCACCCCCATAGCCACCCAGAACACCAGGTCGGAGAGCTTCTCCCGGCTCCAGCGGGCGTCGAAGGCGGACAGCCGGCGCGCCGCCAGCCACCAGGCGCCGCCGATGCCGATCAGGTACATCAGGCCGTACCAGTGGATCTTCAGCGGGCCCAGGGCGAAGGCCACCGGGTCGATCTGCGGATAAGGCAGCATCCTAGTTCCTCAAAGCAGGAAATTCAGGCCAACGCCCAGCAACAGCAGGGCGAACAGGCGTTTCAGCACGCGCTGCGGCAGGCGGTGGGCCAGCCGCGCACCGACCCGGGCGAACGGCATGCTGGCCACGGCGATGCCGACCAGCGCCGGCAGGTACACGTAGCCCAGGCTCCAGTCCGGCAACCGCGCCGCGCTCCAGCCGATCACCATGAAGCTCAGCGCGCCCATCAGAGCGATCGGCAGACCGCAGGCCGCCGAGGTGGCCACCGCCTGCTGCATGCTCTGTCCGCGCCAGACCAGGAAGGGCACGGTCAGCGAGCCGCCACCGATGCCGAAGATCGCCGAGGCCCAGCCGACCACCCCGCCGGCGACGCCCAGGCCGGCCTTGCCGGGCAGGCTGCCGGCGGCCTTGGGACGCAGGTCGAAGGCCATCTGGATGGCGATGCAGATGGCGAAGGTGCCGATGATCTTCTGCAGGATCGGCCCGGAAATCGCCTCGGCAGTCAGCGAGCCGAGCGCCGCGCCGATCAGGATGCCCAGAGCCATCCAGATGAACACCGTCCAATTGACCGCGCCTTTGCGGTGGTGTTCCAGGACCGAATTGACCGAGGTGAAGACGATGGTGGCCAGCGAGGTCCCCACCGCCATGTGGGTGAGGATCGCCGGATCGAAGCCCTGAGCGGTGAAGCTGAACACCAGCACCGGCACTATGATCATGCCGCCGCCGACCCCGAACAGGCCGGCCAGCACCCCGGCCCCGGCCCCCAGCAGCAGATACAGCAGGAACTCCATCGCCACCCCCTTGCAAAGAGGGCCAATACTACCGGATGCCGCCCCATCCCCTCCAGCCAAGCCGCATCGGGGCCGGGCGACGATACCTACTAGAACGCCCGCCAAGCCGATAAGCTGTGGCTTTCCACCTGCCTGGAAGCTGCCCGATGTGCCTGATCGTTCTCGCCTGGCGCCCCGGCCACGACTGGCCGCTGCTGGTCGCCGCCAACCGCGACGAGTTCTACGCGCGGCCCAGCCGCCCGCTGGCCGAGTGGGAGGACGCCCCGGGCCTCTACGCCGGCCGCGACCTGGAGGCCGGCGGCACCTGGCTGGGGGTTACCGCCGGCGACCGCTTCGCCGCCCTGACCAACATCCGTGACCCGCGCCAGGCGCCGGGCAGCCGCTCGCGCGGCGAGCTGGTGGCCGGCTTCCTGCGCGGCCAGCTGTCCCCTGCCGAGTACCTGGAACAGGTCGCCGCCGCGGCGCGGGCCTACTCGGGCTTCAACCTGCTGGTCGGCAACCGCGACGAGCTGCACTACCTGAACGCCCGGGAGGGCCGGCCGCGCCCGCTGGCGCCAGGCCTCTACGGGCTGTCCAACGCGGCCCTGGACACTCCCTGGCCGAAGCTGCAGCGCAGCAAGGCGGCGTTCGCCGAATGCCTGGATTCGCCCAGCGCGGAAGCCCTCCTGGAACTGCTCGCCGATCCCGAGCCGGCCAGCGATGCCGACCTGCCGGACACCGGCGTCGGCCTGGCCACCGAGCGGCTGCTGTCCAGCCCCTTCATCGCCAGCCCGACCTACGGCACCCGCGCCAGCACCGCGCTGCTGCGCCGCGCCGACGGCCACCAGTTGCTGGTCGAGCGCAGCTTCGGGCCCCTCGGGGCCCGACTCGGGGAAGTGCGGGTGGAGATCCGCCCCTAACCGGAACGCACTCAGACCTGGATGGTCGCGGCCGGGTTGATCACCCGGCCCAGGCCCAGGTTGCGCAGGGCCAGTTGCAGGGTGCTGTGGGTGACCTGCGGGTTGTCGATGGTCATCACCTGCTCGAGCAGCTCCTTGGCCTTGCTCAGGGTGATTTGGCGCAGCAGCCACTTCACCTTGGGCAGGTTGGTGGCGTTCATCGACAAACTGTCGAAGCCCATGGCCAGCAGCAGCACCGCGGCCGCCGGATCGCCGGCCATCTCGCCGCAGATGCTCACCGGCCGGCCCTCGGCATGGGCACCGTCGACCACCAGGCGCAGCGCCTGGAGCACCGCCGGGTGGAGGAAGTCGTAGAGGTCGGCGACCCGCGGGTTGTTGCGATCCACCGCCAGCAGGTACTGGGTCAGGTCGTTGGAGCCGACCGAGAGGAAGTCCACCTGGCGGGCCAGCTCGCGCACTTGATAAACCGCCGCGGGCACCTCGATCATCACCCCGACCGGCGGCATGGCGATGTCCACGCCCTCGTCGCGCACCTCGCCCCAGGCGCGATGGATCAGGTGCAGGGCCTCTTCCAGCTCGTGGGTGCCGGAGATCATCGGCAGGAGAATGCGCAGGTTGTTCAACCCCTCGCTGGCCTTGAGCATGGCGCGGATCTGCACCAGGAAGATTTCCGGATGGTCGAGGGTCACGCGGATGCCGCGCCAGCCGAGGAAGGGGTTGTCCTCCTTGATCGGAAAGTAGGACAGCGCCTTGTCGCCGCCGATGTCCAGGGTGCGCATGGTCACCGGCAGAGGATGGAAGGCGGCCAACTGCTCGCGGTAGGTGGCCAACTGCTCCTTCTCGCTGGGAAAGCGCTCCTTGATCATGAAGGGCACTTCGGTGCGGTACAGGCCGACGCCCTCGGCGCCACGCTCCTGGGCACGCACCACATCGGCGAGCAGGCCGGTGTTGACCCACAGCGGCATGCGGTGGCCGTCGAGGGTCTCGCAGGGCAGCTCGCGCAGGGCGTTCAGGCCCTGGGTCAGCTGGCGTTCCTCCTCGACCACCTCGGCGTACTGGCGGCGCAGCACTTCGCTGGGGTTGGTGAACACCTCGCCGTGGTAGCCGTCGACGATCAGCTCGATGCCGTCCAGCTTGGAATAAGGCAGGTCGACCGCGCCCATCACCGTGGGGATGCCCATGGCGCGGGCGAGGATGGCGACATGCGAGTTGCTCGAACCGAGCACCGAGACCAGGCCGACCAGTTTGCCCTCCGGCACCTCGCCGAGCATCGCCGGGGACAGCTCCTCGCTGACCAGGATGGTGTTGTCGGGGTAGATCAGGCTCTGCTTGCGCTCCTCTTGCAGGTAGGCGAGCAGGCGCCGGCCGAGGTCGCGCACGTCGCTGGCACGCTCGCGCAGGTAGGCGTCGTCCATCAGCTCGAAGCGCTTGACGTGCTCGCCGACCACCCGGCGCAACGCGCCCTGGGCCCACTGGCCGGTCTTGATGACCTTGATCACCTCGCTGCCCAGAGCGCCGTCGTCGAGCATCATCAGGTAGACGTCGAACAGTGCGCGCTCCTCGGGGCGCAGCTGGCTGGCCAGCTTGGCGGAGAGCTGGCGCATGTCGGCGCGCACGCCCTCCAGGGCACTGGCGAACAGCTTGATCTCCGCGTCGACGTCCTCGACGGTCTTGTCCGGCACCACGTCCAGGTCGGCCGGCGGCAGCACCACCACCGCCTTGCCCACGGCCACGCCCGGCGAGCCGGGCACGCCGACGAAGCGCGCCTCCTGGATGCCCTTGCCCTGGCGGCCCAGGCCGCGGATCGAGCCCGTAGCCTCGGCGTGGGCGATCACCCCGGCGAGCTGGGCGCTCATGGTCACCAGGAAGGCCTCCTCGCCCTCGTCGAAGCGCCGGCGCTCCTTCTGCTGGACCACCAGCACGCCCATCACCCGGCGGTGGTGGATGATCGGCGCGCCGAGGAAGGAGGCGTAGCGTTCCTCGCCGGTCTCGGCGAAGTAGCGGTAGCGGGGGTGTTCGGAGGCGTGCTCGAGGTTGAGAGGCTCCTCGCGGCTGCCCACCAGGCCGACCAGGCCCTCGCTGGGCGCCATGCTGACCTTGCCGATGGCCTTCTTGTTGAGGCCCTCGGTGGCCATCAGCACGAAGCGGTTGGTCTCCGGATCCAGCAGGTAGACCGAGCAGACCTGGCTGCCCATGGCCTCCTTGACCCGCTGCACGATGATCGTCAGCGCCGCCTTGAGATCCTGGGCAGCGTTCACTTCCTGGACGATCTTGCGCAGCGTGTTGAGCATCTGTCGTTTCCGTCAGTCGCGCACCGGCAGGCGCGGGGCGAGTTCCTTGAGGGCGCGCCGATAGACCTCGCGCTTGAACGTGACCACCTGGCCCAGCGGGTACCAGTAGCTGACCCAGCGCCAGCCGTCGAACTCCGGCTTGCCGGACAGGTCCATGCGCACCCGCTCCTCGGAGGACTGCAGGCGGAGCAGGAACCACTTCTGCTTCTGGCCGATGCACAGCGGCTGGCTGTGTGTGCGCACCAGACGCTGCGGCAGCCGGTAGCGCAGCCAGCCGCGGGTGCAGGCGAGGATCTGCACGTCCTCGGGGTCGAGGCCGACCTCCTCGTTCAGCTCGCGGTACAGGGCCTGTTCCGGCGTCTCGTTGGGGTTGATGCCCCCCTGCGGGAACTGCCAGGCGTCCTGGTTGATCCGGCGCGCCCAGAGCACCTGGCCAATGTCATTGGTCAGGATAATGCCGACATTGGGGCGGAAACCATCGGGATCGATCACGGCAGACAACCTCGCAAGCGCTTATCTCCGCATTGTTCCACAAAGCTCGTGACAGCGGCAACGCGACCTCCCGGCCGGTGGGCAGGGGCGGCAAAAGGCCTTATCCTGTCGGCCCTTTTTCCCCTTCCCTAGCGAGCGAATCATCGTGCGTCTGGCTCTCTTCGACCTCGACAACACCCTGCTGGCCGGCGACAGCGACCACCTCTGGGGCGACTTCATCTGCCAGCGCGGGCTGGTGGACGCCGCCGAGTACCAGGCCCGCAACGACGCCTTCTATGCCGACTACTGTGCCGGCAAGCTGGACGTGGTGGCCTACCAGAACTTCAGCCAGGCGATCCTCGGGCGCACCGAGCCTGCCCAACTGGACGCCTGGCACCGGGACTTCATGCGCGAGGTGATCGAGCCGATCATCCTCGCCAAGGGCGAGGCACTGCTTGAGGAGCACCGCCGCGCCGGCGACAAGCTGGTGATCATTACCGCCACCAACCGCTTCGTCACCGCGCCCATCGCCCGGCGCCTGGGGGTCGACACCCTGATCGCCACCGAATGCGGCATGGCCGCCGGCCGCTATACCGGGCAGATCACCGGCATCCCCTGCTATCAGGAAGGCAAGGTGGTGCGCCTCAAGCAGTGGCTCGAGGAAACCGGCTTGGGCCTGGAAGACAGCTATTTCTACAGCGATTCGCGCAACGACCTGCCGCTGCTGGAGACCGTGGCCCACCCGGTGGCCGTGGACCCCGACGAAGTGCTGCGGGCTACCGCCACCGAGCGCGGCTGGCCGGTTATCTCCCTCCGCTAGGCGCCCTTCTCCGGGCCGAGGCAGCCCCGCTCCCTGGCCGGCGCCTAGAGCGGCTTGACGCTGACCAGCAGCAGGAGCACGGCGAACAGCCCTAGGGTCAGCACCGCCAGCAGCGTCAGGGCGCGCGGCACCGCGACCTGCTCGCCGCCGGCCTGCAGCGCGGCTGCCAGACGCTGCAGACGGCCGGCGAGCAGCAGCCAGCCGATAAACGCCGGGATATAGAGCAAGGCGCTGCCAAGCAACCAGAGGGCGTCCAGCGGCCAGGGCTGCAGATGGGCCAGCCACCAGGCGCTGACCGGCAGGCTTAGAATGCTGAGCAGCGCTAGTGCCCAGCCACCCCAGCCGATCTGGCGCAGCCGCTTCGCCGCTTGCTCGCCGCCGAGCTTCACGGCCCGCCAGGCCAGCCAGGCGAGACCCAGGGCGGCGACGAGCAGCAGCGCGGTGCCGCCGATCAGGGCCAGGTTGAGAGTCTGTACGCTGTCCATGGTGAACCTCCGGGAATTCCCTTTCGCAACAGGCTAGCCCAGGAACAGGTGATAGGCCGGGTTGTCGGTCTCGTCCCAGAACGGGTAGCCGATCTTCTCCAGGGTCGCCGCCAGCTGCTCGCGCTCGTCCTCCGGCACCTGCAGGGCGGCCAGCACCCGACCGTCCGCCGAGCCGTGGTTGCGGTAGTGGAACATGGTGATGTTCCAGCGCCCGCCGAGCTTGTTGAGGAAGTTGAACAACGCGCCGGGACGCTCGGGGAACTCGAAGCGGAACACCAGTTCTTCCGGTACCGCCGCAGCATGTCCGCCGACGGTGTGGCGGATGTGCAGCTTGGCCAGCTCGTTCTCGGTCAGGTCGAGGACCGGGAAGCCCTGGGCGCGCAGGCTGTCGATCAGCAGCTCGCGGGGGTCGTTCTCCGGATGGGTCTGCACGCCGACGAAGATGTGCGCTTCCTTGTCGGTGTGGTAGCGGTAGTTGAACTCGGTGATCTGCCGCTTGCCGATGGCCTCGCAGAAGGCCTTGAAGCTGCCCGGCTTCTCCGGGATGGTCACGGCGATGATCGCCTCGCGCTTCTCGCCCAGCTCGGCGCGCTCGGCGACGTGGCGCAGGCGGTCGAAGTTGATGTTGGCGCCGGAGTCGATGGCCACCAGGGTCTGTCCGCGGGCGCCCTCGCGCTGGACGTACTTCTTGATCCCGGCCACCGCCAAGGCGCCGGCCGGCTCGGTGATCGAGCGGGTGTCGTCGTAGATGTCCTTGACCGCCGCGCAGATCTCGTCGCTGCTGACGGTGACCACCTCGTCCACGTAGCGCTTGCAGAGGTCAAAAGTGTGCTCGCCGATCTGCGCCACCGCCACGCCGTCGGCGAACAGCCCGACCTGCGGCAGCACCACCCGCTCGCCGGCGGCCATGGCGGCCTGCAGGCAGTTGGCATCGTCCGGCTCGACGCCGATCACCTTGACCTCGGGGCGCAGGTACTTGACGTAGGCGGCGATCCCGGCGATCAGCCCGCCGCCGCCGACCGGTACGAAGATGGCGTCCAGCTGGCCCGGGTGCTGCCAGAGAATCTCCATGGCCACGGTGCCCTGGCCGGCGATCACGTCCGGATCATCGTAGGGGTGGATGTAGACGTAGCCCTTCTCCTCCACCAGCTTCAGCGAGTGGGCCAGCGCCTCAGGGAAGGCGTCGCCGTGCAGCACCGCCTTGCCGCCGCGGGCGCGCACGCCCTGGACCTTGAGCTCCGGGGTGGTGCGCGGCATCACGATGGTGGCCTTGATGCCCAGCTGCTTGGCGGCCAGGGCCACGCCTTGGGCATGGTTGCCGGCCGAGGCGGTAATCACCCCGCGAGCCTTCTCCTCTTCGCTGAGCTGGGCGATGCGGTTGTAGGCACCACGAATCTTGAACGAGTACACCGGCTGCAAATCCTCGCGCTTGAGGAGAATCTGGTTGCCCAGCCGCTCGGAGAGCTGGCGGGCCGGCTGCAGGGGGGTTTCCACCGCGACGTCGTAGACACGCGAGGTGAGGATTTTCTTCACGTACTGTTCAAGCATGGGAGGTGGCACTTTGGCAGGAAGGAGCGAAGGGGGGCAGTCTACTCCACTGCATCCCGGCTGTGGGAGCAATCTTGGCCGCTTATTCCCGGCCTCCGGCGCTATAATTCGCCGCCTCCCACCCCCAACCTCGCGGAAGCCTCATGAACCAGGACCAGCTCAAGCAGGCCGTCGCCCAGGCCGCGGTCGACCACATCCTCCCTCACCTCGACAGCAAGAGCGTAATCGGCGTCGGCACCGGTTCCACCGCCAACTACTTCATCGATGCCCTGGCCAGACACAAGATGGAATTCGACGGCGCGGTGGCCAGCTCGGAAGCCACCGCGGCGCGCCTGAAGAGCCACGGCATTCCGGTCTACGACCTCAACTCGGTCGGCGAGCTGGAGTTCTACGTGGACGGCGCCGACGAGAGCGACGAGCACCTGCACCTGATCAAGGGCGGCGGCGCGGCGCTGACTCGCGAGAAGATCGTCGCGGCGGTGGCCAAAACCTTCATCTGCATCGCCGACCAGAGCAAGCTGGTGCCGGTGCTCGGCCGCTTCCCGCTGCCGGTGGAGGTGATCCCCATGGCGCGCAGCCACGTCGCCCGCCAGCTGGTCAAGCTGGGCGGTGACCCGGTGTACCGCGAGGGCGTGGTGACCGACAACGGCAACGTGATTCTCGACGTGCACAACCTGCAGATCGTCAATCCGGTGGAGCTGGAGGCGCAGATCAATGCCATCGTCGGGGTGGTCACCAACGGCCTGTTCGCCGCCCGCCCGGCGGACATCCTGCTGCTCGGCACCCCGGAGGGCGTGCGCCAGCTGAACCGCTGATCCTCCGGTCCGGAGCGTGCCGGCATCTGGCCAGCCAGAGAGCTGGCCAGATGCCGGAGGCCGGCTAGGCTTAAAGGAATTCATCACGCGTCAGGAGAGACGACACATGCCCGGCAAGTTCGAACTGAAAAAGGCCAAAGACGGCCAGTTCCACTTCAACCTGCTGGCCAGCAATGGCCAGGTGATCCTCAGCAGCGAGCTGTACAAGGCCAAGGACTCGGCCCTCAACGGCATCGAGTCGGTCCGCAAGAACGCCATCCGCGAAGGCGCCTTCGAGGCCAAGAGCGCCGCCAACGGCAAGTTCTACTTCGTGCTCAAGGCTACCAACGGCCAGGTGATCGGACAGAGCCAGATGTACGCCAGCGCCGCCAACCGCGATGCCGGCATCCAGTCGGTGATCAAGCACGCCCCCGACGCCAAGCTGGAAGACGGTACCGCCTGAGCCGCGCGACAGCCACCGCGAAGGGGGAAAGGCCGAGCGCATCACTCGGCCTTTTTCTTGAAGACGTAGAACAGGTTGGGCTCGCTGACCAGGTAGAGGTTGCCCTCGTCGTCGCTGGTCAGCCCCTCTGCCTGCGGGACGAAGCGCTTCAGGCCGTGCTGGCCGCGCAAGAGCGACAGACTGCTGATCGGCTCGCCGTCGGCGTTCAGCTCCAGGGCCAGGCGCGACTCGTCGGAAAGCGCCAGCAGGTGGCCGGTGCGGACGTCGTAGTGCAGGCTGGAGATATCGCGCACGAACAGCCGCGCATCGCGCTGCGGATCGTTGGCCACGTGCACCGCGAACGGCTGCTGCGGGTCCAGCAGGGGGAAGCCGCGGATCTCGTAGATGCGCACCGGGTCGCGTTCCTTGGCCACGAACAGGCGGTGCCCCTGCGGGTCGTAGGCCAGCCCCTCGAAGCCCTTGTTGCCGTTGGTGCCGATGCCCAGGCTGATCTGCTGGCCGGCGGAGGCGTCTAGCTCGCGGGTCTGCTCGTCGATCTGCACCCTGACCAGGCGCTGCTCGCGTTCGTCGCTGATCACGTAGACCCCGGGGCCGATGTACTCGACCGCCTCCGGGTCCACGAAGCCGCGTAGGGCGATGCGCCGCAAAATACGGCCGTCCAGGGACAGCTCGACCAGCTGCATGTCGCGGTTGGTGACGGTGAACAGGCTCTTGCGGTCCGGATCGTAGGTAAGCGCCGAGACATCCTCCAGATCCTCCAGCTCCAGGCCGTCGATCACCACCCGGTAATCCGGCAGCCACAGCGACACGTCCTTCCAATGGGCCTCGTGGTGCCACTCCTGGACGGTAAACCAGGCACGCTCGTAAAGACGGAATTCCTTGGCCGCGACGGCCAGCAGCAGCAGGACCACCAGCCCCAGCAGGGCGAGCAGGCTCTTGAGAGTGAAGCGTGAAGACATCCGTGGCGCTCGCGGCGAGAAGAAGGTCAGTGGAGTCATGCGCAACAGAACCCTGAGTGATGATTCCCCTCAGCCGGCATCAAGCCCGACCAAGCATTACGGGCCCCAGGTGGGCCCGCCCCCTTCCCGAAGGAGGGAGCGGACGGCGCTCACTGCACCAGCTCGACGATGTCCACGTCGATCTCGCGGCCGGTCAGGTCGCGCTCCACCTCGCCGGTCAGCTTGACCGTGGCACTTTCGGAGATCTGCTGCGGCGGCCAATCGTCGTCGTCGATCTCCACCTGGATGGTGCCGGTGGCGTCCTTGAACTCGTACTTATCGCCTTTCAGGCGCTTGACGATCTGCCCGGTGAGTACCACCGGCGTGTCGTCGGGGGCCTCCAAGGCAGCGGCGACGGTGGTCACCTGCGGCGTGTTGCTCGGGCCAGTGTAGCCGCCGGCAGCGAAGGCCGAGGCGGACAGCAGCGGAACGAACAGCAGGGCTAGAGCTTTGGGTTTCATGAGAAGGATCCCCTATCGGTGGTTGACGGGATCAGCTTAGGTCGGTCACCTGAACCCAGCCTTAACGGGCCCTTAAGCCAGGCTTAAATCGCCGGCTTCAGCCTTCGGCCGCGGCCTCGCCGCCCCTGCGGAACACGTAGAACAGGTTCGGCTCGCTGACCATGTAGATGGTGCCCTGCTCGTCGATGGCCACCCCCTCGGCGCGCGGAATGCGGTTGTCCAAGCCGTTGAAGCCGCCGATCAGGCTGATGAAGCTGACCGGCTCGCCCTCCTCGTCCAGCTCCAGAAGCAGCCGGGACTGCGCCGAGAGCACCAGGATGTGCCCGGTGCGCGGGTCGACGCTGAGCGCCGAAAGGTTGCGCAGACCCAGGCTGTCATTGGGCAGCGGCTGCATCCGCCCGGCAAAGCGCGTGGCGCCGTTGCCCGGCCAACTGAACACGGACAGCGGCGAGCGCTCCTTGCCGAGCAGCAGGCGCTGGCGCGCCGGATCCCAGGCGACGCCCTCGAAGCCCTTGTTGCCGGAATCGGGGAAGCCGAGGTCGATCTCCTGGGTCTGCGCGACGTCGATCTCCCGGGTCTGCGCGTCCAGCGTGAAGATCGCCAGGGTCCGCCGGCGCTCGTCGGTGATCGCCAGATGTCCGTCGGCGAGCACCGCCACGCCCTCCGGGTTGGCGAAACCGCGCAGCGGGATGCTGCGCAGCACCTCGCCGGAGAGGCTCAGTTCGACGAGCTTGGGGTTGCGCCCGGTGACGGTGAACAGGGTGCCGCTGGTCGGGCTGTAGCTGAGGTCGGAGGTCTCGTCCTCGTCCAGCCCGGCCAGCGGCTTGGCCTGGATCACCGCCTGGTAACCCGGCAGCCAGATGCTCGCGGCGCGCTCGGCCTCGCTGAGGGTGAGCTCGCGCAGCCAGATCCGCGCCTGGTCGTCGAGGTGGAAGGCCCGCCCACCGGCGATCAGGGCGGTCAGCAGAAACAGGCAGGCCAGCCAGCGGGGGCGGCGCAGAAAGGAAAGCGGCATGGCGATGACACCGGCAGTGGATGGGAAGAAACTAGACCACCCGATGACCATCTGGTTGCATCGGGCCTCCAGCCTAGGCCGGTATCGATGAAAAAATCGTGAACGGGGCGCTCGCGCCGCCGGGGGAAGCGCACCCTGTCCGGCGCCCCCGGACAGGGCGCGTCGCCTGCGCCTTACAGCACCCGGCCGTGGAAGCGCGGCTGGCCGACCAGCTCCAGCACCAGCTCGGCGCCGGAGCGCAGCGGGCCGACGCCGGCCGGAGTGCCGGTGGACACCACGTCGCCGGCCTGCAGGCTGAAGTGCCCGGCGATGTGCTGGATCAGCGGCACTATGGGGTAGAGCATGTCGCGGCTGTTGCCGTCCTGACGCACCTCGCCGTCGATGGTCAGGCGGATGCCGATGTCGGCGGGGTCGGCGATGGCGTCGCCGGGCACGAAGGGAGCCAGCACGAAGGCGCCGTCGAAGGCCTTGGCCAGTTCCCAGGGGTAGCCCTTCTCCTTGAGCTTGGCCTGCACGTCGCGCAGGGTCAGGTCGAGGGCCGGGGCGTAGCCGGAGATGGCGTCGAGAACCTCCTCCCTGCTCGGCTTGCGCGACAGCGGCTTGCCGATCAGCACGGCGATCTCCGCCTCGTAGTGCACCGCCCCACGGTCCTGGGGAATGGCGAAGCCGCCCTCCAGAGGCACCACGCAGCTACCGGGCTTGATGAACAGCAGCGGCTCGCTGGGCACCGGGTTGTTCAGTTCCTTGGCGTGCTCGGCGTAGTTGCGGCCGACGCATACCACCTTGCCCATGGGAAAATGAATGCGGGTGCCGTCGCTGTACTGATGCTGGTAGCTCATTGGGATTCCTCCGGGGCTGCAAGCTCCGGTCCGCGGGGACTGCCCCCCCGCGGCTCCTGGCGGGACGCTTGCGCGTGCTTAATTGTTGAAGATCTTGCCGGGATTCATGATGCCGTTCGGGTCGAATACCGCCTTGATGGCCTTCATGTAGGCGATCTCGGCCTCCGAGCGACTGTAATGCAGATAGTCGCGCTTGGTCATGCCCACGCCGTGCTCGGCGCTGATCGAACCGTTGTACTTCTGCACGGTCTCGAATACCCACTTGTTGACCGTGGCGCACTTGGCGAAGAACTCGTCCTTGTCCATCTGCTCGGGCTTGAGGATGTTCAGGTGCAGGTTGCCGTCGCCGATGTGGCCGAACCAGACCACCTCGAAGTCCGGGTAGTTGGCCTCGACGATGGCGTCGATGTCCCTAAGGAAGGCCGGCACCTTGCCGACGGTGACCGAGATGTCGTTCTTGTACGGGGTCCAGTGGCTGATGGTCTCGGAGATGTACTCGCGCAGCTTCCAGAGGTTCTGCAGCTGCTGCTCGGACTGGCTCATCACCCCGTCGAGCACCCAGCCCTGCTCCACACAGTGCTCGAACACCGCCAGGGCCTCGTTGGCCACCTCCTCGGTGGTCGCCTCGAACTCCAACAGGGCGTAGAACGGGCAGTCGGTCTCGAAGGCGCGCGGCACGTCGCCGCGGGCCAGCACCTTGGCCAGCGCCTTGTCGGAGAAGAACTCGAAGGCGGTCAGGTCCAGCTTGCTCTGGAAGGCGTGCAGCACCGGCATGATGGCCTCGAAGTCCGGCGTGCCGAGGACCATGGCGGTGAGGTTCTTCGGCGCACGCTCCAGGCGCATGGTGGCCTCCACCACGAAGCCCAGGGTGCCTTCGGCGCCGATGAACAGCTGGCGCAGGTCGTAGCCGGTGGCGTTCTTGATCAGGTCCTTGTTCAGTTCCAGCAGGTCGCCCTTGCCGGTGACCACCTTGAGGCCGGCCACCCAGTTGCGGGTCATGCCGTAGCGGATCACCTTGATGCCGCCGGCGTTGGTGCCGATGTTGCCGCCGATCTGGCTGGAGCCGGAGGAGGCGAAGTCCACCGGGTAGTACAGGCCCTTCTCCTCGGCGAACTGCTGCAGCTGCTTGGTCACCACGCCCGGCTGGCAGACCACGGTGCGGTCGTATTCGTTGAAGGCGAGGATGCGGTTCATGTAGTCGAAGGCCACCACCACCTCACCGTTGGCCGCCACCGCGGCGGCGGACAGCCCGGTGCGACCGCCAGAGGGCACCAGGCCGATGCGGTGCTCGTTGGCCCAGCGGACGATGGCCTGGACCTGCTCGATGGTCTTCGGGAACACGATGGCCAGCGGCGCCGGCGCGAAGTGCTTGGTCCAGTCCTTACCGTAGGTGTTGAGGGAGTCGGCGTCGGTCAGCACCTTGCCGGGCTCGACCAGGGTCTTCAGCGCTTCGATCTGGGCAGCGTGGGTCATCTGCGGAACTCTCAAACGGTTCATGGTCACCCTGAGCACGCTTCATCGTGCGGGGGTGGGGCTTTCGGGGGGCCCGTATGCTAGCATACGCCCCCCGTTAATCGCGCCCGCCAGAGGGTGTTCCGACTTGCGGGACCGGCCCTCCCCCTCCGGCCGACCAGACCTTTCTACCGGGATCGACAGGTACGCAGATGAGCAGCAAGACCTCTCTCGACAAGAGCAAGATCAAGTTCCTTCTCCTCGAAGGTGTGCATCAGAACGCGGTGGACACCCTGAAAGCCGCCGGCTACAGCAACATCGAGTATCTCAAGACGGCGCTGTCCGGCGACGAGCTGAAGGAAAAGATCGCCGACGTGCACTTCATCGGCATCCGCTCGCGTACCCAGCTCACCAAGGAAGTCTTCGACTGCGCCAAGAAGCTGATCGCCGTCGGCTGCTTCTGCATCGGCACCAACCAGGTGGACCTCAAGGCCGCCCGCGAGCGCGGCATCGCGGTGTTCAACGCGCCCTACTCGAACACCCGCTCGGTGGCCGAACTGGTGCTCGGCGAGGCCATCCTGCTGCTACGCGGCATCCCCGAGAAGAACGCCTCTTGCCACCGCGGCGGCTGGATCAAGAGCGCTGCCAACTCCTACGAGATCCGCGGCAAGAAGCTGGGGATCATCGGCTACGGCTCCATCGGCACCCAGCTGTCGGTGCTGGCCGAGGCTCTGGGCATGCAGGTCTACTTCTACGACGTAGTGACCAAACTGCCGCTCGGCAACGCCCAGCAGGTCGGCAACCTCCACGAGCTGCTCAGCATCGCCGACATCGTCACCCTGCACGTCCCCGAGCTGCCGTCCACCAAGTGGATGATCGGCGAGAAGGAAATCCGCGCGATGAAGAAGGGCAGCATCCTGATCAACGCCTCGCGCGGCACCGTGGTGGAGCTGGACGCCCTGGCCGCGGCGATCAAGGACGAGCACCTGATCGGCGCCGCCATCGACGTGTTCCCGGTCGAACCGAAGTCCAACGACGAAGTGTTCGAGAGCCCGCTGCGCGGCCTGGACCGGGTGATCCTCACCCCGCACATCGGTGGCTCCACCGCCGAGGCGCAGGCCAACATCGGCCTGGAAGTGGCCGAGAAGCTGGTCAAGTACAGCGACAACGGCACCACCACCTCGGCGGTCAACTTCCCGGAAGTGGCCCTACCGTCGCACCCCGGCAAGCACCGTCTGCTGCACATCCACAAGAACATCCCCGGGGTGATGAGCGCCATCAACCGGGTGTTCGCCGACAACGGCATCAACATCTCCGGTCAGTTCCTGCAGACCAACGAATCGGTCGGCTACGTGGTGATCGACGTGGACGCCGCCTACTCCGACCTGGCCCTGCAGAAGCTGCACGAGATCGAGGGCACCATCCGTACCCGCGTGCTGTTCTGAGCCGTCAAGCGGACAGTAAAAAAGGGAGGCTGCGGCCTCCCTTTTTCGTTTTTCCTGCCGCCCGCGTCACTTCACCGTGACGGTGATCTTCTCGGAGACCACCGGCGGGTCGAACGGCACGTGGTTCTTGTCGCCCACCACCAGCTGCAGGGTGTGCTTGCCAGGCGTCAGGGTGACCTCGGTCTCGGTCTGCCCCTTGCCGAAGTGGCGCACCGCGTCGGAGGTCGGCAGCGGCTGATCGAGGGCCGGCATCTGGTCGACGTCGATCAGCAGGTGATGGTGGCCGGTGTCCGGCACGTCCACCCCGGCCGGCGCCACCCCCATGCCCTTGAGGCCGAACTTGACGGTGAAGGTCTGGTCCACCTCGGCGCCGTCGGCCGGCTCGATGAAGTACACCTGGGCGCCAGCGGGCGCCGAGGTGCGCGGCACTTCGGCCTGGACGGAGGCAATGCCGGCGAACAGCGCGGCACTCAGACAGACGCTAGGCAACAGGAATTTCATGTTGTTTTGCTCCTTGCATGGCTGGAATCAGGACTGGACCTGAATGGCGCTCGGGACTGCCCCGGGTTCAGCGACATCCAGCTCGGCCAGGGCTTGGGCAGCCTCGGCCAGCTGGTCTTCGTTGAACACCCGGATCCCGGCGCGACGCAGCAGCGCGGCGGTAACACCTTCGCCGGCCACCCGACGGCCTGTGAAGCTGCCGTCGTAACCCTCAAGATTACCGCAAGATGGGCTGCGCGCCTTGAGCACGGCAATCCGCACCCCGTGTTCCTCGGCCAGCTCGAGGGCGCGCCGGGCACCGGCCAGGAAGGCGGCGGTGACATCGATGCCCTCGATGCTCAGTACCGGCAGGCGGCCATCCAGCACGGCCGCCCCCTGGGCTCCGGGGATTTCCGCCGGCGGCCGCGGGGTCGGCAGGCCACCGGCCACCTCCGGGCAGATCGGCACCACCCGGCCTTCCGCCTGCCAGCGCGCCAATGGCTCCAGCGGCCCGTTGCTGCCGCCGTCGTAGCGCACCCGCTCGCCGAGCAGGCAGCGGCTGACCAGGATCTTGTGCATGGGACGCTCTCGATTCAGTGCGTGGGACTGTTCAGCATAGGCCAGGCCGGCGCGCTTCAGGCCCCGGACTGCACCTGGCGTAGCAGGCGGGTGAGGGTGCGGTCCAGGGCATTGGCGAAGGCCTGGCGGTCGCGCTCGCCGTATGGGGGCTGGCCACCGCCGACCTGACCCTGCTCGCGCAGGTCGGTGAACAGATTGCGCACCGCCAGGCGCTCTCCCATGTTGCGCTCGTCGAACTCGCGGCCGCGCGGGTCCAAGACGGCGACCCCCTTCTTCACCAGCCGGTCGGCCAGGGGCACGTCGCTGCAGATCACCAGCTCTCCGGGCTGGGCATGTTCCACCAGATAGTCGTCGGCGGCGTCCGGGCCGCTGGGCACCACGA
The DNA here is from genome assembly GCF_000364625.1 of Pseudomonas thermotolerans DSM 14292. Classification (GTDB taxonomy): domain Bacteria; phylum Pseudomonadota; class Gammaproteobacteria; order Pseudomonadales; family Pseudomonadaceae; genus Aquipseudomonas; species Aquipseudomonas thermotolerans. The sequence goes on from NZ_KB822601.1 coordinate 241,489, forward strand.
TCAGCCGCACGCAGGCGAAGGCCGGCTTGCTCTGCCCCTGACCGGCCACCAGGACCACCTCGAAGCGGCGCTTGAGGGCGAACTTGACGACTTGGTCCTTGGCCGCCTTGGGACAGGCGTCGGCATCGATCCAGACACGCATGGAGAATCCTGCAGGAGGGAAAGCGGGCGGCCAGTCTGGCCCGGCCGCCCACGCAACTCAAGTGTCGAGGGCCGCGGCTCGGCGCCGGCCGATCCTGCGACTGCGTCCGTAGAGCAGGACGATGGCCAGCAGGACCAGGACCTGGGCACCGAGAGTGTAGGCGTCCGGGTGGATGCCCAGCCAGTCGCACTCGACGAAGGCCAGCGGCCGGGTACCGAACACCCCGGCCTCCTGCAGTGCCTTGACGCCGTGCCCGGCGAACACCACCGAGAGCGCACAGAGCAGCACCGCGTTGATCAGGAAGAACTGCCCCAGGGGCAGCTTGGCCGAGCCACGCAGGATCACCCAGGCCAGGCCGAGCAGCGCCATCAGGGCAGTGGCCGCGCCGGCCAGCACCGCGCCGTGGCCGGCCGGGCCGGCTTGCAGCCAGAGGGTTTCGTAGAACAGGATCACCTCGAACAGCTCACGGTACACCGAGAAGAACGCCAGTACCGCGAAGCCGAAGCGCCCGCCACCACTGACCAGACTGCTCCTGATGTAGTCCTGCCAGGCCGCGGCATGCCGGCGGTCGTGCATCCATACGCCGAGCCAGAGCACCATCACCGCAGCGAACAGCGCGGTGCAGCCCTCCATCAGCTCGCGCTGGGCGCCGCCGATGTCGAGGAGCCAGGCGGCCAGCGCCCAGGTGGCGAAGCCGGCCACCAAAGCCAGGCCCCAGCCGACATGGACGCTGTGCGCCACCTGGTGCTGGCCGGTGTTGCGCAGGAAGGCGAGGATCGCCGCCAGCACCAGGATCGCCTCCAGGCCCTCGCGGAGCAGGATCAGCAGGCTGGAGAGGAAGCTCAGCGACCAGTTCAGGCCGTCGCCGGAAAGCAGCTCGGCGGCAGCCTGCAACTTGCCCTTGGCGTCCTCCAGCAGGCGCGCCGCGGCGGCCGGCGACTGGCCGTCGCGCAGCGCCTGGCGGTAGGCCATCAGCGCCTGCTCGGTGTCGCGGCGCAGCCCGGCGTCGAGGTTGTCCAAAGAGCTTTCCACCAGCTCGAAGCCTTCCAGGTAGGCGGCCACCGAGAGGTCGTAGGCCTGCTCCTGGTCGCCCTCGCGGTAGGCGGCGAGGCTCTTGTCCAGGGTGACGGCGGTGTAGTCGAGCAGCTGCCGCGGGCCGCGCTGGACCTGGTGCGGCTGGGCACGCTGGGCACGGAAGGCCGCGGCGGCGGCGCTGCCCTGCGCGGCGGCGACTTCCGCCGGGGTCAACCGGGCCAGCTCGCCGATGTCGAAGCGTGGCACGGCATCAGCGACCGGCGCGGCGCTCAGGCCGGCGACGTAGCTGGCCAGATCCCAGCGCTGGCGCTCGTCCAACTGGTCGGCGAAGGCCGGCATGTCGGTGCCGTCGATGCCCAAGGTCAGGGTATTGAACAGGCCGTAGAGGCTCAGCTGGTCCATGCGGGCCGGATCGCGCAGGTTGCTCGGCGGCGGCTCCATGGCCACCCCGGCCGGGCCGTCGCCGGCACCGCTGGCACCGTGGCAGACCGCACAATGCTGGGCGAACAGCGGTTCGCCGCGGGCCGGATCGGGGGTGATCAGCGGCGCCTGGCTGAGCTCGTAGACCACCGCCAGCTGGGCGCTCAGGCGCCGCGCCTCGCGAGCCACGGCGGCACCCTCGCGGCGCTCCTCGATGGCCTGGCGCAGTTCGCGCAGTCCCTGCTGCAGCTCGGTCTGCTGCGGGCGCGCCGGCAGCGAGGCAATCAGGTCCTGCAGATGGGCGAGGAATTCCAGCTGTTCGCGGTATTCGCCGTCGTCGACGACTTGCCCCCCGGCCACGGTGGCCGGATAGTCGGCGGCGATGTAGTCGAGCAGATGCACGGCCTGGACCACCTCGCCCTGGGGCGCGGCGGACAGATTCAGGCTGGCGAGGCTCAGCAGGGCGAACAGCAGCCAGACAAGAGAGCGGATAGGAAGGGACATGATCAAAACGCAAATGAGAATGGCTGAGCGTTGATTCTCACCTTCCTAACTGCTCCTCGCAATAGTTTGTAACAAAAGACCGGTCCGGCCGGCCCGGCTCAGGCGGCGCGGCGCACCGTGGCCAGCAGTGCCGCGGCGCCGACGAACAACCCGGCGAAGGTGCGGTTCAGCAGCCGCTGCTGGCGCGGCGAGCGCAGCGCGCGCAGCACCCGCGCGGCCAGGCCGGTGTAGCCGGCCATGACGATCAGGTCGACACCGATCATGGTCACCCCCATCAGCAGGTACTGCGGCAGCAGCGGCGCCTGCGGATCAAGGAACTGCGGCAGCACGGCGAGCATGAAGACGATCGCCTTGGGGTTGCTGATGTTGACCAGGAAACCGCGCACCACCAGTGTCAGCGGCCGGCCCAGCGGGCGCCGCGCGTCCTCGGCGCGCAGCTCGCTCGGCTCGGCGCGCCACTGCAGCACGGCCAGGTAGACCAGGTAGGCCACGCCGAACCACTTGATGAGGCTGAAAGCCAGCGCCGAGGCGGCGAGGATGGCGCCCACCCCGGCGGCGACGATGGCGATCTGCAGGGCCAGGCCCAACTGCAGCCCGATGGCATTCCAGTAGCCGCGCCAGAAGCCGTACTGCAACCCGCTGGACATGGAGGCGATGGCCCCGGCGCCGGGCGACAGGCTGATCACCCAACAGGCGACGAAGAAGGCGAGCCAGGTATGCAGGGCCATGGAAATCTACCTCGACGAATAATGACGCGGGCCGAACGAAGAAGGGGCAGGCCCTACAGCCTACCCCTTCGCCAGGTTGCCGCCCAGCCTCGTGCTCAGTCCGGCAGCCCCTTGCGCAGCTTCACCGGCTCCGGCTCGGGCTGCCGGTTGCGCCGCGCCATGGCCGTGCGCAGGCGGATGTTGATGGCCTCCACCGCCAGGGAGAAGGCCATGGCGAAGTAGACGTAGCCCTTCGGCACGTGCACCTCGAAGGCCTCGGCAACCAGCACGGTGCCGACCACGATGAGGAACGACAGGGCCAGCATCTTCAGCGACGGATGGCGGTCGATGAAGGCGCTGATGGTCCCGGCGGCGGCCATCATCACCAGCACCGAGATGACGATGGCGGAGATCATCACCGGCACGTTCTGCACCAGGCCCACCGCGGTGATCACCGAGTCCAGGGAGAACACGATGTCGATGATGGCGATCTGGATGACGATGCCAAGCAGGCCGGCCGAGCCGCCGGCGCTCTTCTGCTCCTCCTCGGCGCCCTCCAGGCTGTGCCAGATCTCCAGGGTGCTCTTGAACAGCAGGAACAGGCCGCCGAAGAACAGGATCAGGTCACGCCCGGACACCCCGTGGCCCCAGAGGCTGAACAGGTCGTCGGTCAGGCGCATCACCCAGGTGATCGACAGCAACAGCAGGATGCGCGTGCCCATCGCCAGGGCCAGGCCGAAGAAGCGGGCCTTGGGCTGCTGGGCGACCGGCAGGCGGCTGGCCAGAATGGAGATGAAGATGATGTTGTCGATGCCGAGGACGATCTCCAGGGCGGTCAGGGTGAAGAATGCAACCCAGATTTGCGGGTCGGCGAGCCATTCCATGTCGTTCAGTTCTCGTCGTGTTTGCCAAGGGTGGGGAAATCGGGCCCGCGCCAGCGGCGTACCGCCTTCTGGAAGAACAGGCTGTTGGGCACCTGCAGCAGGGCGCCCTGGTTATCCACGTCGGACAGCGTGGTGTAGAACGGATTGATGCCGACTACCCGGCCCTTCACCCCGGGCTTGTCGCCGCTGTCCACCACCTCGACCACGTCGCCCAGGCGGAACGGCCCGAGGGCGAAGATCAGCACCGAGCAGAACAGGTTGGAGAGCACGCTCCAGATCGCGAAGAACGCCACCGCGGCAACCGCCGCGAAGCCGGTCAGCGCGGTCCACAGCACCTCGGCGGAAACCCCCAGGCGCTCCAGCACCAGGATGAAGGCGCTGCCCATGATCAGCCAGCGCAGCCCGCCGCGCAGCGGCAGCAGCAGCTCCTGGGGCAGCTGCGGATAGTGCCCGCCGAGACGGCTGATGGCCCGGGTGACGATGCGCTGTACCAGCCAGGCCAGCAACAGGATCAGACTGACCTGGGCGAAGCGCAGCAGCGGCTCGCTCCACTCCAGGACCAGTTGGCGGAACTCGTCCATGCCCTATTCGCTCGCCTCCAGTTGGCGCTGCAGTTCCTCGAGGGTTTCCAGGGCCTCCAGCCAGGCCTCCTCCAGCGAGGCTTCCTCGGCCTTCAGACGCGCCTGGTCGGCGAGTAGTTCACGCAGCTCGTCCTTGCGCGCGGCCTCGTAAAGAGCGCTATCGGCGAGCCGTACCTCGATGCCGGCGAGGCGCTCCTGGACCTGGCCGAGCTCGCGCTCGAGCCTCTCCGCCTGCCGGCGGTACGGCGCCAGCTGCTGGCGCAGGGCCGCGGAGGCCTGGCGCTGGACGCGCCGGTCGGTCTTCTCCGCCCTCGCCGGCGCAGCGGGAGACGCCGGAGCCTGCTGGGAGCGATAGTCCACCAGCCAGCGGGCGTAGTCCTCGAGGTCGCCGTCGAAGGCCTGGACGCGGCCATCGGCGACCAGCAGGAACTCGTCAGTGGTGCTCTTCAGCAGGTGGCGATCGTGGGAGACCACCAGCACGGCGCCGGAGAACTCCTGCAGGGCCAGGGTCAGGGCCAGGCGCATCTCCAGGTCGAGGTGGTTGGTCGGCTCGTCGAGGAGCAGCAGGTTGGGCTTCTGCCAGGCGATCAGGGCCAGGGCCAGGCGCGCCTTCTCGCCGCCGGAGAAGTTCAGCACCGGCTCGTCGCAGCGCTCGCCGCGGAAATCGAAGCCGCCGAGGAAGTCGCGCAGGGTCTGTTCCCGTTCCGCCGGGGCGATGCGCTGCAGGTGCAGCAGCGGGCTGGCCTGGTCGTCCAGGGCATCCAGCTGGTGCTGAGCGAAGTAGCCGATGACCAGGTTCTCACCGCGCTGCAGACGCCCGGCCAGGGGCTCCAGCTCGCCGGCCAGGACCTTGATCAGGGTCGACTTGCCGGCGCCGTTGGGGCCGAGCAGGCCGATGCGCGCGCCGGGGGCGAGGCTCAGCTTGAGCTTGTCGAGCACCACCTTGTCGCCATAGCCGAGGCGCCCCTCGCTGAGATCCAGCAGCGGGGTGGAGATCTTCTCCGCCTCGCGGAAGCGGAAATCGAAGGGCGAGTCGATGTGCGCCGGGGCCAGCTCCTCCAGGCGCTCCAGGGCCTTGATGCGGCTCTGCGCCTGGCGCGCCTTGGTGGCCTTGGCCTTGAAGCGGCGGATGAAGGCTTCCATGTGCGCGCGCTGAGCCTGCTGCTTCTCGTAGGCGGCCTGCTGCTGGGCCAGGCGCTCCGCGCGGGTGCGCTCGAAGGCCGAGTAGCCGCCACGGTAGAGGGTCAGCTTGCGCTGCTCCAGGTGCACCACATGGTCGACCACGGCATCCAGGAAGTCACGGTCGTGGGAAATCAGCAGCAGGGTGCCGGGGTAGCCCTTGAGCCATTCCTCCAGCCAGAGGATGGCATCCAGATCCAGGTGGTTGGTAGGCTCGTCGAGGAGCAACAGCTCGGACGGGCACATCAGCGCCTGAGCCAGGTTCAGGCGCATCCGCCAGCCCCCGGAGAAGTCGCCGACCCGGCGTTCCATCTGCGTGGCGTCGAAGCCCAGGCCGGCCAGCAGCTTGCGCGCCCGGGCATCGGCGCTGTAGCCGTCGGCGGCGTCCAGCTCATGGTGCAGGCGGGCGATGGCAGCGCCGTCCTGAGCCGCCTCGGCGACCGCCAGGTCGCGCTGGATCTGACGCAGACGCGGGTCGCCGTCGAGCACGTAGTCCACCGCCAGGCGCTCCAGATCGTTGACCTCCTGGCGCATATGGGCGATGCGCCAGTCGGCGGGCACCTGGCAGTCGCCGGCATCTGCGCCCAGCTCGCCGCGCAGCAGGGCGAACAGACTGGACTTGCCGGCGCCGTTGGCACCGATCAGGCCGACCTTCTGGCCAGCGTGCAGGGTCAGCTCGGCGCCTTCGAGCAGGCGCTGAGGTCCTCGTTGCAGTGTAAGGTTGAGCAGTCGGATCATGATGGGCGCGGAGTCTACCAGCTTCGCCCCGGCGCCGCACGGAGACCGAAATGCCGTCTGACCTGTGGAGTTTTGCCGTTCATTTCTACCAGCGAGAAGGCATCGAGGAGGCCTGCCTGCAGCTGCAGGAGGCCGGAGCCGACGTCTGCCTGCTGCTCGCCGGCGCCTGGCTGGGTCAGCGCGGGGTGGCCTTCGCCACGGAGCGCGCGGATTGTCTGCGCGCCATCGCCACGCCCTGGCAGGCCGAGGTGATCAGTCCGCTGCGCACCCTGCGGCAGGCCTGGCGCGCCCGCGCCCAGACGGACGAGGCCCTCGGCGGCCTGCGCGAACAGCTCAAGGCTCTGGAACTGTCTGCGGAACGCCAGCTGCTGCTGCGCCTGGAAAGCGCTGCGCAGGCCTGGCCGGAGGATGAGGCGCGGAATACCCAGCTGTGGCTGTGGGGCCTGGCCGACGAGTCCGGCAGCCAGGCGCCCGAGGCCCTGCGCCGGCTGCGCGAGGCGCTGGGCGACTAGCAGGCTTTCACAGGAATGGCGGCAGCCCGCACGCGAAAGGGCGTGCGGGCCTGCAGGCGGGGCTCAGGATGCGCCGGACAGCGGAGCGCCGCCATTGGTGGCGGTCGCCGGAGCGGGCACCGGAGTAGTGGTCGGCGCCGGTTGGCTGGCCGCAGCCGGTTTGGCGGCAGGCTTGCGGGCGACCGGCTTGGCCGCGGCCTTCGCAGCGCTGCCGGCCGGCTTCGCGGCAGCAGGCTTGCTCGCGGCTTTCGCCGTCGGTTTGGCGGTCGGCTTGCTGGCCGTAGTCGCCGCCGGCTTGGCGCTGCTCTTCGCCGCAGCGGCCGGCTTCACAGCCGGTTTGCTCGCCACCTTGGTCGCCGGCCTGCTGGCGGCGGCCTTGCCGGCCGACCTTGCCGCAACCTTGGTCGCAGGCTTGGCAGCCGCCGTGGCGCTTTTCCTGGCAGGCTTCGCGGCTGGTTTCGATACCGGTTTGGCGGCGGGCCTTCTGGCACTGCCGGCTTTGACCGGGGTCTTGGCGGCCGGCGCCTGCTCTTCGGAGCGGGAATCCAACAGCTTGCTGACCGCCTCGCGCACCTTGCCGACGCCCTGGGCGAGCTTCAGGCTTTCCTGGGTGTCACGCTTGAGCTGGACGATATAGGCCCGGGTCTCAGCCTGGCGGACCTTGAGAGTGTCGAGGAGCTCCTCCAGTTCAGCCACGGCCTTCCTCGCCTTCGCTTGGGCCTTGGCCTTGCCGGCCTGGGCGGCTTCCTGGACCTTACTGCGGGTCTTGTGCAGTTTCTCCTGGGTCTTGGCGCGCTGTTTCTCCAGCTTGGTCAGCAGTTTCTCGGCATCCACCAGAGCCTGGGAACAGGCCTGCTCCAAGTGCTCGAGGAGGCTGCCCGAGAGCTGCTGAAGCAAATGCAGAGGAGTGGATACCTTCTTCTTTTTGGCCGGCATGGTGGTCTCCTGACGGACAGAGGGTGCGCCCCCATACTAGTCGTCCCGCCACGGGCTCGCCAACATCCGGCCGAATGGCAGGCATAATCGGCACTCACCGCCCGAGAGAGCCGTCCCCATGCCGCGTTTCCTGCCCCTCTACCTGCTACTTGCCGCCACACCCCTGCTGGCTGTCGAGCCCGGTGACGACCTCGCCTACGCCCTCGGCGCACGACTCGGCGAACGGCTGCGCGGCGAGGTTCCCGGACTGAACGTCGAAGAACTGCTGACGGGGCTGCGCCAGGCCTACCGCGGCGAAACACTGCGCCTCGACGCCCGGCACATCGACCATCTGCTCGCCGAGCACGAGGTCCACCAGCAGGACGCCGAAGTGGAACGGGCGATGGCCCGCGAGCGGCGCTTCCTGGCCAACGAGAAGGCCCGCCCCGGAGTACGCGAGCTGGCCGGCGGCGTGCTGCGCAGCGAGCTGCGGGCCGGGCTGGGCGCCAGACCGAAGGCTGACGGCCGGGTGCGGGTGCGCTATGCCGGCTGGCTGGCCGACGGCAGCCTGTTCGACGAAAGCCAGACGCCGCAGTGGTTCAAGCTGGATAGCGTGATCGCCGGCTGGCGCACCGCCCTGCTGGAGATGCCGACCGGCGCGAAATGGCGGCTGGTGATTCCCTCGGCGCAGGCCTACGGGGCGCAAGGCGCAGGCGATCTGATCCCGCCCCACACCCCGCTGGTGTTCGAGGTGGAACTGCTGGAGGTGGCCGACTGAAGCGGCGGCACGCCGCGGGCTAGGTGTGATCTCTCAGTAGGTTGTTCATCCGGGGCATTCCCGGAATTCTGGAAGTGCGACCAACACAGCCTTCCAGGAGCCCCGGATGAACCTGCATAAACATGCCCGTCTTACCCCGCGCGGTCGAGCCCTTCTTGTCCGGCGTATCGAACAGGGGCTACGTGTCGAGGATGCTGCCCAGGCCGCCGGCGTCAGTGTGCGGACCGCCTACAAGTGGCTGCGGCGCTTTCGCCAGGAAGGCGAGGCTGGCCTGGCCGATCGCTCATCTCGGCCAAGGCACTGCCCGCATGCCACCTCAGAA
>NZ_KB822602.1 GCF_000364625.1 Pseudomonas thermotolerans DSM 14292
GATAGCCCGACCTCGAACTTGAGACGAAGTACTTCGCGAATCTTACGCATGGATAAACGCTCCACGACGACCTCTCTGCTTCGAAAAAGAGGTCGATGGTAGTGAAGAAATCCTGCGTTACTGCCTGCCCGGTTGAGTGGCCGGATGGCCGTGGAATCAGTGGTCGGATACGCGTGGAATGGGTGGCCGGATCACCGTGGAATCGGTGGTCAGATGCTCATGGAATGGGTGGCCAGATGACCGTGGAATCCGCAGGAGCAGATGGATTACCGCAAAGCGTCTGGCCATGCCAATGCCGGCCAGAACTCTCTTTATAGCCCGAGGCGCTTGCACTGGGAATGCACAAACGGGAGGATTGGCGCTTCCGAGGATTCCTTTCCCTTTGATCGATGCCTGGCGGGTGTCCGGGCGCTTGGATGAAGTCACACCATGAGCATGTCGTTGCGCGACCAGTTGCTGAAGGCCGGGCTGGTCAACGAAAAACAGGTCAAGCAGGCCGAGAAGCAGAAACAGAAGCAGCAGCGTCTGGAGAAGAAGGGCCAGGCTGAGGCGGACAAATCCAGCAAGCTGGCTGCCCAGAAGGCGCTCGCCGAGAAGGCCGCCCGCGACCAGGAGCTGAACCGACTGCAGCAGGAAAAGGCGCAGAAGAAGGCCGAGGCGGCACAGATCAAGCAGTTGATCGAGCGCAGTCGACTGCCCAAGCTGAACACCGAGGACTACTACAACTTCGTCGACGACAAGAAGGTCAAGCGCCTGTCGGTCAACGACATGATGCGTGACAAGTTGAGCCGCGGCTCCCTGGCCATCGTCCGCCACGCCGGTGGCTATGAGGTGATCCCGCGCGAGGCGGCGCTGAAGATCCAGCAGCGAGACCCTGCTCGCATCGTCCTGCTCAACACCCCTAGCCAGGCTCCCGATCCGGACGACCCCTACGCCGCCTATCAGATCCCCGACGATCTGATGTGGTGAAGCATCGGGAAGCCGGGCCGGTCGTCCGGCTTTTCCGTTCCGGCCGGCTGCGCCGGAGCCGGGACTGGCAGGTCTTTCGCTCCGCCGGGCTGGTATACTGGCGCGCCTGTTGAAAGGAGTGCCCGATGGCCGACGATATCGAACTCAACCGACTCTTTTGGCACAGCCGCCGCGGCATGCTCGAGCTGGACGTCCTGCTGGTGCCCTTCGTCAAGGAGGTGTACTCGGGCTTGGATGCCGAGGATCAGGCGCGTTACCGCAAGCTGCTGGAATGCGAGGATCAGGACCTGTTCGGCTGGTTCATGCAGCGCGAAGAGCCGGAGGATCCCGATCTGAAGCGCATGGTGCGCATGATTCTGGATCGTGTCCAACCCCGGTAAGAGCTTCGAATGCCGCTGGCGGCCTTCGCGGCTGGTGCTGCTGCTCTATCTAGGTGTGCTGGCGCTGACGGTGCCGGCGCTGCTGGCGGCGGACATTCCCCTCTGGTGTGCCGGGCTGGGACTGGCCCTGTGCCTGGCGCACGCGGCCTGGGTGCTGCCCGGGCCGATTCTCCTTCGCGATGAAGGCGCCTTCCGTGGCCTGCGCCACGACGACTCGGGCTGGCAGCTGTGGAGTCCGCGGGACGGCTGGCAGCCCGTGCAACTGCGCCCGGACAGCCTGGCCCTGCCGCTGGCGGTGATCCTGCGCTTTCGCCTTGAGGGCGAACGGCGCATCCGCTCCCTGTGCATTCCCCGCGATGCCTTGGATGCGCAAACGCACCGGCGCCTGCGCGTGCGCCTCAAGTTCGCTCGTCGGCGGTGGGCGGCACCCTGGCAGGGCTAGCACTCAGTCGTCGTCCGTTTCGAGGCTGTCGATGCTTGGGTCGAGGATGGTGTCCCGCGCCTCCGGAAGCTGCTGCGGGTAGTCGAGGCTGTAGTGCAGGCCGCGGCTTTCGTGGCGGCGCATGGCCGAGTGGATCATCAGCTGGGCGACCAGAGCCAGGTTGCGTAGTTCGATCAGGTCGCGGCTGACCTTGTAGTTGCTATAGAACTCGTCGATCTCGCTCAGCAGCAGGCGGGCGCGGTGATGGGCACGCAGCAGGCGTTTGTTGGTGCGCACGATGCCCACATAGTCCCACATGAAACGCCGCAGCTCGTCCCAGTTGTGGGCGATGATCACGTCCTCGTCGGAGTCGGTCACCTGGCTGGCGTCCCAGCTCGGCAGCGGGCCGGGCATGGCTACCTGGGGCAGTTGCTCGACGATGTCGGCGGCGGCCGAGCGGCCGTAGACGAAGCACTCCAGCAGGGAGTTGCTGGCCATCCGATTGGCCCCGTGCAGGCCGGTGAAGCTGGTCTCGCCGATGGCGTAGAGGCCAGGGACGTCAGTGCGTCCGTGCTGGTCGACCAGCACGCCGCCGCAGGTGTAGTGGGCGGCCGGTACCACCGGGATGGGCTCGCGGGTGATGTCGATGCCGAAGCTCAGGCAGCGCTCGTAGACGGTGGGGAAATGCGCCTTCACGAAATCCGCCGGTTTGTGGCTGATGTCCAGGTAGACGCAGTCGATCCCTAGGCGCTTCATTTCGTGGTCGATGGCTCGTGCCACTATGTCGCGCGGCGCCAGCTCGGCGCGCTTGTCGAAGCGTGGCATGAAACGTTCGCCGTTGGGCAGCTTGAGTAGGGCGCCTTCGCCGCGCAGCGCCTCGGTGATCAGGAAGCTCTTGGCCTGTGGATGGTAGAGGCAGGTGGGGTGGAACTGGTTGAACTCCAGATTGCCGACTCGGCAGCCGGCACGCCAGGCCATGGCGATACCGTCGCCGCAGGCGCCGTCCGGGTTGCTGGTGTAGAGATAGACCTTGGCGGCGCCGCCGCTGGCCAGCACTGTGAAGCGCGCACTGAAGGTGTCTACCTCGTCGGTGGCACGGTTCAGAACGTAGGCGCCCAGGCAGCGCTTGCCGGGCAGGCCCAGCTTGGGCTCGGTGATCAGGTCGATGGCGACGCGCTGTTCCATCAGCTCGATATTCGGCCGCTGCCTGGCACGTTCCAGCAGGGTGTTGAAGATCGCGGCGCCGGTGGCATCGGCGGCATGGATGATGCGCCGGTGGCTGTGCCCGCCCTCGCGGGTCAGGTGATATTCGAAGCCGCCGTCCTCGCGGGAAGTCTTGTCCTCGCGGGTGAAGGGCACGCCCTGATCGATCAGCCACTGGATGGCCTCGCGGCTATGCTCGACGGTGAAGCGCACGGCATCTTCGCGGCACAGGCCGGCGCCGGCGACCAGGGTGTCGGCGACGTGCGACTCGACGGTGTCGGTGTCGTCCAGCACGGCGGCGACGCCGCCCTGGGCCCAGTAGGTGGAGCCGTTGGCGAGGTCGCCCTTGCTGATCACCGCGATGCGTAGGTGCGAGGGGAGGGTGAGGGCGAGCGTCAGGCCGGCAGCCCCGCTGCCGATGACCAGGACATCATGTTGGTGGTGTTGATTCATGCCGAAGCCCCGCAAAAAAGCGGCCTCTAGTATATAGAGGGGGGCGACGGCACAATAGCTTTGCCTTGGTGCGCCGTTTCGGAACTTTCCTTGCCGTCGAGGTTCCTATAGCGAGTTGTCACGAGAGGCGTGGTGTCTGCTTGTCGATGCGGGGCCTGGTGGTTTGCAGGTGCCTTTGTCGGCCGTCCATGTCAGGCGAAAAGATTTCTTGCGCAGCATAGCCAGAGGCCGTGCTGCGCAGTTTCGTGCAGGACTGAAAGCGATCTGCAGGAAGCTTGCTTGGGGGGAGAACTTTTGCGCGGGACCCGAGTCTATCTTGGCAACAAGATGATCGACTTGCTGGCGCAGCGACCCTCCAGGCTCATTGAGGAGAGTTCATGCTAACCCAGGAAGACGATCAGCGGCTGGTCGAGCGCGTACAGCGTGGCGACAAGCGAGCCTTCGATCTGCTGGTGCTGAAGTACCAGCACAAGATTCTCGGGTTGATAGTGCGGTTCGTGCACGATGCCCACGAGGCTCAGGACGTAGCACAGGAAGCCTTCATCAAGGCTTACCGTGCGCTGGCGAATTTTCGCGGCGACAGCGCGTTTTATACTTGGTTGTATCGAATTGCCATCAATACGGCGAAGAACCATCTGGTATCGCGCGGTCGGCGTCCGCCGGATACCGATGTGAGCGCCGAGGATGCCGAGTTCTACGAGGGTGATCATTCCCTCAAGGACATCGAGACGCCCGAGCGGCTGGTGTTGCGGGACGAGATAGAGAATGCCGTTCATCGCACCATCCAGCAGTTGCCGGAGGATTTGCGCACGGCGTTGACCCTGCGTGAATTCGATGGGCTGAGTTACGAGGACATTGCGAACGTCATGCAGTGTCCGGTGGGAACGGTGCGTTCGCGAATCTTTCGGGCTCGCGAAGCCATAGACAAAACCCTGCAGCCTTTGCTGCAGGAAGCCTGAGTCAGCGGCGAAAGCCAAGAGAGGAAACGCCATGAGTCGTGAAGCCCTGCATGAATCGCTATCAGCGGTCATGGACAACGAAGCGGACGAGTTGGAGCTGCGTCGGGTGCTGAACGCCGTCGATGATGCCGAAGTGCGTGACAAATGGGCGCGCTATCAGCTCGCCCGGGCCGTCATGCACAAGGAGCTGCTGGAACCGCGCCTCGACATCGCCGCGGCGGTATCGGCGGCTCTGGCCGAGGAGCCGGCTCACCATGTCACGCCCCCGCAGGCCGTGGCGAAGCGCTGGCGCCTGCTTGGTCGCGTGGCGATCGCCGCTTCGGTGACCGTGGCGGTGCTCGCCGGGGTGCGTTTCTACAACCAGGACGGTCTTGGCGAAGGGACACCGCAGTTGGCCCAGCAGGCCGTCCCTCACTCGTCGGTGGCGTCGGCCGTGCAGGGGGCCGCGGTGCTCGCCGGCTACAGCGAGGAAGCCGTCGAGCTGGCACCGTCCATCACCGCACCGCTGCAGAGCGGGCCGACCTGGCAGGAGCAGCGTCTGCCGTCATACCTGCGCCAGCATGCCCAGCAAGCGGCGATGAGTGCCGGAGGTGAGGGCGCCCTGCCTTATGCCCGCGCGGCCAGTCTCGAGGCTCGATAAGGATCGTCATGCGCGCCATTTCCTTATTGTTGCTGTTGGGGGGGTGGCTGGTGTCGCCAGCCCATGCTACCGAAGCGCAGGACTGGCTGCTTCGCATGAGCGCCGCGGAGCGCACTCAGAGCTTTCAGGGGGCTTTCATCTACCAGCGTAGCGGTAGTTTCTCCTCCCACCGTATCTGGCACGGTGTCGACGCTTCCGGACAGGTGCGCGAGCGCCTGCTTCAGCTCGACGGTCCGGTGCAGGAGGTCCTGCGCATCAACGGCCGGGTTGCCTGTGTCAAGGGCGCGCTGGCCGAACAGGTGGCCGCCGAGCAGGCCTGGCCGGTCCGGGAGTTCGATCCCAAGCAGCTGCAGGAATGGTACGACCTGCGCGTTGCCGGCGAGTCGCGTGTCGCCGGGCGACCGGCCGTGGTCCTCGCCGTCGCGCCGCGTGATCAGCATCGCTATGGCTTTGAGCTGCACCTGGACCGCGAAACCGGCCTGCTGCTCAAGTCCCTGTTGCTCAACGAAAAGGGGCAGTTGCTCGAACGCTTCCAGTTCTCCACCTTCGAACCCGGCCAGCCGGCCGACGCCGACCTCCAGGGTGGCGCGGACTGCCGGCAGGTGCAGATCGCCGAGACGAGCGAAATGCCGCCGAACAACTGGCGCTCGGAATGGCTGCCGCCAGGCTTCACTCTGAACAGCGTGCTGGAACGCAGGAGCGCCGTTTCCAAGGAGATGGTGTCCTGCCTGGTGTACGGTGACGGCCTGGCGCGCTTCTCCGTATTCCTTGAGCCCTTGCGCGGGGCTGTCGCCGAGGATGCCCGCAGCCAGCTTGGGCCGACCGTGGCGGTTTCCAAGCGCATGTCGACCGACGAGGGTGACGTGATGGTCACCGTGGTCGGCGAAATTCCCCTGGGGACTGCCGAAAGGGTGGCCCTGTCGATGCGTTCCGGACTTGCTCAGAACACGCCATGATCGAAGAGACCGGACGGGTGGTTGCGGTGGAGGCCGGTGCTGTCTGGGTCGAGACGCGACGCCGGAGCGCCTGTTCCGGATGTGCGGCGAATGCCGGTTGCGGCCACGGGCTGATGGATCGTTTGGGCGTCAGCGAGCGGCGGGGGCATGTGCGCGCCCTCTGTGATCTCCAGCTGGCCATCGGCGATACGGTGGTCATCGGCGTGCGCGAGGAGCTGCTGTTGCGAGCTTCGCTGCTGGTATACCTGCGGCCGCTGCTGGCCTTCTTCGCTTTCGCCCTAATGGCCTATTGCCTGAGCCTGTCCGAGCCGCTGATCATTCTGTCCGGTCTGGGTGGTTTCGCCCTGGCCCTGATCACCGTGCGCATGCGCAGTCGGCGCATGGCTAACGATCCTGCGTCGCAGCCGGTAGTGCTGCGCGCTTTGCTCACCGGACCAGCCGGCCCGTAGTGGGTTTCCTTCGCTAGAAATGACGGGGAGTGGTATGTCGATTCCGAGATTGAAATCCTGTTTGTCTGTAGTGGCCGGGCTGGTTCTGCTTGGTCAGACCCTGGTTGCCAATGCTCAACTGCCCGACTTCACCCCCTTGGTCGAGCAAGCTGCACCCGCGGTCGTCAACATCAGTACCCGACAGAAGATTCCGGATCGCCTGGCGGGAGCGCAGATTCCCGATCTGGAGGGGCTGCCGCCGATCTTCCGGGAGTTCTTCGAGCGCAGCTTCCCGCCGGGACTGGGTAAACCCGGTGGCGGTCGCCAGCGCGAGGCGCAGTCCCTTGGTTCGGGATTCATCATCTCCCGCGACGGCTACGTGCTGACCAACAACCACGTGGTCGCCGACGCCGACGAGATCATCGTGCGCCTGTCCGACCGCAGCGAGCTGCAGGCCAAGCTGGTGGGCGCCGACCCGCGCAGCGACGTGGCCCTGCTCAAGGTCGACGGCAAGAATCTGCCGACCGTCAAGGTCGGTTCGGCGAATGACCTCAAGGTCGGCGAGTGGGTGCTGGCGATCGGCTCGCCGTTCGGCTTCGATCATTCGGTGACCGCCGGTATCGTCAGCGCCAAGGGGCGCAGCCTGCCGAACGAGAGCTACGTACCCTTCATTCAGACCGACGTGGCCATCAACCCCGGCAACTCCGGCGGTCCGCTGTTCAACCTGAACGGCGAAGTGGTGGGTATCAACTCGCAGATCTTCACCCGTTCCGGCGGCTTCATGGGGCTGTCCTTCGCCATTCCGATCGACGTGGCCATGGACGTCGCCAACCAGCTGCGCACCGAGGGCAAGGTCAGCCGCGGCTGGCTGGGCGTGGTGATCCAGGAGGTCAACAAGGATCTCGCCGAGTCCTTCGGCCTGGACAAGCCGGCCGGTGCCCTGGTGGCGCAGATCATGGAAGGCGGCCCGGCGGACAAGAGCGGACTGCAGGTGGGTGACGTGATCCTCAGCATGAACGGCCAGCCGATCGTCATGTCCGCCGACCTGCCGCACCTGGTGGGCGCCCTCAAGCCGGGCAGCAAGGCGAGCATGGAGATCGTCCGCAAGGGTTCGCGCAAGACTCTGAACGTGACCGTTGGCGCCCTGCCGGCGGAAGGCGAGGAGCTGGCCAGCATCCAGGGTGGCGAGCGCAGCAGCAATCGCCTGGGGGTGGTGGTCGCTGAGCTGAGCAGTGAGCAGAAGCGTGCCCTGGACATCCGCGGTGGCGTGGTGATCAAGGAGGTGCAGAACGGTCCGGCGGCGCTGATCGGCCTGCGTCCCGGCGACATCATCACCCATTTGAACAACCAGGCCATCGACTCCACGGCCACCTTCGCCAAGGTCGCCCAGGCCCTGCCGAAGAACCGCTCGGTGTCGATGCGCGTGCTGCGCGAAGGGCGTGCCAGCTTCATCACCTTCAAGCTGGCCGAATGACGCCAGATCCTTGACGTGGAAAGGGCGGCCCTGGCCGCCCTTTCTTGTGTCCGGCGGTCACGAGTGGACGTGACGGGGTGCCTGCCATTCAGGTAGAATCCCCCGCTATTTTGGGTGGGCAGCCTGCCCCTCTTGGCCTTTCGAGTGTCTGATCCGTGAGTGACCTGAGTCATATCCGCAATTTCTCCATCATCGCCCACATCGACCACGGCAAGTCGACCCTGGCAGACCGTTTCATCCAGATCTGCGGCGGTCTTTCCGACCGCGAGATGGAAGCACAGGTGTTGGACTCCATGGATCTTGAGCGTGAACGCGGAATCACCATCAAGGCCCATAGCGTGACCCTGCACTACAAGGCGCAGGACGGCAAAACCTACCAGTTGAACTTCATCGATACCCCCGGCCACGTGGACTTCACCTACGAGGTGAGTCGCTCCCTGGCCGCCTGCGAGGGCGCGCTGCTGGTGGTGGATGCCGGCCAGGGCGTGGAGGCGCAGTCGGTGGCCAACTGCTACACCGCCATCGAGCAGGGCCTCGAGGTCATGCCCGTGCTGAACAAGATGGACCTGCCTCAGGCCGAGCCGGAGCGGGTCAAGGAGGAGATCGAGCAGATCATCGGCATCGATGCTTCCGAAGCGGTGCCCTGCAGTGCGAAGAGCGGCATGGGCGTGGTGGACGTGCTGGAGAAGCTGGTCCAGGTGATCCCGCCGCCCGAGGGTGAGATCGAGGCGCCGCTGCAGGCACTGATCATCGACTCCTGGTTCGACAACTACCTGGGCGTGGTCTCCCTGGTGCGGGTCAAGAACGGCCGGGTGAAGAAGGGTGACAAGATCCTGGTGAAGTCCACCGGGAAGATCCACCAGGTGGACAGCGTCGGCGTGTTCACCCCCAAGCACACCGTCACCGAGGACCTCAAGGCCGGGGAGGTGGGCTTCATCATCGCCGGCATCAAGGACATCCACGGTGCTCCGGTGGGCGATACCCTGACTCTCTCAAGCACCCCGGACGTGGAAGTGCTGCCGGGCTTCCAGCGCATCAAGCCGCAGGTCTACGCCGGGGTGTTCCCGGTTAGCTCCGACGACTTCGAGGACTTCCGCGAGGCCCTGCAGAAGCTGACCCTCAACGACGCCGCCCTGCAGTACGAGCCGGAAAGCTCCGAGGCCCTGGGCTTCGGCTTCCGCATCGGCTTCCTCGGCATGCTGCACATGGAGATCATCCAGGAGCGCCTGGAGCGCGAGTACGACCTGGATCTGATCACCACCGCGCCCACTGTGGTCTACGAAGTGTTGATGAAGAACGGCGAGACCGTCTACGTCGACAACCCGTCCAAGCTGCCGGACCTCTCCTCGATCGCCGAGATGCGCGAGCCCATCGTGCGCGCCAACATCCTGGTGCCGCAGGAGCACCTGGGCAACGTCATCAATCTGTGCATCGAGAAGCGCGGCGTGCAGCGCGACATGCACTTCACCGGCAATCAAGTGCAGGTCAGTTACGACCTGCCGATGAACGAGGTGGTGCTGGACTTCTTCGATCGCCTGAAATCGGTGAGCCGTGGCTATGCTTCGCTGGACTACAGCTTCGACCGCTTCCAGGCTGCCAACCTGGTCAAGCTGGACGTGCTGATCAATGGCGAGAAGGTGGACGCCCTGGCCCTCATCGTCCATCGCGACCAGGCCCACCACAAGGGCCGGGTGCTGACCGAGAAGATGAAGGAGCTGATCCCCCGGCAGATGTTCGACGTGGCGATCCAGGCGGCGATCGGCGGGCAGATCGTCGCGCGGACGACCGTCAAGGCGCTCAGGAAGAACGTTCTGGCCAAGTGCTATGGTGGTGACGTGACGCGCAAGCGGAAGTTGCTGGAAAAGCAGAAGGCCGGTAAGAAACGGATGAAGCAGGTCGGCAGCGTGGAAATCCCGCAGGAAGCCTTCCTCGCTGTGCTCAAGGTGGATAGTTAGGTTCTATGTCGATCAATTTCCCGCTGTTGTTGGTGCTCGCCGTGGCCGTCTGCGGCGCACTCGCCCTCATCGATCTGCTGGTGCTGGCGCCGCGCCGGCGCGCCGCCGTCGCCGCCTATCAGGGGCAGGTCGGCGAGCCCGACCCGGCGGTGATCGACCGTCTCAACAAGGAACCGGTGCTGGTCGAGTATGGCAAATCGCTCTTCCCGGTGCTGGCCATCGTCCTGGTGCTGCGCTCCTTCCTGGTCGAACCCTTCCAGATCCCTTCCGGCTCGATGAAGCCGACCCTGGAGGTGGGCGACTTCATCCTGGTCAACAAGTTCGCCTACGGCATCCGTCTGCCGGTGCTGGATACCAAGGTGATCGAGGTGGGCGATCCGCAGCGCGGCGACGTCATGGTGTTCCGCTACCCGAGCGACCCGAACATCAACTACATCAAGCGGGTGGTCGGTCTGCCCGGCGACGTGATCCGCTACACCAGCGACAAGCGCCTGTTCATCAACGGCCAGCTGGTGGCCGAGACCCTGCTCGGCGAGGAGCCGGGCAGCCTGGGCACCAGCGTGCTGTACCGCGAGAAGCTCGGCGAGGTGGAGCACCTGATCCGCAAGGAGATGGGCCGCTACCGCATCGAGCCGGGCCGTGAATGGCGGGTGCCGGCGGGGCACTACTTCATGATGGGTGACAACCGCGACAACTCCAACGACAGCCGCTATTGGAGCGACCCGCAGATTCCCAAGGAGCTGCTCGGCATGGTTCCGGACCAGAACATCGTCGGCAAGGCCTTCGCGGTCTGGCTGAGCTGGCCCGATCCCAAGCTGCGCAACCTGCCGAACTTCTCTCGTGTCGGCCTGATTCACTGATTGGCTGGCGGCAGGTGAAGAAATGCGGCGCTGTTCACCCCGGCGCCGCCTGCCATATATAGTCTTGAGATTCCAATAACACAGACATCGAGGTCGACCATGGCATTTGCTCGTTCTCAGCGGGGGTTGTCGATTCTGGGCTGGCTGGTGGTGCTGGCGGTAGTGGCGTTCTTCGCCAGCGCGTTCTTCAAGATGGTGCCGCACTACATCGACTTCATGGCGATGGAAAAGGCCATCTCCTCGGTGGAAACCGACAAGGTCGCCGACGTGCGCAGCGTCCCCGACTTCTACAGCCATGTCAGCAAGGCCATGCAGGTCAACGGCATCCGTGACCTGAATCTGGAAGAGGCCCTGGCGGTGAAGCTCGAGAACAACGAGTTCCGTGCTCACCTCAAATATGAAAAGCGTGAACCGCTGATCCGGAATCTCGATCTGGTGGCGCGGTTCGATAAAGAATTCCGCGTGCGTCTACCGTGAGTCCATCTTCTTCAGCATTGAATCGTCTCGAGCGTCAGCTCGGTCATCATTTCAACAACCAGGACCTGATGGTCCTGGCCCTGACCCATCGCAGCTTTGCCGGGCGCAACAACGAGCGCCTAGAGTTCCTCGGTGATGCCATCCTCAACTTCGTGGCCGGCGAGGCGCTCTTCGCGCGCTTCCCGCAGGCCCGCGAAGGCCAGTTGTCGCGGCTGCGTTCGCGGCTGGTCAAGGGCGAGACCCTAGCCCGCCTGGCCCGCGGCTTCGAGCTGGGCGAGTACCTGCGCCTTGGCTCCGGCGAGCTGAAGAGTGGCGGTTTCCGCCGCGAGTCGATCCTCGCCGATGCCCTGGAGGCGCTGATCGGCGCCATCTATCTGGACGCCGGCATGGACGTGGTCCGCGAGCGGGTCCTGGCCTGGCTGAGCAACGAGCTGGACGGTCTGACCCTGGTGGACACCAACAAGGACCCGAAGACCCGCCTGCAGGAGTTCCTCCAGTCGCGCGGCTGCGAACTGCCGCGCTACAGCGTGCTGGATATCCAGGGCGAGCCGCACTGCCGGACCTTCGTGGTGGAGTGCGAGGTCGCCCTGCTCAACGAGAAGACCCACGGGCAGGGTGGCAGCCGGCGCATCGCCGAGCAGGTCGCCGCCACCGCCGCCCTGATCGCCCTTGGCGTGGAGAACGGCCATGACTGATGCACCTGTGTCCCGCTGCGGCTTCGTGGCCATCGTCGGCCGTCCCAACGTCGGCAAGTCCACGCTGCTCAACCACATCCTCGGCCAGAAGCTGGCGATCACCTCGCGCAAGCCGCAGACCACCCGCCACAACATGCTGGGGATCAAGACCGAGAACGGTGTCCAGGCCATCTACGTGGACACCCCCGGTCTGCACAAGCACGACGACAAGGCGCTCAACCGCTATATGAACCGCAGCGCCTCCTCGGCGCTCAAGGATGTCGACGTGGTGGTCTTCGTGGTCGACCGCCTGCGCTGGACCGAGGAGGACCAGATGGTCTTCGAACGGGTCCGCCAGGTGCGCTGCCCGGTGCTGCTGGCGGTCAACAAGACCGACCGGCTGGACGACAAGACTGTGCTGATCCCGCACCTGGCCTGGCTTCAGCAGCAGCTGCCGGAGGCTGAGATAGTGCCGATCTCCGCGCTGCACCAGCACAACCTGGACACCCTGGAGCGCCTGGTCAACGAGCGCCTGCCGGAAGGCGAGCACATGTTCCCCGAGGACCAGATCACCGACCGCTCCAGTCGCTTCCTGGCTGCCGAGCTGGTCCGCGAGAAGGTCATGCGCCAGCTCGGTGCCGAGGTGCCCTACCAGGTCACCGTGGAGATCGAGGAGTTCAAGCAGGAAGGCCGCCTGTTGAACATCCATGCGCTGATCCTGGTGGAACGGGAAGGGCAGAAGAAGATCATCATCGGCGAAGGCGGCGAGCGCATCAAAAGGATCGGCACCGAGGCCCGCAAGGACATGGAGAAGCTGTTCGACTCCAGGGTGATGCTCAACCTCTGGGTCAAGGTCAAAGGCGGCTGGTCCGACGACGAGCGCGCCCTGCGCTCGCTGGGCTACTCCGACTTCTGACGCTATGCGGGCCAGCCCGTCGCCGGCGTTCGTCCTGCACACCAGGCCCTACAAGGAAACCAGTGCGCTGGTCGATTTGTTCACTCCCGGCGGGCGCCTGCGCGCGGTGCTGCGCAACGCCCGCGGCAAGACCGGCAGCCTGGCACGGCCCTTCCTGCCCCTGGAGATCGAGCTGCGCGGGCGTGGCGAACTGAAGACTCTGGCGCGCCTGGAAGGCGCCGGGATTCCTCACCTGCTGGCCGGTGAGCCGCTGTTCAGCGGCCTCTACCTCAACGAGCTGCTGATTCGCCTGCTGCCGGCGGAAGACCCCCATCCCGGCTTGTTCGAGCACTACGCCATGACCCTCCAGGCCCTGGCCGTCGGCCGGCCCCTGGAACCCTTGCTGCGTGCCTTCGAATGGCGCCTGCTGGACGAGCTGGGCTATGGTTTCGCCCTGGACCGCGATATCCACGGCCTGCCGGTGGCCGCCGACGGTCTCTATCGACTGCTGCCGGAGGCCGGCCTGGAGCGGGTCGAGCTGCTCCAGCCCGGGCTGTTCCATGGCCGCGAGTTGCTGGCCATGGCCGAGGCGGACTGGTCTGTGCCCGGCGCCCTGGCAGCGGCCAAGCGGCTGATGCGCCAGGCGCTCGCCCCCCAACTCGGCGGCCGGCCGCTGGTCAGCCGTGAACTCTTCATGACCTTCAAGGAATCACCCCGTGACTGATGCCAATCGAATCCTCCTCGGCGTGAACATCGACCACGTCGCCACCCTGCGCCAGGCGCGCGGCACCCGCTATCCCGACCCGCTGAAGGCGGCCCTCGACGCCGAAGAGGCCGGCGCCGACGGCATCACCCTGCACCTGCGCGAGGACCGCCGGCACATCCAGGACCACGACGTGCGCCGCTTCAAGGAAGCGCTGCAGACCCGCATGAACCTGGAGATGGGCGTCACCGAGGAGATGCTCGCCATCGCCGAGAGCATCCGTCCCGAGCACGTCTGCCTGGTGCCGGAGAAACGCGCCGAGCTGACTACCGAGGGCGGCCTCGACGTATTCGGCCAGGAGGAGCGCATCCGTGCCGCGGTAGAGCGTCTGAGCCGGGCCGGCTGCGAGGTGTCGCTGTTCATCGACCCGGAGGAGCGACAGATCGAGGCGGCCAGGCGGGTCGGCGCGCCGGTCATCGAGCTGCACACCGGCCGTTACGCCGACGCCCACGACAAGGCCGAGCTGGCCCGCGAGCTGGCGCGCATCCGCGACGGCGTGGCCTGCGGGCTGGCTCACGGCCTAGTGGTTAACGCCGGCCACGGCCTGCACTACCACAATGTCGAGGCGGTGGCGGCCATCCCCGGGGTCAATGAGCTGAACATCGGCCACGCCATCGTCGCCCATGCACTGTTCGTCGGCTTCAAGGCCGCGGTGGCGGAGATGAAGGCGTTGATCGTCGCGGCCGCCGAACGCCGCTGAGCGCCCGCCGCGCTCAGCGGCGCAGCAGATTGACCAGCAGGCTGAGGACCAGGCTGATCACCAGCATCGAGGTGATCGGGATGAACACTCGGCTGCGTTCCGACTCGATACGGATGTCGCCGGGCAGCCTGCCGAACCAGTTGAGCAGCCAGGGTGTGTAGTGCAGGGCGACGCCGAGCAGGAGCAGCGCGGCGCCGATGATCATCAACCAGCGGGCCATGGTGATCCTCCGCAGTCTTGCCTGCCTGCGACTATAGGCCGGGACGGTCCCTTGCTCAGGGTTTGCGGGCGACCAGCACGGCACGCGCCGGCGCCGGCAGGCCTTCGATGGTGCGTGTGTGATCGCGTGGGTCGAGGAAGTCGGGCAGCGACTGGAAGCGCATCCACTCGGTGCTGCGCTGCTCCTCGACGCTGGTGTAGCTGACGTCCACGCAGCGCACCTCGACGAAGCCGGTGCGCCGCAGCCACAGTTCCAGAGCCGGCACCGAGGGCAGGAACCAGACGTTGCGCATCTGCGCGTAGCGATCCTCGGGGACCAGCACCTGCTGGGCATCGCCTTCCACCACTAGGGTTTCCAAGACCAGCTCGCCGTCGCGGCGCAGGCAGTCCTTGAGGGCCAGCAGGTGGTCGATGGGCGATCGGCGGTGGTAGAGCACGCCCATGGAGAATACAGTGTCGAAGCCTTCTAGGCGCGGCGGCAGGTCCTCCAGGGCCAGTGGCAGGTGCCAGGCCGGCAGCTCGGGGAGGAAGCGCTTGACGGCGAGGAACTGGCAGAGGAACAGCCAGTTGGGGTCGATGCCGATCACGCTGTCGGCGCCGGCGCCGAGCATGCGCCACATGTAGTAGCCGTTGCCGCAGCCGACGTCGAGGATGCGCTTGCCGGTCAGCTCCAGGTGCGGGGCGACCCGCGCCCATTTCCAGTCCGAGCGCCATTCGCTGTCGATGTGTACGCCGAACAGCCCGAAGGGACCCTTGCGCCAGGGGGTCAGCCCTTGCAGGGCGGTTTTCAGCGCGGCGCGGTCGGCTTCGTCGCAGGGGCCGTCGAGGGTCACGGCCTTGTTCAGCTCCACCTGCTCGGCGGTCAGCGGCGGCAGGGCGTCCACTGCGGCGCTCCAGCGCGCCAGGTCTCCGTGACCGTTGGCGAGCTTGCGGTCGAGCTGCTCGGGCAGGTCGGCGGCCCAGTCGTGCAAGGGGGTACCGAGCAGGCTCTGCTGCAGGGCGTCCAGATCGAGTTGGCGGATCATGGCAGGGCGATCAGCGAGGCGAAGTTCAGGCACTGGAACCAGGGCAGCACCTTGCTGAAGCCTGCGGCGCTGAGGCGCTCGCGATGCTGTTCGAGGCTGTCCGGCTTCATCACGTTCTCGATGGCGTTGCGCTTCTGGGCGATCTCCAGCTCGCTGTAGCCGTTGGCGCGCTTGAAGGCGACATGCAGCTCGGTGAGCAGTTCCTGCTCCTCGGCATCCTCGAAGCGCAGCTTCTCGGAAAGGATCAGCGCGCCGCCGGGCAGCAGGCTCCGGCGGATGTGGGTGAGCAGGGCGAGGCGTTGCTCCGGTGGGATGAACTGCAGGGTGAAGTTCATCGCGATCAGCGAGGCCGGCTGCAGCTCCAGGGCGAGGATGTCTGCCTCGATCGCCTCGGCCGGCAGTAGTTCCTGGAACATGGCGTCCTGGGCGTGCAGGTACTCGCGGCAGCGCGCCACCATGGCCGCCGAGTTGTCCACCGCGAGGATCCGGCAGCCCTCGGCCTGCACGTGGCGGCGCAGCGCCTGGGTGACTGCGCCGAGGGAGCAGCCGAGGTCGTAGAGGAGACTGTGTGGCTGGGCGAAGCGGCTGGCGAGCACGCCGATGTTCTCGACGATGGTCGGGTAGCCGGGCACCGAGCGCTTGATCATGTCCGGGAACACGCGCGCCACGTCCTCGTTGAACACGAAGTCGGGCACCTGATCGAGGGGCTGGGCGAAGAGGCGGTCGGGTTCCTGGCTCACGACGGCTTGCTGGGCTGAGGACGAGGGCCGGCATTGTAAGCCACGGGCGGCAGGCTTCAAGCGGCAGCGGATCTTGCGCTCACTTCAGTTGGTCGGAAAAGAACTCGCCGGCGCCCTGAATCGGCCCGAGCGGGTTCTTCTTCACTACCATGCGGCGTATGTTGGGTTCGCCGTTGCTGACCTTGTGTACCAGCACGTCGTCGACCAGTACGAACACGGTACGGAACGACCAGCCCTTCACCTCGCGGCGCTTGCTGAAGTTGAACAGGTCGGCCCAGAAGCTGCCGACCCGTTGGGTGTCGGTCTTGGAGAACTCGAAGGCGTAGCCGACGCAGCGATCCTTGGCCTCCAGACACTGGATCAGGCCGTCCGGCAAGTAGGAGATGGGGATGTTGGGCTGCACGAACATCAGCCGCACATCGACGAAGGAGAGCATCTTGCCGTTGCCCTGGCTCAGCGGGTCGAAGCCCAGCTCGAACAGCTGCGAGCGGGTGGTCTTGCCGGGAATGGCTTGGGAATAGCGGATCTCGGTGTCCAGATAGTCGCCGAACGGCGAGAGCGTCTCGTCGCGTTCGCTGGGCAGCAGGCTGCCGCACCCGGCAAGCAGAAGTGCGATCGGAGCCGCCATGCCACGCCATACCCTGTTCATTGTGCTTGTCTCCATGGGCTTCCCTCTTTCCTATAGTCGATAGGCGAGGGTTCTGCCGCCCGCTCGGACGGCAGCCTTCAGTCCGTTCGGCGACCGAAGACGGAGGCGGCGATGCCCCACTGGCCGAGCCAGTAGGTGAGGATGATGGCGTAGGGGGCGGCGGCGAAGGGGTGGACGAATCGGTTGACGCCGATCAGGGTGTCGGACAGCACGAACAGGGCGGCACCGCCGATTGCCAGCCAGGCCGAGTCGCGTCCGACGAACGGCGCGCCGAGGCGGGCCAGGGCGCGCCAGAGCATGGCGCTGATGGTCAGGCTGTAGAACGCCACCGGGAGCGCCAGATTCCCCAGGCCGTGACTGGCTAGGGTGGCGAAGATCGCCGTGCCGGTGAGCGCCGCGAGGAGCAGGAACGGCATGGCCAGGCGGCGCGTGTCGCCGAGGTAGGCGGTCAGGTAGGCGAGATGGGCGACTAGGAAGGCGCCTAGGCCGAAGACGAACAGGTCGCCCGGCCAGGCCAGCAGTAGGTCGCCGAGCAGCGACAGCAGCAGGCCGACGGCGATCCAGCGCCGGTAGGCGCCGGCCGGGGCGCCACGCAGCCAGAGCAGCAGGGCGATCACCGGCAGGGGTTTGGTGAACAGGCAGAGCAGGGCGTTTTCGGTCGCCGCGCCGTAGAGGAAGGCGGTGCCGCCGAGCAGGGCCAGGATCAACCAGGGCATTGCAGTCTCCTCAGCAGGGAAATGTCCGCACTATGCCCAAGGCCGCGGCCGCCTGCCCAGGCGGCAGGCGCCAGGACGAGGCGCATTTCGCGCCGACGATCACTGGCGCACGTTGACCGTACAATCGACGGTTCGCGCTGGCGGCACGTCGGTTTCCCAGGGGCGCTGGTAGGTGAGCAGCAGGCGCCCCTCGCCGGGGGCGCTGGCCTGGAAGCGCCAGGTGGATTCGCCGGCGCCACCGACCAGACCGGCGTCTTCTGGAGCGCTGTAGACCTCCGGGCTCAGGCTGCCCAGCACACCCGGAGCGGCTTCGTGGAGCTGCCAGCGGAATCCCGTGGTGGGATTGCTCGGCAGGATGAGGGTCAGGGTTTGTCCAACGACGAGGCGTACCGGCGAGCAGCTCTGGCGCTCGCCGGGTTGCAGGGTGACGTTGTTGGCCGGCTGTTGGGCGCAGGCGGTGAGCAGGGCGAGGCCGAAAGGCAGCAGCAAGCGGTGCACGGGCACAGGTCCTTTTCCGGTTGAGCGAGTGGCGAGAATAACCGGATTGTCGGGCTGGTGGGCAAGCCTGGCGGGGCGCTCGTACCTTGGTATGCATACCTGAGGCGCAGGACGGCTTCGACCTTGGTGGTATGGGCGGTCGTAGGGAGCTGACGTAAAACGGCTCCGTCCAGCTCCTGCGTGGTTACTGGATGGTGTTTTCCCATTCCTCTTTCGGAATGTCTGGCAAGGCGGTCCCGATGGGCCGCCTTTTTTTCTTGCAGACCGTTTGCCACGGGGCCTGGAGAGGTTTTCCGCAAGCCCGTCATCCGGCCTTGCGGGCCTACCCGGGTGACCATGGGGGGGAGGTGCTGGCCGCCGCCTGCCGCGAACATCCCTGGAAGCCTTCGGCTGCGCGGCCTGGCCCCCGGTCTGCAGGCCTCCGGAGCCTGGTGCATTTGCGTTAAGACCTTTGTCGTATGGTTGCGGGAGGGGGGTGTGGTTACAACTGTGCCCAGTCACAAGAACAACTGTCACCGAGGTTCAACCCCATGAGTGCTGCTTCCCTGTATCCCGTCCGTCCCGAGGTCGCCGCCAATACGCTGACCGACGAGGCCACCTACAAGGCCATGTATCAGCAGTCCGTGGTCAACCCGGATGGCTTCTGGCGCGAGCAGGCCAAGCGCATCGATTGGATCAAGCCGTTCACCAAGGTCAAGCAGACCTCTTTCGACGACCACCACGTGGATATCAAGTGGTTCGCCGACGGCACCCTCAACGTCTCCGCCAACTGCCTGGACCGCCACCTGGAAACCCGTGGCGATCAGGTGGCGATCATCTGGGAAGGCGACGATCCGTCCGAGCACCGTGAGATCACCTACCGCGAGCTGCACGAGCAGGTCTGTAAGTTCGCCAACGCCCTGCGCGGCCAGGACGTGCACCGCGGCGACGTGGTGACCATCTACATGCCCATGATCCCGGAAGCCGTGGTGGCCATGCTCGCCTGCACCCGCATCGGCGCCATCCACTCCGTGGTGTTCGGCGGCTTCTCGCCTGAGGCCCTGGCCGGGCGCATCATCGACTGCAAGTCCAAGGTGGTGATCACCGCCGACGAAGGCGTGCGCGGCGGCAAGAAGACCCCGTTGAAGGCCAACGTCGACGAGGCGCTGACCAACCCGGAAACCGCCAGCGTGCAGAAGATCATCGTGGTCAAGCGCACCGGCGCCGACATCAAGTGGCACACGCACCGCGACGTCTGGTATGAGGACCTGATGAAGGTCGCCAGCAGCACCTGCCTGCCCAAGGAAATGGGCGCCGAGGATCCGCTGTTCATCCTCTACACCTCCGGTTCCACCGGCAAGCCGAAGGGCGTGCTGCACACCACCGGCGGCTACCTGGTATACGCCTCGCTGACCCACGAGCGGGTGTTCGACTACCGTCCCGGTGAGGTGTTCTGGTGCACCGCCGACATCGGCTGGGTCACCGGCCACACCTATCTGGTCTACGGCCCGTTGGCCAACGGCGCCACCACCCTGATGTTCGAGGGTGTGCCGAACTACCCGGACGTGCGCCGTGTGTCGCAGATCGTCGACAAGCACAAGGTCAACATCCTCTACACCGCGCCGACCGCCATCCGCGCCATGATGGCCGAGGGCAAGGCCGCGGTGGAGGGCGCCGACGGCTCCAGCCTGCGCCTGCTCGGCTCGGTGGGCGAGCCGATCAACCCGGAAGCCTGGCACTGGTACTACGAGACCGTCGGCCAGTCGCGCTGCCCGATCGTCGACACCTGGTGGCAGACCGAGACCGGTGCCTGCCTGATGACCCCGCTGCCGGGCGCCCACGCGCTCAAGCCGGGCTCCGCCGCGCGGCCGTTCTTCGGCGTGCAGCCGGCTTTGGTGGACAACTTGGGCAACATCCTGGAAGGCGCCACCGAGGGTAACCTGGTGATCATCGACTCCTGGCCGGGGCAGGCGCGTACCCTGTACGGCGACCACGACCGTTTCGTCGACACCTACTTCAAGACCTTCAAGGGCATGTACTTCACCGGCGACGGCGCGCGCCGCGACGAGGACGGCTACTACTGGATCACCGGCCGCGTCGATGACGTGCTCAACGTCTCCGGCCACCGCATGGGCACCGCCGAGATCGAGAGCGCCCTGGTGGCTCACCCGGACGTCGCCGAGGCCGCGGTGGTTGGCGTGCCGCACGACATCAAGGGTCAGGGCATCTACGTCTACGTGACCCTGAATTCCGGGGTCGAGGCCAGCGAGCAGCTGCGTCAGGAGCTGCGCAACTGGGTGCGCAGGGAGATCGGCCCGATCGCCACGCCGGACGTCATCCAGTGGGCTCCGGGGCTGCCGAAGACCCGCTCGGGCAAGATCATGCGCCGCATTCTGCGCAAGATCGCCGTGGCCGAGTACGACTCCCTGGGGGACATCTCCACCCTGGCCGATCCTAGCGTGGTCCAGCACCTGATCGACACTCACCGCAGCATGCAGGCTGCCTGCGCCTGATCGGCCCCTGCAGCGCGACGCCCCGTCCGGTTCCTCCGGGCGGGGCGTTGTCGTTTTCGCGCGGGGGATTAGTTGGCGGAGGGCTGGTCGGCGGCTATGGCCACCAGGCTGAGTAGCTGATCGTCGAGACGGGCGAACTGCCCCTGTAGCTCGCGGCCTCTGGGCCAGTCTGCCGCTAGATCGCTAAGCAGGCGCAGGCGTGCCTGGCCGTCTTCCGACCAGTCCAGCAGCTCGGCGTGTTCGAAGTAGAAGCGCCTGCCCACCAGGGGGTAGAGGGCCTTGAACAGGCTCTCCTTGAGGGAAAAGCTCAGGGTCACCAGCAGCGCCTGGCGCTCCTCCGGCAGCCCGGCCAGGCGCTGCTGCTCGGAGGCGGTGAGCACCTCACGGGCCAGCAACCGGGCGCGCTTCGCCTCCAACAGGCGCTCCAGATCCAGGCCGAGTCCCAGCCAGTGTTCCTGGTGGGCCACCACGGCAGCGGCCCGGCCGTGACTGTGGGTGATGGAGCCGCTGATACCGGCCGGCCACTGCGGGGCACGGTCGTCGCCCACCGCCGGTACCGAAGCCGTGCCGGTCAGCCGCTGCAGGGCCGAGCGGGCGCACAGGCGGCCGGCGAGAAATTCCGCCTGGCGCTTGCTGATCCCGCGTGGGCGGGGGATGCCGCAGGCGGCGAAGTCTTCCTCGGCGAGCAGCGCCGGGTCGAAACAGGTGCTGACCAGGCAGGCGCCGGTCAGCGGACGGGGCAGCGGCCAGTGCTCGCGCAGCGGGGTGCAGCAGGCGGGGAGGGCGTTCATCGTGGCAGTTGGCCGGGGTCAGCCGCAGGACACCCGGGTGATCACCCCCTGCTGGTCGGTGAGCAGGTTCAGGCGCTGCGAGTTGTACTCCAGGGTGACGATGTCGTGCGGGCCGAGGGCCCGAGCGGTTTTCGCACCGGCACGCTGCATGGCCTGATCGAGCAGCTCGCGGCTGACCGGCTGGCCGACCAGCTGCTGCACCCGGCTGGCGTCGCAGCTGTCCGGGCGGGCGGCCAGGGTATCGGCGTCGCGGCCGTCCTGGCTGGCGCAGCCGGCGAGCAGGCCGGCGAGGAGGAGGGGGCCGAGGGTGAAGCGCGTGCTGGGCAT
Source organism: Pseudomonas thermotolerans DSM 14292 (assembly GCF_000364625.1). Classification (GTDB taxonomy): domain Bacteria; phylum Pseudomonadota; class Gammaproteobacteria; order Pseudomonadales; family Pseudomonadaceae; genus Aquipseudomonas; species Aquipseudomonas thermotolerans. The sequence goes on from NZ_KB822602.1 coordinate 21,665, forward strand.
GGGAACTCCTGATGAAGCAAGGAGTGTCCACCATAGCAGATCGGCCGGCCCGCGGGCGCTCACTCGGCGCGGTGCGCGCGGTAGGCTCCGGGGGTCAGCCCGGTCCACTTCTTGAAGGCGCGGTGGAAGGCCGAGGCCTCGGAGAAGCCGAGCTGCTCGGCGATGGCCTGGATGCTCAGGGCGTCGCGGCCCAGGTGGTAGATGGCCAGGTCGCGGCGCAGCTGGTCCTTGATTTCCTGGAAGCTGGTGCCTTCCTCGCGCAGGCGGCGGCGCAGGGTCTGCGGGCTGGCGTGCAGTTGGCGGGCGATCTGTTCCAGATCCGGCCAGTGGCGGCAGTCGCGGCCGAGCAGGCGGCGGATCTGGCTGGTCAGGCTGTCGCCGCTGTCTGGGCGGGCCAGTAGGTCGGCTGGGGAATTCTGCAGGAAGCGCTTGAGGGTGCGCTCGTCCTGCAGCAGCGGCATGTCCAGGTAGCGGGCCTGGAAGCGCAGGCAGGTGTGCGGCGCCGCGAACCGCCGCGGGCCGGGGAACAGCAGATCGTACTCGCCGGCGTGGGGCGGTTCGGGGTAGCGGAAGCTGCTTTCGAGCAGGCGGATGCGCTGGCCGATCAGCCAGCTGCCCAGACGGTGCCAGATCACCAGCAGGCTTTCGGTGAGGAAGTGGTCGGGGTCCCAGAGGGGGCTGGCGTCCAGCACCAGGCGGGCCTGCTCGCCGTCGCGCTCCAGGTGCAAGAGCGGGGCGTCGGGGAACAGGGCGTAGAACAGGGTGCCGCGTTGCAGGGCCTTCTCGAGGGTCGGGCAGTGGATGATGCTGTGACACATCATGGCGAAGGTGCCGCGCTTGCTGGGCTGGCGGCCGAAGCCCATGTACTCGTCGTCGAGCAGCTCCCAGATGCGCTGCACCAGGCAGGTGAACTGCTCCGGAGTGACCCGCGCGCGCGGCTCGTCGAGCAGCTCCGGGTGAATGTTCAGTTCGGCCAGCAGCGGGCGGCTGTCCAGCCCCCGGCGTGCAGCGCCCTGCAGGGCTGCCCGGACGAAGTGGCTGGCGATGGTGCGTTCGCGCATGAGGGACCATCCGGCAACTGGACCCGGCGATGGTACGCAGGCCGGCGCCGGGCCGACAACCCGAGCCGTGGTGGGGGGAATCCGCCACCTGCGCTTCCGGGCTTGGCGGGAATCCGCCGGAAAGGCCCGGTAGGACCTGCGCGATGCTTTCTCATCTCGTTGATTCACAAGGGTTTTATTCATTCTTGCGGGTGTGGCACGGGGCTTGCGATGGGGGCCCGACCTGCTCCGGCAGGTAAGGACAACAAATCCCTCCAGTGAGGAGGGTTAGCGTTTTGGTGGCGCGGCATCTGGACGGATGCCGGAGCGTCGCCCTTGAGGAAGCCTGTCATGACCCGTACCCCACTCTACAAGAGTCTGTACATCCAGGTTCTGGTGGCCATCGCCATCGGCATCATCCTGGGGCATTTCTATCCGGAAACCGGCGTCGCCCTTAAGCCGCTCGGTGACGGGTTCGTCAAACTGATCAAGATGGTCATCGCGCCGATCATCTTCTGCACCGTGGTCAGTGGCATCGCCGGCATGCAGAACATGAAGGCGGTGGGCAAGACCGGCGGCTACGCGCTGCTGTACTTCGAGGTGGTCTCCACCATCGCCCTGGTGATCGGTCTGGTGGTGGTCAACCTGGTGCAGCCCGGCGTCGGCATGCACGTCGACCCGGCCACTCTGGACGCCAGCAGCATCGCCGCCTACGCCAAGGCCGGCGAGCAGCAGACCACCGTCGGCTTCCTGCTCAACGTGATTCCGGGCACCGTGGTCGGCGCCTTCGCCAGCGGCGACATCCTCCAGGTGCTGTTCTTCTCGGTGCTGTTCGCCTTCGCTCTGCAGCGCATGGGCGAGTTCGGCAAGCCGGTGCTGGACTTCATCGACCGCATCGCTCAGGTGATGTTCGGCATCATCAACATGATCATGAAGGTCGCCCCGCTGGGGGCTCTCGGCGCCATGGCCTTCACCATCGGCCAGTACGGCGTCGGTTCGCTGGTGCAGCTCGGCCAGCTGATGCTGTGCTTCTACATCACCTGCCTGCTGTTCGTCCTGCTGGTCCTCGGCGGCATCGCCCGCGCCCACGGCTTCAGCATCCTGCGCTTCATCCGCTACATCAGCGAGGAGCTGCTGATCGTCCTCGGCACCTCGTCCTCCGAGTCGGCGCTGCCGCGCATGCTGGCCAAGATGGAGAAGCTGGGCGCCAAGAAGTCCGTGGTCGGCCTGGTGATCCCCACCGGCTACTCCTTCAACCTGGACGGCACCTCCATCTACCTGACCATGGCCGCGGTGTTCATCGCCCAGGCCACCGACACCCAGATGGATCTGGTCCACCAGTTGACCCTGCTGGCCGTGCTGCTGGTCGCCTCCAAGGGCGCCGCGGGCGTCACCGGCTCGGGCTTCATCGTCCTGGCGGCGACCCTCTCCGCGGTCGGCCATCTGCCGGTGGCCGGCCTGGCGCTGATCCTCGGCATCGACCGCTTCATGTCCGAGGCCCGCGCGCTGACCAACCTGATTGGCAACGGCGTGGCCACCATCGTGGTCGCCAAGTGGTGCAAGGGCCTGGACGAGCAGCAACTGGCCCGCGAGCTGGCCGGCGAGAGCCGTGCCGACGGCGTCGAGCAGGCGTCCGCGGACTCCAGCAAGCTGGCCTGACGACGGGCTGCTCCCGGCCGGGGCAGCCCCCGAGATGACCGACACCCTGCGCGGGGCGACCCTCGCAGGGTGTCGTCGTTTTCGGGCTATGCTCAGGCGCCGGCCAGGGGGACTTCCAGCACCCGGATACGCCCCGGCTCGGGGTAGTGCCAGCGCACCTCCACGTCCCACAGACGGGTGCCATAGCGGCGCTCGGGAGCGGGCTGCTGGTAGGCCGGGCGCGGGTCCTGGGCCAGGCACTGCTCGATCAGCTCCGTCAGGGGCTCGCCCAGGCGCGCGCCATGCGCCTGCGCGGCGGCCAGGGCGGCGGCGTCCCAGTCCACCGGAATGGCCGCCGGGGCCTGTTCGGCGATGGCGTTGCGGGCTTCCGCGAGGCTGTCGGCGTAGGGCACGTAGGGCTTGATGTCGAGCACCGGGGTGCCATCCAGCAGATCGATGCCGGACAGCCAGAGGCGCCCGGGTTCCACCTTCTCCAGACGCACCACCGACTGGCCGATGCCGTTGGGGCGATGGGTGGAGCGGGTGGCGAACACCCCCAGCTGGCGGTTGCCGCCCAGGCGCGGCGGGCGCACCTTGAGGCGCGGCTTGTCCTCCAGCGCCTGGTGGAACAGGAATAGCAGCCAGACGTGGCTGACCTGCTCCAGCCCGGCTACCGCCTCGGCGCGGTCGAAGGGCGCCAGCAGCTCCAACACGCCACGAGCGGCCGGGGCCAGGCGCGGCTGGCGGGGGATGGCGAACTTCTCCTTGAAGCAGGAGCGGACGAAGCCGATGGGGGTAACAGAGAAAGGCATAACGGCACACGTGCAGGGAGGTCCGCGCATGTTAGCGAGCGTGACCCCTGGTAAGCCATCCTGCTACAACGGCGCGGATTGGGCATAAGCAAAGCGTGCGGCCTGCCGCGGCCTGGTGGCTGTGTGGAAAGCAGCCATCTAGACATGCGCGGCAAGGTTTCGGCTTGGATGCTCATTCGACCGTGCATAAAAAAGCCCCGCAGCGGCGGGGCTTCCTTTGGGGGCGTCGATCAGACCGGCTCGGCCCAGAGGTCGTACTCGTCGGCGTCGGTGACCCGTACGCGGATTTTGTCGCCGGGCTTCACCGTGGTGCTGTTGACGAACACGCTGCCGTCGATCTCCGGGGCGTCGGCCCAGGAGCGGGCCACCGCGCCCTGTTCGTCCACCTCGTCGATCAGCACCTCGATCTCCTTGCCGATCTTGCGCTGCAGGCGCGCGGCGGAGATCGCCTGCTGGTGGGCCATGAAGCGTTCCCAGCGCTCCTGCTTGACGTCGTCCGGCACCTGCGGCAGGCCCAGGTCGTTGGCCGGCGCGCCCTCCACCGGGGAGTACTGGAAGCAGCCGACGCGGTCCAGCTGGGCTTCACTCAGCCAGTCCAGCAGGTAGAGGAAGTCCTCTTCGGTCTCGCCGGGGAAGCCGACGATGAAGGTGGAGCGGATGGTCAGCTCCGGGCAGAGTTCGCGCCAGCGCTTGATGCGCGCCAGGGTCTGGTCCTCGAAGGCCGGTCGCTTCATGGCCTTGAGCACTTTGGGGCTGGCGTGCTGGAAGGGGATGTCCAGGTAGGGCAGGATCTTGCCCTCGGCCATCAGCGGGATGACGTCGTCGACGTTCGGGTAGGGGTAGACGTAGTGCAGACGGACCCAGGCGCCCAGGCCGGAGAGCGCCTCGCAGAGCTCCTTCATGCGGGTCTTGACCGGCTGGCCGTTCCAGAAGTCGGTCTTGTACTTGAGGTCGACGCCGTAGGCGCTGGTGTCCTGGCTGATCACCAGCAGTTCCTTGACGCCGGCCTTGACCAGTCGCTCGGCCTCGCCGAGCACCTCGCCGACCGGACGGCTGACCAGCTTGCCGCGCATCGAGGGGATGATGCAGAAGCTGCAGCTGTGGTTGCAGCCCTCGGAAATCTTCAGGTAGGCGTAGTGGCGAGGGGTGAGCTTGACGCCCTGTGGCGGCACCAGGTCGATCAGTGGGTTGTGCTCGGCCTTCGGCGGCACCACCTCGTGCACCGCGCTGACCACCTGCTCGTACTGCTGCGGGCCGGTGACCGCCAGCACGCTGGGGTGCACGCCGCGGATGTTGTTCTCGTCCACGCCCATGCAGCCGGTGACGATCACCTTGCCGTTCTCGGCGATGGCCTCGCCGATCACTTCCAGGGACTCGGCCTTGGCGCTGTCGATGAAGCCGCAGGTATTGACCACCACCACGTCGGCGTCCTGGTAGGTGCCGACCACCTCGTAGCCCTCCATGCGTAGCTGGGTCAGGATTCGTTCGGAATCGACCAAAGCTTTCGGGCAACCGAGACTGACAAATCCGACTTTCGGCGTGGCGGGGGTGGACATGCTGGCTAACCTCTGGGCGCTCACGAGGCGCCTTGATCAAAAAACGCGCGATTTTAGCGACCGTCCCGAGCCTTGACCAGAGCCGGCTCGGCAGCTTCCGGCGGGGCCTGAAGCCGTGCCAAGTGTAGGCGGCCAAAAGCCTGGGGGCGCTTGCGGGGTGGATTGTCCGGCGGCGCTGTGACGCCCTTCTTGACACCGGTCATGGTCGATGGCGGGCAGGCCGGCACAATGGGAAACGACAAGGAGGGAAAATGACCTATCTGCTGCTGAAGTTCCTGCATATCAGTGCCGCCGCCTTCTTCATCGGCGGGGTGTTCTTCGAGGTGATGATCCTCAGCCACGCGGCGCGACAATTGGAGACGGGGCCGCGCGAGCAGTTGTCCCGGGCGCTTGGCCAGCGCGCCAGCCAGGTGATGCACTGGGTGGTGCTGGTGCTCTACGGCGCCGGTCTGGGGCTGGCCTGGCAGTATCGCGCAGCGCTGCATGCGCCTTTCGCCAGCAGCTTCGGCACCCTGCTGAGCCTGAAGATCCTCCTGGCGCTGAGCATTCTCTGCCACTTCCTTGGCGTGGCCTACCTGCTGCGCACGGGGCGCATGACTCCGGCGCGCTCGCGGCTGATCCACGTGAGCGTGCTGGTGCAGATGATCGCCATCCTGTTCCTCGCCAAGGGCCTGTTCCTGCTCACCTGGTAGGCTGCAGCGACCGACTGTCGCACGGGGGCGGCGGCGCCGATTGATCCCGGTCAAGGCGCGTCCGCCACGGCTGGCTAGAGTGGCCGGCGTTCCGGTCGCGGCTTGCGGCCGCGACTATCCCGAACTGCACGAGGAGCTGTTATGCACCTGGTATGTCCGGCCGGCAGCCTGCCCGCGCTCAAGGCCGCTCTGCGACAGGGGGCGGATGCCGTCTACGTGGGCTTCCGCGACGACACCAACGCCCGCCACTTCGCCGGGCTGAATCTCGATGAGCGCCAGCTGGAGAGCGGTCTGGACCTGGTGCGCAAGGCCGGTCGGCAGCTCTACGTGGCGGTCAACACCTACGCCCAGCCGGATGGCTGGATACGCTGGCAGCGCGCCGTGGATCGCGCCGCCGAGCTCGGCGTGGATGCCCTGATTGCCGCCGACATCGGCGTACTGGCCTACGCCAGTCGGCGGCATCCCGATCTCGCCCTGCACCTCTCGGTGCAGGGCTCGGCCACCAACCCGGCGGCCCTGGAGTTCTACCGCTCGCGCTACAACATCCGCCGTGCCGTGCTGCCGCGGGTGCTGTCCCTGGCCCAGGTGCGCCAGGTGGCGGAACGCACCTCGGTGCCCCTGGAGGTGTTCGCCTTCGGCAGCCTGTGCATCATGGCCGAGGGGCGCTGCCACCTGTCCTCCTACGTCACCGGCGAGTCGCCCAACCTCTGCGGGGTCTGCTCGCCGGCCAGGGCGGTGCGCTGGGAGCAGACCCCCCAGGGCCTCAATTCGCGGCTCAACGGCGTGCTCATCGACAGCTACGCCGACGGCGAGGCGGCCGGCTACCCGACCCTCTGCAAGGGCCGCTTCCTGGTGGACGGCCAGCGCTACCACGCCCTGGAGGAGCCGACCAGTCTGAACACCCTGGAGCTGATCCCGCAGCTGGCGGCCATGGGCATAGATGCAGTGAAGATCGAGGGCCGCCAGCGCAGTCCGGCCTATGTCGAGCAGGTCACCCATGTCTGGCGCCAGGCCTTGGATGCCTACCGGCGCGCGCCCGAGACCTTTGCCGTGCAGTCCAGCTGGCGCGCCGCCCTGGGCGGTCTGTCCGAAGGCAGCCAGACTACCCTGGGCGCCTACCATCGTTCCTGGCAGTGAGGGCTGCATGAAGCTCAGTCTAGGTCCCGTGCTGTTCTACTGGGAACGCAGGAAGCTGCTGGATTTCTACGCCGAGATGGCCCAGCTGCCGCTGGACATCATCTATCTGGGCGAAACCGTGTGCGCCAAGCGCCGCGCTCTGTCCCTGGACGACTGGCTGGGTCTGGCACGCGACCTGCGCGAGTGCGGCCGCGCCGAGCTGGTGCTCTCCGGGCTGACTCTGGTGGAGGCGGCGTCCGAGCTGTCCAGCCTGCGCCGCCTGTGCGACAACGGCGAGCTGCTGGTGGAGGCCAACGACATGGGGGCGGTGCAATTCCTCCACGAGCGGGGCCGGCCCTTCGTCGCCGGCCCGGCGCTGAACCTCTACAATGCCCATGCTCTGGCCGAACTGCAGGACTGCGGCATGCTGCGCTGGGTGCCGCCGGTGGAATGCTCGGCGCGCCTGCTGCGCGACTGCCTGGTACAGATGGATATGCTTGGCCGGCGTCGCCCCGCGGTGGAGGTGTTCGCTTACGGCCACCTGCCGCTGGCCTATTCGGCGCGCTGCTTCACCGCGCGGGCACGCAACCGCGCCAAGGACGACTGCCAGTTCGTCTGCCAGGAATACCCGGAAGGCATTCCACTGCTCAGTCAGGAAGGCGAGCGGCTGTTCACCCTCAACGGCATCCAGACCATGTCCGGCCAGGTGGGCAACCTGCTGCCCGAGTACCCGAAGTTGAGCGGCCTGGGTGTCGAGGTGCTGCGTCTGAGCCCGCGCGCCGAGGGCATGGCCGAGGTGGTGCGAGCCTTCGACGAGGTACGCTGCGGCGCGCTGCCACCGTTGGCGGTGGACGGCTGCAACGGCTACTGGCACGGCAAGCCGGGGATGCTGCGGGTCGAGGAGGTGGAGCTGTGAACTGGGCGCGGCTGGCCCTGCGCCTCGGCGAGCCGCTACTGCCCCTGGGGCGCCGGGTGCCCTTCGCGGTGCAGAAGCTGGTGCTGGAGAAGGCCTTGGCGCGGATCTTCGCCAGACCTTTGCAGGATGGCGCCTTCGACCTCCTGGAAGGCCGCTGGCTGCGTCTGGAGATCAGCGACCTGGGCCTCGCCTGGTGCCTGACCCGCACGCCCGGGGGGCTCAGGCTGGCCAGGCGGGCTCCGGTGGACGTGTGCATCCGCGGCAACTGGCGGGAATTCCTGCTGCTGGCCAGCCGCCAGGAGGACCCGGACACCCTGTTCTTCCGCCGCCGCCTGGTGATCGAGGGCGACACCGACCTGGGCCTGGCGGTAAAGAACCTGCTCGACTCTCTGGATCCCGAGGAACTGCCGCCGCAGCTGTGGCGGGCGATGCAGGAACTGGGAGCGGCGCTGCGCCAGTAGCGCCCCCATGCCAACCCTCTCTTCGGAGGGGCAGAGGTATTCGTGTTGCCGGTCGGGCTCTGGTGGCCGTCAATTTCTCCCCGTTTCCGCCTGCGGGAGCGGGGCCGGGAGAGAGGGCCGCTCCGGCACCTACCGCAGGCGCCGCTCGCGGAACTGCCCGGGCGTCAGGCCGAACTGCTGGCGGAAAGCGGCGATGAAGGCGCTGACGTTCTCATAGCCCAGGGCCCAGGCCACCTCCTTGACCGATTCGCCCTGCTCCAGTCGCGCCAGGGCCTGGATCAGGCGGGCGCGCTGGTACCAGCGGGAGAACGACAGCCCGGTCTGCTGCTGGAAGTGCCGGGTCAGGCTGCGCGGGCTCATACCGATGCGCCGCGCCCAGTCCGGCTGGCTGATGCGCTCGCCGGGGGCGGCGAGGATGGCGCGGCAGAGGTTGAGCAGGCGCGGGCTGCCGGGCAGGGGCAGGGCGTATTCGTGGCGTTCGGCGCCTTGCAGCTCGTCGACCAGCACGGCCAGACGCCGGTGCTGGGCCGGGGCGTCCCCGTCCGTGGCGGCGATCCGCTCGATCAGCGCGCAGGCCAGGGTGCTGGCCGCCACCAGGCGCGGCTCCGCCGGCAGGGCCGCCGCCTCCTCGGCGGAGAACCACAGCGCCAGGCCGCGCACCGCACCGCAGGTCAGAGCCTGATGGGCGCAGCCCGGCGGCAGCCAGCCGAGGTTGCCGGCGCTCATCGCCAGCTGCCGGTCGGCCAGCTCCAGCAGCAGAACCCCCTGTTCCAGCCAGTACAGCTGGCCCCTGGCATGGCTGTGCCAGGGCGTGAGGTGGCGCCCCGGGTGGTCGATCCGTTCGCTGCGCATCCTGGCCGAATAGCGTTATTGACTGGCGGAGTGCCGATACTACGCCAGGCTTCCCTGCCTGCACACTGGCCGCAGCCAAAGCGAGAGGAGTCAATCATGTCGCCCATGCAACTGATCAGTGAAACCCTGAAGTGTCTGGGCCGCCTGCATGCGCTCGCCCTGGAGGAGTTCGGTGCCGCCTTCGCCGCCGATTACCGGCAGTGCGTGGACGGCGTGGAGCTGGATCGGGCCGGCTTCCTGCGTCACCTCGAAGCCCTCCGGGCGGCTACCCGGTACCTGGAGGTACGGATCCTCGCTGCGGCGTCGGAGGGCGGCCAGGTGTTCACCCACCATCTGGTGGAGGTGGAGAAGACCGACGGCCACCGCGCCCGGGTGGAGGTGCTGGCCCGTTTTCAGGTGGCGGATGGGCTGATCCGCCGCTGCGACGAGCTGACCCGGTTGCTCGCCGGCAGCGCGGCGGATCGCGACCTGGGCTCGCGCTGCTGAAGACCCGCGCGCCTAGGCGAAGGGTGGCGCCTCCGGCACCTCGATCAGCAGTGGCCGGTCGGCCGGTGCGCCGCGCAGCAGCTCGGCCAGGTGGGCATGGTCGCGGGCACGTTCGGCGGCGCAGCCGAAGCCGCGGGCGATGGCCAGGAAGTCCGGGGTGTGGATGTCCACGCCGATCGGCGGGATGCCGCGGCGTTCCATGTAGCGCTTGATCTCGCCGTAGCCGCGGTTGTTCCACAGCAGCACCACCAGGCCGACTCCGGCCTCCACCGCGCTGGCCAGCTCCGGCAGGGTGAACTGCAGGCCGCCGTCGCCGATCAGGCAGACCACCGGGCGCTGCGGCTCGGCCAGCTTGGCGCCGATGGCCGCCGGCAGGCCGTAGCCCAGGGTGCCGTAGCCGGTGGAGGAGTTGAACCAGCGGCGCGGGCTGTCCAGCTCCACCAGGTGGTTGCCGCTGTACACGGTCTGGGTGGAGTCGCCGACGAAGCGCACCTCGGGCAGCGCAGCGAGGATGCAGTCGAACAGCCGTCGGTAGTGGGCCCAGCCGGCGAGGTCCTCGGCCAGCCGGGCGCGGACGGCCGCGGCACGGCGGGCGCCGGGGCTGTCCGGGTGCGCTTCCCCGGCCGGCAGCTCGGCCAGCAGCATGCGCATCGCCAGCCGCGCATCGCCCTGGATGGCCAGTCGCGGCAGCTGGTTGCGCGGCAGCTGACGGGCGTCGATGTCGATGCGGATCAGCGTGCCGCTAAGGGCGAAGCCGCCGTCGAACACCACGTCGTAGTCGGTTTCGCCTAGCTCGGTACCGATCGCCAGGATCACGTCGGCGTCCCGCGCCAGGGCGCGCACGGGGGCGAGCGACTGGTTGCTGCCGAGCAGCAGGGGATGTCCGGGCGGCAGCAGGCCCTTGGCGTTGATGGTCAGGGCGGTCGGCGCATCCAGGGACTGGGCCAGGGCGCGGGCCTCGGCCGGGGCCTCGACGCAGCCACCACCGAGCAGCAGCAGGGGCCGTTCGGCGTTCTTCAGCAGCGCCAGGGCCTCGCGGATCAGGCTGCGGTTCGGCGCCGGGCGGCGCAGCTCCGGCAGGGCGGTCAGACGCAGGTGGTCGGCCGGGGCGGTGATGATGTCCAGCGGCAGCTCGATGTGTACCGGGCGCGGCCGCTCGCTGGCGAACACCGTGAAGGCGCGGGCCAGCACCGCCGGCAGTTCGTCGACGTTCATCAGGGTGTGGCTGAAGGCGGTGACGCCGGCGGTCAGGCCGCGCTGGTCGGGCAGCTCATGCAGATAGCCGTTGCCCAGGCCGAGGCGCTCGCGCTCGTTGACGCTGGAGATCACCAGCATGGGGATGGAGTCGGCGTAGGCCTGGCCCATGGCGGTGAGGATGTTGGTCATGCCCGGGCCGGTGATGATGAAGCACACCCCGGGCCTGCCGGTGACTCGCGCATAGCCGTCGGCCATGAAGCCGGCGCCCTGCTCGTGGCGCGGGGTGACGTGGCGGATGCGGCTGCCGGGCAGGCCGCGGTACAGCTCGACGGTGTGCACGCCGGGGATGCCGAACACGGTGTCGACGCCCCAGGCTTCCAGTTGCTTGACGAGGAATTCGCCGCAGGTGGTCATCGCAGGTAGCTCCCTGTGGAATCGGGAAGGATGGCGGTGATTCCGCCCGCGAGAGCGGAATCACCGGTGCGGGGTTCAGGCCGGGCTGGCGGCCGGGGCCTGCCTGCGGCGGCTCAGCAGGCTGATCGCCACGAAACTCGCGGCTCCGGCGGCCAGGCCGTAGTAGATCGGGGTGTTGGCGTCCAGACCGTCCTTGAACATGAAGATCGCCGCGGCCAGGCTGCCGAGCAGCATGCTGGCGATGGCCCCGGCGGTGCTGGCTCGCTTCCAGTAGATGGCGCCGAGCAGCGGGATCAGCATGCCGCCGACCAGCAGGTTGTAGGCCATGGTCAGGGCGCCGATCACGTCGCTGACCACCAGGGCGATGGCCAGGGTGGCGACGCCTAGCAGCAGGGTGAAGGTACGGTTGACGTGGGCGCTGCCGTCGCCCTGCTCGCGCCCGCTGAGCAGCGGCCAGAGGTCCTGGGCGGCGGTGGTGGAGGCGGCCAGCAGGCCGGCGCTGGCGGTGGACATCAGCGCCGCCAGGGCGGCGGCCACCACGAGGCCGCGCAGGCCGTCCGGCAGGCCCAGCTGTACCACGCTGGCGAAGGCGTTGTTGACGTTGTCCAGATCCGGCAGCAGAACCCGGGTGGCCATGCCGATCAGCGCCATGGCCAGGCCGTAGAGGATGCAGTAGAGCCCGGCGGCGCTACCCGCAACCTGGGCGACCCGCGCATTGCGCGCGGTGAACACCCGCTGCCAGATGTCCTGGCCGATGAAGATGCCGAAGAAGTAGATCAGGAAGTAGGTGACGATGGTGTCCCAGCCGATCGCGGTGAAGTCGAAGGCGCTGGCCGGCAGGGCGGCGACCAGGGCGTCCCAGCCGCCGGCATCGTAAATCGACAGCGGCATGAGGATGAACACCAGACCGACGGTCATGACCAGGAACTGCACGATGTCGGTGAGGGTCAGCGACCACATGCCGCCGATGGTCGAGTAGAGCACCACGATGCCGCCGCCGATCAGCACCGCAGTCCAGAACGGCAGGCCGAACAGCACCTCCATCACGGTGCCGATGGCGATGGTCGAGGTGGCGGCGATCATCAGCGCGTAGACCAGCATGATGGCCGCGCTGGCGTGCCGGGCCGCCGGGGTGTAGCGGCGTTCCAGCACCTGGGTGACGGTGTAGATCTTCAGTTTCAGCAGCGGCTTGGCGAGCAGCAGGCTGATGCCGATGATCCCCAGGCCGAGCGCGGCGCACAGCCAAAAGCCGGAGATGCCGTGCACGTAGCCGAGGCGCACGCTGCCGATGGTGGAGGCGCCGCCGAGCACGGTGGCGGCCATGGTGCCGAGGTAGAAGCCGGGGCCGAGGTTGCGCCCGGCCACTAGGTAGTCCTCGCGGGTCTTGGCGCGACGCATGCCGTACCAGCCGAGGGCGAGCATGGCGGCGACGTAGAGCAGAACGACGAAAAGATCCAGAGCCATGGGAAGTGTCTCTCTTGTAATTGTGCAGGGTAGGGCGGGCCGGCCGGCCCGCTCACGGTACTACGGGAAGGGTCAGGTCGTCTGGCCCAGGCCGGTCGGCTGACGGGCGACGCCGCGCGACCAGCGCGGGCCCTGGGGGCCGTACACCTCGGCGGGTTCCGGGAACAGGGCGAGCAGCGTCAGGTAGAGCAGGGCGGCCAGGCCGAGGGTCAGCGGCAGGCTGATGTCGATGCCGCCGGCCAGCTCGCCGAGCGGCCCGACGAACTGCCCCGGCAGGTTGACGAAGCACAGGCCGAGGGCGGCGCTGGGAATCCAGGCGCCCAGGCCGCGCCAGTTCCAGCCGTGGTGGAACCAGTAGAGCCCGCCGCGCAGGCCGCGGGTGAACACCTGCAGGTCGTCGGCGCAGTAGAAGCCGCGGCGGTCGAGCAGGCCGATGAGCATGATCACGATCCACGGGCTGGTGCAGGTGACGATCAGCACCGCGAAGGTGGAGACGCTCTGCACCAGGTCGGCGACGAAGCGGCCGATGAAGATGAAGGCGATGGCCGCCAGGCCGATCAGCACGGTGGCGCGCACCCGGGTCAGCAGGCGTGGCAGGATGCTCGACATGTCCAGGCCGGTGCCGTACAGCGCGGTGGTGCCGGTGGACATGCCGCCGATCACCGCAATCAGGCACACCGGCAGGAAGTACCAGGCCGGGGCGATGGCCAGCAGGCCGCCGACGTAATTGTTCTGCTCGATGTACTCCGGGGCCTGTACGGCGACGATGCTGGCGGTGGCCAGGCCGAACACGAAGGGGATCAGGGTGGCCAACTGGGCGCCGATCACCGCCGCCATGATCCGCGGCTTGGCGGTTTCGCGGGGGATGTAGCGCGACCAGTCGCCGAGGAAGGCGCCGAAGGATACCGGGTTGCTCATGGCGATCAGCGCGGCGCCGAGGAACGCCGGCCAGAAGCCCTCCTGGCCGAGCTGCACGCTGCCCGCGTAGCCGCTGTCGAAGGGCCCGGCGAAGGCACCGATGCCGAGCAGGAACAGCAGGCTGGCGCTGACCACGGCGATCTTGTTGACCCACAGCATGAAGCGGAAGCCGTAGATGCACACCGCCAGCACCAGCACGGCGAACAGGCCGTAGGCCAGGCCCAGGTAGAGGTCGGTTTCCGGCAGGCCGAACAGTCGCCGCGCGCCGCCCACCAGTGCGTCGCCGGAGCTCCACACCGACAGCGAGAAGAAGGCTACCGCGGTGAGCAGCGACAGGAAGGAGCCGACGATGCGCCCGTGCACACCGAAGTGGGCGCCGGAGGACACCGCGTTGTTGGTGCCGTTCAGCGCGCCGAACAGGCCCATGGGGGCGAGGATCAGCGAGCCGACGACGACGCCCAGCACGATCGCCCAGAGGCCGGCCTCGAAGGACAGCCCGAAGAGCACCGGAAAGCTGCCCAGCACGGCGGTGGCGAAGGTGTTGGCGCCGCCGAAGATCAGGCGGAACAGGTCTAGGGGGGTAGCGTGGCGTTCGTGGTCGGGGATCTGTTCCACCCCGAAGGTCTCGATGCGGGTGATGGCCTGCGGCCCGTGGTTGGACGACATGATGGTTTCTCCCGGGGGACGCCCGTCAGGTTGGCGGCAGGTTCCGGCAGGGCCGACAAGTCAGCGTCCGGGCCGCCGCCGGGCGGCCCTGATTGTTGTTATGGGTGCAACCAGTGAGTGCGTTCAGCGGCGCTGCACGCCGGGCAGAGCGCAGAGCATCTCGTACAGCAGATTGGCGCCGAGCAGCGAGGTGCTGCCGGTGGTGTCGTAGGGCGGCGAAACCTCCACCAGGTCGCAGCCGACCAGGTCCAGGCCCTGGCAGCCGCGGATGATTTCCATGCCCTGGATGGTGGTCAGTCCACCGATCTCCGGGGTGCCGGTGCCGGGCGCCCAGGCTGGGTCGATGCCGTCGATGTCGAAGGACAGGTACACCGGCCCGCCGCCGACCTTCTCGCGCACCTCGGCCATCAGCGGCTCCAGGGACCGGTGCCAGCACTCCTCGGCCTGCACCACACGGAAGCCCTGGCGGCGACTCCAGTTGAAGTCGTCGGCGGTGTAGCCCTGGGCGCGCAGGCCGATCTGCACCACCCGCTGGCAGTCCAGCAGGCCTTCCTCCACGGCGCGGCGGAAGGTAGTGCCGTGGGCGATCTTCTCGCCGAACATCTCGTCGTTGACGTCGGCGTGGGCGTCCACGTGGACCAGCCCGACCTTGCCGTGCTTCCTGTGGATGGCGCGGAGGATCGGCAGAGTGATGGTGTGGTCGCCGCCCAGGGTCAGCGGCTTGATGCCGTAGTCGAGGATCTCGTCGTAGGCCGCCTCGATGATGCGCACCGCCTCGGCCAGGTTGAAGGTGTTGATCGCCACGTCGCCGATGTCGGCCACGTTGAGGGAGTCGAAGGGCGCGGCGCCGGTGGCCATGTTGTAGGGGCGGATCATCACTGACTGGGCGCGGATGTCGCGCGGCCCGAAGCGGGTGCCGGAGCGCAGCGAGGTACCGATGTCCAGGGGCACGCCGACGAAGGCGGCATCCAGCTGGCGCTTGTCTTCGGCGGACTGGATGTAGGGCAGGCGCATCATGGTGGCGATGCCGCCGAAGCGCGGCATTTCGTTGCCGCCCAGGGGCTGATGGAAGGTCTTTTCCACGGCTGGCCTCACGGTTTGTTGTGATTGTTGAAAGGTCGTTGAGCGGATTCTTGGCCGGGCGCGCGCCGGGAAAAATCGCCGGAGGAAAATAATCACTTCAGGAATTTCTAAACTAACTGGCGTGGGGTAGGCTGGAGCGCAGTCCGTCTTCCGCCCGGAGTCGCCCATGCAGAGCGCCCTGCCCGATCTCAAGCTGCTGCGCATCTTCGCTGCCGTGGTGCGCCACCAGGGCTTCGCCGCCGCGCAGCAGGAGCTCAACCTGTCCACTTCAGCGATCAGCACCTACATGAGCCAGCTGGAGAGCCAGCTCGGCATTACCCTCTGCCATCGCGGTCGCGGCGGCTTCAGCCTGACCAGCAAGGGCGAGCTGTTCCACCAGGAGACCCTGCGTCTGCTCGGCGAGCTGGAGGGCTTCGAGCGCTACGCCGCGGCGCTCAAGGGCGAGCTGCGTGGCACCCTGAACCTCGGCGTGCTGGATTCCACGGTGAGCGACCCGGCGCTGCCCCTGGCCGAAGTGATCGGTGCCTACAGCCAGGAGCACCCCGGCGTGCACCTGCACCTCTCGGTGATGAGCCCCTACGAGCTGCAGCTGGCGGTGCTCGACAACCGCCTGGACCTAGCCATTGGCGCCTTCTCCACGCGGATGAACGGGCTGGTCTACCAGCCGCTGTACCGCGAGCAGCACTGGCTGTACTGCAGCGAGCGCCACCCGTTGTTTGCCCAGCGCCGCGTTCCGGCCGAAGTGATCACCCAGCAGCGCATGGTCGGCCGCGGCTACTGGAGCCAGGCCGAGCTGGCCCGCCACGGCTTCAAGCACAGCGCGGCGACCGTGGAATCCATGGAGGCACAGCTGATCCTGGTGCTCTCCGGCGCCTACATCGGCTACCTGCCCGAGCACTACGCACAGTCCTGGGTGGAGCAGGGCCGCCTGCGCGTGCTGCTGCCGGCCACCTTCGGCTACCAGGCGCCGTTCTCGCTGATCCTGCGCCGTGGCCGCAGCAGGGAGACGCTGATCCAGACCTTCCGCGACCTGCTCAAGGCACAGCTCAACCAGCCGCGCTAGGGCGGATACTTCAGTTTCCTCTGAAGTGAGCGAGGCCTGGTTGCGGTGCCCGGCTCACGGCGGGATGGGACTGCTGCCGGAAACCTCTCGTGAGTCGGCGCGGCCCGCTCCGTCAGGCGTTCCTGCCTGCCGGCTGCCCCGCAGTTGATTCTGGAGGAGTGCGCCGCCTGTCGCTGGCGGCGCGCCCCCCGGCTCGACTGTCTCATGAAGCGTGCGTGCGCAGCCGTCGGACTTAATGGCGCTCAGCCGAGCAACTCGTAGGGACCGCCCCGGTCCAGTGCCCGCTGGTAGGCCGGTCGCGCGTGGATGCGCTGCAGAAAACCGAGCAGCCGCGGGTAGCGTTCGTCCAGCCCGCCGCGGGCCCGCGCCGCCTCCAGGGGGAAGCTCATCTGGATGTCGGCGGCGCTGAACTCGTCGCCGGCGAACCAGGCGCTGCCGGCCAGGGCGCCTTCCAGGTAGGCCAGGTGGCTGTCGATCTGCGGCTGGATGAAGCTGCTCTTCGCCTTGCCGGCGATGAGCCTGGCGAAGGGCTTGACGAAGAACGGCAGCGGGCCGTTCTCGATGCGGTCGAACACCAGCTTGAGCAGCAGCGGCGGCATCGCCGAGCCCTCGGCGTAGTGCAGCCAGTAGCGGTACAGCAGGCGCGCGCCGGGGTCGGCCGGCTGCAGGCGGCCTTCGCCGTAGCGTTCCACCAGGTACTCGATGATCGCCCCCGATTCGGCGAGCACCAGCGGACCGTCGCTGATCACCGGCGACTTGCCCAGTGGGTGCACGGCGCGCAGCTCCGGCGGGGCGAGCAGGGTCCTGGGGTCGCGCTGGTAGTACTCGACGTCGTAGGGCAGCTCCAGCTCTTCCAGCAACCAGAGCACGCGCTGCGAGCGGGAGTTGTTGAGGTGATGGACGGTAATCATCGCGGCTCCAGGGAAGATCAGCGGCCTTCCAGCGGTGTCCTGAGGGTTTCCAGATTGCGCCGGACCCAGTCGGCGGCGAAGCCGGCATCGTCCATGTCCGGTTGGCGAAACAAAGTAAAGACCAGATCGCAGCCCTCGCCATTGGCGAGCACTCGCATGGGGACGCAGACATCCACCCCGCGGCGGTGCGGACAGGGTGGCCGAGCACGCCGTATTCGCTCTCTGCACAGAAGCGGATGCGCACCTCGCCGCCGGGCGTGCCGGCGAGCCACTCGCCGTCCGGCTCGCGTGGCGCGGAGCCGAGGCCGGAGGCCCTGAGGCGGGACGCCGTGAGACAAAGGCACGCGGACCGGGTGGCGGAAGTACGCGCCGAGGGTGAGCGACGGATGCATGGGCTGAGCACTGGGGCTGTGGCACACTGAGTGCCATGCCCCGCCCATCCTGTAGCCGCTGCTACCGCCCCCTGGACCGCTGCCTGTGTGCGCTGATCCCCGCGCTGGACAGCCGTACCCGGGTGCTGATCCTCCAGCACCCCAGCGAAACCCGCCATGCCCTGAACACCGCACGGCTGGCGGCGCTCGGTCTGCGCAACGCCGAGCTGCTGGTTGGCGAGCGTTTCGCCGGGCTGGTCGAGCGCCAGGCCCGTCCCGGCCTGCGGCCCTGCCTGCTGTTTCCCGGTGACGGGGCGCAGCCCCTGGGCGGCCTGGCGACGTCGGCGGCGGAGCCGCTGCTGCTGGTGGTGCCGGACGGCACCTGGCGCAAGGCGCGCAAGCTGCTCTACCTGAATCCCGAGCTGGCGGCCCTGCCGCGGGTCGCCTTGCCGGAGGGGCTGAGCTCGCGCTACCGGCTGCGCAAGGCGCCCATGCCCGGTGCGCTGTCCACCCTGGAGGCGATAGTCGCGGCGCTGGAGATCGTCGAGGCGCCGCAATCCTTCCAGTCCCTGCTGGTGCCCTTCGATGCGCTGATCGACGGGCAGATCGCTGCCATGGGCGAGGATACCTTCCGTCGCAACCACCAGCGCTGAAGCGGCCGCCTCAGCGCTCGCGCAGGGCTTCCCAGCGGGCCTTCAGCACCGGCTTGAGGAGGTAGTCGAGGACGCTCTTGCGGCCGGTGATGATGCCGACGTTGGCGACCATCCCGGGGATGATCAGCAGCGGCTTGTCCTCGGTGCCCAGGTGGCTCTTCTCGGTGCGCAGCTGGATCAGGTAGAAGCTGTTGCCCTTGTCGTCGGTGACGGTGTCGGCGCCGATCAGTTCCAGGCGTGCCTTGAGGCCGCCGTAGATGGTGTAGTCATAGGCGGTGAACTTGACCATGGCCTCCTGGCCGGGGTGCAGGAAGGCCACATCCTGCGGGCGCACCCGCGCCTCGATCAGCAGGTTGTCCTCCAGCGGGACGATTTCCAGCATGTCGCTGCCCGGCTGCACCACGCCGCCGATGGTGTTCACCTTGAGCTGCTTGACCACCCCGCGCACCGGAGAGACCACGGTGGTGCGGCTGACCCGGTCCTCGATGGCGACCCGCGAGGCGGTGATCTTCTGCAGCTCGGTGCGCGCCTCGTTGAGTTCCTTGGCCGCCTCGGAGCGGAAGGTCAGGTCGCTGCTCTCGATCTTGCTCCTGATCTCGGCGATCGCCGCCTCGGCGCGGGGAATCGCCAGGTTGGTGGCCTCCAGCGAGCCGCGCATTTCCACGGCGCTGCGTTTCAGGCGGAGGATCTCCACCTCGGAGATGGCCCCGGCGCTGACCAGCGGGCTGGACATGTTCAGCTCCTGCTGGATGAGGCCCAGGCTGGAGCGGTACTGGGCGGCCTTGGACTTGAACTCGGCGAGTTCCTGGGTCTTCTGGCGCAGCTGCTCGTTGAGGGTGCGCTTCTCGCTCTCCAGGCGACGCTGCCGCGATTCGTAGAGGGCCAGCTCGTCGGCGCCCAGCTGCGGCGCCTCGCGCTCGATCTCCGCGGGCAGGCGCATCGGGCGGCCCTCGCTTTCTGCCTCCAGGCGCTCGATGCGGGCGATCAGTGCCAGGCGTTCGGCCTCGGTCTCGTCCTTGTTGGACTGGAAGCGGGTGTCGTCGAGGCGCAGCAGGCGGTCGCCCTTGTCCACCACCTGGCCCTCGCGCACGTAGATCTCGCTGACGATGCCGCCCTCCAGGTTCTGGATCACCTGCACCTTGCTGGAGGGGATGGCCTTGCCCTCGCCGCTGGTGACCTCTTCGAGCACCGCGAACCTGGCCCACAGCAGCGCCACCACGAACAGCGCGGCGATCGCCCAGATGGTCAGACGTGCCAGGCGCGGCGAGTCCTCGAAGACCACGCCGTGCACCTCGGACATGAACTCGGTGTCCTCACTGCGACCGCGGAAGCGGGACAGGAACTCGCGCATCTCTCTTTCCTCAGCTGGCGACCGGGCGGATGTGGCCCTTGCGCAGCGCCTCGATCACCGCTTCCTTGGGCCCGTCGGCGACCAGGCGGCCGTTGTCGAGGACCAGCAGGCGGTCGACCAGAGCGAGCATCGAGGCGCGGTGGGTGATCAGCAGCAGGGTCTTGTCCTGGGTGCAGCTCTGCAGGCGGGCGCGCAGCTGTTCCTCGCTGGTGTTGTCCATGGAGCTGGTCGGCTCGTCGAGGAGCAGGATCGGCGGGTCGAGGAGCAACGCGCGGGCCAGCAGCACGGCCTGGCGCTGGCCGCCGGAGAGCAGCTGGCCGCGCTCGCCCACCGGGCGGTCGAAGCCCTGCGGATGCTGGCGGGCCAGCTCGGCCACCCCGGTGATCTCGGCCACCTCGAGCATGCGCTCGTCGCTGACGTGGCGGGCGCCGAGGGTCAGGTTGTCGCGCAGGCTGCCGGCCAGCAGCGGCAGGTCGTGGGCCACGTAGCCGATCTGGCTGCGCAGGTCGGCGACGTCGAGCTGCCGCAGGTCGAGGTTGTCGATCAGGATCTGCCCCTCATCGGGGGCGTAGAAGCCCATCAGCAGGCGCGCCAGGGTGCTCTTCCCGGAGCCGCTGCGGCCGATGATGCCGACCCGCTCGCCGGGCTTCAGGCGCAGGCTGATGCCGGCCAGCGCCGGAGTGCTCTGGCCGGGGTAGCGGAACACCACCTGGGCGAGGTTCAGCTCGCCGCGCAGACTGGTGCGCTCCAGCGGCCGCTGGCGGCTCTCCCGTTCCTGGGGCAGGGCCATCAGCGCGTCGGTGCTCTGCATGGTCAACTGGGCCTGCTGATAGCGGGTGATCAGCCCGGCGATCTGCCCGAGCGGGGCCAGCACCCGGCTGCCGAGCATGTAGCAGGCGACCAGGGCGCCGACGCTCAGCGCGCCGTCGAAGATCGCGTAGACACCGGCGACCAGGGTGGCCATGCCGGCCAACTGCTGGATGAACAGGGTGCCGTTGCTGGCCAGCGCGGAGAGGAAGCGGGCGTGGGTGTCCAGACGGGTCAGAGCGCCGTGGGTCTGTTCCCAGCGATGCTGGCGCTCGCCCTCGGCGCCGCAGCTCTTCAGGGTCTCCAGGCCGCCCAGGGTCTCGATCAGCAGGGCCTGCCGCTCGCCGGCCAGGGCCAGGCTCTTCTTCACGGTGTCGCGCAGGCGTGCCTGGATCAGCCCGGCGAACAGGATGGTGATCGGGAAGGCGAGCAGCGGAATCATCACCAGCCAGCCGCCGAGCAGGCCGATCACGGCGATCATCAGTAGGACGAAGGGCAGGTCGATCAGGCTGGTCAGGGTCACTGCGGTGAGAAATTCGCGCAGGCCCTGGAAGTCGTGGATGCTCTGTGCGAAGCCGCCGATGGTTCCCGGGCGGGCCTTCATGGCCATGCCGGTGATGCGCTCGAACAGGGTGGCGGAGAGCACCACATCGGTCTTCTTGCCGGCGATGTCCAGTAGCCGGGCGCGCAGTACCCGCAGCAGCAGCTCGAACAGGGTAGCGAGCAGCAGGCCGAGGGCGAGCACCCAGAGGGTCGCGGTGGCCTGGTTGGGTACCACCCGGTCGTAGGTTTGCATGACGAACAGCGGCAGCAGCAGGCCGAGCAGGTTGATCAGCAGGCTGGCCAGCAGGGCGTCGGCGTACAGCCAGCGGGACAGCTTGAGGGTATCGCGGAACCAGGCCTCGACCCGCGGTACCAGCGGTGTGCGCAGCTCCTCCAGCTCGTGGCGGGGGCGAGCGAACAGCGCCTGGCCGGTGTAGTCGGCGGCCAGGGCGTCCAGATCCACCCACTGCTCGCCGCCATCCGCCTCGCTGGGCAGGATCAGCGCCCGGCCGTCCGTGCCCATGCGGGTGAGCACCGCGCTGCGGCCGTCCTTGAGGAGCAGCAGTACCGGCAGGCTGAGTGGCGCGATAGCGGTCAGTTCGCGGCGCAGCAGGCGGGCCTGCAGGCCGGCTCGGGCCGCGGCGCGCGGCAGCAGCTCGGGGCTGAGGCGCTGCTGCGGCAGCGGCAGGCCGGCGCTCAGGCTGCCGCGGCTGGCTACCCGGCCGTGCAACCGGCAGAGCAGCAGCAGGCCATCGAGCAGCGGGTCGTCCTGGCCGAGGCACGCCCCCGTGCCCACGGCTGCTTGCATGCTGGTCACTTCGCTATCTCCCGCAAGGGCCGAGTGCCGGACCGGAGCGTCAGCGCATTTCCGGCAGGCGGGCGTCGGTGCGGACTTCGCTCAGGGCCACCGCCTCGGCCGGCAGGGTGATGTTGTGCCGGCGCAGCAGTTCGCCGGTGGCGGCCAGCAGGCGGTACATGGAGTACTCCTCGGTGTAGCGCACCTCGACGTAGCGGCGATTGGCGGTGAACAGTTCGTTCTCGCTGTCCAGCAGGTCGAGCAGGGTGCGCTGGCCGAGGCTGAACTGCTGCTGGTAGGCCTCGCGGACCCGCGCGGTGTAGTCGGCGTACTCACGGGCCTTCGGAGTCTGCCGGCGGGCGTTCTCCATCGCATTCCAGGCCAGAAGGACGTTCTCGTTGATCTGCCGCAGGGCGTTGTTGCGGATGTCCATCGCCTGGTTGATCTGGTGGGCGGCGGACTGCAGGCGGGCCTTGTCGCGCATGCCGTTGAACAGGTTGTAGTTCATCGCCAGCCCGGCGCGCCAGCCGGTGTCGTGGCCTTCCTGGCCGCCGATGTCGTTGTTGGCGCGGGTCGCCAGTTCGGCGTCGAAGCGCGGGTAGAAGGGCGACTTGGCCGCCTCGTACTGCTTCTCGGCGGCCGCCACGTCGGCCTGTGCGGACTTCAGCAGCGGGTTGTTGTCGAGCACGGCCTGCCGGGCGCTCGCCAGGTCGGCGGGAATCGCGCCGCGGACGCTGGCCGGGATGACCAGCTCGTCGGGCATGCGGCCGACCACGCTGAAGAAGTTGGCCTCGGCGTCGGCCAGGTTGATCTCCTCGGTGTAGAGGTTGTTCTGGGCCAGGGCCAGGCGCGCCTCGGACTGGTCGAAGTCGGCCGTGCTGCCGACGCCACGTTCCTTGCGCAGGCGGATTTGGTCGTTGATGCGGGTGTGGGCCTGCAGGTTGTTCTTCGCCAGGTCGAGCATCTCGCGGCGCTTGAGCACCTCCAGGTAGACCTCCACGGTGCGCAGCGCCAGGGCCTCGGCGGTGCCCTGGATGTAATAGGCTCGAGAGTTGGCCACCGCCTCGGTGCGCTTCACCTCGTTGGGGGTGTTGAAACCGTCGAACAGCATCTGCCGCAGGCGCAGCTCGGCGGTGCCGTAGTTCAGGGTTTCCTTGTGGTGATCGCCGCGAGCGCGGGTGTCCGGGGTGTCGCTGCGCTCGCGGCCGTAGCCGGCGAGCAGGTCCACGGAGGGGAGATAGCCGCCGCGTGCGTAGCGGATGTCCTCGTCCGAAGATCGCCGGCTGTTCACGCTGGCACTGATTTCCGGATGGTTCTCGACGGTGGTCTGGATGGCCTCGGCGAGGGTCATCGCCTGGGAAGAGGCGCACGACATCGTCAGCAGCATTGCGCTGCAGATGGGGGTCAGGACGCGCATGGACTACTCCCTCCTTGTCGGTGCTCTTAAATCCTGTTGCCAATTTTTTGGCTTTTTTTGTTGGGCTGGTGTTGGCTTCCGTAAGTACGTATCTAAGAACAGTTTCTCTCGTATCTCATAAGAACAATTGTCTATGCGTGTTATTCAGAAAAAGTCTTATGCGATTTGGTAAAGCCGGGACATTGTTTTTAGGGAATGGGCCAGGATTCACAAAATTCGTGGTCTTGCCCGTGAACAACAAGGTGGTCGACACGATTCTGGAGCGATTGGGCGGGGTGCGAATCGGCTGGTGGCGTGCGACGTTTCGGGTGAGTCATGTTTTTGACTGTTGACGAAATTGCCCGGACCATGCCGCCGGCTTCAGCCGGTAGTCGTCTTCTCCGGACCCACTGTTTCGAGGGATGAGCCGACCTTATGCAGGAGTGCCGGCCACAGCCGGCAGCAGCGAGGGAGGAACGGGCCATGGCTACTTCGGTCGGAGTCGTCAGGCAGGTCATTGGTGAGGTCTATGCGGTTGCCGGCGATGGAGCGCGGCGACTGCTGATCGAGGGAGATCGCGTCTATCTCGGTGAACAGCTGGTGACCGGCGCCTCGGGAGCCGTCGCGGTGGTGCTCGGTGATGGACGGGAGCTGACCCTGGGACGTGACAGCAGCCTGGCCCTGAGCCGGCAGCTGCTGTCCGGGGATCAGGCTGGCGCAGCGGCGGCCACCCCCAGCCAGGACGGGCTCAGCGAGGTGGAGCGCCTGCAGGCGGCCATCGAGGCCGGCGCCGACCCGACCCTGGAGGCCGAGGCTACTGCCGCGGGTCCCGGCGAGACCGGTTCCGGCAAGGCCGGTGGCGGCCATTCCTTCGTGATGCTCACCGAAGTGGGCGGCGCGGTCGATCCGCAGATCGGCTTCCCCACTGCCGGCTTCGCCACTGTCCCGGAATTCCTTGTCGGCGAGGTTCGTGACTTGCCCGACCCCGAGGCACCGGTGCTGGTACCGCCGAGCGAGCCGCCGGTCACGCCTCCGGTCAATCCTCCCGTGAATCCCTTGGAGCCGCCGGTCAACGGGCTGCCGACGGCGGTCAACGATTTCCTGGTGCTCAACGAGGGCGATGCGGGCGGCTCCGGCAACGTGCTGGACAACGACGACAGCGGCCCCGACCTGCCGGCCAGCTTCGTGAGCTGGAACGGCTTGCCTCCCGATTCCGGGCTGGCCGCCGCGGCCGCTGGGGACGGCATGCGGGTCATCGAAACCCCCTACGGCGTGGTGTGCCTGGGGCCGGACGGCAGCTACAGCTTCGAGCTGGCCAACGGCTCACCGGCCGTGGAGGAGCTTGACGACGGCGAAGAGGTGCGGCTGACCTACGACTACAGCATGCAGGACGGCAACGGCGACCGTAGCAATGCCCAGCTGATCATCATCATCCGTGGCACCAACGACGTGCCCGAGGTGAAGGTCGGCTACGACGACCCGAAAGGTGACGGCGACCGCGCCTACGTCTACGAGGCGGGGTTGAATCCGCACGGCAGCGACGCCGATTCGGACCGCGAATTCACCGGCGGCACCTTCACCCTGAGCGACCCCGACGGCCTGGATGACCTGACGGCGGTGACCATCAACGGCATCACGGTGCCTCTGCAGAACCTGGTCGGCGCCAGCTTCGCCGGCACCTACGGCACCCTGACGGTGACCGGCTACGACGCGACCACCGGCGTGGCCACCTACCGGTACGAGCTGACCTCGACCAGCGTCGACGGGCCGGGCGCCGAGACCGACGTGTTCACCCTCACGGTGACCGACGGCAGCGCCACCTCGGCGCCGGCGGCCATCACCATCGAGATCATCGACGACGTGCCCCGGGCCTGCGACGTCTGGGCGCCCGAGCTCCTTGACGACGAAGGGCTGGCCGGCGGTATCCAGGGCGGTCCCGGCGATGGGCCCGGGCGGGTCACCAGCTTCAGCGGCCAGCTGGATTACCAGGGTGGCGCCGATGGGGTGCAGTCGGTGACCCTGAGCGGCCCGGCCATGCTGGGTACCGAAGAGGTGACCGACTCCCACTGGGATGCCGCGACTCACACCCTGACCCTGTCCACCGCCCGAGGCGAAGTGATCAGGATGCAGGTCACCGACCTGTCCACCGGTGCTTATACCTTCGAGCTGCTGCAGCCGATCATGCATGCCCCGGGCGAGGGCGAGAACGACTTCGTTCTGGAGATCGGCTACCAGGTCACCGATGGTGATGGCGACAGCGCCTCGGCGGTGATGAGGGTCCGGATCGACGACGACAGCCCGGTGGCCTGCGACGTCTGGGCGCCCGAGCTCCTTGACGACGAAGGGCTGGCCGGCGGTATCCAGGGCGGTCCCGGCGATGGGCCCGGGCGGGTCACCAGCTGCACAAACCAAAGGGAGAACCAGGGTGGCGCCGATGGGGTGCAGTCGGTGACCCTGAGCGGCCCGGCCATGCTGGGTACCGAAGAGGTGACCGACTCCCACTGGGATGCCGCGACTCACACCCTGACCCTGTCCACCGCCCGAGGCGAAGTGATCAGGATGCAGGTCACCGACCTGTCCACCGGTGCTTATACCTTCGAGCTGCTGCAGCCGATCATGCATGCCCCGGGCGAGGGTGAGAACGACTTCGTTCTGGAGATTGGCTACCAGGTCACCGATGGCGATGGCGACAGCGCCTCGGCGGTGATGAGGGTCCGGATCGACGACGACAGCCCGGTGGCCTGTGATGACCATGCCGAAGCTGAGGTCGGCTCCAGCCTGCAGATCGCCCAGGGTAACGTGCTGGCCAACGACCATGCTGGCGCCGACGGCCTGGGCGGCATCCGCTCGGTATCGGTGGACGGCAAGACCTACAGCCTGGTCGATGGCGGCATCGAGGTCAGCGGCTCAGGCAGCGGGGCGAGCAGCTACAGCTACCACGACGGCCTGCTGACCCTGGTCACCGACGCCGGTACCCTGAGCCTCCGCCTGAAGGCCCGTGATGGCCAGGCGGTGGGCGACTACCGCTTCGAGCCCCGCGCCGACCAGCCGTTCGACGAGCACGGGCTGTCCAGCAAGGTGTTCAAGTACACCCTGGTCGACGGCGATGGCGACCCATCCACCGCGAGCCTGGAGATCTGCATCCGCAGCGACCTGTCGCTCCTGGTGGTGGGCACCAATGCCAGCGACAAGGGTGGCAGCAGCGTGCCGCACCACATTCCCAGTCCCCTCGATCCGGACGGGGCCGGCCCGGTCGGCGGCGCCCATGGGGATGACGTGCTGATCGGCGATGTCGGAGGCTCGCGGATCCAGGTACAGCCGGGACAGAGCTACAACATCGCCCTCATCCTCGATCACTCCGGCAGCATGGGCGACTCCTCGGGCACCATTTACGGTAGCCGGCTGTCGCTGCTCAAGGCGGCGGTGAAGAACTTCATCAATGGCCTTGAAGGGCATGCCGGCCAGATCAACCTGGCGCTGATCGGTTTCAATGCCTCCGCGGCGCTGCTGTTGTCCGGTGCCTTGGACACGGTGCTGGCCAAGCTGGACGAGACCGGCAATGCTCTGGACAGGCTGACCGCCAGCGGCGCCACCAACTACGAGGCCGCCCTGCAGGAGGCCAACGCTTGGTTCGCTGAGCACGAAAGCAACGGCTACCAGAACCAGGCCTACTTCCTGACCGACGGTAACCCGACCGTGCGCAACGCCAGCCCCAATAGCTCGGGCAGCACGGTCAATTTTTACGACGTCTACGATGCGATCGACGATGCGGCCGAGCTGATGGCTCGCGCCGAGCTGCATGCCATCGGCATAGGCACAGGGGTTTCCGAACGGATCCTGAGCTTCTTCGATAACACCAATAGTGCCGGTACGGCCACCTACTACTCCGAGGGACGCTCCTTCACTGCGGCCGTCGGCCAGCCGGCCATAGTCACCACCGATAAGCAGCTGTTCGCCGAGCTGGACAGCGGCGGCACCATCCAGGTGCCGGCTCCTCTGGGCAACGATCTGCTGACCGGTGCGGAGGGTGACGACTTGCTATTCGGCGACTCGCTGAACACCAGCTGGCTGCCGGGCGAGCATGGCGCGAAGATCCCCGGTTACCAGGTGCTGGTCGATTACCTGACCGCACAGAAGGGCAACGTGGCGCCGACCCAGGCCGAGCTGATGGACTTCATCCGCGCCAACGCCATGAAGCTGGGCTCCTCGGTGCCGGACTCCGGGGGAGACGACACCCTGATAGGCGGCGCCGGCAACGACTGGCTGTTCGGCCAGGGCGGCAACGACCTGCTGATCGGCGGGGCGGGCGACGACCTGTTGTTCGGCGGTACCGGCAAGGACGTGTTCAAGTGGCTGGCCGGGGACAGCGGTCACGACCGGGTCGTCGACTTCACCCTGAGCGGACCGGACAAGGACGTCCTCGACCTCAGCGACCTGCTGCAGGGCGCCAACCCGCTCGACGGGCTGCTCTTCAGCATCGTCGGCGGCAACTCGGTGATCAGCGTGAGCACCTCGGCCGGCGGGCCAGCGGTGCAGACCATCGAACTGGAGGGCGTCGACCTGGCCACCCGCTACGGGGTCACCCCGGGCAGTGGAGGTCTGGTTACCGATACCGCGACCATCATCAACGGCATGCTCGACGACCAGATCCTGAAGGTGGATACGGTCTGAGTCCGGGCTGAACGCCGGCCCGGTCGGGGTTGGTGGACGAGGCGGCCAGGGTGTCTCTGCACCCTGGCCGTTTTGTTTCGGGCTCCCGCTATTCCGCCCGGAGCTGCGGCGTGCCGATCGCCCGGCCCATGGCGCCGTGGATGCCCAACCGTTCCAGCACCTGCAGCTCGCCCTCGGTTTCCACCATCTCCGCGATCAGCGGCAGGTCGATGCTGTGGGTAGCGCGGCGGATCGTCTCGATGAACAGGCGCTTGTCCGGCTCGCGGTCGATGGCACGGATGTAGCTGCCGTCGATCTTCAGGTAGGCGAGGCCAAGGCGGGTGAGGTTGCCGATCAGGCTGAAGCGTCCGCCGAAGTGCTGCAGGCCCAGCCTGTAGCCGGTGCGGCGGATCGCCTGGCAGAGCTGCTCCAACTCGTCGGCTGGTGGCAGGTGGCGCTCGTCGATCTCCAGAGTCAGCAGGTGGGCGCAGGCGGGCTGTTTGTCCAGCATGGCCAGCAGGCGCTCCAGGTTTCCGGCGTCCTGTAGGCTGGCGGCCGACAGGCTGAGGGCCAGCGGTTGCGGATACCGCTGCAGGTGTTCCAGGCAGCGCTCGAGCATGGCCATGTCGAGACGTGCCGCCCAGCCGAAGCGCTCCACCCAGGGCAGGAAGCGGCCGGCCGGGACGGTCTCGCCCTGAGCGTCGTGCAGGCGGGCCAGCACCTTGTGGTGCAGCAGTTCGCGTTCGCCCGCGCAGCGCCGCACCGGCTGGAAGAACAGCTGCAGATGGCGTCCGGCAAGCGCAGCGTCCAGCCAGGTGCGCCAGTGCTCGTGGCCGTGGGCCGGAGCGGCGCTGAAATCGTCGATGCGCGCCCAGGGCCGCTGCGCATGGCGCTGTGCCTCGGCCAGGGCCTGGTCGGCGCGTTCCAGCACCTGTTCGGCGCTTTCCCCGGGACGGAACGCGGCGAGGCCCAGGTGTGCCACCGGGCTGCAGTCGCTGGCGCCGGTCCGCCCCAGGCTATCGAGGGCATCGCAGAGTTGCGCGGCGAGGCGTTCGGCTTCCTCGGCGCTGAGGCCGGGGGCGAGCAGGCTGAATTCGCCGCCGCGGTTGCGCGAGGCCTGCCAGTCGCCGTGCCCGGCCTCGACGCTGCACTGCCGCAGGCGCTCGCCGATGGCTGCGAGCAGGGCGTCGCTGTGCTGGGCGCCGAGGCGCTGGTTGAGGCCGGCGAGGTCGTTGACCCGCAGCAGTAGCAGGTAGCCCTCGGCGTTCTGCTCGTTGACGATCAACTGGTTGGCCAGGCGGATGTCGAACAGCCGGCGGTTGGCCAGGCCGGTCAGGCTGTCCTGATAGGCGCTCTCGCGGAGCTGCTCGCTGCGCGCGGCCTCCTCGGCGAACAGGGTGCGTAGCTTGTCGACCATCTGGTTCATGGCCAGCACCACGCGCTTCAGTTCCGGGGTGCGTGGCACTTTCGGCAGGCTGTGGAGCTCGCGGCGGCTGATCGCCTGGGCCTGCTGCACCAGGGCGTCCAGCGGGCGCAGCTGGGCGCGCAACAGCCAGGCGCCGAGCAGGGCGCTGACCAGCCCGCAGCCGAGCAGCCAGAGCAGACTGGCCAGCGCGCTGTCCCACAGCCGGGCGAGGGCGAATCGCGGGTGGCTGAGCACCTCGACCCGCGCCGCCTGCTCCCAGCCGCGCATGATCAGAGCATCGCCGCCCTGGGGCTGGAGGTCCACCAGGCGGGCGAACCAGTCCGGCACCTTGTCCGCCGTGGTCGTGCTACGCCGTTCCACCAGCACCTCACCGCTGGGGATGGCCACCACCCGGATGCTCGCGAAGTAGCCGCTGTCGAAGATGGAGCTGACCATCAGCTCGAGCATCGCCGGGTCGTCCACATGCGGGGTCAGGGACAGGCCGAGGGCGGTGGCGGCGTCCTGGGCGTGGGAACGCAGCTGAGCGAGCGACTGCTCCCGGGAATGCTCCACGCCGGCGATGAAACTGCCGGTGAAGGCCACCACCAGGAACAGGCAGATGGCGATGAACAATTGCTTCAGCAGTGACATGCTCCGTTCTCCTTATCCATCGCCGATGGCGAAACCTTCCGCGCGCATCTTCCCGAGCAGCTCCTGCCAGCGCGACAAGCGCTTGCTGTCGCCGCTCCTGACCGGCCTGCCGGGCAGGTACAGGCCCTCGGCGTTGAAGGCGTAGACCGGCAGCAGATCCGGGCGCTGCGAGGCGGGGCGGATCTCGTCGATCAGGTTGTCGAGTACCAGTGGCTCGGCGTCCGGGCTGCCGTAGTAGGTCAGCACCATGTGCGCCTGGCCCTGGACGAGCGCCTTGACGTAGGTGATGCGCAGCTTTTCGCTGGAGACCCCCAGGCGGCGCAGGGTGAAGTATTTGGCGATGGCGTAGTCCTCGCAGTCGCCGGCGCCCTTGACCAGGGACTCCACCGGGGTCGCCCAGTAGTCGGTCTGCCGCCAGGTGCGGTTGTCGTCGACGAAGTGCAGCTGGCGGTTGAAGAAGGCGTTGACGGTCTGCAGCTTGTCGGCTTCGGTCAGCTCGCCGCTGCTCTCGATCAGCCGGCCCCAGGCGAGAATGCGCTCGCCGGCGGCGCCGAGTGGGCCGTAGCGCTGTTCCGCGTTGCGCAGGATCAGATCGAAGTCCCAGTCGGCGGCCAGCGCCGCCAGGCCCAGCAGCAGGCCCAGCAGCAGGCCCAGCAGCAGGCCGGGGCGTACGCCGCGGGGGCACCAGTGCCATCCATGAACAACGGGTTGCCGAGCCTGCATGCATCGATCTCTGCGGGGAATGGACCAAGTGTAGGGCACAAGGCCAGCAGTGTGACGTGAGGCAGTCAACGGGAGGGCAGGGTCTTCTGCCGGAGGATGTAGAGGGTCACTAGGCTGGCGCTGGCGAGCATGAACGTCCAGGCCCAGGGGCGCTGCACCAGGTAGCCGGAAACCAGGATGCTGGTCCACATCAGGCCGATGGCATAGACCTTGCCCTTCAGCGGAATGCCTCTGCCGTCCAGGTAGTCGCGCACCCAGGGGCCGAGCTTCGGGTGGTCGACCAGCCAGTGGTAGAAGCGCTGCGAGCTGCGCGCGAAGCAGGCCGCGGCCAGCAGCAGGAAGGGGGTGGTCGGCAGCACCGGCAGGAAGATGCCGATCACTCCGAGCAGCACGCTCAGCCAGCCGACCCCCAGCAGTGCGTAGCGCAGCCAGGGATGGCCGTTGAGCGGCTGCAGACGCGCCATGCCGTCAGTGGTGGCGCGGCTTGAGCAGGGCGGGCTTTTCCTCGGGGGCATTCAGCAGCAGGAACAGTGCGGTGAGGGCTTCCGGGATCTGCGCCACCATGTCGTTGGCCAGCTCCTGGTCGCGAGCGATGTCGGCGAACTCCGGCTGCTCGTCGAACAGCCCGGAGCCGACCATGATCGGCAGCAGCAGCTCGCTGACCTCGTCCTCGGCGTTCTCGAACCAGGTCGCCTCGCGCAGGAACACGCCTTCCATGAAGCCGATGCACCAGCCGCGGATATCCGAGTCGTCCGGCTCGTCGCCGAGGTCCAGCTCGCAGGGCAGCACCAGATCGTCGTCGCTGGCCAGCTGGCGGGCGATGTGCGCCTTGAGCTGCATCAGGGTGGACTCGATGGCCTCGCGCTCGACCTCATCCTTGTAGTGCGGCGGCTCGGAGAACAGCGCGTCGATCCACTCGCGCTCCGGCACCGGCTCGGGGCAGATGGACAGCGCGGTCAGGTAACCGTGGGTTGCGATGTAGTCGAGTGCCTCTTCATGCAGCTCATCGGCATCGAGGAAAGCTTGCAGGCGGGTCAATTGCTCGGCGAAGGACATCTACGGCTACCTTGAGAAAGTTGAACAGCGAGGATTCTAGCCCGGATAGGGCCGTGAGCGCCCGTCCGCGTGGATTTTTTTCCGCGCCGCCGGCGAACCTCCCCGTCCGACACGATGGACGTCGGCCATCCCCGTGCCCGCCTCGCGTATACTCCGCAGCTTTATCCGCGACCGTCACGGCAGCGCGGCAGATTCATCGCTCACGGGGTTTTCATGCTCGAACCGGCTCTGCGCATCCTCAAGGACGTCTTCGGCTACGATCGCTTCCGCGGTCAGCAGGCGGCGATCATCGAGCGGGTGGCCGGCGGCGGCGATGCGCTGGTGCTGATGCCTACCGGCGGTGGCAAGTCGCTCTGCTACCAGGTGCCGGCGCTGCTGCGCGAGGGCCTGGCGGTGGTGGTCTCGCCGCTGATCGCGCTGATGGAGGACCAGGTCGCTACCCTCAACGAGCTGGGCGTGCCGGCGGTGGCGCTGAACTCCATGCAGACCCCGGACGAGCAGCGGGAGATCGCCGCGCGACTGCGCAGCGGCGAGATCAAGCTGCTCTACCTGGCCCCGGAGCGCCTGGTCCAGCCGCGCATGCTGGCCTTCCTGCAGCGCCTGCGGATCGGCCTGTTCGCCATCGACGAGGCGCATTGCGTGTCCCAGTGGGGCCATGACTTCCGCCCCGAGTACCTGCAGCTCGGCCAGCTTGCCGAGCTGTTTCCCGAGGTGCCGCGCATCGCCCTGACCGCCACCGCGGACAAGCGCACCCGCGAGGAAATCGTTCAGCGCCTGCATCTGGAGAACGCCGAGCGCTTCCTGTCCAGTTTCGACCGGCCGAACATCTTTTACCGTATCGTGCCCAAGGACAATCCGCGCAAGCAGCTGCTCGGCTTCCTCGCCGAGCGCAAGGGCGATGCCGGCATCGTCTACTGCCTGTCGCGCAAGAAGGTGGAGGAGGTGGCCGCCTTCCTCAGCGAGCAGGGCTACCCGGCGCTGCCGTACCACGCCGGGCTCTCCAACGAGCTGCGCGCCTACCATCAGAAGCGCTTCCTTAACGAGGAGGGGCTGATCATGGTGGCGACCATCGCCTTCGGCATGGGCATCGACAAGCCCAACGTGCGCTTCGTCGCCCACCTGGACCTGCCCAAGTCGCTGGAGTCCTACTACCAGGAGACCGGTCGCGCCGGGCGCGACGGCCTGCCGGCGGACGCCTGGATGACCTACGGCCTGCAGGACGTGGTGTTCCTCAAGCAGATGCTCGCCAACTCCGAGGGCGACGAGCGCCACAAGCGTCTCGAGCAGCACAAGCTGGAGGCCATGCTCGGCCTCTGCGAGCTGGTTAGCTGCCGGCGTCAGGCGCTCCTGGCCTATTTCGACGAGGAGCTGGCGGAGCCCTGCGGGCACTGCGACAACTGCGTCGACGAGGTGGAGACCTGGGACGCCACCGAACCGGCCCGCCAGGCCCTCTCGGCCATCTACCGCAGCGGCCAGCGCTACGGCGTCGGCCATCTGGTGGACATCCTGCTCGGCCGCGACAACGAGAAGATCCGCGCGGTCGGCCACCAGCACCTGTCGGTGTTCGGCGTCGGCAAGGCGCTCTCCGAG
Organism: Pseudomonas thermotolerans DSM 14292; assembly: GCF_000364625.1. Classification (GTDB taxonomy): domain Bacteria; phylum Pseudomonadota; class Gammaproteobacteria; order Pseudomonadales; family Pseudomonadaceae; genus Aquipseudomonas; species Aquipseudomonas thermotolerans. The sequence goes on from NZ_KB822602.1 coordinate 54,942, forward strand.
GCCGAGTGGCGCTCCCTGTTCCGCCAGTTGGTGGCCCGCGGCCTGGCCGATGTCGACCTGGAAGGCTACGGCGGCTTGCGCCTCTCGGAGCGCTGCCGGCCGCTGCTGCGCGGTGAGACCAGCCTGGAGCTGCGCCGCGACTTCAAGCCCCAGCAGGGCGCCCGCGGTCAGGCGAAGAGCGCCGCCAGCCAGCTGGTGCGCGGTGAGGAGCGCGAGCTCTGGGAGGCCCTGCGCAGCCTGCGTCGCAAGCTGGCCGAAGAGCACTCGGTGCCGCCCTACGTGATCTTCCCCGATGCTACCCTGCTGGAGATGCTGCGTAGCCGGCCGCGCTCGCTGGCCGAGCTGGCCCAGGTCAGTGGCGTCGGCGCGCGCAAGCTGGAGCGTTATGGCGAAGCCTTTCTGGAAGTGCTCAACGATGTCGGTGCGGAGGCGGAGCCGCGCCAGGTCGTGGATTTGCGCCATGAGCTGGTCAGTCTGGCCCGTGCTGGTATGACCCCAGCGCAGATCGCCAGCCAGCTGCGCTGCACCGAGAAGAACGTCTATACCCTGCTGGCCGAAGCCATCGCTCAGCAGCAACTGAGCCTGGAGCAGGCCCTGGATCTGCCCGAGGATCTGCTCGGCGAGATCCAGGATGCCTTCCTCGATGGCGACGGCGAGCTGCCGGCGGTGGCGGAGATCGCCGGGGCGTTCGCCGGACGGGTGCCGGAAGGCGTGCTGCACTGCGTGCGTGCCGCCCTGGTGGCGGAGTTCGAAGTCTGACCCGACTCGCCATCCTCGTCCGTCTTTCCTTCCGCTGAGTCGCCCGCCTTAGCGGCTGGCGATATGGCCAAATGCCGCTCTTCTGCCACTATGGAGGCATAACCCGCCAAACGACTGGCGACAAGGTTGTGACGCTTGTGCTATGTGGACTATCGTCCCGACAGGCCTCATCGGAAGGGCAGCATGACAACACACCAGGCGTGGCTGGACGAGGCACGTTCCAACCCCTATGCCGAGCAGATCGCCGCCGGTTTCCGCTGGCTGCGTTTCGTTCCCGAGTTGGAGCGCGAATACCGCCACTACATGCAGGAGGACACCTTCGACCTGCGTCGCTTCGCGCTCTGTGCCGGTATGCTGGTGTGGCTGGGCTTCTCGGTGCTGGACTGCTTCCTGATGCCGGCCTCTCGCGAGCTGGCCTGGATGCTGGCGATCCGTGGCGGAGTGCTGGTCCTGCTGCTGGTCTGCGGCCTGCTGATCCTGATGCGCCGCCACCACTTCCTGCTGACCCCGCTGAGCCTCACCTGCATCCTTTCCGCCGGCCTGGGCGGCGCGGCGGTGGTGGCGGTCGCCCACCGGATCGATCCCACCTATCCTTACGAAGGGCTGCTGTTGATCTGCATGGCTGCCTATTTCCTCGCCGGCCTGCGTCTCAGCGAGTCCCTGACCAGCTCGATGGTGGTGCTCCTCGGCTACGTCGGCCTCGAGCTGCTGTCCCGGCAGGATCCGCTGCGGCTGTTCAACAACCTGTTCTTCCTGTCCTTTGGCAACCTCATGGGGCTGCTCGGCTGTTACCTGCTGGAATACAAGTCACGCCAGCACTTCCTGGTCAGCCGCCAGCTGCGCCTGCTGGCCGAGCGCGATGGACTCACCGGGCTGTACAACAGGCGCAGCTTCGACCGCCAGCTCGAGCGCCTGTGGCGTCAGGCGCAGCGCGAGGGCGTGTCCGTGGCGCTGCTGCTCTGCGACATCGACCACTTCAAGGCCTACAACGACCACTACGGCCATCAGGCCGGTGACGGCGTGCTGCGCCAGGTCGCGGCGGTGATCGGCACGGCGGCGCGGCGGCCGCTGGACATGGCGGTTCGCCTGGGGGGCGAGGAGTTCGCCGTGCTGCTCTACGACATCGACCTGGCCCAGGCGCTGGGGCGCGCCGAGGCGCTGCGGGCTAGGCTCGCCAAGCTGAAGCTGGCTCACGAACGCTCGCCGACCGCCGGGGTTGTCACCCTGTCCGTCGGCGCCGCCTGCCTGGCGCCCGGCGAGGGGAGTGACCGCAGCCAGCTGTATGCCCATGCCGACCGGGCCCTTTACGAGGCCAAGGCGTTCGGGCGCAACCAGGTGGTGGCCTAGGCGACATTTCCTTGTCGGAATGCGGCTCTGCAATGCGGCGAAACAGCGCAGTGTAGGGAAGGTGCTTGCCTGTGCGGCGGGGTTATGGTTAGTTGCCTAATAATTGTCCTGATTATCCGCTTCTGGCTCCTAACAAGAACGACCCTATGCTCCCGCAGATCGAGAAACACCGCTTTGCCATGCAGTTGTCCCAGCTGTCCCGCGCCTGGCGCGCCGAACTCGACCGGCGTCTGGTCGGACTGGGGCTATCCCAGGCCCGCTGGCTGGTGCTGCTGCATCTCTCCCGTTTCGCCGCGCCGCCGACCCAGCGCGAGCTAGCGCAGAGCGTCGGTGTTGAGGGCCCGACCCTGGCCCGTCTGCTGGACAGCCTGGAAGCCCAGGAGCTGGTCAGCCGCCTGGCGGTGGAAGAAGACCGCCGGGCCAAGAAGATCATTCTGCAGCCCAAGGCCAAGCCGCTGATCGACCGGATCGAGACCATCTCCACCCAGTTGCGCGAGGAACTCTTTTCCGGCATCGACCCGGACGATCTGGACTGCTGCCTGCGCGTCCATGCGCAGATCCTCGCCAACCTGTTGCGCCGGCAATAGAGCGTCAGACATTCGGCCAACTGTCGAATTGCCATCATTTTTTCGACGTTTTATTGACCTTTCTGCCCGGCAATCCGCTATATTGGGCTAATGGCATATTGATGTTCCTGTGCCATATTTTCAGTGGGTTTCCTTCATTAGAGTTGGCAGCCGGGCAGCAGGATGACTCCCGTCAATCACTTTCGATGCCTGTTAGGGATATCGTAGAAGGGAGTGATGCGCGAGCCGGTATGGCAGGAGGTTAGATGGCTCGGGTGCATCCCTTTCTATTCACACTCGCCTCGGGTGCCATGCTCTATTCGGGCGTGGCGTCGGCCCTGGGCTTGGGCGACATCAACCTGCGCTCGGCGCTGAACCAGCCGCTGAATGCGGAGATCCAGCTCCTCGAGCCTGGTGATCTGGAAAGTCATGAGGTGGTCGTCCGCCTGGCCTCGGCGGAGGTCTACCAGCGCGCCGGCGTGGAGCGCTTCGCCTTCCTCAACGACCTGCGTTTCGCCCCGGTCCTCAGCGGCGGCAGCGGCGTGATCCGGGTGTTCTCCAGCCAGCCGGTGCGCGAGCCCTACCTGAACTTCATCATCGAGGTGGTGCGTCCGGGCGGCAGTCTGGTGCGTGAGTACACCGTGCTGCTGGATCCGCCGGAGACCGCCGCCTACCACGCCGTAGCCGCCCGGCCGGTGGACGCCTCGCCCGGCTACGTGGCTCCTGCGCCCGTCGCGCCGCGTCGCGAGCTGCCGCCTACCACCCAGGGCCGGCAGTACCAGGTGCAGCGCGGCGACAGCCTGTGGAAGATCGCCCGCCGTCTGGCGCCGGAGAGCGGGGTGTCGCTGCAGCGTCTGATGGACGACATCCACGCCCTCAACCCGCAAGCCTTCGTCGGTGGCGACAGCCACCGGCTGATCGCTGGCGCCACCCTGCGCCTGCCGGATGCCGTGCGCCTGCCGGAGCCGGTCGAAGCACCCGTGGCCGCCGCTCCGGCAGCAGCTGGCGAGGCCTCTGCGCAGCCCGAAGCGCAGGCCCCGGCCGTCGCGGCCGCGCCGAGCCTCGAAGAGCTGAGCCGGACCGAGCAGCGCCTGGAAGCGGCGCTGGACCAGGAGATCGCCGAGAAGCTGCAGCTGCAGCAGGATCTCGCCGTGCTTCAGGACCAGCTGAGCCGCCTGGAAGAACAACTGCGCGGCAAGGACCAGCAGATCGCCGAGCTGGAGCGGCGCCTGGCGCAGCCGCAGGCCGCCGAGCCCGCCGTACAGGCTCCGGCCACGCCCTCGGCCGCGACCGGCGAGGCCGAGGCAGAGGCTTCGGCGGAAACCGCCGGCTCCGGCTGGCAGCCCTATGTCTGGGGCAGTCTCGCCGTGCTGCTGCTGGGCAGCCTGCTGTTCCTGCGCGGCCGTCGCCGCCGTCCCGAGCCGGTGCGGCCGGAACCGGTGGTGGTCGCCCCGGCGCCGAAGCGCGTCGCCCAGCCGGAGATCGTCCAGTCGCGGCAGCCTAGCGAAGCGGACGACCTCAACGGCATCGAGCTGTACCTGGCCTACGGCCGCTACACCGAGGCTCTGGACATGCTGCGCAGGCTGGCGCACCGCCAGCCGCAGAACCACGAGGTGCAGTTGCGCCTGCTCGATGTGCTGGGCCGTCTCGACGATGCCGCCGGCTTCGCCCGCCAGCTCGGCGTGCTGGTCAGCCTGGGCGTTGCCGCTGAGCTGGTCGAGCCGATCAAGGCCCGTTATTCGGGCCTGCTGGCGGCCGAAGCGCCGGCCGAGCCGCAACCGGCCGCGGCGCCGGACGCCAGCCTCGACGTAGCCGAGCCGGAACGCCTCGCGCCGGCCGAGGACTTCCAGCTCAACCTCGACGACCTGACCCTGAATGCCGACTGGGACCTGGTCAGCCCCTTCGAGACGGCCAGGCCCGCCCCGGCCGAGCAGCCGGTGGAGGAGTTCCGCTCCAACCTGCACGTGCTGCCGGAGGTCGAGGAGCTGTCCGCGGGCGGCACCTTCGACGAGCCGCTGGAGCTCAACGAGGACTTCCTCGATGCCTTCGACGCTCTGGACGAGGAGCCGCAGGCGCCGGCCCGCGAGGATCTGTCCCACCTGGAAAGCGAGCCCAGCAATGTGGTCAAGCTGAACCTGGCCATGGCCTACATCGAGCAGGGCAACCTGGAGGGTGCCTGCAACATCCTCAACGAGGTGATCAGCGAGGGCAGTCCGGAGGAACAGGACGAGGCGCGCGCCCTGCTGGCGCGGATCGCCTGAGCCTCGACCGCCGGAAACGAAGACGCCGTGCCTGAGCACGGCGTTTTCGTTTGGGGCCGGGGCCGAAAGCGCTCCTTCAGCGCGCCGCGCTGACCCCTTCCAGGGTGGCGAAGGAGGTGTCCTTGGCGGTGAGCAGAAAGTCGCGCATGAAGGGGGCGTCCAGCATGTCGGCGCGGATCGCCGCGTAGAGAGTGGCGTACAGCCCCTTGTCGCCGAGCCGCTTGGCGGTCACGTAGCCGCGCGAGCTGTACTCGTGCAGCGCCCAGTTGGGCAGGCAGCAGACGCCGCGGCCGCTGGCCACCAGCTGCATCATCATCACCGTCAGCTCGGCGGTGCGCACATGGGCCGGCTCCACGTCGGCCGGCTCGAGGAAGCGGGTGAAGATGTCCAGGCGGTCGCGTTCCACCGGGTAGGTGATCAGGGTCTCGCCGGCCAGATCCTCCGGCTCGACGCAGGCCTTGCCGGCCAGCGGGTGCTGGTTGGCTACGGCGAGTAGGGCCTCGTAGGTGAACAGCGGCACATAGGTGATGCCCGGCAGCTCGACGGGGTCGCTGGTCACCACCAGATCAAGATCGCCGCGGGCCAGGGCCGGCAGTGGGGCGAAGGAGAACCCCGAGGCCAGGTCCAGCTCCACTTCCGGCCAGGCGTCGCGGAACTGGTCGATGGTCGGCATCAGCCACTGGAAGCAGCTGTGGCATTCGATGGCCATGTGCAGGCGCCCAGCGGTGCCGCCGGCCAGCCGCGCCAGGTCGCGCTCGGCGGCACGCAGCTGGGGCAGGATGCTGTCGGCCAGCTGCAGCAGGCGTAGTCCGGCGCTGGTGAAGCGCACCGGCTTGGTCTTGCGGATGAACAGCGGCAGACCCAGGCGCTCTTCCAGCTCCTTGAACTGGTGGGAGAGGGCCGACTGGGTCAGGTGCAGGCGCTCGGCGGCCTCCACCAGGCTGTCGGCCTCGCGCAGGGCATGCAGGGTTTTCAGGTGGCGGATTTCCAGCATGGCGATTTCCGGGTCAGGCGCAGAACGGCTGAGAGACGGATAGGGCGGATTCTCTGCCCGTCCGGTCCCTCCGGCGTTGCGCAGCATTATGAAAATTTCTCTAGACTATCGCGAAAATATTGAGTTTGTCTCATGTGGTGTCGGGTGTCGAGAATGGCGGCCATTGCAGATTAAGGAGAAACGCCATGGCCATTGCCCACAACCTCGGATTCCCGCGCATCGGGCGCGATCGCGAACTGAAGAAGGCCCTTGAAGCCTACTGGAAGGGTGACCTCGACGAGACCGGCTTGCGCGCCGTAGGTCGCCAGCTGCGCGCCGCCCACTGGCAGCTGCAGAAGGACGCCGGCATCGAGCTGCTGCCGGTCGGCGATTTCGCCTGGTACGACCAGGTACTGACTCATTCGCTGACCTTCGGGGTGATCCCCGCACGCTTCCGCCCGCGCGACGGCAGGCCGACCCTGGACACTCTGTTCGCCATGGCCCGCGGGGTCGGAGCCGGCTGCTGCGGAGGCGCACACGCCCAGGAAATGACCAAGTGGTTCGACACCAACTACCACTATCTGGTCCCCGAGTTCACTGCCGACCAGCAATTCCTCCTGAGCTGGGAACAGTTGTTCGAGGAAGTCGACGAGGCTCTGGCCCTCGGCCATCGGGTCAAGCCGGTGCTGATCGGTCCGCTGACCTACCTGTGGCTGGGCAAGGCCAAGGGCGGCGAGTTCGACAAGCTGGACCTGCTCGAACGCCTGCTGCCGCTCTACGGGGAGATATTCCAGCGCCTGGCCGGGCAGGGCGTGGAGTGGGTGCAGATCGACGAGCCGATCCTGGTCCTCGACCTGCCGCAGGATTGGAAGAGCGCCTTCGAGCGTGCCTACAACATCCTCCAGCGCGACCCGCTGAAGAAGCTGCTGGCCACCTATTTCGGTGGTCTGGAGGACAACCTGGGGATCGCCGCCGGGCTGCCGGTGGACGGCCTGCACATCGACCTGGTGCGCGCCCCCGAGCAGTACCCGACCATCCTCGACCGCCTGCCGGCCTACAAGGTGCTGTCCCTCGGCGTGGTCAACGGCCGCAACGTCTGGCGCTGCGATCTGGACAAGGCCCTGGAAGTGCTGCGCCACGCCCAGGAGCGGCTCGGTGAGCGCCTCTGGGTGGCGCCCTCCTGCTCGCTGCTGCACTGCCCGGTGGACCTGGCCCGCGAGGACCGGCTGGACGCCGAGCTGAAGAGCTGGCTGGCCTTCGCCGTGCAAAAGTGCGGCGAGGTGGCTGCCCTGGTCGCCGAATTGAACGCCCCGGGCAGCGCCGCCTCGGCCCTGGCCGAGAGTCGTGCGGTGCAGGCCAGCCGCGCCCGTTCGCCGCGCATCCACAGGCCCGAGGTGCAGGCCCGCCTGGCGGCGATCCGTGCCGAGGACAGCCGCCGCGGCTCGCCCTTCGCCGAGCGCATCGGCAGGCAGCGCGCGCGTCTGCAGCTGCCGGCGTTTCCCACCACCACCATCGGTTCCTTCCCGCAGACCCCGGCGATTCGTCTGGCCCGCCAGGCCTACCGGCAGGGCCGGCTTTCCGAGGCCGAATACGTCGAGGCCATGCAGGCAGAGATCCGCCACGCGGTGGAAGTCCAGGAACGCCTGGGTCTGGACGTGCTGGTGCATGGCGAGGCCGAGCGCAACGACATGGTCGAGTACTTCGCCGAGCAGCTCGACGGCTATCTCTTCACCCGCTTCGGCTGGGTGCAGAGCTACGGCTCGCGCTGCGTCAAGCCGGCGGTGATCTACGGCGACCTGAGCCGTCCGCGGCCGATGACCGTGGAGTGGATCCGCTACGCCCAGAGCCTCACCGACAAGCCGATGAAGGGCATGCTGACCGGTCCGGTGACCATGCTGATGTGGTCCTTCCCTCGCGAAGACGTACCCCGCGAGGTACAGGCGCGGCAGCTGGCCCTGGCCATCCGCGACGAGGTGCTGGACCTGGAGGCCGCCGGCGTTCGCATCATCCAGATCGACGAGGCAGCCTTCCGCGAGGGCCTGCCGCTGCGCCGCGCCGACTGGGGGCGCTATCTGGACTGGGCCACCGAGGCCTTCCGCCTGACCGCCAGCGGGGTGCGCGACGAAACGCAGATCCACACCCACATGTGCTACAGCGAGTTCAACGACGTGATCGAGGCGATCGCCGCCATGGACGCCGACGTCATCACCATCGAGACTTCGCGTTCGGACATGGAGCTGCTGGACGCCTTCGAGCGCTTCGCCTACCCGAACGAGATTGGCCCGGGCGTCTACGACATCCACTCGCCGCGGGTGCCGGGCAGTGAGGAAATGGTCGTCCTGCTGGAAAAGGCGGCGCGGCGCATTCCGGTGGAGCGGCTGTGGGTCAACCCGGACTGCGGGCTGAAGACTCGTGGCTGGGCGGAGACCGAGGCGGCGCTGCGCAACATGGTGGCGGCAGCCCACCAGCTGCGTGCCCGGCTGGCCTGAGGCACGGCCAGGGTTTCTTCCGCTTGCCCTAGCGGTAGGGGCGCCGCTTGAACAGCCAAGGGGTGGCCGGCAGTTGGATGTTCCTGGGGGGCCGAGAAGCTCCAGGGCCCGTGGCTGGGGTGGCGGATGCTGAATTCCTCCGGCGTCACGTGGATCTCGAACTCCGCCAGCAGCCAGGCCATGGCGACGGGGCAGCGGTCGTGGTCGCGCATGGAGGGCGGTGTGCCGGGAAACGGTTCTGATGGCAGTCTAATGGCAGTAGCCGGCGGGAAACCCGCGACTGCTTCAAGCTCCACGGCAGCGGCCCGGCGTCCCGGCTGCCGGCCGGCGGCGGGGCTTGATGCAGGTCAGTACCCCGGTGGCATCCCCGCCTAGACTGGTGGGCATCATTAGAAGGAGCTTGCCATGTCCCAGATATTCCCCAGCCTTGCCGAACTCGACGAACATGCCCGCCAGGAGCCGGCCTTCGCCGCCTGGCGCGGCGGCTACGGGGTGATCCAGCACACCCCGGAAACCCAGGCCGGCATCTACCGCATGGCCCACCAGCTGGTCCAGGCCGGGCTGCAGCCGGACCTGGGCAGCGTCTACGAGCTGCTGCGTGCCCTCGATCGCCTGGCTTCCGCCGGTCTCTGGCTGGTGGCGCACATGACCTATGCCCAGCGGGTGCGCCTGGACGGCGCCGAGCTGCAGCCCGAGGACTTCAAGGCGACTCCCGAGGGGCATACCGGCGGGGCGCTGAACATGGTCCCGGCCTATGCCGGCTATCTGACGCTGAACGCCCTGAGCCGGCAGACCCGCGGCTGGCTGATGGGGCAGGGACACTGCGTGGCGGCCATTGAGGCCCTCAACCTGCTGGTCGGCAACCTGCATGCTGAACAGGCTGCGCGCTACAGTGTCGACGACGAGGGGCTGAGCCGTCTGTGCGGCGACTTCTACGGCTATGCCCAGGCCGCCGACGGGCGCCCCGGGGTGCCGCTGGGCAGTCACGTCAACCCGCATACCGCCGGCGGCATCGCCGAGGGCGGCTACCTGGGCTTTGCCGAGCTGCAGTACGCCCACCTGCCGCTGCCCGGCGAGACCCTGGTGGCCTTCCTCTCCGACGGCGCCGCCGAGGAGCAGCGCGGCAGCGACTGGATTCCCCGCTGGTGGCGTGCCGAGGACTGCGGTACGGCGCTGCCGGTGATGATCGCCAACGGCCGGCGCATCGAGCAGCGCACCGAGCTGGGCACCCTGGAGGGCCTGGAGGGCTTCAAGCTGCACCTGCGCCGCTGCGGCTTCGACCCGATCAGCTTCGATGGCCGCGACCCGGCGGCCTTCGTCTGCACTCTCTGGGAGATGGAGCAGCGTCTGGCCCACCGCCTGCACGAGAAGGACAACGGCCTGCTGCGCTATCCGCTGCCGATTCCCTATGGCATCGCCGAGACCGTCAAGGGCTACGGCTTCTACGGCGCCGGCAGCAATGCCGCGCACAACCTGCCGCTGCCCGGCAATCCCCATCAGGATGCGGCGGCGCGGGAGGCCTTCAACCAGTCCGCCGCGCGCCTCTGGGTGGCGCCCGCCGAGCTGGAGGAGGCCCGCGCTCTGTTCGCCCGCCAGCGCGCCGGCCTGCTTCCCGAACGCGACAACCCGCTGGCCAGCCGGCGGCCCGTCGAGCCGCTGCTGCCGGAGTTGCACTGGCGCAACGATGACTGCTCGCCGATGAGCGCCCTGGATCGCTTCTTCGTCGATCTGGTGGCCGCCAACCCCAATCTGCGTCCGCGGGTCGGCAACCCCGACGAGCTGGCCAGCAACCGCCTGGGCGGCGTGCTGAAGGCCCTCAGGCACCGGGTCTGCGAGCCGGAGAGCGAGCTGGAGGCGCTGAACGGCAAGGTGATCACCGCCCTCAATGAGGAAGCGGTGGTCTCCGCCTGCCTGGCCAACCAGGCGGGCCTGAATCTGGTGGCCAGCTACGAAGCGTTCTGCGTGAAGATGCTCGGCGCGGTGCGCCAGACCTTGATCTTCGCCCGCCAGCAGAAGGAGGCGGGGCGTCCGGCCGGCTGGCTCGGTTGGCCGCTGGTGGCCACCTCGCACACCTGGGAGAACGGCAAGAACCAGCAGTCCCACCAGGACACCACCTTCTGCGAGGCGCTGCTCGGCGAGGCCAACGACATGGTCCGCGTGCTGTTCCCCGCCGACCACAACAGCCTGCTGGCGCTGCTGCCGGACATCTACCGGGCGCGCGGCCAACTGGCCTGCGTAGTGGCGCCGAAGCGCGAGCGCCCAGCGGTGTTCGATGCCGAGCAGGCGCTCCGCCTGGCGCGGGATGGCGCCATTCTGGTCGAGGCGCGCGGAGAGGGCGAGCCGCTGCTGCTGATCGCCAACGGCAGCTACCAGCTGCAGGAGATGCGCCGCGCCGGCGCTCGCCTGGCCGCCCGCGGGCATGCCTACCGACTGGTCTACCTGCAGGAGCCGGGGCGTTTCCGCTCGCCGCGCGACCGCTGGGAGGCCGAGGTGGTCGCCGAGCCTGGTCTGCGGGATGGTTTGTTCCCGGCCGGCGCCCGCCGCGTGCTGCTCACCCACATGCGCCCGGAAGTGGCTCGCGGACACCTCTGGCCGATCCTCCCGGATGCCCAGCGCTGCGCGGTGCTCGGTTACCTGAACCGCGGCGGCACCTTCGACGAGGCGGGCATGCTGTTCGCCAATGCCTCCAGCTGGGCCCACGTGCTGGTGGCCTGCGCCCAGCTGCTCAACGTGCCGTTGGACGATCTGCTGGATGAGGAGGAGTCCCTGGCGGTGCTCGGCAAGGGCGATCCGCGGCTGCTGCGCTGAGGGCCGGTCCGCTGCTTCAGACGATGCGCAGGCGCGCCCGCTGCGCACGCTCGCCGGCCAGGTAGCGGCGCAGCCGGGCCTGCTGCTCGGCATCCAGGAACAGGCCCAGCTTGCTGCGCCGCCAGAGGATGTCCTCGGCCTCCCGCGCCCATTCCTCGTGGCACAGGTAGTCCACTTCCCGGGCATAGAGTCCGCCGCCCAGGTGTTCGCCCAGGTCCTCCTCGCGGCCTACTCCCTCCAGCAGGCGCCAGCAGCGGCTGCCGTAGGCCTGGGCCCAGCGTAGCGCCAGCTCCGCCGGCAGCCAGGGATGCCGCTGGCAGAGGCTCTCGGCCAGCTGCCGGGGATCCTCTAGCTGCTCGCCGCCGGGTAGCGGCGTCTGGGCGGTCCAGGCCGGGCGCAGGCCGGGGAAGCTGGGAGCGAGCAGTTCCAGGGCGGCTTCGGCCAGCTTGCGGTAGGTGGTCAGCTTGCCGCCGAACACCGAGAGCAGCGGCGCCTCGCCGCCCGCGGCGTCGAGGACCAGGCGGTAGTCGCGGCTGAGCGCTGCCGGATCGCCCGTCTGTTCGTCGCCCAGCGGGCGCACCCCGGAGAAGCTGTGGCGAATGTCGGCACGGCTGGTCTGTTTGCGGAAATGGGCGTTGACCACCTGCAGCAGATAGTCGATCTCCTCCTCGCTGATCCGTACCCGGGCCGGGTCGCCCTGGAAGTCGCGGTCGGTGGTGCCGATCAGGCTGAAATGCTGCAGATAGGGAATCACGAAGACGATGCGGCGGTCCTCGTTCTGCAGGATGTAGGCCTCGTCGCCCGGATAGAGGCGTGGTACCAGTAGGTGGCTGCCCTGCACCAGGCGTAGGGGACAGGGTGAGGGCTGCTTCAGGACCTCCTCGAACAGCCGCGCCACCCAAGGCCCGGCGGCGTTGACCAGGACCCGGGCGCGGACCGAATAGAGACTGCCGTCGGCACGCTCCAGGTGCAGGTGCCAGAGCCCCTTGCGGCGCCGCGCGCTGACGCAGCGGGTGCGCGGATGGATGTGCGCGCCCTGTTCGCGGGCGGCCACGGCATTGAGCACCACCAGGCGGGCGTCATCCACCGCGCAGTCGGAATATGCGAAGCCGCGGCGGATCTCCGCCCTGAGCGGGCTGTCCGCGCCGAAGCGCAGGGCCTGCGAGGCGGGCAGGCGCTCGCGCCGGCCCAGGTGGTCGTAGAGGAACAGCCCGGCGCGGATCAGCCAGGCCGGGCGCAGGTGCGGACGATGCGGCAGCACGAAGCGCAGGGGGTGGACGAGGTGCGGTGCCTTGGCCAGCAGCACTTCGCGCTCGGCCAGGGCCTCGCGGACCAGGCGCAGCTCGCCGTGTTCGAGATAGCGCAGTCCGCCGTGGATCAACTTGCTGCTCGCCGAGGAGGTGTGCGCGGCCAGGTCGTGCTGTTCGCAAAGGAACACCGACAGACCGCGCCCGGCGGCGTCGGCGGCGATCCCCACGCCATTGATGCCGCCGCCGATGACCGCCAGGTCGTAGACCTCGGCAAGGGGCGCGGCGGGAGAGATTGCCTGGGACATGGCGCGAACCTCGCCGGTCGAAAGTGAATTGCAGCTTTTCGCTTTCGAAAATACTAGGCCTGCCCCAGGCGGCCTGCCAGCGCCCGGCGCGCTGCTCAGACCAAGTGCAGTTGCACGCCCCAGTCGCGCAGCCGGCGGGCCAGCGCGGCCGGAGGTGGGGCGTCGCTGTACAGCTGGTCGACCATCTGGATGGAGCCCAGGCGCACCAGCGCGTTGCGTCCGAACTTGCTGGAATCGGCGGCGAGTAGCACCTGCCGGGCGTTGCGGATGATCGCCTGGGAGACCCGCACCTCCTGGTAGTCGAAGTCCAGCAGACTGCCGTCCTCGTCGATGCCGCTGATGCCGATCAGGGCGAAGTCCACCCTGAACTGCTCGATGAAGTCCACCGTTGCCTGGCCCACCACGCCGCCATCGGCGCGCAACGTGCCGCCGGCGACCAGTACCTCGAAGTCCTCGCAGGCGCTGAGCTGGGCGGCGACGTGCAGGTTGTTGGTGATCACCTTGAGGCCGCGGTGGCCGAGCAGGGCGCGGGCGATGGCCTCGGTGGTGGTGCCGATGCTGATGAACAGTGAGGCCTGGTCGGGAATCCGCGCGGCTACGGCCTCGGCGATGCGCTGCTTCTCCTCGCGCATCTGCCCGGCGCGCATGGCGTAGGCGGTGTTGTGGATGCTCGAGGTCTCGCAGGCGGCTCCGCCGTGGGTGCGGCGCAGCAGCTGGCGCTCGGCCAGGCGGTTGATGTCGCGGCGAATAGTCTGCGGGGTGACGGCGAAGGCCTGGGCCAGCTCGTCGATGCTGACGTAGCCGCGTTCGCGGGCCAGTTCCAGGATGCGTTGCTGCCGGGGCGCGAGGGTCATGGAGGCGTCCTTCGAAAGGCTGTCGTCCGCGGGGATTTAGGGCTAAGGTAGTCGAAATCCTGCCGTCATATTTTCGTAATCGAACATGACCCCCGCCATCGATCTCCTGAAGAAAGCCAAGGCCGAATACCAGGTACATACCTACCAGCACGATCCCAAGACTCCTTCCTACGGCCTGGAAGCGGCGGAAAAGCTCGGCATCGACCCGGCACGGGTGTTCAAGACCCTGCTCGCGGCGAGCGACAAGGGCGAGCTGCTGGTGGCCGTGGTGCCGGTGGCCGGCAGCCTGGACCTCAAGGCCCTGGCCAAGGCCGCCGGGGCGAAGACCGCCGACATGGCCGATCCGGCCGCCGCGCAGCGCGCCACCGGCTACCTGGTCGGCGGCATCAGCCCGCTGGGGCAGAAGAAGCGCCTGCGCACCTTCATCGACGAGTCGGCGCGGAACTACCCTACCATCCACGTCAGCGGCGGGCGGCGCGGCCTGGAGGTGGAGCTGAGTGCCGAGACCCTGGCCCAGCACACCCAGGCCAGCTTCGCGGCCATCGGCCGACCCTGAGTGTACCCGCCGCCACCGTAAGCCGGGACCGGCGCCAGCCGTCCTGAAAACCCGGCCTGCCGGGCGTGCAGGCCAGGGAGCAACAAGAACAAGGATCACGCCATGAGCCAGTACCTGCTAGCCATAGATCAGGGCACCACCAGTTCCCGGGCCATCGTGTTCAGCGCCCTGGGCCTGCCGGTGGCCAGCGCCCAACAGGAGTTCAAGCAGTATTTCCCGCGCGATGGCTGGGTCGAGCACGACGGCGAGGAAATCTGGCTGACCACCCTCAAGGTCTGCCGCGAGGCGATCCGCCAGAGCGGCCTGAACGTCGCCGAGATCGCCGCCATCGGCATCACCAACCAGCGCGAGACCACCTTGGTGTGGGACGCCTGCAGCGGCGCCCCGATCCACCCGGCGATCGTCTGGCAGGACCGCCGCACCGCCGACTACTGCGCCGAGCTCAAGGCCGCCGGCCACGAGGCTAGGGTGGCGGCCAGGACCGGCCTGCTGATCGATCCCTATTTCTCCGCCACCAAGCTGCGCTGGATCCTCGACAACGTGCCCGGCGCCCGCGAACGCGCCGAGCGCGGCGAGCTGCGCTTCGGCACCGTGGACAGCTTCCTGCTCTGGCGCCTGACCGGCGGCCGGGTGCATCGCACAGACGCCAGCAATGCCTCGCGCACCCTGCTGTTCGACATCCACCGCCAGCAGTGGGACGACGAGCTGCTGGCGTTGTTCGACATCCCGCGCAGCCTGTTGCCAGAGGTGCTGGACTGCGCCGCCGAGTTTGGCGTCACCCGCGAGGACCTGCTCGGCGCGGCCATCCCGGTGCTCGGCATGGCTGGCGACCAGCAGGCTGCGCTGATCGGCCAGACCTGCTTCCGGCCGGGCATGGTGAAGAGCACCTACGGCACCGGTTGCTTCATGATCCAGAACACCGGCAGCCAGCCGGTGGTCTCGAAGAACCGCCTGCTGACCACCGTGGGCTATCGCCTGAACGGCCAGGTGACCTACGCGGTGGAGGGCAGCATCTTCGTCGCCGGCGCGGCGGTGCAGTGGCTGCGCGACGGCATCAAGCTGATCAGCCATGCCCGCGACACCGAGGCGCTGGCCGCGCAGACCGGCGACGCCTGCGGGGTCTACCTGGTGCCGGCCTTCACCGGCCTGGGCGCGCCCTACTGGGACCCCAAGGCGCGCGGAGCGATCTTCGGCCTGACTCGCGACACCGGCATCAAGGAGATCGTCACTGCCGGCCTGCAGTCGGTCTGCTACCAGACCCGGGATCTGCTCGAGGCCATGTGCCAGGACGGCGCCACGGCGCCCAGCGCGCTACGCGTCGACGGCGGAATGGTGGAGAACAACTGGCTGATGCAGTTCCTCGCCGACATCCTCGGCGTGCCGGTGGAACGCCCGGAGGTCACCGAGACCACCGCCCTCGGGGTCGCCTACCTGGCCGGCCTGCACCTCGGCCTCTACGCTGATCTGGACCAGATCGCCCGGCTTTGGCACCGTCAGAAGCGTTTCTCGCCGAGAATGGCCGACGGCCATCGGGAGAAGCTCTACGCCGGCTGGCTGGACGCGGTGCAACGGGTACGCAGCGGTACTTGAAGTGGAGTGTGAATCTTGGCGAGGGATCTGGATCTGCGGCGGTTCTTCCAGGGACTGGTGCTGCTCGGGGCGCTCGCCGCCTGGTCCCTGCAGACGCGCAGCGAGACCCTGGTGGTGGTCGGTGACCTCTGGTGCCCGATCAACTGCGAGCCCGACAGCGACCGGCCGGGGATCTTCATCGAGCTGGCCCAGGAGATCTTCGCCGAGTCCGGCATCCGCGTCGAATACCAGACGGTCAATTGGGCACGGGCCATCCATGCGGTGCGCAACGGCCGCGCCAATGCGCTGGTGGGCGCCGGCTACGAGGACGCGCCGGACCTGCTGTTCACCACGATCGCGCCGGGTGTCTCGCGCATGTGCTTCTACGCCCGGCCGGGCAGCAGCTGGCATTTCCGCGGCATCGACTCGCTGGACGAGGTCAGCATCGGGGTGATCAACGGCTACAGCTACGACAAGACCCTCGACGGCTACATCCGGCGCCACGCCAAGAACGGCCAGCGGGTGCAGATCGCCTCCGGCGACCAGGCGCTGGGGCTCAACGTCTCCAAGGTACTGCACGGCCGCATCGACGTGATGCTGGAGAACAGCTGGGTGATGGCCAACCAGCTGGCCCGGAGTCGTGCGCCGATCCCGGAGCTGATCGAGGTTGGCTGCCGGGAGCCGGACGTGCCCATCTACCTGGCCTTCTCGCCGGTGCTGGAGCGTAGCCGCGAGCACCTGGCGCTCTTCGGGGACGGCCTGCGCCGCTATCGCCAGAACGGCCGACTCAAGGCCCTGATGGCCCGCTACGGGGTCAGCGAGTGAGCGTTCGCCTGCGCCTGGAACGCTACCGGACGAGGCAGTGATGCAGCGCATCGCCACCGAGCGCAACCTGGTGGAGACCACCTTCTTGGTGAAGGACGGGGAGCGCCGGCATATCCACCGGTTCACCCCGACCAGCGAGGTGCCGCTGTGCGAGCATGCCCGTTCGGTGGCCAGCGGCAGCCTCTGGCTCTAGCCGCGCAGCAGAGCGGATCGACGCTCTGTGGCCTGGATCCCATCCCGGCGCGCGGTGCGTCCAGCAGATGCGGGGGGCTGGCTATACTGCCCCGCGCACGACAGCCAATCAGGGACTTCGGATGACGGCACCGACTCGCGACCAACTCCTGCGTTTGCGCCGCACGCTGCTGGCCTGCATCGCCTCTCTGCTCCACCTGCTTGTCTGCTGGCTGGCCTATGGGGCCGGCTTCATGTCCATCAGCCTGGGTGGCATGGCGGTGCTGTCCTTCGTGGTGGTGGTCAGCGGCGTACTCTTCCTGCTGGCGATCTGGCTCAACCTCAACCTGCGTTTCTACGACCCGAGCATGACCATGGCACAGATGAGCTGGTCGATCGCCGTGGTTTTCGCCAGCGCCTATTTCTTCGACGGCCTGCGGCCCCTGGTACTGATGATGGTGCTGGTGGTGATGATGTTCGGCGCCTTCCAACTGGGTCTGGCGGGCTTCCTGCGCATCGGTCTGTTCGTGGTGGCCTGCTACGCTCTGCTGATGTTCGCCCTGTACCGCCGCGGCGCGCCGCTGGAGCTGCGCGTCGAGCTGCTCCAGGCGCTGGTGTTCTTCATCCTGCTGCTCGGCGTGTCGCTGCTCGGCCTGGAGATGGGCAACCTGCGGAGTACCCTGCAGGCGCGCAACCGCGACCTGCATCAGGCAGTGGAACGGGTTCAGCAGTTGGCCATCACCGACGAACTGACCGGGCTCTACAACCGCCGCTTCGCCCGCGAGCTGCTGGCCCAGCAGAAGGCACTGGCCGACCGCGGGCAGTATGGCTTCGCGGTCTGCCTGGTCAACCTGGACTTGTTCAAGACGGTCAACGAGCGCTACGGCGCCGAGGGCTGCGACCAGGTGCTGCGCCAGGTGAGCGAGCTGTTGCGCCAGGCGGTACGCGACGTGGACTTCGTCGCCCGGCTGGGTGGCGAGGAGTTCCTGCTGCTGCTCTCGGGCACCGATGGGGCGGGCGCCGAACTGATGGTCGAGCGTCTACGCCACCGCCTGCGCGAGGCCAGCTGGCAGGGCTTCCCGGATCTGCAGCTGAGCGTCTCGGTGGGGATCAGCGCGTATCGGCCCGAGGAGTCCTGGGAGGACACCCTGCAGCGTGCCGATGCCGCGCTCTACAAGGCCAAGGCCGGCGGACGCGACCGGGTGGTGCTGCAGTAGGGGCGGGGCTGCCTACAAGCCCTGGCTGGCGGAGAGGTCCTGGTAGCGGCGCACCCCGGGCTCGCCGAGGCTGAGCTGGGCGGCAATGCTGCCCTGGGCGGGGAACGCCACCAGGTGGTCGGCGGCGATGCGGATGCCGACGTGCGCGCCGATCGGGTAGTCCAGGTGGCTGGGAAAGATGGATTCCAGCAGGGTGCCGGTGGGCAGCTGCAGGCGGTAGAGGGTCGCCGCGCCGAGGAAGGTGCGGTCGACGATCAGCGCCTGCAGGTCGCTGTCCGGGGCCGGCACTATGTCGTCCGGGCGCAACAGCACGTCCACCGCGCTGCCGGTCGGCCAGGTGTAGGCGCGGTTGCCGCGGATCGGTCCCAGTTCGGTCTGCACCGCCTCGGGGCTGAGCAACTGGCCGCGGATGAAGTAGCCCTGTCCGATGAAGCTGGCCACGAAGGGGGTCAGCGGCTCGTGGTAGAGGTTGTAGGGCGTGTCCCACTGCTCCAGATGGCCATTGTTGAACACCCCGATGTGGTCGCTCACCGCGAAGGCCTCCTCCTGGTCGTGGGTGACCAGGATGGCACTGGTGCCGCGCGCCTTGAGGATCTCCCGTACCTCGTGGCTGAGCCGCCGGCGCAGGTCGCCGTCGAGGTTGGAGAAGGGCTCGTCGAGCAGTAGCAGGCGCGGCTGCGGAGCCAGGGCGCGGGCCAGGGCGACGCGTTGCTGCTGGCCGCCGGACAGCTCGTGGGGGTAGCGGCGCGCCAGGTGGCCGAGCTTGACCAGCTCCAGCAGCTCGTCGGTGATGCGTTTGCGCTCGGGATGCTTGCGGATGCCGAAGGCCACGTTGTCGGCCACGGTCAGGTGCGGGAACAGCGCGTAGTCCTGGAACACCATGCCGATCCGGCGCTTCTCCGGAGCCAGGGTGTAGCCGGCCCGGGAAATCACTTCGCCGCCGAGCTGGATCTCGCCCTTCTGTACCGGCTCGAAGCCGGCGATGGCGCGCAGGGTGGTGGTCTTGCCGCAGCCCGAGGGGCCCAGCAGGCAGCCGATATCCCCACTGTTCAGGTGCAGGCTGAGGTTCTCGACGATCCGCTGGCGACCGTAGCCGCAGGACAGGTCGCGCAGGCTCAGCAGCAGCTCGCTCATGCGTGGTGGTAGGCCGGCTCGACGAGCATTTCCAGCAGGGCCTTCTGCGCGTGCAGGCGGTTCTCAGCCTGGTCCCAGGCGCAGGAGCGCGGGTCGTCGAGCAGGTCCTCGCTGATCTCCTCGCCGCGGTGGGCCGGCAGGCAGTGCAGGAAGATCACGTCCTCGGCGGCCTGGTCGAGCAGCTCGCGGGTCACTTGGTAGGGACGGAAGCTGGTCAT
Organism: Pseudomonas thermotolerans DSM 14292; assembly: GCF_000364625.1. Lineage (GTDB taxonomy): Bacteria > Pseudomonadota > Gammaproteobacteria > Pseudomonadales > Pseudomonadaceae > Aquipseudomonas > Aquipseudomonas thermotolerans. The sequence goes on from NZ_KB822602.1 coordinate 74,244, forward strand.
GCGCTCGTCGGCCTCGTCTTCCTGGCCCATGGAGGCCCAGACGTCGGTGGTCACCAGGTGGGCGCCCTGGACCGCCTCGCGCGGGTCGCGTAGCAGGGTCACGCGATCGCCAGCCTGGGCGAGCAGGCTGGCGCTCGGCTCGTAGCCTTCCGGGCAGGCGACGCGCAGCTGGAAGTCGAACTGGATGGCCGCCTCGATGTAGCTGTTGCACATGTTGTTGCCGTCGCCGATCCAGGTCACCGTCTTGCCCTGGATGCTGCCACGGTGTTCCAGATAGGTCTGCATGTCGGCGAGCAGCTGGCAGGGGTGCCGGTCGTCGGACAGGCCGTTGATCACCGGCACCCGCGAATGGGCGGCGAACTCGGTGAGGGTAGCGTGGGCGAAGGTGCGGATCATCACCGCGTCGAGCATGCGCGACATGACGATGGCGCTGTCGGCGATCGGTTCGCCGCGGCCGAGCTGGGTATCGCGCGGCGACAGGAAGATGGCCTGGCCGCCGAGCTGGATCATGCCGGCCTCGAAGGACAGGCGGGTACGGGTGGACGCCTTCTCGAAGATCATCCCCAGTACCCGGTTCTTCAGAGGCTCGTAGAGCACGCCTCGGTTGCGCAGGTCCTTCAGCTCGATGCCGCGCCGGATCAGGCTGGTCAGCTCCTGCGGCGTGCAGTCCATTAGCGAGAGGAAGTGTCTTGCGCTCATGGTGAGTGTACCTACGACTTGTTATCTCAGTTTTGGGCCGAGGTACTGGCCGGCTTTCGCAAGAAAAAACGGACTGAACCTGCGGCGGGACCGCATGGAGCGGAAATCAGGGAAAGGCGCGATCTTATAAGGAAGTATCGCGTCGGGGCAAATTCTCTCCGCGCGGCCGGGAAAGCGTCAGGGGCGGCGGGGAGTGGCGCATCGCCGGGGCGATCCTTCCGTCTGATGGTGGTGGATTCACGTTCTGAAGCCGGTGGCGGATCCGCCGCCGCCGTTCCATAGTGCAGCTCACGCCCGGCCCGCTGCGTGCCGGCGCACCACAACAAGAAGAGGTGAGGCCATGACCAGAACCCTCCATCACCGTGCATGCCATCTCTGCGAGGCCATCTGCGGCCTGAGCATCGAGGTCGAGCGGCAGGCCGACGGCTCCCAGCGCATCCTGTCGATCAAGGGCGACGCCGAGGACCCCTTCAGCCGCGGGCACATTTGCCCCAAGGCGGTGGCCCTGCAGGACATTCAGGACGACCCCGACCGCCTGCGCCAGCCGCTGCGCCGCCACGGCGACAGCTGGCAGCCCATCGCCTGGGCTGAGGCCTTCGAGCTGGTGGCCGAGCGCCTGGCGGACATCCAGCGCCGCCATGGGGCGAACGCCGTGGCGGTCTACCAGGGCAACCCCAGCGTGCACAATTACGGGCTGATGACCCACAGCAACTACTTCCTCGGTCTGCTGAAGACCCGCAACCGCTACTCGGCCACCTCGGTGGATCAGCTGCCGCACCACCTGATCAGTCACCTGATGTACGGCCATGGCTTGCTGATCCCGATCCCGGACATCGACCACACCGACTTCATGCTGATCCTCGGCGCTAACCCGCTGGTCTCCAACGGCAGCATCATGACCGTGCCGGACGTGGCCCGGCGGCTCAAGGCGCTGCGCGCACGCGGCGGTCGACTGGTGGTGGTCGACCCGCGGCGCAGCGAGACGGCGGCGGTCGCCGACCGCCACCTGTTCATCCGCCCCGGCGAGGACGCGGCGCTGCTCCTGGGGATGCTGCACACCCTGTTCGCCGAGGGGCTGACCAGACCGACGCCGCTGCCGGTCAGCGGCCTCGACGCGGTGCGCGAGGCGATCGCGCCCTTCGATTCTGAGGCCATGAGCCGGCGCTGCGGCGTGTCGGCAGGGGAGATCCGCCAACTGGCCCGCGACTTCGCCGCCGCCGAGCGGGCGGTGTGCTACGGGCGCATGGGCATCTCCACCCAGCCGTTCGGCAGCCTCTGCCAGTGGCTGGTACAACTGATCAACCTGGTCACCGGCAATCTCGATCGTGAGGGCGGCGCGCTCTGCACCCTGCCGGCGGTGGACCTGGTGGCCAGCACTTCCGGCGGGCACTACGCGCGCTGGCGCAGCCGGGTCTCCGGGCTGCCCGAGTTCGCCGGCGAACTGCCGGTGGCGGCGCTCGCCGAGGAGATACTGACCCCCGGCGAAGGGCAGGTGCGTGCGCTGGTCAGCGTGGCCGGCAACCCGGTGCTGTCCACCCCCAACGGCCGGCAGCTGGAGCGGGCGTTGGCCGGGCTGGAGTTCATGGTCAGCATCGATTTCTACCACAACGAGACCACGCGCCACGCGGAGCTGATCCTTCCGCCCACGGCGCCGCTGGAGCACGACCACTACGACACCTCCTTCAACTTGCTGGCGGTGCGCAACGTTACCCGCTTCAACGAGGCGCTGTTGGACAAGCCGGAAGGCGCGCTGCACGACTGGGAAATCTTCGTCGCCCTGGCCCGCGCCTTCGCTTCGCGTACTGGCGCCGAGCTGAAGCCCACTCTGCCGCCGGAACAACTGATCGATCTCGGCCTGCGCCACGGTCCCTACGGCGAGAGGAGCGAGCACAGGCTGTCCCTTGCCGTGCTGCGCGAGCATCCCCACGGCCTCGACCTGGGCCCGCTGCGCCCGAACCTGGCCGGCCGCCTGAAAACCCCCGACGGCCGTGTGCAGGCCGCACCCGAGCCGTTGCTCGCCGACCTGCAGCGTTTTGCCACCCAGCCTGCGCCCGAGGCGGGTGCCCTGCTGCTGATCGGCCGCCGCCATCCGCGCAGCAACAACTCCTGGATGCACAACTACCGGCGCTTGGTGAAGGGCAAACCGCGTCACCAGCTGCTGATGCACCCGGAGGATCTGGCCCGGCGCGGCTTGGTTGACGGTCAGCGGGTGCGGGTGCGTTCGCGGGTCGGCGAGGTGGAGGTGGACGTGGCGGCCAGCGAGGAGATGATGCCGGGGGTGGTCAGCCTGCCCCACGGCTGGGGACATGACCGCGCTGGCGTGCGCCTGGCCATCGCCCGCGCCCAGCCGGGCGTCAGCGCCAACGACCTGACCGACGAGCGCCGCCTTGATGCACTGTCCGGCAACGCCGCGCTGAACGGCATCCCGGTGGAGGTGGAAGCGACCTGAGGAGAGACCGAGCGGGACGCTGGGCTTTGCTGTACAATCGCGTCATCAGGCCGGCCGTCAGGCCGGAGAGTTCAGTGCCGAGGTGCCCAATGGATATCATCGAAACCATCAAAGAGCAGATCGCCAACAACGCCATTCTGCTGTACATGAAAGGCTCGCCCAACGCTCCGCAGTGCGGCTTCTCCGCCCGTGCGGCGCAGGTGGTGATGGCGTGCGGCGAGAAGTTCGCCTACGTCGACATCCTGCAGAACCCGGAGATCCGCGCCAACCTGCCGAAGTACGCCAACTGGCCGACCTTCCCGCAGCTGTGGGTCAACGGCGAGCTGGTCGGCGGCAGCGATATCCTGGTGGAGATGTTCGAGAAGGGTGAACTGCAGACCCTGATCAAGGAAGCCGCGGCCAAGGCCAACGCCGCTTCCTGATTCCGCACCGGAAACGAAAAGCCCCGCAACCGCGGGGCTTTTTCTTGGGCGGCGGGCAACTGGCGCTCAGTCTTCCATCTGCGACTGCAGGTAGTTCTCCAGGCCCACCTTGTCGATCAGGTCCAGCTGGGTCTCCAGCCAGTCGATGTGCTCTTCCTCGGACTCCAGGATGTCCTCCAGCAGGTCGCGGCTGGCATAGTCGCCGACGCTCTCGCAGTAGGCGATGGCGGCCTTGAGGTCGGTAAGGGCGCTCAGCTCCAGCTTCAGATCGCAGGTGAGCATCTCCTTGGTGTTCTCGCCGATGTGCAGCTTGCCGAGGTCCTGCAGGTTGGGCACACCCTCCAGGAACAGGATGCGCTTGGTCAGCTTGTCGGCGTGCTTCATCTCGTCGATGGATTCGTGGTACTCGTGCTCGCCGAGTTTCTTCAGACCCCAGTCGTCGTACATGCGGGCGTGTAGGAAGTACTGGTTGATCGCGATCAGCTCGTTGCCGAGGACCTTGTTCAGGTGCTGGATGACCTTTTTGTCGCCTTTCATGTTCGCCTCCTGCCGCGAGCAAGGTTACGGGATCTTCCTGATTCTGGTCCCGGCCTCTTTTTCTGTCAAATGTAAGTCTTTGAAAGATAAAGAAAAATTAATCTGAATACGAATGCTTTAGTTCCGCGTCTCGGCGTTAACTGCTTGATCTGCGGGTACAAAAAAACCGGACGCGAGGTCCGGCTTTCCGTTAGGCGGGGGCTCCGTACTCAGGCCGCGGCGAACCCGGCGGGGTAGGCGAGGGAGGCCTGGCTGCTCTGTACCTCGCAGAGGGTCTCGCGCACCACCTGCTTGGCTAGGCAGGCGCATTTACCGCACTGGGTGCCGACACCGAGGTTCTCGCGGACTTCCCGGTAACTGCAGCAGCCTTCGTAGATTGCTTCGCGGATTTGACCGTCGGTGACACCGTGGCACAGGCAGACGTACATATGGAGTCTCACTGCTTGATCTGTTCAATGAGCAGGATATTAAGCGTAATGAGAATGCTTGTCAAAACCGCCGGGAAGCCCTTTTCAATCTCACTCAGGCCAGCTCGGACGGGGCCTGGCGGTCGGTCACGGGAGTGGCAGAGCGCTGCCGCCGGTCGGATGAGGCCGGCAAGCCCGCAGACCGGCTTGTAAGGAAATCGTTACGCAGCCAGGGGCCTGCAATGGCCCCTAACCGTTCTCGTGTGAGGTGTAAGGAAAAGCTGACGGGAAGCGGGCCGAACAAGGTCATCCGCCCCGGCAAACCGCCTTGAGCGCCCGCCACGGCTCGTTTGTGATCAAGGCATCCCTTTGCGTGCCACCCCCGGTGGCCGGCCGATCGATAACGACAAGATGAGGAGGCTGAATGAACGCCGTGGCCAAGATCGAGCAACACAACCCTATCGGCACCGACGGTTTCGAGTTCGTCGAGTTCACCGCGCCCACCCCGGAGGGCATCGAGCAGCTACGTCGCCTGTTCGTCGCCATGGGCTTCACCGAGACGGCCAAGCATCGTTCCAAGGAGGTCTGGCTGTTCCAGCAGCACGGCATCAACTTCGTGCTCAACGGCAGCCCCACTGGCCATGTCCACGAGTTCGCCCTGCAGCATGGCCCGAGTGCCTGCGCCATGGCCTTCCGGGTCAGGAACGCCGCTCAGGCCGCCGCCTATGTGGAGTCCCAGGGCGCCAGGCTGGTGGGCAGCCACGCCAACTTCGGCGAGTTGAACATCCCCTGCGTGGAGGGCATCGGCGGTTCGCTGCTCTACCTGGTCGACCGCTATGGCGACCGGACCATCTATGACGTGGACTTCGAGTTCATCCCCGGACGCTCGCCCAACGACAACGCGGTGGGCCTGCTGGAGATCGACCACCTGACTCACAACGTCAAGCGCGGGCAGATGGACGTCTGGGCGAAGTTCTACGAGCGTATCGCCAACTTCCGCGAGATCCGCTACTTCGACATCGAGGGTAAGCTCACCGGCCTGTACTCCCGGGCCATGACCGCGCCCTGCGGGAAGATCCGCATCCCGATCAACGAATCGGCCGACGACAAGTCGCAGATCGAGGAATTCATTCGCGAGTATCACGGCGAGGGCATCCAGCACATCGCCCTGGCCACCGACGACATCTACGCCACCGTGCGCCAGCTGCGTGCCAACGGCGTGGACTTCATGACCACCCCGGACACCTACTACGAAAAGGTGGACAGCCGCGTGCCGGGGCATGGCGAGCCGCTGGACCAGTTGCGCGAGCTGAACATCCTGATCGACGGCGCGCCGGGTGACGACGGCATCCTGCTGCAGATATTCACTGGCACGGTGATCGGTCCGATCTTCTTCGAGATCATTCAGCGCAAGGGCAACCAGGGCTTCGGCGAAGGCAATTTCAAGGCCCTGTTCGAGTCCATCGAGGAGGACCAACTGCGCCGTGGCGTGCTGGCGGCGGATGGGGAATAAACTGGAAGGCGACGGCCGGCGAGCGAGGGAAGGCGCCGGCCCCTTCAGGGAGTTCCTATGCTGATTCTCTATTCCTACTGGCGCTCCAGCGCCGCCTATCGCGTACGCATCGCGCTGAACCTCAAGGGCCTGGCCTACCGCCAGGTGCCGGTGCACCTGGTCAGGGACGGCGGCCAGCAGCACTCCGCCGACTACCGCGCCCTCAATCCCCAGGAGCTGGTGCCCCTGCTGGTGGACGAGGAGGCTGGCGGGGTACGCATCGCCCAGTCGCTGGCGATCCTCGAATACCTCGACGAGGTGTTCCCCGTGCCCTCGTTGCTGCCCGGTGAGCCGGAGCTGCGCGCCCAGGTGCGCGCCCTGGCCATGCACGTAGCCTGCGACATCCACCCGCTGAACAACCTGCGGGTGCTGCAGTACCTGTCCGCCGAGCTGGGCGTCGCCGAGGAGGCCAAGAACGCCTGGTACCGACACTGGGTAGAGCGCGGTCTGGCTGCAGTGGAGGAGGGGCTGGCGGCGTTCGGTGGCCGCCTGTCTCTGGGCCAGCGCCCCGGCTACCTGGAGGCCTGCCTGATTCCCCAGCTGTACAACGCGCGACGCTTCGGCTGCGAGTTGAGCGGCTTCCCCCGGCTGCTGGCGCTGGAGGACCGCTGTCTGGCCCTGGACGCCTTCAAGGCCGCTGCCCCCGAGGCTCAGCCCGACGCGGCGCTCTAGTTTCCTCTCCGGTTGGCGGGAGAGTGGGTTAGGGAAGGGCGATCCCAAGCTGCCTGGGTCAATCCAGCGGTAACTCGGTAGTTCTCTTCACCTCACTCATGGCGATATGGGAGTGCGCTTCCTGGACGTGCGGGCGCTGCAGCAGGTGGTCGCGCAGGAAGCGTTCGTAGCTGGCGATGTCGCGAGTCACCACCTTGAGCAGGTAATCCGAGCCGCCGGCCATGCTGTAGCACTCCAGCACTTCCGGGTAGCCCACCACCGCCTGTTCGAATTCCTCCAGGTTGCTGCGGCCGTGGGCCGAGAGCTTGATGTCGACGAACACCGTCATGCCTAGGCCGAGTTTCTTCGGATTGAGCAGGGCCACCTTGCGTTCGATCAGCCCTTCTTCCTGCATGCGGTGGATGCGCCGCCAGCAGGGCGACTGTGAGAGCTCCACCTTTTCGGCGATCTCGGCGGCGGAGAGGTCGGCGTCGTGCTGCAGCAGGCGGAGGATGCGGCGGTCGATGGGGCTTAGCTTGTCCTGCATGATTCTTTCTATTTTTATCTCATGAAAGGAGCGATCATGCGCAGTATTGCCGTTTGAGGCTGAAAAAAGAAAGAAAAAGTCGGAACCGCTCGGTCATAGTTTTGCCAGCCGAACCGTCGGGGTGATCCCCCGGCGGAAGCCCCGGGGCGGCGCCCATGAAGCGCCGCGACGCTCGCCACAAGAAAACAAGAGGAGCGACCATGTCTCTGGCCGAGATCCGCCTGGATGACAAGTACCGTGTAGCCACGGGCCAGTTCTACCTCACCGGCACCCAGGCGCTGACCCGCCTGCCCATGCTGCAGAAGCAGCGTGACGCCGCTTTCGGACTCAACACCGCCTGCTTCATCTCCGGCTATCGCGGCTCGCCCTTGGGCGGTCTCGACAAGAGCCTGTGGGAGGCCCGCGAGTTCCTGCAGCAGAACCACATCCACTTCCAGCCCGGAGTCAACGAGGAGCTGGGCGCCACCGCGGTGTGGGGCAGCCAGCAGGCCAACCTGTTCCCCGGCGCGCGCTACGACGGCGTGTTCTCCATGTGGTACGGCAAGGGCCCGGGCGTCGACCGTTGCGGAGACGTGTTCAAGCACGGCAACTCGGCCGGCGTCTCCAAACATGGTGGCGTGCTGCTGCTGGCCGGCGACGACCACGGCTGCAAGTCTTCGACCATCGCCCACCAGAGCGAACATGCCTTCATCGCCGCTTCCATCCCGGTGCTGAACCCGGCCAACGTCCAGGAGATCCTCGACTACGGGATCATCGGCTGGGAGCTGTCGCGCTACAGCGGCTGCTGGGTGGCGCTCAAGACCATCGCCGAGAACGTCGATTCCTCCGCTGTGGTGGAGGTGGACCCGCTGCGGGTGAAGATCCGCATTCCCGAGGACTTCCAGCTGCCCGAGGACGGCGTGCACATCCGCTGGCCGGACCCGCCGCTGGCCCAGGAGAAACGCCTCAACCAGTACAAGATCTACGCCGCGCGGGCCTTCGCCCTGGCCAACGACCTCAACCAGATCAAGCTGGATTCGCCCAACCCGCGCCTGGGCATCATCACCACCGGCAAGTCCTACCTGGACGTGCGCCAGGCCCTGAACGACCTGGGCCTGGACGAGGAGCTCTGCGCGCGCATTGGCCTGCGGGTGCTCAAGGTGGGTATGAGCTGGCCCCTGGAGCCGGTCTCGGTGCATCGCTTCGCCGAGGGCCTGGACGAGATCCTGGTGGTGGAGGAGAAGCGCAGCGTCATTGAGGACCAGCTCACCGGGCAGCTCTACAACTGGCCGGTGGACAAGCGTCCGAGGGTGGTCGGGGAGTTCGACGAACGGGGCAACTCTCTGCTGCCCAACCTGGCCGAGCTGACCCCGGCGATGATCGCCCGGGTGATCGCCAAACGCCTGGCGCCCATCTACACCAGCGCCACCATCGAGGAGCGCCTGGCCTTCCTGGATGCCAAGGAGAAGGCCCTGGCTGCGCCCAAGCACCACACGGTGCGTACCCCGCACTTCTGCTCCGGCTGCCCGCACAACAGTTCCACCAAGGTGCCGGAAGGCAGCCGCGCTCTGGGCGGCATCGGCTGCCACTACATGACCCAGTGGATGGAACGCAGCACCGACACCTTCACCCAGATGGGCGGCGAGGGCGCCACCTGGATCGGTCAGGCTCCGTTCACCGACACCCCGCACGTGTTCCAGAACCTCGGCGACGGCACCTACTTCCATTCCGGCCACCTGGCCCTGCGCGCGGCGGTGGCCGCCGGGGTGAACATCACCTACAAGATCCTCTACAACGACGCGGTGGCCATGACCGGCGGCCAGCCGATCGACGGCGAGCTGCGCATCGACCAGCTCAGCTGGCAGGTCTACGCCGAGGGCGTCCGGCGCATCGCCCTGGTCAGTGACGAGCCGGATAAGTACCCGGACCGCACCCGCTTCGCGCCCATCGTCACCTTCCATCACCGCCGCGAGCTGGACGCCGTGCAGCGCGAGCTGCGCGAGTTCAAGGGGGTTTCGGTGATCCTCTACGACCAGACCTGCGCCACCGAGAAACGCCGCCGGCGCAAGCGCGGCAAGCTGGCCGACCCGGCCAAGCGCGCCTTCATCAACCCGGCGGTATGCGAGGGCTGCGGCGACTGCAGCGTGCAGTCCAACTGCCTGTCGGTGCTGCCCCTGGAGACCGAGCTGGGGCGCAAGCGGCAGATCGACCAGAACGCCTGCAACAAGGACTTCTCCTGCGTCGAGGGCTTCTGCCCGAGCTTCGTCACCGTGCACGGCGGCCGCCTGCGCAAGCCCGAGGCGCTCGGCGCTCGGGCGCTGTTCGAGGTCCTCCCGGAGCCGCGCAAGCCGGATCTGGCGCGGCCCTGGAACATCCTCCTGCCCGGCGTAGGCGGCAGCGGGGTGACCACCGTGGGCGCACTGCTGGGCATGGCCGCGCACCTAGAAGGCAAGGGCTGCACGGTGCTCGACCAGGCCGGCCTGGCGCAGAAGTTCGGTCCGGTGATCAGCCACATCCGCATCGCGGCGAAGCAGGAGGACATCTACGCGGTGCGCATCGCCGCTGGGGAGGCCGACCTGATGCTCGGCTGCGACCTGGTGGTGGCCGCCAGCGAGGAGGCCCTGGCCAAGCTCAACGAGCGCATCGCTCACGCGGTGGTCAACAGCCACGAGGCGCCGACCGCCGAATTCACCCGCAACCCGGACGCCCGGGTGCCCGGCGCGGCCATGCGTGAGGCGATCGTCGAGGCGGTGGGCGAGACCAAGACCCACTTCGTCGACGCCACCCGGCTGGCCACCGCGCTGCTCGGCGACAGCATCGCCAGCAACCTGTTCATGCTCGGCTTCGCCTATCAGAAAGGTCTGGTGCCGGTTTCGGCCGAGGCCATCGACAAGGCCATCGAACTGAACGGCGTGGCCGTGGAACTCAACCAGCAGGCCTTCCTCTGGGGGCGCCGCGCCGCCTTCGACCCGGCCGCGGTGGAGAAGGTGGCCAAGCCCTCGACCCCGGAAGCGCCCTACTGCGAGAGTGTCGACGAACTGCTCGCCGATCGCATGGCGCGCCTCACCGCCTACCAGAACGCCGCCTACGCCGAGCGCTACCGGGCGCTGGTGGAGCGGGTGCGGAAGGTCGACCCGAGTGCCGACCAGGCTCTCAGCAAGGCCGTGGCGCGCTACTACTTCAAGCTGCTGGCCTACAAGGACGAGTACGAGGTGGCCCGGCTGTACAGCGAACCGAGTTTTCGCCAGCAGCTGGAGGCGCAGTTCGAGGGGGATTACCGGCTGCAGTTCCACCTGGCGCCGTCCTGGCTGGCCAGGCCCGACCCGCGCCTCGGCGTGCCGGTCAAGCGCAGCTACGGCCCCTGGATGCTCAAGGTCTTTGCCGTGCTGGCGCGCTTCAAGTTCCTGCGCGGCAGCGTTCTGGATCCCTTCGCGCGCAGCGCGGAGCGGCGTCTGGAGCGCGAGCTGATCGGCGAGTACGAGGAGTGGATCGAGCTGCTGCTCCGCCACCTGCGCGCGGACAACTACCGCACCGCGGTGGCCCTGGCCGAGCTGCCCGAGCGGATCCGCGGCTACGGCCACGTCAAGGAGCGCGCCGTGGCCAAGGCCCGCGAGCAGGCCGAACAGCTCAAGACCCGCCTGCAGGCCCGGGAGATCGCCGCGGTGCGGCTGTTCGAGCCGGCCGCCTAGCCACTCCCCTGTGTCCCGCTCCCTCTCCCGCACGCGGGAGAGGGGTGTCCGTGTCCCCGACCTTCCGCATCCAACGACAATACCGAGGAACCCATGTCCGTCTTCACCCATATCGATTTCGACAACCACGAGCAGGTGGTCTTCGGCCACGACTCCGCCAGCGGCCTCAGGGCGATCATCGCCATCCACGACAGCACCCTGGGCCCGGCCCTGGGCGGCTGCCGCATGTGGAGCTACGCCACCGACGAGGAGGCCCTGCGCGACGTGCTGCGCCTGTCCCGCGGCATGACCTACAAGTCGGCGCTGGCGCGCTTGCCGCTGGGCGGTGGCAAGGCGGTGATCATCGGCGATCCGCGCCGCGACAAGAGCGAGGCGCTGTTCCAGGCCATGGGCGACTTCGTCGACAGTCTCGGCGGGCGCTACATCACCGCCGCCGACTCCGGCACCGGGGTGGCGGAGATGCGCATCATGGCCCAGCGCACCCGCCACGTGGCCGGCGCCGGCCAGCGCGAGGCCCTGGACGGCAGCCTGCGTGACGGCGACCCGTCGCCGTCCACCGCCTACGGGGTATTCGTCGGCATCCGCGCCGCGGTGCGCCATCGCCTCGGCCGTGACGACCTGACCGGCCTGCGGGTCGCCATCCAGGGCGTCGGCCAGGTCGGCTTCAACCTGGCGCGCCTGCTCAAGGACGCCGGCGCCGAGCTGTGGGTGACCGACATCGTCGAGGCCAACGTGCGCCGCGCGGTGGAGCAGCTGGGCGCTCGTGCGGTGGACCAGCTGGAGATCTTCGGTCTCGACGTGGACGTCTTCGCTCCCTGCGCCCTGGGTGCGGTGATCAACCGGCACACCCTGGAGGCACTGCGCGCGCCCATCGTCGCCGGCGCCGCCAACAACCAGCTGGCCAGTCCCGAGCTGGCTGAGGACCTGCAGCGCCGCGGCTGCCTGTACGCCCCGGACTATGCGATCAACGCCGGTGGGATCATCGACGTGTTCTACGAGCGCTCCGGCGGCAGCCCCGCCGAGCTGAAGGCCCACATCGAGGGTATCGAGGCGACCCTGGAGGAGATCTTCCGTCGTTCGGCCAGCGAGGGGGCGACCACCACCGCCATCGCCGACCGTCTGGCCCGCGAGCGTCTCGGCCGCTGAGTTCCGCCGCCGTCCGCCCGGTGTCCCTCCCCGCCGGGGGAGGCGCACCGGGCTGCCTGCTGGTCGTGCCCCGGCCGGCCTTATATACTCCAGCGGTTTCCGTGACCCGACGCCCTCCGGGCGTTCCCATTCCGGCCACCCGCCATCGACTCCGCAGGTCCACGCACCCGCGGGCAAGATCCCGTCACGGAGTGGACCACAGGTGATCCCATGTCCCAGCCTCGTTCCCCGCGGCTCCAGACCCGGAGCGTTTTCTGATGTCCCACGCAGCCAACGGCCAGCTCAAGCGCGGCCTGAAGAACCGTCACATCCAGCTGATCGCCCTCGGCGGCGCCATCGGCACCGGCCTGTTCCTTGGCTCCGCCGGGGTGCTCAAGTCGGCCGGTCCGGCGATGATCCTCGGTTACGCCGTCGCCGGTTTCATCGCCTTCCTGATCATGCGCCAGCTCGGCGAGATGATCGTCGAGGAGCCGGTGGCCGGCTCCTTCAGCCACTTCGCCCACAAGTACTGGGGGGGCTATGCCGGCTTCCTGTCCGGCTGGAACTACTGGGTGCTCTACGTGCTGGTGGGCATGGCCGAGCTGACCGCGGTGGGCAAGTACATCCAGTTCTGGTGGCCGGAGATTCCCACCTGGGCCAGCGCGGCGGCCTTCTTCGTGCTGGTCAACGCCATCAACCTGGCCAACGTGCGGGTGTTCGGCGAGGCCGAGTTTTGGTTCGCGATCATCAAGGTGCTGGCGATCATCGGCATGATCCTGCTCGGTGGCTGGCTGCTGGTGAGCGGCGCCGGCGGTGAGCAGGCCACGATCGGCAACCTCTGGGAGCACGGCGGCTTCTTCCCCAACGGCTTGAGCGGCCTGGTGATGGCCATGGCCTTCATCATGTTCTCCTTCGGTGGCCTGGAGCTGGTGGGCATCACCGCGGCCGAGGCGGACCAGCCGAAAAAGGTGATCCCCAAGGCCATCAACCAGGTGGTCTACCGCATCCTGATCTTCTACGTCGGCGCCCTGGCGGTGCTGCTCTCCCTGTACCCCTGGGACTCGCTGCTGGAAAGCATCAACAGCGCCGGCGATCCCTACAGCGGCAGCCCCTTCGTCAAGGTCTTCGCCCTGCTGGGCAGTGACGTGGCGGCGGGCCTGCTCAACTTCGTGGTGCTCACCGCCGCGCTGTCGGTCTACAACAGCGGCGTGTACTGCAACAGCCGGATGCTCTACGGCCTGGCCGAGCAGGGCGATGCCCCCCGCGTGCTGATGAAGCTGAATCGCCGTGGCGTGCCAGTGGTGGGCATCGGTGTGTCGGCGCTGATCACCCTGCTGTGCGTGGTGGTCAACTACGTGGCCCCGGCCGAGGCGCTCGAGCTGCTGATGTCCCTGGTGGTGGCTTCCCTGGTGATCAACTGGGCGATGATCAGCCTGGCCCACCTGAAGTTCCGCAAGGCCATGCAGGCCCAGGGTGTGGAGCCGGCGTTCAAGACCTTCTGGTACCCGTTCAGCAACTACCTGTGCCTGGCCTGGGTGGCCTTCATTCTCATCGTGATGCTGCAGATCCCCGGCATCCACATCTCGGTGTACGCGATCCCGGTGTGGCTGTTGGTGATCTGGGCCTTCTACCGCCTGCGCCTGGCCCGCGGCGGCGCGCACACCGAGGCGCGGCCCTACGTCGAGTAGGGGCTTCACGTCGGGCCGGCGGCGCTCTGCCCCGGCCTGTCCCTTAGGGGCGCTGCAGTGCCTGCGCCCACTGCTCCAGGGGCACCGGCTGCTCCTCGTTCCAGATCCGCGCGAAGAGCTGCTGCAGCTGCGCCAGGTCGCCGCGCCGCGCCGGCAGCCGCTCGACCCGTTCGGCCAGCTGCCAGCGGCCCTCCTGCCAGCTCGCCATGGCGAAGCGGAAGGGGTGGAAGCCGGTCATGCCCAGGCGCAGGTCGGTGACGATCAACTGGTCGTCGATGCGGTCGTAGCGCAGGAAGCCCTGGGTGAACCACTGCAGGCGCTGGTGCTGGGGCGAGTCGCGCAACGCCGCGGCCAGCTGCGTGCCGCGGGGGATGCGTGAGAGGCGCGGCGGGGCACGGTCGAACCAGCTCACCAGGGCTTCGTGGTAGTCCTCGCCGTCCAGGGCGATCACCCGCCAGAGCAGCACGTTGAACGGTGCCGGGGCGACGAACAGCGCCTGGGGGCGGATCTGCGCGGCGGCCAGGGCCTGCTCGACGCGCTGCTCGGCCATCTGCCGACCGGCCACGCTGCAGGCGATGTACAGGCAGGACAGCGCCAGGGCCCAGGTCGGCAGCCGTGCCGGGCGGTCCTTCAGGCCCCGGGCCAGCCCCGCGCCAACCGCCACCAGCAGCGGCAGGGTATACAGCGGGTCGATGATGAACAGCGTCGACCAGGCCACCGGCGGCGTAGCCAGCGGCCAGAACAGCTGGGTGCCGTAGCTGGTGAAGGCGTCCAGCAGCGGATGGGTGATCAGCACCAGCCAGAGGGTCAGGGTCAGGCGCTGGGCCGAGTAGCCGGCCGTGGGATGCCGGCGGCGCACCAGCCAGGCGAGCAGCAGCGCCAGGCCGCTGAGCACCACCAGGGAATGGCTGAAGCCGCGGTGGTGGGTCATCCAGTCCACCGCGTCCGGGTAGTCGATCACCACGTCGAGGTCCGGCAGGGTGCCGAGCAGCGCGCCGTAGAGCAGCGCCTTGCGGCCCTGCCAGCGACCGAGCAGGGCGCCCTGGATGGTGGCGCCGAGCGCCATCTGGGTGATCGAGTCCATGTGCATTCCTTCTGGCCTGGGGGCACTAAGTTAACCCGAGGCCAGAGTCCGGCAAGCGGCAAATTTTCACCGGGAATGTCCGCCCCGGCGCTATCCTGGTCTTCCACCTCCAGGGGCAGAGCATGCTGCAGATCTCCAACAGCGTCGGTATTCCCGACGACGAAATCGAGCTGAGCTTCATCCGCGCCCAGGGCGCCGGCGGGCAGAACGTCAACAAGCTGTCCAGCGCCGTGCACCTGCGCTTCGACAGCCAGGCCTCGTCGCTGCCGGCGTTCTACAAGGAGCGCCTGCTGACGCTGCGCGACAGCCGCATCTCCGCCGACGGGGTGATCGTCATCAAGGCGCAGCGCTACCGTACCCAGGAGCAGAACCGCGCCGATGCCCTGGAGCGCCTGGTGGAACTGATCCGCCAGGCCGCGGTGGTGGAGAAGAAGCGCCGCCCGACCAAGCCCACCCGGGCCTCGCAGCGCCGCCGCCTGGACGGCAAGGCCCGGCGCGGGGCGATCAAGGCCGGCCGCGGGCGGGTGGACTACTAGGGAGGACTGCCGACCCGCTGCGGGCTACTTGCGTCCCTCGGCGCTGGCGGCCAGCAGGTCGGTGCGTGCGGCCATGATGAAGTCGTTGCGGTGCAAGCCCTTCAGCTCGTGGCTCCACCAAGTGACGGTGACCTTGCCCCATTCGGTGAGCAGGGCAGGGTGGTGGCCGACTTCCTCGGCGAGGGCGCCCACCGCATTGGTGAAGGCCAGGGCGTAGCGGAAGTTCTTGAAGCGGAACACCCGCTCCAGTTCCATGTGGCCGTCACGCACCTCGATGTGCCAGTCGGGGATCTCGCGGATCAGCTCGGCCAGCTCCTCCTCGCTGACGTGGGGCGCATCGGCGCGGCAGGCTTCGCATTGGGCTTGGGCAAGGCTCATGGCAGGTTCCTTGGTCTTTGGTGGCGAAAGTAGCTGGATGATCTCACTCCCGGGGACGCGGGGAGGATGATCCTAGGCCGCCTTGGGCGGGAATTTCGGGGCGTGCAGGCCGAGCCGCATGGCCTGGTGGACCAGACTCATGATGTCCTCGTGAGCCAGGGAGAACAGCCGCTCGAGGTCCGGCAGCACGAAGTACAGCGGTTGCAGGATGTCGATGCGATAGGGGGTGCGCATCGCCTCGAGCGGGTCGAAGGGCAGGTGCTCGGGCACATCGGACAGGCAGTAGAGGGTCTCCTTCGGTGAGGAGAGGATGCCGCCGCCGTAGATGCGCCGGCCCTGCGGGGTGTCGACCAGGCCGAATTCCACGGTCATCCAGTACAGGCGCGCCAGGTAGACGCGCTCCTCCTTGCTGGCGGCCAGGCCCAGGCGGCCGTAAGTGTGGGTGAATTCGGCGAACCAGGGGTTGGTCAGCAGCGGACAGTGGCCGAAGATCTCGTGGAAGATGTCCGGCTCCTGTAGGTAGTCCAGCTCTTCCCGGGTGCGGATGAAGGTGGCGACCGGGAACTGCTTGTCGGCCAGCAGCTCGAAGAAGGTCTGGAAGGGGATCAGCGCCGGCACCCGGGCGACGCGCCAGCCTGTGGTGCTTTCCAGTACGCGGTTGATCTCGGCGAGTTGCGGAATGCGCTCATGGGGCAGGGCGAGCTGCTCGATGCCGTCCAGGTATTCCTGGCAGGCACGCCCCTCGATCACCTGGAGCTGGCGCTCGATCAGGGTCTGCCAGACGCCGTGCTCGGCTTCGCTGTAGTGGATGAAGCCGGTTGCGTCGGGTTGCCGGGCCACGTACTGGGTCTGTTTCATCGCGCCTCCTCAAGCGGAGCCTTGTTGTTGTATTGAGGCCTTTGTAGCGCGTAGGCGCCCGGGCCGGCAGGTCGCCTGGCGGGAAGCAGGCCACGCGCGCCGGAGTTTTTCGTAAAGAAACCATTACGTCTTCGCCAAATGTTTGGAACATCGCCTTGGCGGGCGGAGGAATCGTCACGTAATCTTTACGGAAAATAATGACGCCGGACAGAAGGATCCCGCCGCCGCGGGGCAGGGCCTGGAGCCCCAGAGTCCGGTCCGAGCGTGAGGCCTTGCATGCGCATCAAAGTCCACTGCCAGAACCGCGTCGGCATCCTGCGCGACATCCTCAACCTGCTGGTCGATTACGGCATCAACGTCGCCCGTGGCGAGGTCGGGGGCGAGCAGGGCAACGCCATCTACCTGCACTGCCCGAACCTGATCAACCTGCAGTTCCAGGCCCTGCGGCCCAAGCTGGAGGCTATTCCCGGGGTGTTCGGCGTCAAGCGCGTCGGCCTGATGCCCAGCGAGCGTCGCCACCTGGAGCTCAATGCGCTGCTCGGCGCCCTGGATTTCCCGGTGCTGTCCATCGACATGGGCGGCTCGATCGTCGCGGCCAACCGTGCGGCGGCGCAACTGCTCGGCGTGCGCGTCGACGAGGTGCCGGGCATCCCGCTGGCGCGCTACGTGGAGGATTTCGACCTGCCCGAGCTGGTGCGCGCCAACAAGTCGCGGATCAACGGCCTGCGGGTCAAGGTCAAGGGCGACAGCTTCCTCGCCGACATCGCGCCGCTGCAGACCGAGCACGACGAGAGCGACGCGCTGGCCGGCGCGGTGCTCACCCTGCACCGCGCCGACCGAGTCGGCGAGCGCATCTACAACGTGCGCAAGCACGAGCTGCGTGGCTTCGACTCGATCTTCCAGAGCTCGAAGGTGATGGCCGCGGTGGTTCGCGAGGCCCGGCGCATGGCGCCGCTGGATGCGCCGCTGCTGATCGAGGGCGAGACCGGCACCGGCAAGGAGCTGCTGGCCCGCGCCTGCCACCTGGCCAGCCCGCGCGGCCAGGCGCCGTTCATGGCGCTCAACTGTGCCGGCCTGCCGGAGTCCA
Source organism: Pseudomonas thermotolerans DSM 14292 (assembly GCF_000364625.1). GTDB lineage: Bacteria > Pseudomonadota > Gammaproteobacteria > Pseudomonadales > Pseudomonadaceae > Aquipseudomonas > Aquipseudomonas thermotolerans. The sequence goes on from NZ_KB822602.1 coordinate 91,932, forward strand.
TGGCCGAGACCGAGCTGTTCGGCTACGGCCCCGGCGCCTTCGAGGGCGCGCGCCCGGAAGGCAAGCTCGGCCTGCTGGAGCTGACCGCCGGCGGCACCCTGTTCCTCGACGGCGTCGGCGAGATGAGCCCGCGGCTGCAGGCCAAGCTGCTGCGCTTCCTGCAGGACGGCTGCTTCCGCCGGGTCGGCAGCGACGAGGAAGTGTACCTGGACGTGCGGGTGATCTGCGCCACCCAGGTGGACCTCTCCGAGCTGTGCGCCCGCGGCGAGTTCCGCCAGGACCTCTACCACCGCCTCAACGTCCTCTCGCTGCACATCCCGCCGCTGCGCGAGTGTCTGGACGGCCTGGAGCCGCTGGCCGAGCACTTCATTGACCAGGCCAGCCGGCTGATTGGCTGCCCGCTGCCGAAGCTGTCGCCGCAGGCCATGGACAAGCTGCGTCACTACCACTGGCCGGGCAACGTGCGCCAGTTGGAGAACGTGCTGTTCCAGGCGGTGTCGCTGTGCGAGGGCGGACTGGTCAGGCCGGAGCACATCCGCCTTCCGGACTACGGCGCGCCGCAGCCGCTGGGAGATTTTTCCCTGGACGGCAGCTTGGAGGAGATCCTCGGGCGCTTCGAGAAGGCGGTGCTGGAGCGGCTCTACGCCGAGCACCCGAGCAGCCGCCAGTTGGGCCGGCGGCTGGGGGTGTCGCACACCACCATCGCCAACAAGCTGCGCCAGTACGGGGTGGGGAAGGACAAGAGCTGAGGGGCCGGCATGCCGGCCCCGGTTCGGAGGGTCAGTCGAACAGCACCTTGACCACGTCGGCGAAGCGCCGCGCGAAGTGCACGGTCAGGCCTTCCTTGAGGTGCTCCGGCAGCTCCTGGAAGTCGCCGCGGTTGGCCTCCGGCAGGATCAGTTCGTGGATCTTCTGCCGCCGCGCGGCGATCACCTTCTCGCGCACTCCGCCGATCGCCAGCACCTGGCCGGTGAGGGTCAGCTCGCCGGTCATCGCCACGCCCTTCTTCGGCGCCTGGTTGCGGGCCAGGGAAAGCAGGGCGCTGGCCATGGTGATGCCGGCGCTGGGGCCGTCCTTGGGCGTGGCACCCTCGGGCACGTGGAGGTGCACGAAGGCCTGGTCGAAGAAGCTCGGGTCGCCCTTGAACTGCTTGAGGTGCGAGCTGACGTAGCTGTAGGCGATCTCCGCCGATTCCTTCATCACCTCGCCGAGCTGGCCGGTGAGCTTGAAGCCGCGGTTCAGGGTATGGATGCGGGTCGCCTCGATGGGCAGGGTGGCACCCCCCATGCTGGTCCAGGCCAGGCCGGTGACCACGCCGACCCCGGAGATCAGTTGCTCGGTGCGGAACACCGGCATGCCCAGGTAGCGTTCCAGGTCCTTGGCGCCGATCCGCACCTTGGCCTCGGGATCCTTGAGCAGCTGGATCACCGCCTTGCGGATCAGCTTGCCGATTTGCTTCTCCAGCTGGCGCACCCCGGCCTCGCGGGCATAGCCCTCGATCAGCGCCCGCAGTGCCGCGTCGCTGATGCTCAGGCGGTTCTTCGGCACGCCGGCCTTGGCCAGCTGCTTGGGCCACAGGTGGCGCTTGGCGATGGCCAGTTTCTCCTCGGCGATGTAGCCGGACAGGCGGATCACCTCCATGCGATCGAGCAGCGGGCCGGGGATCGAGTCCAGGGTGTTGGCGGTGCAGACGAACAGCACCTTGGACAGGTCCAGGCGCAGGTCCAGGTAGTGGTCGAGGAACTCGACGTTCTGCTCCGGATCCAGGGTCTCCAGCAGCGCCGAGGCGGGGTCGCCCTGGTAGCTGGCGCCCATCTTGTCGATCTCGTCGAGCATGATCACCGGGTTCATCACTTCGACTTCCTTCAGCGCCTGCACCAGCTTGCCGGGCAGGGCGCCGATGTAGGTGCGCCGGTGGCCCTTGATCTCCGCCTCGTCACGCATGCCGCCGACGCTGAAGCGGTAGAACGGCCGCCCCAGGGATTCGGCGATGGACTTGCCGATGCTGGTCTTGCCGACCCCGGGCGGGCCCACCAGGAGCAGGATGGAGCCGGCGATCTCGCCCTTGAAGGCGCCCACGGCAAGGAACTCGATGATGCGGTCCTTGACGTCCTCGAGACCGGCATGGTGCTTGTCGAGCACCTTGTGGGCGTAGTCCAGGTCCAGGCGGTCCTCGCCGTACACCCCCCAGGGCACCGAGGTGGCCCAGTCCAGATAGTTGCGGGTCACCGCGTATTCCGGGGAGCCGGTCTCGAGGATCGACAGCTTGTTGAGCTCCTCGTCGATGCGCTTCTGCGCCTGCGGCGGTAGGGTCTTGCCCTCCAGACGCGCGCGGAACTCGTCGGCGTCGGCACTCTTGTCGTCCTTGGTGATGCCCAGCTCCTGCTGGATGATCTTCAGCTGCTCCTTGAGGAAGAACTGCCGCTGATGCTCGCCGATCTTGCGGTTCACCTCGGCGGCCAGCTCGTTCTGCAGGCGCGCCACCTCCACTTCCTTGCGCAGCAGCGGCAGCACCTTCTCCATGCGCTTGAGCATGGGCACGGTGTCCAGCACCTCCTGCAGCTCGGCGCCGGGGGCGGTGGTCAGGGCCGCGGCGAAGTCGGTGAGCGGCGAGGGGTCGTTGGGGCTGAAGCGGTTCAGGTAGTTCTTCAGCTCCTCGCTGTACAGCGGATTGAGCGGTAGCAGCTCCTTGATGGCGTTGATCAGCGCCATGCCGTAGGCCTTGACCTCGTCGCTGTCCTCGATGGTGGTATGCGGGTAGGTGACTTCCACCAGGTAGGGCGGCTTGCGGCTCAGCCAGCCGCTGATGCGCACCCGGGACAGGCCCTGGGCGACGAACTGCAGCTTGCCGCCTTCCCGCGAGGCGTGGTGGATGCGCACCAGGGTGCCGTGCTGGGGCAGGGAGTCGGGGTCGAAGCTGGCGGCGTCGGTGAACGGGGTGTCGACGTAGAACAGCGCTAGGCACTTGTGGTCGGTGTTGGCCACCCGCTCCAGGGTTTCGGCCCAGGGATCCTCGTTGACGATCACCGGCAACACCTGAGCTGGGAAGAACGGGCGGTTGTGGATTGGGATGACGTAGATCCGTTCCGGCAGGGTCTGCGCATGCAGGGTCAGGCCGCGGGGATAGCGGGGGGCGTCTTCCTCGACGATTTCGGGGGTATGGTCCTGGTCGGTCATGAGGCAACCTTGGTTCTCTGCGTTACTGCATAGATGGGTTGGGCGCCGGGGATTTCAATCCCGCGGCGCTGATCCGGGGGCAGGCGCATCCGGCAGGGTTTGTGAAGTCGCGGACGGCTGGGGTAAAGTGCGCAAAATTTGACCAGGCCCCGCCATGCTCAGAGCCCGACTCATCCGCCTCGACGACCAGGCCCAGGAACACACCCACGACTACCACCAGCTGGTGATGTCGCTGGCCGGGCGCGCCGAGTTCGAGGTCAACGGCCGCGGCGGCGAGGTGTGCCGGATGCGCGCCTGCCTGGTGCCGGGGGATGCCGAGCACCAGTTCGCCGGCATGGGCGACAACCGCATGCTGATCCTCGACCTGGACGAGCGGGACACCCCGCCCGAGGATCTGGAGCTGCTCGGCCGACTGTTCGATTACCCGCGCTACCCGGCCCTGGATGCCGACTTCCAGCAGCTGCTCAGCTATGCCGGCAGCGAGCTGGAACGTTACGGCAGCGACCCGCAGCTGGCCCGCGCCCTCGGTGGCCTGCTGCTGCGCGCCCTGCACCTGCGCCTGTTCGGCGAGCAGCCGCGGCGCGTGCCGACCAGCCTGGACCTGGAGCGCCTGGACGCCTACATCGTCCAGCACCTGTCGCGACGCATCAGCGTCGCCGAGCTGGCCAGCGTGGTCTGCCTGAGTCCCAGCCACTTCCACGCCCAGTTCAAGGACAGCGTCGGCCTCACCCCCCACCAGTACCTGCTGAAGACCCGCCTCGACCACGCCTCCCGCCTGCTGCGCGAAACCCAGCTGCCGCTGGTGCGCATCGCCGAGGAGTGCGGCTTCTCCAGTCAGAGCGCGCTGACCACCAGCATGCGTCGCTATCTGGGGCTGACCCCCAAGCGACTGCGCCTGGATCGCTAACCCTTTGCGCCCCCATGGCAGAGCAGCCGCCAGGCTGAATGGCTTGAGTCGGGGATTATTTTGTTACAGTATAACATTGTGATTGTCCCGGCCGGACCGATCCGCTACTGCCAACCCGCGCATCGCAAGGATGCGCCACATCACAGGTTCGAGAGGTTTTTCATGAGGTTGATTCGTCATCCCCTGGGCTGGGCGGTCGCCGCGGCTCTGGCGCCGGCGGCGGCCGCGGCTGCCGAGAGTGCCCCGCTGGAGCTGCAGTCCAGCCTGATCAGCGCCAGCCCGCTGGTTCATCCGGCCGAGGAGCTGACTACCCCGGTGGCCGTGCTGGAAGGCGACGAACTGGTCCGGCGCCGCCAGGCCACCCTGGGCGGCAGTTTGGACTCCCTGCCCGGCGTGCGCGGCAGCTCCTTCGGCGCCGGCGCCAATCGCCCGGTGATCCGCGGGCTGGACGGTGCGCGGGTCAAGGTGCTGGCCGACGGGGCCGACGTGCTCGACGCATCCACCCTGAGCCCCGACCATGCGGTGACCAGCGAACCCCTGCTGGCCGAGCGCATCGAGGTGCTGAAGGGTCCGGCGACCCTGCTGTACGGCGGCGGGGCCATTGGCGGGGTGGTCAACGTGATCGACAAGCGGGTGCCCACCCGGGTCCCCGAGAAGGGCTATGAGGCCGAGCTGGAATGGCGCGGCAACAGCGTGGCCGACGAGAGCACCGGGCTGTTCGGCCTTACCGCCGGGGCCGGCAACTTTGCCCTGCGCGTCGAGGGGCTGAAGCGCGACGCCGACGAATACGAGATCCCCGGCGCCGAGGGCGAGCCCCGTTCGGACAAGCAGAGTGGCTCCTACAACGACACCCAGAGCGGCAGCTTGGGAGCCAGCTGGATCGGCGAGCGCGGCTATCTGGGCCTGGCTTTCAGCCGTCAGGAGAACCGCTACGGCCTGCTCGGCCATGCCCACGCCGACTGCCACACCCACGGCACGCGCTGGCACTGCGTGGACGAGCACGACCATGGCCATGGTCATGACGGTCACGTCGGTCATGATGAGCATGACCACGCGGACGAGGGCGTGCCCTACATCGACATGGAACAGAACCGCTGGGATCTGCGTGGCGAGCTGCATGATCCCTTCGCCGGCTTCGAGAGCGCCCGTCTGCGGGTCGGCTATAGCGACTACCAGCACCGCGAGATGGAAGCCGGGGAGGCGGCCACCCGCTTCGACAGCCAGGCCAGCGACGCCCGCCTGGAACTGACCCACCGGCCGCTGTTCGGCTGGCACGGGGTGCTCGGCGCGCAGACCAGCCGCCGCGACTTCGAGGCCCGTGGCGAGGAAGCCTATGTGCCGCCGACCCTGACCCGCAACCAGGCGCTCTTCCTCCTCGAGGAATACCGCCGCGGCGACTGGCGCTACGAGCTGGGCCTGCGCCACGAATGGCAGGACATCGACGCCGACGGCCAGGTCGATAGCAAGCACCGTGGCACCTCGCTATCCGCCGGCGCGGTCTGGACCTTCGCTCCCGACTATTCCCTGGGCTTCTCGCTGTCCCGCTCGCAGCGCCTGCCCACTGCCGAGGAGTTGTACGCCAAGGGGCCTCACGCCGCGACCCGCACCATCGAGCTCGGCAACCCCGAGCTGGACGAGGAAACCGCCCACAACGCAGAGCTGACCCTGCGCAAGTTCGCCGGGCGTACGACCTTCAGCCTCAGCCTGTTCCGCAACCAGGTGGAGGATTTCATCTACGCCGCCGACACCGGCATCAGACCGGGCTCCGGCTACCGGCAGATCGAGTACCGCCAGCAGGACGCGGTGCTCACCGGCGCCGAGGGCGAGCTGCGCTTCCAGGCCACGGAGAGTTTCGCCTTCGGCCTGTTCGGCGACCATGTGCGCGGCAAGCTGCGGGATGGCGGCGGCGACCTGCCGCGGATTCCCGCCGACCGCCTGGGTATGCGTCTGGAGCAGCGCTTCACCCCGGCCCTGGATGGCCAGCTGGAGTTCTACCGGGTGCTGCGCCAGGAGCACACCGCCGATTACGAGGCGGAGACCGGCGGCTACAACATGCTCGGCGCCAGCCTCGGTTACCACGGCAGCCTCGGACCGACCGACTACCTGGTCTATCTGCGCGGCGACAACCTACTGGACAGCAAGGCCCGCGAGCACACCTCCTTCCTCAAGGACGAGGTGCTGCTGCCCGGGCGCAACCTCACCCTGGGCGTGCGTCTGAGCTTCTGAAGCCCGGCCGCGCATCCGCTTGCCCGGCAGCGACCGTCGCGTCGCTGCCGGCCCCGCCCCGTAGTTTTTCGCAAAAATTCCAGAGCTTCCGGCAAGAAGCCGCCGACCGCCTGCCTCTAAATTCCGCCAACCCGGCGCAGGACGTTGCGTCAGAACCAATGCGCATTGGTTCGCTTGAGATTCCTGCGCTAGACCCATAAGACCAACAACTCCACAAGAGGATGGGCGTGATGTTTCAAGCCAGTCGCGTCTTGCAGGACGAGTTCCTTACCCGGATCTCCTCCCAAAAGGCGGCGGATTTCTTCCCCCTGATCAGCGCCAACTACAGCGTTGACGAAGCCGCCTATCTCGAAGAGCTGCTCCAGCTCGCCGACCCCGGCCCGGAGGGCATCGAGGCCATCCGCCGCGATGCCCGCGAGCTGATCGAACAGGTGCGCAGCCGTGACAACGCCGTCGACACCCTCGACGCCCTGCTGCGCCAGTACAGCCTCGATACCCAGGAAGGTCTGATGCTCATGTGCCTGGCCGAGGCTCTGCTGCGCGTGCCGGACGCCGCTACCGCCGACGCGCTGATCCGCGACAAGCTGAGCGCGGCCGAGTGGGAGCGGCACCTCGGCAAGAGCGACAACGTGCTGGTCAACTTCGCCGCCTGGGGGCTGGTGATGACCGGCAAGGTGGTGGACCCGGAAACCGTCGACGGCCGCCCGAAGAGCGTGCTCGGCAAGCTGATCCAGCGCTCCGGCGAGCCGGTGATCCGCGCCGCCATGAACCAGGCCATGAAGCTGATGGGCAAGCAGTTCGTGCTCGGCCGCAGCATCGCCGAGGCGCTGAAGAACGGCCGCGCGTACCGTGAGCGCGGCTATACCTACTCCTTCGACATGCTCGGCGAGGCGGCGTTGACCGCTGCGGACGCCGAGAAGTACATGGAGGACTACCGCCAGGCCATCGACGCGGTGGGGGCCGAGCCGCAGGTCGGTCCCGGCCCGCGGCCGTCGATCTCCATCAAGCTCTCCGCCCTGCACCCGCGCTATGAAGTGGCGCAGCGCGAGCGGGTGCTTTCCGAGCTGTTCGCCAACGTCCGCGAGCTGGCGATCCGCGCCCGCCAGCTGAACGTCGGCATCACCATCGACGCCGAGGAGGCCGACCGCCTGGAGCTGTCCCTGGAGCTGTTCGAGAAGCTGCTGCGCGACCCGGCGATCGCCGGCTGGGGCGAGTTCGGCCTGGTGGTGCAGGCCTATTCCAAGCGCTGTCTGCCGGTGCTGGTGTGGCTGACCCTGCTGGGCAAGGAGCTCGGCGAGCGCCTGCCGGTGCGTCTGGTCAAGGGCGCCTACTGGGACAGCGAGATCAAGCAGTGTCAGGTGCAGGGCCTGGACGGCTATCCGGTGTTTACCCGCAAGGAAGGCACCGACACCTCCTACCTGGCCTGCGCGCGCTTTTTGCTCTCGGACTTCACCCGCGGGGTGATCTATCCGCAGTTCGCCAGCCACAACGCCCACACCGTGAGTTGCATCCTGCGCATGGCCGGCGACCGCGAGTTCGAGTTCCAGCGCCTGCACGGCATGGGCGACGCCCTCTACGACACGGTGATCGAGAAGCACGGCAAGAACGTGCGCATCTACGCGCCGGTGGGTGCCCACAAGGACCTGCTGCCCTACCTGGTGCGCCGCCTGCTGGAGAACGGCGCCAACTCCTCGTTCGTCCACCAACTGGTCGACCCGCGCGTGCCGGTGGAGTCCCTGATCGACCATCCGGTGACCCAGCTGCGCAAGTTCAAATCCCTCGGCAACGACAAGATCCCGCTCCCCGCGCAGCTCTATGGCGCGATGCGGAAGAACTCCCAAGGCATCAACATGAACATCCAGAAACAGTGGAACGAACTGTCCGCCGCCTACCAGCCGCATCTTTCCCGCCAGTGGCAGGCCGCCCCGGTTATCGACGGCCGCAAGTTGGCCGGCGAGCCCCATGAGGTGCGCTGCCCGTTCGACCTCGAGCGGGTGGTCGGCAGTGCCCAGTTCGCCAGTGCCGAGCAGGCCCGCCAGGCCATCGCCGCTCTGTCCGCCGCCTGGCCGCGCTGGAACGCCACCCCGGTGGAGGAGCGCGCCGCCGTCCTCGAGCGCCTCGCCGACCTGCTGGAAGACAACCGCGCCGAGCTGATGGCGCTGTGCACCCTGGAAGCCGGCAAGACCCTGCAGGACGGCATCGACGAGGTCCGCGAGGCCGTCGACTTCTGCCGCTACTACGCTCAGCAGGCGCGCCTGCGCCTCGGCCGCGAGGAGCTGCACGGCCCCACCGGCGAGCGCAACGAGCTGTTCCATGAAGGCCGCGGCATCTTCGCTTGCGTCAGCCCCTGGAACTTCCCGCTGGCCATCTACCTGGGGCAGATCACCGCCGCTCTGGTGGCCGGCAACTGCGTGCTGGCCAAGCCCGCCGAGCAGACCAGCCTGATCGCCGCGCGCGCCCTGGAACTGATGTTCGAGGCCGGCCTGCCGCAGGACGTGATCGCCTTCCTGCCCGGCGACGGCGCCACCCTGGGCGGGGTTTTCTGCCGCGACGCGCGCATCGCCGGGGTGTGCTTCACAGGCTCCACCGAGACGGCGCGGATCATCAACCGTCAGCTGGCCGAGAAGGAGGGCCCGATCGCCACCCTGATCGCCGAGACCGGCGGGCAGAACGCCATGATCGTCGACTCTACCGCGTTGCCCGAGCAGGTGGTCAAGGATGCCCTGGCCTCCGCCTTCACCAGCGCCGGCCAGCGCTGCTCGGCATTGCGCGTGCTCTACGTGCAGGCCGACATCGCCGAGCGGATCATCGAGCTGCTCAAGGGCGCCATGGCCGAGCTGAAGGTCGGCCCCAGCCACCTGCGCGAGAGCGACGTCGGCCCGGTGATCGACGCCGAGGCCAAGGCCGCGCTGCAGGCGCACATCGACAGCCTCAAGGCGCAGGGCCGGCTGATCGCCGAGGCGCGCCTGCCGCAGGAGCTCAATGGCCACTTCGTGGCCCCGGTGGCCTTCGAGATCGCCAGCATCCAAGAACTGAAGAAGGAGAACTTCGGTCCGGTCCTGCATCTGGTGCGCTACCAAGCCGCCGACCTGGAGAAGGTGGTCGCCGAGATCAACTCCACCGGCTACGGCCTGACCCTTGGCGTGCACAGCCGCAACGAGGAGACCGCCAGGCGCATCGAGGCGCTGGCGCGGGTCGGCAACCTGTACGTCAACCGCAACCAGATCGGCGCCGTGGTCGGCGTCCAGCCGTTCGGCGGCTGCGGCCTGTCCGGTACCGGACCCAAGGCCGGCGGGCCCAGCTACCTGCTGCGCTTCGTCAACGAACGCACCACCTCGGTGAACACCACTGCGGTGGGCGGCAACGCTTCGCTGCTGTCCCTGCGCGAAGCGGAGTAAGGCGCGAACGGGCGGCGGCCGACGAGGTCGTCGCCCGTTCGCGTATCGACGAGGCCTTGCGCGTCGTCAACGGTCTGCCAGTCCGAGGGCTGTATTCGGGAGCAGGTGTTCCGGCCTCCTGGCACCGAACCGGCGAACGCCATGAGCGATCGTCAATCTGCCACTGCAGCGAGCACCCTTCGCTGCTGGATTAAAAAAAACAAACTACAGGGGAGCCCCCCAATGAGTGCAAGCAACCCAACAGTGATCACCTTTGTGGTCTACATTCTGGCGATGGTGCTGATCGGCTTCATCGCCTACCGTGCCACCAAGAACTTCTCCGACTACATCCTCGGCGGCCGTAGCCTCGGCAGTCTGGTGACCGCGTTGTCGGCCGGCGCCTCGGACATGAGCGGCTGGCTGCTGATGGGCCTGCCGGGGGCGATCTTCGTCGCCGGCATCTCGGAAAGCTGGATCGCCATCGGCCTGATCATCGGGGCCTACCTGAACTGGCTGTTCGTCGCCGGGCGCCTGCGTGTGCAGACCGAGCACAATGGTAACGCCCTGACCCTGCCCGACTACTTCACCAACCGCTTCGAGGACCGCAGCCGCCTGCTGCGCATCTTCTCGGCGCTGGTGATCCTGGTGTTCTTCACCATCTACTGTGCCTCCGGCATCGTCGCCGGCGCCCGCCTGTTCGAGAGCATCTTCGGCGTGGCCTACGAGTACGCGCTGTGGATCGGCGCCGCGGCCACCATCGTCTACGTGTTCATCGGCGGCTTCCTGGCGGTCAGCTGGACCGACACCGTGCAGGCCACCATGATGCTCTTCGCTCTGCTGATCACCCCGGTGTTCGTGATCCTCGCCATGGGCGACATGGACGTGGCCATGGCCACCATCGAGCAGGTGGATCCTTCGCATTTCGACATGTTCCGCAACCTGTCCTTCCTGGCCATCATCTCCCTGATGGCCTGGGGGCTGGGCTACTTCGGCCAGCCGCACATCCTGGTGCGCTTCATGGCCGCCGACTCGGTGAAGTCGATTCCCCGCGCGCGGCGCATCGGCATGAGCTGGATGATCCTCTGCCTGGGCGGCGCGGTGGCCGCCGGCTTCTTCGGCATCGCCTACTTCGGCAGCCACCCCGAGCTGGCCGGTCCGGTCAGCCAGAACGGCGAGCGGGTGTTCATCGAGCTGACCAAGATCCTCTTCAACCCCTGGATCGCCGGCATCGTCCTGTCCGGTGTCCTCGCCGCGGTGATGAGCACCCTGAGCTGCCAGCTGCTGGTCAGCTCCAGCGCCCTGACCGAGGACTTCTACAAGGCCTTCCTGCGCAAGGATGCCTCGCAGCGCGAGCTGGTCTGGGTGGGCCGTCTGATGGTGCTGCTGATCGCACTGGTGGCCATCGGAATCGCCTACAACCCGGACAGCAAGGTGCTTGGCCTGGTGGCCTACGCCTGGGCCGGCTTCGGCGCCTCCTTCGGTCCGGTGGTGATCCTCTCGGTGATGTGGAAGGGCATGACCCGCAACGGCGCCCTGGCCGGGATGATCACGGGCGCGGTGACCGTGGTGGTGTGGAAGGAGTTCATCGGCCTGGGCCTGTACGAGATCATCCCCGGCTTCATCCTCGCCACCCTGGCCATCCTGATCTTCAGCCGCGTCGGCCAGGGGCCGAGCCAGAGCATGCTGGAGAGCTTCGCCAAGGCCGAGAAGGAATACCAGGACGCGCACATCTGACGCCTTCAGCCCGGGCGGCGAGTTGGTCGCGCGCCGTCCGGGGTCGGGAGGAGGTCCGTTCATGCCCTCGTCCCGGGGCACACCTGCGACCCGATGTGCTTCGACCGGCCCCGTGGGCCGGTTTTTTTCATCCCTTCAGCCCAGCTCGTGGGCCAGCCATTCGCAGAATGCCCGCACCGGCGGATGACGCTCGCGCCCCGGCACGCAGAGCAGCGAGTAGCCGGCACCGGGCACGCCGATCTCCGGCCGGTACTGCACCAGCAGACCGCTGGCCAGGCTTTCGAGACCAGGATGGTGCCGGCCAGCGCCAGGCCTGTCAGTCCGGGCGTAGAGCCCGGTACTGGCGTCCAGGCGCAGGTTGATCTCCGGGGGGCTCGGCTTCATCGGTATCGAGGACGTCACGGCGATCGCCGTGGCGGACGAGGACGGCGGCGACCTTCGCCCGCTCTGCGCCTACGCCGAGCGCTCCCTGCTGGAGCTGGCAGGGTGTTTCTAGGCGCTCAGCCGGCCCGCATGGAAGGCCGGGGCCGGGTCGGGCGGCACAGGGTTTCGCGGCCCGGCTCCAGGTAGGGGCGCAGGATCGGTTCCATGCCCTTGAGTACCTGCACCGGCAACGCCGAGGTGAAGCGGAAGGCTTCCGCGGCGCGGCCCGGCACGAAGGCGGTGAGGGTGCCGTAGTGACGGTCGCCCAGGTAGAAGGCGAAGGTGGCGGTGCGGTTCATGGCCCGTGAGCTGAGCACGTGGCCGCCGCGGGTCACCGTCTCGATGCGGTTGTCGCCGGTGCCGGTCTTGCCGCCGACCACCAGCGGGGTGCCGTCGGCGAGCTGGAAGTTGCCGGCCAGACGCCGTGCGGTGCCGCTTTCCACCACCTGGCTGAGCACCCCGCGCAGGGCGGCGGCGACTTCCGGCCGCATGACCTGCTCGCCGCGCCCCGGGGCCATGCCCAGGCGCGTCTCGTAGGGGGTGTCGGCGGCGAAGTGCAGGCTGTCGATGCGCACCGTGGGCAGGCGCACCCCGTCGTTCTGGATGATGCCCATCAGCTCGGCCAGCGCCGCCGGACGGTCGCCGGAGCTGCCGATGGCGGTGGCCAGGGACGGCACCAGGTGGTCGAAGGGATAGCCCAGGCGCTGCCAGCGCCGGTGGATGTCGAGGAAGGCCTCCACCTCCAGCATGGTGCGGATGCGCACGTCGCGGGCGCTGCGGTGGCGGCTCTTGAACAGCCAGCCGTAGACTTCCTGGCGCTCGTAGTCGCTGGCCGCCACGGCATCCTTGAAGGTAGCCTGCGGGTTGTTCTGCAGGTAGCCGAGCAGCCACAGCTCCAGCGGGTGGACCCGGGCGATGTAGCCCTGGTCGGACAGGTCGAAGGCGCCGGGGCCGTACTTCACGTACAGCTCGTGGATGCGTTGCGGGCCGATCTTCTCGTGGGGCAGGTGGGCGTTGACGAAGGCTCCGAAGGTGGCCTCGTCGGCCTCTGGCATCAGGTAGCGGTGTACCGCGGCGAGCCGGGTGGCGGTGGGGCGCAGGCCGTCGAGGAAGGTCTCCAGGCGCTCGGCGGCGCTCTTGCCCTGGTACTTGTTCCAGAAGCGCCGCAGATAGACGATGCCTTCGCGGTCGGCGAAGCGTGCCAGGTATTCCTGGCGGCGCGGGTGGCTGTCGTCCCTGAGCAGCTCGGCGCTGTTGTACGGCGCCTGGTAGATGCTGTAGCGAACGATGTCGCGCATCAGACGGATGAACGGCAGGTTGATGGACTCGCGCAGCGCTTCGCGCAGGGTCGGCCGGCGGCCGTTGTCCTCGCGGCGGAAGTTGCTGAAGGTATGTAGGCCGCCGCCGGTGAAGAAGCGCTCGTAGGGGCTGGCCGAGTACTTGCGGTCCAGCGCGGCCTCGAGCATGGCCGGCAGGTCGCCGTGTGGGTGGGCGATCAGGTAGTCGATGGCCCAGCGGCTGATGAAGTCGTTGTCGGCCACTTCCACTTGGCGCAGCTCGGCGGACGTCCGTCCAGCATGGCGCTGGTGCAGTTCGGCGATGATCTCCAGGTAGGTGGCCAGCACCCGCAGCTTGGCGGTGGAGCCCAGCTCCAGCTTGCTGCCTTCGTTGATGTCGAAGGGCTGGCGGGTGCTGTCGGTCTGCACCCGCACCCGCGCGCCGTCGGCGGTGCGCTCGAAGAGGGTGAAGCTGTAGCGTACCTCGGCGGTCTTCTCCGGGGACAGCAGGCGCTCGCCGTACAGGCCGATCTGCTCGGCGAACTCCGGGTCGGCCAGGCGCCGCAGGTAGTCGGTGACCTGGCTCTGCAGCTCGGCGTTGAGGGTGGTGGTGGCCGAGAGGTCGAGGCGGTCGAGGTCGTAGAGTGGCAGACCGAGCAGCATCGACAGGCGGCTGCGCGCCACGCTGATGCCCTTGTTGATCTCCATCGGCTGCACCGCCGGCTGCTGCACCAGATCGCGGAAACGCAGCTCGGCGGCCAGCGCGGCGTCGCGCAGCGACGGGGCGATCACCCCGCCCTTGGCGAGCAGGCGCAGATGGCTGTCGGTCAGCGCGTTCAGCTCGGCGCGGCCGCGGGTCAGGTAATAGGAGGGGCGGCGCTGGGCGATGATCAGCGACAGCACCTGGCGCAGGGCCAGGCCGCGGGCCGCCAGGTTGGCGTCCGGGTGGGCGGGGGCGGCGAGGAGGGCGTTGACCTGCCGGAAATCGGCGCCGTACCAGATGCGCAGGCCGTCGGCCAGGCCGTGGACCTCGCCGTGCCCGGGCGCGGCGGAGAGCGGCACGCTGTTCAGGTAGTCGCGGATGATGTTGCGCCGCGCCTCCTGGGTGTCCGGGCCCTGCCGGTAGGCGCGCACGCTGGCCGAGGCCATCTGCATCAGCTTCTCGGTCGGCGTGGCGGTGCGGCCTTCCGGCGAGTGTCGGAACTTCTCCAGCTGGGTGGCCAGGGTGCTGCCGCCGGCGGACTGGCCGTCCAGGTCGAGGCGCTTGCCGATCTGTGTCCAGGCCGCCATGGCGAAGCGCGGCCAGTCCACCGCAGGGTTGGCGTGGGGCTGTTCGGGGTCCAGTAGATGGCGGTTCTCGATGAACAGCAGGCTGTCGACGATCAGCGGTGGGATGCTTTCGAAGCTCGGGTAGTACTGCTGCGGGTAGCGGAAGTCGTAGATCGGCTCGCCGCGGCAGTCGAGGATGCTCAGCCCGGCCTGGGTCTTCTCTTCGTAGGGCACGTGGAAACCGTGCTGGGCATAGTCGAGCAGAGGCGGGGAGAAGCGCACCTGCTGCTCGATCAGGTAGTCGCGGCGAGTCAGGCGCTCCAGCAGCTGAGGCATTAGGGCGTAGCCGAGGCGCAAATCGAAGGGCCCGGCCTCGGGAAAGCGAATCGCCGGGCTGGGGCCCTGCTCGAGCCGGTAGGTGAGGGTGCTGGCGTACTGGCTGATCTGTCGCGACTGCAGGCTGGCGGTGTGCAACTCGTGGGCAAGGAGCAGGCCGAGGAGGGCGAGGATCAGCAGCAGGACCAGCCAGAAATACGGGCGGAGAGGGCGACGGGGCTCGTGGAGGCGGGAATGATGAAGCTCAGGCGGGCTGCTGATGGGGACAGCCGTGTCAGGTGCATCCGTTTGCCATTGTGCGCCCATGTAAATCTTGGCCCTGGCTGTGGATTCGGTACTGCTGAATGTCAGCTTAGGCGGTGGCCCCGGCAGCGTCGAGTGCGCCGCCGGCGCTTGGTGCGTGGCGCCAGACTGGCCTAGACTGCCCGGAAGATCGTATTGTGCGCACTGCCTGCCCCGTCGAACCTTTGCCCCGTCCGGTCATGAGTCCCGCCATCATGCAGCACGATCATCGCGAACAGCTCAAGCGCAGCTGGCAGGCCAATGCCGACGCCTGGGCCGCTGCGGTGCGCGAGCGGCGCATCGAGAGCCGCCGGCTGGTCACCGATGCGGCCATTCTGCGCGCCATCCTGGCCCTCGCCCCAAGCCGGGTGCTGGACGTGGGCTGCGGCGAGGGCTGGCTGTGCCGTGGTCTGGCCGCCCACGGCATCGAGTCGGTGGGGGTGGACGCCTCGGCGCCGCTGATCGAGGTGGCCCGCGCGGCGGGCAAGGCGCAGTACCGGGTATGCGGCTATGCCGAGCTGGAGAGTCAGGCCGACCTGCTCGGCCGCTTCGAGCTGCTGGTGTGCAACTTCGCCTTGCTGGAGGAGCCCCTGGCGCCCATCCTGGAGAGCCTGCACAGCCTGCTGGTGCCGGGCGGAAAGCTGCTGATCCAGACCCTGCACCCGTGGAGCGCGCGCGGCGCGGGCCCCTACCAGGACGGCTGGCGGATCGAGACCTTCGAAGGCTTCGGCGAGGGCTTCCGCGAACCCATGCCGTGGTTCTTCCGCACCCTGGAGTCCTGGCTGGCGCTGCTCCACGAGACCGGCTGGCGCCTGCACTGGATGCAGGAGCCGCTGCACCCGGACAGCGAGCAGCCGGTGTCGCTGCTGCTGTTGCTCGATTCGGCGCGACGCTAGGGGCGCGCCACGGCGGGCCGGCGCCCGGTCCTTTCGGTCAGCGCGGGGGAGTCCCGGCGGCGGCCCCGGCGTTCCGGCAGGAGAGGCTCCCATGCGCTTTCCGCTCAACCTCGACGTCCCCGCCATCGCCTGGGCGAGACGCCCAGTGCCAGTCGGAGATCCTCGAGGAGCTCTGGGGAGCTGGCGCTGTTCGCCGATCCCTTCGGCCACGGCTTCTGCCTGTTGCAATGGCGCGGCCGTGACTACGACCAAGCAGTCTGAGTCAGGGGGCCACTGCCATGTCCAGCATCGCCACGAATACCCGTGTCAATCTGATTCCCTGCCTGCGCTACCGCGACGCGCCGGCGGCCATCGACTGGCTGTGCCGGGTCTTCGGCTTCGCCGAGCACTTGGTGGTGCCCGACGGCCAGGGCGGCATCCTGCATGCCGAGCTGGTCTGCGGCAACGGCATGATCATGCTCGGTTCCTCGCGGGACGAGGATTCGCCCTACGGCAAGCGCATGCGCTTGCCGCGCCAGGCTGGCGGCAACACCCAGAGCCTGTACATGGTGGTCGACGCGGTGGACGAGCTGTACGCCCGGGCCAAGACTGCCGGCGCCGAGATGATCGTGGAGATCAAGGATGAGGACTACGGCGGCCGCGGCTTCACCTGCCTGGACCCGGAGGGCCATGTGTGGAGCTTCGGCAGCTATGATCCCTGGCAGGTTGAGTGAATACGGAGAACGAAGGATGCGGATGACGGAACTGGCCGGCGTGCAGGTGCCGGTGATCGGCCAGGGCACCTGGCGCATGGGCGAGGAGCGCAGCGAGAGGCGCCGCGAGGTGGCGGCCCTGCAGCAGGGCATCGAGCTGGGCCTGACGCTGATCGACACCGCCGAGATGTACGGCGAGGGTGGCGCCGAGGAGGTGGTCGGCGAGGCCATCCGCGGGCGCCGCGAGCGGGTGTTCCTGGTCAGCAAGGTCTACCCGCACAACGCCGGCCGCCGCGGCCTGCCGACGGCCTGTGAGCGCAGCCTGCGCCGTCTGGGCACGGAGTGCATCGACCTTTACCTGCTGCACTGGCGCGGCGCCTACCCGCTCGAGGAGACGGTGGAGGCCTTCGAGCGCCTGCGCGAGCAGGGCAAGATCCGCCGCTGGGGAGTCTCCAACTTCGACGTGGACGACCTGGAGGAGCTGGGCGAGCCCGCCTGCGCCACCAACCAGGTGCTCTACAACCCTGAGGCGCGGGGCATAGAGTTCGACCTGCTGCCCTGGCAGCAGCGGCGCGGGATGCCGCTGATGGCCTACTGCCCGGTGGGCCAGGGCGGCCGCCTGCTGGGCAGTCCGGCACTGCGCGAGGTCGCCGCGCGGCATGCGGCGACGCCGGCCCAAGTGGCCCTGGCCTGGGCACTGCGTCAGCCCGGGGTGATCGTCATTCCCAAGGCGGTGGATGCGCTGCATCTGCGCCAGAACGCGGCAGCCGCCGCGCTACAGCTGAGCGACGAGGACCTGCGGCTGATCGATGCCGCCTATCCGCCACCGACCCGCAAGCGCTCGCTGCAGATGGTCTAGCCGTGAAGAACCCATGGAGGCTCGGAGTGTTCAGCCATGAGCATGTCCGACTGACGGCGTCGCCTGGAAATGGCTGGGGGCGTGGCGTCCGGTGGTCCCGCATGGTACGGACCATTCCCTCACCCGTGCACGGGCGAGGCTAGCTAGGTACGGCCAGAGGGGAGGGTGATCGGGAGCAGCCGCCGAGCCTCCCGATGCGCGCGGTCGCCTTTGGCTGGAATCACGGCTACGCCTGGCATCGAGCGTACCCATGGCATCGTCCGCTGCTGTCCACGCCCCTCGGTCGCGAGACACGACCTCTCGACTCCTCGCATCCGGTCGGGGCCGGCTGCGTCCGGCGCACGCATTTTTCTCGCCGGGCCTGCGCCAGCGCGGCCTGCAACGTTTAAACTGCGCCTTTCCGAAGCTTTCCGTCGCATTCCTGCAAGGCGCGGAGAAGCGCAGGTGGGCGCTGTAAGAAGTTGTCGCATCGCGGTAATGCCCGCCTCGGATCAGTCCCTACAATCCTTCAGTACTTGCCGCCACGGCAGTGCGCTATTTCCAGGAGAACTTCGATGTCCGTTCAGCACGAACCGGTGCAGCGCGCCGATTTCGACCAATACATGGTGCCCAACTATGCACCCGCCGCCTTCATTCCGGTGCGTGGCGAGGGCTCGCGCGTCTGGGACCAGAGCGGTCGAGAGCTGATCGACTTCGCCGGCGGCATCGCCGTGAACTCCCTGGGCCACGCGCATCCGGCGCTGGTCAAGGCACTCACCGAGCAGGCCGGCAAGATCTGGCACGTTTCCAACGTGTTCACCAACGAGCCGGCCCTGCGCTTGGCCAAGAAGCTGGTCGGCGCCACCTTCGCCGAGCGGGTGTTCCTCGCCAACTCCGGCGCCGAGGCCAACGAGGCGGCCTTCAAGCTGGCCCGCCGCTACGCCAACGACGTCTACGGTCCCGAGAAGTACGAGATCATCGCCGCCAGCAACAGTTTTCACGGCCGTACCCTGTTCACCGTCAACGTCGGCGGCCAGCCCAAGTATTCCGACGGCTTCGGGCCGAAGATCGAGGGCATCACCCACGTCCCCTACAACGACCTGGAGGCCCTCAAGGCGGTCATTTCCGCCAAGACCTGCGCGGTGGTCCTCGAGCCGGTACAGGGCGAGGGCGGCGTGTTGCCGGCCGATCAGGCCTACCTGGAGGGCGTGCGCGAGCTGTGCAACCAGCACAACGCGCTGCTGGTGTTCGACGAGGTGCAGAGTGGCATGGGCCGTACCGGCGAGCTGTTCGCCTACATGCACTACGGGGTGACTCCGGACATCCTGTCCAGCGCCAAGAGCCTGGGCGGTGGCTTCCCGATCGGCGCCATGATGACCACCAGCGAGATCGCCAAGCACCTGTCGGTGGGCACCCACGGCACCACCTACGGCGGCAACCCGCTGGCCTGCGCGGTGGCCGGGGCGGTGTTCGACGTGATCAACAGCCGCGAGGTGCTCGACGGGGTCAAGTCCAAGCACCAGCGCTTCAAGGCCCGCCTCCAGGAGATGGGCGCCAAGTACGGCATCTTCAGCGAGGTGCGCGGCCTCGGCCTGCTGATCGGCGCGCAGTTGAGCGAGACCTGGAAGGGCAAGGCCCGCGACGTGCTCAACGCCGCCGAGCAGGAGGCGCTGATGGTCCTTCAGGCCGGTCCGGACGTGGTGCGCTTCGCGCCCAGCCTGGTGATCCCGGACGCCGATATCGACGAGGGTCTCGAGCGTCTCGAGCGGGCTATCGTCAAGCTGACCCGGTAGTGATCGTGCCGCCCGCCCCGGAAAGGGGCGGGGCCTGCCGCCCGAGCGGGTTGGTAGGCTCCCGGGAGTAACCCACTTGTGAGTTACTCGCGGAATCCGAGTTCCGTATGTGCCGCGGTACCGCTCTCGAACCGTGGCTTTGGCCGGGCGACCGCGTTGTCCGGAAGTTTCTTCAGAAGGAGTGACAGCATGCTGGTGATGCGTCCCGCGCAAATGGCTGACCTGGCCGAAGTTCAGCGCCTTGCCGCAGACAGCCCGGTAGGCGTCACTTCGCTGCCCGACGACGCCGGGCGCCTGGGCGAGAAGATCGCCGCCTCGGAGGCCTCGTTCGCCGCCGAGGTCAGCTTCAACGGCGAGGAAAGCTACTTCTTCGTCCTCGAGGACACCGACACCGGGCGGCTGGCCGGCTGCTCGGCGATCGTCGCCTCGGCCGGCTACACCGAGCCCTTCTATAGCTTCCGCAACGAAACCTTCGTGCACGCTTCGCGGGAGCTGAAGATCCACAACAAGATCCACGCCCTCTCGCTGTGCCACGATCTGACCGGCAACAGCCTGCTGACCAGCTTTTACGTCGAGCGGCCGCTGGTGGACAGCGTCTACGCCGAGCTCAACTCGCGCGGGCGCCTGCTGTTCGTCGCCTGCCACCCGGAACGCTTCGCCGACGCGGTGGTGGTGGAGATCGTCGGCACCAGTGACGAGAACGGCGATTCGCCGTTCTGGGACGCTGTGGGGCGCAACTTCTTCGACATGAACTACGCCGAGGCCGAGCGCCTGTGCGGCCTGAAGAGCCGTACCTTCCTCGCCGAGCTGATGCCCCACTACCCGATCTACGTGCCGCTGCTGCCGGATGCTGCCCAGGAGGCCATGGGCCAGGTCCATCCCCGCGCGCAGATCACCTTCGACATCCTGATGCGCGAAGGCTTCGAGACCGACCACTACATCGACATCTTCGACGGCGGTCCGACCCTGCACGCGCGCACCTCGAGCATCCGCTCCATCGCCCAGAGCCGCGTGGTGCCGGTGCGCATCGACGATGGCGCCGGGCCTGGCGGCCGCCAGTACCTGGTGTGCAACGGCCAGCTGCAGGACTTCCGTGCGGTGGTCGCCGAGCTGGACTGGGTGCCCGGCCAGCCGGTCAGCCTGAGCCGCGAGGTGGCCGAGGCCCTGGGCGTCGGCGAGGGCTCCAGCATCCGGCTGGTGGCGGTTTGAAACAGGGGCGGCGAGCCCGTCCGCGCGCTTGCCGTCCGCTTTTAGCTGATCCGGAGGATCTATGATCGTTCGTCCCGTTCGCAGCGCCGACCTGCCGGCTCTGCTCGAGCTTGCCCGCAGCACGGGCGCCGGTCTGACCACCCTGCCGGCCAACGAGGAGCGCCTGACGCACCGGGTCGGCTGGGCCGAGAAGGCCTTCCGCGGCGAGGCCGAGCGGGCCGACGCCGACTATCTGTTCGTGCTGGAGACCGACGACGGCAAGGTGGTCGGCATCTCCGCGGTGGCTGGCGCCGTGGGCCTGCGCGAGCCCTGGTACAACTACCGGGTCGGTCTGGTGGTCAGCGCCTCCCAGGAGCTGAAGATCCACCGGCAGATTCCCACCCTGTTCCTGGCCAACGACCTGACCGGTAACTCCGAGCTGTGCTCGCTGTTCCTGCATGCCGAGCACCGCAGCGGGCTGAACGGCCGTCTGCTGTCCAAGGCGCGCTTCCTGTTCATCGCCGAGTTCCGCCACCTGTTCAGCGACAAGGTGATCGCCGAAATGCGCGGTATGTCCGACGAGAACGGCCAGTCGCCGTTCTGGGAAAGCCTCGGCCGGCACTTCTTCAAGATGGAGTTCAGCCAGGCGGACTACCTCACCGGGGTGGGCAACAAGTCGTTCATCGCCGAACTGATGCCTAAGTTCCCGCTCTACACCTGCTTCCTCTCGGAAGCCGCGCGCAACGTGATCGGCCGCGTGCATCCGGACACTGAGCCGGCGCTGGCCATGCTCAAGGCCGAGGGCTTCAGCTACCAGGGCTACGTCGACATCTTCGACGGCGGTCCGGCC
The DNA here is from genome assembly GCF_000364625.1 of Pseudomonas thermotolerans DSM 14292. Lineage (GTDB taxonomy): Bacteria > Pseudomonadota > Gammaproteobacteria > Pseudomonadales > Pseudomonadaceae > Aquipseudomonas > Aquipseudomonas thermotolerans. The sequence goes on from NZ_KB822602.1 coordinate 113,197, forward strand.
ATCGAGGCGGAAACCGACAAGATCCGCGCAGTGCGCGACAGCCAGGTGCTGGTCCTGGCGGTGGGTACCCCCGGCGAGGATGCGGTGCCCTACCTGATCCACAACCGCAAGCTGGAAGACTGCCGGATTACCGTCGGCCAGGCCCGCAGTGCCGCCGGTACCCTCGTGGTGGACGCGCAGACCGCTCGCCGCCTGCGCCTCGGCGCCGGCGACCAGGTGCGCGCGGTGCCCCTGTCGGCACGGGAGAGCAACCCATGACTACTCACTACGTCGCCGGCCACTGGCTGGCAGGGCAGGGCGAGGCCCTGGAATCCCTGAACCCGGTCACCCAGGCGGTGATCTGGAGCGGCCGTGCCGCCAGCAAGGCGCAGGTGGACGCGGCGGTGACCGCCGCCCGCGCTGCCTTCCCGGCCTGGGCACGGCGCCCGCTGGAGGAGCGCATCGCCATCCTCGAAGCCTTCGCCGCCACCCTCAAGGCGCGCAGCGACGCGCTGGCTCGAGCCATCGGCGAGGAGACCGGCAAGCCGCTCTGGGAGTCGGCCACCGAAGTGACCAGCATGGTCAACAAGGTCGCCATCTCCGTGCAGGCCTACCGCGAGCGCACCGGCGAGAAGCGCGGTCCGCTGGGCGATGCCACAGCCGTGCTGCGCCACAAGCCGCACGGCGTGGTGGCGGTGTTCGGTCCCTACAACTTCCCCGGCCACCTGCCCAATGGCCATATCGTCCCGGCGCTGCTGGCCGGCAACACGGTGATCTTCAAGCCCAGCGAGCTGACCCCCAGGGTCGCCGAGCTGACCGTGCAGTGCTGGATCGAGGCCGGCCTGCCGGCCGGGGTGCTCAACCTGGTGCAGGGTGCCCGGGAAACCGGCGTGGCCCTCGCCGGCCACCCGGACATCGACGGCCTGTTCTTCACCGGTTCGAGCCGCACTGGCAACCTGCTGCACAGCCAATTCGCTGGCCATCCGGAAAAGATCCTTGCCCTGGAGATGGGCGGCAACAACCCGCTGGTGGTCGACGAGGTGAAGGACGTGGACGCCGCGGTTTACACCATCATCCAGTCGGCCTTCATCTCTGCCGGGCAGCGCTGCACCTGCGCGCGCCGCCTCCTGGTGCCGCTCGGCGCCTGGGGCGATGCCCTGCTGGAGCGCCTGGTGGCGGTGGCGGCGAGCCTGCGGGTCGGTGCCTTCGACGAGGAGCCGGCGCCCTTCATGGGCTCGGTGATCTCCCTGGCCGCCGCCGAGCACCTGCGCGAGGCCCAACAGCAGCTGATCGCCAACGGTGCCGTGCCGCTGCTGGAGCTGACCCAGCCGCTCGACGGCGCCGCGCTGCTCACCCCGGGCATCCTCGATGTCAGCGCGGTGGCCGAGCGTCCCGACGAGGAGTTCTTCGGCCCGCTGCTGCAGGTGATCCGCTACGACGGCTTCGACGCCGCCATCGCCGAGGCCAATGCCACCCGCTACGGGCTGGCGGCGGGCCTGCTTTCCGACTCGCGGGAGCGCTTCGAGCGCTTCTGGCTGGAGAGCCGCGCCGGCATCGTCAACTGGAACAAGCAGCTCACCGGCGCGGCCAGCTCGGCGCCCTTCGGCGGCGTGGGCGCTTCCGGCAACCACCGGCCGAGTGCCTACTACGCGGCGGACTACTGCGCCTACCCGGTCGCCTCGCTGGAGAGCGAAGTGCTGAGCCTGCCCACCACCCTGACTCCGGGAGTTTCCCTGTAATGACCGCCTATGAGATGAACTTCGATGGCCTGGTCGGCCCGACCCACAACTACGGCGGCCTGTCTTACGGCAACGTCGCCTCGCAGAGCAATAGCCAGGCGGTGTCCAACCCTCGCGAGGCGGCCTTGCAGGGCCTGACCAAGATGAAGGCGCTGATGGACATGGGCTTCAAGCAGGGCGTGCTGGCCCCGCAGGAACGCCCGGACGTCGCCGCCCTGCGCGCCCTGGGCTTCTCCGGCAGCGACGCCGAGGTGATCGGCAAGGCAGCCAGGGAGGCGCCGGTGCTGCTCGCCTCCTGCAGCTCGGCGTCCAGCATGTGGACCGCCAACGCCTGCACCGTCAGTCCCAGCGCCGACACCGCCGACGGCCGCGTGCACTTCACCGCCGCCAACCTCAACTGCAAGTTCCACCGCAGCATCGAGCATCCCACTACCAGCCGGGTGCTCGCCGCGATGTTCGCCGACGAGCGCCATTTCGCCCATCACCCGGCGCTGCCGGCGGTGTCCCAGTTCGGCGACGAGGGCGCGGCTAACCACACGCGCTTCTGCAAGAGCTACGGTGAGCCCGGCGTGGAGTTCTTCGTGTTCGGGCGCAGTGCCTTCGACAGCCGCTACCCGGTGCCGCAGCGCTACCCGGCGCGGCAGACCCTGGAGGCCTGTCAGGCGGTTGCCCGACTGCACGGGCTGAGCGAGGAGGGCGTGGTCTACGCCCAGCAGAACCCGGCGGTGATCGACCAGGGGGTGTTCCACAACGATGTGATCGCGGTGGGCAACGGCGAGGTGCTGTTCCACCACCAGGACGCCTTCCTCGACAGCGAACGGGTACTTGCCGAGCTGGCGGACAAGCTGGCCCGCCGCGGCGGCCGCTTCCGCGCCATTTGCGTGCCGCGTGACGCGGTGAGCGTGGAGGACGCGGTGCAGTCCTACCTGTTCAACAGCCAGCTGCTGACCCGCACGGACGGCAACATGCTCTTGATCGTCCCCGAGGAGTGCCGGCAGAACCCGCAGGTCTGGCAGTACCTGACGCAGCTCACCGGCGAGGAAGGGCCGATCCGCGAGGTCAAGGTCTTCGATCTCAAGCAGAGCATGCAGAACGGCGGCGGCCCGGCCTGCCTGCGCCTGCGCGTGGCGCTCAAGGAGGAGGAGTTCCAGGCGGTCAACCCCGGCGTGGTGCTGACCCCCGAGCTGTACACCCGGCTGGTGGCCTGGGTGGAAAAGCACTACCGTGATCGCCTGACCGAGGCCGATCTGGCCGACCCGCAGCTGCTGGTCGAGTGCCGCACGGCCTTGGATGAGCTGACCGGCATCCTTAAACTGGGATCGGTCTACCCTTTCCAGATCAACTGAGAACCCGCACATGACCGAAGCCCTGCGCCTCATCCTCGAAGACACCGACGGCACTCAGCTCGAGACCTCCTGCACCCGCTTTGCCGTCGTCTGGCAGGGCAAGGAAGTCTGGGTCCAAGCCGTCGGCGACCAGCTGCTTATCGGTGTGGACGTGGAGGAGGGCGATACCGAGTACGCCAGCCTGTTGCTGCGCCCGCAGGCCACCAACCTGGTCAGCCTGCAGCTGGAAATGGAGCCGATCGGCGAGGACGACGGTCACGTGCACGGCCCGGATTGCGACCACGATCACTGAGGTGATGTGATGCTAGCCCTCGGCAAGCTGCTTGAACTGACCCTGGCCGACCACGAGCCGGCGGCCAAGATCCAGCTCACCCAGGAGGGCGTGCGCCTACGCTGGCTGACCGAAGGGGCCCTGGAGGTGACGCCGCCGGCAGCCGTCGACACGGGGCTCGACCTGCTGCTCTCCGCCGGCATCCATGGCAACGAGACGGCGCCCATCGAGCTGCTCGACCTGCTGCTCCACGAGATCGCCCGTGGCGAGCTCAAGCCTCGGGCGCGGCTGCTGTTCCTGTTCGGCAACCCCGAGGCCATGCGCCGCGGCGAGCGTTACGTGGAGCAAGACATCAACCGTCTGTTCAACGGCCGCCACGAGCAGAGCAGTGGTCGCGAGGCACTGCGTGCCGGCGAGCTGGAGCGCCTGGCGGTCAACTTCTTCGCCCAGCCGGGGCGCAGGCGGCTGCACTACGACCTGCACACCGCGATCCGCGGTTCGAAGATCGAGCAGTTCGCCCTCTATCCCTGGGCCGAGGGGCGCCGGCATTCCGCCCTGGAGCTGGCCCGCCTGCACGCCGCGGGGATCGAGGCGGTACTGTTGCAGAACAAGCCATCGATCACCTTCAGCGCCTATACCTATGCGGCCCTGGGCGCCGAGGCTTTCACCCTGGAGCTAGGCAAGGCACGGCCGTTCGGCCAGAACCAGGCGGTCAATCTGGATCGCCTGGCCAACCACCTGCGTGCTCTGATCGCCGGCAGCGAGCCGCCGGTGGAACCCGCCGACGTGCAGCACCTCCAGCTGTTCGCCGTGGCTCGCGAGGTGATCAAGCACAGCGACGCCTTCCAGCTGCACCTGCCGCAAGACATCGAGAACTTCACCGAACTGCCCCAGGGTTACCTGCTCGCCGAGGACATCGCCGGCACCCGCTGGGTGGTGGAGGAGGAGGGGGCGCGGGTGATCTTTCCCAATCCACGGGTGCAGAACGGCCTGCGTGCGGCGATCCTCATCGTGCCGGCCGACGCCGCGCAACTGGCCTGAAGCGCTCCACGCGGCGCCGGGCGTCGCCTGCAGTTGAAAAAGTGACGTTTTTGGAGGTCCATGGGCCTTTCTATCGCATAACACTCTATGCGCGGCTCGCAAGGCCGATATAATGCGGCCCTTTGCCGGCGAACGCAGAACATTCGCGTTCGCCGCGGTCGAGCGACCACAGGCCGGAAAGGCCGGGTCTGGACTGCCTCTGCCACGACTCCGTCCCGCTTCGATCGCGGCTTCGTCCGTCGCAATCGCCGCCGTTTTCCTGAGAAAAGCCTATGAAAAGCGCAGAAATCCGTGAAGCCTTCCTCCGCTTCTTCGAAGAGAAGGGACATACCCGCGTCGCCTCCAGCTCGCTGATCCCGGCGAACGATCCGACCCTGCTGTTCACCAACGCCGGCATGAACCAGTTCAAGGACTGCTTCCTGGGCCTGGAGAAGCGCGCCTACACCCGCGCCACCACCAGCCAGAAGTGCGTGCGTGCCGGCGGCAAGCACAACGACCTGGAGAACGTCGGCTACACCGCGCGGCACCACACCTTCTTCGAGATGCTGGGCAACTTCAGCTTCGGCGACTATTTCAAGCGCGACGCCATCCACTATGCCTGGGAATTCCTCACCTCCGAGAAGTGGTTGAACCTGCCCAAGGAAAAGCTCTGGGTCACCGTTTACGCTAGCGATGACGAGGCCTACGACATCTGGCACAAGGAAATCGGCGTTCCTGCCGAGCGGCTGGTCCGCATCGGCGACAACAAGGGCGCTCCCTACGCCTCGGACAACTTCTGGGCGATGGGCGACACTGGCCCCTGCGGTCCCTGCACCGAGATTTTCTACGACCACGGCCCGGAAATCTGGGGCGGCCCGCCCGGCTCCCCGGAAGAGGACGGCGACCGCTACATCGAGATCTGGAACAACGTGTTCATGCAGTTCAACCGCACCGCGGACGGTCAACTGCACCCGCTGCCGGCGCCCAGCGTGGACACCGGCATGGGCCTGGAGCGCATCAGCGCGGTCCTGCAGCACGTGCACTCGAACTACGAGATCGACCTGTTCCAGAACCTGCTCAAGGCGTCTGCCGAGGCCATCGGCTGCGCCAACGACGATGCGCCGTCGCTCAAGGTGGTGGCTGACCACATCCGTTCCTGCAGCTTCCTGATCGCCGACGGCGTGCTGCCCTCCAACGAGGGGCGCGGCTACGTGCTGCGCCGCATCATTCGCCGCGCCTGCCGCCACGGCAACAAGCTGGGTGCCAAGGGGCCGTTCTTCCACAAGATCGTTGCCGCGCTGGTCGCCGAGATGGGCGATGCCTTCCCCGAGCTCAAGCAGCAGCAGGCGCACATCGAGCGCGTGCTGAAAACCGAGGAGGAGCAGTTCGCCAAGACCCTGGAGCAGGGGCTGCGCATCCTCGAGCAGGACCTGGCCGAGCTGAAGGGTACGGTGATTCCCGGCGACATCGTCTTCAAGCTCTACGACACCTACGGCTTCCCCTACGACCTGACCGCCGACATCGCTCGCGAGCGCGGCCTGACCCTCGACGAGCCGGGCTTCGAGCGCGCAATGGAGGCCCAGCGCGAGCGCGCCCGCGCTTCCAGCGCCTTCGCCATGGACTACAACGCCCTGGTCAAGGTGGATGGCGACACCAGGTTCCTCGGCTACGAAGGCACCAGCGGCAGCGGCAAGATCATCGCCCTGTTCGCCAACGGTCAGGCGGTGGACACCCTCAAGGAAGGTGAGGAAGGTGTGGTAGTCCTCGACCAGACGCCGTTCTATGCCGAATCCGGCGGCCAGGTGGGCGATTGCGGCTACCTGGAAGGTGCCGGCGTGCGCTTCGACGTGCGTGACACCACCAAGGTCGGTGGTGCCCACCTGCACCACGGCCTGGTGGCCAAGGGCAGCCTGAGTGTCGGCGCTTCGGTTAAGGCTGAGGTGGACGCCTCGGTCCGTCAGGCCACGGCTCTCAACCACTCGGCCACCCACCTGCTGCACGCCGCGCTGCGCAAAGTGCTCGGCGAGCACGTGCAGCAAAAGGGCTCGCTGGTCGACAGCCAGCGCCTGCGCTTCGACTTCAGCCACTTCGAGGCGATCAAGCCCGAGCAGCTGCGCGAGCTGGAGGACCTGGTCAACGCCGAGATCCGCAGGAACACCGCGGTGGAAACCGAGGAAACCGACATCGAGACCGCCAAGGCCAAGGGCGCCATGGCGCTGTTCGGCGAGAAGTATGGCGACCAGGTGCGCGTGTTGACCATGGGCGGCGGCTTCTCCGTCGAGCTGTGCGGCGGTACCCACGTATCGCGCACTGGTGACATCGGCCTGTTCAAGATCGTCAGCGAAGGCGGCGTGGCCGCCGGCGTGCGGCGCATCGAGGCAGTCACCGGCGCCGCGGCGCTGGCTTGGCTGAACGCCGCCGAGGAGCAGCTCAAGGAAGCCGCGACCCTGGTCAAGGGCAGCCGCGACAACCTGCTGGACAAGCTGGCTGCGCTGCTCGAGCGCAACCGCCAGTTGGAGAAGGAGCTGGAGCAGCTCAAGGCCAAGGCCGCGAGCGCGGCCGGCGACGACCTGGCCGGCCAGGCAGTGGCCGTCAAGGGCGCCAAGGTGCTTGCCGCGCGTCTCGACGGGCTGGACGGCAAGGCCCTGCTGGCCCTGGTCGACCAACTGAAGAACAAGCTGGGCAGCGCGGTGATCCTGCTCGGCAGCGTGCTGGACGGCAAGGTGGTGCTGGTCGCCGGCGTCACCCAGGACCTGACTGCCAGGCTCAAGGCCGGCGAGCTGGTGAAGCAAGCCGCGGCGGCGGTCGGCGGCAAGGGCGGTGGCCGTCCGGACATGGCCCAGGGCGGCGGCGTGGAAGCCGGCAAGCTGGACGAAGCTCTGGCCCTGGCAGTGCCCTTCGTCGAGCAGGGGCTGTAAGGAGCGGCGGCCGGGCTCGCGGCATGCCCGCGGGCCTTGGCAGTCTCTCGCGTTAACTGTTTAATGGTCGCCCTTTCGCGGGCTGAGGCAGTTTTGAAATGGCTTTGATCGTACAGAAATTTGGGGGGACCTCCGTCGGCACCATCGAGCGCATCGAGATGGTGGCCGAGAAGGTAAAGAAGTTCCGCGAGAACGGTGACGACATCGTTGTCGTGGTTTCCGCGATGAGCGGCGAAACCAACCGTCTGATCGATCTGGCCAAACAGATCAGCGACGGCAACCCGGTTCCGCGCGAACTGGATGTGATGGTGTCCACCGGCGAACAGGTGACCATCGCGCTGCTGGCCATGGCGCTGATCAAGCGTGGCGTCCCCGCGGTGTCCTACACCGGCAACCAGGTGCGCATTCTCACCGACAGTGCCTTCACCAAGGCGCGCATCCTGCAGATCGACGACCACAAGCTGCGCGCCGACCTCAAGGCCGGTCGCGTCGTGGTGGTCGCCGGTTTCCAGGGCGTCGACGAGCACGGCAACATCACCACCCTGGGCCGTGGCGGCTCCGATACCACCGGCGTGGCCCTGGCCGCGGCGCTGAAGGCCGACGAGTGCCAGATCTATACCGACGTCGATGGCGTCTACACCACCGACCCGCGCGTGGTGCCGAGGGCCCGGCGCCTGGAGAAGATCACCTTCGAGGAAATGCTGGAGATGGCCAGCCTTGGCTCCAAGGTGCTGCAGATCCGTTCGGTGGAGTTCGCCGGCAAGTACAACGTTCCGCTGCGCGTCCTGCACAGCTTCCAGGAGGGGCCGGGCACCCTCATTACCATTGATGAAGAGGAATCCATGGAACAGCCGATCATTTCCGGCATCGCCTTCAACCGCGACGAGGCCAAGCTGACCATCCGTGGCGTGCCGGACACCCCCGGCGTGGCCTTCAAGATCCTCGGTCCGATCAGTGCCGCGAACATCGAGGTGGACATGATCGTGCAGAACGTTTCGCACGATAACACCACCGACTTCACCTTCACCGTACACCGCAACGACTACCAGAACGCGTTGCGCATCCTTGAGCAGACCGCCCGTGACATCGGCGCGCGCGAAGCCGGTGGTGACGTGGACATCGCCAAGGTGTCCATCGTCGGGGTCGGCATGCGTTCCCACGCCGGTGTGGCCAGCCGCATGTTCGAGGCTCTGGCCAAGGAGGGGATCAACATCCAGATGATCTCCACCTCCGAGATCAAGGTATCGGTGGTCATCGAGGAGAAGTACCTGGAACTGGCCGTTCGCGCCCTGCACACCGCCTTCGAACTGGATGCCCCCGCCCCCCAGGGCGAGTAAGATAATCGCTTCGACGAAAGGCGCGGTCTTCCGCGCCTTTCATCGTTTTGTCGGCCAGCGCGGAACTTTCTTTCTGCGTGCGCTAGTCAATACTCAGGTTGAGGGCCAGGCCCTCGCGTGACCCGCTTGATAAGTGCGCAGGCCGCCACCATTTACTTTTTTGCAGACTGAGTTTGTTGTCCTGAACTGTTATCCGTGAGGAGAAAGGAATGCTGATTCTGACTCGCCGGGTCGGAGAGACCTTGATGGTGGGTGATGACGTCACCGTCACCGTGCTGGGTGTGAAGGGTAATCAGGTGCGCATCGGGGTCAATGCTCCGAAGGAGGTCGCGGTACACCGTGAGGAGATCTACCAGCGCATCCAGAAAGAGAAAGACCAGGAACCAAGCCACTAATTTTTCTAAAATTTTTGGCTTTGCAAACGGGGAAAACATGGGTATCATGCGCCCCGTGTTGCGGAGAGGTGGCCGAGTGGCCGAAGGCGCTCCCCTGCTAAGGGAGTACACCTCAAAAGGGTGTCGGGGGTTCGAATCCCCCCTTCTCCGCCATGTTTGCATTACTGGGTTGTCCCGGGCGCTTCGATAAGTCTTTGATTTTATTGAAATAGTGCTTGATTCTCGCGAAGGGCTCCCTATAATGCGCACGCTCAGCGCACTCGTAGCTCAGCTGGATAGAGTACCCGGCTACGAACCGGGCGGTCAGAGGTTCGAATCCTCTCGAGTGCGCCATCTTCAAGAAGTCTGCCTTCAGGATGAAGGCCAGGCTGGCTGGAAACCAGAGGCGATCTGGTCAAAAAGCGCCATCACGCACTCGTAGCTCAGCTGGATAGAGTACCCGGCTACGAACCGGGCGGTCAGAGGTTCGAATCCTCTCGAGTGCGCCACCCCGAAGGGCCTGCAGCGATGCAGGCCCTTTTCTTTGTCCGCGATTTTCCCCGGCGGATCTGGCACTCCATCCAGGAGCGGGGATTGCCAGCCCCTGCGTGGCCATTCGCGCTGCACATGGCGGGGTGGGCGCTAGTTACGGGGATGTGTCCTGTTGGCCGTATCGCACGTCGCAAAGGCATGCAGTCGACGCTCAACTTTGACGTGCAACTGTTTGTTCTTGCCAAGATTTTGTCACCTGAAACGGGTTGCTCGGTGCTATCATGTGCGCCGTCTGCCCCGCCGGGGCTTGTTGGGCATCACCATGGACTTACCCAGTAGATATTCAAATCCGCTATCCGACTCGTACCTGATCGTCTGAGCCCTTGTAGCGCGCGCCGCTGCTGGGGTGGAGCGTGCTATGACCGAAGTAGAAGCCAAAAAGCCGCAAGAAAGCCTGCAGGACCGCCTCGCCTGGGTAGTCGACCTGCTGCACCGCCACAAGCTGGATGAGGACCTGGAGCATCGCCAGGACCGCCAGTATCCCGAACATCTCGTTGAGCTGGCGCGCCGCGAGAACCTCGCCGAACTGCAGCGCCGCCTCGACGAGCTGCACTCCGCCGACGTCGCCCACATCCTCGAAGCCCTGCCGCTGGATGACCGCCTGACCGTCTGGCAACTGGTCAAGGCCGAGCGCGACGGCGACATCCTCCTCGAAGTGTCCGACGCGGTGCGCGAGACGCTGATCGCCGACATGGACGATCACGAGATCCTCGCCGCCGCCAAGGAACTGGACGCCGACGAGTTGGCCGACCTGGCGCCGGAACTGCCGCGCGACGTGGTCCACGAGTTGATGGAGTCCCTGGACGCCCAGCAACGCGAGCGGGTGCGTTCGGCGCTGTCCTACGAGGAGGACGAGGTCGGCGCGCTGATGGACTTCGAGATGGTGACCATCCGCGAGGACGTCAGCCTGGAGGTGGTGCTACGCTACCTGCGCCGCCTGAAGGAGCTGCCGGGACACACCGACAAGCTGTTCGTGGTGGACTACGACGGCATCCTCAAGGGCGTGCTGCCGATCAAGCGGCTGCTGGTCAACGACCCGGAGAAGCTGGTGGCCGAGGTGATGGCCAGCGACCCGGTGTGCTTCGAGCCGGACGAGGACGCCCATGACGCGGCCCAGGCCTTCGAGCGCTACGACCTGATTTCCGCTCCGGTGGTGGACAAGAACGGCAAGCTGATCGGCCGTCTGACCATCGACGAGATGGTCGACCTGATCCGCGAGGAGAGCGAGAACGAAGTGCTCAGCATGGCCGGTCTGCGCGAGGAGGAGGACATTTTCGCCTCGGTGTGGAAGTCGGTGCGCAACCGCTGGTCCTGGCTGGCCGTCAACCTGATCACCGCCTTCGTCGCCTCGCGGGTGATCGGCGTCTTCGAGGGTTCCATCGAGAAGCTGGTCGCCCTGGCCGCGCTGATGCCCATAGTGGCGGGGATCGGTGGCAATTCCGGCAATCAGACCATCACCATGATCGTCCGCGCCATCGCCCTGGACCAGGTGGCCACCGGCAGCACCCGCCGGCTGCTGCGCAAGGAGCTGGGCGTGGCGCTGATAAACGGCCTGATCTGGGGCGGGGTGATCGGCGGAGTGGCCTGGTGGCTGTACGACAGCTGGTCGCTGGGCGCGGTGATGACCGCGGCCATGACCCTCAACCTGCTGCTCGCCGCACTGATGGGGGTGCTGATCCCCATGACCCTGCTGCGCCTGGGCCGTGATCCGGCGATGGGTTCCAGCGTGATGATCACCGCCATGACCGACAGCGGCGGTTTCTTCATCTTCCTCGGGTTGGCCACCTTGTTCCTGCTCTAGGCTGGGCAGAGGCCTGGCATAAAGAAGGTTCATCGCGCTTTCCCGGGGAAGGCGGCCTTGATTTTCAGGAAGAAGTAGGCCGAGTCCCGGGAACCGCAGGCCATGCGCTTGATCGCTTTGATGCGCTTGCTCACGTCCTCCAGGACGACGCCGGTATGCGGAAGCAAGCACAGGCGGGAATGCCCCGGGCCTATTCGCGCAGGTTGCGGGCGAAGCGCTGTAGCGGGGACCGCTGTCCCGGGCATGCCGCAGCCAGCTTCGCCAGCGCGCTAGCCTTCCCGCACGCTGGGGGCGTGCCAGACATCCTTGAGCGGATAGACCGTGGCCAGCGACTGGTTGGCCGCGAGCAGTTTCTGCAATCGCACGGCTTGCCCGTCCTTCGGGTTTTCGCGATTGCGCAGCAGTAGCCATGACCACCAGTCAGTCAATCCGCTCGGTTGCCTGCTCACAACTCAGGCAGTCGACGTGATGCACCGGCAGTTGTCGCAGGACGTGCTGGTCGAATCGCGATCACGCACCAGGCGAATCCGCCGCTCATGGATCGGCGGACAGGCTTGGCGGCAACGCCCGCCTTGGGGGCGGAGCGGCTTGCGGCGTCAATTCGATCAGCAGGGGCGGCAGTGGGGCAGGCGATGACGGCGTAGCCTGGCCAGAAAGCAGGAGGATCAATAGGATGCGCGGCGGCAGCAGGGGTGGGGGCGACTGCCAATCGGCCCACTTCCCTGGCTGTCAACTCGTTCTTTCCTCTGGTCCCGCGAAGAACCACAAAAAAGCCGGACGAGACCTGCAGGTCTGCGTCCGGCTGGGGAATCGGGGAGAGACTTGGCGGAGCCTCTCCGGACCTGATCAGAACTTGTTGTTCAGGTCGATGCCCGACTTGCCCGGGGCCAGGATGTTGTTCGGGTCCAGGGCACGCTTGATGGTGTGCTCCAGACGCCGCTTCACCTCGCCGTAGCTCTGCGCCACGCGCTCCTGGAACGCGGTGTTCACCCGGTACACGGCGTAGCCGTGCTTCTCGAACTCGTCCAGCAGTTCGCTGAAGCAGGCGTGGGCGCGCTGGGTCTCTTCCGGATTGGTGCGGTCATACAGCACGTCGATCACGTGGTGCATGTCGCGCCAGCCGACGATGAACTCGCCGACATAGTCCAGACCGTGCTTGTTGAGAATGCGCTTGGCCATCTCCTGCTGCTTGGCGCACTCGCTGCCGCGGGCCTGGCTGACCGGGGCGAACCACATGGAGCCGCCACCCCCACGCCAGTTGTACAGGCCGAATTCCTGCAGGTTCGGCACGCCGGACATCAGCTGGGCGCGGTACTTGAACGGCTGGGTATCGCCGGCCTCTTCCTGGGTGACCAGCTTGCCCTTGCCGAGTTTCTTCAGAGCCTCGGTGACGATCTTCCAGTTGACATCGACCTGTTCCTGGGTGCCGTACAGCGCGGCGTAGACGTTCCAGGCGCCGAGGTTCTTGTCCTTCTGGATCTGCTTGAGGATGGCCTCCGAGGTGGCACCCGGCTCGCTGGTGTAGTCGGAGCGGCGGGTGTTGCAGGTCGCGGCTTCCCACAGCAGGCCGGCGATCACCACGGCGTTGGGGATGACCTGGGCGATACGCAGCGGACGGATGAATTCGACGATCTCGTTGATGTCGGTCTCTTCTTCGAACTTGATCTCGAAGGGCTTGAACACCGGCGGCTTGGGCATCAGCCAGAAGCCCATCTTGGTGCAGATGCCGTAGTTGGCCTGGGTGAACATGCCGTCCAGGGTCGGGCCGAAGCCCCACTTGAACACCTGCCAGGAGTTGGAACCCTTCACGCCGCCCATGCCGGTGCGGTACACGTCACCGTTGGGCAGCACCACTTCCATGCCGCACTGCATCAGGAAGTGCTCACCGTAGGGGGTGTAGCCCACGCCGCGGTCCATGGTGTTGCCCAGCGGGCCGGCGATGGCCGAGGGCGCGGAGAAGGACAGCATCAGCGGGTAGTTGTGCTCCTGCAGGTAGTCGTACAGCTGCTGGTAGGTGACGCCCGGCTCGACCAGGGCGTAGCACAGGTCCGGATCGACCTCGATGATCTTGTTCATCTTCTTCAGGTCGAGGATCACCTGGCCGCGCTGGCCCGGGGCGGCGGAGCCGTAGCCGAAGTTGCGGCCGGTGGAGATCGGCCACAGCGGGATCTTGTGTTCGTTGCAGATCTTCACCACGCCTTGCACTTGCTCGACGGTGGTGGCGGTGAGGGCGGCGGACGGGGTGTGCTGGGCATCCTCCACGGCCATCATGATCTTGTTGTAGGGGATCAGCTGATCGTCCTGGACCAGGACGTTCTCATCACCCAGCAGCTTGCGGAACTTGGTCACGGCCTGCTGGAAGTTGGCAGCGTCCACTCCGTGCGGGAGCGGGCTCTTGTTGGTTTGCTCGGTCATGTAGTCAGCTCCTTCAAGCTTCGATCGAGAACGAAACGAAATGGCCGGTCAGCGATGCGCGCTGGTGGCTGGTCAGCGGAACCTGGGTGGCGTCCAGGCGGCCCAGGGTGGCCAGGGTGAAGCCCAGGGTGGCGGCCCACTGGCCGGCGGTGTCGCTGCGCCGGGCCGGGGCGGACAGGTGTAGCGGCGCGTGCTGGTCGTGAATGTGCTGGGCGCTCAGCTCGAAGCCGGCGCCGCAGGCATTCAGCTGACGGCCCAGGTTCAGGGCGCAGCCGCTGGCGGATGCGGCACCCAGCAGGCGGTGCCGAGAGCCCTCGACTTCGATGCCGTGCTGGCCGAGCCACTGCACCCGGGCGCCGGCGCTGCGCGCCAGGTCCAGGACCAGGGCGGCGCTGGCGTCATCCAGCAGGCCGATGACGCGCTGTGGGCGACCGCTGCGCAGGCGCTGCTCCAAACCCAGGAGGAACTCCAGGCCGGCGTCGGTGCGCTGTACTTCCACCTGACGGGCCAGGGGGCTGGCACCGATGCCCAGCAGGAAGGCGGACTCGGCGGTCTGCGCGTTGACCAGGGCGAGGATCGGTTGCTCGGGCAGGGGCTGACCGGCCATCGCCTTGGCTACGGCCAGGCCGGAGCTGCTGAGAGTCATGCCGGCCAGGCTGCCGAGGGCCATGCCCTTGAGCAGAGAACGACGTTCGACGTTCATGCGAGGCTCCTCATTGCTGGGCGGCAGGTGCCGGGGCCTTGGAGATGTATTCGGCGACCTGTTGCAGCGACTTGTCGTCGATGAAGGAGGCCGGGAACGCCGGCATGGCGCGGAAGCCGTGGCGGACGATGGCGGTGATGTACTGCGGCGGCAGCTCGCGGCCTTTGATCACCGGGCCGACGCCAGCTTCGTGGCAGTGACCGCAGATCTTGGCATAGACGTTCTCACCGCCTTTCCAGACGCCGTCGCCGTCGGCTGCGGCAGCGCCGGCGAATAGGGTCAGTGGCAGGGCAAGGCAAGCGGCAAGGGTCCGCTTCACAGCAGGACGGTCGGGGAGTGGGGACATGGCGTTCTCCGTATTGTTATGGATGGAGCGGTTCATCAGAACGGATAGGGACGCGGTGCGTGCTGCACGGTGATCCAGTGATCGGTAGTGAACTCCTCGATCGCCCAGTCGCCGTTGAAGCGGCCGAGGCCCGAGTTCTTCTCACCGCCGAACGGCGCGTTGGGTTCGTCGTTGACTGGGATGTCGTTGACGTGGGTCATGCCGGCGTGGATCTGCTGGGCGAAGCGCACGCCACGCTCCAGGTTGCTGGTGAACACGGCGCTGGACAGGCCGTACTCGCTGCGGTTGGCCAGTTCCAGGGCGTGCTCGGCGTCACGCGCGGCCTGGATGCCAACCAGCGGGCCGAAGATTTCCTCGCGGGCGATCTCCATGTCGGCGGTGACGTTGCCGAACACGTGGGGCGGCAGGACGTTGCCCTGCGGCTCGCCGCCGACCAGCAGCTTGGCGCCCTCGGCCTGGGCCTGGGCGATCTTGTCCTTCAGACCGGCCAGCTGGCGGGCGTTGATGACCGGGCCGACCACGGTCTCCGGCTTGCTCGGGTCGCCATAGGGCAGCGCTTTGACGCGCTCGACGAAGCGCTCGGTGAAGGCCTCCAGCAGCGGCTGCTCGACGATGATGCGGTTGATGGCCATGCAGATCTGCCCCTGGTGGAGGAACTTGCCTACCACCGCAGCGTTCACCGCCTGCTCTAGGTCGGCGTCGGCGAGGACCACGAACGGGCTGTTGCCGCCCAGCTCCAGAGCCACGTGCTTGAGGTGTTCGCCGCCGCTGGCGATGCGGCCGATGTTGCGGCCCACCTGGGTGGAGCCGGTGAAGGAAATGAAGGCCGGTACCGGATGCTCGACGAAGGCGTCGCCGATCTCCGCGCCGGAGCCCACCACCACGCTGAGCAGACCGGCGGGCAGGCCGGCTTCCTCGAAGATGCGCGCCAGTAGCAGACCGCCGGTGACCGGGGTGTCGCTGGCTGGCTTGACCACCACGGCGTTGCCCAGGGCCAGGGCCGGCGCCAGGGAGCGGGCGGTGAGGTGCAGCGGGAAGTTCCACGGACTGATCACGCCGATCACCCCCAGGGGGGCGCGGTAGACGCGGCTTTCCTTGCCGGGGATGTTGGAGGCGACGATGCGGCCGTGCACGCGGTTCGGCAGGCTGGCCGACTCCAGGGTGATGGCGCGGGCGGCGCCCCACTCGATCTGCGCCTTGATGCGGGTGCTGCCGGACTCGCGGATCAGCCAATCGATGATCTCTTCGCGGCGCTCGTCGAAGATGCGTACCGCCTCGAGCATCACCCGGGCACGCTCGGCCGGGGCGGTGGCGGCCCAGGCGGTCTGGGCTTCGCGGGCCTTGCGGTAGGCCTCATCGAGGTCCTCACGGCTGGCCAGAGTGATGGTCAGCAGACGTTCCTGGCTGTAGGGGTCGGAGACGTCCAGGGGGCGACCGGTGCTACCGGCACGCCACTGGCCGGCGATCGGTTGCAGTTCGAGGTTCGCATAGGCAGAACGAGTGATACTCATCGCTTGTCTCTCTTTGTCTAGACGAAGGCGTGACTGCCGCCAGCCAGGCGGCGGCCGCAGGGGGCACGGCTACTCGGTTACTGTAGGCGTGGTATCAGGCTTCGGCTGGGAAGCCCGCTGTGAACGAGGTGCGGGAGGTGGGCAAGGGGAGGCGCAGGCAAATAATCGTCATGGCGGTCACCGGATTCTTGTTATGAAAAATGCACGTGACCCGGCTTAAACAACTATCGTGCCAGCTCTTCATTCAATTATTTTTCTATATAAAACAATGGCTTATGAAGGGTGCTCGGAAATTTCCAAGAGAGCGGGCAGGGGTGTCGCAGAAAATTGTGCAGAGAAACCTGCGGTCCTGCGGAAAGCTCGGCATTTTGGACGAACGGTATCGGCTCATCGAATCGGTGCGTTTATCGGACGGATTCATCCCCATGCCGACGAGCTGCGGCCGAGGTCGCATTGACCGCAGCGGGTGGCAGCCCATACTGCTGCGTCTCGTACCTGCCTACCTTTTTCGATTCTCGACTGCCTATGACCAATACGACTTCGGGCAAGCCCGGGCGCGCCACCGACGAGTTCCTCCGACACATCCTCAGCCGGCAGAAGTGCCTGATCGTGGATCGCGCCAGCCAGTTCGATCCCCGGGGTCTGCCGTCGGCCGAGCAGCTGGCGGAAACCGTCGCCTTCGCCCCCCAGGATGGCAGCATCTGGCTGTGTGGCCAGCGCATGATGCTTCTGCAGGGGGCGGCCTTCGGGGCCATCCGCCGCGAGCTGATCGAGGCGCTGGGCATCGACAAGGCGCGCGGCCTGCTCACCCGCATCGGCTGGCAGGCCGGGGCACGCGACGCGGCGCAGGTCAGCGAGCAGTGGCCGGACGGCGACCATGCCAGCCTGTACAGCGCCGGGCCGCGCCTGCACATGCTCGAGGGCATGGTCAACGTCGAGGTGGTGCGCTTCGAGATCGACTCTGACATCGGCCATTTCTATTCCGAGTTCCTCTGGCACAACTCCCTGGAGGCCGAGCAGCACATCGCCACCTACGGGCTGAGCAACGAGCCGGCCTGCTGGATGGAGATCGGCTATGCCAGCGGCTATGCCTCCTCGCTGCTCGGTCGCCTGGTGGTGTTCCGCGAGCAGGAATGCCGCGCCACCGGCAAGCATGCCTGCCGGATCATCGGCAAGCCGGCCGAGGAATGGGAGGATTTGGATGCCGATCTGGCGCACCTGGATGCCGGCGACTTCCTCAGCCGCAGTACCTATACCGCCGGCCTGGAAACCGAGCTGGCCGAGCTCCCGGAAATGCCCGACGAGCCCTCCATGGTGGGGGTCTCCGCGGCCTTCGTGGCCGCCACCCAACTGCTCGAGCGGGTGGCGCCGACCCAGGCCACGGTGTTGCTCACCGGCGAGTCCGGGGTGGGCAAGGAACTGTTCGCCCGCACCCTGCACCAGGCCAGCCCGCGCCGCAACACACCGCTGGTGGCGCTGAACTGCGCCACCCTCCCGGAGAACCTGGTGGAGGCCGAACTGTTCGGCGTCGAGCGGGGCGCCTTCACCGGCGCCGAGCGCTCGCGGCCCGGGCGCTTCGAGCGGGCCAGCGGTGGCACCCTGTTCCTCGACGAGATCGGCACTCTGAGCCTCAGCGCGCAGAGCAAGATCCTCCGTGCCCTGCAGGAAGGCGAGATCGAGCGGGTCGGCGGCACCACGCCGATTCGCGTCGACGTGCGGGTGATCGCCGCCACCAACGTCGACCTGCGCCGCGAGGTGGCGGAAGGACGGTTCCGCGAGGACCTGTTCTACCGGCTGAACGTCTTCCCCATCCACCTGCCGCCGCTGCGCGAGCGCCGCGAGGACATTCCTCTGCTGATGAGCTACTTCCTGCGCAAGTTCAGCGCCCGTCACGGACGCCAACTGGCCGGGATCAGCGCGCGACTGGTCAATGCCCTGCTGACCTACGACTTTCCGGGCAACATCCGCGAGCTGCAGAACCTCATCGAGCGTGGGGTGATCGCCGCTGGCGACGGTGAGGTGATGGACGTCTTCCATTTGTCGGAAGGCGGCACCTCGCCAGTCTCTCCGCCGGTGGGTCTGACCGCCGAAGGGCGGCTCTCCGCTCCGCCGGAAATGACCGGACGGCGCAGCAGCACGCCGGCCACGCCGGAACGCAGCTCCGAGGTGTCGCGGGGCGCGTCGGACGAGGCGCCGGAGCTGGCCAGCCTGCTGGCCTTCGTGTCCGGCCGCGAGCAGGCCTTGGGCACCTCGCTGGAGGAGATCGAGCGGCTCCTGGTGCAGCTGGCGCTGGAGCGCTCCGGCGGCAACATCACCGCGGCCGCGCAGATGCTCGGCATGAGTCGGGCGCAGGTCAGCTATCGCTTGAAGGGGAAGTGAGGAGGGGCTGGATGGAGAGCCTCGCCGCCCCCCGGCCGGAGTCCGTAGGGGCCGGCCGGGAAGCGGGAACGGACAGCCGACGGCGTCCGTTCCCGAGGCTTGCGCTTAGAGCGGAGTGGTGAACTTCAGCCAGTAGGTCTGGCCTTCCGGGCGGTTGCGGACGCCGGACTCGTCCTGCCACTTGGCGCTGAACAGCCAGCCGTCCTTGCTGGCGTACTGGATCGCCGGGCCGATCGAGAAGGTGCTGCCACGGTTGCCGTGGGCCGCATCCACCGCAGCGGCGGCATCGCAGTTGGAGTAGCTGCACTTGTCGTCGCTGATCTGCTTGTAGGCGTGACCGCCGACACCCACCACCCAGCCGTTGCCCAGGCCCCAGCCGAGGGTGTAGTCGGCGTGCAGCTCGCGGCCGGACTGGTAGTTGGTGTCCTTGTTCTCGAAGTTGTAGTCGTGCATCAGGCGCACGTCGGCGTTGAAGCCGCTGGGATCCGCGTAGGTCATCGCCAACACGGCCTGCACGGTGTAGTAGTTGTTGCCCAGGTTGACCAGATCGTCCTTGTCGTACTCGCTGCCGGTGGGCAGCACGAAGTCGACGCCGGTGGCGATGTGGAACTTGTCGCTCAGGTGGTAGCCGAGCACCGGGCCGAGGTGGGCGTCGCCGATGCCGCGCTTGTGGTCGTGCCGACCGCCCACGTTGGCGCGCATGTCATTGAGTGGCAGCAGGGCGTGGAAGCCGAGCTGGCCGCCGAACACCTGCTGTTCGGTCACCCAGACGAAACGCGGCACTAGGGTGGTGACGCGCAGGTCGAAATCCACCGGAACCTTTTTGCCGGCATTGTCGCGCAGGGTGTCGGCCAGGTAGTTGCCGACGAACACCTGTCCGTAGAAGCCGGGCGGAGGCAGGATGCCCATGCCATGGATTTCGATGCCCATGGGCCAGGATGAGGCACCGCCTTCGGTGGCCTGGGCCAGGGTGGCACTGCTCGCGAGGATCACGGCAGAGGCGAGACGAGTCAGGGAGGAGGCACGGAAGGAAGATGATTTATACATAGCAAAGCCAGCCTTTGTTGTTATCAGCAAGGCGCGAAAGGTACGCCCCGGCCGGACAAGTCAACTAGCGTGCCAACTTCTCTGTTATAAAAAAATCCTTATATTTCAACCAGATAGATTTCTTTCTCGGTTGCCGCCGCGCGAAGCTGTTAAGAAAAATCCGCTCTGCCGAGGAAAAATCTTCAGCGGCTGCGCTGTTCCGCGGCCTGGCGGAAGGCCTGCGGTGAAATCCCGGTGAGGCGCCGGAAGAACCGCGAGAAGTAAGCCGGATCGCTGAAGCCCAGATGATCCGACAGCTGACTGATGGTCATGGTGGTATAGACCAGGTTGCGCTTGGCTTCGAGCAGCAGACGCTGGTGGATGATCTGCAGGGCGGTCTGCCCGGTCAGTCGGCGGCACAGGTTGTTGAGGTACACGCTGGACAGCCCGAGCCTGTGGGCAAAGGTCTCCACTGTGAGGTGCTCGCGGTAGTGGGCCTCCACCAGGCGGATAAAGTGACTCAGGTACTGCCCGTAGCGCTCATCGCGGTTGGCCGGCGGCAGGTTTTCCTGGCCGCGCCGGCTGATCCACACCATCAACACGTTGACCAGAGAGTGCAGCATCAGGTCGCGGGATGGCTGGCTGGCGTCGTACTCGCGTTGCAGGGTAGCGAAGAGGGTGTTCAGGTGGCGGCGGTCGCGGCCCACCGGATAGCAGCCCGGTGCGGTGAGTACCCGCAGCGGTCCCAGCTGTTCCTCCAGTTGCGCTACCAGCGGCGCGCCCAGGCTAAGCACGTAGCCTTCGGTATTTTCCGAGAAACGGAAGCCATGCACGCACAGCGGCGGGGTAACCTGGATCGTCGCCTCGCGGACCTCCCGCAGCTGTCCCTCGATCTCGATCAGTGCCGGGCCGCGCTGCACGTAGAGCAGCTGGAACAGGTCGGCGTGGCGGTGCGGCTGGATCTCCCAGTGGTGCAGGCGGCTGCGTGCCGGGATGGATTCGCAGTGCAGCAGATCGGGCGTCGGCCAGGCCTGCTCCTCGCCGTAGAGCTTGAAGACGGGAACGCTGGCGGGCGTGGTTTTCGTGGTCATGGCTGTGCCTGGGGTGGAGGGGCGACGGACCGCGAGTCGGTCCGATAATCGCCCGGTGTTTGTAAAAGTACCATTTATAGGCTGATTTTTACCTTCTTTGGCGGTCTCTTGAATAAAAAAATACAGGCATTCCCGCGGCTTGCCTGATTCATCTGCCCGGGATGCTTCTTTGACTATAAGAGAGACAAGCAAAATGAAGACTCAGGTTGCCATCATCGGGGCCGGTCCGTCCGGTCTTCTTCTGGGCCAGCTGCTGCACAAGGCCGGTATCGACAACGTCATCGTCGAGCGCCAGACCCCCGATTACGTACTGGGCCGCATCCGTGCCGGCGTGCTGGAGCAGGGTACCGTCGACATGCTGCGTGAGGCCGGCGTGGCCGCGCGCATGGATGCCGAGGGGCTGGTGCACGAAGGCGTCGAACTGATCGTCGACGGTCGTCGCGTGCGCATTCCGCTGAAGGAACTGACTGGCGGCAGCACAGTGGTCGTCTACGGCCAGACCGAAGTGACCCGTGACCTGATGGAAGCCCGCCAGGCGGTCGGCGCGACCACCATCTACTCGGCCGACAACGTGCAGATCCACGATGCCAAGGGCGACAGCCCCTATCTCACCTACGAGAAGGACGGCCAGACCCACCGCATCGACTGCGACTACATCGCTGGCTGTGACGGCTTCCACGGTATCTCCCGCAAGAGCATCCCGGCCGAAGTGCTGACCCACTACGAGCGCGTCTATCCGTTCGGCTGGCTGGGCCTACTGTCCGACACCCCGCCGGTCAACGAGGAGCTGATCTACGCCCACCACGAGCGCGGCTTCGTGCTGTGCAGCCAGCGTTCCCTGACCCGCAGCCGCTACTACCTGCAGGTGCCACTGACCGAGAAGGTGGAGGACTGGTCCGACGAGCGCTTCTGGGAAGAGCTCAAGGCACGCCTGCCGGAAGACGTGGCCAGCCGTCTGGTGACCGGCCCGTCCCTGGAGAAGAGCATCGCCCCGTTGCGCAGCTACGTGGTCGAGCCCATGCAGTACGGCAAGCTGTTCCTGGTCGGCGACGCCGCCCACATCGTTCCGCCGACCGGCGCCAAGGGCCTGAACCTGGCCGCCTCGGACGTCTGCTACCTGTACCGCATCCTGGTCAAGGTCTACAAGGAAGGTCGTACCGACCTGCTGGAGAAGTACTCCGAGCTGGCCCTGCGCCGGGTCTGGAAGGGCGAGCGCTTCAGCTGGTTCATGACCAACCTGCTGCACGACTTCGGCGACGCCAAGGACGCCTGGGATCGCAAGATGCAGCAGGCCGACCGGGAGTACTACCTGAGCTCCCACGCCGGTCTGGTCAACATCGCCGAGAACTACGTCGGCCTGCCCTACGAAGACGTCGAATGATGCCCCGCCACCGGCCGTGGCCGGTGGCCTTCTAGCAAGAGGTGCACAAGTCGTGGGGATTTTTGACTGGAAACACTGGCTGGTGCTGCTGCTGGTGGTGCTCGTGATCTTCGGCGGCAAGCGCCTGAAGACCCTGGGCACGGACCTCGGCGAGTCCATCAAGGGCTTCCGTCGCTCGATCCGCAGCGACGCCGACGAGGAGACGCCCGCCGTCGCCTCGCCATCGGCCATCGGCCACGAGGCCGACGGACGCCGCGAGCGTCCGGCCCCCATCGAGCCCGGCTAGCCGGACACCTGCTGCGGGCTCTGGTCCGCAGCCTCCTTTTCGGACGCGCCGGTTCGGTTCCGGAGCCGGTGCGCCTTCCCCGATTCCTCGTATCTTTGCCTCGCCCGACTGGCTTGCCGGGCGGGGCGATTTTTTCTGGCTGCTTCGTCCGGCGGTGGAATTTTCCCGGCAAGCGGCCGTGCCACGGGCGGGTGCCGGCGTCAGCATTCGATGATGTTCACCGCCAGCCCGCCGCGGGCGGTTTCCTTGTACTTGCTCTTCATGTCCGCGCCAGTCTGGCGCATGGTGCGGATCACCTTGTCGAGGGAAACGAAGTGCTTGCCGTCGCCGCGCAGGGCCATGCGCGCGGCGTTGATGGCCTTCACCGAACCCATGGCGTTGCGCTCGATGCAGGGCACCTGGACCAGTCCGCCGACCGGGTCGCAGGTCAGCCCCAGATTGTGCTCCATGCCGATCTCCGCGGCGTTCTCCACCTGCTGCGGGCTGCCGCCGAGCACCTCGCAGAGCGCCCCGGCGGCCATGGAGCAGGCTACGCCGACCTCGCCCTGGCAGCCCACCTCGGCGCCGGATATGGAGGCGTTCTCCTTGTAGAGGATGCCGATGGCCGCGGCGGTGAGCAGGAAGCGCTCCACCCCCTCGGCGGTGGCTCCGGGGATGAAGCGCGTGTAGTAGTGCAGCAGCGCCGGGATGATGCCCGCCGCGCCGTTGGTCGGTGCGGTTACCACCCGGCCGCCGCTGGCGTTTTCCTCGTTGACCGCCAGGGCGTAGAGGTTGACCCAGTCCAGCACGCTCAGGCTGTCGCGCAGGTTGGCTTCCGGGTGCTCGCTGAGCTGGCGGTACAGCGCCGGAGCGCGGCGGCGCACCTTGAGCCCACCGGGCAAGACGCCTTCGGTATGGCAGCCGTTGTCCACGCACTCCTGCATCACCTGCCAGATGCGCTGCAGGCCGGCCGAGGTCTCGGTGTCCGGGCGCCAGGCCCGCTCGTTTTCTCGCATCAGCTGGCTGATCGACAGGCCGTGGCGGGCGCACTGCTCGAGCAGCTCGCGGGCGCTGTGAAACGGGTAGGGCAGCTCGGTGCGATCCTCGACGATGCGGTCCAGGCCGGCGGCGCTGTCGTCCACCACGAAGCCGCCGCCCACCGAGTAGTACTCGCGGCTGCGCAATTGCAGGCCGGCGGCATCGAAGGCGCGGAAGATCATGCCGTTGGGGTGGTAGGGCAACGGCTTGCGGACGAAGGTCAGGTGTTCCTTTTCGCTGAAGGCGATGGGCTGGCGGCCGAGCAGACGCAACTGGCCGCTGACGTGGATCCGCTCCAGGCGTTCGGGGATGCTGCGGGTGTCCACTAGGTCCGGTTGCTCGCCCTCCAGGCCGAGCAGCACCGCCTTATCACTGCCGTGGCCCTTACCGGTGGCGCCCAGGGAACCGTACAACTCCACCCGGACGGTTGCGGTGCGTTCCAGCAGGCCTTCGCGCAGCAGTCCTTCGGCGAAGCGCGCGGCGGCGCGCATTGGACCCACAGTGTGCGAGCTGGAGGGGCCGATGCCGATCTTGAACAGGTCGAAGACGCTGAGTGCCATGGTGATCTCGTTCCGGTGGGGTTCCTGTTCAGCTTAGAACATGGCTTCCGGGCGATCCTAGAGGTCTCGCCGCCGGCTGCTTTTCCGCTTGAAATATTGAACGGCGGATGCGAATTTCCGCACATGGTCTTCCCATCTGGAGACCGCTTCCCTTCCTGGTCAGGATCAGATCTGCATGAATAACAACAATCGTGGGTCGCTCGCCGAGCATCTGAGCGGAATCGACGAAATCGAATGTGTCACCCCCGACCTCAATGGCGTGCCGCGCGGCAAGGTGATGACCGCCGAGGGCTTCCTCTCCGGCCGCCGCCTGCAACTGGCCCGTGGCGTATTGCTGCAGTGCATCATGGGCGGCTATCCGCCTTCCAGCTACTACGGCAGTGACGACGGCGACCTGGCGCTGGTCGCCGACCCTGCGCAGGTGCATCGTCTGCCGTGGAGCGACAGCCCGCGCGCCCTGGCGATCTGCGATGCCCAGGAGCTGGACGGCCAGCCGTCCGGGCTGTCCACCCGCACGCTGCTCAGGCAGGTGATCGCCGCCTACGCCGAGCGCGGTCTGGCACCGGTGGTGGCCACCGAGCTGGAGTTCTTCGTGTTCGCCGCCCACACCGATCCGCAGCAGCCCTTCCTGCCCCCGAAGGGCCTGGACGGTCGCCGCGAGTTCGGTGGCTCGGCGTTCAGCGTGTCCTCCCACAACGGTCTGCGCCCATTCTTCGAGGACGTTTACCGCTGCATGGCGGCGCTGGGCCTGCCGCGCGACACCTTCATGCACGAGATGGGCGTCAGCCAGTTCGAAATCAACCTGGTGCACGGCGATCCGCTGCTGATCGCCGACCAGACCTTCCTGTTCAAGCACCTGCTCAAGGAAGTGGGGCTGCGCCACGGTCTGATGGTGGTGTGCATGGCCAAGCCGCTGGCCGGCATGCCGGGCAGTTCCATGCACATCCACCAGAGCGTGGTGGAGCAGGGCAGCGGCCGCAACATCTTCAACGACCAGGCGGGCAACCCCACGCCGGCCTTTCGCCACTTCATCGGCGGCCTGCAGGCGCTGCTGGCCGACTTCACCCTGCTGTTCGCCCCGCACGTGAACTCCTACCAGCGCCTCTGCCATCCCTACGCCTCGCCGAACAACGCCTGCTGGTCTCACGACAACCGTGGCGCCGGCCTGCGCATCCCGCACAGCACGCCGGCCGCGCGGCGGGTGGAGAACCGCCTGCCGGGCGCCGACGCCAACCCCTACCTGGCCCTGGCCGCCAGTCTGGCCGCCGGCCTGCACGGGATCGACAAGGCGCTGGAGCCCAGCCCGCCGTTGCAGGGCGAATTCCAGGTGCCCGACGAGTTGACCCTGCCCTGTGCCATGCACACGGCCATCGAGCGTCTGAAGAAGAGCCAACAGGCGCGAGAATTGTTCGGCAGCGAGTTCATCAACGGCTACATTGCAACCAAGAGCCTGGAGCTAAGCAGCTTCCTCGATGAGATCACGCCCTGGGAGCGGCGGGTACTGGCCACCCAGGCCTGAGGCAGGCCGCCCGGTCCGTGCGTGCGGCGGACCGGGCCCGGTTCGGCGTTTCCTCCATCCCCTGCTGGCACGGAAACATTCGGCACGTCATCCACTCACCCAAGTCAAGGAGCCCCCGGCAGGCACATGAGAGGTATCTGGAAGTCCTTCAGGGCGTTGTATTTCGCCACCTTGCTGATGCTGGTCGGTTCCGGCCTGCTCAGTACCTACCTGGCCCTGCGCCTGGCTGACCGCGTCGACGGTCTGTGGGTCGGCGCATTGATGGCCGCCTACTACTTCGGTCTGGTGCTCGGCGCCAAGATCGGCCATCGACTGATCGCACGAGTCGGCCACATCCGCGCCTACGTGGCCTGTGCCGGGATGGTCACCGCGGCGGTGCTCGGCCACGGGCTGATCGAGCTGATCCCCGCCTGGCTGATCCTGCGCGCGCTGGTCGGCCTGGGCATGATGTGCCAGTACATGGTGATCGAGAGCTGGCTTAACGAGCAGGCCGACGTCAGCCAGCGCGGCCAGGTGTTCTCCGGCTACATGATCGCCTCCTATCTGGGGCTGGTGCTCGGCCAACTGGCGCTGATGCTGCACCCAGGGCTCGGTCCGGAGCTGCTGATGGTGGTGGCGCTGTGCTTCGCCCTCTGCCTGGTGCCGGTGGCACTGACCCGCAAGGTGCACCCGGCACCATTGCGGCCGGCGCCACTGGAGCCGCTGTTCTTCATCAAGCGGGTGCCGCAGTCGCTGACCACTGTGCTGGTTTCCGGACTGGTGATCGGTTCCTTCTACGGTCTGGCGCCGCTGTACGCCGCGCGGCAGGGGATGGGCACCGAGCAGATCGGTCTGTTCATGGGCAGCTGCATCCTCGCAGGTTTGCTGGTGCAGTGGCCGCTGGGCTGGCTATCCGATCGCTATAACCGCTCGGTGCTGATCCGCAGCTGCGCCGTGCTGCTGGCGCTGGCCGCCCTGCCGTTGGCGGTGCTGCCCAAGGTTGGCCTGCCGCTGCTGTTTAGCGTCGGTTTCGCGGTCTGCCTGCTGCAGTTCAGCCTCTATCCGCTGGCGGTAGCCTTCTCCAACGACCATGTCGAGAGCGAGCGGCGGGTCTCGCTGAGTGCCATGCTGCTGGTCACCTTCGGGGTCGGTGCCTGCGCCGGTCCGCTGCTGGCCGGGGTGCTGATGCGTAGCCTGGGCGCCAACATGTTCTACGCCTTCGAGGTGTTCTGCGCGCTGATCCTGATCTGGAGGGTGCGGCCGAAGGAGGTCACCAACCTGCACCAGGTGGAGGACGCGCCGCTGCAGCACGTGGCGGTGCCGGACAGCATGACCAGCTCGCCGCTGGTGGCGGCCCTCGACCCGCGGGTCGATGAGAAGGTGGCCAAGGAGCAGATGCGGACCGAAGACGCCCCGCCGGAGACGGGGCCGGCGTCGCCCAACGTCTGACGGCAGGCCGCGCCGCGCGGTTCAGAGGTCGTCGCGGCGCACCTCGCGCTGCAGTTGATGGACGAAGCGCTCGACCTGGCGCTGCTCCATGCCGCCGATGCGGTGGAAGCGCAGGCCGGCGAAGCTCAGGTCCAACTTGTCCTCGTACTGCAGGTGGCGCAGTTCCACCTGGCAGGTGAGAGTGCCGAAGGGAAGCTGCACGGTCAGTCGTTCGTAGATCTGGCCGGGCTGCAGCTGCTTGCTCTGGTCGCCGGCGATGCGCACCTTGCAGCCGGTGGCGGAGATATCCAGCATCTGCCCCTCGAGCGGCTTGACCAGTTTGTCCCCGGCCAGCTCGATGTCCACCAGTTGGGTCTGCTTGAGCGGCGCGCGGTAGGCATTGCGGCGCTGATGGTAGATCACTTCGCTCGGTAGGCGGGTCCAGTAGCAGGGATGGCCGTCCAGCTCGCCCTTCTGCACCGGGCCCCGGCATTCCCAGGTGATGCGGATACCCTCGTGATAGCCCTCCACCCTGAAGCTTTCGCCGTTGGCCAGGTAGCGCTCGCCATCGTTGGGGATCAGTTCGTCGAAGGCCAGGTAGCTCCGTTCGCGGTTGAGTTCGATGAGGTAGCTCTGGAAACGCTGGCTGCGCCCTTCGAAGGCGATTACCAGCGGATCGTGGTGCTGTTGCAGCAGGCGCAGATTGGCGTAGATCTCCAGGGGCGCCGTCAGGGTCTTCGGGGGTTGCGGGCCATTATCCGCGTGGAACGGGTTGGACACGGTCCAGTCATCTCCGGGCTGGAATTGCAGAGGCCGCATAATAGCAGTAAGCCATTATGTGGCGCTCGTCTTGCAGGGCTGGCTTGACGAGCGGTGTCAGGCCTGGCTGAGCGGGCGCTGCAGCGTGGTTCTGGCGGTGCCGCCCCGGCTGTCGTAGAGGGTCGGCGTATCCCCGCCGCGGAGGATGCCCAGCACGCTGCGTACCGAGGCCTGGCCGGTGCGCACGATGCGCCCGTTGCGCAGGTTGGCGGCTTGGCACTGCTCCAGCAGGGCGGCGAGTTCGTCGCCGCGGGCGAGCAGTTCGGCCCCTTGAGCGGAACGTGCGGCGAGGGCCTCGAGGCCGGCGCGGTCGGCGCTGAGCTGCAGTTCCTGCATGATGCGACTGCGCTGCTGGCCATGCTCGCTGAGTAGAGCCAGCAGCGGCTGCTTCTCGCCGAGCAGCACTTCCAGGCGCGGCAGGTCGCGCGCGCCGAGTGCCTGGTACTCGGCCTCGATCAGTTCCAGCAGGCGCCGGGCGGCGGCGATGTCCTCGTTGAACAGTTGCAGCAGGGTAAGGTCATGCATGGTTGGCTCTGAGCGGTCTGCGGGCCGCCTGCGGCCCGGGCGTCCAACGTCCTCGGCGCACCCTGGGGGTTAGCGCTGGGATTCGAAGTCGAGCAGTTTCTTGGCGACGCGCTGGCTGTCGACCTGGTAGCTGCCGTCGGCGATCGCCTGTTTGAGGCGTTCGACGCGAGCCTTGTCGACGATCGGCTGGTCGTTCAGCTTCTCGGTGATCTGCTGCAACTGCTGAGCTTCCTGGCTGAGTTGCACGGATTCGCCGGCCTGCCGGGTGGTCGCCTGTTCCGCGGCCGCCTGGGGCGAGGTGGACTGCAGGGTGCCGACGCCTTCGCCACGCTGCCCGGACTGGGTACCGGTGGTACGCCCAGCAGTGCCGGGAGTGGCGGCGTTGTTGGGGCGGTTGAAGTCGATGACCATGGTGCGGAAACCTCTGACGGTGTTGGACGCTTGCCTGCTGTTTCGGCCGAACCTGAGAGAACTTTAGGGGAAAAGCGAGTATTCCGTCACAAAATCGGTCGGCCGGTCTCCAAGGGTGGCCGGGGCAATCGCTTCGCCGGGGGATTTTAGGGGCATTCCCGCGGCGAAGGCCACCGTCGCGCCGTGGCTAGAGGTCCACTTCCACCAGGCCCGGGCCGGCGACTCGCGCCTTGATGATCCGCTGCGAGCTGAGGTTGCGCACGCGCACCTGCTGGCCCTCGGCGCCATCGCCCAGGGCTTCGCCGTTCATGTGCACGCTGACCTTACCGCTGTTCGCGCTGATCAGCACCTGGTCGCCCTTACGGACCACTCGCGAGCTCTGCAGATGGGTGGGGGTCAGCACCTGGTCGGCCAGCAGCGGGCGGGTCACCGTCTTGCCGGCGGCCTGTTCCGGGGCGGTGAGGAAGCCCTGGCCGAGCAGGCCGACGTCGCGTTCCAGCAGGGTCAGGTCCTGCATGCCGACCACCTCGCCGCGCTTCAGCGGTCGAACGGTCACCAGTACGTCGCGGAACAGCCTGACCTGGGCGGGCACGAACACCGTCCAGGGAGAGCTGCCGTCGCAGCGGACTCGCACCGTGACGCGGCCGATGGGCGTGGCGGGGCTTTCCAGGGAGGCCGTCAAATCGCTGTCGCATTCGGCCAGTCGCAGGCGTGGGTCCAGGCGGTTGACCTCGACCTCGTAGCGGCCCTCGATGCCGCTGCGCTGCAAATAATCTTCGACGGTAAACTCAAGAAATCCCTGCGCTGTGCCGATTAGTATTTCCGGAGAGGTCGTCGTGGCGCCGCTCGCCGGACCATGGCCCAGCCAGCCCAGCGCCGCGACAATGGCCAAGCAGAAGGAGCGGCATGGCGCCGGCGTGCGTCGGAAATGTGTCGTCATCTGTTTCATGTGGTGTTGATTAGCAAGGCCCGTGCCGCTCTGGGACGGTGTCAACGAACAAGGAGACCAGCGGCATGGCCGGTGTGATGGATTCGGTAAACCAGCGGACGCAACTGGTCGGGCAGAACCGGCTCGAGCTGCTGCTGTTCCGTCTGGATGGCCGTCAGCTGTACGGCATCAACGTGTTCAAGGTGAAGGAGGTGCTGCAGTGCCCCCGGCTCACCGTGATGCCCAAGGCCAGCCCGGTGGTGCGCGGCGTGGCGAACATCCGCGGCGGCACCATCCCGATCCTCGATCTGTCGCTGGCCACCGGCCGGCGCAGCCTGGACAGCCTGGAGAACAGCTTCGTCATCATCACCGAGTACAACACCAAGGTGCAGGGCTTCCTGGTGCGTTCGGTGGAGCGCATCGTCAACATGAACTGGGAAGAGATCCTGCCGCCGCCGAAGGGCACCGGCCGCGAGCATTACCTCACCGCGGTCACCCGGCTCGACCAGGAGCTGGTGGAGATCATCGATGTGGAGAAGATCCTCGCCGAGGTGGCGCCCACGTCCGAGGTGGTGTCCGACGGGGTGATCGACGCCGAGACCCAGCAGAAGGCGGGCAGCAAGCACGTGCTGATCGTCGACGACTCCTCGGTGGCGCGCAAGCAATTGATCCGCTGCCTGCAGTCGGTGGGCGTCGAGGTCACCGCGCTGAACGACGGCCGGCAGGCGCTGGACTACCTGCGCGGCCTGGTCGAGTCCGGGCGCAAGCCGGAGGAGGAGTTCCTGATGCTGATCTCCGACATCGAGATGCCGGAGATGGACGGTTACACCCTGACTGCCGAGATCCGTCATGATCCGCGCATGCAGAACCTGCACATCCTCCTGCATACTTCGCTTTCCGGGGTGTTCAACCAGGCGATGGTAAAGAAGGTCGGCGCGGACGATTTCCTCGCCAAGTTCCGTCCGGACGAACTGGCGGCCCGGGTGGTGGAGCGCATCAAAGTGACGGACGGCGCCTGAGCGTCATCTCTTGGCAGCAGTATCCATGACAGCAGAGGCGGCCTTAGTGTCTTCGGGTGATTTGGGTTTCGAACAGTTCCGGGCATTCCTGGAGAAGGCCTGCGGTATCCTGCTGGGCAGCAACAAGCAGTATCTGGTCGCCAGTCGACTCAACAAGCTGATGGAGCAGAACGGCATCAGGAGCCTCGGCGAGCTGGTGCAGCGCCTGGAAGCCGCGCCGCGCAGCCTGCTGCGCGAGCAGGTGGTGGACGCCATGACCACCAACGAAACCCTGTGGTTTCGCGACAACTACCCCTTCGAGGTGCTGAAGTCCAAGGTGCTCCCGGAGCTGCTGCGGGAAACTCCCAACCAGCGCCTGCGCATCTGGTCGGCGGCGGCCTCGTCCGGCCAGGAACCCTATTCCATCGCCATGGCCATCGACGAGTTCGAGCGCAGCAACCCGGGCATGCTCCGCGGCGGCGTGCAGATCATCGCGACCGAGCTGTCCGGCACCATGCTGCAGGCCTGCCGCAAGGCCGAGTACGACAGCCTGGCGATCGGTCGCGGACTGTCGACGGAGCGCCTGCATCGCTACTTCGACAACAAGGCGCCAGGGCGCTGGGTGGTCAAGCCGGCGATCCGCAGCCGCGTGGAGTTCCGTGCGCTCAACCTGCTGGATAGCTACGCCGCGCTGGGCCGCTTCGACATCGTGTTCTGCCGCAACGTGCTGATCTACTTCTCCGCCGAGGTGAAGCGCGACATCCTGCTGCGCATCCACGCCACCCTGCGTCCGGGCGGCTACCTGTTCCTCGGTGCCTCCGAGGCCCTGAACGGCCTGCCGGACCACTACCAGATGATTCAGTGCAACCCTGGGATCATCTACAAGGCGAAGTGAGCTTCGCCTTCCTGCCTTCGCACGTTCGGCTTTAGCCAACCGCCACCGGGGCCGCCACGCCGCTTGCCCGGGACCGGCGCAGGCTGCGCCACAGCGCGGCGGCCATCAACGTGCTGACCAGCGCCCAGCCCAATGCCTGCAGGTTGCCCGGGGTTTCCTGGATCAACTGCGGGACGATGCCGGCGCCCACCAGAGCGCAGAGCAGGCCGGTTTCGCGGCGCGGCGCGACGACCGGGCGGCACAGGTAGACCAGCGCTGGTAGCAGTAGGGCGGCGCTGGGGAACTCGCGGTAACGCGGATCGAAGACCAGGGCGAGCATGCTCACCGCCGCGGCGAAGCCGGCTGCGCACAGCCACCAGCCGCCGCGGGTCTCCAGCCAGGCGAACAGTCGTGCGCGCCAGCCGTCGCGGCTGGCCAGCGCCAGGGCGCTGTGGGCGAGGACGATCAGGTTGAGCCCCGTTAGCGTCGCCGCCCACAGCCATTCCCCGGCGTAGCGGCACGAGACTCGCGCCAGCTCGGCCCAGAGGGCGATGCTGGTGGTGCCCAGGGCTGCCAGGAACGGCAGCAGCAGGGCGGTGGGGACGGAGGCGGGGCGTCCGGCGACGAATAGGGCGGCGATGGCGAGCAGGGCGCTGACCGTGAGATGCCAGGGCCAGTGCGGCAGGTTGCTGACTGGCCCGGCGAGGATGCCCTTGTCTTCGCGGTCGGCGTCGAATAGCCCCCAGTAGCCGCCCATGGTGCCCTCGCTGACCCGTTTCCAGGGCTGGTCGAAGGCTTCGATCAGGTTGTAGCGCCAGCCGTGTTGCTCGGCCATGGTGACGAAACCGCGTATGAACCTGGCCTCGTTGACCCGGCTGGGCAGCGCGGTTTCCCGCTGGCGGCCCTCGCTCGGCCAGCCGGTCTCGCCGATCAGGATATCCTTGGGCGCGAAGCGTTCGCCGAACCACCGGCGTACCTCGGCGACGTGGGCCAGGGCGGCGTCGATGCCGGTTGGCTGGTCCTCCCAGTAGGGCAGTAGGTGGATGGTCAGGAAATCCACCTCCGAGGCCACTTCCGGGTGCTTCAGCCAGAACTCCCAGACGTCGGCGTAGGTGACCGGCTGGACGACCCGGGCCTTCACCTCGCGGATCAGCGCGGCCAACTGCTGGGCGGTGACCTCCTTGCGCAGCAGCGTCTCGTTGCCGACGACCAGCGCCTCGACCACGTCTGGGTATGCGCCGGCGACGCGCACCAAGGCGTCGATTTCCCGACGGGTCTGCGTGGGATCGGCATTTACCCAGGCGCCCAGGAGCATCTTCAGGCCGTGCTGGCGGGCCAGCTTCGGCAGCTCCTCCAGGCCGGTCATCGAATAGGTGCGGATGCAGCGGAAGCGCCCGGCGAGCAGGGCCAGGTCTGCCTCCACCCGTTCCGGACGCAGCCTGAAGGGCTGCTCGAAGGGCGACTGGTCCTTGTCGAAGGGCGTGTAGGAGGCGCACTGCAGCTTGTGCGTGGGCGTCGCCGCGTCGGGCAGCGATACCGGCCTGCCGAGGCCGTACCAGAAGCTGGCGAGGGCGAGGAGGGCGAACAGGCAGGCGAGCAGGTAGGGTGGCAGCGGGAAGCGTGTCGGGGTGGTCATGACGTCGCTCGGCCAGAAGGCGAGCACAGGATCTTAGCGGATGGCCAGCGAACCTGTTAACTCGGTCTGCATGTCACTGACAGGTTCGCCGGCGCTTCAGGCATGCTGATGCAGCAGGCGTGCTTTGGGATGCTCCGCCGTTCGCCCTGGTTCTTCTCGATGCGGTTCCAGATCTTCTCATGGATGTAGAAGCCCACTGAGTTGCACAGGGGTTCGATCGCCGCGACCAGACCGCCCACGGTCACGCTGCCAGTCAGCACGTAGGCGACGCTGAAGGCGATGCAGAAGTGCATGACGGTGAAGGTGATGGTCTTGAGCATGATTGCTTCTCCAAGGGGAATGAGAACGCTTCTTGTTGGTTTCAGGTTAGCTATGCCCTTATTAGGTATAAAGCAATCGAAGTATATTTCATTGATAGTTTTTGTTAATGTTGGAAACGGTGCCGTCAAGGGGCCGAGAGCCGCTTCGGGAAGGCTCGCACGGAAGAACCTGCAGGACGCCGGAAGGGGCCTGGGATGGGGCCTACGACCTTAGTCGGGGAAGCCCGCTGAATACGACTAAGGTCGTCTGTCGTGACGGCGGCGTCGCCCTAGAGTTGGCCTACCAGCAACCCTTGCTGCTGTGGAGGACAACAACAAAATGAACGACAGCACCTACAAGCGGATTGAACAGAATCCGCGTTTCCAGGAACTGGTAGCCAAGCGGGATCGCTTCGCCTGGTCACTGTCCTTTCTCATGCTCGGCCTGTACGTGGCCTTCATCCTGCTGATCGCCTTCGAGCCGCAGGTGCTCGGTGCGCGCATCAGCGACGACTCGCCCATCACCTGGGGCCTGCCGATCGGTGTCGGTCTGATCGTCGCCGCTTTCGCTCTGACCGGTATCTACGTCAGGCGCGCCAACGGCGAGTTCGACGAGATGAACAAAGAGATCCTCAAGGAGGCTCAACAATGATCGGGCGCGTGTTTTCCGCTCTGGGTCTGCTGGCCCTGGCCCCGACCCTCTGGGCGGCTGGTGCGATTGAGGGCGAGGTGCAGCGCCAGCCGCTGAACGTCTCGGCCATCATCATGTTCGTGCTGTTCGTCGCTGCGACCCTGGGCATCACCTACTGGGCCGCCAAGCGCAGCAAATCGGCTTCCGACTTCTATTCGGCCGGCGGCCGCATCACCGGTTTCCAGAACGGTCTGGCGATTGCCGGTGACTACATGTCGGCGGCTTCCTTCCTGGGTATCTCCGCCCTGGTGTTCACCTCCGGCTACGACGGCCTGATCTACTCGATCGGCTTCCTGGTCGGCTGGCCGATCATCCTCTTCCTGATGGCCGAGCGCCTGCGCAACCTGGGTCGCTACACCTTCGCCGACGTGGCCTCCTACCGCCTCGGCCAGACCCAGATCCGTACCCTGTCGGCCAGCGGCACCCTGGTGGTGGTGGCCTTCTACCTGATCGCCCAGATGGTCGGTGCCGGCAAGCTCATCGAGCTCCTGTTCGGCCTCAACTACCACGTCGCGGTGGTACTGGTGGGCGTGTTGATGGTGCTCTACGTGCTGTTCGGCGGCATGCTGGCGACCACCTGGGTGCAGATCATCAAGGCCGTGCTGCTGCTCTCCGGCGCCTCCTTCATGGCCCTGATGGTGCTCAAGCACGTCAACTTCGACTTCGCCACCCTGTTCAGCGAAGCCATCAAGGTGCATCCGAAGGGCGAGGCGATCATGAGCCCCGGCGGTCTGGTCAAGGACCCGATCTCGGCGATCTCCCTGGGCCTGGCGCTGATGTTCGGTACCGCCGGCCTGCCGCACATCCTGATGCGCTTCTTCACCGTGGGCGATGCCAAGGAAGCCCGCAAGTCGGTGTTCTTCGCCACCGGCTTCATCGGCTACTTCTACATCCTGACCTTCATCATCGGCTTCGGCGCCATCCTGCTGGTCAGCACCAACCCGGCCTTCAAGGACTCCACCGGCGCGCTGCTGGGCGGCACCAACATGGCCGCCGTGCACCTGGCCGACGCCGTGGGCGGCAGCCTGTTCCTCGGCTTCATCTCGGCCGTGGCCTTCGCCACCATCCTCGCGGTGGTCGCCGGCCTGACCCTGTCCGGCGCCTCGGCGGTGTCCCACGACCTGTACGCTAGCGTGATCAAGAAGGGCAAGGCCAACGAGCGCGACGAGCTGCGCGTCTCCAAGGTGACCACCCTGATCCTCGGCGTGCTGGCCATCGTCCTGGGCATCGCCTTCGAGAAGCAGAACATCGCCTTCATGGTCGGCCTGGCCTTCTCCATCGCGGCGAGCTGCAACTTCCCGGTGCTGATCCTCTCCATGTACTGGAAGCGCCTGACCACCCGTGGCGCCATGCTCGGCGGCTGGCTCGGTCTGATCACCGCGGTGGCGCTGATGGTGCTCGGCCCGACCATCTGGGTGCAGATCCTCGGCCACGAGAAGCCGATCTACCCGTACGAGTACCCGGCGCTGTTCTCGATGATCGTCGCCTTCGTCGGCATCTGGTTCTTCTCCATCACCGACAGGTCGGCCGCGGCCAACGAGGAGCAGAACAAGTTCTACTCCCAGTTCGTGCGTTCCCAGACCGGTCTGGGCGCCAGTGGTGCAGTGGCCCACTGAGCAAGCATCTGCTGAGCAATTGGGCGGCCTTCGGGCCGCCTTTTTTGTGGCCGGGCGTTTAGTGGACGAAAGGGCTTTTCTTGTCGATCGACGCTTTTTTCTCTTGAAAACCAAGCAAGCGCTAGGTAGCGTTGTCCTTCATAAAAAACAACTGGAGCTTGCCCATGTCCGCCTTCCAGGAATACTTCGATGAGTCCCATCAACTGGTCCGCGATTCGGTGCGGCGCTTCGTCGAGCGGGAGATCCTGCCTTACATCGCCGAGTGGGAGGAGGCCGAGGAGTTCCCCCGTGAGCTGTATCGCAAGGCCGGCGCGGCCGGGATCCTCGGCATTGGCTTTCCGGAGCGCTACGGCGGCAGCTACGAGGGCGACCTGTTCGCCAAGGTGGCGGCCAGCGAGGAGCTGATGCGTTCCGGCTCCGGCGGCCTGGTGGCTGGCCTCGGTTCCCTGGACATCGGTCTGCCGCCGGTGGTCAAGTGGGCCAAACCGGCGCTGCGCGACCGCATCGTCCCCGAGGTGCTGGCCGGCGAGAAGGTCATCGCCCTAGCGGTCACCGAGCCTTCCGGCGGCTCCGACGTGGCCAGCCTGAAGACCCGCGCGGTGCGCGACGGTGACTACTACCGGGTGACCGGAAGCAAGACCTTCATCACCAGCGGGGTGCGTGCCGATTACTACACGGTGGCGGTGCGCACCGGCGGCGAGGGCTTCGGCGGTGTCAGCCTGCTGCTGATCGAGAAGGACACTCCGGGCTTCACGGTCAGCCGCAAGCTGAAGAAGATGGGCTGGCGATGTTCGGACACCGCCGAGCTGTTCTTCGACGATTGCAAGGTGCCGGTGGAGAACCTGATCGGCGTGGAGAACGCCGGCTTCGCCTGCATCATGGCCAATTTCCAGAGCGAACGCCTGGCCCTGGCGCTGATGGCCAACATGACCTCGCAGATGGCTCTCGAGGAGGCCAGGGCCTGGGCCCGCCAGCGCGAGGCCTTCGGCAAACCGATCGGCAAGTTCCAGGTGCTCAAGCACCGTCTGGCGGAGATGGCCACCCAGCTGGAGGTGTCGCGGGAGTTCACCTACCGCCAGGCGGCGAAGATGGCCGCCGGCAAGAGCGTGATCAAGGAAATCTCCATGGCCAAGAACTTCGCCACCGACGTGGCCGACCGCATCACCTACGATGCCGTGCAGATCCTCGGCGGCATGGGCTACATGCGCGAGAGTCTGGTGGAGCGGCTGTACCGCGACAACCGCATCCTCTCCATCGGCGGCGGTACCCGCGAGGTGATGAACGAGATCATCGCCAAGCAGATGGGCCTCTGACCCTTCCGGCGTCGGCGGCTCGAGCAGCCGGCGCCGCCTCCCTCACTCGATCCCCAGCACCTTGAACAGGAAGGCGTATTCCAGGGCAGCGTCCCGGTACGCTTGGTAACGGCCACTCATCCCGGCGTGGCCGGCATCCAGGTCGGTCTTCAGCAGCAGCAGGTTGCTGTCGGTCTTGCTGGCGCGCAGCCTGGCCACCCACTTGGCTGCCTCCCAGTACTGCACGCGGCTGTCGTTGTAGCCGGCCACGACGAGGATCGCCGGGTAGGCCTGGGCGCGGACGTTCTCGTAGGGCGCGTAGCCCTTGATCCGCTGGTAGACGACCGGGTCGCTGGGATTGCCCCATTCGTCGTACTCGGTGACGGTCAGCGGCAGCTCGGGGTTCAGCATGGTGTTCAGCACGTCGACGAAGGGCACCTCGGCGATGGCAGCGGCGAACAGCTCGGGGCGCTGGTTGAGCACCGCGCCGATCAGCAGGCCGCCGGCGCTGCCACCGCTGATTGCCAGGCGCTGCGGGGTGGTGTAGCCGGCGGCGATCAGCTGCTCGGCACAGGCGATGAAGTCGTCGAAGGTGTTGTGCTTGTGCTCCAGCTTGCCGGCCCGGTACCAGGCCTCGCCCAGCTCGCCACCGCCGCGCACGTGGGCGATGGCGAACACGAAACCGCGCTCCAGCAGGCTCAGGCGGGCGTGGGAGAACCAAGGATCCAGGCTCGAGCCGTAGGCGCCGTAGCCGTACAGGTAGAGCGGCGCCGGGCGGCCGGCGGCGAGCACTTCGCGGCGCGCCACCAAGCTGATTGGCACCTGGGTACCGTCCGGCGCTGTGGCCCAGATCCGGCGGCTCTCGTAGGCGTCGGCGTTGAAGGGGCCTTCCACCGGGGTTTCCTTGAGCACCTTCTGCTCGCCGCTGGCCAGGTCCAGCTGGCGGATCTGCGCGGGGCGGTTCAGCGACTCGTAGCGCAGGCGGATCACCGGGCTGTCGAATTCCAGATTGTCCTGCACGTACAGGCTGTAGGTGGCATCCGGCAGCTTGACCCGCGCCGGTGCCTGGCCGGCGGCACGCACCTCGATGATTGGCAGGCCCTGCTCGCGCAGGCTGAGGACGATGGCGTCGCGGTTCAGGCTGACGTCCTCGAGCATCACCTGCGGGTCGTGGCCGATCAGCTCGCGCCAGTAGGGACGCTCTGGGGTAGCATCCAGGGCGGCGTAGAGCGCGAAGTTGATGCCGGCCTGGTTGCTGCGGATCAGCCAGGCCCAGGCACCGTCCAGGCAGCCGTGATCGACGTAGTACTCGTGGCCTTCTTCGCGGGGTGCCAGGCAGCGGAAGGCCTGCTCCGGATGTTCGGCGTCCAGCACCCAGGTCTCGCTGGTGGTCTTGCTGTTGAGCAGCAACAGAAGTTGACGCTCGGAGCTGGAGCGGTAGCAGCTGAGGAAGAAGCGCCCGTCCGGCTCGTGGAACACTTCCTCGGCGCTGGCTTCGCCCAGGCGGTAGCGGAACAGCCTGTGCGGGCGGTGGGTGTCGTCCAGGGTGGCGAAGAACAGGGTGCGGTTGTCGTTGGCCCATGTCAGGCTGCCGTCGCAGGATTCGAAGGGCAGGGGGATGACCTCGCCGCTGGCCAGGTTCTTGACGTAGAGGCGGAAGACTTCCTCGCCGCTGCTGTCCAGGCTGTAGGCCAGCCAGGCGTGGTCTGGGCTGATGCTGAAGGCGCCCAGGGACAGGTAGCCACCGCCGGCCAGGGCGTTGGGGTCGAGCAGCAGTTGCTCGGCGCTTTCGTCCACCTTCAGGGAACCGTCGGCCGGGCGTGGGCAGCGGTAGTGGCGCGGGTACTCGTCGCCGGCGCTGGTGCGTGTGTAGTACAGCCAGGGGCCCCAGGGCACAGGGAGGGACAGGTCGGTCTCGCGGATGCGGCCTTTGATCTCCTGGAACAGCCGCTCGCGCAGCTCGGCCTGATCGGCCAGCTCGGCCTCCAGATAGGCGTTTTCCGCTTTCAGGTACTCCAGCACCTCCGGAGCGTCGCGGTTCTCCAGCCAGCGGTAGGGATCGGAGCCGGGTTCGATGCGGGCGACGGGAGGTTGGGGCATGGGCATTCCTCTGTTGCGGACGGCAGGTGCGCCGGGCCGGCGAAAAGCCGTTATGATAAGCGCCCCTTTGTCAGCCTCGCCACGGAACGCGATGATCGAAAACGACTACCTGCTCGCCTGGGGCGCCTATGCGGTCGCCGCGCTTGGTTGCCTGCTGGTCTGGTTCCGGATGACCGGCTGGATGTGGCGTTATCTGCGCGAGCCGCTGCGCGTGCTGGTGGCCGTTCTGCTGTTCACCCCGACCATCGTCGATCCGGCCCGCGAGCTGTTCGCCCCGGCCATCGCCATCAGTGCCCTGGATCTGGCCTTCAAGGTCGGCAACAACGCCTGGCGCGCGGTGGCCGACCTGGCCCTGTACGGCATCATCGCCTTCGTCCTCTACCTGCTGTTCGTGCTGATCCGCTGGCCGCTGGAGAGCTGGTGGAAGCGGCGCAGGGCCGAGGCCGCACCGGCCCAGGACGAGGGCGACGAGCCAACCCTGCGCGAGGTGCTGGCCCGCGAGCGCTCCCCGGGCGGAGCACGGGGCGAGCCGCGCCTCTGAGTCTGCGCCCGACCGCCCTCCCGCAGTATCCCGGCATCCCTTGATTCTCGCGGAGAGGCCCTTCAGCATGGGGCCTTCCGTCCGTGGAAGGCTGCGCCGGCGGGCGCTCGCTACCGCGGTGAGAACAGCAACGCTTTGCCACGAGAACCCTGAGCCATGTGCGAACTGCTGGGCATGAGCGCCAACGTGCCGACCGACATCGTTTTCAGCTTCACCGGCCTGATGCAGCGCGGCGGCGGCACCGGTCCGCACCGCGACGGCTGGGGCATCGCTTTCTACGAGGGGCGCGGCCTGCGCCTGTTCCAGGACCCGGCGCCGAGCGTCGAGTCGGAGGTGGCCAAGTTGGTGCAGCGCTATCCGATCAAGAGCGAGACGGTGATCGGCCATATTCGTCAGGCCAACGTCGGCCGGGTCTGCCTGGCCAACACCCATCCCTTCGTGCGCGAGCTCTGGGGACGCAACTGGTGCTTCGCCCACAACGGCCAGCTTGCCGATTTCCAGCCGGAGCCGGGCTTCTACCGCCCGGTGGGCGACACCGACAGCGAGACGGCCTTCTGTGACCTGCTCAACCGGGTGCGCCGCGCCTTCCCCGAGCCGGTGGCGGTGGAGATCCTCCTGCCTACCCTGATCGGCGCCTGTGCCGAGTACCGCGGCAAGGGGGTGTTCAACTGTCTGCTCAGCAACGGCGACTGGCTGTTCGCCTTCTGTTCCAGCAAGCTGGCCAGCATCACCCGCCGCGCGCCCTTCGGCCCGGCGCAGCTGAAGGACGTGGACGTCACCGTGGACTTCCAGGCGGAAACCACCCCGGACGACGTGGTCACCGTGCTGGCCACCGAGCCGCTGACCGCCAACGAGACCTGGCGGATCTTCCAGCCCGGCGAGTGGACCCTGTGGCGGCGCGGCGAGTGCGTGGCCCATGGCCGGGTGGACGGCTGATGCTGCGCGGCTACCTGCGCCTGCTGCTGTTCGCCTTCGGCCTGCTGGTCGGCGTGCAGGTGCCTGGCTTCGTCGACGACTACGCCAAGCGCGTGGCCGCCCACCGCGCCGAGTCGGAGGAGAGCCTGCTGGGCTTCCGCGAGACCGCTGCGCGCTTCTTCGATGGCGACCTGAACGCCCTGGTCGCCCATTACCGGGCCAGCAGCGATGCGGTGATGCAGAGCGATGCCGAGAGCGTCGGCCATCTGGTGGCCCGCGCCGAGCTGCTGGAGGACGAGTGGCTGGCCATGCATGGGCCCTGGTACGCGCAGGTCTGGCACCTGGCGAGCGCCGCCGACCGGGCGCTGCTCGCGGAAACCTTCGAGGCCTACAGCTACCAGGTGCTGCTGGCGCCGCAGGCGATCGCCTGGGGCCTGGGCAGCGGGCTGCTGCTGGCCTGGCTGGTGGAGCTGCTGGGCCTGGCCGTCGGCTGGCTGCTCGGCAGTGGGCGGCGTCGCGAGCAGCGCCTCAACGCCCGGCGCTGGAGCTGAGCACTCAGGCGCCCTTGCCGTGGGCCTGGGCGGCCAGTTGGCTGGCATCCACCCGTACGAACACCGAGTCGCCCACCGCGGTGAGCACCTCGCCGGCGTAGATCTCGCAGATTACCCGGGTCTTGCGCCCGACCTCTCCCTCGACACGCGCCCTCAGCTGCAGCGGCACGCCCATGGGGGTCGGCTTGATGAACTTGATGCCCAGGTTGCCGGTGACGCACTCGATGCGCGGCAGGCTGCCCGGCTCGCGACCCTCGGCGCGGTAGTGGTAGGCCATGGCGGTCCAGTTGGAGTGGCAGTCCACCAGCATGGCGATCAGCCCGCCGTAGACCAGGTCCGGCCAGCCGCAGTGCATGGGGTCGGGGAGGTGCTCGGCGACTACGTGGATGCCGTCCTCGTGCCAGCGGCTCTTGATGTGCAGGCCGTGGGGGTTGCGGCTGCCGCAGCCGTAGCAGACTCCGTCCGGGGCTGCGGCGTCCTGCAGGGGAAGCTCGTGCATGATGGTTCGACTCTGTGGCAGGGAAGAAGCGACCAAGCCTAACGGCTTTCGCTGCAAAGCAGAACGGGCCCGTGGGGCCCGTCCGCGTCACTTGGC
The DNA here is from genome assembly GCF_000364625.1 of Pseudomonas thermotolerans DSM 14292. Classification (GTDB taxonomy): domain Bacteria; phylum Pseudomonadota; class Gammaproteobacteria; order Pseudomonadales; family Pseudomonadaceae; genus Aquipseudomonas; species Aquipseudomonas thermotolerans. Next base: position 154,966 of record NZ_KB822602.1, read on the forward strand.
GAGGAAGCGCATGCCTTCTTCCAGTCCCTGGAGGGTCAGGGGATACATCTGGTTGTTGATCAGCTCGCGGATGATCCCGGTGGAGGCGGTGTAGTTCCAGGTGTCCTTCGGGTAGGGGTTGATCCAGATGAGCTTCTTGTACTTTTCCATGAAGCGCTGCATCCACACGTAGCCGGCTTCCTCGTTCCAGTGCTCGACGCTGCCGCCGGGCTGGGTGATTTCGTAGGGCGCCATGGCGGCGTCGCCGACGAACACGACCTTGTAGTCCGGGCCGTACTTGTGCAGCAGATCGAGGGTAGAGGTGCGCTCGCTCATGCGCCGCAGGTTGTTCTTCCACACGCTCTCGTAGATGAAGTTGTGGAAGTAGAAGTACTCCAGATGCTTGAACTCGGTGCGGCAGGCGGAGAACAGCTCCTCGCAGACCTTTACGTGGGCATCCATGGAGCCACCGATGTCGAGCAGCAACAGCAGCTTCACGGCGTTGCGCCGCTCCGGGCGCATCTGGATGTTGAGCAGACCGCCGTCGCGCGCTGTGTGGTCGATGGTGCCCTGCAGGTCGAATTCCTCGGCCGCCCCCTCGCGGGCGAACTTGCGCAGGCGGCGCAGGGCGATCTTGATGTTGCGGGTACCCAGCTCCACCTGGTCATCAAGGTTCTTGTACTCGCGCTGGTCCCAGACCTTGACCGCGCGGCCCTGGCGCTTGCCGGCATCGCCGATGCGAATGCCTTCCGGGTTGTAGCCGCCGGAGCCGAACGGGCTGGTGCCGCCGGTGCCGATCCACTTGTTGCCGCCGGAGTGCTTCTCCTTCTGCTCCTCGAGGCGCTTCCTGAATTCCTCGATCAGCCTGTCGAGGCCGCCGAGGCTTTGGATCTGCGCCTTCTCCTCGTCGGTCAGGTAGCGCTCGAACTCCTTGCGCAGCCATTCCTCGGGAATCATCGCCTGGAGGAAGTCGTCGAGCTTCTCCAGGCCGTTGAAGTAGGCGGCGAAGGCACGGTCGAATTTGTCGAAGTGGCGTTCGTCCTTGACCATCACGGTGCGCGCCAGGTAGTAGAACTCGTCTAGGTCGGCGAACACCATGTTGTGCTTCAGCGCGTTGATCAGGTCGAGCAGCTCGCGCACCGATACCGGTACCTTGGCCGCGCGCATTTCATTGAACAAACCAAGCAGCATGCTTACCTCGATGGCGGCGCTTCAGATGTCGCCGCTGTGCTGGGGCAGATCGTCCTGGATGCGATACCAGTCCGCCCTGGAATCCACAAAAATGTGCGCCTGGCGCACCGCGCCCAGGGGCGAGTCCAGGGTGCCGAGCGCCACGCCGATTTCCCCGATGCGTTCGTCGATGAACTGCAGGGTGGCGCCGCAGCGCCCGCAGAAGGTGCGCATCACCCCCGGCGAGGACGGGTAGCGGACCACCAGCTCCTCGCCCCGGGTGAAGCGGAAGGCCGCCAGTGGTACCCCCGCGTAGCTGGCGAAGGCTGCGCCATGGGCCTTGCGGCACATGCTGCAGTGGCAGTGGGTGACTTCCTCGACGGCGTGATCGATGCGGTATCTCACCGCGCCGCACAGGCAGCTGCCTTCAAGCATGGGAAGTCCTCCTGGGTCGGTGGCTCCACCCTCTGGCCCCTCTCTCGCGGGCGGGCGAGGGGATCTTCGTCAGCGGCTGGCGCGGCGGCTCATGAAGGCCAGGCGTTCGAGCAGTTGCACGTCCTGTTCGTTCTTCACCAGCGCGCCGGCCAGCGGCGGGATGGCCTTGGTCGGATCGCGTTCGCGCAGCACCGCCTCGCCGATCTCGTCGGCCATCAGCAGCTTCAGCCAGTCCACCAGCTCGCTGGTGGAGGGCTTCTTCTTCAGGCCCGGCACCTTGCGCACATCGAAGAAGATGTCCAGCGCTTCGGAGACCAGCTCGGCCTTGATGTTCGGGAAGTGCACGTTGACGATTCGCTGCAGGGTCTCGCGGTCCGGGAAGGCGATGTAGTGGAAGAAGCAGCGGCGCAGGAAGGCGTCCGGCAGTTCCTTCTCGTTGTTCGAGGTGATGATGACGATCGGGCGGTGCTTGGCCTTGATGGTCTCGTTGGTCTCGTAGACGTAGAACTCCATCTTGTCGAGTTCCTGCAGCAGGTCGTTGGGGAACTCGATGTCGGCCTTGTCGATCTCGTCGATCAGCAGGACCACGCGCTCGTCGGCCTCGAAGGCCTCCCAGAGCTTGCCCTTCTTGATGTAGTTGCGGACGTCGTGGACCTTCTCGGAGTTCAGCTGGGAGTCGCGCAGGCGGCTCACCGCGTCGTATTCGTAGAGCCCCTGCTGAGCCTTGGTGGTGGACTTGATGTGCCAGGTGATCAGCCGGGCGCCGAAGGCCTCGGCCAGTTGTTCGGCGAGCATGGTCTTGCCGGTGCCCGGTTCGCCCTTGACCAGCAGCGGACGCTGGAGGGTGATGGCGGCGTTGACGGCCAGCTTGAGGTCGTCGGTGGCAACGTACGACTGGGTACCTTCGAACTTCATCGGCAAATCCTCGGAAAGGGTAACGCTCGGCGGCAAACCGGAGGCTTCGGTAATTGTTGGACTGGTGCGCGACTATACCGTGCACGGCGGTGGACTGTGAACGCAGGCGTGCCATTCGGTCACTGAATGGCGGCGGGTACGCCGGGAAGTTGTCATGCGGGGCGGCCGCGGTCGGTCGTCCCTCGTTCGGAACCGTCAGGCCGGCGAAGGTTCGCGGATCGGCGCGGCCACCGGGCGGACGACTGGACGGAGGGCCGGGGCGGGCTTAGTCTCATTTATTTGTCTGGCTTTCTTACCCGAAGGAACACCGCCATGAGCCGCATTTACGCAGACAATGCCCAGTCCATCGGCAATACGCCGTTGATCGCCATCAACCGCCTGGGCCCCAAGGGCGTGACCATCCTGGCCAAGACCGAAGGGCGCAACCCGGGCTATTCGGTGAAGTGCCGGATCGGCGCCAGCATGATCTGGGACGCCGAGGAGCGTGGTGTGCTCAAGCCGGGCATGACCATCATTGAACCGACTTCCGGCAATACCGGCATCGGTCTGGCCTTCGTCGCTGCCGCCCGTGGCTACCCGCTGCTGCTGACCATGCCGGCGTCGATGAGCCTGGAGCGCCGCAAGGTACTCAAGGCTTTGGGCGCCGAGCTGGTGCTCACCGAGCCGGCCAAGGGCATGAAGGGCGCCATCGAGAAGGCCAAGGAGATCCTCGAATCTGCTCCGGACAAGTACTACATGCCGCAGCAGTTCGACAACCCGGCCAACCCGGCGATCCACGAGAAGACCACCGGCCCGGAGATCTGGAACGATACCGACGGTGCCATCGACGTGCTGGTGGCCGGTGTGGGTACCGGCGGGACCATCACCGGGGTGTCGCGCTACATCAAGCAGACCAAGGGCAAGCCGATCCTCTCGGTGGCGGTGGAGCCGAGCGCCTCGCCGGTGATCAGCCAGACGCTGGCCGGCGCGGAGGTCAAGCCCAGCCCGCACAAGATCCAGGGCATCGGTGCCGGCTTCGTGCCTAAGAACCTAGACCTGTCGCTGGTCGACCGCGTCGAGCAGGTGGGCGACGAGGAGGCCAAGGCCATGGCCCTGCGCCTGATGCGCGAGGAAGGCATCCTCTGCGGGATTTCCGGCGGCGCGGCCATGGCGGCGGCGGTGCGCCTGGCCGAGCGGCCGGAGATGCAGGGCAAGACCCTGGTGGTGATCCTCCCCGACTCGGGCGAGCGCTACCTGTCCAGTATGCTGTTCAGTGACCTGTTCGGCGAGCAGGAACTGGTGCAGTAAGACGCGGGCTGCGCGCGGCCCCCGCTCGCCGCGCGCAGCGCTTTAGAAGATCTGCCCGAGGTTCAGGTACAGCGCCTGCTCGTTGTCGTCGTTGCGCCCGTAGCTGAAGTTCAACGGGCCGAGCGGCGTGTCGAAGGCGAAGAACAGGCTGCCGGCATTGATGTAGCCGCTGTCGTAGGCGTTGTCGTTGTTCCAGGCACGGCCGCGCTCCAGGCTGCCGCCCACGTAGACGGGGAAGTCGAAGGGCAGGAAGCTGCGCGGGGTCAGCCGGCGGTAGTAGATCACCCGGCCGAGGCTGACGTTCTGCGCCGCCAGGACATCCTGGCGGAAGCCTGAGAGCTGCAGCGGGCCGCCCAGCTCGAAGCTGGAAGTCACCACCTCCACGTCGTCCACCGTGCGCCCGTAGCGGCCGCCGAACACCCAGGAGTTCGGCCCGTGGCTGAACGCCTTGTCTAGGCTCAGTTCCCACTGCCGGTAGTCGCTGTCCGAGCCCAGCGAGTGCTCGTAGCTGCGCAGGTCGAGGGCGATGCTCTCGCCGGAATGCGGGAAGTTGACGTTGTCCAGGGTGTCGAAGGAGTACTTCAGCTCGTAGAAGCCTTCGCTGAAGCTGAAGCTCGGCAGCTCGGTGGGGCCCAGGCTCACCTCCGCCTCACCCCAGCCCTGCCCGAGGCCGAAGCGGATCTCGCCGCTGTTGGTGATCTGCCGGCCGAGGTTGAGGCCGTAGCCGTAGCGCTCCAGGCGGTATTTGGCGAAGGGCTCGTTGTCCACCAGCAGTTCGACGTTGCGCGCCTCGCCGAACAGATAGGGGGCAACGAAGTAGCGCGAGCCGGCGTCCAGCGGCTGGTAGAACTCGCTGTACAGTTCCTGGTGGTCGCCCAGCTGCAGGCGGGTCAGCCATTCGGCACCGAGGCGGTTTATGCCGTTGACCCGGTAGCTGGCACCGATGTTGAACACGCTCTCGCCGCGCATGTCGTCGGAGAGGTTCAGGCCCAGGCGCAGGTAGTCGGTGCCGGCGCGCTTGCCGTGGGCGTTGATCACCAGGGCGTTGCCGTCCCGCTCGTGGACTACCCGGTAGTGCACCTGCTCGAAGTAGTCGAGGCCGTAGAGGGTGCCCATGTCGTCCTGCAGGCGCTCCAGGTCGAGGGGTTCGCCGAGGCGCTGGCGGATGTAGTGGCGGATGGTCGCGTCGCTGACCTTGGAGGTGTTCTCGATGCGGATCCTGTCGATCACCGGGGTGCGTGCGCCGGGGGCGCGGGCTGCGCTGAGCTCCAGCGGCGGCTCGTCTGCGCGCAGTTCGGCGAGGCGCGGGGCGAGGATCTGGGTGGCGCGGTAACCGGCGTCGATCATTTCCCGGGTGCGCCCGAAGTCGGTGGCCGCGTAGCCGGCCAGCGGCGGCTGGATGAGGATGTCGTCGCTGCGCAGGGTGGCCAGCTGGGCCTCGGAATTGCTGCGGGTCATCAGGGTGATTGACTGGTTCAGCACGTTGAACACCGTCTTCAGGTCGCGGCGTGCCTGTAGCGGCGTGCCGATATCCACCGCGATCACCCGGTCGACACCCATCTCGCGGGCCACGTCGATGGGGATGTTGTCCACCATGCCGCCGTCCACCAGCAGGCGGCCGTCCACCTCGGTGGGGGCGAATACCGCAGGGATCGACATGCTGGCGCGGATCGCCTGTGGCAGGTGGCCGCTGCGGAACACCACCTTGTCGCCGGTGGCGATGTCGGTGGCCACGGCGCGGAAGGGGATGCCCAGGCGGTCGAAGTTGCGGATGTCGCTGGTGTGCACCAGCAGGCTTTCCAGCAGCAGGTTGAGGTTCTGGCCCTGGATCACCCCGAGCGGCAGGCCGAGGCTGCCGTCGTCGCGAAAGCTGATCTTCTGCTTGACCAGGAAGTCGCGGTCGTCCTGCTTGCGGCGGAACGGGATGTCGGCGCGCCGCGGCGCATCGGAGAGCGCCTGCTGCCAGTCGATGCCGAGGGCCAGCTTCTCCAGTTCCTCGGCCTTGTAGCCCGCCGCGTAGAGGCCGCCGATCACCGCGCCCATGCTGGTGCCGGCGATGGCGTCGACCTGGATGCCCTGTTCCTCCAGGGCTTTGAGCACGCCGATGTGGGCCAGGCCGCGGGCCGCGCCGCCGGAGAGCACCAGGCCGACCTTGGGGCGCGGCGACTCGGCAGCGTGCAGGGCGAGCGGGAGCAGCAGGAGGAACAGGCAGAACAGGCGGCGCATGGAAGACTTCCTGGCGGACGGGAACGCGACGGGCGGCGCTATTATAGGTCCGGTCCTTCCTTGCCGAGCCTGTCGCCATGTCCAAGCCGGAAATCGTCATCACCTACTGCACCCAGTGCCAATGGCTGCTCCGCGCCGCCTGGCTGGCCCAGGAGCTGCTCTCCACCTTCGCCGACGATCTCGGCAAGGTCAGCCTGGAGCCGGGCACTGGCGGGGTGTTCCGCATCCAGTGCGACGGCGTGCAGATCTGGGAACGCAAGGCCGACGGCGGCTTCCCCGAAGCCAAGGTGCTCAAGCAGCGGGTCCGCGACATGATCGACCCGGGCCGCGACCTTGGCCACAACGAACGCCCGCGCCAGGGCTGACGGTTTTACCAAGGGCTTACTCAGGTCCGACGCTCGCCGGCCTGGGTGCCGCCTTGCCGTGTCGGGCGACCAGCAGCGAGGCGAGGAGGATCAGCGCGCCGCCAGCCAGCATGCGTAGGGTCGGCTGCTCGTGGAACAGCAGCCAGGCGATGGCGATCCCGTAGACCGGCTCCAGGGCGAGGATCACCGAGGTGCTGCGCGCCTTGAGTACCTTCAGGCTGGCGACGAACAGACTGTGTGCCAGGCCGGTGCACAACACCCCGAGGAGCAGGATCCACAGCCAGTCCAGAGCCGGCACCGCCGGCAGCTGCGGCCAGGCGAAGGCGGCCAGGCAGGCGGTGATCGTCAGGTTCTGCCAGAGTGCCGCCTGTACCGCATCCACCGCGCCGGCGCTGGCCCGGTTGAGCAGCGACAGCAGGGCGAACAGCAGCCCGGAGAGCACCGCCCAGAGCAGGCCAAGGGTGGCCTGGCTGCCGAGCTCGAAGTGCGGGGTGACTAGCGCCAGGCCCAGGCAGACCAGCCCGACCACCAGGTATTCCTGCCGGTGCAGGCGTTCGCGGAACAGCAGCCCCTCGAGCAGCAGAGTGAAGGCCGGGAAACTGGCGAAGCCCAGGGTGGCGATCGCTACCCCGGCGACCTTCACCGCCAGAAAGAAGGTCAGCCAGTGACTGCCCAGCAGCAGGCCGCCGAGGCAGAGTGGTACCAACTGCCGGGGCGTCGGCCGGCGGTCGCCAGCGCCGGCCAGGCGGGCGAACAGGGTCAGGGCGGCTACCGCGAACAGGGCGCGGCCGAAGGTGATCAGCAGCGGCGAGCTGTGCGCCAGCTTGCCGAGCACGCCGGTGAGGCCGAACAGGAAGGCGCCGAGGTGCACGGCGAGCAGGGCATTGCGGTGGTTCATCGGGGGATTCGCATTCTCGTGGTTCAGGCCAGGCGCGCGCCGTTGGGCAGTGGCTTGTCGAAGCTCGCCAGGACCACCCGGCCTGCGTCGTCGTAGACACCGGTCACCAGCACTTCCGAGCGCACCCCGGCGATCCGTTTGGGCGGGAAGTTGCAGACGCAGAGTACCTGGCGGCCGGGCAGTTCTTCGGTGGTGTAGTGGGCGGTGACCTGGGCGCTGGAGGTCTTGATGCCCAGCTCGCCGAGGTCGATTTCCAGCACGTAGGCTGGTTTGATCGCCTTGGCGTTGGGCCAGGCGCGCAGAATGGTACCAACGCGCAGTTCGACGCGCTGGAAGTCCTCCCATTGGATCAGGTTCATGTGGCTGACTCCGCAGTGGTAAACCGCGGCAGTCTAGGCGCTGCGCGCCCACCTGTCTGTCGCGTGGCTAGCGGCTTTTGTCGCGCGCCTCGCGGCGCAGTGCGCGCGGCGTGGTGCCGCAGTGACGGGCAAGGGCGGCGGTGAAGGCGCTCTGCGAGGCGTAGCCGACCTGGCAGGCGATTTCCCCAACCGGCAAGGCGGTCTCGCGCAGCAGGCGCATCCCCAGTTGCAGGCGGCGCTGGCGTACGTAGTCCATGGGCGTCAGCCCGGTCTCGGCGAGGAAGCAGGCGTGGAAGCGCGCGACGGATAGCCCGGCCAGGCGCGCCAGGTCGGCGACCTGCAGGGGATGGGCGGCATGTCGGTCGATATGCGCATCCAGAGCAGCCAGCGGTAGGCGTCCGGAGGGGCGGGACAGGGCGCTCCCGCTGCTCAGGGTGGCCAGCAGCAGAGCGGCGCCCTGGCGGGCGATCAGCGGGTTTTCCAGGGCGCTGGCGGCCAGCCAGTCCACCAGCTGCTGCTGCGCCGGAGCCAGCGCGCCGGTGTGCGGTTTCTCCAGCAGGCGCCGGCCGACGTCCAGATGCTCGCCGAGCTGGGCGCGCAGCCAGTCCTCGCCGGGTACGTCGAGCACCAGGCAGTGACTGCCGCCCCGGCTGCCGCTGCAGGCGTGGTGGGTGGCCGGCGGGATCACTGCCAGACAGTGGCGCAGCACCCGGCTGCCGCGCCCCTCCATCTCGAAGTCCAGTTGGCCGCGCAGGCCGATCACCAGCTGCGGATGCGCGTGGCTGTGGGCGAGGTAGTCGTGGCTGTAGTGGCGCAGGCTGAGGATGGGCTGCATGGCGATGTCTCGGTGGCCGACCTGGCAAGCCTAGGCCGGCCGCGGCGCGGCGCAAAGGTCCGCTCGGCGGAACCTCAGAGGATGACCTTGTCGCGGAGCTTGTCGGCGGCCTGGCTGAGCGCCTGGATGACCCGCTCCTTGTCGTAGTTCTGCACGCTGTTGATGTCCAGGTACATGGAGAAGCCAGGCAGCTCGTGCTCCACGTAGCTGGAAGTGGCGCCCAGGTCGCGGCGGAAGTCCACCACCTGGTAGATCTGCACCGGGCGGGTGAAGCCCTTGACGGTGATCTGGCCCTTGTCGCGGCACATGATCACGTCCTTGACCAGCGAGTAGGTCTCGTGGGAGATGAGGATCTCGCCGGCCTCGGCGGCGCTCTCCAGACGGCTGGCGAGGTTCACCTCGCGGCCGATGATGGTGTAGTCCATGCGCGTGTCGGCGCCGAAGTTGCCCACCGTGCAGTAGCCGGTGTTGATCCCCATGCGGATCTCCAGCGGCTTGGTGATGCCCTGGGCACGCCAGTGCTGACGCAGCACCTTCATGTGCTTGCGCATGGCGATGGCCATGGACACGGCGTTCACCGCGTCCTTCTTGGCGCCCTGGCTGGTGGGGTCGCCGAAGAACACCATGACGCTGTCGCCGACGAACTTGTCGATGGTGCCGCCGTACTTGAGGGCGATCTTCGACATCTCGTTGAGGTAGTTGTTGAGCATGTCGGTGAGTGCCTCGGCTTCCAGCTCCTCGGACAGCTCGGTGAAGCCCTTGATGTCGGAGAAGAACACCGAGAGCTTCTTGCGCTGGGTCTCCAGGCGCACGTGCTTCTTGCCGCTGAAGATCATTTCCCAGACCTGCGGCGACAGGTACTTGGCCAGGCTGCGCGCCAGACGTGCGGCTTTCTCCTGCTCCTGCTTGATCTCGCTGCGTGCCTGGGTCAGGTGCAGGCCCTGCTGGTGCATGTAGTAGGCAGTGGTGGCAATGCACAGGGTGCTGAACAGGATGCACACCAGCGCTACCAGCGCCGGGGTGCTGTCCTTGAACTCCGGCTGCAGCCAGCTGCCTAGCAGCAGCGCGGTGCTCGCGGTGATCAGCAGGGTGACGCCGAGCAGGCGCAGGCTGCCACTGAGCAGTGAGGCGAAGCTGAGGATCATCATCAGCAGCAGACTGGGCACTATGGCGAAACTCATCAGCACTGCGCAGACACCGACGTGCAGGGCGTCGACCGCCAGCAGGACGACGCGCACCCGCTGCGCATGGGCGTGGCGAAAGCGCAGGTCGATCTGGTGGGCCAGGTGGGGATAGAGCAGGGTGTAGGGGACCAGCCAGAGGATGTCGTAGCTGAAGTACTGGACGTAGGTCCCGGCCGCGACGGTGGCCGCAGCAGTCAGGTAGGCCAGCACGCGCGAGTAGTACATGCGCAACGACGAGGAGGGCAGGCCTGGAGACTGCGTGGCACTGGTGGATTTCATCGAGCTGGCGATCCCTGTTGTTGGTGCGTCTCTGCGGGCGCTTGGCCGGTCCATCAAGAAATGGGCCAAAAAATTGACTGGCGGCGATCATAACCAGCCGACATCTTGTCGCCAAGTAGTCGTCATGCCGCTGGGGACGGGGATCTCGTGCTAGCGGGGCGGTTATCGGCAAGCTCGGCGCCGGGGACGGGACCGGCGCCGGAGAGGCAGGCGGTCAGAAGCGGATGCGGCCGGTGAAGGCGTCCTTCAGCATCACCCAGTCGCCCATCAGCGAGTACAGCGGGTATTTGAAGGTGGCCGGCTTGTTCTTCTCGAACACGAAGTGGCCGACCCAGGCGAAGCCGTAGCCCACCACGGGCATGGCCAGCAGCCACAGCCACTGCTGAGTGGCCAGGGCGTAGGCGAGGACGACCAGCACCAGGATGCTGCCCACGTAGTGGAGTCGCCGGCAGGTCGGGTTGCTATGTTCCTGCAGGTAGTAGGGGTAGAACTCGGCGAAGCTGTGGAAGCGTTGTTCGGCGGTTCGCGTGGTCATGACGCACCTCCTGTCGTTCTTGTCGACACCTCTTTCAAGTCTAGATTCGCCGCCCGGCTGGGCCAGTGACATTGCGTGCCAGTCTTGTATCCTTGCTGGCGTCAGTCCCTTATAAGTAGACGTTATGAGCGAGCGTACGACTTCGGCCAGCTGGGCATCCGGCATCGTCCAGGCACTGGAAATGGGTGGTGTCGACTGCCGGGCGCTGTTTGCCGAACTGGGACTGGACTACGAGGCGCTGAGCGATGCCGACGCGCGCTTCCCGCAGGACGGCATGACCCGCCTCTGGGCACGTGCCGTGGAGCTTTCCGGCAACCCGGCGATCGGTTTGAACATGGCCAGCGTGGTGCGCCCCTCGTCCTTCCACGTGGTGGGTTACGCGGTGATGTCCAGCCGCAACCTCAAGGAAGGCTTCACCCGTCTGGTGCGCTACCAGCGGATCATCGCCGAGGGCGCCGATCTCAGCTTCCAGCAGGTGGGCGACAGCTACGGGCTGATCCTCGCCATCCACGGCGACCGCCTGGTGCCGGTGCGGCAGAGCGCCGAGGCGTCCCTGGCCTACACCCTGGCGTTCTGCCGCTGGATGACCGGCAAACCGCTGAAGCCGCGCGAGGTGCGCTTCCAGAGCGACACCCCGGTGGACATCGCGCCCTACCAGCAGGTGTTCCAGGCACCACTGCGCTTCAACGCCGATCACTATGCGCTGATCTTCGAGCGTGCCGACCTGGAGACTCAGCTGCCCAGCGCCAACGAGTCCCTGGCGCAGCTCCACGATCGCTTCGCCGGAGAGTACCTGGCGCGCTTCTCGGGCAGCCGGGTCACCCACCAGGTGCGTCAGGTGCTTTGCCGCCTGCTGCCCCAGGGCGAGCCCAAGCGCGATCTGGTGGCACAGGCTCTGCACCTGTCGCAGCGCACCCTGCAGCGCCGCCTGCAGGAGGAGGGCACCAGCTTTCAGCAGTTGCTCGACGACACCCGCCGCGAGCTGGCCCTTCAGTACCTGTCGCAGCGCAACCTGACCCTGCTGGAGATCTCCTACCTGCTGGGCTTCGCCGACCCCAGCAACTTCTTTCGCGCCTTCCGCCGCTGGTTCGGCAGCACCCCGGGGGAATACCGCAGCCGGCTCTGATCAGTGCCGCCAGAAGGTGGGGATGAACAGCACCAGCACGGTGATGATCTCCAGGCGGCCGATCAGCATGCCCAGGCACAGCAGCCACTTGGCCGTGTTCGGAAGGTCGGCGTAGTTGCCGGCCGGGCCGATCAGCTCGCCGAGGCCGGGGCCGACGCCGGATACCGTGGCTGCTGCGCCGGTCAGCGCGGTGGTCCAGTCCACGCCGAGCAGAGAAAGGCCGAGGGCGATGGTGGCGATGGTGATGGTGAAGAAGAACGAGAAGGCCAGGATGGAGCGGACGATATCCTCGTCCAGGCGGTGGCCGTTGTACTGCTGGCTGATCACCGCGCGCGGGTGGATCAGTTGCTTGAGGTTGGCCTTGAGGAGGATCCAGGCTACCTGGAAGCGGAAGATCTTGATGCCGCCTGCGGTGGAGCCGGAGCAGCCGCCGATGAAGCCCAGGTAGAAGAAGATCATCAGCGCGAAGTTGCCCCACAAGCTGTAGTCGCCGAGGGCGAAGCCGGTGGTCGTGGTGATCGAGGTGACGTTGACCATCACGTGACGCAGGGCGTCCAGCCAGGACATGTCGCGGTCCTGGGTCAGCCAGTACCAGACGCTCAGCAGCAGGCTGGTGGTCAGGATCAGGCTGACCAGTCCACGTACCTGGGCGTCGCGCAGCAGCGCCCTGCGGTTGCCGCGCAGGGTCGCCACATAGAGCACGAAGGGCAGGCTGCCGAGGATCATCACCACCACCGCCACCCAGTGCACCGCCGGCTCCTTCCACTTGGCCAGGGACAGGTCGGAGGTGGAAAAACCGCCGGTGGAGATGGAGGTCATGGCGTGGTTGACCGCATCGAACAGGCTCATTCCGGCCAGCCAGAAGGCTAGGGTGGCGAGCAGACTGATGCCGACGTAGCTGGCGACGATGTACTTGGCGACCATGTGCGAGCGCGGCATGACCTTTTCCGAGCGGTCCGAGGATTCGGTCTGGAATAGCCGCATACCGCCGATGCGCAGCATGGGCAGGATCGCCACCGCCATGCCGATGAAGCCGATGCCGCCCAGCCACTGCAGCATGGAGCGCCAGATCAGCACCCCCGGCGAGGTGTTGTCCAGATCCTCGAGCACTGTGGCGCCGGTGGTGGTGATGCCCGACATGCTCTCGAAGAAGGAGTCCGTGTAGCTCATGTCGCGGGCGAACAGGAAGGGCAGGGCGGCGAACACGCACACCGCCACCCAGCTGCAGACGGTCAGCATGTACATGTCCCGCGGGCGCAGGTGGACGTGCTCCGGGCGCCCGGGGAGGACCAGCGCCAGGCCGGCGATGAAGGTGAGCAGGCTCGACCAGAGGAAGGCGTTGATCTCGCTGGCGCGGTTGAACACCAGCAGGGTGATCATCGGGACGATCATGCTGACCGCCAGGGTAATCAGGAAGATGCCGATGATGAAACCGATGACGCGCAGGGTCGGCAGGGACATGAAATGGGCTCTGGACCAATATGGGGCGGCAGTTTAGTGGACGGGCCGCATCCCGACCAAGTGGGGGCTTCCCAGATGGCCGGCGCTCCATAGAATAACGCGCAGCATTCTTATGGCCTTCTTCGTTCGTACCGATTTCGATCGATCATGCCCAATGCCAATCCCTGCTTGACCTGCGGTGCCTGCTGCGCGCATTTCCGGGTGTCTTTCTTCTGGGGCGAATGTGCCTCCTCTGGGGGCACGGTGCCCGATGACCTGGTGGTCCAGGTCAGTCCCTACCACGTGGCCATGCGCGGCACCGAATGCAAGCCGGCACGCTGCGTCAGCCTGCTCGGCGAGGTCGGCGGCCAGGTGCGCTGCACCATCTACGAGCAGCGCTCCTCGCCGTGTCGGGATTTCGCCGCCTCCTGGAGCGACGGCCAGGCCAACCCACGCTGCGACGCGGCGCGCGCTGCCCACGGCCTGCCGCCTCTGGAACCGCCGCTGGAGCCGCTGCTGAGTCCGGATCGGGCGGCCTGATCGGCTATCATGGCGCCTCCCTTGTAACTGGAGGTGGCCGATGGAGGCTCTTGACGTTCTGCTCAACCGCGTATCCCAGGCCCGTCTGCAGGACCCGGCGCCATCCGCCGCGCAGCGTGACATCCTGTTCCGTGCTGCCCTGCGCGCGCCCGACCACGGCTACCTGCGCCCCTGGCGCTTCCTCTGCGTGGAAGGCGAGGCCCGCCAGCGCCTGGGCGAGCTGTATGCGGCCGCGCTGCTGAGGAAGAATCCTGAAGCGGCCCCCGAGGCTCTGGCCAAGGCCCGCGCCATGCCGCTGCGCGCACCGCTGCTGGTGGTGGTGATCGCCAAGGTCCAGAAACATCCCAAGGTGCCCGAGGAAGAGCAACTGCTGTCCGCTGGCTGCGCCGCCCACGGCATTCTGCTCGCCGCCCACGCCCAGGGCTTCGGTGCCATCTGGCGCACCGGCGAGATGGCCCACGACCGCTGCGTCGCCGAGGGACTGGGCCTGGCCGCCAACGAACGGATCGTCGGCTTCCTCTACCTGGGCTCCGTGGAGGGCGAACGGCGCAATGCGCCGCAGCTGGATCCGGTGGACTTCGTCAGCAACTGGTAATTCCCGTCTTCAGTGCCCGCCGGCGCTGCCGCCTCCGATGCTGGCCGGCAGCGGGCGGGTCAACAGCACGGCAAGCATGCTCACCCCCAGGGCGATGCCGATGAAATGGAAGGCGTCGTTGTAGGCCATGATCAGCGCCTGCTGGTGGACCAGTTCGTTGAGCTTGCCAAGTGCTGCCTGCTCGCTGCCCAGGCGTTCGCCCAACTGCGCCAGGCGCTCGGCGACCTGTGGGTTGCCGGGGGCCACCGCCTCGCGCAGGTAGTCGAAATACACCTTGGCGCGGCTGTCCAGAAGCGTGGCCAGCAAGGCGATGCCGATCGCCCCGCCGAGGTTGCGCAGGATGTTGAACAGGCTGGAGGCCGAGCCGGCGTCCTGGGGAAGGGTGTAGGCGGTGGCGATCAGCGAGATGGTCACCATCACCAGCGGCTGGCCGAGGGCGCGGATGATCTGGATATGGTTGAACTGCTCGCCGGCGAAGTCTGGGTTGAGCACCCCGGAGGCGAAGCTGGCCAGGCCGAACAGGCCGAAGCCGGCGGCGCACAGCAGCTTCGGCGGGATGCGCTTCATCAGTTTGGGCACCAGCGGGATGAGGAACAGCTGGGGAATGCCCATCCACATGATCACCTCGCCGATCTGCAATGCGTTGTAGCCCTGGATCTGCGCCAGGTACAGCGGCAGTACGTAAATCGAACCGTACAGGCCGATACCCAGGCCCACGCTGGAGATGCTCGCCAGGCCGAAGTTGCGCTCGCGCAACACGCTCAGGTTGATCAGCGGCTGCGGGCGGGACAGCTGGAGGATGACGAACAGCACCAGGCTGACCAGGGCGATGCCGCCCAGGCCGACGATCAACTGCGATTCCAGCCAGTCCTTGCGGTGGCCCTCTTCAAGGAACACCTGCAGGCAGCCGAGGCCCAGGCCGAGAGTGAGGATGCCGGCGTAGTCGGTGGTCCTCAGCAGCGCCCAGTGCGGTGGTTTCCTTTCCAGACCGTAGAGCAGTCCGGCGATCATCAGCAGGCCCGGCGGCACGTTGATGTAGAAGATGTATTCCCAGCCCCAGTTCTCGGTCAGCCAGCCGCCCAGGGTCGGGCCGATGGCCGGGGCGAAGGTGGCGGTCACGGCGAACAGCGCCATGCCCTTGGGGCGCTGGTGCTCGGGCAGCCTGATCAGGGTGAGGGTGAAGGCAAGGGGGATCAGCGCGCCACTGGTGAAACCCTGCAGGGCGCGGAACAGGATCATGCTCTCCAGGTTCCAGGCCATCGAGCAGAGCAGCGAGGAGGCCAGGAAGCCCAGCGACACCCAGAGCGCCAGGCGTCGTGCGGAGAGCAGCTGCACCAGCCAGGCGGTCAGCGGGATCATGATGATCTCCGCTACCAGATAGGAGGTGGATATCCACGAGCCTTCCTCCAGGGTGGCGGACAGCGCGCCCTGGATGTCCTTCAGCGAGGAGTTGGTGATCTGGATGTCCAGTACCGCCATGAAGGCGCCGAGCATGGCGCTCATCACCGCGATCCAGTCGCGGCGGCTGGGCTCGGCGGTGGGCCGCACCAGCGCCTCAGCCGCCACTGGCTTCGGCCTTCAGGTGGACCTTGACCAGCACCGACATGCCGGGGCGGATCTTGCCGCGCAGCGGGTTATCGGCAGCGAGGGTCAGCTTCACCGGAATGCGTTGCACCACCTTGGTGAAGTTGCCGGTGGCGTTGTCCGGCGGCAGCAGGCTGAACTGCGCGCCGGAGGCGGCGAACAGACTGTCCACCCGGCCCTCGATGGAGGTGTCGGGGAAGCTGTCGAAGACCAGTTCGGCGCGCTGTCCGGGCTGCATGCGGCCGATCTGGGTTTCCTTGAAATTGGCCTGCACCCAGATGTCCTCGTCCGGGACCACCGCCAGCAGGTAGGCGCCGGCCTGCACGAACTGGCCGTTGCGTGCCGAGCGCTGGCCGACCAGGCCGCTGATCGGCGCGCGGATCTCGGTGCGGCTGAGATTCAGCTCGGCCTGAGCCAACTCGGCGCGGGCGGTGGCGATCAGGGCGTCGAGGCGCTTGAGCTCGGCATTCAGGGTGTCCAGCTGCTGGCGTCGGGCGGTCAGGTCCGCCTGTGCCTTGGCGTAGCGCGAACGGGCCACCTGGCTGTCGGCGCTTAGGGTGGTGACCCGTTCCTCGGAGACGAAGCCGGGCTTGCGCAGCGCCTGGGCGCGGGCCAGGTCTAGGCGGGTGCGCTCCAGGGTCGCTTGGCTGGCGGCCAGGTCCGCCTCGCTGGCGGCGATCAGGCTGGATTGGCGGTTAAGCTCGCTCTGCGCCTGGACGCGCTCCGCCTCGCGGGTGGCCAGGGCGGCGCGGGCGCGCTCCACGGCCAGACGGAAGTCGTCGGCCTCCAGCCGGACCAGCAGCTGGCCACGCTCCACGTGCTGGTTGTCGCGCACCAGCACCTCCTCGATGCGCGCGGACAGCTGGCTGGAGAGGCGGGTGATCTCGCCCTGCACGTAGGCATTGTCGGTACTTTCCACGAAGCGGCCGACGAACAGCCAGTGGGTGAGGAGGCCGGCCAGGACCAAGCCGAGCACGACAAGGAAGACTGTCAGGCGGCGTTGTAGTTGTGTGGGCATGCGGATGCTCGCGAGGCAGGCAAAAGTGTTGGCAAATGTAACAATGTTGCCCTTGGGGTAATAGACGCTACACTCCGGACACTTTGTTGCTTGTGAGGAACAATCATGGGGCTGGATGATGCCCTGGTCTTCACCCGCGTGGTGGAATGCCACAGCTTCACCTTGGCTGCCCAGGTGCTGGGCATGCAGAAATCCACGGTCAGTCGGCGCATCGCCATGCTCGAGGAACGCCTCGGCGTGCGCCTGCTCAACCGTACCACCCGCAAGCTGCGTCTCACCGAGGTGGGACAGGCCTATTACGAGCGCTGCCGGCAGATCATGTTGGACTTCGCCGAGGCCGAGCAGGCGGTCATGCAGCTGCAGCAGGAACCGGCCGGGCTGCTGCGCATCACTGCGCCCATCGAGTTCGGCCAGTTGTTCCTCGGCCGGGTGCTCGGGGCCTTCATGCGTCAGTACCCGCAGATCACCGCCGAGGTGGAGCTCACCTCGCGTCACGTGGACGTGGTGGAGGAGGGCGTGGACATCGCCATCGCCCTCGGCCAGCCGCAGGACTCCACGCTGATCGCCCGCAAGCTGTTCGAAAGCCGCCGCTATTTCTACGCCAGCCCCGGTTACCTGCAGGCCCACGGAACGCCGCGGAGCACTGCCGAGCTGGCCGGCCACCGGGCCATCCTGCTGCCCAGCGACTCGCAGCGCTACTGGCCGCTGGCGAACGAGAGCGTGCCCTGCCAGCGGGTGTTGTTCTGCAACAACATCACCTTCGTGCGCGAAGCGGCCATCGCCGGAGCCGGGATCTGTGGCCTGCCGGCGATGATCTGCCAGGAGGCCCTGGCCGCCGGCAGCCTGGTGCAGCTGCTGCCGGAGGCCCGACTGTCCTCCGGCGAGCTCTACGCCCTGTATCCGTCACGGCGTTTCCAGGCGATGAAGGTCAAGGCCTTCCTCGACTTCCTGATGCGCAGCCTGGCGGTGGACGAGGGCCGCGTGCTGGAGCCGACCTCGGTCGGCCTGATAACATCGCGACTTTGATCCCTTCCTCTGTTTCGCCTCTTCCCGAGAGATTTCCATGACCACTGTTCGCACCCGCATCGCGCCGTCGCCCACTGGCGATCCGCACGTCGGCACCGCCTATATCGCTTTGTTCAACCTGTGCTTCGCCCGGCAGCACGGCGGTCAGTTCATCCTGCGCATCGAGGATACCGACCAGTTGCGCTCGACCCGCGAGTCCGAACAGCAGATCTTCGACGCCCTGCGCTGGCTGGGCATCGAGTGGGACGAAGGCCCGGACGTCGGCGGCCCGCACGGCCCCTACCGGCAGAGCGAGCGTGGCGAGATCTACAAGAAGTACTCGGACGAGCTGGTCGCCAAGGGCCACGCCTTCCCCTGCTTCTGTTCCGCCGAGCGCCTGGAGAAGGTGCGTGCCGAGCAGATGGCGCGCAAGGAAACCCCGCGCTACGACGGCCACTGCCTGCACATCGATCCGGCCGAGGCGCAGCGCCGGATCGCCGCCGGCGAGCCCCACGTGGTGCGCATGAAGGTGCCCAGCGAGGGCATCTGCGAGGTGCCGGACATGCTCCGCGGCACCGTGGAGATCCCCTGGGACCGCATGGACATGCAGGTGCTGATGAAGGCCGACGGCCTGCCCACCTACTTCCTGGCCAACGTGGTGGATGACCACCTGATGGGCATCACCCACGTGCTGCGCGGCGAGGAATGGCTGCCTTCGGCGCCCAAGCTGATCAAACTCTACGAATACTTCGGCTGGGAGCAGCCCAAGCTCTGCTACATGCCGCTGCTGCGCAACCCGGACAAGAGCAAGCTGTCCAAGCGCAAGAACCCCACCTCGATCACCTTCTACCAGCGCATGGGCTTCCTCCCGGAGGCCATGCTCAACTACCTGGGGCGCATGGGCTGGTCGATGCCCGACGAGCGCGAGAAGTTCTCCCTGGCCGAGATGATCGAGCACTTCGACCTGTCGCGGGTCTCCCTGGGTGGGCCGATCTTCGACCTGGAGAAGCTCTCCTGGCTGAACGGCCAGTGGCTGCGCGAGCTGCCCCTGGAGCGCTTCGCCGAGGAGGTGCAGAAGTGGGCCTTCAACCGCGACTACCTGATGAAAATCGCCCCGCACGTGCAGGGCAGGGTGGAGACCCTCAGCCAGATCGCCCCGCTTGCCGGCTTCTTCTTCACCGGCGGGGTGCCGCTGGACGCCAGGCTGTTCGAGCACAAGAAGCTGTCGCCCGACCAGGTGCGCCAGGTCCTGCAGCTGATCCTCTGGAAGCTGGAGGCTCTGCGCCAGTGGCAGAAGGACAGGATCACCGCCTGCATCCAGGCCGTGGCCGAGCACCTGGGGCTCAAGCTGCGCGATGTGATGCCGCTGATCTTCCCGGCGATCACCGGCCAGGCCAGCTCGGTCTCGGTGCTCGACGCCATGGAGATCCTCGGCGCCGACCTGTCGCGCTACCGGCTGCGCCAGGCCATCGAGCTGCTCGGCGGGGTGTCGAAGAAGGAAAGCAAGGAGTGGGAGAAGCTGCTGGCGGCCATCCCTTCCTGAGTCGCCAGGGTAAGTGGTTGTTCTAACGGTGAATTTTTTTCGCCAAGGCGGAAAAATTCTGTTGACAGCCCGGCGGGGCGCCCCTAATATGCGCCCCGTCCAAGCGACGGGGCTATAGCTCAGCTGGGAGAGCGCTTGCATGGCATGCAAGAGGTCGACGGTTCGATCCCGTCTAGCTCCACCAAATTTGCCGCCGAACGAATTTCCAGCGCGTTCGGTCTACCGAAGGATTCGTCCCCTTCGTCTAGTGGCCTAGGACACCGCCCTTTCACGGCGGTAACAGGGGTTCGAGTCCCCTAGGGGACGCCACTTCAAAGCAGCATCCGTGCTGCGCGTCGCGAGACGTAAAATCCGGGGCTATAGCTCAGCTGGGAGAGCGCTTGCATGGCATGCAAGAGGTCGACGGTTCGATCCCGTCTAGCTCCACCAAATTCCACACAAGGCCAGCCTCAGCGCTGGCCTTGTTCGTCGAAGGATCCGTCCCCTTCGTCTAGTGGCCTAGGACACCGCCCTTTCACGGCGGTAACAGGGGTTCGAGTCCCCTAGGGGACGCCAGTTTCTCCCAGTCTGGGAGTCTCAAGGGTCATTCCATGGTGAATGACCCTTTTTGTTTTTTCCGCGAAAAAACTCTCCGCCCGCGACACCGGTACGGCTTGGGCTGCGCGTGCCGATCGCGCATCATGGGGCAATTCCTAGCATTGGGGGATGCCGTCATGACTGCCACGCTGATCAGCTTTTCCGAGCGCAGTGCCTGCGTGCGGCAGCTTGCCGAGGATCTCGGCCACCAGCTGCGCGAAGTGCTGGCGCGCAAGCCCAGGGCCGGCCTGCTGCTGCCCGGTGGCAGCAGTCCGCAGGCGCTGCTGCCGCTGCTGCGCCGCCAGGCGCTGGACTGGAGCCGGGTGGACCTGAGTCCCACCGACGAACGCTGGGTGGAAGCCGAGGACCCGGCCAGCAATTGGCGGCTGCTCAGCCACGGCCTGCCTGAGGTGGCCTGTCTGGACCCGCGCCAAGCCGAGGACCCGCAAAGCGCCGCCGAGCATTGGGGGCGCAACCTGGAGGGCTGGCAGCCCTTCGCTGCAGTGCTGCTGGGCATGGGCGAGGACGGTCACATCGCCTCGCTGTTTCCCGGCATGCCGGGGCTGGCCGCGGCCCTGGACCTGGGGATGCCGCCCCGCGCCCTGCTCGGCTGGGCGCCGGAGGCGCCGCGCCAGCGCCTGTCGCTCAGCCTGAGCCTGCTCTGCGACTGCGACTGGCTGGGCCTGCTGGCCTTCGGCGCGGTCAAGCGTCGGCTGCTCGAGCAGGCGCTGGCCGACCAGCCGGACAGCCGAGGACTACCGCTGCATGCGCTGCTGCACCAGGAGGCGCGCCCGGTGCGCCTGTACTGGGCGCCCTGAAGCGGCGCGCCAGACGCTGTCGCTGGGCATGATCCCCGGCCGCTTAACCGTTACACTGCCGGGGTAGAGCCCCATCGGAAGCCGCCATGCCGCATCCCGTCGTCGAACAGGTCACCGCCGCCCTTGAGCAGCGCTCCGCCACTCGCCGTCAGCGCTACCTGGAGCGTCTGCGCTCCGCCGCTGCGCGCGAGCCACGGGACCGGCTGGGCTGCTCCAACCTGGCCCATGCGCTGGCGGCCCAGCCGGAGCAGGCGCGGCTGATCATCCGCCAGGGCGGGGCGCCGCACATTGCCATCGTCTCCAGCTACAACGACCTGCTTTCCGCCCACGCACCGCTGCGCGACTACCCAGAGCGTCTCAAGCGCAGCCTGGCCCAGCAGGGCGCCACCGCGCAGTTCGCCGCCGGGGTGCCGGCCATGTGCGACGGCATCACCCAGGGCCAGGCGGGCATGCAGCTGTCGCTGTTCTCTCGCGACCTGATCGCCCAAGCCACGGCCATCGGCCTGACCCACGGGATATTCGACGGCGCCCTGTACCTCGGGGTGTGCGACAAGATCGTTCCCGGCCTGCTGATCGGCGCGCTGGCCTTCGGTCATCTGCCGGCGGTGTTCGTCCCGGCCGGGCCCATGCATTCCGGCCTGCCCAACAAGGACAAGGCCGCCGTGCGCCAGCGCTTCGTGCGCGGCGAGGCCAGCCGCGACGAGCTGCTCGCCGCCGAGCTGGCCGCCTACCACCAGGACGGCACCTGCACCTTCTACGGCACCGCCAACACCAACCAGCTGCTGATGGAGGTCATGGGCCTGCACGTGCCGGGCAGTGCCTTCGTCCATCCCCACACCCCACTGCGCGATGCCATGACCGACGAGGCCGCGCGCCTGGTGGCGCGCAACAGCCGCCAGGGCGAGCGCTACCTGCCGCTCGGCGAGCAGGTCGACGCGCGGGTGCTGGTCAACGCCGTGGTGGCCCTGCTGGCCAGTGGCGGCTCCACCAACCACAGCCTGCACCTGCCCGCCATCGCCCGCGCCGCCGGCTACGAGCTGACCTGGGAGGACTTCGCCGCGCTGTCGAAGGTGGTGCCGCTGCTGGCGCGGGTCTACCCCAACGGTGCGGCGGACGTGAACCAGTTCCAGGCCGCCGGCGGGCCGGCCTGGATCATCCGCGAGCTGCTCGGCGCCGACCTGCTGCATGCCGAGGTGCCCACGGTGGCCGGCGTGGGGCTGGCCGCCTACGCCCGCGAGCCCTGGCTGGACGCTGGTCGGCTGGCCTGGCGCGAGCTGCCGGCGCAGAGTTCGGCGCCGGACATCGTGCGGCCCGCCGCGCAGCCGTTCGCGGAGGAGGGTGGCCTGGTGCTGCTCTCGGGCAACCTGGGCCGCGCCATCCTCAAGACCTCGGCGGTGGACCCGGCGCACTGGTGGGTGCGGGCCCCGGCCCGGGTGTTCGACAGCGAGGCGGCGGTCCAGGCCGCCTATGCGGCCGGCGCGCTGCGCGGCGACCTGGTCCTGGTGGTGCGCTTCCAGGGCCCGCGGGCCAACGGCATGCCCGAGCTGCACAGGCTGATGCCGCTGCTGGCCAACCTGCAGCAGGCTGGCCAGCAGGTGGCGTTGGTCACCGACGGGCGACTGTCCGGCGCCTCCGGGCAGGTCCCGGCGGCCTTGCACCTGACGCCGGAGGCGGCCGCCGGTGGGCCGCTGGCTCGGGTGCGTGACGGCGACTGGATCGAGCTGGATGCCCGCCGGGGCGTGCTGCGCCTGGAGGTGGACGAGGCCGCGCTAGACGCCCGCGAGGCAGCGGCCGCCCCGGCCGGGTTGGCGGAGGGCTTCGGATTGGAATTGTTCGCGGCGCAGCGCCAGCTGGTCGGTCCGGCCGACCAGGGCGCTTCGACGCTGTCATGGGATTGCGTGGAGTGAGAAGAGCATGACCCTGAGGATGGACGAGGTGTTGCAACAGGCACGCCCGGTGCTGCCGGTGCTGGTGATCGAGGAGCCCGGCCTGGCCATCGACGTGGCCCGCGCGCTGCATGCCGGCGGCGTGCGCGTACTGGAAGTGACCCTGCGCACCCCGCGCGCCCTGGATGCCCTGGCGGCGATCCGCGCCGAGCTGCCGGAGCTGCTGGTCGGCGCCGGCACCCTGATCCACCCCGAGCAGTTCCTCGAGGTCCGCGAGGCCGGCGCGCAGTTCGCCGTGAGTCCCGGCTTCACCGAGCGCCTCGGCGCCGCCGCGGAGGATTCCGGGCTGCCCTACCTGCCCGGGGTGATGACCCCCTCCGAGGTGCTGCTCGCCCTGGAGTACGGCTATCGCTCGCTGAAGCTGTTCCCCGCCAACGGCAATGCCAGCGTGAAGATGCTCAAGAGCCTCAAGGGGCCCTTCACCGGCATCCGCTTCTGTCCGACCGGCGGTATCACTCCGGACAACCTGTTGAGCTTCCTGCGCCTGCCCAACGTCGCCTGCGTCGGCGGCACCTGGGTGGCGCCGGCCAACCTGATCCGCGCCCGCGCCTGGGACCAGATCACCCAATTGGCCAGCGAGGCCTTCGAGCTGGCCAGCAGCCTGGAGCATCACCCATGAACTGGGACCTGCCCGAGCCCTTCACCATCGACCTCAGGGTGAGCGCCGAGGACATCGACGGCCTCGGCCATGCCAACAACGCCGCCTACGTCACCTGGATGGAACGCTGCGCCTGGCGCCACTCGCAGAGCCTGGGTCTGGACCTGGCCGAATACCGTCGCCTGGACCGTGCCATGGCGGTGGTCCGCCACGAGATCGATTACCTGGCCAGCGCCTACGAGGACGACGAGCTGCAGATCGGCACGTGGATCGTCGAGTCCGATCAGCGCCTGAAGATGACCCGGCGCTTCCAGCTGATCCGCCCGGCCGACGCCACCACCCTGCTGCGTGCGCAGACCACCTTCGTGTGCATCGAGCTGTCCAGCGGGCGGCCGAAGCGCATGCCGGCGGAGTTCATCGAGGGCTACGGCGCGGCCCTGCGCCAGCCGCCGGCCGATTGAGCCGCCCTGCGCCGGGAGCCTACAAAGGCGGCGATCCGGCCGCTACAATCGCCGCCCCGCAATTTGCCGAGCCGTAGTCCATGCAAATCGCCCTGGCGCCGATGGAAGGCCTGGTCGACGAAATCCTCCGCGACGTCCTGACCCGTATTGGCGGCATCGACTGGTGCGTCACCGAATTCATCCGGGTCTGCAACCGCCTGCTGCCCGAGGCCACCTACCGCAAGCTGGCCCCCGAGCTGTTCGCTGGCGCGCAGACCGACGCCGGTACGCCCCTGCGCGTGCAGTTCCTCGGCTCCGACCCGGTGTGCCTGGGCGACAACGCGGCCTTCGCCGCCAGCCTGGGTGCGCCGGTGATCGACCTCAACTTCGGCTGCCCGGCCAAGACGGTGAACAAGTCCCGCGGCGGGGCCATCCTGCTGCGTGAGCCCGAGCTGCTCCACGCCATCGTTCGCGAGGTGCGCCGCAGCGTGCCGGCCGGGATCCCGGTGACCGCCAAGATGCGCCTTGGCTACGACCACAAGGACGGTGCCCTGGACTGCGCCCGCGCCCTGGCCGAGGGCGGCGCCGCGCAGATCGTGGTGCACGCGCGCACCAAGACCGAGGGCTACAAGCCGCCGGCGCACTGGGAATGGGTGGCGCGCATCCAGGAGGTGGTCGGCGTGCCGGTGTTCGCCAACGGTGAGATCTGGAGCCTGGAGGACTGGCAGCGTTGCCGGGAGGTGAGCGGGGTGGACGACGTGATGCTCGGCCGCGGCCTGGTGGCGCGTCCGGACCTGGCCCGGCAGATTGCCGCGGCGCGTGCCGGCGAAGCCGTGACGGCGCTGGGCTGGGCGGAGCTGCTGCCGCATCTGCGCGACTTCTGGCTGCAGGTGCGCCGCAAGGTGCCGCCGCGCCACGCGCCAGGGCGCATGAAGCAGTGGTTGGCGCTGCTGACCCGCAGCTATCCAGAGGCGGTGCGCATGTTCGACACCATCCGCCGGGAGAACGACAGCGAGCGGATCGACGCTCTGCTGGGCCTGCGCTGCGTCGAGGCGGCGGAAGTGGCCTGATCCCGGCACGCCGGGCGGGGCAGGGCGGCTTGCCGAGGCGCCAGGCCTTGACGTTTTTTTTACAGACTCGAGGGGAGAATGCCGGCCTCTGACCGGACACTTCCGGCCTGTCTGTGAATCGCAATGGATTTCCCCGCTTCATGACCTCCTGCGACAAGAGTTCCCTCCGGCCTGCCGCCGTCACCTTGCCTCACCACCTCGGCTTCACCGTCCTCTCCGGCCTGATCCTGCTGCTGCTCTGCACCCTGCTGCGCGCGGCCCTGCTGGTCTACAACCGCGAGCTGATCGGCGACAGCCCCGCGGCGGTGTTCGCCGAAGCCTTCTTCAATGGCCTGCGCTTCGATCTGCGCCTGGTGGTGTTCGTCTGCGCGCCGCTGCTTTTGGCACTGCTCAGCCACCGCGCCATGGCCGCCCGGCGCCTGCAGCGCCTCTGGCTGACCGGCTGCGGCAGCCTGATCCTGCTGCTCGGCGTCACCGAACTGGACTTCTACCGGGAGTTCCATCAGCGCCTGAACAGCCTGGTGTTCCAGTATCTGCAGGAGGACCTGGGCACGGTGTCCAGTATGCTCTGGCACGGTTTCCCGGTGGTCCGCTACCTGCTGGCTTGGGCGCTGGCCACCTGGCTGCTGTACTGGCTGTTCGGGTGCCTCGACCGCGCCACCCGCAGCGCCGCCGGTACGCATTCGGGCGTGTCCTGGTATCTGCGCGGCACGGTGTTCGTGCTCTGCCTGCTGGTGGCGGTGGTCGCCGCCCGCGGCCATCTGCGCCAGGGCCCGCCGCTGCGCTGGGGCGATGCCTACACCACGGAGTCCATGTTCGCCAACCACCTCGGCCTGAACGGCGTGTTGACCCTGGCCGACGCCGCCAGGCACAGCTTCTCGGCGCACCGCGACAATGCGTGGCAGGCGACCCTGCCGGCCAAGCAGGCGGTAGCACTAACCCGCGAGATGCTGCTCACCCCACACGACAGCCTGGTGGACGCCGAGCGCGCCGCCGTGCGCCGCGACTTCAGGCCGCCGGCGGCGAATACCCTGCCGGTGCGCAACGTGGTGGTGATCCTCATGGAAAGCTTCGCCGGCCACGCGGTGGGGGCGCTGGGCAGCAGGGTCAGGGGCATCACCCCGAACTTCGACCGTCTGGCTGAGGAGGGACTGCTGTTCGAGCGCTTCTTCTCCAACGGCACCCACACCCACCAGGGGATGTTCGCCACCATGGCCTGCTTCCCCAACCTGCCGGGCTTCGAGTACCTGATGCGCATGCCCGAGGGCGCCCACCTGTTTTCCGGCCTGCCGCAGCAGCTGAGCGCCCGCGGCTATGCCGACCTGTACGTCTACAACGGCAACTTCCAGTGGGACAACCAGTCCGGGTTCTTCAGCAACCAGGGCATGACCCGCTTCATTGGCCGCGAGGACTTCGTCGACCCGGTGTTCATGGATCCCACCTGGGGTGTCTCCGATCAGGACATGTTCGACCGCGCCGCCGAGGAACTGGCCCGGTTGCCCGCCGGCCGGCCGTTCTACGCGCTCCTGCAGACCCTCTCCAACCACACGCCCTACGCGCTGCCGGAGAACCTGCCGGTGGAACCGGTCACCGACCAGGGCAGCCTGAACGAGCACCTGACCGCCATGCGCTACGCCGACTGGGCGCTGGGTCGTTTCTTCGAGCAGGTGAAGCAGGCACCGTACTACAAGGACACCCTGTTCGTGCTGGTGGGCGACCACGGCTTCGGCAACCGCATGCAGATCACCGAGATGGACCTGTCGCGCTTCCATGTGCCGCTGCTGCTGATCGGGCCGGGCGTGCAGGAGAAGTTCGGCCGGCGCAGCCGGACGGTGGGCACCCAGGTCGACGTGGTGCCCACCATCATGGGCCGCTTGGGCGCCACCAGCCGCCATCAGTGCTGGGGCCGCGATCTGCTCAACCTGCCGGAAGGCGATCCCGGCATCGGGGTGATCAAGCCGTCCGGCAGCGACCAGACGGTGGCCATCGTCCGTGGCGGGCACATCCTGGTGCAGCCCAAGGACTTCGCGCCCAGCCTGTACCGCTACCGTTTAGGCGCACGGGCCGGCGCCGAGCGCGAGGCAGCGGTGGATGCGCAGCTTGCTCGCTACCTGGAAGCCTTCCTGCAGACCGCCACCGACAGCCTGCGCCGCAATACCGCCGGGGTCGTCGACCCGCGCTAGCGCTGGCTGCGCTGGAAGCGCCGCGGCGGCACCCCCTTCCAGCGCTTGAAGGCGTGGATGAAGTTGGACACCTCGCTGTAGCCCAGGCGCTCGGCGATCTCCTCCAGGCTCAGGCTGCCGAGGCCGAGCAGTTCCTCGGCGAGGGTCTGGCGCACCTCCTCCTGGAGCAGTCTGAAGCTGGTTCCCTCGGCGCCCAGGTGGCGGCGCAAGGTGCGCGAGGTCATGTGCAGGTCGGCGGCCACCTGTTCCAGGTCTGGCAGGCGCCCGGGGCTTTCCAGCAGGCGACTGCGCACTCGCGCGGCCAGGCCGTCGCGCTGCCGGCGGCGGGCGAGCAGATGCTGGCACTGGCGTTCGCAGAGCAGGGCGGTCTGCGGGCTGGCGCTGGCCAGCGGCAGGTCGAGCAGCCGGCGCGGGAACACGAAGCGGTTCTGCGCCTGGCCGAATTGCGGCAGCACGCCGATCTCCGCCTCGTACAGCCGGGTGTCCGCCGGCTCCGCCAGGCGCAGCTCCACGCGCAGCGGTGGCAAGTCGCGGCCGAACAGCTCGCGCTGCACCTGCAGCAGGCCGCCCAGGTCGCGCTCCAGCAGGAAGGCGCGCAGGTCCTCGGGCACCTGGTCGTCGTCGAGCAGCAGCCGGGCTTCCTCACCATGCTCTTCCAGGTGCATGCCGTGGAAGGCGTATGTCAGGTCCAGGTAGCGCAGGCCGAGGCGGGCGGCATCCCGGTAGGTGGGGCTGCTGAGCAGGGCGAAGCCCCAGATCCCATAGCTGTTCAGCTGGTAGCGCCGTCCGGCCAGCAGGCCCAGGCCCGGCCGGTGGCCCAGCTGGCGGGCCAGGTTGCGCAGCAACTGCAGCTCCTGCTCGGCGTCGATCTCCGCGCCGGGGTCGGCGAGCAGGCGCCAGTCCAGGCCGGTGCCGGCCAGGCAGGCGTCGATGCTCAGGCCGTGGTCGCGGCCGAACTGGGTGAGTAGCTGCACGCTGATGGCACTGCGGCGGGGGCGAGACATGCTTGTCCGAAACTCACAATTTTTGGCCGACTATGCCATAAACAAGATCCCGGGCAACCCCTAGCATCGCAAGGGCCTCAGGCGTGATTTCGAGGCGCAGAGAACCTGGGAGACAACAATGCATAACAATTCCCCATCGCCCGTGCGGGTACTGATCATCGGTGCCGGCTTTGGCGGGCTGGGCCTGGCCATCCGGCTGCGCCAGGCCGGCATCGAGGACTTCCTGATCCTGGAGAAGGCCGACGAGGTCGGCGGCACCTGGCGCGACAACTGCTACCCGGGTGCGGCCTGCGACGTGCCCTCCCACCTGTATTCCTTTTCCTTCGCCCCCAAGCTCGACTGGTCGCGCAAGTTCGCGCCCCAGGAGGAGATCTTCGCCTACCAGCGCCAGCTGGCCGACGACCATGGCCTGCGCCCGCGCATCCGCTTCGGCGTCGAGGTGTCCGGTGCCGAGTTCGACGAGGCCCGGGCCCTCTGGCAGGTGACCAGCACCGGCGGTGAGACCTTCCTGGCCCGCGTCTTGGTGAGCGCCTGCGGCCAGCTCAACCGCCCGCTGTACCCGCAGCTGCCGGGGATCGAGCGCTTCCGTGGCGAGGTATTCCATTCGGCACGCTGGAACCATGCCTACGACCTCTCCGGCAAGCGCGTGGCGGTGATCGGCACCGGCGCCAGCGCCATCCAGTTCGTCCCGCAGATCGCCCCCAAGGTAGCCAGGCTGCACCTGTTCCAGCGCTCGGCGGCCTACGTGATTCGCAAGCCGGACCGCGCCTACCGCAGTTGGGAGATCGCCCTGATGCGGCGCTTCCCGCTGCTGCAGAAGCTCGACCGGCTGCTCAAGTACGTGCAGCACGAGTCGCGGGTGCTGGCCTTCAGCGTATTTCCGCCGCTGATGCAGCTGTTCCGCATGAGCTTTTACGCCAACCTGCGCCGCGGCATCGCCGACCCGCAGCTGCGCCGCAAGCTGATCCCCGACTACCCGATGGGCTGCAAGCGCATCCTCATGGCCAACGACTACTACCCGGCGCTGGCCCGGGACAACGTCGAGGTGGTCACCGAGGGGATCCGTGAAGTGACTGAGACCGGGCTGATCGCTGGTGACGGTCGCGAGCGCGAGGTGGATGCGATCATCTACGGCACCGGCTTCGCCGCCACCGACTTCCTCGCGCCGATGCGCATCATCGGTCGCCACGGCCGGGAGCTGAACCAGGTATGGCGGGAGGGCGCCGAGGCCTACCTGGGGACCAGCGTCAGCGGCTTCCCCAACCTGTTCGTGCTCTACGGGCCGAACACCAACCTCGGCCACAACTCCATCCTCTACATGCTGGAGAGCCAGTTCAGCTATGTGCTCGGCTGCCTGCGCGCGCTGGAGGAGCGGGGCCTGCGCTACCTGGACGTGAAGCCCGAGGTGCAGCAGCGCTTCAACCAGCGTCTGCAGCAGCGCATCCGCCACACCGTCTGGGAGCAGGGCTGCACCAGCTGGTACAAGACCGCCGATGGCAAGAACACCAATAACTGGCCCGGCTTCACCATCGCCTATCGCCAGCTGACCCGCCAGCCTGAGCTTGCCGACTATGAATGCGTGCGCTGAATTCACCGCCCCGGCACCTGGGCAGCCGCTGCTCCGTGCCCTGCTGCGCGGCGCCCTGCGCCTGCTGTTCCGCGGCCTGGTGCGGCCGCCCATGCCGATCGCCGGGCAGCGCCTGGTACTGCGCCTGCTCACCGCGGCGACCCTGACTCCCGGCGGGGTACGGCGCAGCGCCGGCGAGCTGGGCGGGCGGCCCTGCGAATGGCATCACCCGGACCAGGCGGAGGAGGGCGTGCTGCTCTACCTGCACGGCGGCGCCTACCTGATCGGCGCGCCGGCCACCCACCGGGCGATCTGCGCCCATCTGGCCCGGCGCGCGCGTCTGGTGGTATGCGCCCTGGACTACCGGCTGGCCCCCGAGCATCCCTATCCAGCCGCATGCGAGGATGCCCTGGCCGCCTACCGGGAGCTACTGCGGCAGGGCCATCGACCGGAGCGGATTTTCATCGGCGGCGACTCGGCCGGCGGCAACCTGACCCTAGTCACCGCCCAGCGCCTGATCCGGGAGGGCCTGCCGGTTCCGGCCGGGCTGGTATGCCTGTCACCCTGGACCGACGCCAGCGGCGCGCACCTGCACCAGCCGCCGGGCGGCGATCCGCTGCTGCACCCGGCCTGGCTGGAACAGGCCGTGGGGCTGTTCTGTCCGCCAGGAATGGACCGCCGCGACCCCGGCCTGTCGCCGCTGTATGGCGAGCTGGCCGGGCTGCCGCCCCTGCTCATCCAGGTCGGCGAGGACGAGGTGTTGCGCGACGACAGCCTGCGCCTGGCCGAACGGGCCCGCGCCGCCGGCGTGGCGGTGACCCTGGAGCGTTATCCGGGGCTCTGGCACGTGTTTCAGGCCCATGCCGGCCTGCTGCGCAGCGCCGACCTGGCTCTGGCGCGCGTCGCCGCCTTCATCGATCAGCTGAGGAGAAGTACGGATGCCTAACATTCTGATTACCGGCGCCGCCTCGGGGATCGGCGCGGCCACCGCCCGGCTGTTCCATGCGCGCGGCTGGGCGGTCGGCCTGCTGGACGTCAACCGGGAGGCGCTGCTCGCCCTGTCCGACGAGCTGGGCGGCGCCTGGCACGCAGTGGTGGACGTCACCGATGCAGCGGCCGTGCGCCAGGCCCTGGCGGACTTCTGCGGCCGCCACGACGGTCGCCTGCGCCTGCTGTTCAACTGCGCCGGGGGGCTGCGCTTCGGGCACTTCGAGAGCATCGACCTGGACGAGCACGTGCGCATCCTCGACATCAACCTGCGCGGCTTGTTGCAGGTCACCTACGCGGCCTTCCCGTACCTCAAGGCGGCCTCGGGCGCCCAGGTGATCAACATGGGGTCGGCATCCGGGCTCTATGGCACGCCGCACATGGTCAGCTACTCGGCCTCCAAGTTCGCCGTGCGCGGGCTGACCGAGGCACTGGAGCTGGAATGGCGCCGCCACGGCATCCACGTCGGCGACCTGATGCCGCCCTTCGTGCGCACCCCTATGGTCGACAGTCAGCGCTTCGTGCCGCCGACCCTGCGGCGCCTGGGCGTGCGGCTGGAGGCCGAGCATATCGCCGAGGCGGTCTGGCAGCAGGCTCGGCACGCCCGGGTGCACCGGCCGATCAGCTGGAGCTTCAGGCTGATGTACTGGACCGGGCAGCTGTCGCCGAGCTGGCTGAACCGAGCGGTGATGGGCTGGCTGAGCCGGGAGGGCTGAGAGCTCCTGCTCCCGCGCCGTTCCGCCGACCGTCCTTCGGAGCGGCGATGTTTCCGTGGCCGCCCGTCCGTCCGCAGCCTCGGCCGCCGGCAGATCCTGGCGCCGGGCGCTAAGCTGCAAGGCAGGGCTCTGGCCGGCCGTGAGCCTGGCGGCCACCCCGCACGGGTCCAGTGCTGCCGGGCCCGACGCTTGCTTGATCGCGGCACGTCCCTCCAGTGTCGCCGTGCCGGTCGCCAGACCGGTCGCACCCAGCGAAATGCGGTACCCATCAGCCGTCGCTTGAGAGGAGGTTTGTCATGAGCACTGCCTTCCACGATGACGCCAGCAGTAAAGTGCTGCGCCGCATGAAAGAGGGTGGCTTCGATTTCACCCGGTTCCATCCCATCGAGTTCTACGCCATCTTTCCCGACGAGGAGCGGGCGCGACTGGCGGCCCGCCGACTGCCCCAGGGCGAGTCTCTGAACACCCAGGTCAGTGCCGACGAGAATGGCGCCTGGCAGCTGGCGGTGAGCAAGGTGATGTACGCCACCAGAGAGGACATCGGCGACTTCGCGCAGAGTCTGGAGACCCTGGTCGCACCCCTGGGCGGGGTGCTGGATGGCTGGGGCGTGACCCAGGAAGCCTACGAGCGACGAACCTGAGTCGCGGGCCCTCGCGCCGCGGGCACGGTTTGCGTCAGACTGTGCCCCGGAGGAATTCCCGACATGTCCGACATCCTGATCCTGACGCACGTCGACTACTGTCCCCCCGGCCATCTGAGCGATTTCCTGACGGCGCGGCGCCTGGACTTCCGGGTGCTGCGCGCCGACCTGGGCGAGCTGGACGGCTACGACCTCGACCGCCCCAGGGCGGTGGCGGTGATGGGCGGGCCGATGAGCGTCAACGACCCGCTGCCTTGGCTGAGCACCGAGGTGGCGGCCCTGCGTCACTTCATCCGCCGCGACATCCCGCTGATCGGCCACTGCCTGGGCGGCCAGCTGATCGCCAGGGCACTGGGGGCTCGGGTGCAGCGCATGCCCTATACCGAGGTCGGCTGGCAGCCGCTGCGGCGCCTGCCGCAGGCGGCCGACGATCCTTGGGTCGCCGGACTGCCCGAGGAACTGGTCATCTACCAGTGGCATAGCGATACCTTTGACTTGCCGGAGGGCGCCCGGCACCTGCTGTCCAGCGCCTGGTGCCGCAACCAGGCGTTCGCCTGGGGCGAGCGGGTGCTGGCTCTGCAGGGCCATCCGGAAATCACCGAGTCCCTGCTGCGTGCCTGGCTGGAAGGCTGGTCGCACCTGCTGGATGCCAGCCAGCCGAGCCAGCAGGGCGTGGAGCAGATGCTCGAAGCCCTGCCGGAGAAGGTCTCCGCCCTGCAGCGGGTCGCCGAGCACTTCTGGAGCCGCTGGCTGGGCCTGGCCGGGCTGGCCTGAGTCAGCCGCTGCGTGGCCGGCGGCCGTTGCGACGCCTGGCCCAGTTGCGCTGCACCCACCAGCGCCAGTAGAGCAGGGTCAGCAGGTAGCCGAGCAGGCCGGCGACCACCCCGCAGATCAGGGAGCCGACCAGGAAGGGTTCGAGGATCGGCTTCCACATCAGCTGCAGCAGATCCCACGAGGGTTCGTCGAGGAAGCCGCTGACCTTCGGCCAGACCTGTTCGGCGACCTGGCCTGCGGGCGTCTGGAGGATCCAGGTGCCCAGCTTGTAGGTGCAGTAGAACACCGGCGGCATGGTGATCGGATTGGTCAGCCAGACCAGGCCCACGGCGATCGGCAGGTTGCCGCGCACCAGTACCGCCAGGCTGGCGGCTATTAGCATCTGCATGGGGAGGGGCACGAAGGCGGCGAACAGCCCCATGGCCATGGCCCGGGACACCGAGTGGCGGTTGAGGTGCCAGAGGTTGGGGTCGTGGAGCAGGGTGCCGAGAAAGCGCAGCGACCGGTGTTCGCGAATGCTCTGCGGGTCGGGCATGTAGCGCTTGAACAGGCGGCGGGGCATGCGGGGTTCTCGGGCTGAACATGAAACCGGGCTATTATGCCCGTTGGCTTCGGAAGACCCAGCGGCATTTTGTGACAACAAATAAGCGGCCGTCTCCCGGGGCCTGCCGGCCGTTTCCCGACGGTTCCGGCTCATCGACCTGACCGGCACGGATGCTTGTTCGGAGTTCCCATGCGCACAGGGATGATCGCGCTCGCCGCGGGGCTGCTCGCCCTGCGCTTTTTGCCCGAGCTGCCGCCGGGCTGGCTGCTCGGGCTGTTCACGGTGCTCGGGCTGATGCTCTTGCCCTATCGCAGCTACCCGCTGGCCTTCTTCCTGTTCGGCCTGACCTGGGCCTGCATCTCGGCGCACTGGGCGCTGGCCGAGCGCCTGCCTGCCGCGCTGGACGGCCGTACCCTGTGGCTGGAAGGGCGGGTGAGCGGCCTGCCGGAGCAGCGCGACGGGGTGGTGCGCTTCCAGCTGGAGGAGCCCCGCTCGCGGCGTGCCGAATTGCCCCGACGGCTGCGCCTGGCCTGGTACGGCGGCCCACAGGTCAAGGCCGGCGAGCGCTGGCGTCTGGCGGTCAAGCTCAAGCGCGGTCGCGGCCTGGTCAACCCGCAGGCCTTCGACTACGAGGCCTGGCTGCTGGCCCAGCGCATCGGCGCCACCGGCACGGTGAAGCAGGGCGAACGGCTCGCCGAGGCCCGGGGCCCGGCGGCCTGGCGGGATGCCCTGCGTTTGCGCCTGTTGGCGGTGGACGCCTTCGGCCGCGCGGGCGGTCTGGCCGCGTTGGTGCTGGGTGACGACTCGGGCTTGTCGACCGATGACTGGCGGCTGCTGCAGGACACCGGTACCGTGCACCTGATGGTGATCTCCGGCCAGCACGTGGCGCTGGTCGCTGCGCTGATCTACGGCCTGATCGCCGGCCTGGCCCGCCTGGGCTGCTGGCCGTCGGGCCGCCCCTGGCTGACCTGGGCCTGCGCGCTGGCCTTCGCCGCGGCGCTCGGCTACGGGCTGCTGGCCGGCTTCGAGGTGCCGGTGCGCCGCGCTTGCGTGATGGTCGGCCTGGTTTTGCTGTGGCGGCTGCGCTTCCGCCATCTCGGCGTCTGGCTGCCCTGGCTGCTGGCCCTGGATGCCGTGCTGCTGGTGGAGCCGCTGGCCAGCCTGCAGGCCGGCTTCTGGCTGTCCTTCGCCGCCGTGGCGGTGCTCGCGCTGGTGTTCGCCGGCCGGCTCGGCGCCTGGAGCCCCTGGCGCAGCTGGGGGCGGGCGCAGTGGACCATGGCCGTCGGTCTGCTCCCGGTGCTCCTGGCCCTGGGCCTGCCGGTCAGCCTGAGCGGGCCGCTAGCCAACCTGATCGCGGTGCCCTGGGTGAGCTTCCTGGTGGTGCCTCTGGCCCTGCTCGGCACCTGCCTGCTGCCGTTGCCCGGCGTCGGCGCGGGACTGCTGTGGCTGGCCGGCGGTCTTCTGGAGCTGCTGTTCCGC
Source organism: Pseudomonas thermotolerans DSM 14292 (assembly GCF_000364625.1). GTDB lineage: Bacteria > Pseudomonadota > Gammaproteobacteria > Pseudomonadales > Pseudomonadaceae > Aquipseudomonas > Aquipseudomonas thermotolerans. Next base: position 189,627 of record NZ_KB822602.1, read on the forward strand.
CTCCTCGCCGGCATTGCCGCCTGGCTGCCGGCCTGGACGGCTCCGACGCTGCCCGGGTGGGCCTGGGCCCTGGGTGCCCTCGGCGCCTTTCTAGTCCTGCTGCCGCCTGGCGTGCCGCCGCGCCTGCTCGGCCTGGCCCTGCTGGTGCCCATGCTGGCGCCGCCGGTGCCGCGTCCGGCGCCGGGACAGGCCGAGGTCTGGGTGCTGGACGTGGGGCAAGGGCTTTCCGTGCTGGTGCGTACCCGCGAGCACGCGCTGCTCTACGACGCTGGGCCGCGCTTCGGCGAGTTCGACCTCGGCGAGCGGGTGGTGGTCCCCGCGCTGCGCGGGATGGGGGTAGGGCGGCTGGATCTGTTGCTGCTCAGCCATGCCGATACGGATCACGCCGGCGGCGCTGTGGCTGTGCACCGGGCCCTGCCGGTGACGCGGGTGGTCAGCGGCGAGCACGAGGCGCTGACCGAGGAGCTGGCGGCCGAGCCCTGCGTCGACGGCGCCGACTGGCGGTGGGACGGCGTGCGCTTCACCACCTGGCGCTGGCCGGAGGCGACCGCGGGCAATGCCGCCAGCTGCGTGCTGCGGGTCGAGGCCGGCGGCGAGCGCCTGCTGCTCACCGGCGATATCGATGCCCGGGCCGAGCGGGCGCTGCGTGCGGCTGGCCGCGACCTGCGCGCCGACTGGCTGCTGGCGCCACATCACGGCAGCCGCAGCTCCTCGTCCATGGCCTTCCTCAAGGCGGTGCGACCGCACACGGTGCTGATCTCCCGCGGCGTGCACAATGCCTTCGGCCATCCCCATCCGCTGGTGCTGGCCCGCTACCGGGCGCTCGGCAGCGAGGTGGCGGACACCGCCGAGCGCGGTGCCTTGCGCATCCGCCTGGGCCAGCACTCGACCATCGAAGCGCTGCGCGACCAGCCGCGCTTCTGGCGGGAAAAATGAGAACGGCGGCGGTCGGCGCGCCCCGCTCCCTATGCTAGAGTGGCGCCATTTTTCCGAGGGGAAACAACGTCGTGTGGGAACTGATCAAAGCCGGCGGCTGGCTGATGCTGCCGATCATCCTCTGCTCCATCGCCGCCATGGGGATCATCGTCGAACGCCTCTGGACCCTGCGGATCAGCCGGGTATCACCCCCGCACCTGCTCGGCCAGGTCTGGCGCTTGGTCAAGGACAAGAAGCTCAACGCCCAGAAGCTCAAGGAAATCCGCGCCTCCTCGCCGCTCGGCGAGGTGCTGGCCGCCGGTCTGGCCAACTCCAAGCATGGCCGCGAGGTGATGAAGGAGTGCATCGAGGAGTCCGCCAGCCGGGTCATCCATGAGCTGGAGCGCTACCTGAGCGCTCTCGGCACCATCGCCGCGGTGGCGCCGCTGCTCGGCCTACTCGGCACCATCCTCGGCATGATCGAGATCTTCAGTGGCTTCATGGAAGGCGGCATGGCCAACCCCGCGGTGCTCGCCAGCGGCATCGGCAAGGCGCTGATCACCACCGCCGCCGGTCTGGTGGTGGCGATTCCGGCGGTGTTCTTCCACCGATTCTTCGTGCGCCGCGTCGACGAGTTGGTGATCGCCATGGAGCAGGAAGCCATCAAGCTGGTGGAAGTGCTGCAGGGCGATCGTGAAGTGGACTTCGCCGAGGTGAGCAAAGCGTGAAATTCCGTCGCCGCGCGGGCAATGTCGCCCGGGAGGAGGTCTTTCTCAACCTGACCTCGATGATCGACGTGATCTTCGTGCTGCTGCTGTTCTTCGTGGTCACCACCACCTTCATCCGTCCGGCGCAGATGAAGGTGGAACTGCCAGAGGCGGTCAGCGGCACCCCGCCGGAGGCCACCGACCAGCGCCAGCTGGAGGTGGCGATCAGCGCCGACGGCAGCTATGCGCTGAACGGCCAGCCGCTGGCCAAGAGCGACCTGGCCACCCTGATGGCCGCGCTGCAGAAAGAGTCGCAGGGCGACAGCAGCCTGCCGCTGACCATCAGCGCCGACGGCAAGGCCACCCACCAGGCGGTGGTCACTGCCATGGACGCGGCCGGCAAGCTCGGCTTCAGCCAGCTGCGCATCACCACCGTCGAGCCCCAGGCGACCCCCTGATGGCCTTCGCCGATCGCCTGCTGGCAGCCTGGTATGCCGGGCATCCGGTACTGCACCTGCTGCGCCCCCTGGAATGGCTGTACCGCGGCGTGGTGCAGCGCCGGCGGCGGCGCTTCCTGGCGGGCGAGGGCGACATCTACCGCGCTCCGGTGCCGGTGCTGGTGGTCGGCAACATCACCGTCGGCGGCACCGGCAAGACCCCGCTGATCCTCTGGCTGGTCGAGCACTGCCGGCGTCGCGGCCTCAGGGTCGGGGTGGTCAGCCGTGGCTATGGCGCCCGGCCGCCGCGGCTGCCCTGGCGGGTCGAGGCCGGGCAGGACGCCGCGCTGGCCGGCGACGAGCCGCTGCTGATCGTCGAGCGCAGCGGCGTGCCGCTGATGATCGATCCGGACCGTGCCCGCGCGGTGCGCGCGCTGCTGGAGGCCGAGCCGTTGGACCTTATCCTCTGCGACGACGGCCTGCAGCACTACCGCCTGGCACGCGACCTGGAGCTGGTGCTGGTGGACGCCGCGCGTGGCCTGGGCAACCGCCGCTGCCTGCCGGCCGGGCCGCTGCGCGAGCCGCTGGAGCGCCTGGACAGCGTCGACGCCATGCTGTTCAACGGCGCCGACGCGGACCGCGTGGAGGGCTTCGCCTTCCGCCTGCAGCCTTCGATGCTGGTCAACCTGGCCAGCGGTCAGCGAGCCGGTCTCGACCATTTTCCTCCCGGCCAGGCAGTCCATGCCGTGGCCGGCATCGGCAACCCCCAGCGTTTCTTCGCCACGCTCGAAGCGCTAAACTGGCGACCAGTGACGCACGCCTTCCCCGACCATGCGCGGTACAGTGCGGGACAGCTGGCGTTCAGCCCCGAGCTGCCGCTGCTGATGACCGAGAAGGATGCCGTCAAGTGCCGGGCCTTCGCAGCGCCGGACTGGTGGTATCTGGCGGTCGACGCCGTTCCCTCGCCGGCCTTCGTCGCCTGGCTCGATGCGCAACTGGCCCGCCTGCTGCCCGGGCGTTCCGACCTCAAAGGATGTTCCGATGGATCCGAAACTGCTTGATATCCTTGCCTGCCCGATCACCAAGGGCCCGCTCAAGCTCAGCGAGGACAAGACCGAACTGATCAGCAAGGCCGCCGGCCTGGCCTTTCCCATCCGCGACGGCATCCCGGTGATGCTGGAAAGCGAGGCCCGCACCCTGACCGCAGAAGAGCGACTGGAGAAATGAGCCAGGCGTTCACTGTCGTCATTCCCGCCCGCTACGCCTCCACCCGCCTGCCCGGCAAGCCGTTGCAGGACATCGCCGGCAAGCCGATGGTCCGCCACGTCTGGGAGCAGGCCCGCAAGAGCCGCGCCGAGCGCGTGGTGATCGCCACCGACGACGCGCGCATCGTCGAGGCCTGCCAGGCCTTCGGCGCCGAGGTGCTGCTGACCCGCGAGGACCACAACTCGGGCACCGACCGCCTGGCCGAGGTGGCCAGCCGGCTGGAGCTCCCCGGCGATGCCATCGTGGTCAACGTGCAGGGCGACGAACCGCTGATTCCGCCGGCGATCATCGACCAGGTGGCGGCCAACCTGGCGACCCATCCAGAAGCGGGGATCGCCACCCTGGCCGAGCCCATCGAGGAGGTGGCTGCGCTGTTCAATCCCAATGTGGTCAAGGTGGTCACCGACCGGAACGGCCTGGCCCTGACCTTCAGCCGCGCTCCGCTGCCCTGGGCGCGCGACGCCTTCGCCGCCAGCCGCGACCAGCTGCCGGCCGGCATTCCCTACCGCCGGCACATCGGTATCTACGCCTACCGTGCGCAGTTCCTTCACGACTTCGTCGCCTGGGGGGCGTGTTGGCTGGAGAGCTGCGAGAGCCTGGAACAGCTGCGCGCGCTCTGGCACGGGGTGCGCATCCACGTCGCCGATGCCCTGGAGGCACCGCCCACCGGGGTGGACACCGCGGAAGACCTGGAGCGCGTGCGCCGCTTGCTGGGGGCCTGATGAAGATCCTGTTCGTCTGTCTGGGCAACATCTGCCGTTCGCCCACCGCCGAGGGCGTGTTCCGTCACAAGCTGCAGCAGGCGGGATTGGCTGAGCGGGTGTTGGTGGAATCCGCCGGCACCGGAGACTGGCACGTCGGCAAGGCACCGGACCGGCGTGCCCAGCAGGCCGCCGCCCGACGTGGCTATGACCTCTCTGGGCTGCGCGCCCGTCAGGTGGCGGTCGAGGATTTCCAGCGCTTCGACCTGATCCTCGCCATGGATCACGATAACCTGGCCCGCCTGCGCGCCCTGCATGATGGCGGGCGCGCCGAGCTGGACCTGTTCCTGCGCCGCTACCGGGTGGGTGACGAGGTGCCTGATCCCTATTACGGCGGCCCCGGCGGCTTCGAGGCGGTCCTCGACCTGATCGAGCAGGCCAGCGATGCGCTGCTCGACGAGGTCCGGCAACGACTATGAGCCTGTCGATCCGCCAGCACGTTTCCCTCAAGCCCTACAACAGCTTCGGCGTCGAGGTGCAGGCCCGCGCGTTCGCCGAGGCCCATGACGATGACGAGGTCCGCGAGGCCCTCGCCCATGCCCGGGCGCACGGCCTGTCCCTGTTGGTGATCGGCGGCGGCAGCAACCTGCTCCTTACCGGCGACCAGGACGCCTTGGTGCTGCGCATGGCCAGCCGCGGTCTGCGTATCCTCGCCGACGACGGCGAGCGGGTGCTGGTTGAGGCCGAGGCCGGCGAGCCCTGGCATCCCTTCGTGCTCTGGACCCTGGAGCAGGGTCTGGGCGGGCTGGAGAACCTCAGCCTGATCCCCGGTACCGTGGGCGCTGCGCCCATGCAGAACATCGGCGCTTACGGAGTGGAGCTCAAGGACGTGTTCGCCGGACTCACCGCCCTGGACCGGCAGAGCGGCGAGCTGCGCGATTTCGTTCTGGAGGAATGCCGCTTCGCCTACCGTGACAGCCTGTTCAAGCAGCAGCCGGGGCGCTGGCTGATCCTCCGCGTGCGTTTCGCCCTGTCGCGCAGACCCACCCTGCACCTGGATTACGGTCCGGTGTGTCAGCGCCTGGCCGAGCAGGGCATCGAGCGACCGACGCCCAAGGACGTCAGCCGGGCGATCTGCGCGATCCGCAGCGAGAAGCTCCCCGACCCGGCGCAGTTGGGCAATGCCGGCAGCTTCTTCAAGAACCCTGTGGTCTCCGCCGAGAGGGCTGCTCGGCTGCGTCAGCAACACGCCGATCTGGTCGCCTATCCGCAACCCGATGGCCAGGTAAAGCTGGCTGCCGGCTGGCTGATCGAGCGCGCCGGGTGGAAGGGTTTCCGCGATGGCGACGCTGGGGTGCACCGCCTGCAGGCCCTGGTGCTGGTCAACTACGGCAAGGCCAGCGGTCGGCAGTTGCTGGATCTGGCGCGGCGCATCCAGGTCGACGTCGCGGCGCGCTTCGGCGTGGAGCTGGAGATCGAGCCCAACGTGCTCTAAATCCCGCGCTCTGCGGCCCGGCTCGTCGAACTGTTGCTCCGAGCGAATCCGCCAGAAATGAAAAAGGGATGCTTACGCATCCCTTTTTCGTGGCTGCCTGAAACTCAGGCGAGCGGCTTGGCGTCCGGATCGGCCGGTTTTTCAGCCTGATCTTCCGCCTTGGTTTCCTCAGCCTGGACGGCAGGTTCGGCGGCCGGTTCGGCTTCGGCGGTCGGAGCTTCCTGCGCGACCGGCTGTTCGGCCTGCGACGCCGTTTCGGGGCTTTCCGCGGTGGCCGGGGTCGGCTCGCTGGCGCTCACCGGCTGTTCAGCCGCTTCGGCTTGGGCCGGGGCTTCGCTCGCAGCGGCCTCGGCTTCCGCCTGAGCCTGTTCGCGGGCCAGCCGCTCGGCCTCCTCACGCTGCCGGCGTTCGGCCTCCTCGCGCTGACGGCGACGCACTTCACGTGGGTCGTTCGGCGCGCGGCCGGTGAACACAGGCGCCGGCTGGACCGGAGCGGGTTCGGCCTGGACGGCCGGGGCCGGTTCGGCGGGCGACTGGGTAGCTTCGACGGCAGGCGCGCTCTCCTCGGCGACCTGCGGAGCCGGGGCGGCGGATTCGGCAGCAGACGGAACTTCCTGGGCCGGCGCTTCGTTCTCGACCGGAGCCGGGGCGGTCTCGGCGCTCGAGGTGCTTTCCTCGGCAGCGGCCGGAACTTCGGCCGGGGCCTCGGCGACCGGCTGGGCGACCACGGCGGTTTCCTCGGCGCTTTCAGTTTCGGCCGCTTCGGCAGTCGCGGCGACCACGGCACTGGCGGCCACGGCGGCGGCTGCGGCGATGGCGCCGTCGCTACCTTCCTCGGCGGCTTCGATCAGGTTGCCTTCGGCATCACGCTGGCGCTCGCGGCGGTTGCTGCGGCGGCGCTGGCCGCGGGAGCGGCGGCGCGGACGTTCGTTCTCGCCGGCTTCCTGCTGCTCGTCCTCGTTCAGCAACTCCTCGTTGGGCAGGGCTTCAGCCTCGCTGGCGGCCTGTTCGGAAACGGCGCGGGCCTGGCGCTCCTCACGCGGCGGACGGGGCTGGCGTTCCTCGCGCGGCTTGCGCTCGGCACGTTCCTCGCCGGCGGCCGGGGCATCCAGCGGCTCGCGCAGTTCGCGCACGCGCTCTTCGCGGGCCTGGCGCTCGCGGCGGTTGTCCTCGCGGGGCTTGCGTTCCTCGCGGGCCGGACGCTCGCGGCGGCCTTCCTCGCGGGGCTGCTGCTCGTCGCGGGCCTGGCGCTCCTCGCGGGGCTTGCGCTCCTCGTCGCGACGGCCACCGCGGTCACGATCGCGATTGCGGTTCTGCTGACGGCCGCTGCGGCGCTCCTCGTTACGCGGCTGACGCTCGCCGGCAGCCTTCTTCTCGGCCACGGCGGGCTTTTCCTCTTCCTTGGAGGCGAACAGGCTGACCAGCGATTTCACCAGCCCCTTGAACAGGCTGGGCTGCGGCGCGGGAGCGGCGGCGGGGGCTTCCTCGACCACCTGCACCGGGGCGGCCGGACGCGGCGGGGCGGCCTTGATCGCGGCCTCCTGGCGCACCAGGGTACGGGTAGCGCTGACCGGCTGCTCTTCCTCGACCTCCGAGCCGGCCATCTCGTAGCTGGACTGACCGCTGAGCACTTCCGGGCTGTCGTCGCGCAGGCGCTGGACCTCGAAGTGCGGGGTCTCCAGGTGGTCGCTGGGCAGGATGACGATGCGTGCACGGGTGCGCAGCTCGATCTTGGTGATGGCGTTGCGCTTCTCGTTGAGCAGGAAGGCGGCCACCGGGATCGGTACCTTGGCGCGTACTTCGGCGGTGCGCTCCTTCAGCGCCTCCTCCTCGATCAGGCGCAGGATCGCCAGGGACAGGGATTCGACGTCGCGGATGATGCCCTGGCCGTTGCAGCGCGGGCAGACGATGCCGCTGGTCTCGCCGAGGGACGGACGTAGGCGCTGGCGGGACATCTCCAGCAGGCCGAAGCGCGAGATGCGGCCGATCTGCACGCGGGCGCGGTCGGCCTCCAGGCATTCGCGCATGCGCTCTTCCACGGCACGCTGGTTCTTCGCCGGTGTCATGTCGATGAAGTCGATGACGATCAGCCCGCCGATGTCACGCAGACGCAGCTGGCGGGCGATTTCCTCGGCCGCTTCCAGGTTGGTCTGCAGGGCGGTTTCCTCGATGTCGGCGCCCTTGGTGGCGCGCGCCGAGTTGATGTCGATGGAGACCAGCGCCTCGGTGGGGTCGATGACGATGGAGCCGCCGGAGGGCAGCTTCACTTCGCGTTGGAAGGCGGTCTCGATCTGGCTTTCGATCTGGAAGCGGTTGAACAGCGGGACGCTGTCCTCGTACAGCTTGATCTTGCTGGCGTACTGCGGCATCACCTGCTGGATGAAGGTCAGGGCCTCCTGCTGGGCCTCGACGCTGTCGATCAGCACCTCGCCGATGTCCTGGCGCAGGTAGTCGCGGATGGCGCGGATGATGACGTTGGATTCCTGGTAGATCAGGAAGGGGGCAGGGCGGCTGGTGGAGGCTTCCTTGATGGCGTTCCACAGCTGCAGCAGGTAGTCCAGGTCCCACTGCATCTCCTCGCTGGAGCGGCCGAGACCGGCGGTACGCACGATCAGGCCCATGTCCGGCGGGACTTCCAGACCGTTCAGCGCCTCGCGCAGCTCGTTGCGCTCCTCGCCCTCGATGCGCCGGGAGATGCCGCCGGCCCGCGGGTTGTTGGGCATCAGTACCAGGTAGCGACCGGCCAGGCTGATGAAGGTGGTCAGGGCCGCGCCCTTGTTGCCGCGCTCTTCCTTCTCGACCTGGACGATGACTTCCTGGCCTTCGGAGATCACGTCCTTGATGTTGACGCGACCGCCTTCCGGGGTCTTCTTGAAGTATTCGCGGGAGATTTCCTTGAGGGGGAGGAAGCCGTGACGTTCGGAGCCGAAGTCGACGAAGGCGGCTTCCAGGCTGGGTTCGACTCGGGTGATGCGACCTTTGTAGATGTTGGCCTTCTTCTGCTCGCGGGCGCCCGACTCGATGTCCAGGTCGTAGAGGCGTTGGCCGTCTACCAGGGCGACACGCAACTCTTCGGGCTGAGTTGCGTTAATTAGCATTCTTTTCATGTAGTACCGTTGGTTTCCGGGCTGCCGGAAACGGCGGACGGCACACACGACTCTCAGGGTCGGTGCCAGGTGTGCGTCAGGAACGGTTGTCAGTCGTTCCTGTGTCAAGCGACGCCGGCATCTGGGCCGGGGGCGCGACGGACGTCTCCTGTTCTTGTGCTGACAGAAGCACTCAATACCAAGGAGGAGGAATCAGTCGCCGGCAGCGGACGCGTCGAGCGTCTTGGGAAAAGCTAATGCTACGCATGCCGACGATTGTGCATCTCCACCCTACACGCATCGCTGAAAATCGGGTGCCGCTCGCAGAATCCGCAGCGGGTTGGCAATAAGCGCGTCACCTGGAAGGGCCGCGCGTCATAACTCAAGGCGTTGTTTCAGGGGCGTTCGCAGGATGTGCGCGGAACGACCCGTCGGACGGCCTTCTGCGTCCTGAATGTCGTTGCTCACGGCCCGGAGATGGCAGTTTTGGCGATCATCCCGGAGCCGGGCCGTTTTTGGCGGCGTTGGCGACTATAGCAGCTCCGATTAAGTGCTTCAATTCGATAAAAAATTGTTATGATGAGCGGATGAATGAACCTGCCTCTTCGGCTTCTGGCGTCCAACTGCTCGAAGTCGCTCCGGAATACGCCGGCCAACGTATCGACAACTTCCTGCTCGCCCGCCTCAAGGGAGCGCCCAAGACCCTGATCTACCGCATCCTCCGCAAGGGTGAGGTGCGGGTGAACAAGGGGCGCGTCAAGCCCGACTACAAGCTGCAGGCGGGCGACATCGTGCGCGTGCCGCCGGTGCGCCTGCCCGAGCGCGACGAGCCGGCGCCGGTGGCCCAGGGCCTGCTGGAGCGCCTGGAAGCCGCCATCCTCTACGAGGACAAGGCGCTGATCGTCCTCAACAAGCCGGCCGGCATCGCTGTGCACGGTGGCAGCGGGTTGAGCTTCGGGGTGATCGAGGCGCTGCGCCAGCTGCGCCCGGAGGTCAGGGAGCTGGAGCTGGTCCATCGTCTGGACCGCGACACCTCGGGCCTGTTGATGGTGGCCAAGAAGCGCAGCATGCTGCGCCACCTGCACGAGGCGCTGCGCCGCGACGGCGGGGTGGACAAGCGCTACATGGCGCTGGTGCGCGGCAACTGGCCGACCTCGAAGAAGAAGGTGGCCGCGCCGCTGCAGAAGAACAACCTGCGCTCCGGTGAGCGTATGGTGGAGGTGAGCATTGAGGGCAAGGAGGCGCTGACCCTGTTCCGCGTGCTGCGTCGCTTCGGCGAGTTCGCCACCCTGGTGGAGGCCAGTCCGGTCACCGGGCGCACTCACCAGATCCGCGTGCATGCCAAGCATGCCGGACACCCCATCGCCGGCGACGCCAAGTACGGCGACGACGACTTCACTCGGGAGATCCGCGAGCTGGGTGGCAAGCGCCTGTTCCTGCACGCCTACGCCCTGAAGGTGCCGATGCCGGATGGCAGCGAGCTGCAGCTCGAGGCTCCGGTGGATCAGGTCTGGGAGCAGACCCTGGAGCGTCTCGGTGCGTGACTATCGCTTGCTGATCTTCGACTGGGACGGCACGCTGGTGGACTCCATTCAGCGTATCGTCGACTCCATGCGCCTGGCCGCTGAAGCCTGCGGCCTGCCGTGCCGCGACGATGCGGCGATCCGCGGGATCATCGGCCTGGGCCTGCCGGAGGCGATCCGCACCCTGTATCCGGAGCTGGACGACCTGGCGCTGATCGAGCGCGTCCGCCGCCTCTATGGCGAACACTATCTGGCCTTCGAGGCCCGGCCGTCGCGGTTGTTCGATGGGGTCGCCGAGTCGCTGGAGGCGTTCCGCGCCGAGGGCTACCGTCTGGCGGTGGCCACCGGCAAGACCCGGCGCGGTCTGGATGCGGTGCTGGCCGGGCAGGGCTGGCAGGATTACTTCGACGTCACCCGCTGCGCGGACGAGACGGCCAGCAAGCCGGACCCGCGGATGCTCCACGAGATCCTCGAGCACTGCGGGGTGGTGCCGGAAGAGGCCCTGATGGTGGGTGATTCGGTCTTCGATCTGCGCATGGCGCACCGGGCCGGGATGGACGCGGTGGCGGTGGGCTACGGCGCGCAGCCGCTGGCATTGCTGCGCGAGGAGAAACCGTGCCTGGCGATCGAGTCGTTCGGCGAGCTGCGTGCCTGGTTGGGGCAGCGCAGGCAATGGTCATTACGGGAGATGAATGCGTATGGCGGATGAATGGAAAGCCCCGACGGAAGGCAATGAGGAGGCCAAGAGCTGGCGGCTGCTGGAGAAGGTGCTGCTGTCCAGCGTGCAGGAGCAGCGTCGGGCCCGGCGCTGGGGGATCTTCTTCAAGCTGTTGACCTTCGCCTACCTGTTCGTGGCCTTGGCGGTGTTCTCGCCGCGTTTCGGCTTCCAGGGGGCGGCCGGCAGCGGTGATGCACATACCGCGCTGATCGAGATCACCGGGATGATCGCCGACAAGGAACAGGCCAGTGCCGACAACGTGGTCACCGCCCTGCGCCGGGCCTTCGAGGATTCCAGAACCAAGGGCGTGGTGCTGCGCATCAACAGTCCGGGCGGTAGTCCGGTGCAGTCCGGCTACATCTATGACGAGATCCGCCGGCTGCGCGGTGAGCATCCGGACATCAAGGTCTACGCGGTGATCACCGACCTGGGCGCCTCCGGGGCTTACTATATTGCCAGCGCCGCCGATGCCATCTATGCCGACAAGGCCAGCCTGGTCGGCTCCATCGGCGTCACCGCCGCGGGCTTCGGTTTCGTCGGCACCATGGAGAAGCTCGGTGTGGACCGCAGGGTCTATACCGCCGGCGAGCACAAGGCCTTCCTCGATCCCTTCCAGCCGGCCAAGGAGGATGAAGTCCGCTTCTGGCAGCAGGTGCTGGAGACCACCCACCGGCAGTTCATCGACAGCGTCAAGAAGGGCCGTGGCGAGCGTCTCAAGGATGCCGAGCATCCGGAACTGTTCTCCGGTCTGGTGTGGTCCGGCGAGCAGGCGCTGGAGCTGGGGCTGATCGACGGTCTGGGCAGCGCCAGCTCGGTGGCCCGCGACGTGGTGGGTGCCAAGGACCTGGTGGACTTCACCATTCAGGAGTCGCCCTTCGATCGCTTCGCCAAGCGCCTGGGCGCCGGCGTTGCCGCCCATCTGTCGCTGCTGATGGGGCTGCAGGGGCCGTCGCTGCACTGAGTCCTGCTCATGCGAGAAGCCGGCCCGAAGCCGGCTTCTTCTTTTTATATTTATATGGATCAGGGAATCTGCACGCCCTCGGCCAGTAGCATGTCCACCAGGCGGATCAGTGGCAGGCCGATCAGGCTGGTGGCGTCCGGGCCCTCGGTGGCGCGGAACAGGCTGATGCCCAGTCCCTCGCACTTGAAGCTGCCGGCGCAGTCGAACGGCTGCTCGGCCTCCAGATAGCGGCGAATGCGCGCCTCGTCCAGCTCGCGAAAGTGCACGGTGAAGGGCACGCAGTCGACCTGGCAGTGGCCGGTGGCGCTGTTGAGCAGGGCCAGGCCGGTGAGAAAGCGCACGCTAGCGCCGCTGGCGGCGAGCAACTGACGAGTGGCGCGTTCCAGATCGTGGGGCTTGCCGAGTATCTCGGAGCCGTTCACCGCCACCTGGTCGGAGCCGATGATCAGGTGCTCGGGATAGCGCTCAGCCAGGGCGCGGGCCTTGGCCTCGGCGAGGCGGCGCACCAGAGTCTCGGCATCCTCGTCCGGGTGGCGGCTTTCGTCGATCTCCGGTGCGGCGCAGGTGAAGGGCAGGCGCAGGCGGGCGAGCAGTTCGCGGCGGTAGGGGGAGCCGGAGGCGAGAATCAGTGGCGGCATCAGGGAATCCTCGAATGCAGAGGGCGCGATTCTAGCGACGTCGAGGACGGCGCCGATAGCCGGAATTTCCTTTGACAGGGGCAGGGTATCTCCCTAGAATGCCGCGCCTATGTTGAATGGGCCGATTCCACCTCACGTCGATCCGCGCAAGCTGGCCGATCGGAATGTCACGCTGAACTGCGAGACACCGCTGAACGAGCTGACACGCTTTTGCGATCCGCTTGCCGAAACAGAGGGCACCGTCCGTGCGAAGTTCGTCTTCGAGCGTGGCGAGCGCAATCTGGTCGTCATGCGCAGCGAGCTCGACGTCGAGGTCAAGATGGTTTGCCAGCGTTGTCTGGAACTGGTCGCGCTACCGATCCACAGCGAGTGTCACTACGCCGTGGTGAAGGAGGGTGCGAATACCCAGTCGCTGCCGAAAGGCTATGACGTGCTGGAGTTGGGCGAGGCCCCTCTGGAACTGCTGGAGCTGGTCGAGGACGAGTTGCTGCTCGCCTTGCCCATAGTGCCAGCTCATGATCCGAAAGATTGCCAGCAGCCGGCGGGACTCGAAGAGCCCGACTCGAGCGAGGACGAGGTGACGCGGTCCAACCCGTTCAGTGTATTGGCACAGTTAAAGCGTGACCCAAAAGTTTAGGAGTTTTGATTATGGCTGTTCAGCAGAACAAAAAATCCCGCTCTGCCCGTGACATGCGTCGTTCCCACGATGCTCTCACCGCCAACGCCCTGTCCGTTGAAAAGACCACCGGTGAAGTGCACCTGCGTCACCACGTGTCCCCCGAGGGCGTGTACCGTGGCCGCAAGGTGATCGACAAGGGCGCAGACGAGTAATCCTTGTCCGCTTCGGTCATCGCGATCGATGCAATGGGTGGGGACCACGGTCCCCACTGCATTGTTCCGGCCTGCCTGTCCGTGCTGGCCGAGCTTCCCTCCCTGCAACTGGTCCTCGTCGGCCAGGCTCCACTCCTTGAAGAATTCCTTGCCTGTCAACCTGGCGTCGATAGGTCGCGTCTGCGCATTGAGCACGCCGGCGAAGTGATCGGCATGGACGAACGTCCGGCCCAGGCCCTGCGCGGCAAGCCCGACTCCTCCATGCGTCGTGCCCTGGAGCTGGTACGCAGCGGACAGGCCCGCGCCTGCGTCAGTGCCGGCAACACCGGCGCGCTGATGGCTCTGTCCCGCTACGTGCTGAAGACCCTGCCTGGTATCGACCGCCCGGCGATGGTCACCGCGGTGCCCACCGAGCGCGGCCACTGCCACCTGCTCGACCTGGGCGCGAACGTCGACTGCAGCGCCGAGCACCTCTACCAGTTCGCGGTGATGGGGGCGGTGGCCGCCGAGGCGTTGGGCATCGAGCGGCCGAAGGTGGCCCTGCTCAACGTCGGCACCGAGGACATCAAGGGCAACCAGCAGGTCAAGCTGGCCGCCAGCCTGCTCCAGCGGGCGCAGGGCCTGAACTACGTCGGCTACATCGAGGGCGATGGCCTGTATCGCGGCGAGGCCGACGTGGTGGTGTGCGATGGTTTCGTCGGCAACATCCTGCTGAAGTCCAGCGAGGGGCTGGCCAGCCTGGTCTCCAAACGTCTCGAAACGCTGTTCCGGCAGAGCCTGGGGGCTCGACTGGTTGGCGCCCTGGCACGGCCGCTGTTGCGTCGCCTGCAGAACGAGCTGGCCCCGGCCCGGCACAACGGCGCCAGCTTTCTCGGCCTGCAGGGCATAGTGGTGAAGAGCCACGGCTCGGCGGGGCCGGAGGGTTTTCAGAGCGCCATTCGTCACGCCCTGCGTGAAGTGCGCGAGGACCTGCCGCAGCGCCTGCACGGCCGCCTCGAACATCTGCTATAGAGAGTGACTCCGCATGCCCGGCGAGTAGCACCTGCTAGCTTCGCGGATGTGACCGCGCCCCATGGCTCGTCATCCAACTTCCAGTTCGTCGCCAGGGCCTGGCCCTGTGCGGTTCTCCGATGATCAGACCTCAAGGACTCCCGCAATGTCTGCATCTTTCGCATTCGTCTTCCCCGGCCAGGGTTCGCAGTCTCTCGGCATGCTCGCCGAGCAGGGTGCTCGGCACGCCCTGGTTCGCGACACCTTCGCCGAGGCCTCCGAGGCCCTCGGCTACGATCTCTGGGCACTGACCCAGGAGGGCCCGGAAGAGCGCCTCAACCAGACCGACAAGACCCAGCCGGCCATCCTTACCGCCTCCATCGCCCTGTGGCGCCTCTGGCAGGCTGAGGGTGGCGCGCGGCCGGCCTTCGTCGCCGGGCACAGCCTGGGCGAGTACTCGGCGCTGGTCGCTGCCGGGAGCCTGGGCTTCGCCGACGCGGTCAAGCTGGTCGAGCGTCGTGGCCAACTGATGCAGGAGGCCGTGCCGGCAGGGCAGGGCGGCATGGCGGCGATCCTCGGCCTGGAGGATGATGACGTGCGCGCCGCCTGTGTAGAAGCCGCCCAGGGCGAAGTGGTCAGTGCGGTGAACTTCAATGCCCCGGGCCAGGTGGTGATCGCCGGTGCCGCGTCCGCCGTGGCTCGCGCCGTCGAGGCCTGCAAGGCCAAGGGTGCCAAGCGCGCCATGCCGCTGCCGGTCAGCGTGCCGTCCCACTGCGAACTGATGCGCCCGGCCGCCGAGCGCTTCGCCGAGGCGGTCGCCGCGGTGACCTGGCAGGCCCCGCAGATCCCTCTGGTGCAGAACGTCAGCGCGGCTATCGTCAGCGACCTGGAAACCCTCAAGCGCGACCTGCTGGCTCAGCTGTACAGCCCGGTGCGCTGGGTGGAATCGGTGGTGCGCCTGTCGGAACAAGGCGTCACCGCCTTGGTCGAATGCGGCCCGGGCAAGGTGCTGTCGGGTCTCAACAAGCGTTGTGTGAAGGGCGTCGAGACCTACGGCCTGGACACCCCGGATGCCTTCGCCGCGACTCGCGCGGCTCTGGCCTGAAGCAAGGAGAAACTGCATGAGCCTGCAAGGTAAAGTTGCGCTGGTCACCGGCGCGAGCCGTGGTATCGGTCAAGCTATCGCCCTCGAGCTGGGCCGTCGCGGCGCCGTGGTGATCGGCACCGCCACCACCGCCAGCGGCGCCGAGCGCATCGCCGAGACCCTCAAGGCGGCCGGCATCGAAGGCGCTGGCCTGGTGCTGGACGTCGGCAACGACGAGTCGGTGGCCTCCACCCTGGAGCACATCCAGCAGCACCTCGGTCAGCCGCTGATCCTGGTCAACAACGCCGGGATTACCCGCGACAACCTGATGATGCGCATGAAGGACGACGAGTGGTTCGACGTCATCAACACCAACCTGAACAGCCTCTATCGCCTGACCAAGGCGGTGCTGCGTGGCATGACTAAGGCGCGTTGGGGCCGCGTCATCAATATCGGCTCGGTGGTCGGGGCCATGGGGAACGCCGGGCAGACCAACTACGCCGCCGCCAAGGCCGGTCTGGAAGGCTTCAGCCGCGCCCTGGCGCGCGAGGTCGGTTCGCGGGCGATCACCGTCAACACGGTAGCCCCGGGCTTCATCGACACCGACATGACCCGCGAGCTGCCCGAGGCTCAGCGCGAGGCACTGCTCACCCAGATTCCCCTGGGCCGCCTCGGCCAGGCGGAGGAAATTGCCAAGGTGGTCGGTTTCCTGGCTTCCGACGATGCTGCCTATATCACCGGGGCGACCATTCCGGTGAACGGCGGCATGTACATGTAAGCCGGATGTGACCGCGACACTCGGCGATAAGTCATAGGTGTTGTCTAAAATCCGCTATAAGACAACGGTCGATTTATAGACAGATGGTTGGAGTGGTGGGCAGGCCCCGGGGTTTTTGGCTTGAAATGCGGAAAACCCTTTCTATACACTTACCCACCAACCAGCCGCCTGGATTTGTTCATTAGGAGTGAAAACAAGGTATGAGCACCATCGAAGAACGCGTCAAGAAAATCGTCGCTGAACAGCTTGGCGTAAAAGAAGAGGAAGTGACCAACAGCGCTTCCTTCGTCGAAGACCTGGGTGCCGATTCTCTTGACACCGTGGAGCTGGTGATGGCCCTCGAAGAAGAATTCGAGACCGAAATCCCGGATGAGCAAGCTGAAAAGATCACCACCGTTCAGGAAGCCATCGATTACATCACTGCCCATGCGCAGTAAGATTTGATCGTCGATTTCCTGATCGGAGAAAACCGCACGCCCTTCATCGGGCGTGCGGTTTTTCTTTAAGAGCTTGAACCCGGTCGGCCAGCGGCAGGGCGGGGTGGCCCCGGGCAGTGCGTCGGGGTGGGATCCAGAGAACGAAAGCAGTAGAGACAGAACGAAGGAGATTGCTGTGTCGCGTAGACGCGTTGTGGTCACCGGCCTGGGCATGGTGTCGCCGTTGGGTACCGATGTGCCGAGCACTTGGCAGGGTATTCTGGCGGGGCGCAGCGGTATCGCGCTGATCGAGCACACCGACCTTTCGGCTTACTCCACCCGCTTCGGCGGCTCGGTCAAGGGATTCGACGTCGAGCCCTACCTGTCCCTCAAGGAAGCCCGCAAGCTCGACCTGTTCATCCAGTACGGCCTGGCCGCCAGCTTCCAGGCGGTCCGCGATTCCGGCCTGGAAGTCAGCGACGCCAACCGCGAGCGCATCGGCGTGGTGATGGGCTCGGGCATTGGTGGCCTGACCAACATCGAGAATACCTGTCGGACCCTCTTCGAGCAGGGCCCGCGGCGCATTTCGCCGTTCTTCGTGCCCGGCTCGATCATCAACATGATTTCCGGCTTCCTGTCGATCCACCTGGGGCTGCAGGGGCCGAATTACGCCATCACCACCGCCTGCACCACCAGCACCCACTGCATCGGCATGGCGGCGCGCAACATCGCCTACGGCGAGGCCGATGTGATGATCGCCGGCGGCGCCGAGATGGCCGCCTGCGGCCTGGGCATCGGCGGCTTCGCCGCGTCCCGCGCGCTGTCCACCCGCAACGATGACCCGCAGGCCGCCAGCCGGCCGTGGGACAAGGACCGCGACGGCTTCGTGCTGTCCGACGGCGCCGGCGCCATGGTTCTGGAGGAGCTGGAACACGCCAAGGCCCGTGGCGCCACCATCTATGCCGAGCTGATCGGCTTCGGCATGAGCGGCGACGCCTACCATATGACCCTGCCGCCGGAAGACGGTGCCGGGGCTGCCCGCTGCATGAAGAACGCCCTGCGCGATGCCGGCCTGAATCCGGAAGCGGTGGACTACATCAATGCCCACGGTACTTCCACCCCGGCCGGCGATCTGGCCGAGGCGGCGGCGATCAAGTCGGTGTTCGGCGAGCACGCCTACCGTCTGTCGGTCAGCTCGACCAAGTCGATGACTGGTCACCTGCTCGGCGCCGCCGGTGCGGTGGAGGCGATCTTCAGCGTGCTGGCGATCCGCGACCGCATCGCCCCGCCGACCATCAATCTGGACGAGCCGGACGAAGGCTGCGACCTCGACTTCGTGCCGCATCAGGCCAAGGAGCGCGAGATCGACGTGGCGCTGTCCAACTCCTTCGGTTTCGGCGGCACCAATGGCACCCTGGTGTTCCGCCGGTTCAACGGCTGATGCTGGACTGGGTCGACGGACGCCCGGTGCAGACGCTGTCCGTCAGGGACCGCGGACTCGCCTACGGTGACGGTCTGTTCGAGACCATCGCCGTCAAGAGCGGTCGACCCAGACTGCTGTCCCGCCACTTGGCGCGCCTGTCAGACGGCTGCGCGCGCCTCGCCATCCCCTGTGATCAGGGCTTGCTGCGCGACGAGCTGCTGGCCTTCTGTGCGGCGCTGGGCGAGGGCGTCGCCAAGCTGATCCTGACCCGCGGCGACGGTGTGCGCGGCTATGCGCCCGCGGTCGACGCCGAGCCCCGACGGATTCTCCTGGGCAGCGCCTTTCCCGCCTATCCGCCAGGCAACGCGGAGCAGGGCGTCCGCCTGTTTCCCTGCCGCACCCGCCTGGCCGAGCAGCCCCTGCTGGCAGGGCTCAAGCACCTCAATCGCCTCGAGCAGGTGCTGGCTCGCGGCGAATGGCAGGATGCCGAGTACGCCGAGGGGCTGATGCGCGACCAGGCCGGCAGGATCGTCGAGGGGGTGTTCAGCAACCTGTTCCTGGTCCGCGACGGGACGCTGGTCACCCCGGCGCTGTCCCGCTGCGGCGTCGCCGGGGTGATGCGCGCCGAGTTGCTCGACCGGGCGGCCGCCGCGGGGGGTGCGGTCGAGGTACGGGACGTCGACTACGCTGAACTGTTCGGTGCCGACGAGGTCTTCCTGTGCAACAGCCTGTACGGCATATGGCCGGTACGGGCGCTGGAGGATCGTCACTGGCCGGTGGGGCCGCTCACCCGTAAACTGCAGCACATCATCCGCGATCTGGATTCCTGAAGTCGTGTTGCGAAGAGTCATTCTGCTGCTGGAAATCGGCCTGGTCGTCGCCGGCCTGGCGGTGGCTGTGGCTGCCTGGCAGCAGCGCTCGGCCCTGCAGCAAACCCTGGCGCTGAGCGAGGAGCGCCTGGTGGAAGTGCCCGCCGGGGCGACCCCGGGTGGCATGTTCAATCGCCTGGAAGACGAAGGGATACTGCATGGCGCCTTCTGGCTGCGCCTCTACTGGCGCTTCAACCTGGCCCAGCAGCCGCTGCACAGCGGCGAGTACCGTCTCAGCCCCGGCATGCGTGCGCTCGATCTGATCGAGCTGTGGAAGCGCGGCGAAGTGGTGCAGTACAGCCTGACCCTGGTGGAGGGCTGGAACTTCCGCCAGGTGCGCGCCGCCTTGGCTCGTCAGGAAAAGCTCGAACAGACCCTCGAAGGTCTCAGCGACGACGAGGTGATGGCGCGCCTGGGCAGCCCCGGCGCTCATCCGGAAGGGCGTTTCTTCCCGGACACCTACCGTTACGTGCGCGGTATGAGCGATCTCGATCTGCTCAAGCAGGCCCATGCGCGGCTCGAGGAGATCCTCGCCGCGGAATGGCAGCAGCGCTCGCCGGATCTGCCCTACAAGGATCCCTACCAGGCGCTGATCATGGCCTCGCTGATCGAGAAGGAAACCGGGGTGCCCGAGGAGCGCCGGCAGATCGCCGGAGTGTTCATCCGCCGCCTGCGGCAGGGCATGCTGCTGCAGACCGATCCGACGGTGATCTACGGCATGGGCGAGCGCTACAACGGCAAGCTGACTCGCGCCGACCTGCGCGAGCCGACACCCTACAACACCTACGTGATTTCGGGCATGCCGCCCACGCCGATTGCCATGGTCGGCCGTGAGGCCATCCACGCGGCTCTACACCCGGCGCCCGGCAAGAGCCTGTACTTCGTCGCCCGCGGCGACGGCAGCCACGAGTTCTCCGACGACCTCGAGGCGCACAACCGGGCGGTCCGCGAGTACCAGCTCAAGCGCCGCGCCGACTACCGTTCCAGTCCGGCGCCGCTTCCGGCTCCGGACACAGTAACCGACAAGGATAGCCAGTGACCGGTCTGTTTATCACTCTGGAAGGCCCGGAAGGTGCAGGCAAGAGCACCAACCGCGACTACCTGGCCGATCGCCTGCGCGAGCGCGGCCTGGAGGTGGTGCTGACCCGCGAGCCGGGCGGCACGCCCCTGGCCGAGCGCATCCGCGACCTGTTGCTGGCGCCCAGCGCCGAGCCCATGGCGGTGGACACCGAGCTGCTGCTGATGTTCGCCGCCCGCGCCCAGCACCTCGCGCAGGTGATCCGTCCCGCCCTGGAGCGCGGTGCGGTGGTGCTCTGCGACCGCTTCACCGACGCCACCTACGCCTACCAGGGCGGCGGCCGTGGAGTGCCGGAGACGCGCATCGCCGAACTCGAACGTTTCGTGCAGGGCGAGCTGCGCCCAGACCTGGTGCTGGTCTTCGACCTGCCGGTGGAGGTCGGTCTGGCCCGGGCCGCGGCGCGCGGCCGCCTGGACCGTTTCGAACAGGAAGGGCAGGGGTTCTTCGAGGGCGTGCGCCAGGCCTACCTGCGCCGCGCCCAGGCGACTCCCGAGCGCTACCGGATCATCGATGCCGCGCAGCCGCTCGCCGGGGTGCAGCGCGCGCTGGACGAACTCCTGCCGCAGATCGTGGAGCGCATCGGTGGCCGCTGAAGCCTATCCCTGGCAGGCCGAGCTCTGGCAGCAGCTGGCCAGACGCGAGCGGCATGCCCACGCCTATCTGCTGCATGGCCCGGCCGGCATCGGCAAGCGGGTGTTGGCCGAGCGGCTGCTGGCCTACCTGCTGTGCCGCAGCCCGGCGAACCTGGATGCCTGCGGACAGTGCAAGGCCTGCCAACTGCTCGCTGCCGGCACTCACCCGGACGTCTTCGTCCTCGAGCCGGAGGAGGCCGACAAGGCTATCCGCGTCGACCAGGTGCGTGACCTGGTGGCCTTCGTGGCGCAGACCGCGCAGCTCGGCGGTCGCAAGCTGGTGCTCATCGAGCCGGTCGAGGCGATGAACCTGAACGCCGCCAACGCTCTCCTGAAGAGTCTGGAGGAACCATCCGGGGACACGGTGCTGCTGCTGATCAGTCACCAGCCCAGCCGCCTGTTGCCCACGGTGAAGAGCCGCTGCGTGCAATTGGTCTGCCCGCTGCCCGACCAGGCCACCGCACTGGCCTGGCTGGCCCGGGCCCTGCCGGACCTCGATGAGGCCACACGCGGCGAGCTGCTGGCCCTGGCCGCCGGTTCGCCGCTCACCGCGCTGCGCCTGCAGGAGCAGGGGGTGATGGAGCAACGTGCCCAAGTGGTGGACGGCGTGAAGAAGCTGCTCAAGCAGCAGCAGACCCCCAGCCAGCTGGCAGAAGCCTGGAACGCCGTGCCCCTGCCGCTGCTGTTCGACTGGTTCTGCCAGTGGGCGCACCTGATCCTGCGCTACCAACTGGCCCGCGATGAGGAGGGGCTGGGGGCGGCGGACATGCGCAAGGTCATCCAATATCTGGCGGAGAAGTCCGCTCAGGCCAAGGTGCTCGCCTTGCAGGACTGGTTGCTCGAGCAGCGCCAGAAGGTGCTCGCCAAGGCCAACCTCAATCGTGTCTTGCTTCTCGAAGCCTTGCTGGTGCAGTGGGCAAGCCTGCCTGGACAGGGCTAGAATCGGCCCGCAACCGTCAGATAGGAATGCCGCATGAGCCTGCCACCCAACCTTGGCCCCCGTAATGGAATCCTGTCCCTGACCATCAAGGACAAGTCCGTGCTCTATGCCGCCTACATGCCGTTCATCAAGAACGGCGGGCTGTTCATTCCGACCAACAAGAGCTACAGGCTCGGCGATGAGGTCTTCATGCTGCTCAACCTGATGGACGAGCCGGAGAAGATCCCGGTGGCCGGCAAGGTGGTGTGGATCACCCCGAAGGGCGCCCAGGGCAACCGAGCCGCAGGGGTCGGCGTGCAGTTCAACGACGGCGACAACACCGCGCGCAACAAGATCGAGACCTACCTGGCCGGCGCCCTGACCTCGGACCGCCCGACCCACACCATGTAACCCGCGGTGCGCTGCCCGCCGGCGGCAGCGCCTCCACCTGTTACCCAGAAGAACCGGGCGCAGCCTGGGTTTTTTCCATTACAATCCGCTCCCTTCCTTTTCCTTCCAAGCCGTCGTTTGTCATGCTGGTTGATTCCCATTGCCACCTCGACCGTCTGGACCTCACCGCCCATGACGGCTCCCTGGATGCCGCTCTGGATGCCGCGCGTGCGCGCGGCGTCGGGCATTTCCTGTGCATCGGCGTGAGCGCCGAGAATGCCGCCGCGGTCAAGGCCTTGACCGAGCGCTACGCGGACGTGGACTGCTCGGTGGGGGTGCACCCTCTTGACCTCAAGGGGGCGACCCCGGCGCTGGACTGGCTGGTGGCCGAGCTGGCGCATCCCCATGTGGTGGCGATCGGCGAGACCGGCCTGGACTACCACTACGAGCCGGAAGCTGCCGAGCTGCAGCAGGAAGCCTTCCGCCTGCACCTGGAGGCGGCGCGGATTACCGGCAAGCCGGTGATCGTACATACCCGTGCGGCGCGGGCCGATACCCTGCGCCTGCTGCGCGAGGCGGCCCTGCCGCAGGCCGGCGTGCTGCACTGTTTCACCGAGGATTGGGAGATGGCCCGGGCTGCCCTGGACCTCGGCTTCTACATCTCCCTGTCGGGAATCGTCACCTTCCGCAATGCCGAGGCCCTGCGCGAGGTGGCCCGTCAGGTGCCGGCTGACCGCCTGCTGGTGGAGACCGACTCGCCCTACCTGGCGCCGGTACCCCACCGCGGCAAGCCCAACCTGCCGGAATACGTGCGCGAGGTGGCCGAGTTTCTGGCCAGCGTGCGCGGCATCAGCTTCGAGCAGCTCGCCGCGCAGACCACCGCCAACTTCCGTCGTCTGTTCCCGCTGGCTCGAGTGGCACAGGGATGACGAAGACAAAAAAAACCCGGGTTCTGGGGGAGTGAATCCGGGTCAAGACCATTAGGAGTAAATCAAGGTACGCAGTCCAAGGTACCTTGGCTGGCGGGGCACTTGGGGGGAGGTGCCGCACGCCAGTACCTTTGAGTATTGGCGAAGAACGCCGCACGTCCAGGTAGGTCTGTACGTTTTTTAAACAGATTTGGAATACTCCGGCCTCTGTTGAGTGCTCACTCCCTTGACAGCTGGGCCAGCAGCGTCAGGGTCTCCTCGATCACCCGTTCGTTGGTGTAGAAGTGCGGCGAGAAGCGGATGCCGGGGCCGCGCTGGGCGCAGACCACCTGTTCGGCCATCAGCCGCTCGTGCAGCGCACGGTTGTCCCAGCCGGCCAGAGTGAAGGTGAGGATGCCCGCGCGCCGTTCGGGCTGCCGTGGGCTGTGCAGGCTGATACCGGGGATCCGCGTCAGCCCGTCGAGCAGCCACTGCACGCGCTCGTGGAGCAGCCGGCCGACGGTCTCCAGGCCAACTTCCTCGAGCAGCGCCAGGCTGGCCTCCAGTGCCACGGCGCCGAGCATGTTCGGGCTGCCGCATTCGAAGCGCCGCGCACTGCGCGCCGGCTGCCAGTCGGGCCGCTCATAGTCGCTGGCGTGCTCCAGCATGTGCCAGCCGTATTCGTGCAGGCGCAGCCGTTCGCGCAAGTCGCTGCGGCAGTAGAAAACCCCCAGTCCCTCGGGCCCGAGCATCCACTTGTGGCCGTCGGCCATGGCGAAGGCGCAGTCGCAGCCCTGCACGTCGAAGGGCAGGGCGCCGAGCTGCTGGATGGCGTCCACGCAGAGCAGCACGCCGCGCTCCCGGCAGCCCCGTCCGAGGCGTTCCAGGTCCAGGCGCAGGCCGCTGGCGTACTGAACGGCGCTGATCGACAGCAGCCGGGTGCGCGGTCCGCAGGCGGCGAGCAGGGCGGCTTCCGGATCGGCGCCATCGAGGGCTACCTGGATCACCTCCACGCCCTGTGGCTGCAGGGCCTGCCAGACCACGCGGTTGGAGGGGAATTCCTCGTTGCTGATGACGATCTGCTCGCCGGGTCGCCAGTCCAGTCCGAAGGCGACGAAAGACAGCGCCTCCGAGGTGTTCTTCACCAGGGCGATGTCCGCCGTGCTCGGCGCGTTGAGCAGTCGCTTGAGGCGCTCGCGCAGGCGGCGTTCCACCTCCAGCCAGGTCGGGTAGTCGCGGGCGCCGAACCGGGTGTTCTGTTCGCCGAAGGCAGCCACTGCCTCGGCGGCTCGGCGCGGCCAGGGGGCGACGGCGGCGTGGTTCAGGTAGCGCAGCCCCGGCGCCTGTGGGAACTCGTCTTGAAAGCCGTACATGGTCTTGTGATCCGTGCAATTTCATGCTGAATAGGCATAATACGCCCCTTCGCTTCTTGACCTTGCAGTCCCTATGCAGAAAGAACCCCGAAAGATTCGCGAATTTCGCCGCCGTGAGCAGGAGATCCTCGATACCGCGCTGAAGTTGTTCCTCGAAAAGGGGGAGGACAGCGTCACCGTCGAGATGATCGCCGACGCCGTGGGCATTGGCAAAGGCACCATCTACAAGCACTTCAAGTCCAAGGCGGAGATCTACCTGCGCCTGATGCTGGACTACGAGCGCGATCTCAACGCCCTGCTGCTGTCCGAGGACGTGGCCAAGGACAAGGAGGCGCTGGCGCGTGCCTACTTCGAGTTCCGCATGTGCGACCCGCAGCGCTACCGGCTGTTCGACCGCCTCGAGGAGAAGGTGGTCAAGGGCTGCCAAGTGCCGGAGATGGTCGAGGAGCTGCACAAGATCCGCGCCTCCAACTTCGATCGCCTGACCAGACTGATCGAGGGCCGCATCGCCGAGGGCAAGCTGGAGAACGTGCCGGCCTACTTCCACTACTGCGCGGCCTGGGCGCTGGTGCATGGCGCCGTGGCGCTGTACCACTCTCCGTTCTGGAGCAGCGTGCTGGAGGACCAGGAAGGCTTCTTCCAGTTCCTCATGGACATCGGCGTGCGCATGGGCAACAAGCGCAAGCGCGAAAACGAAGCGCCTTCCTCCTGAGCCGGGCCGCGGCGCGCGGCGAGATATACTCAAGAGAACCGCCGCCGGAGCCATTCATGATCGTCGACCGTCAGGGCAGGAGTTTCCGCAATCTGCGGGTCAGCCTGACCGCAGCCTGCAACTATGCCTGCACCTACTGCGTGCCCGACGGCAAGCGCCTGGTCGCCGCCCAGGACGAGCTGTCCGCCGAGGCCCTGGTACGCGCCGTGGCCTACCTGATCGAGGCCGCCGGCATCGAACGACTGCGCATCACCGGCGGCGAGCCGCTGGTCAGTCCACGGCTGGAGCCTTTCCTGCAGGGCGTGCGTGACTTGGGCCTGGTCGAGATCGGCATTACCACCAACGGTCAACTGCTGGCCCGCAAGCTGCCAATCCTGATCGACGCCGGCCTGCACCGCCTGAACGTCTCCCTCGACACCCTTGATGCTGGGCGCTTCCGCGAGATCGCCCGTGGCGGCGACCTGCGCACCGTGCTCGACGGTCTGCAGCAAGCCCGCGCGGCCGGTCTGAAGATCAAGCTGAACATGGTGCCCATGCGCGGGCAAAACCTCGACCAGGTGCTGCCCATGCTGGAGTACAGCCTGGAGCAGGGTTTCGAGCTGCGCTTCATCGAGCTGATGCGGATGGGGCACCTGGCCCGGGACGCTAGCGCTTTCCAGCAACGTTTCGTGGGTATCGCCGAGTTGCTGGAGTTGATTGGCAGGCACCATGCCTACGTGCAAGCCGATGCGCCGCTGGATGCCACCGCATTGCGCTACGAGATCCCCGGTCGCGGCTTCTTCGGGGTGATTGCCAACGAGAGCGTGCCCTTCTGTCGGACCTGCTCGCGGTTGCGCCTGTCGTCGACCGGCTGGCTGCACGGCTGCCTGTCGTCCACCAACCGCCACTACATCGGCGATCTGCTCGACAAGTCGCGCGACGAGGCGTTGCCGGCTTTGCAGCAGCGACTGCTCAGGGCTCTGGCGGACAAGCAGGAGGTGGCCTTCTCCGGCGGGGCGACCATCATGAAGATCATCGGTGGCTGAGCCTGGGCGAAGCTGGCGCGGAAGCTGCAATGCATCCCTATCCGTCGGATTTCCGTCGCCTAGGGAGGACCCAATGCGATACCTGATCCTGCTGGGCATGCTGCTGCTGGGCGGCTGCATGAAGGTCAGCGACATGGCCGAGAGCACCCGCTATCACCTGAGCGACGCCGGGCTGCTGGATCACAGCGACACCCGCCGTGCCAGCCCTTGGCGATTGCAGGCCGATTCCTTCATCTACATCGCGCAAGGGCATTTCGTGCCGCCGGGTGGCGCCCATCCGCGGCCCAACGTGGTGGCAGAGGAGGCCTTCAACGGCTTCGTCGAATACTTTCCGCTGGTACGTCGGGCCCGCACGCCGTTGGGGCTCGAGGAGGCCTTGGGCGAGGCACGCTCGGCCGGTGCCCACTATCTGTTGTACAGTCGTTTCGCGGCGGCTGATGACCGTATCGGCACCTATGATGAATGGGCCGACGAGGAGGCCCTGGATCGTCTCGGTCGCGACCGCGGCGTGATCCAGATGATGCTGATCGAGACCGGGAGCCGCTACCTGGTCGATACGGCGACCGTGCGCAGCCGCGGCGGTTTTCTGACGTTCTACGACCAGAAACCCGAGGAGCTGCTCGGTCCGCCAATGCGCGATTACGCCCGCCGCCTGCTTGGAGTGAGCAATTAGGAGACTCTAGCGATGACCGCCGAGAACCTGCTGGCGCAGATTCCCAAATCGGACAAGAAAGGCTTGCCGCCGGTGCATCTGTGGAACCCGGATTTCTGCGGCAATATCGACATGCGCATCGCCCGCGACGGTACTTGGTACTACCAGGGCACGCCGATCGGCCGCAAGGCCATGGTGCGGCTGTTCTCCACCATCATCCGCCGCGATGGCGGCGATTACTTCCTGGTCACTCCGGTGGAGAAGGTGGGCATCCAGGTCGATGACGCGCCCTTCGTCGCCGTGGCCCTGCAGGTGGAAGGCGTGGGAGAAGAGCAGCGGCTGCGCTTCGTTACCAATGTGGAGGACGAGGTGGAGGCCGGCCCCGAGCACCCGATCCGTGTCGAACTGGATCCCGCGACCCAGGAGCCGGCGCCCTACGTGCACGTGCGCGCCAACCTGGAGGCGCTGATCAACCGCAGCGTGTTCTACCAACTGGTGGAGCTGGCGGTGCCGCGCGAGATCGGCGGGTGTACCTGGCTGGGCGTGTGGAGCAATGGTCAGTTCTTCCCCATCGGCCCGCAGGAGTGAGCTTTCCGCGGGTATGAAAAAGGCTCCCGAGGGAGCCTTTTTCATCGTGGCGTCTTACATGTTGGGATAGTTGGGCCCGCCGGTGCCTTCCGGGGCCACCCAGGTGATGTTCTGCGAGGGGTCCTTGATGTCGCAGGTCTTGCAGTGCACGCAGTTCTGGGCGTTGATCTGGAAGCGTTTGGAGCCGTCCTCGTTGCTCACCACCTCGTAGACCCCGGCCGGGCAGTAGCGCTGTGCCGGTTCGTCCCACTTCGGCAGGTTGACCTGGATGGGGATGTTCGGGTCGGCCAGGCGCAGGTGCACCGGCTGGTCTTCCTCGTGGTTGGTGTTGGAGAGGAACACCGAGGACAGCTTGTCGAAGCTGAGTTTGCCGTCCGGCTTCGGATAGTCGATGCGCTTGGCCTCGGCAGCGGGCTTCAGGCAGGCGTAGTCCGGCTTGTTGTCGTGCAGGGTGAGCGGGATCTTGCCGCCGAACCAGTTCTGGTCGATGTAGTTGAAGGCACCGCCGAGCAGGGCGCCGAACTTGTGGATGGCGGCGCCGAAGTTGCGGCTG
>NZ_KB822603.1 GCF_000364625.1 Pseudomonas thermotolerans DSM 14292
AAATCTGGTTTGCGCCATCGGTCAGAGACGGCGCCCGAAGATGGAAAGACTGGTACCGCCTGGCGATCGAAAGCGGCATCGCGCCGGCGATCGCCTTTGCAAAGCGACTGCGAAAGTACCTGCGTGGCATCCTCGCCTCAGCCATCTTTCCCTTGAACACCAGCATTCTCGAGGGCGTCAACAACCGCATTAAGGTCATCAAGCGTATGGCCTACGGGTTCCGGGATTCAGCCTATTTCTTCCTGAAGATCAAGGCCGCCTTCCCCGGAAAGGCGCGATGAACCAGAAAAAACCGGGCCGCGGCCCGGTTTCCTCGTCTCACGCCTTGGGCAGCGTCACCCCTGTCTGCCCCTGGTACTTGCCGCCGCGGTCCTTGTAGGACACCTCGCAGGCCTCGTCGGACTGCAGGAACAGCATCTGCGCCACGCCCTCGTTGGCGTAGATCTTCGCCGGCAGATTGGTGGTGTTGGAGAACTCCAGGGTCACGTGGCCCTCCCACTCCGGCTCCAACGGAGTGACGTTGACGATTATCCCGCAGCGCGCGTAGGTGCTCTTGCCCAGACAGATGGTCAGCACGTCGCGGGGGATGCGGAAGTACTCGATGGTACGGGCCAGGGCGAAGGAGTTCGGCGGGATGATGCACACCGGGCCCTTGATGTCGACGAAGCTCTTCTCGTCGAAGTTCTTCGGGTCGACGGTGGCCGAGTGGATGTTGGTGAACACCTTGAACTCGTCGGCGCAGCGCACATCGTAGCCGTAGCTGGACACCCCGTAGGAGATCACCCGGTCGTGGTCTGCGCCACGCACCTGGCGCTCGACGAAAGGCTCGATCATGCCGTGCTCCAGAGCCATGCGGCGAATCCACTTGTCCGATTTGATGGTCATACGGGCCTGTCCTGACTGGGTTCTAGAGAAAACGGGAACGCATCTTACCGGGCCTGCGGCGCTCCTTCCAAGCGGCGCCGGTCTGCTGATCCAGATCAACATCCGCGCCCGGGTCTTTGCCTAGCCTCGCACGGCCATGCTCCGGCATGGCGCATGACATGGACACCACCAGAACAACAATAAGCAAGGAGGGAGGATGACGACCCCCAAGATCGAATGGTCGAGCGACTTCGAGACCGGCATCGACCTCATCGACGATCAGCACAAGCGGCTCTTCGACTACTTCACGGACATTCAGCATTGCATCGAGCGGGGCGACGGCAGCCAGGTGGAGCCCCTGTGCCGCGGCCTGATCGACTACGTGCTCTCGCACCTGGTATTCGAGGAATCCCTGATGGAACAGGCCGGCTACCCGATGTTCGAAGCCCACCGCCGGGTCCACGACGCCTTCCGCCGGCGGGTCGACGACTACTGGGCGAAGCTCAGCGGCGGCGCCGACCCGCTCAAGGTGGCCCGCGACATGCGCACCGACGTAGGCCTCTGGCTGATAAACCACATCAAGCACGAAGACAAGCACTACGTCGCCCAGGTGAAGAAGAACCTGGACCGCGGCTTCGCTTCGCGCCTGTTAGGCAAGCTGTTCGGCTGAGCGCGTCCGGGCCCGCCCCGGACGCGCGGCGGCTCAGTCGTCGCTGACCATGATGTTGGGCATCGCCGGGGCCGCCTGCTCGCTCAGAGCGATGCGCGCGCCCACGGTACGAGCCATCTGTTGGTAAATCATGGCGATCTGGCTTTGCGGATCGGCGATCACCGTCGGCTTGCCACCATCGGCCTGCATGCGGATGGCCATGGATAGCGGCAGCGAGGCCAGCAGGTCGACGCCGTACTGCGCCGCCAGTTTCTCGCCGCCGCCCTCGCCGAACAGGTGCTCGACATGGCCGCAGTTGGAGCAGACGTGCACCGCCATGTTCTCCACCACGCCGAGCACTGGGATGTTCACCTTGCGGAACATCTCCACCCCCTTCTTGGCGTCCAGCAGGGCCAGGTCCTGGGGCGTGGTGACGATCACCGCGCCGGCCACCGGGACCTTCTGCGCCAGGGTCAGCTGGATGTCGCCGGTACCCGGGGGCATGTCCACCACCAGGTAATCCAGGTCGTTCCAGGCGGTCTGGGTGATCAGTTGCAGCAGGGCGCCGGAAACCATGGGCCCACGCCACACCACCGGGGTGTTGTCGTCGGTGAGGAAGGCCATGGACATCACCTGCACGCCATGGGCCTCGACCGGCACGAACCATTTCTGCTCGCGCACCTGGGGCCGGGTGCCTTCCGGCAGGCCGAACATGATGCCCTGGCTAGGGCCGTAGATGTCCGCGTCGAGGATGCCGACCCGCGCGCCCTCGCGGGCCAGGGCCAGAGCCAGGTTGGCCGCGGTGGTCGACTTACCCACACCGCCCTTGCCGGAAGCCACGGCGATCACGTTCTTCACGCTGGCCAGAGCCGGCACCTGAGCCTGGGCCTTGTGGCTGCCGATCACGCAGTCCACTTCGACGCTGGCCGCGTCGACCCCATCCAGGTTCTCCAGGGCCATCTGCAGCATCTGTGCCCAGCCGCTCTTGAACAGCCCGGCGGCGTAGCCCAGCTCCAGGCGTACACGGACCCTGCCGCCCTGGATGTCGACTTCGCGCAGGCAACCGGCGGACACCGGGTCCCGGTCAAGATGAGGATCAGTGAACTGACGCAGACAGGCTTCCACCGCTTCGCGGGTGATGGTGCTCATGGGGAGGACTCCAGAAAACCGAGCAAAACAGGCGGGCATGATAGCAGCACCGGCCCCTTCCCGGGCCCTGCGACACGCCACCGCTGCCGGGTCGCGTCGCGCCGGTAGCCGCGGGGTCGCCGCTTCCCTTATAGTTGCTCACTTTCCCACCGCAATTCCGACTGCATAGCCATCATGTCCGAAGCCCGCAAGATTCTCGTCACCAGCGCCCTACCCTACGCCAACGGTTCGATCCATCTCGGCCACATGCTCGAGTACATCCAGACCGATATGTGGGTGCGCTTCCAGAAGCTGCGCGGCAACCAGGCCATCTACGTGTGCGCCGACGATGCCCACGGCTCGGCGATCATGCTGCGCGCCGAAAAGGAAGGCATCACCCCGGAACAGCTGATCGACAACGTGCGGGCCGAGCACATGGCCGACTTCGCCGACTTCCTGGTGGACTTCGACAACTACCATTCGACCCACTCGGAAGAGAACCGTGAGCTGTCCAGCGCCATCTACCTGGCCCTGCGCGACAAGGGACACATCGCTACCCGCGCGGTGACCCAGTACTTCGACCCCGAGAAAGGCATGTTCCTCGCCGACCGCTTCATCAAGGGCACCTGTCCGAAATGCTCGGCCGAGGACCAGTACGGCGACAACTGCGAGAAGTGCGGCGCCACCTACAGCCCCACCGAGCTGAAGAACCCGAAGTCGGCGATCTCCGGTGCCACCCCGGTGCTCAAGGAATCCCAGCACTTCTTCTTCAAGCTCCCGGACTTCGAGGTCATGCTCAAGCAATGGACCCGCAGCGGCAGCCTGCAGGAGGCGGTGGCCAACAAGATCGCCGAATGGCTGGACAGCGGTCTGCAGGAGTGGGACATCAGCCGTGACGCGCCCTACTTCGGCTTCGAGATCCCGGGCGAACCGGGCAAGTACTTCTACGTCTGGCTGGACGCGCCCATCGGCTACATGGCCAGCTTCAAGAACCTCTGCAGCAAGCGTCCCGAGCTGGACTTCGACGCCTTCTGGGGCAAGGACTCCACGGCCGAGCTCTACCACTTCATTGGCAAAGACATCGTCAACTTCCACGCCCTGTTCTGGCCGGCCATGCTGGAAGGTGCCGGCTACCGCAAGCCGACCGCGCTCAACGTGCACGGTTACCTGACCGTCAACGGCCAGAAGATGTCCAAGTCCCGCGGCACCTTTATCAAGGCCAGGACCTATCTCGATCACCTGAACCCGGAATACCTGCGCTACTACTACGCCTCCAAGCTGGGCCGCGGCGTCGACGACCTGGACCTGAATCTCGAGGACTTCGTGCAGAAGGTCAACTCCGACCTGGTCGGCAAGGTGGTGAATATCGCCAGCCGCTGCGCCGGCTTCATCCACAAGGGCAACAACGGCGTACTGGTCGCCGCCGACCCCGAGCCGGAACTGTGGCAGGCCTTCCAGGCCGCCGCGCCGAGCATCGCCGAAGCCTACGAGGCCCGCGACTTCTCTCGCGCCATGCGCGAGATCATGGCCCTGGCCGACCGCGCCAACGCCTGGATCGCCGACAAGGCGCCCTGGGCGCTGAACAAGCAGGATGGCAAGCAGGCCGAGGTGCAGGCCATCTGTGCCCTGGGCATCAACCTGTTCCGCCAGCTGGTGATCCTCCTCAAGCCGGTGCTGCCCAACCTGGCCCGCGACGCCGAGTCCTTCCTCAACGTCGCCCCGCTGACCTGGGCCGACCTGGCCACGCCGCTGGCCGACCACCAGCTGAATCCCTTCACCCCGCTGCTGACCCGCATCGACCCGGCGAAGATCGACGCCATGATCGAGGCTTCCAAGGAGGACCTGGCCAGCGAAGCGGCCACGCCGCAGGGCAATGGCGAACTGCTCAAGGACCCGCTGGCCCCGGAAATCGACTTCGCCACCTTCTCCGCGGTGGACCTACGCATCGCGCGGATCGAGAAGGCCGAGTTCGTCGAGGGTGCCGACAAGCTGCTGCGCCTGACCCTGGACATCGGCGACGCCAAGCGCAATGTGTTCAGCGGCATCAAGAGCGCCTACCCGGACCCCAGCCAGCTGGAGGGCCGCCTGACCCTCTACGTGGCCAACCTGGCGCCGCGCAAGATGAAGTTCGGCATCTCCGAAGGCATGGTGCTGGCCGCCGGCCCCGGTGGCAGCGAGATCTACCTGCTCAGCCCGGACGAAGGCGCCAAGCCCGGCCAGCGCGTGACCTAAGCTGTTCAGACCGCGACTCCGGCAGCCCTGCGGCTGCCGGACGCATTGACGCGCCGCCCCACTCGCGGCTATCGAACACAGATCACCGGTATCCGCCCATGCCGCTTCGTGCAGCTCTCCAGAGGGGAATCTGCCTAGCATGACCGAACTTGCCCTGATCCTGGTCAGCTCGATCCTGGTCAACAACTTCGTCCTGGTACAGTTCCTCGGCCTGTGCCCGTTCATGGGTGTGTCGCGGAAGATCGAGACCGCCATCGGCCTGTCCCTGGCCACCACCTTCGTGCTCACCCTGGCGGCGATCTGCAGCTACCTGGTGCAGCACTACGTGCTCGCCCCGCTGGGCCTGGAGTTCCTGCGCACCATCGCCTTCATCCTGGTGATCGCCGTGGTGGTGCAGTTCACCGAGATGGTGGTGCACAAGAGCAGCCCTCTGCTCTACCGGGTACTGGGCATCTTCCTGCCGCTGATCACCACCAACTGCATCGTCCTCGGCGTCGCCCTGCTCAACGCCAACGACGCCGAGCTGGGCTTCCTCGGCGCCAGCCTGCAGGGCTTCGCCGCCGGCCTCGGCTTCTCCCTGGTGCTGGTGCTGTTCGCCGCGCTGCGCGAGCGCATCGCCATCGCCGACGTGCCCAAGCCCTTCCAGGGCGCAGCCATCGGGATGATCACCGCCGGCCTGATGTCCCTGGCGTTCATGGGCTTCGCGGGGCTGGCCAAGCCATGAGCCTGCTGCTCTGCGCGGTTCTCGCCCTGCTCGCCCTGTGCCTGCCGTGCGGCGCCCTGCTCGGCTACGCGGCGATCCGCTTCCGGGTCGAGGGCAACCCCATCGCGGAACAGATCAACGCCCTGCTGCCGCAGACCCAGTGCGGGCAGTGCGGCTATCCCGGCTGCAGGCCCTACGCCGAGGCCATCGCCGCCGGCGACAAGATCAACAAGTGCCCGCCCGGCGGCGAGGCGACCATCCAGGCCCTGGCCGACCTGCTCGACCTGGAGCCGGAGCCGCTGGACGCCGAGGGCGGCGAGAAGCCGCCGATGGTCGCCTACATTCGCGAGGCCGAATGCATCGGCTGCACCAAGTGCATCCAGGCCTGCCCGGTGGACGCCATCGTCGGCGCCGCGCGGCTGATGCACACGGTGATCGCCAGCGAATGCACCGGCTGCGACCTGTGCGTCGAGCCCTGCCCGGTTGACTGCATCGAGATGCGCCCGCTCCCCGTAGCGCCGCGCACCTGGAAATGGCAGCAACCCGAGCGGCTGATCGCCAGTGACCGGGAGCAGGCCGCATGACCACCTTCAAGCTCTGGGACATCCCCGGCGGCATCCATCCGCCGGCCAACAAGCGCCAGTCCACCGTCCTGCCGATCCAGTATCCGCCGCTGCCCGGGCGGCTGATCGTGCCCCTCGAACAGCACGTCGGCGCGCCGGCCGATCCCCTGGTGCAGGTCGGCGAGCGAGTCCTCAAGGGGCAGAGGATCGGCGCCGCCACCAGTTTCATCAGCGCCCCGGTGCACGCGCCCACCTCGGGGACAGTCAGCCTGGTCGGCCCGGCGCCCTACCCGCACGTCTCCGGCCTGCCGGCACCGGCCATCGTGATCGACAGCGACGGCCGAGACGAATGGTGCCCGCTGGAACCCTGCGCCGACTTCCGTGCCCTGCCACCCGCCGAGCTGCTGGCGCGCATCCGCGCCGCGGGAATCGCCGGGCTGGGCGGCGCCGGTTTTCCCTGCGAGGTCAAGCTCAGCGCCCGGCCGGCGGACAAGATCCACACCCTGGTGATCAACGGCGCCGAGTGCGAGCCTTACATCAGCGCCGACGACATGCTGATGCGCGAGCGCGCCGACCAGTTGGTCGGCGGCATCGAGATCCTCACCCACCTGCTCGAGCCCGAGCGGGTGTTGATCGGCATCGAGGACGACAAGCCGGAGGCCATCGCCGCGGTGCGCGCGGCCCTCGGCGAGCGTCCCTGGCAGCTCTGCGCGATCCCCACCAAGTACCCCTCTGGCGGCGAAAAGCAACTGATCCAGATCCTCACCGGCTGCGAGGTGCCCAGCGGCGGACTGCCGGCGGACATCGGCATCCTCTGCCAGAACGTCGGCACCGTGGTGGCGGTGTACCGCGCCATCGTCCACGGCGAGCCGCTGATCACGCGCATCGTCACCCTCACCGGCGCGGCCCTGGAACGACCAATGAACGTCGAGGCACGGATCGGCACCCCGGTAGGCGAGCTGCTGGCGTTCGCCGGCCTGCACCCCGAGCGCCTGCACCGGCTGATCCTCGGCGGGCCGATGATGGGCTTCACCCTACCCTCCCTGGAAGTGCCGCTGATCAAGACCGGCAACTGCCTGCTGGCCGCCACCGCCGAGGAATTGCCGCCACCGCCGCCGGCCCTGCCGTGCATCCGCTGCGGCGAGTGTGCCGAGGTCTGCCCGGTCGGCCTGCTGCCGCAGCAGTTGCACTTCTTCGCCCTCGGCCAGGAGCACGAGCAGTTGCGCGCCCACCATCTGTTCGACTGCATCGAGTGCGGCGCCTGCGCCTACGTCTGTCCGTCGCACATCCCGCTGGTCCAGTACTACCGCGCCGCCAAGGCGGAGATCCGCGAGCTGGAGCAGAAGCAGCTGAAGGCCGAACACGCCCGGCTACGCTTCGAACAACGCCAGGAGCGCCTGCGTCGCGAAGAGCAGCGCCGCGAGGCCGAACGCAAGGCGCGCCTGGAGCGAGCCGAACGGGCCCGCGCCCAGGCCTCCGCCAGCCCTGCGGCCGAGCCGTTGGCCCGGGTCCAGGCGCAGAAACCCAGCCTCAGCGAAGAGCAGAAGCGCCTGAAGATCGCCGCCAGCCTGGCCCAGGTGGCCCTGAAGAAGGCCGAGAAGCAGCTGGCCCTGCACGCCACGCCGGAGCTGGAGGCACAGGTGGCGGAGCTGCGCGCCGCCGCCGAGGAAGCCCAGCGCGCCTTCGAGGCCGCCCAGAGCACCGAGGCACCGCCCGCTCCGGCTCCTGCCCAGGCCGGCGAGGAAGAACGCAAGAAGGCCAAGATCCGCGCCGCCCTGCTGCGCGCGCAGCTGAAGAAGCTGGAAGAGGCCGCCGGCACGACGCCCAGCGCCGAGCAACAGACCGAGCTGCAGGCCATGCACGACGAACTGGCCAGCCTGCAGCCGCTGCTGGAGAGCGCGCCGCCGCCCAGCGAGGGGCTGAACGCCCTGAAGCGCGCCAAGATCGAGCTGGCCAGCCGCCGCGCCGAACTCAAGAAGGCCGAGCAGGCCGGCGCCCCGGCCGAGGAGCTGGAGCGCCTGCGCGCCGCCCTGGCCGCCGCCGAACAGGCCCTGCATGCCGCCGAGGACGCCTCTGACAAGCCGGCGCCGCAGCTGGTGCGGGTCGACAAGCGTCCGGTGGACGCCCCCACCCGTGCCCTGAAGACCGAGCTGGCCTTCGCCCGCGCCGAACTGCGCAAGCTGGAGCGCGACCCTCAGGCCGACGCAGCGGCCCTGGACGCCGCCCGCGCGCGGCTGACCGAGGCGCAGCGCCGTCTGGAAGAGCACCAGCGCGAATGACCGAACGCCCCTGAACCCCAGCCGCACACGGCAAGCATGGCCCGGCCGCCGCCGGGCCCGGAAGGACGAATACCGGAGAACCCATGGCCCTGCCCCGCATCACCTCGCCACACACGACCGGGAGCAACCGCACCCAGCGCGTCATGCTGCAGGTGCTGCTCGCCACCCTGCCCGGGGTGCTGACCCTGACCTGGCTGTACGGCTGCGGCCCCCTGCTCAACCTGCTCTGGGCCAGTATCGTGGCCCTGAGCTGCGAGGCCGCGGTGCTGGCCGCCCGCAAACGCCCGCTGCGCTTCTTCCTGAGCGATGGCAGCGCCCTGGTCAGCGCCGTGCTACTGGCTCTGGCCCTGCCACCCTACGCCCCTTGGTGGCTGACCCTGATCGCCACCGGCTTCGCCATGCTGTTCGGCAAGCACCTCTACGGCGGCCTCGGGCAGAACCCCTTCAACCCGGCGATGATCGGCTATGTGGTGGTACTGATTTCCTTCCCCGGAGCCATGACTAGCTGGCCGCTGCCGGAGTTCGTCGGCCCCTGGGAAGCCCTGCAGCGCATCCTCGGTATCGCCATGCTACCCGACGGCTGGAGCCACGCCACCGCCCTGGACGTGCTACAGCACAACCACAGCCTGACCTTCGACGAGCTGCGCGCCAGCAGCCCGGCCTTCGGCCGCTTCGGCGGCAACGGCCAGGAGTGGGTCAACCTGGCCTTCCTCGCTGGCGGCTGCTACCTGCTCCAGCGGCGCCTGTTCACCTGGCACGCGCCCCTCGGCATGCTCGCTGCCCTGGGTCTGATGAGCCTGCTGTTCTGGGGCGGCAGCGGCTCGGATTCCAATGGCTCGCCGCTGTTCCACCTGTTCAGCGGCGCCACCATGCTCGGTGCCTTCTTCATCGTCACCGACCCGGTCAGCGGCGCCACCAGCCGCCTCGGACGGCTGATCTTCGGCGCCGGGGTGGGCATCCTGGTCTACATCATCCGGACCTGGGGCGGCTATCCGGACGGCGTGGCCTTCGCCGTGCTGCTGATGAACCTGGCCGCGCCGACCATCGACTACTACACCCGTCCGCGGACCTACGGCCACCGCAAGGCCGAGCGCGGCTTCAGGATTGGGGAATGAAGGTGCCGAGCAACGAGATCACCCGTTCCATGCTGAAGAACAGCCTGATCCTCGGGCTGTTCGCCGTGGTCATCGTGGGCCTGGTCGCCGCTGTCCACCTGGCCACCGCCGAGCGCATCGAGCAGGCCGGCCGCGAGGCCAAGTCCCGCGCTCTCGGCGAGATACTCCCGGCCGGCAGCTACGACAACCAGTTGCTCGACAGCACGGTGCCGGCCTTCGATCCGGAACTGCTCGGCAAGCCGAAGCCGGCGCCGGCCTACGTCGCCACCCTGCACGGCGAGCCCAGCGCGGTAATCCTCCAGGCCACCGCCCCGGACGGCTACAGCGGCGCCATCGAGCTGCTGGTCGCCGTACAGGCCGACGGCCGTCTGGCCGGGGTGCGTGTGGTCAAGCACAGTGAGACGCCGGGCCTCGGCGACAAGATCGAACTGGCCAGGGATCCCTGGATCCGAGGCTTCGAAGGTCGCGCCCTAGGCGACCCGGACGACGCCGGTTGGACGGTGCGCAAGGACGGCGGCCAGTTCGACCAGTTCGCCGGTGCCACCATCACCCCGCGCGCAGTGACCCACGCGGTGCACCGCGCCCTGCAGTACTTCGACAAGCACCGCGACGAGCTGCTGGTAACGAGGAAAGACACCGATGGCTAGTTTCCGCGAGATCGCCACCAACGGGCTGTGGAAGAACAACCCCGGCCTGGTGCAACTGCTCGGCCTCTGCCCGCTGCTCGGCACCAGCAACTCGGTGGTCAACGCCTTAGGCCTGGGCCTGGCCACCATACTGGTGCTGACCTGCTCCAACGCCGCGGTGTCGCTGATCCGCCGCAGCGTGCCGGACAGCGTGCGCCTGCCGGTCTTCGTGATGCTGATCGCCGGACTGACCACCTGCATCGAGCTGCTGATGCACGCCTGGACCTACGAGCTATACCAGATCCTCGGCATCTTCATCCCGCTGATCACCACCAACTGCGTGATCCTCGGCCGCGCCGAGGCCTTTGCCGCCAAGCACGGCGTGCTGCACGCCAGCTTCGACGGACTGATGATGGGCAGCGGCTTCGCCCTGGTGCTGGTGGCCCTCGGCGCCCTGCGCGAACTGCTCGGCACCGGCACGCTGTTCGCCAACATGCAGCTGCTGTTCGGCCCCGCCGCAGCCGCCTGGCAGCTCGAGCTATTCCCCCAGGACCATGGCCTCTTGCTGGCCATCCTGCCGCCGGGCGCCTTCCTGGTCCTGGGCCTGCTGATCGCCCTGAAGAACCAGATCGACGCCCGGCTCGCCGCCCGCAGCGCCCAGCCGACGGTGTCCACGCCAGTGGCCGAACGCCGGGTGCGGGTCACCGGGGTGATCGAATAAGCCGCTCACCGACGAGCCGATACTCGCTTCCCAAGGACCACAGTTCCCGCATGAATGCCGCCAAACGCCAGGAAATCTTCCGCCGCCTGAAAGAGGACAACCCCGAGCCGACCACCGAGCTGGTCTATGCCACGCCCTTCGAGCTGCTGATCGCGGTCATCCTCTCCGCCCAAGCCACCGACGTGGGCGTCAACAAGGCCACCGCCAGGCTCTTCCCGGTGGCCAACACGCCGGAGGCCATCTACGCCCTGGGCGTCGAAGGGCTGTCCGAGTACATCAAGACCATCGGCCTGTACAACAGCAAGGCGAAGAACATCATCGAGACCTGCCGGATCCTCATCGAGAAGCACGGCGGCCAGGTGCCGGATAACCGCGAGGACCTGGAAGCACTGCCCGGCGTGGGCCGCAAGACTGCCAACGTGGTGCTCAACACCGCGTTCCGCCAGCCGACCATGGCGGTGGACACCCACATCTTCCGGGTCAGCAACCGTACCGGCATCGCTCCCGGGAAGAACGTCCTGGAAGTGGAGAAGAAGCTGCTGAAGTTCGTGCCGAAGGAGTATCTGCTGGACGCCCACCACTGGCTGATCCTGCACGGTCGCTACGTTTGCCAGGCGCGCAAACCGCGCTGCGGCAGCTGCCGGATCGAGGACCTCTGCGAGTACAAGCACAAGACTTCCGACGATTGACTGTCTTTAAGATTCTCTAAATTCCTGATTGAAAAAATCTTTTTTACCCACTCCGGAATTGTCTATATAAGGTGCGCAAATGGCCCTGGTAGCCTGTCTGGAGTACGAATCATGAGTGGTAAAGACGATATCGATCTCGAAGACGACTTCACCGCCGATGACGCAGAGGACGCCGCCGAAGCGCCGGTCGTGGAGGTCGCCAAGACCAATCTGACCAAACGTCGCCTGATCGACAACTTGCTGGAAGAGCGCCGTCTCAACAAGCAGTTGGCCGAATACGACTTCGACCTCTAAGGCCGCGTAGCGTCCCCCATCCGGCTTCACGCGAACGCGGAAGCCAACGAAAAATCCGATGCCTCCCGGGCATCGGATTTTTTTATGGTTCATCGTGCCTTCCCCGAAAAGGCGCGATGAACCTTTTTTGTACCTGCACAGACACGGCCCCGGCGGGCAAAGCCGGATCGGCAGGAACAGGAGGAACGGATACGGGGATTCCGGGGGATGGCCGGGAAGGATGGCGTCCCAGAGAGGAATCGAACCTCCAACCTTCCCCTTAGGAGGGGGATGCTCTATCCGATTGAGCTACTGGGACATTTTCGGCGTCGCCGGATACTTGGGCAACGGGGCGGCATGTTAACGGGCGCGGAGGAATTTGTCATGCCATCCGGGGGCCAATCAGTTGGCAGAGATGCTCCAGCGTCCGGGCGAGGCTGCCACTGTTGTCCAGACTCGCCACATGGCCCAGGCCGTCGGGGAAGAGATCGTTGCGCGCCAGCCGCACCTCGATCTCCGCCGGCGTCTCGCGGCCCCGTGCCAGCAAGCGCCGACGCAGCTCCTCCCGGTCGACCGAGAGCAGCACGCCCTGGGCCCGCGGATAGCGACGCAGCGCCTCCGGCCAATAGCTGTGCGAGCCGTTGACCAGCACGTGCCAGCCAGTCGTTGATCTGCGTGGGAATGCCATAGGCCATGCCGTGGGCCCGCCAGCTCATGGCGAAGGCCCCGGCGCGCTCCAGCTGCACGAAGCGGGTGGCGCTGACGCACTGAGCGCCCTCTTCGCCCCGCGTGCTGCTGCGGGTGATCACCCGGCGGGCAATGCGGCAGCCGCGGGCAGATAAAATCTCCCGCGCAGCGCCAATCAGGCTATCCTTACCGGCCCCAGACGGTCCCATGAGGTAGATCTAGCGGCCAGGCATCGCTGGCGGTAGATTGGTCACAATACGCCTCTGGCCGGATTTGACCTGACTTTTGCCCAACGCCACTCATTTCGGAGAATTAATGCTGGCAAAAGGCCTCCTCCTTGCCCACAATTCAGCGACATGAGTTTGGCGCCAAAAGTCCGAACGGTCTCGACACAAATTGCGATATTGGTGGAACCGTTCAGCACGGAAGCTTGTCGAACATGGCAACCCTGACGGCTCGGTGCCATCATCGATTTCTCAACACATTGGTAATGTATGCGCCCTATGAAACAGGCAACCTACTCCAGCCGCACGGCTGACAAATTCGTGGTCCGCTTACCTGAAGGCATGCGGGAGCGCATCGCCGACATTGCGCGCAGCCATCACCGCAGCATGAACTCGGAGATCATCGCCCGCCTCGAACAGAGCATGCTGCAGGAAGGCGCCCTGGACGACGATCTCAGCCTGGCCAATGACCGTCCCGAGCTAACCCTGCACGAACGGGAACTGCTGCAGCGCTTCCGTCAGCTGTCCCGCCGCCAGCAGAACGCCCTGCTCGCTCTGATCGCCCATGACGCGGAGATGAACGCCGAACAGGCCTGATCTGCGCTCCGCATCGCCAGGCCCGCCTGGCCCTGCTTCCCCACGCGGCTCGGGGAGGCCTTGCCGAAAATCCGATGCCAATGCCGGCATCGGATTTTTCGTTTCTCCCGCCGCCCGCCGACGCCCTCCCTAGTCCCTCGTCGCGGCAGCGGTGCCCGGAAGGAGCTTCCGGGCGCGCCGGCATCAGTCCTTGCGCTCGGGGGAGAGCAGCTCGATCTTGTAGCCGTCCGGGTCCTCGACGAAGGCGAGGATGCTCGAGCCGTGCTTCATCGGGCCGGGCTCGCGGGTGATCTTGCCGCCACGGGCACGGATATCCTCGCAGGCCTTGTAGACGTCCTCCACTTCCAGAGCGATGTGGCCGTAACCGTTGCCCAGGTCGTATTTGTCGACGCCCCAGTTGTAGGTCAGCTCGATCACGCTGTTGTGCGCTTCGTCGCCGTAGCCGACGAATGCCAGGGTGAACTGGCCTTCCGGGTAGTCCTTGCGACGCAGCAGCGTCATCCCGAGCACTTCGGTGTAGAAGGCGATGGATTTTTCCAGGTCTCCGACACGCAGCATGGTGTGCAGCAGTCTCATGGGGTTGGTACTCCTCTCTCAGGCCCTATTCCGGGCTTCAAAACACGAACCCCGGCACGCGGCCGGGGTTCGTCTGGCTCAGGCTGGCAAGCTTATCAGATCAGCTTGCGCCCCTTGTTGGCGGCGATGCGCATGCGCAGGGCGTTGAGCTTGATGAAGCCGGCGGCATCGGCCTGGTTGTAGGCGCCGGCATCGTCCTCGAAGGTGGAGATGCGGCTGTCGAACAGGCTGTCGTCGGACTTGCGGCCGACCACGATGACGTTGCCCTTGTAGAGCTTCAGGCGCACCACGCCGTTCACGTTTTCCTGGGAGGCGTCGATCATGGTCTGCAACATCTTGCGCTCCGGACTCCACCAGTAGCCGTTGTAGATCAGGCTGGCGTAGCGCGGCATCAGCTCGTCCTTCAGGTGGGCCACTTCGCGGTCCAGGGTGATGGACTCGATGGCGCGATGAGCCTTGAGCATGATGGTGCCGCCGGGGGTTTCGTAGCAGCCGCGGGACTTCATGCCGACGTAGCGGTTCTCGACGATGTCCAGACGACCGATGCCGTTGGCGCCGCCGATCTCGTTGAGCTTGGTCAGCACCTGGGCCGGGGTCAGCTCGACGCCGTCGATGGCGACGATGTCGCCCTGGCGGTAGGTCAGCTCGATGTAGGTGGGCACGTCGGGAGCCTTCTCCGGGGAGACGGTCCAGCGCCACATGTCTTCCTCGTGCTCGGTCCAGGTGTCCTCCAGCACGCCGCCCTCGTAGGAGATGTGCAGCAGGTTGGCGTCCATGGAGTACGGGGACTTCTTGCCGGCCTTGGTGAAGTCGACCGGGATGTTGGCCTTCTTGGCATAGGCCATCAGGGTCTCGCGGGAGGTCAGGTCCCATTCGCGCCAGGGGGCGATCACCTTGACGCCGGGCTTCAGCGCATAGGCGCCCAGCTCGAAACGCACCTGGTCGTTGCCCTTGCCGGTGGCGCCGTGGGAGATGGCGTCGGCGCCAGTCTCGTTGGCGATCTCGATCAGACGCTTGGCGATCAGCGGACGGGCGATGGAGGTGCCCAGCAGGTATTCGCCTTCGTAGATAGTGTTGGCGCGGAACATCGGGAACACGAAGTCGCGAACGAACTCCTCGCGCAGGTCGTCGATGTAGATTTCCTTGACGCCCATGGCCTGCGCCTTGGCGCGGGCCGGCTCGACCTCCTCGCCCTGGCCCAGGTCAGCGGTGAAGGTCACCACCTCGCATTGATAGGTTTCTTGCAGCCACTTGAGAATGACCGAGGTGTCCAGGCCACCGGAATAGGCCAGAACTACCTTCTTAATGTCCGACATGCCATCAGCTCCAGGAGGGGTATCACGAAAACCGTTGATTCTAGCGGGGCGGACAGCTTATTTACAGGGGCGCGACAGCTTGTGACGACGAGGCGACACTTTCTTGCAGCACCGCGACCTGGTCTCAGGAAGCCGGAGCGGCCGTCTTGTCCGCCGCGGCCTCCGGTCTGCCGGCAGCCTCCGATTCGTTCGCCTCGCTCTCCGGGACGCGCAGCAGCTGCACGGTGACCCGGCGGTTCTTCGCCCGGTTGGC
This sequence comes from Pseudomonas thermotolerans DSM 14292, assembly GCF_000364625.1. Lineage (GTDB taxonomy): Bacteria > Pseudomonadota > Gammaproteobacteria > Pseudomonadales > Pseudomonadaceae > Aquipseudomonas > Aquipseudomonas thermotolerans. The sequence goes on from NZ_KB822603.1 coordinate 15,496, forward strand.
CGCCGAGCTGTTGTTCACCAGCGGGTACTGCTCGCCGTGGAAGCGCACCTGGATGTGCTCCGCCGGGAAGCCCCTGGACTCGAAGTAGGCCTGCACCGCCAGCGCGCGGCGGCGCGACAGCTCGCGATTGAGCAGGCGACTGCCGCTGTTGTCGGAATGCCCGTCCAGTTCGATGCGGTTGACGCTGGGATCGGCGCGCATGTAGTCGAGGATGAGCTCCAGCTTGGCGCGGGCACGCTCGTCCAGTTCGGTGCCGCCGCCGGGGAAGCCGATCTGCACCTGCTTCACCTGGTCGAAGTTCACCGGCAGCAGCTTGGCGGTGCAGGCCAGGTATTCCTGGTAGGCCTGCTCGAAGTGCACCGGCAAGAGGCGCACCTCCAGCGGCTCGCCACCCTGCGGTGTGTGGTGGCGAACCACCGGGCTGCGTCCCTCCAGCAGGCCGCCGAGCAGCCGGACCGCTTGCGCCTGGGAGCTGTGGAAGGGAATCTCCCCGGCCACCACGGCCACCGAGCCAAGGTTGATGTCGCCATGCCCGGGCTGCCAGGGTGCCGCGGCGGCCAGCAGGGTGGCCGAGCCGGTGCCCAACCAGCGCTCGCTGGCGCGCAGGCGGAAGGTCGGCTGCTCGCCGGCGCGGCGCACGAACTCGCCGCTGCCGAAGTTGGCGATGGGCTGCGCCAGCCGGCACTCGAACTGGTCGCCCGTCACCTGCCACTCCGCCTTCTCCAGACGGGTCTGGAAGGTGATGGCCTGCGCCGGCAGGCAGGCCAACAGGCTGAACAGGGCGAGATAGCGCTGGCGCACGGCAAACTCCAAAGCAAGGACGGCGTCTTCCGAGGTATCGGTCGGCGCCGGGAAAACTTGAAGACCGTCCGCCGCGACATCTTCTGGCACACTGTTCCACGGGCTGACGGCCGTCCCCGGATGCGCCCTGAAGCCGACCGGCGCCTTTTTCAGGTACCATTCCGCCACGTTTCGCCCGCCTGGAAGCCCCCCATGTCCGATCGCCTGACCCTGCTGCGCCCCGATGACTGGCACATCCACCTCCGCGATGGCGCTACCCTAACGCAGACCGTCGCCGATGCTGCGCGCACCTTCGGCCGCGCCATCGTCATGCCCAACCTGGTGCCCCCGGTGCGCAACGCCGAGGAGGCCGACGCCTACCGCCAGCGTATCCTCGCCGCCCGCCCGGCCGGCAGCCGCTTCGAGCCGCTGATGGTGCTCTACCTCACCGACAACACCAGCCCCGAGGACATCCGTGCCGCCAAGAACAGCGGCTTCGTCCACGCCGCCAAGCTCTATCCCGCCGGGGCCACCACCAACTCCGCCTCCGGAGTGACCAGCATCGACAACATCTTCCCGGTACTGGAGACCATGGCCGAGGTCGGCCTGCCGCTCTTGGTGCATGGCGAGGTGACCCGTAGCGAGATCGACGTGTTCGACCGCGAGAAGGCGTTCATCGACGAACACATGAGCCGCTTGGTGACGCGCTTCCCGACCCTCAAGGTGGTCTTCGAGCACATCACCACCGCCGATGCCGCGCAATTCGTCCGCGAGGCGCCGGCCAACGTCGCCGCCACCATCACCGCCCACCACCTGTTGTACAACCGCAATCACATGCTGGTCGGCGGCATCCGCCCGCACTTCTACTGCCTGCCGATCCTCAAGCGTAACGTCCACCAGGAGGCCTTGCTGGACGCCGCCACCAGCGGCAGCCCGAAGTTCTTCCTTGGCACCGACTCAGCCCCCCACGCCCGTCACGCCAAGGAGGCCGCCTGCGGCTGCGCCGGCTGCTACACCGCCTACGCGGCCATCGAGCTGTACGCCGAGGCCTTCGAGCAGCGTGGCGCGCTGGACCGCCTCGAGGCCTTCGCCAGCCACCACGGCCCGGACTTCTACGGCCTGCCGCGCAACCGGGAAACCATCACCCTGGTCCGCGAGGAATGGCAGGCCCCAGCCAGCCTGCCGTTCGGCGAACACGAGGTCATTCCCCTGCGCGCCGGCGAACGGCTGCGCTGGCGGCTGCTGGAGGACGCCCAGTGAGCGAAGATTTCGACGAGGTACTCGACGGCAGCCTGCCGCCCGGCCCACGCCACCCCATGGCGGCGCGCTTCCGCGGCTACCTGCCGGTGGTGGTGGACGTCGAGACCGGCGGCTTCAACTGCGCCACCGACGCCCTGCTGGAGATCGCCGCGACCACCATCGGCATGGACGAGAACGGCTTCCTCTTCCCGGAGCACACCTCCTTCTTCCGGGTCGAGCCCTTCGAGGGCGCCAACATCGAGCAGGCGGCGCTGGAGTTCACCGGCATCAAGCTGGACCACCCGCTGCGCATGGCGGTCAGCGAGGAGCATGCGCTGAACGAGATCTTCCGCAGCGTGCGCAAGTCGATCAAAGCCAACGGCTGCAAGCGCGCGATCCTGGTCGGCCACAACAGCAGCTTCGACCTCGGCTTCCTGAATGCCGCGGTGGCTCGCTGCGGCATCAAGCGCAACCCCTTCCACCCCTTCTCCAGCTTCGACACCGCCACCCTGGCGGGCCTTGCCTACGGGCAGACGGTGCTGGCCAAGGCCTGCCAGGCGGCCGGCATCGACTTCGACGGCAAGGAGGCGCACTCGGCGCGTTACGACACCGAGAAGACCGCCGAACTGTTCTGCGGCATCGTCAACCGCTGGAAGGAAATGGGCGGCTGGATCGACGACTACGACTGACCGCCGTCAGTGCTGCAGGTGGCCGTACAACTGGGCGTACAGGCCGCCTTCGGCGATCAACTGCTGGTGGTCGCCGTCCTCGGCGATGTGCCCACCATCGAACACCAGGACCCGGTCGGCCTGCTTCACCGCGCTCAGGCGGTGGGCGATGATCAGCGTGGTGCGGCCGTTGAGGAAGCGCCTCAGAGCCTGGTGCAGGGCATATTCGGTAGCCGCGTCGAGAGCCGAGGTGGCCTCGTCGAGGATCACCACCTTGGGCTCGGCGAGGATCATCCGGGCGATCGCCAGACGCTGGCGCTGCCCACCCGACAGACGCACCCCGGAACGCCCCACCACGCTGTCCAGCCCCTGCGGCAGGGCACGCACGGTATCCGCCAACTGAGCGATCTCCAGGGCCCGCCAGCAGTCCGCATCGCTGCGCTCGCGGCCGAGGGTCAGGTTGGCACGCACGCTGTCGTTGAACAGCGCCGGATGCTGGAGGACCACCGCCACGTTGTCGCGCACCCGCTCCAGGCCGATCTCCTCCAGGCTGCTGCCGCCGAAGCGGATGCTCCCGGCCTGCGGCGTGTAGAGGCCGAGCAGCAGTTGCACCAGGGTACTCTTGCCGCCGCCGCTGGCGCCGACGATGGCCACCTTCTCGCCCGGCGCAATGGACAGGTCGAGACCGTTTAACACGGGCTCGTCGCGGTAGGCGAAGGTCAGCCCGCGCACCTCGATACCCACCGTCTCGCGGCCGCGGAACGGATCCACGGTCCCCTCGTGCTGCTGTTCGTCGGCCCGCGCCAGGAGCTCGTTGATGCGCTTCAGGGCGCCGCCGGCGGCGTAGAAGGCGTACTGCAGACCGAGCAACTGTTCCACCGGGCCGATCATGAACCACAGGTAGCTGAACACCGCCAGCATCTGGCCGATGGACAGGTCGGAGAACAGCACGGTGAGCATGGCCGCAGCGCGGAACACGTCGATGCCGAACTGGAACAGCAAGCCGCTGGCCCGCGCCGCGGCGTCGCTTTTCCATTGTGAGGCCACCGCGTAGTCGCGCACCTCGCGAGCGCGCAGGCCGAGGCGGCCGAGGAAGTAGCCCTGGCGGTTGCCGGCGCGCACCTCCTGGATCGCCTCCAGGGTCTCGGTGAGCGCCTGGGTGAAGCGCGCAGTGCTGTCGTTCTCCAACTTCTTCAGATGCTTGACGCGCTTGCCCAGCTGAACAGTGGCGAAGATCACCAGCGGGTTGAACAGCAAGATCAGCAGCGCCAGCTGCCAGTGCATCCACAGCAGGATGGCAGCGGTGCCGGCCAGAGTCAGCGCGGCGACCAGGAATTTGCTGAGGGTCTCGCCGACGAACCTGTCGATGGTGTCCAGGTCGGTGACCAGGTGGGTGGTCACCGTGCCGCCACCGAGACTCTCGTACTCGCCCAGGGAGATACGTTTGAGGCGCTCGATCAGACGGATCCGCAAACGGTACACCACGTCCTTGGAAAGCCGCGCGAACAGCCGCGCCTGCAGCACGTTGAAAGCCAACGCGGCGCCACGCAGGCTCAGGGTGAGCAGCAACATCAGGCCGATGTAGCCGACCGGCCCCTGCCAGCCAGTCGGCAGGAACAGGTCCATCACCTTGAGGGCCGCGTCGCCCTGGCCGAGCAGCACCTCGTCGACCAGCAGCGGCAGCAGCAGAGGGATGGGTACGCTGCACAGGGTGGCCAGCACCGCGATCAGGTTGGCCAGCACCAGGGCCTTGCGGTGGCGCAGCGCCAGACGGTGGATTTCCGCCCAGCTCAGCCGGTCAGGCATGGGCACCGCGCTCCAGCCAGCGGGCCAGCAGCGGCGCCAGCTCCTCCAACGGCTGGTAGCCGTTGGTCAGCAGCGCCAGCTGGCCGTTACGCTCGGCCAGCAGGGTGGGAAAGCCGGCGGTGCCGAGGTCCTGCACCCAAATGAAGTCGGCCGCGGTGGAGGCACGCATCTCCTGGCTGTCGAAGACCTCGACGAAGGTCCGCCGCGGCAGGCCGACGGCCTCCGCCAGTTCGGCCAGTACGCCCGGCTGGCCGACATCACGACCCTCGGCGTAGAAGGCGTGCTGGATGCGCTTGACCAGCGGCCAGGCCAACTCCGCCGCCAAGCTGCGCGCGGTGACCAGGGCCCGGCAGGCCGGCTCGGTGTCGTAGACGAAGCCGCCCGGCATGGCCCCCTCGAAGCTGAACGGCTGGCCGGTGGTGCGCTGCACCTCCTGCCAGTGCTCGAGGATGTAGCGCCGAGTGGCGGGATCCAGCGCCGCCCCGCCCCCGGTACGCAGGCCACCGGCCACCAGATGCAGCGCCACCCCGGCGGCCCGCGCCTGCTCGGCGAGGGCCTCGACCACCGGCGCGAAGCCCCAGCACCAGGAACACATTGGATCCATCACGTACAGCAGGCGGGCTTGGGCCACGGGCTTCACTCCTGGTCTGGGGCCGCGGCTCAGGCCAGCGGCTGGCGCGGATCACGGCCGATGGGCAGGGGCAGATTGCGCGCCCTGGCCAGTTCGATCTGCTTCTGCCGCTCGCGGGCGCTCTCTCGTGTCCTTTCCGGCAGGGAGTCCCAGCAGTGCGGGCAGCTGATGCCGGGCACGTAGGACGCGGACTGGCGATCCTCGGCCGAGATCGGATTGCGACAGGCATGGCACAGGTCGTAATCGCCCCTGGAAAGATCGTGGCGCACGGTGACACGGTTGTCGAATACGAAGCACTCGCCGTGCCACTTACTCTGTTCTTCGGGCACCTCCTCCAGGTACTTGAGGATGCCGCCCTTGAGGTGGAAGACCTGCTCGAAGCCGGCCTCGAGCATGAAACTGGAAGCCTTCTCGCAACGGATGCCGCCGGTGCAGAACATGGCCACCTTCTTGTGCCGGGCCGGGTCGAAGCGGGCTCTGACGAACTCGGGAAACTGACGGAACGACCGGGTCTCCGGATCGATGGCGCCCTCGAAGGTGCCGATGGCCACCTCATAGTCGTTGCGGGTGTCGATCAGCAGCACCTCGGGATCGGCAATCAGCGCGTTCCAGTCCTTCGGCTCGACGTAGGTGCCGACGCGGCGGTTGGGATCGACGCCGGGCACCCCCAGAGTGACGATCTCCTTTTTCAGCTTGACCTTGGTGCGGTAGAAGGGCTGCGCGTCGCAGTAGGACTCCTTGTGCTCGAGGTCGGCCAGGCGCGGGTCGCTCTTCAGCCAGGCGAGCAGCGAGTCGATGCCCTCGCGGGTACCGGAGACGGTGCCGTTGATGCCCTCCTCGGCGAGCAGCAGGGTGCCCTTGATGCCATTGGCGAGCATGGTTTGCAGCAGGGGTTCCCGCAGGGCGACGTGGTCCGTCAGGGTGACGAACTTGTACAGCGCTGCCACCACTATGTTCTGGGTCATGGAGGGACTGGCTTCCGAAGCTCGCCCGGGACGGGGCGAGACACATTGCGAAGGACGCAGTTTAACAGAACTGACTCGACCAGCTCCGCCAGCGGACTAGCCAAAGACGTCAACCTGAAGTCAATAGCGGCAACATCTTCCGCGTAGGCGGGAACGGCACCGGCAGCCACTCAACTCTGGAGCCCTAAACGATTCGAGCTTCGTGCCCCTCGATGACTGGATCGCCGGCCCCTGAGCATTACCGGCAACTACACCAGCAACGAACAAATGCACCAAGGCGATCGATGTCGCCGGCGCTTCGAACGACACCCTCAGTCTGCTTGGCGACCACAGCTACCAAGGCGAGCAGACGTAGGTCTCGGTGGTTCCTACAGCTGGAATGACGGCAAGTACACCCTGTTCGCGGAAGCCCTCGCCAACACCAGCCTCGACCACTTCGGCGACAGCTACGCCTACAAGGGGACCTTCGGCATCAGAGTGAAATGGTGATGAGCTGAGAGCTCCCGCCCCCAGAGACCGCTCCTGCCAATCGTTGATGGCAGGAGCGGTCTGTCCCGTCGGGCGGGCTGCCCTCACCGCTCGGAAAAACCGCAGCCGGGAGAGGGACGCGCCTCACTCCTCGAGGGAAACGGGCTAGCCGTGCTTGCTGCCGCCGCGGCAGGTCGGCGAGTCCGGCGCCGCGCCCTGTTCCTCCCATTCCTCGGGAGTGTAGGTGTGCAGGGCCAGGGCATGGAACTGTCCCATCAGCTCGCCGAGGGTGGCATAGACCTTCTGGTGGCGGCGGACCAGGTTCAGGCCGGCGAACGCCGGGCTGACCACCACCGCCTTGAAATGGGTCTCCAGCCCGCGGCTGTGCATATGGCTTTCGTCGAGGACTTCGAGGTATTCGGGCTCGAGGGCGGCCAGCGCCGCCCGGATACGGTCACGCATGCTCATGCAGTCTTCCACTCGCTACTACTTCTTCTTGGCCGCCTGCGGGTCCAGCTCGGCGCTCATGTCGGAGAGCAGCTTGTTGACCTCCGGCACCGCGCTCTCCAGCTTTTCCTGGGTCAGTTGGGCGGAGCGGGCGGTCAGCTCGGGCATCTTGGCGATCACCTTCTTGCCCAACGGCGACTCGTAGAAGGCCACCAGGTCCCGCAGCTCCTGCTCGGTGAAGCTGACAGTGTACAGCTTGATCAGATCCGGCTTGATCTTCTCCCAGCCCACTGCGCGGTCGAGGGCCGCGTTGGCCTTGGCCTGGTAGCTCTCCAGCACCGCCCGCTTGCTTTCCGGCGCCTGGGCCTGGGCGAAGCGCTGGGCGAACATCTGCTGGACCTGGGCGTAGACCGGCACGGTCAGCCGGTCGGCATTGGCCAGCTTGAGGAAACGTTCGGCATTGGCGGCGTGGCTGGCCGCGTCAGCCAGAACCTGGCCGCTCATTCCCACGAGGAGAACGGCAGTGCAAAGGGCGCGAATGGGAGTCATGGGAGAAATCCTTGCGGTTGGGGAAATGAACGGCGGGAGGCCATTCTGCGCCCGCCCCAGACGGCACTCAAGCCGCGCAGATGACGGATGCTTGGCGCCATGAAACACGGATTGCCAAATGACCAGCACTTGCCCATCCTTCGATCGGGTCGGCATGCTTGCGGGACGTGACCTGCCCACTCACTGAATCGACCATGGGGCGGGCGGCGAGTTGCATGGGCCGCCCGAATCCCACGAACACATGGATGTGTCCGATGACCAGTCTGCCCCCACCCATCCAGCCGCTGTGCGACGCCCGCGGCAACCTGCTGCCGGCAGCCGTCGGCTGGTCGACGCGCCCGCGCGTGCACTGCGCCCTGCGCGGTCACCTCGGCCGCCGCAAACGCTGGAACCACTGGTGCGTCACCAGCCCCCAGTGGATGCTCTCGCTGACCATCGCCGACCTGGACTACGTCGGCTATGGCGCCGTGCACTTCCTGGACATGGACAGCGGCGAGGTGTTTTCCCGCTCCCAGTTCCGCGCCTTCGGCCAGGGCTGCACGCTGCCCGACACGCCCCAGGAAAGCCACGCGTTCGACCACCCTAACCTGCAGCTGCGCGCCGACGCCCAGCCCAGGCGCCTGCGCCTGACCGCCATCGCTCCGGACCTCGGCAGCCAGCCGCTGGCCCTGGCCTTGGACATCCAGCGCCCGGCCCACCTGGAGTCGGCCAACCTGGTGGCCCCCTTCGGCCGCAAGGGTTTCCACGCCGCCTCGCGGCAGTTGGGGCTGCCAGCCAGCGGCAGTCTGCAGCTGGGCGAGCGCCAGTACCAGTGCCACGGCGGACAGAGTTTCGCCTCGCTGGACTTCGGCCGTGGTGTCTGGCCGCTGCGCAGTCACTGGACGCGCGCCACCTTCGCCGCACCAGGAGGCATCGCCGGCAACTTCGGCTCCGGCTGGGCGGAAGACGCCGGCTTCTCCGAGAATGCTCTGTGGTTCGGCGGCAGCCTGCTGCCCCTGGACTGCCCGGTACACATCGATCCGCTGCGCTCCGAGTCCCTGGCGCCCTGGCGGCTGAGTACCGACGACCAGCGCGTCGAGCTGATCTTCACCCCCCGCCAATACCACCACACCCAACCCTCCTTCAGCCCCTTCCACGTCACCACCGGCCAGTGGTTCGGCCATTTCGAGGGACTCCTGCGCAGTCCCGCCGGTGAGCGGGTGCCGGTGCGCAGCGCCCTCGGCTGGCTGGGCAGCAGCAACGCGCTCTGGTGATCCCCCCTCCCGGGCATGCGGAACCCGGACCGGGTCAGGCAGCCTAAACTGCCGGAAGACCGTCAGGAGAAATCATCATGAGCCGTATCGAAACCGACAGCATTGGCCCCATCGAAGTCGCCGAGGAGGTGTACTGGGGGGCCCAAACCCAGCGTTCCCTGATCAACTTCGCCATCGGCGAGGAACGCATGCCGATCGCCGTGATCCACGCGCTGGCGCTGATCAAAAAGGCCGCCGCCCGGGTCAACAGCCGCAACGGCGACCTGCCGGCGGACATCGCCCGGCTGATCGAACAAGCCGCCGACGAGGTGATCGCCGGCCAACACGACGACCAGTTCCCACTGCGGGTCTGGCAGACCGGTAGCGGCACCCAGACCAACATGAACGTCAACGAGGTGATCGCCGGGCGCGCCAACGAACTGGCCGGCAAGGGGCGCGGAGGCAAAAGCCCGGTACACCCCAACGACCACGTCAACCGCTCGCAGAGCTCCAACGACAGCTTCCCCACCGCCATGCACATCGCCACGGTGCGCGCCGTGCAGCACGACCTGCTGCCGGCCATCGCCGAGCTGTCCGGCGGTCTTGCCGAGCAGGCCGCTCGCCACACGCAGCTGGTGAAGACCGGTCGTACCCACCTGATGGACGCCACGCCGATCACCTTCGGCCAGGAACTGTCGGCCTTCGTCGCCCAGCTCGACCATGCCGAGCGGGCCATCCGCGCAGCGCTGCCGGCCATGTACGAGCTAGCCCAGGGCGGCACCGCGGTGGGCACCGGGCTGAACGCTCCGAAGGGCTTCGCCGAGGCGATGGCCGCTGAGCTGGCCGCGCTTTCCGGCCTGCCGCTGAGCAGCGCGCCCAACAAGTTCGCCGCTCTGGCCGGGCACGAGCCACTGGTGGCGCTGTCCGGCGCGCTGAAGACCCTCGCCGTGGCGCTGATGAAGCTCGCCAACGACCTGCGCCTGCTCGGTTCCGGACCGCGCGCCGGCTTCGCCGAGGTCAAGCTGCCGGCCAACGAGCCGGGTAGCTCGATCATGCCCGGCAAGGTCAACCCCACCCAGTGCGAGGCGCTATCGATGATCGCCTGCCAGGTGCTCGGCAACGACGCCTGCATCGGCTTCGCCGCCAGCCAGGGCCACCTGCAGCTGAACGTCTTCAAACCGGTGATCGTCCACAACTTGCTGCAGTCCATCCGCCTGCTCGCCGACGGCTGCCGCAACTTCCAGCAGCACTGCGTCGCCGGCCTGGAGCCGGACGCACGGAAGATGGCCGAACACTTGGAGCGCGGCCTGATGCTGGTCACCGCGCTGAACCCGCATATCGGCTACGACAAGGCCGCGGAGATCGCCAAGAAGGCCTACGCCGAGGGCATCACTCTGCGCGAGGCCGCTCTGGCTCTGGGCTACCTGGACGAGGCGCAGTTCGACGCTTGGGTGCGCCCGGAGAACATGCTGGGGAGCGGACAGCATGGCTGAGGTGACGAAGCATGGCGCCACCCCCCTGGAAGGCGATGGCAAGCGCATCCTTCTGGTGCTCGGCACGCCGAAGAGCGACAGCCTCTGCCACGCCCTCGCCGAAGCCTATGCCCTGGGTGCGCGCCGCGAAGGCCACGTGGTGCGCCAGCTGAAGCTCGGCGAGCTGCGCTTCGACCCGGTGCTGCACGGCGGCTACGACCACAACCAGACCCTCGAACCCGACCTGCTCGAAGCACAGCGGCAGATCCACTGGGCCGAGCACCTGGTATTCGTCTACCCGGTGTGGTGGGGTGGCCTGCCGGCGCTGCTCAAGGGCTTCTTAGAGAGGGTGTTCCTGCCCGGCTTCGCCTTCCGCTACCGCGACCAGCGCCGCAGCCAGTCGTGGGACAAGCTGCTCAGCGGGCGCACCGCCGACCTGCTGGTCACCCTGGACACGCCGCGCTGGTACTTCCGCTGGATCTACGGCGCCCCGGCACACCGCCAGATGGTGCGCACCATCCTCGGCTTCTGCGGAATCAAGACCCGCCGGCTGGCGGAGTTCGCCCCGGTGCGCCCCTCCTCCGAGGCCCAGCGCCAGGACTGGCTGCGGCGCGCCGAGCAGCTCGGCAGCCGCGTCTGAATCCCCCCGTCAGAGGCTCTGCAACCCCGGCCTCGCCCGACGCGCCCGATAGCTGCGCAGCAGCGAGGGCGCCAGGGCGATGGTCGCCGAGCCCAGCACCACCAGCAGCGCGCCCAGATAAGCAAGCAGGTTGAGCGTCTCCGGTTCGACGTGTTCGGGCCATAGCACCGCGGCGCCGGCCACCGCGACGAAGGTCACCAGCGGGGTGATGGCCAGGGTCGCGCTGACCCGCGACGCCTCCCAGTGAGCCAGGGCCTCGGCGAAGGCGCCGTAGGCGACCAGGGTGTTCAGGCAGCAGGCGAGCAGTAGCCAGCCCTGCAGCGGGCTCAGCTCCAGCACTTGGCGCGGCTGGGCCCAGGGGGTGAGCAGCAGGGCGCAGCCCAGATAGATCACCATCATGATCTGCACCGAGTGCCAGACGGTGAGCAGTTGCTTCTGCGCCAGGCCGTAGAAGGTCCAGACGAAGGCCGCTCCGAGCACCACCAGCACCCCGGTCGTATAGCGGGTCATGGAGCTGAACAGCTCGTCCAGGCGCTGGTTGAAGAACAGTCCGAAGCCGCCCAACATCACCAGCAAGCCGAGGCCCTGGCCGAGGCTGAAACGCTCGCGGAACACGAACAGGCTGCTGATCAGGAACAGCACCGGCGCCACCTGAATGACCAGTTGGGTAGTGCCCGGGCTGAGCATATCCAGGCCGAACAGGTAGAGCACGTAATTGCCGGTCAACCCGGCGATGGCCAGTCCCAGCAGCCAACGGCCGTTGCGGCCGAGGGCGGCGAAGCTGGGCAGGCGACGACTGGCGGCCAGGTAGAGGAACAGCAGGGCGCCGGAAACCAACAGGCGATACCAGGTCACGGTCACCGGGTCCATGACCCGCAGGACCTCCTTGAGCTTGATGGGCAGGATGCCCCAGAGCACGGCGGTGACCAGGGCGAGGAACAGGCCGTAGAGCCAACGGCCGGAGGAGATGTGCATGGCAGACGTCCAGACAGGCAGGGCCGGCAGAGCCGGAAAAGGACTCATTCTAGACAGCCTGCTCCCAGCGGCACAGTAACAGCTCGGAAGGCTGATCGACCGCAACTGTATCGCTCGTCCTGCCGCATCACGAAGTCGGCGCCAAATTTATGCGAATGCCCTGGCAATTGTGCCGATCACGCGGATAACTGCGACCACTTGTCGACACCCATGGCAGCCCGCTAGAGTCCCGCCACAATTCCAATATCGCCCGTTTCGTAGACGAGGTATTGCCATGTACGTACAGCGCGAGACCGACCTCGGTCCCGGCACCTACTACCGTAGCGGCCGGATCAGCACGGTGAACGGCCAGCATTTCTTCTCCACCCGTGAAGGCACCCTGGAAGGTCCCTATTTCACCCGCTTGGACGCGGAGCGGGAGATCCAGCGCTATATCCTCCGCCAGCGCCAGGCCCAGGGCCTGCTGGAAAGCCGCAACTTCTGAGCCCCTGAGCGGGCATGAGAAACCGCGCCCAGCGCGGTTTCGTCGTTTGCGGAACGCTTCAATCCCGCGCCAGGGCCTTCTCCAGGGCCTCATTGATGGTGCGCAGCACCTTGACCCGCGCATGGCGCTTGTCGTTGGCCTCCACCAGGGTCCAGGGCGCCAGCGCGGTGCTGGTACGGTCCACCATGTCCTCCACCGCATCCACGTAGAGGTCCCACTTCTCGCGGTTGCGCCAGTCCTCGTCGGTGATCTTGTAGCGTTTGAAGGGCATGCTCTCGCGCTCCTTGAAGCGCTGGTACTGGGTGTCCTTGTCGATCGCCAGCCAGAACTTCACGACGATCACGCCGTGCCGCTGCAGGTGTTCCTCGAAGTCATTGATCTCGCCGTAGGCGCGCATCCAGTCGGCTTCCGAGCAAAAGCCCTCGACCCGCTCCACCAACACCCGGCCGTACCAGGAGCGGTCGAAGATGGTGATCCCGCGCCTGGCCGGCACGTGCCGCCAGAAGCGCCACAGGTAGGGCTGGGCGCGCTCCTCCTCGGTGGGCGCGGCGATCGGCACGATGCGGTACTGACGCGGGTCCAGGGCCTCGGTGACGCGACGGATGGCGCCCCCCTTGCCGGCCGCGTCGTTGCCCTCGAAGACCAGCACCAGCGCGTGGCGGCGGAAGCGCTTGTCGCGAATCAGGCCGTTCAGGCGGATCTGCTCGGCCAGCAGCTGCTCCCGGTACTCGTCCTTGCCCAGGCTCAGGGACAGGTCCAGGCTGTCCAGCAGGCCGCGCTGGTCGATACTGGAAACCAGCGGCGCGCAATGCGGATTGACCCTGTGGTGCCGACGGTTCTTGAGCGCCACCTGCAGGCTGTCGAGGAGGATGCGCCCGACACTCAGGCTGCGGTAGCGCGGGTCCGCCCCGGCGATCACGTACCAGGGCGCGAAATCCTGGCTGGTGCGCCGCAGGACCAGCTCGGCGGTCTCCACGATCTTGTCGTAGACCTTGGCCTGGGCCCAGTCCAGCACGCTGATCTGCCAGCTCTGCCGGGGGTCGTCGGCCAGTTCTCGGAGGCGCCTCTTCAGCTGCTTCTTGGACAGGTGGAACCAGAACTTGAGGATCAGCGCGCCCTCGTCGCTGAGCATCCGCTCGACGCGGACGATCTCCTCCATCGCCTGCTCCAGGCGGTCCTTCTTGATCCGCCCCTGGGCCCGGGCGACCAGCAGCTCGCTGTACCAGTTGCCGAAGAAGATGCCGATCTTGCCCTTCGGCGGCAGGCGCCGCCAGTAGCGCCACTGCGGCGGTCGCGCCAGCTCCTCGTCGGTGGGCAGCAGAAAGCCCTCCACCTGGATCTGCCGCGGATCCATCCACTCGTTGAGCAGTTTGACCGTCTCACCCTTGCCGGCCCCCTCGATGCCGTTGATCATCAGGATCACCGGGAAGCGCGCCTGTTCCCGGAGTTCGAACTGGGCGGCGAGCAGCGCCTCGCGCAGCGTGGCGACCGCCTGCTCGTAGGTTTCCTTGTCGACGCTATGGCCGATCTCTGCTGACTCGAACATGGAACTCCCCCTGACTGGATCCCCCTAGCCTAGCGAAGTCGTCTCTGAACCGCTCGGCTCCGGCATGGGGCGGATCGGCTAGAATGCGCCTCCCGTCCATGAGGCCCGCCATGTCCGAGACACCCGACACCTTCAGCCACGCCCGCATCGACTGGGACGAGCAGGGGCTACCCCATTCCCGGCAGTTCGACGACGTCTACTTCTCCCGCGCCGACGGTCTGGAGGAGACCCGCCACGTGTTCCTCGCCGGCAACCACCTGGCCGAACGCTTCGCCGCACTGCCCGAGGGCGGCCGCCTGGTGATCGGCGAGACCGGCTTCGGTACCGGGATGAACTTCCTCTGCGCCTGGGAGCTGTTCGAGCGCACGGCGCCGGCCAGCGCCCGTCTGCACTTCGTCAGCGTCGAGAAGTACCCGCTGACCCGTGCCGACCTCGAGCGTGCCCTCGCCCTCTGGCCGCACCTGGCCCCCTACTCCGCGCGCCTGCTGGATCAGTACCGGGCCATCCATCCGGGCTTCCAGCGCCTGCTGCTGGACGGCGGCCGGGTGGTGCTGACCCTGCTGATCGGCGATGCCCGGGACTGCCTGCGCCAGCTGGACGGGCACATCGACGCCTGGTTCCTCGACGGCTTCGCCCCGGCCAAGAACCCGCAGATGTGGAACGCCGAGCTGTTCGCCGAGCTGGCTCGTCTCTCGGTCCCCGGCACCACCCTGGGCACCTTCACCAGCGCCGGCTTCGTGCGCCGGGGGCTGATCGCCGCCGGCTTCGACATGCAGCGCATTCCCGGCACGGGCAGGAAGCGCGAGGTGATGCGCGGGCGCTTCACGGGTAGCCCGGCGCCGGCCGGCAAGCCCTGGTTCGCCCGTCCGACATGGCCTGCGGCGCGCCGTGAGGCCCTGGTGATTGGTGGCGGGCTGGCCGGCTGCGCCACCGCCGCCAGCCTGGCCGCCCGCGGCTGGCAGGTGAGCCTGCTGGAACGCCACGCTGGGCTCGCCGAGGAAGGCTCCGGCAACCCCCAGGGGGTGCTCTACCTCAAGCTGTCCGCCCACGGCACCCAACTGTCGCGGCTGGTGGTCAGCGGCTTCGGCTACACCCGCCGGATCGTCGAGCGCCTGCAGCGCGGCCAGGACTGGGACGCCTGCGGCGTGCTGCAGCTGGCCTTCGACGCCAAGGAGGCGGCACGCCAGGCCCGGCTGGCCGCAGCCTTCCCCGTCGATCTGCTGCGCGCGGTGAGCCGCGAGGAGGCCGAGACCCTGGCCGGCATCGGCCTGCCGGCCGGCGGGCTGTTCTTCCCCGAAGCCGGCTGGCTGCATCCGCCGGCGCTGTGCCGGCTGCTGGCGACACACCCGAACATCCGCCTGCTACCCCATCAGGAAGCAGTGGAACTACGTCGCGACGGTGACCGCTGGCAGGCCCTGGACGGCGAGCGCCTGCTCGCCGAGGCGCCGGTGGCGGTCCTGGCCGGCGCCGCCGAGGTCGGCCGCTTCCCGCAGGCCGCCGGCCTGCCGCTCAAGCGCATCCGCGGGCAGATCACCCGCCTGCCGGCCAGCGCAGAGTCCCGGGCCCTGCGCACCGTGGTCTGTGCCGAGGGCTACGTCGCGCCACCGCGCAACGACGAGCACACCCTCGGCGCCAGCTTCGACTTCGTCGGCAGCGAACCGATCCCCACCGTCGCCGAACACGTCAGCAACCTGACCCTGTTGGAGGAGATCTCCGCCGACCTGGCTCGCCGCGTGGGCGCCGAGCAGCTCGTCCCCGAACACCTGGAGGGCCGCGCCGCCTTCCGCTGCACCAGTCCGGACTACCTGCCCATCGTCGGCCCGCTCGCCGATGCCGAGGCCTTTGCCGCCGCCTACGCGGTGCTCGCCCGGGACGCCCGCCAGGTGCCGGACACCCCCTGCCCCTGGCTGGACGGCCTGTACGTCAATACCGCCCACGGCTCCCGCGGGCTGATCACTGCGCCACTGGCCGCCGAGCTGCTGGCCGCCTGGCTGGACGACGAACCGCTGCCCCTGCCGCGCGAGGTGGCCGAGGCCTGCCACCCCAACCGTTTCCTGCTGCGCAAGCTGATCCGCGGCCAATGACCGCAGGCTGACGCGACGAACGACGGTTGCCTTTTTTGGCATCCAACATATACTCCACCCAGTATATTGATAGGGAGTATGCCGATGCGCCTGTTCACCACCCTGCTCTGCTGTGCCCCGCTGCTCGCCCAGGCCGCCGACCTGGCACAGCTGCGCGGCGAGGCCGAAGCCCTGATCCCGCCGTTCCAGCAACAGCTGCTGGCCAGCGTGCAGACCGCGGTCGCCGCAGGCGGTCCGATACAGGCCGTCGAAGCCTGCCGCCAGCTGGCCCCCGGCATCGCCCAGCAGCACAGCGTCGCCCCCTGGAAAGTGGGGCGAACCGCCCTGCGCCTGCGCAACCCGGACAACCGCCCGGATGCCTGGGAGCAGGCCGTGCTGGAAGATTTTCAGCGCCGCAGCCAGGCCGGCGAGTCTGTCGCCAGCCTGAGCCGTGCCGAAGTGGTGGACGGCGAATTCCGCTACATGCGTGCCATCGCCACCGGCGAGCCCTGCCTGGCCTGCCACGGCAGCGCGATCAAACCCGAGCTGGTGAGGCTGCTCGACCGTCACTACCCGCAGGATCAGGCCCGCGGCTTCGCCGCCGGCGAACTGCGCGGCGCCTTCACCCTGCGCCGCCCCCTGGAGCCCTGAGATGACTACCCCCAACACCCAGCAGCAGGACGCCATGCTCAAGCGCCTGGCCCGCGTCGAGGGCCAGATCCGCGGCATCCAGGCGATGATCCGCCGCGGCGAGGAATGCGAGGCCATCGCCCAGCAGTTCGCCGCCGCGCGTAAGGCCCTGGACAAGGCCTACCAGGAGATGCTCGCGTGCCTGCTCGAGGAAACCGTGCTCGACCCCGCGCGCGACGATGCCGAGACCCTGGCCCGCGTGCGCGCCATCTTCACCAAATACACCTGATACTCCTGGGGAGTACCTAAAGATGAGCGACGACATCCGCCTGATCGACGCCTCGCGTTTCGCCACTGCCCGCCAGGAAGGCCGCGTGCGCTTCCTGATCGACGTGCGCAGCCCGGCGGAATTCCGTGCCGGGCATGTCGCCGGTGCCCGCAACGTGCCCCTGGACCGCCTCGATCCGGCACGCCTGGTCGCCCAGCTCCGCGCCGAGGGCCTGCAAGCCGGCGACGAGCTGTACCTGGTCTGTCAGCGGGGCCAGCGCGCCCGCCAGGCCGCCGAACGCCTACACGGCCTGTTGCCGGGAGTGCAGGTGATCGAAGGCGGCACCGAAGCCTGCCTGGCTTGCGGTTTGCCGGGCGAAGGCAGCGGTGGCGGCGTGATCGGATTGCAGCGCCAGGTACAGATCGCTGCCGGCAGCCTGGTGTTGCTCGGGGTAATCCTCGGCACCTGGCTGCACCCGGGCTGGTACGGCCTCTCCGCCTTCGTCGGCGCCGGGCTGACCTTCGCCGGGCTCAGCGGCACCTGCGGCCTGGCTCTGTTGCTGGCGCGCATGCCCTGGAACCGCTGATGTTCCTCGAATCCCTCGGCATCGGCGCACTGCTCGGCCTACTGCTCGGCCTCACCGGCGCCGGCGGTTCGCTGGTCGCCCTGCCGCTGCTGCTCAGCCTGCATCTGCCGCTGCGCGATGCCATCGGCGTCAGCCTCGGCGCGGTGGCCCTCACCGCCCTGATCGGCGCCATGCCGCGTGCCCGCCAGGGTCAAGTGGCCTGGCTGCCGGTGCTGTTGCTCAGCCTCGCCGGCCTGCCCGGCAACGCCTTCGGCCAGTGGCTGGGGCGCTTCGTCCCCGAAGCCGCGCTGCTGGTGGCGTTCTGCGTCCTGGTGCTGTGGTCGGCATGGCGCCTGTGGCGCAGCGCCGAGCTGCCGCGCTCCGGCAACGGACCGCTGCGCAGCCTGCCACTGCTCGCCATCGGCCTGGGGGTCGGCGTACTGTCGGGACTGATGGGTGTCGGCGGCGGTTTCCTGATCGTGCCGGCGCTGCTGTGGTTCACCCCGCTGTCGATACTCGCGGCGGCGGCCACCTCGATGGCGGTGATCGCCCTGGTCTCCGGCGGCGGCTTCCTGCTCTACCTGACCCATGCCCACCCGTCACCGCTGCTGCTCGGCAGCCTGGCGGCCGGCGGCGCGCTCGGCGTACTGCTCGGCAACCAGTTGGCGCTACGCCTCGGCGGCCCGCTGCTGCAACGCATCTTCGCCCTGCTGCTGGTGGCCGCCAGCCTAACGCTGGCCGGACAAAAACTGTTCTAGGAGGGATTCGAAATGCTGTTCCGCCAACTCTTCGATAGCACCAGCTCGACCTACACCTACCTGCTCGCCGACCGGGGCGAGGCGCTGCTGATCGACCCGGTCAAGGACAAGCAGGACGATTACCTGCGCCTGCTCCGCGAACTGGACCTGCGCCTGCTGCTGGCGCTGGATACCCATACCCACGCCGACCACATCACCGCCCTCGGCGACCTGCGCGACGCCACCGGCTGCCGAACCGGCATCGGCGCGCAGAGCGGCAGCGCCTGCGCCAGCTTCACCTTCGTCGAAGGCCAGCGCCTGGCCTTCGGCGGGCGGGAACTGGTCGCCTGGCACACACCGGGACACACCGACGACTCCTACTGCTTCCTGCTGCCAGGCGACGCCCGGGAGCCGGCGAAGCTGTTCTCCGGCGACACCCTGCTGATCCGTGGCACCGGCCGCACCGACTTCCAGAACGGCGACGCCCGCGCCCAGTGGGCCAGCCTGCAGCGCCTGTTGGCGCTGCCCGGCGACACCGAGGTGTGGCCGGGCCATGACTACAAGGGCTGGACCCGTTCCAGCATTGCCGAGGAAGCCGCCCACAACCCGCGCCTACAGGTGGCGGACGTCGAGGCCTACGTCGAGCTGATGGCCAGCCTGAAGCTGCTGCCCCCCGAGCTGATGGACATCGCCGTGCCGGCCAACCGGGCCTGCGGCCAGGTCTGAAGCGCCGGATACCGCGGTCACGAAAAGTTCCGCATATAACGAATCGATCTAAACGATTCAGGAAGATGCCGGTCGGACCCTTACTGCCTGCATAAGCAAGCGGTATCCCCAACGGCAAAACCGGTAAGGAACAATGTGCGGAATAGCTGGAGAACTACGCTTCGACCAACGACCGGCCGACCTGGCCACCCTTGAAAGAATCACCCACCACATGGCCCCCCGCGGTCCGAACGCCTGGGGCTTCCACAGCCAGGGCCCGATCGCCCTCGGCCATCGCCGCCTGAGGATCATGGAGCTGTCCGACGCCTCGGCTCAGCCGATGACCGATAACGATCTGGGCCTGGCCCTGACCTTCAACGGCGCCCTCTACAACTACCCCGAACTGCGCCTCGAGCTGGAACGGCTCGGCTATCGCTTCCATTCCGACGGCGACACCGAAGTGCTGCTCAAGGGCTACCACGCCTGGGGCGCCGACCTGCTGCCGCGCCTGAACGGCATGTTCGCCTTCGCCATCTGGGAGCGCGATCGCCAGAGCCTGTTCGTCGCCCGCGACCGCCTGGGCGTGAAGCCGCTGTACCTGGCCGCCGACGAGCGCCGCCTGCGCTTCGCCTCGAGTCTGCCGGCACTGCTCGCCGGCGGCGACCTAGATACCCGCCTCGATCCCGTGGCGCTGAACTTCTATCTCAACTTCCACGCCGTGGTGCCGGCGCCGCGCACCATCCTCGCCAGCGTGGAGAAACTGCCGCCGGCCACCTGGCTGCGCGTCGACGCCCAGGGCCGCCGCGAGCAGCACTGCTGGTGGGCGCCGACCTACGGCCCGCGCGAGGAGGAGCGGGCATTCGAACTGGCCGACTGGCGCGAGCTGACCCTGCAAACCCTGCGCTCGGCAGTAGCAATCCGCCAGCGCGCGGCGGTGGAGGTCGGCGTACTGCTCTCCGGTGGGGTGGATTCCAGCCTGCTGGTCGGGCTGCTCCGCGAGGCGGGCGTCGCGCAGCTGTCCACCTTCTCCATCGGCTTCGCGGACGCCGGCGGCGAGCGCGGCGACGAGTTCGTCTACTCGGACCTGATCGCCAACCACTACGCCACCCGCCACCACCAGTTGCGCATCGCCGAGAGCGAGATCATCAAGCAGTTGCCGGCGGCCTTCCGGGCCATGAGCGAGCCGATGGTCAGCCACGACTGCATCGCCTTCTACCTGCTCTCGCGGGAAGTCTCGAAGCACTGCAAGGTGGTGCAGAGCGGCCAGGGCGCCGACGAGCTGTTCGCCGGCTACCACTGGTACCCGCAGGTGGACGGCGCCGAGGACCCTGTCGCCGCCTACCGCACGGCCTTTTTCGACCGTGATCACGACGAGTACGCCGCCTGCGTGCAGCCGGCCTGGCTCACCGACGACCATGCCGGCGCCTTCGTCCGCGAGCACTTCGCCCGCCCCGGCGCCAGCGCCGCGGTGGATAAGGCACTGCGCCTGGACAGCACGGTGATGCTGGTCGACGACCCGGTGAAGCGCGTCGACAACATGACCATGGCCTGGGGGCTGGAAGCCCGCACTCCGTTCCTCGACTACCGCCTGGTGGAGCTTTCGGCGCGCATCCCGGCGCGCTTCAAGCTCCCCGACGGCGGCAAGTACGTGCTCAAGGAGGCAGCGCGCAAGGTCATCCCCCACGAGGTGATCGACCGCCCCAAGGGCTACTTCCCGGTGCCCGGACTCAAGCACCTGCAGGGTGCCACCCTCGACTGGGTGCGCGACCTGCTCCTCGACCCCAGCCAGGACCGCGGCCTGTTCGAGCCACGCATGCTCGACCGGCTGCTCAGCGACCCCGAGAGCCAGCTCACCCCACTGCGCGGTTCCAAGCTCTGGCAGCTCGCTGCCCTCAACCTGTGGCTCAGCGAACAAGGAATCCACTGATGCGTACCCATTCCCAGATCAGCCAGCGCCTGCAGCGCATTCAGACGCCGTCCTACGATCGCCTGCTGGCGCGCTTCGCCGAGGACGGTCGCGCGCACCCCGAGGAGCCGGTGGCCCTACACTGCGGCTGGGGCCGCCTGCTGGTCGGCCACACCTTCCCCGACTCGCGCAGCCTGGCCGACGAACTACTCAGGGAGCGGCCCGGCGAACGCGACATCGCCCTCTACGTGGCCGCGCCGCAAAAGGTGCTGTCCTACGCGCCGCAGCAGCTGTTCCTCGATCCCTCCGACACCCTGCGCCTGTGGTTCAGCGACTACCGCCCGGCGACCCGCACCTTCCGTGGCTTCCGCATCCGCCGCACGCATCAGGACAGCGACTGGGAGGCGATCAACTGCCTGTACCAGAGCCGCGGCATGCTGCCGGTCCAACCCGCACTGCTCACCCCGCACCACCTGGGCGGACCGGTCTACTGGCTGGCCGAGGACGAGGACAGCAACGCGGTGATCGGCAGCGTCATGGGCATCGACCACCGTAAGGCGTTCAACGACCCGGAGGCAGGCAGTAGCCTGTGGTGCCTGGCAGTGGACCCGCAGTGCACCCGCCCGGGGGTGGGCGAGAGCCTGGTGCGCCACCTGATCGAGCACTTCATGGGCCGCGGCCTGGCCTGCCTGGACCTCTCGGTGATGCACGACAACCGCCAGGCCAAGGCGCTGTACGCCAAGCTCGGCTTCCGCGAGCTGCCGACCTTCGCGGTCAAGCGCAAGAATGTGTTCAACGAACCGCTATATCTCGGCCCGGACCCGGCGACGGAGCTCAATCCCTACGCCCGGATCATCGTCGACGAGGCACGCCGGCGCGGCATTGAGGTGCAGGTCGACGACGCCGAAGGCGGCATCTTCACCCTCAGCCACGGCGGCCGCCGGCTGCGTTGCCGGGAGTCGCTGTCGGACCTGACCAGCGCGGTAAGCCTGACCCTCTGCCAGGACAAGCAGCTCACCCACCGCACCCTCGCGCGCGCCGGCCTCTGCCTGCCAGCCCAGCGCCTGGCCGGCACCCCGGCGGAGAACGCCGCGTTCCTCGCCGAGCACCGCCGGGTGGTGGTCAAGCCGGTAAACGGCGAGCAGGGCCAGGGGGTGGCCGTCGACCTGCGCGGCGAGGAGGAGCTGCAGGCCGCCATCGAGCAGGCCCGCCGCTTCGACCGCCGGGTACTGCTGGAGAGCTGCCACGACGGTAGTGACCTGCGCATCCTGGTGATCGGCTTCGAGGTGGTGGCCGCGGCCCTGCGCCGCCCGCCGGAAATCGTCGGCGACGGCCGGCACAGCGTCGCCCAGCTGATCAAGGCCCTGAGTCGCCGCCGGCAGGCCGCCACCGGCGGGGAAAGCCGCATCCCGCTGGATGCCGAGACCCGGCGCACCCTGCACGCCGCCGGCTACGGCTACGACAGCGTGCTGCCGGCCGGCGAGCGCCTGGCCGTGCGGCGTACCGCCAACCTGCACACCGGCGGCAGCCTGGAGGACGTCACGGCCCTCCTCCATCCCGCCCTGGCCGAGGCGGCGATCACCGCGGCGCGGGCCCTGGACATCCCGGTGGTCGGCGTCGACCTGCTGGTGAAGGCCGCCGACCAGCCCGACTACGTGTTCATCGAGGCCAACGAACGCGCCGGCCTGGCCAATCACGAGCCGCAGCCGACCGCCGAGCGCTTCATCGATCTGCTGTTCCCGCTGAGCAAGGGAGTCGGCTGAGCGCCGCCCTCTCCCCGGACCTTTCCCAGAGACAGAGGGAGTGCCGTCTCCCCTCTCCCGCTCACGGGCGAGGGGCCGGGGGTGAGGGCACGAGCCGTCGCCCCCCGAGGAGCCCATATGCCCAAAAGCCCCGAACCCGACCTCGACTACCTCAAGCGCGTGCTGCTCGAACTGCTCGCCATCCCCAGCCCTACCGGCTTCACCGACACCATCGTGCGCTACGTCGCCGAGCGGCTCGAGGAACTGGGCGTGCCATTCGAGCTGACCCGCCGGGGCAACATCCGCGCCACCCTGGCCGGCCGCCAGTCCAGCCCGGACCGCGCGGTGTCGGCGCACCTCGACACCATCGGCGCCATCGTCCGCGAACTGAAGGACAACGGCCGCCTCGGACTGGCGCCGGTGGGCTGCTGGTCGAGCCGCTTCGCCGAGGGCAGCCGGGTCAGCCTGTTCACCGACAACGGCCTTCTCCGGGGTAGCGTGCTGCCGCTGCTGGCCTCCGGGCACGCCTTCAACACCCGGGTGGACGACCTGCCGGTGAGTTGGGACCACGTCGAGCTGCGCGTCGACGCCTACTGCGCCACCCACGCCGACTGCGAGGCACTGGGCATCGCGGTCGGCGACTTCGTGGCCTTCGACCCGCTGCCGGAGTTCACCGAGAGCGGCCACATCAGCGCCCGCCATCTGGACGACAAGGCCGGCGTCGCCGCCCTGCTCACCGCCCTCAAAGCCCTGCTGGAATCCGGCCAGGAGCCGCTGATCGACTGCCACCCGATCTTCACCATCACCGAGGAGGTGGGCTCCGGCGCGGCGGCCACCCTGCCCTGGGACGTCAGCGAGTTCGTCGGCATCGACATCGCCCCGGTGGCCGCCGGCCAGCAGTCCAACGAGCACAGCGTCACCGTGGCCCTGCAGGACTCCGGCGGGCCCTACGACTACCACCTGTCCCGGCACCTGCTGAAGCTGGCCCGCGAGCAGGATATCCCGGTGCGGCGCGACCTGTTCCGCTACTACCACAGCGACGCCCAGTCGGCGATCACCGCCGGCCACGACATCCGCACCGCGCTGCTGGCCTTCGGCTGCGACGCCACCCACGGCTACGAACGCACCCACATCGACAGCCTGGCCGCCCTCGCTCGCCTGCTCGCCGGCTACCTGCTCAGCCCGCCGGTGTTCGCCAGCGACGCCCAGGTCACCCAGGACTCCCTGGAGAGTTTCAGCCACCAGCTGGAGCACGACGCGCAGATGGAAAGCGAGACCCGCGTCCCACCGGTGGAAGCCGTGGTCGGGCAACGCGATCCGGAGACTTGAAGAGAAGCGCGCAGAAGAGCAAAGTGCCATCAATGGTCACAGAGGCCGTCGACAGTTGCCCTGAACGGCCACCAGAAACACTAGAGGATCAGGGATGCCTCGACTTTGCCTGGTGTTGCTGCTGCTCTGCTGCGCTCTGCCCTCCTGGGCCTCTCCCCTGGCACGGCTGGACAGCCATGACGTCCGCCTGTCGCTGGGGCCGCACCTCAGCTATCTGGAAGACCCCGACGGCAGCCGCTCCCGCGATGCAGTGCTGGCCCTGCCGGATAGCGCCTTCACGCCGGTCAGCGGGGTCCACGCCAATCTGGGCAAGAACGACTCCATCTGGTGGCTGCGCACCCGCCTGAACAACCTCAACGGCCACCCGCTGCACGGCTACCTGGAGATCGACTATCCGCTGCTCGACGACTTGCGCATCGAGCTGATCCGTCCCGACGGGCGCAGCCAGCTGTTCACCGCCGGCGATCGCTACCCCTTCACCCAACGCCCGGTGCAGGTGCGCCACTTCTGGTTCCCCCTGGAGGTGCCTCCCGGGGTCAGCACCCTGCTGATCCGCGTGCACAGCACCAGCACCCTGTTCCTGCCGGTCTACTTCAGCACCTACGACGCCAGCGCGGCAGCCCAGGAACCGCTGATGGGCCTCAATGGCGCCTTCTACGGGGTGCTGTTCGCCATGTTCGTCTACAACCTGTTCCTGTTCGTCTCGCTGCGCGAGCGCAGCTACTTCTGGTACCTGGTGTACATCCTCAATGTCGGCCTGATGTCCATCAGCTTCGACGGCCTGCTGTTCCGTTTGCTGCCCGACTGGGTGAGCCTGCAGGCCCACGGCATCTACCTGTTCGTCTACCTGCACTGCCTGGCCGCCCTGCAGTTCAGCCGACACTTCCTGCACACCCAGCAGGTCTCCGCGCACCTCGACCAGAGCCTGCGCGTGCTGATGCTGCTGGTGGCGGCCTGCCTGATCGGCGGCCTGCTACTCGATCTGCGCTCCTGGGGCGTGCTGTCCAGCCTGGCGGCCCTCCTGACCTCCCTGTACCTGCTGCTGTGCGGCCTCTACGTGTGGCGCCAGGGGCTGCGCTACGGCATCTACTACATCCTGGCCTGGGGCATCCTGTTGTTCGCCTTCGTGCAGATCACCGGCGACTCCCTGGGCCTCGGCCTGCTCGGCATCTACGGCGCGGCGGTGGTGAAGATCGGCGTGACCATCGAGCTGATGACCCTGTCCATCGGACTCGCCGACCGCATCAATCTGCTCAAGGAGGAAGGCTTCCGCTCGCGTCAGGCAGCCGCCCAGGCGGACAGCGAGAACAAGGCCAAGAGCCGCTTCCTGGCCAAGATGAGCCACGAGATCCGCACCCCGCTGAACGGCGTGCTGGGCATGCTGCACCTCCTGAAGGAAACCCCACTGGACCGCACCCAGCGCTTCTACGTGGACACCATCTCCAGCTCCGGCAGCTCGCTGATGACGGTGATCAACGACATCCTCGACTACGCGCGCATCGAGTCCGGCAAGCTGCACCTGGAACACATCGACTTCGACCTCGAAGAGCTGCTCTCCGACACCCTCAGCCTGTTCACGGCCCAGGCCCTGGCCAAGAACCTGCGCCTCTACCTGAGCCTGGAGGCCGGTGTGCCGCGCCACCTGCGCGGCGACCCGACACGCCTCAAGCAGGTGCTGATGAATCTGCTCAGCAACGCCCTGAAGTTCACCCAGGAAGGCTACGTGGCGATCAACGTCTGCCGCCGCTCCAGCCTGGACGATTCAGAACGCCTGGTGTTCTCCGTCAGCGACAGCGGCATCGGCATTCCCCGCGAGGCACAGCTGCACCTCTTCGAGTCCTTCGCCCAGGGCGACTCCAGCACCACCCGGCGCTACGGCGGCAGCGGCCTCGGCCTGGCGATCAGCAAGGAGCTGGTGGAAATGATGAAGGGCTGCATCGAGGTACACAGCACCCTGGGCCAGGGTACCCGCTTCACCTTCGACATCCCCCTGGATGCCCGGGAGGCCGAGGAGGACGAGCTGGTACGTCTGCTGCGCGGCCAGAGCGCCCTGCTCTGCTCCCTGGACGGCCTCGGCCTCGATGCCCTGGAACGCCTGCTGGCCCGCTGGGGGATGCGCACCGCGCGCTGCCAGAATCCCGAGCGCCTGCTGGAGTGCTTCGACGACTTCCCCAGCCCGCCGCTGCTGGTGCTGATGGCGCCCTGGCCGGGCAGCGCCGAGCACTGGCTGGACACCCTGCTGCCGCGCCTGCAGCTCGACCAGCGGATTCTGCTATTGTGTCCGCCGGATCAGGGCATGAGCCTGCCCGCTCAGCGCAGCCTACGCGCGCAGGGCCTGACCCTGCCCCTCAGCCTACGCCCCTTACGGGAAACCCTCATGGAGCTCTACGTAGAGCGCCGCCGGACGCCGCGTCCGGCCCAACCGGACAGCCTCGGCGAAGGTGTCGAAGCGCCCTGCATCCTGGTCGCCGAGGACAACCTGGTGAACCAGATGGTGGTCCAGGGCTTCCTCAAGAAGCGCGGCTACCAGGTGCGCCTGGTCAACAACGGCCGCGCCGCCCTGGAAGAGTACCGGCGCACCCCTGAGGCCATCCGGCTGATCCTCATGGACTGCGAAATGCCGGAGATGGACGGCTTCGAGGCCACCCGGCAGATCCGCCAGCTGGAGCGGGAACGTCAGCTATCGCCGGTACCGATCATCGCCCTGACCGCGCACATCTTCGACGAGCACCGCCAGCAGGGCATGGAGGCCGGCATGGACGACTTCCTCGGCAAGCCGCTGGACGGCGAGCTGCTCTACGCCACCCTGGACCAGCACCTAGCCAGGCAGCCCCTGGAGAGCTGAGGCGCAGCACCACTGCGGACCTGCTAGTATCCGCGCGCCGTCCCGGAGACCATCGCCATGCTGATCCCCCACCACCTGCTGGAACCCGATACCCTGACCCGCCTGATCGAAGACTTCGTCACCCGCGACGGCACCGACAACGGCGACGAGACGCCGCTGGCCACCCGCGTCGAACGGGTCCGCCGGGCATTGGAAAAGGGCGAGGCGGTGATCGTCTACGACGCAGCCAGCAGCCAGTGCCAACTGGCCCTGAAGCGCGAGGTGCCGAAGGAGTGGCTGGAGGACTGAAGGCTGCACGCCGCGGAACGCGCGGCTGCCACGCTCAAGGCTGCGAGAAGCGCGGGCCGAACAGCACTATGCTCGCGCCCAGCACGCAGAGCGCGGCGCCCAGCCAGTCGCTGGCCAGCGGCCGGGTTCGCTCGATGCAGGCCAGCCAGAGCAGCGACGAAACGATGTAGATGCCGCCGTAGGCCGCGTAGGCGCGCCCCGCGTAGCTGGCCTCGACACGGGTCAGCAGCGCCGCGAACAGCGCCAGACTGAGCAGCGCGGGGGCCAGCCACCAGACGCTGCGGCCCAGGCGCAGCCACATCCAGAAGGCATAGCAGCCGCCAATCTCGAAGAGCGCGGCGAGGAAGAACCACAGGTAGTTGATCATCGGCTCGGGGTCATCCGTGCAGGCTACCTTCACGCTCCCAGGCGCAGCGCACGCGCAGGCTGTCGTGGGGGGAATGGAAGCCCTTCTCCGACTCCCAGCGGAAAGTGTGGTTGCCGTTCAACTCGGTCTCCAGGTGGACCACCGCGCTGGCCCAGTAGAGGCGCCGCAGCAGCGCCTCGAACTGCTCGACCCACAGCTTCCACTCGTACTCCACCGCCTGGTAGCTGGCGCCGAAGTGGATCAGCTGGGTCTGGTACATGCCCTGGCCGGGCACCTCGCAGAAAGAGAACATCTCACGACCGAGGAAGGGCCAAGCCTCTCCGCGCGGTAGCGCATCCAGCGCGCGGCGGTTGCTGTCGCGACGCTGGCGGCGCTGCTCGGGATCGGCCGAAGGCCAGTCGCGGATGCAGCCATAGACGAAGGATTCGGATTCCACGGATTCACTCCCTGCCAACTTCCAGCCGCAAGCTTACTCCGTGGACGGGACACGGGTCGTGGACTGCCCGACAACTCCGTGCCCCGGGTCGCGCCTCAGCCCACGAAGCGCGTGGCAATCCAGAACAGCCCGGCGGCCAGGCCCATAGACACCGGCAGAGTGAGCAGCCAGGCCATCAGGATGTTGCGGATGGTGCCACCCTGCAGACCGCTCTTGTTGGCGACCATGGTACCGGCGACGCCCGAGGAAAGGACGTGGGTGGTGGACACCGGCAGGCTGAACAGGTTGGCCATGCCGATCGCGCAGGTCGCGGTGATCTGCGCAGACATGCCCTGGGCATAGGTCATGCCCTGCTTGCCGATCTTCTCGCCAACGGTGAGCACCACGCGCTTCCAGCCGACCATGGTGCCGATGCCGAGGGACAGGGCGACCGCTAAGATCACCCAGAAGGGCGCGTACTCGGTGGTGCCGGTGAGGTCCTTGCGCAGCTTGTCGAGGTCAGCACGCTCGCGGGACGGCAGTTCGCTCAGCTTGCCGACCTTCTTCGCGGTGTCGTCCAGGCACAGCAGATAGCGCCGCACTTCGATGCGCTTCTCGGGGTCCAGCATGTTGTAGTCGGTGATGCCCTTGAGGTCTTCAAGCAGGGCCTCGATGGTGACCTCGGTCTGCTTGGGATCGCAGCGGAACAGCGCCGGCATCTCCCCCTCGTGGGCCTTGCCGAGGGCCAGGTACTCGCTGAGGGTGGCGCTGTTGCGCTGGTAGAACTGGCTGAGATGCAGCGTGGCGTCTCGGGTCCGCTCGATCTGGTAGGTGGTGCTGTTCAGGTCCAGCACGAAGAGTCCGGGAACGATGCCGATCAGCACCAGCATGATCATGCCGATGCCCTTCTGGCCGTCGTTGGAACCGTGCACGAAGCTCACCGCCATGGCCGAGAGCACCAGCACCAGGCGGTTCCAGAACGGCGGGTGCTTCTTGCCCTTGATCTCCTTGCGGGTCTCCGGAGTGTTGTGCATCTTCGAGGTCGGCAGCCACCACTTCAGGCCCAGCAGCAGCAGCGCGGCGACCAGGAAGCCGGCCAGCGGCGAGACCACCAGGGAGATAGCGATGTCGATGGCCTTCTGCCAGTTGACCCCGTCGGCCAGCGGCACGTCGGTGATCAGCGCGTTACCCAGGCCGACGCCGAGGATCGAACCGATCAAGGTGTGCGAACTGGAGGCCGGAATGCCCAGGTACCAGGTGCCCAGGTTCCAGGCGATGGCCGCAGCCAGCAGCGAGAACACCATGGCCAGGCCATGCCCGGTGTTGACGTTGATCAGCAGTTCGACCGGCAGCAGATGGACGATGGCGTAGGCCACCCCGACACCGCCGAGCAGTACACCGAGGAAGTTGAAGATCCCGGACAGGATCACCGCCGTGTAGGCGGACATGGCCTTGGTGTAGATGACCGTGGCTACCGCGTTGGCAGTGTCATGGAAGCCGTTGATGAACTCGAAGAAGAGCACGAAAGCGAGCGCCAGAACGAGACTCGCCAGCACCCAGGCATCGAGCCCGAGGATGAGGTCGAACATGAGGTTGTCGCAGCAATCAAAAGGGTGCGCGATTATGCCAGATTCGGCGGGGGTTCATCTTCCCGAATTGTAGATGGATCGTCCCCCCCGCCGCGCCACCAAGCCCGGAAGGAGCCGGATTCCGGGCCTTTTCGGCAATAAATCGCAACATTTGCGCAGGCGGATCTTCCTGCCGACGGTGACGAAATGTCACGCCCCGGCGGGCGCTTGCGGTGCGGCGGAACGCGGCGACGCCTTCAGCCGCCAGGCCAGGAAACTCATCAGCAGAGCCAGCAGGGTCAGTACCAGGAAGGGCAGCCGGTAGCTGCCGGCCAGGTCGCGACCGAGGCCGGCGAGCACCGGGGTGAGGCTGCTCAGGCAGTAGCCGACGAACAGCATCATCGCCGTCCAGCGGCTCACCTCCAGGGGCGTGTCCGTCTCGAAGAGCGGCAGCGACATGGACAGCGCGAAGGACCCGGTCAGGCTGAGGCCGAGCAGCAGCGCCCAGAGCTCGGGGAGGAAACCCGGCGCGAAGGTGATCATTCCCAGACAGAGAGCCGAGGACAGACTGCAACCCATCAGCAGCAGGTAGCGGTTGCCGAAGCGCTGAGTCAGCCAGGGCAGCACGAAGGCGCTGACCAGACCGACCATCATGAACAGGCTGAACAAGGTGTTGCTGCGCAGCACGCTGAGCCCCGCCTCGTGGTAGCGCGCCACCAACCAGGTGGCCAGGGCGTAGAACAGCCCGGCCTGCAGGGCGAAGAAGCCGGTGACCAGCCAGGCCCGCGTCACCCGCCAGGGCAGCCCGCCGGTGGCGGCCTCGTGGGCGCTCTCGCGGACGTTGGGCACGCGCAGCCAGAGCAGCGCGGCAAGCAGCGCCGGCAGTGTCCAAAAGGCCAGGCCGAAGGCCCAGTCGCCCCCCAGCAACTGGGTGACCGGCAGAGTGAGCACCGCTCCCACGGTGCCGCCGATGGTCATCCCCAGGGAGTACCAGCCGATGATCTGGCCGACCTGGCCGACGAAGTGGCGCTTGATGAACCCGGAAAGCAGCGGCCCGGCCACTGCGATGCCCATGCCGACCAGCGCCGCGCTGCCGATCAGCAGACCGCTGGAATGGCCGAAGGCGCGCAGCATCAGGGCCAGGGCGATCAGCAGCAGACAGCCGAGCACCGTGCGCTCCAGACCGAAGCGCACCGCCAGGCGCGGCGCCAGGGGCGCCAGCAGCCCCATGCAGAGCACCGGTAGGGCGGTGGTCAGGCTGATCAGGCCGCGGCTCAGGGCCAGCTCCTCGGCGATCCGCTCGATCAGCGGGGCAAGGGAGGTAATGCCGGGACGCAGGTTGACGGCCGCCAGCAGCAGAGCGGCCAGCAAGGCAAGGCGGGGCAAGGCTTTCACAGCGACTCCTGAGGTCAGTTGCCAGCGCGGTACGGTCGGAGCCGGCCCACCCTACCCCGCCGGCGTCGCGCCGGGCAACCCCTCACGCCGCCTATCGCCCGCTCTTGGCGCGCATCTTCTCGGCCATGCGCGCCATCTCCGCGTAGATCGCCTGGGGGTTCTGGCGCTTGAGCTGCCAGGCCGCGCGGCCCAGCTCGTGGGGCAGGATGAGGAATTCGCCTCTGGCCACTGCCTGGTAGATGTATTCGGCGATGTCCGCTGCGCTGATCGGCGAGCCGGCCAGCAGCTTGCCGATCTGCTCCTTCATCTCCGGGTTGGGGCCGCGGTAGGAGTCCAGCAGGTTGGTCTGAAAGAACGACGGGCAGACCACGTGCACGGCAATCCCGCGCTGCCCGAGCTCGACCAGCAGGCTTTCCGAGAGGGCCAACACGCCGGCCTTGGCGACGTTGTAGTTGCTCATCGCCGGGCCCTGCATCAGTGCCGCCATGGAGGCGATGTTGATGATCCGCCCCTTGCTGCGTTCGAGCAGCGGCAGGAAGGCCTTGCAGCCCTTGACCACACCCATCAGGTTGATCGACAACTGCCAGTCCCAGTCCTCCAGGGAAAGGTCCTCGAAGAAGCCGCCGGAAGCCACCCCGGCGTTGTTGACGATGATGTCTATGCCGCCGAAACGCGCCTCGCAGCTTTCCGCCAGGGCCACCAGCTGGCTGTAGTCGCGCACGTCGCAACGCTGTGTGAAGCCGTCACCGCCCACCGCACGGACCAGCTCCAGGGTTTCCCGAAGGCCGGCCTCGTTGATGTCGGCTAGGGCCAGGCGGCTGCCCTCGCGGGCCCAGCGCAGGGCGATTTCGCGGCCGAGGCCGGAACCGGCCCCAGTGATCATGATGCGGTTCTGCATGGCACTGCCTTGTTGTCATTCGGGAAGATGGACGCAGTGTAGCCAAGCCCATGCGACGCACTGCCCACTATCAGCCGTCTGAATGACCGTGAAAAAACCGCTGGCCGCCCTCCCACGACCCTCACCGTGCCGCAGGCCGGCGCGACATGCAGCCGGCGGATGCCGCCGGGCAGCGCCCCGCGCTTCATTCCCGGCGGCACGCCCGGGCGCTTGGTGCTGTACTTAAGGAAACGGCATCTCCCCGCCCGGCGCGACCGAGCCTGCCCCAGGCAGTCCCGGCAGACGGGCCCCGCCCGAATCACCCACCGGAGTTCCCGCCATGAGTCTAGGCACCATCGTCCTCGTCATCCTGATCCTCCTGCTGATCGGGGTCCTGCCGATCTTCCCTCACGCCCGTGGCTGGGGCTTCGCCCCCTCGGGGCTGATCAGCACGGTGCTGATCGTGGTGCTGATCCTGGTCCTGCTCGGCAAGCTCTAGGCGCCGGCGGCGGGATCGAGGAAGGATTTCCCGACGCTTACAGGCTGATCGGCCTGCGGCCGGCCAGGGCATGGGCCAGGGTGCCACCGTCCACCAGCTCCAGCTCGCCACCCAGCGGCATGCCGTGGGCGATGCGCGAGGTGACCAGGCCCTTGTTGGCCAGCAACTGGGCGATGTAGTGGGCGGTGGCCTCGCCCTCGACGGTAGGATTGGTGGCGAGGATCACCTCGCTGAAGCGGCCCTCGTCGATGCGCTTGAGCAACTCCGGCACGCCGATGGACTCCGGGCCCAAGCCGTCCAGCGGCGAGAGGTGGCCCTTGAGCACGAAGTAGCGGCCGCGGTAGCCGGTCTGCTCCACCGCGTAGACGTCCATCGGCCCCTCCACCACGCAGAGCAGGCTGTCGTCGCGGCGCTCGTCGCGGCACAGCGCGCAGACCTCCTCCTCGCTCAGGGTCCGGCAGCGCTGACAGTAGCCGACTCCCTCCATGGCCTGGGTCAGCGCCTGGGCCAGACGCAGCGCCCCGCTGCGGTCGCGCTCGAGCAGGTGCAACGCGGTGCGTTGGGCGGTCTTCTGCCCTACGCCGGGCAGGATGCGCAGGGCGTCGATCAGTTGGCGGATCAGCGGACTGAAGCTCATCGGGGACTTCTCGCAGGGCAGCGGCTAGCAGCGATGGGGGCAGGTCAGGCCCGCCCCTGCGGCGGTTTTCGCGAAGCGGGCGGGACCTCAGAACGGCAGCTTGAAGCCGGGCGGCAGCTGCAGGCCGGCGGTCATGCTGGCCATCTTCTCCTGGTTGTTCTGCTCGATCTTGCGCACGGCGTCGTTGACCGCGGCGGCGATCAGGTCCTCGAGGATCTCCTTGTCCTCCTGCATCAGGCTGTCATCCAGGCTGACGCGCTTGACGTCGTGGCGGCCGTTCATCACCACGCTCACCAGACCGGCGCCGGACTGGCCGGTGACCTCGGCATTGGCCAGCTCTTCCTGCATCTTCTGCATCTTTTCCTGCATTTGCTGGGCCTGTTTCATCAGACCAGCCATGCCACCTTTGATCATGGGATTCACCTCGGATTGTCAGGGAGTGACGGGAGTGTCGACGGGTTCGATGCTGCCCTCGCGGATCACCGCGGAGAACTGCTGGATCATCTGCTGCACCAGGGGGTCGTTATGGATCGACGCCTCGGCGCACTTCTGGCGTTCGGCCCGCTTGCGCGCGGCGGCCTGGGCCGGGGTTTCCTGCTCGGGGCGGCGCAGCTCGATCTCCAGCTTCAGCGGACGTCCGTGGTACTGGTTGAGAGCCTCGTTGAGCCGCCGCTGCTGGGTGGCGTTGAACAGCGCGCCCTGGGCCGGGTCCAGGTGCATCTTCCAGGTATCGCCGTCCACCGCCACCAGGGTGCAGTTGGCGGCGATGCTGGCGGTCAGGCCGCTGATGCCCAGGCGCGGGAACAAGTCCAGCCACTCCGCGGCCAGGCCGGTGGCCGGCGGCACGTCGGGCAGCGGCTCGGGCTCGGCCGGAGCCTGCTCGGCGGCGGCGAAGTCGTAGTCGTAGGCCTCGGGGTCGACCTCGTAGTAATCGTAATCGCCGGGCGGCGGCTCATCGTCGTCCTCGTCGGCGGCCGGGACAGCGGCAGCGCTGGCGGACGCCGCAGGCTCGACGGCCGGTTCGACAGGCGCCGCGGCCACGGGCGGCGGCGCGGAGACCGGCGCCGACTCGACGGGAGCGGCCGGCATCTCGGGCGGCGGCGTGGTCTCGGCGAGCGGGGCCCTGGGCTCTTCCCAGGGCAGGTCCACCGTCGCTTCAACAGCTGCCGGAGCTTCCACTGACGGTGCTTCAACGGCCGCTGGCGACTCGACTGGTTCAGCCACGGGCACCCCGACTGGCGGCTGCGCCGACGACTCGGCGAGCGACGCAACGGCGGCGGGCGGCGCGGGAGGGGTCACGGGGGCCGAAGGAGCGACATCGCCGGAAGCAGCAACGACCGGCGCCGCCAGAGCGGCGCCGGCCACTGGGGTTGCGTCGGAATCAGCCGTGGCCCTGCCGATTCCCGGATCCTTTAAAGGCGATCGCGGCGCGTTGCCAGCATCTCCGGGACGGAACGCCAGCATGCGCAGCAGGACCATCTCGAAACCGCTACGCGGATCCGGCGCCAGCGGCAGGTCGCGACGGCCGATCAGGCCCATCTGGTAGTAGAACTGCACGTCCTCGGCCGGCAGCGCCTGGGCCAGAGCCAGCACCTTGTCGCGGTCGCCCTGGCCGTTGTCCACCGCCTCGGGCAGCACCTGGGCCACCGCCACGCGGTGCAGCACGTTGAGCAGTTCGGCGAGCAGGCCGTTCCAGTCTGGGCCCTGCTCGGCCAGCTGACGCACCGCGTCCAGCAGGGCGCGGGCGTCGCCTTCGAGCAGCGCATGCAGCACGCCGTAGACCTGGCCATGGTCGAGGGTGCCGAGCATGGCGCGCACGTCGGCGGCCAGCACCTTGCCCTCGCCGAAGGCGATGGCCTGGTCGGTGAGGCTCATGGCGTCGCGCATCGAGCCATCAGCGGCGCGGCCGAGCAGCCACAGGGCGTCTTCCTCGAAGGGGATGTTCTCGGCGGTCAGCACATGGCTGAGGTGCTCCACCACCCGCTCCGGTGGCATGTTCTTCAGGGCGAACTGCAGGCAGCGGGAAAGAATGGTGACCGGCAGCTTCTGCGGGTCGGTGGTGGCGAGCAGGAACTTGACGTGCGGCGGCGGCTCTTCCAGCGTCTTCAGCAAGGCGTTGAACGAGTGCGTGGATAGCATGTGCACTTCGTCGATCAGGTAGACCTTGTAGCGGCCCCGGGTCGGCGCGTACTGCACGTTCTCCAGCAGTTCGCGGGTGTCCTCCACCTTGGTGCGACTCGCGGCGTCCACCTCAATCAGGTCGACGAAACGGCCCTCGTCGATTTCCCGGCACACCGAGCACTTCCCGCACGGGGTGGAGCTGATGCCGGTCTCGCAGTTCAGGCACTTGGCGATGATCCGCGCGATGGTGGTCTTGCCCACCCCGCGGGTGCCGGTGAACAGGTAGGCGTGGTGCAGGCGCTGGCTGTCGAGGGCGTTGATCAGGGCCTTGAGCACGTGGGTCTGCCCAACCATCTCGCGGAAGGTGCGCGGGCGCCATTTGCGGGCAAGAACCTGATAACTCATTGAAAAACCGTCGCGGATGGGAAGCTGAAGTGGGCTAATCCTAGGGGCTGACGAGGTTTTGGCGCAAGGTCAATCGGCCGCGACCGACCGGGCCGCCCAGGAGATGGGGCGCAGGAGGAAAGGGAAAAAGCGTGGCCCGAAAATGGAGGTGGCCCCACCAGCCACACCCCGGCACACGATGTCACCGCTACGGCTGCTCCCTTCCGGGCCTGACCGGGTTCACGGCTGATCGTTGCGGGGGGACCGATGGAGCCACCATGACGATACCCGTCGTAACGGGCCGCGTCATTGTACCGGCCTCGCCGCAACTTACAACCTCTTCAAGCACTTAGCTGCAGCGAATGGCCTTGGCCGTCAGCGCTCCTCGACCAGCCCAGGCGGCAGCGGCTGGGTGCTGACGCTCAGATCCGGAGCCAGGTAGAGGTCCAGGCTGGCGTAGCCGGGCCGGGTGCTGAAGCTGGTGTAGCGCTCATTGCCCTGGTTGAAGCGGAAGGCCACCCGGTAGTCGTCGCCGCGCCACAGCCGTAGAGGGAACTGGAGTACCTCGCCGGGCTGGATCTCGCCGGCGAGGCGCTCCTCGTCATTCTCCAGGAAGCTGTAGCGCACCACGGCGCTGCCCTGCTGCGCATAGTGCAGGACGATCTGCGGCCGCTCGCTCCACGCCAGGTAGGCGGCGAACAGCAACACCAGGGCCAGCACGCCGAGCAGGCGCTGCCGTCTCGTGCGCTCCATGGCTTCAGTTCAGGCCGTCGACCAGCGCCTTGGCCGGCACCAGGCGCACGCTCTTCTTCGCGGCGATCTGGATCGGCTGGCCGGTCTGCGGGTTGCGCCCGGTGCGCGCGGCACGCTCGACCACCTTCAGCTTGCCGATGCCCGGCAAGGTCAGTTCACCGTCGTTCTCCAGGCAGTCCTGGGCGATCTGCGCCAGCTGTTCGAACACGCCGCGCACCGCCGTCTGGGTCAGGTCGAGGGATTCGGCGATGTCGCGCACCAGTTGTTCCTTGCTCAAAGCCATATGGCCACTCCCCTTGCAGATAGGTTGAGGGAACGCCGGACAGCCCGACGCTCCAGGGTCATCAAACGCCCAGGCCGTGCTCGGCCAGCAGCGCCAGGAATTGCTCTTCGTCCAGTATCCGGATGCCCAGCTCGCCAGCCTTGGCCAGCTTCGAGCCGGCCCCCGGCCCGGCAACCACGCAGGCGGTCTTCGCCGAGACCGAGCCGGCCACCTTGGCGCCCAGGCCTTCCAGCCTGGCCTTGGCCTGGTCGCGGCTCATGGCCTCCAGGGTACCGGTCAGTACCCAGGTCTGCCCGGCCAGCGGCAGCCCCTCCACCACCCGCTTCTCGCAACTCCAGTGCATGCCGAAGTCCAGCAGCTGACGCTCGATGGCCCGGGCGCGGGCGACGTTGGCCGGCGCGGCGAAGAACTCGCGCAGCGACTGCCGGGCCTTCTCGTTGAGGCCCTTGAGCTGACTGAGTTCCAGCCAGTCCTGGCTGAGGGCGATTACCCCCTCCAGGCTGCCGGCCTTGTCGGCCAGCTTCTGCGCACCGGTGGCGGCGATGAAGGGGATCTCCAGGCGGGCGAGGAAGTCGCCAAGGCTGACGCTGGCGGCGAACTCGGCGTGTACCTCGCCCTCGTCCTGCAGGCGGATGTGCTCGAGCAGGCGGGCGATCACCGAGCGGTTGTGCCCATCGTCGAAGAAGTTACGGATCTCGTAGGCCACCTCGGCGCCGATGTCCGGCAGATAGGTGAGCACCTCCGGCAGCGCCTGCTGGATGCGCGCCAGGGAGCCCAGCGAGCGGGCCAGCACCTTGGCGGTCTCCTCGCCGACGTCGGGAATCCCCAGGGCGTAGATGAAGCGCGCCAGACTCGGCGTGCGGCTGGCCTCGATGGAGGCCAGCAGGTTGCGGGTGGACAGGTCGGCGAAGCCCTCGAGGGCCACCACCTGCTCGTAGCTCAGGCTGTAGAGGTCGGCCGGCGAGCTGACCAGGCCACTGTCCACCAGCTGTTCGACGATCTTGTCGCCGAGACCTTCGATGTCCATGGCGCGCCGCGAAACGAAGTGGATGATCGACTGCTTGAGCTGAGCGGCGCAGGACAGCCGGCCGACGCAACGGTACACCGCGCCCTCGCTGACGTTCGCGCGGCCGCTCTTGCTGCGCCGCACCAGCTGGGTGCGCTCCACTTGCGAGCCGCACACCGGGCAGTGCTCGGGAATCCGCACCGGTCGCGCGTCAGCGGGACGGCGCTCGAGGACCACCGCCATCACCTGGGGGATTACGTCGCCGGCGCGACGGACGATCACCGTATCACCGATCATCAGACCGAGACGGGCCACCTCGTCCATGTTGTGCAGGGTGGCGTTGGACACGGTGACGCCGGCCACCTGCACCGGCCGGAGGCGTGCCACCGGGGTCACCGCGCCGGTGCGGCCGACCTGGAATTCCACGTCCAGCAGCTCGGTGAGCTCCTCGCTGGCCGGGAACTTGTGGGCGATCGCCCAGCGCGGCTCGCGGGCGCGGAAGCCCAGCTCGCGCTGCCAGGCCAGGCTGTTGACCTTGAATACCACCCCGTCGATCTCGTAGGCCAGGGACTGGCGGCGCTCGCCGATGTTCCGGTAGTAGGCCAGGCATTCCTCGACCCCCCTGGCCAGCTTCAGCTCGCGGCTGATCGGCAGGCCCCAGCCCTTGAGGGCCTGGAGGATGTCGTAGTGGGTGCCGGGCAACTCGCCCTCCACCAGGCCGATGCCGTAGGCGCAGAACTCCAGCGGGCGGCTGGCGGTGACCCTGGGATCCAGCTGGCGCAGGCTTCCGGCCGCGGCGTTGCGCGGATTGGCGAAGGTCTTGCCGCCGCTTTCCAGCTGGCGGGCGTTCATCTGCTCGAAGCCGGCCTTGGACATGAACACCTCGCCGCGCACCTCGAGACGCGCCGGCCAGCCGCTGCCCTGCAGCTTCAGGGGGATGTTGCGCACGGTGCGCACGTTGGCGCTGATGTCTTCGCCCGTGCTGCCGTCGCCGCGGGTGGCGCCACGCACCAGCACGCCGTTCTCGTAAAGCAGGCTGACCGCCAGGCCGTCGAGCTTGGGCTCGCAGCTGTACTCCACCTCGGCACCGCCGCCGAACAGATCGCCGGCCGGCAGCTGGTCGGCCAGCCCCTCGCGGACCCGGCGATCGAACTCGCGCAGATCCTCCTCGGCGAAGGCGTTGCCGAGGCTGAGCATGGGCACCTCGTGACGCACCTCGCCGAAGGCGCTGAGCGCCGCGCCGCCGACCCGCTGGGTGGGCGACTCGGGGGTGATCAGTTCGGGGTGTTCGGCCTCCAGGGCCTTGAGCTCGTTGAACAGGCGGTCGTACTCGGCATCCGGAATGGTCGGTTCGTCGAGCACGTAGTAGCGATAGTTGTGGGCGTCGATCTCGCTGCGCAGGGCGGCGATGCGTTCAGCGGCCTGTCGGGCGGAGGTGGTCATCGGGTCGGGCCTCAAGCTTCAAGCGGCGAGCGGCAAGAAAAAACGAAGCCCCAGGCCAAGCGCGTGGCTTGCAGCTTGGGGCTCGCCAGGCTGACGGCAGGTCAGCGCTTCTGGTTGAGCAGGCGGTTGCGCTCGAACTCGACGATGCGCTGGCGGTAATGCTCGATGGTCTGCGCGGTCAGCACGCTGCGCTGGTCGTCCTTCAGCTCGCCGTTCAGCTCGTGGGCGAGCTTGCGGGCGGCGGCGACCATCACGTCGAAAGCCTGTTTCGGGTGGCGCGGCCCCGGTAGACCGAGGAAGAAGCTCACCGCGCGAGTCCGGAAATGGTCGATGTCGTCCAGGTCGAAAGTGCCCGGCTTGACGCCGTTGGCCATGGAGAACAGCACCTCGCCGTTGCCGGCCATGCTCTCGTGGCGGTGGAAGATGTCCATCTCGCCGAAGCGCAGGCCGCTCTCCAGGATGTTCTGCAGCAGCGCCGGGCCGCTGAAACCTTCCTCGCTGCGCGACACCACGTTGATGACCAGCACTTCCTCGACCGGCTGCAGCGACTTCTTGCCCTTCTCCTCGCCGTCGCCCTTGTCCTTCTTGCCCTTGCCGCGCTTCTTGCCGTCCTCCTCGTCCTCGACGGGAGTCAGCAGGGTCGGCGGATCGTCGTCCAGGCCCAGCTCCAGGTCGCCCTGGCGCGGTTCCACGTGGACGCCACGGCGGCGGTTCAGCTCGCGGGCGCTCATCGACGGCAGTTCTTCCTCGTCGAGCTCGGGCTCCTTAGGCCGCACGCGCGCCGGACCCAGCACGTCCGGATCGCCGTCGTCGTCCGGCAGGTTGGAGAAGCTGTGGTCCAGCTTGAACTTCAGCTTACCCTTGCCGCCCCGCATACGCCGCCAGCCATCGAAGAGAATGCCGGCGATGACGATGATGCCAATGACGATCAGCCACTCGCGCAGACCGATATCCATGTAATGCCTCAACCCCGAAAAAAAGATGAATGACCCAGGGCATCCCGCCCCTGATGAAAATGCGGTTAACTGTACGTTTCTACAGGTATTTAGCCGCCCATGAAAAAGTCTGGCCTAAGCTAGCACGACGAACGGTTAATTTGCACCGGGCGACTGCAATGTTATGGCCCAACGGCCCTGCTCAGGCGTCCACCATCGCCAGCGCTTCCTCCACGTCCACCGCCACCAGGCGCGAGCATCCGGGCTCGTGCATGGTCACCCCCATCAACTGGTCGGCCATCTCCATGGCGATCTTGTTGTGGGTGATGTAGATGAACTGCACCTTCTCCGACATCTCCTTGACCAGCCTGGCGTAGCGGCCGACGTTGGCGTCGTCCAGCGGCGCATCCACCTCGTCGAGCATGCAGAACGGCGCCGGATTCAGCTGGAAGATGGCGAACACCAGAGCCAGTGCGGTCAGCGCCTTCTCGCCGCCGGAGAGCAGGTGGATGGTGCTGTTCTTCTTGCCCGGCGGCCGGGCCATGATGGTCACACCGGTATCGAGTAGATCTTCGCCGGTAAGTTCCAGATAGGCATTGCCGCCGCCGAAAACCTTGGGGAACAGTGCCTGCAGGCCGGCGTTGATCTGGTCGAAGGTTTCCTTGAAGCGGTTGCGGGTTTCCCGGTCGATCTTGCGGATCACATTCTCCAGGGTTTCCAGCGCTTCCACCAGGTCGGCGTCCTGGGCGTCCAGGTAGCGCTTGCGCTCGCTCTGCTGCTGGTACTCGTCGATGGCCGCCAGGTTGATCGGCCCGAGGCGCTGGATGCGCGCAGCGAGCTGCTCCAGCTGGACCTCCCAGGCGTTCTCCGCGGCCTCCGGAGGCAGGCTGGCGAGCACTCCGTGAAGGTCGTAGCCGTCCTCCAGCAGCTGGTCCTGCTGGGCCTTGCGGCGCACCGTGAGGGCCTGCCACTCGAGACGCTGCTGCTCCAGCTGGCTGCGCAGCAGCTGAGCCTGCTGCTCGGCCTGGCCGCGACGCCTCTCCGCCTCGCGCAGCTCGCGGTCGGCGTCCTCGAGGGCCAGGCGCGCCTGGCGCAGCTCCTCCTCGACGCCCATGCGCTTCTCCAGCAACTCCTCGAGCTTCATGCGCAGCTCTTCCAGCGGCGCGGCGCCCTCCTCCAGATTGAGGCTGAGCTGCTCGCGGCGCTCGTTGAGGCGCTCGGCCTGCAGTTGCAGGCGCTCCAAGGCCTGGCGGGTGGAGTCGTGCTGGGCGCGCAGCGAGCCGATGCGCACCGCCAGTTGATGGGCCTGTTCCTTGTGCTGGCGGGCCTCGCCGCGGATCCGCTCGAGGCGCTCGCGCAGGCTGTCGCGCCGGGCCAGCAGGCGCTCGCGCTGCTCGGTGTCGCTGGCCATGCTGTCGAGGGCGGCTTCCAGGGTCAGGCGCGCCTCGCCGAGCTGCTCCAGTTCCAGGGCCCGCTGCTCCTCCAGCTCGCGCAGCTCCTCGTCGAGACGGCGGCGGCGCAGGGCCAGTTGCTCCACCTTGGCCTGCCCGGCGGACAGCTGGGCCTTCAGCTCGCCGAGCCGACGCGCCTCGTCCTGGGCCAGGCGGCGCTGTTGCTCGCGGGCTTCCTCCTGGCGGCGCTGCTCGTCGCGCAGCTGCAGCAGCCGTTCTTCCAGGTCGGCCAGCACCGCCTCGCGTTCGGCGCGCTCGGCGGCCAGCCGCTCCAGCTCCTGGCCACGGGCCAGCACGCCGCTTTCCGCCTCGCCGGCCCGCCGCACGCGCAGGAAGTTGCGCCCCACCCAGTAGCCGTCGCGGCTGATCAGGCTGTCGCCGTCTGCCAGTTGGGCACGCCGGGCCAGGGCCTCGTCGAGGCTGTCCACCGGACGCACCCGGGCCAGCCAGGGGGCCAGGTCGTGGCGCGATTCGACCTTGTCAAGCAGGCTGCCGGAGCTGCGGGTGTCGCCAGCACCGGCCTGCACCAGGCGCAGCTCGCCCTGGGCGAAGCCGGACAGGTCGAGGCCGGCGAAGTCGTCGAGCAGCACCGCCTGCAGGTCGGCGCCGAGCACCGTCTCCACCGCCAGCTCCCAGCCCGGTTCGACGCGCAGCCCTTCGGCGAGCCGCGGCCGGGCGTGGAGGCCCTGTTCGCGCAGCCATTCGGCGGCACCCTTGCCGGGGTTCAGGGCCGCCTGCTGCAGGGCCTCCAGGGAGGCGATGCGCCCGTTCAGGCGCTGCAGTTCGCCCTGGGCCTGCTGCTGGGCCTGGCTGGAGCGCTGCAGTTCGCCGCGCAGCTGCTCGAGGCGCTCGGCCTGCTCCTGCTCGGCGGCGTGCAGTTCCTCGAGGTGCAGCTCGCTGGCGGCGATCCGTTCGGCCAGTTCGAGGATCGCCGCATCTTCCGGGTCGGCGCTGAGCTGGGCCAGTTCGTCAGTGAGCCGGCGCTGGCGTTCGGCCAGGCGCTCCAGGCTGTGCTCCAGCTGCTGGATGCGGCTCTGCTGCACCTCTGCCTGACGACGGGGCTCGGCGGAGCTCTGGTTGAAGGCGTCCCACTGCTCCTGCCAGGCGTGCATGGCGGCCTCCGCCTCCTCCAGCTGGGCGGCGGACTCCTCGGCGGCCTCCTCGGCGCTGGCCCGCTCCGGCTCGAGCATGGCCAGCTCCTCGGCGAGGGTGGCCAGCAGGGTGCGGTCGTGGCCGACGTGGGATTCGGTCTCCTGGCGCGCCCGCTCTGCCTCGCGCAGGTCGTCCTGCAGCTGGCGCAGGCGCTGCTGGCCGTGCTGGATGCTCTGCTCGACTCGGGCGATGTCGCCGCCCACCGAGTAGAAACGTCCCTGCACCTGATTGAAGCGCTCGGCCAGGTCGTGGTGGCCGTCGCGCAGGCGCTCGATGCTGGCGTCGGCGTTGCGCTGCTCGGCGATCAGCGCCTCCAGGGCCACCTCCTGGTCGCCGATGACTTTCTCGCGCTGGCCGACCAGCTCGTTCAGCGCCCGCCAGCGCAGGGCGGTGAGCTGGGCCTTGAGCTGACGCTCCTCGGCCTTGTATTCCTGATACCTCTCCGCCGCCTGCGCCTGGCGGTGCAGGCGCTCCAGCTGGCGTTCCAGCTCCTCGCGCAGGTCGGTCAGGCGCGCCAGGTTCTCCTGGGTGCGGCGGATGCGGTTCTCGGTCTCGCGGCGGCGCTCCTTGTACTTGGAAATGCCGGCGGCTTCCTCGATGTAGTTGCGCAGGTCCTCTGGCTTGGCCTCGATCAGCTTGGTGATCATGCCCTGCTCGATGATCGAGTAGCTGCGCGGGCCCAGGCCGGTGCCGAGGAAGATGTCGGTGATGTCGCGGCGGCGGCACTTCACGCCGTTGAGGAAGTAGGCGTTCTGCCCGTCGCGGGTCACCCGGCGGCGGATGGAGATTTCCGCGAACCTGGCGTACTCGCCGCCGAGGCTGCCGTCGCTGTTGTC
Source organism: Pseudomonas thermotolerans DSM 14292 (assembly GCF_000364625.1). Classification (GTDB taxonomy): domain Bacteria; phylum Pseudomonadota; class Gammaproteobacteria; order Pseudomonadales; family Pseudomonadaceae; genus Aquipseudomonas; species Aquipseudomonas thermotolerans. Next base: position 58,598 of record NZ_KB822603.1, read on the forward strand.
GAAAATCAGTTCGATGCTCGCCTGGGTTACCGGCTTGCGGGTGTTGGAGCCGTTGAAGATGACGTCGGTCATCGACTCGCCGCGAAGGTTCTTCGCGGAACTTTCGCCCATCACCCAGCGCACGGCGTCGATGATGTTGGACTTGCCGCAGCCGTTGGGGCCGACCACGGCGGCCATGTTGCTCGGGAAGCTGACGGTGGTGGGGTCGACGAAGGACTTGAAGCCCGCCAGCTTGATGCATTTGAGGCGCATGCCGCTCTCCTCAGCGTTCGGCCAGGGCAGCCAGCACCAGCTGGCTGTTGTGGCGGCCGTAGTCCAGAAGCACCTCGCGGATGACCGCCTCGTCGCGGTCGATCACCGCCTGCAGCAGGCGGGCGAAGCTGTCGAGGAACTGGCTCATCTCGCTTTTGCGCCGTTCCAGGGCCAGGTGATAGGTGCGGCTGATGGCCGGCAGCAGGTTCTCCACCGTCTCCTGCAGGTAGGGGTTGGCGGCGAAGGGGAAGGCCGCGCGCATGATGTCGAAGCTGGACTCGACGAAGGCGTCGATGTCGCCGCGCTGCAGGCTTTCCAGCAGGCGCTGCTGAATGGCGCGGAACGGCTGCAGGTCGCCCTCCTCGCGCCAGGTCCGCGCCACCGCGCTGGCGAGCATGATGTACAGCTCCATGACCAGGCCGTAGAGGCTTTCCACGTGGCTGGCGGACAGCTCCGAGACCTGCGCGCCGCGGCGCGGCAGTATCACCACCAGGTGGCGGCGTTCGAGGATCAGCAGCGCCTCGCGCACCGAGCCACGGCTGACGTTCAGGGCTTGGGTGACCTTCTGCTCCTGGATGCGTTCGCGTTCCTTGAGCTCGCCCCGGATGATGCGTTCGGCGAGGTGGTGGGCAATCTGCTCAGCCAGGCTGTCCGGGGCCTTGAACGTCATGGGTGTCCTTATCGCTGGAGGGCTGATGGAATGGGGCTTGCGGCCGCGAAGTGTAACACAGGGTGTTACCCGGCAACGCCCCGGTCAAGGGGCTCGACTGAACGAAGGTTGGTGCGTACGAAGAAAGGATTGGGCGCAGGATTGTCTGACAATCCTACAACGAGGAGAATCGCGCCATGTTCGCCTTCCTTTCCCCTGCCTGGATGCTGCGCCTGAAGAAGGTCGGCTACTGGATCTGGCTGGTGCCGGTGTTCGGCATTCCGCTGAGCTACTGGTGGTCCTACGGCAGCGACCACCCCAACGCCTGGGCCTGGTTCGTCATCGCCGTGGTGTTCCTGGTCATCCCCGTGCTCGACGCCATCGTCGGCCGCGACCCGGCCAACCCCGACGAGGCCAGTGAAGTGCCAGTACTGGAGCGCGAGGGCTACTACCGCTTCCTCAGCCTGATGACCGTGCCGCTGCTGCTGGGCATGCTGGTCTACGGCGGCTGGGTGATCACCCACTACGAGGCGTGGAACTGGGTGGGCAAGCTGGGCTGGATCCTCTCGGTGGGCACGGTGATGGGCGCCATCGGCATCACCGTGTCCCACGAGCTGATCCACAAGGACTCGCAGCTGGAGCAGCGCGCCGGCGGCCTGCTGCTGGCGGCGGTGTGCTATGCCGGATTCAAGGTGGAGCACGTGCGCGGCCACCACGTGCACGTTTCCACCCCGGAGGACGCCTCCTCCGCGCGCTACGACCAGAGCCTGTACGCCTTCCTGCCCCACGCCTACAAGCACAACTTCCTCAACGCCTGGCGCCTGGAGGCCCAGCGCCTGAAGCGCAAGGGCCTGCCGGCGCTGCACTGGCGCAACGAGCTGATCTGGTGGTACGCCGTCAGCGCCCTCTTCCTGCTCGGTTTCAGCCTGGCCTTCGGCTGGCTCGGCGCGGTGTATTTCCTCGGCCAGGCGGCCATGGCCTTCACCCTGCTGGAGATCGTCAACTACGTCGAGCACTACGGCCTGCACCGCCGGCGCCTGGACGACGGCCGCTACGAGCGCATCACCCACAAGCATTCGTGGAACAGCAACTTCCTGCTGACCAACCTGTTCCTCTTCCACCTGCAGCGCCACTCCGACCACCACGCCTACGCCAAGCGCCGCTACCAGGTGCTGCGCCACTACGACGACAGCCCGCAGCTGCCCAACGGCTACGCCGGAATGATCGTCCTGGCGCTGTTCCCGCCGCTGTGGCGCGCGGTGATGAACCCCCGCGTGCGCGCCTACTACGCCGGCGAGGAATACCAGCTGAGCGATACCCAGCGCGCCTGAGCCCATCGCGTTCCACGCCTTTGCGGCAGCCACGTACCCCCGGCTGCCGTTTTTTTTGCGCCTCCGGGAGCGTAGGGCGCATAACGCCTACGGCGTTATCCGCCGCCTGGCCTTGGTTCCCGGCGGCTCCGGGGCTGACCTGGGCGTTGGCTCTGGCCTCGGTGTATCGGCGGATAACCGCGAACGGTTATTCGCCCTACGTTACTGCGCTGCATCAGCCATGGCATACCCATGTAGGAGCGCGCCCTGCGCGCGAATCGCGGGCAGGGCCCGCTCCTACACCTGCCGGTAAACACAATGCCCCGCTCCTACGAAAAAGCGCTCTGCCGGAAATAGCTGACCGAAAGATCAGAATTTTTGTTGACTTAAAAGTCAGCTTTTCCTAGATTCACCTCCATCGCGCCCCGCCCAACAACAAGAAAGCCTGGAGGCATGCCTTGATCAGGTTCCTGCTCAACCGCGAGCTGCGTGTCGAAGACCGCCTCGACCCGAATCTCACCGTGCTCAACTACCTGCGCCAGCACCTGGGCAAGACCGGCACCAAGGAGGGCTGCGCCTCCGGTGACTGCGGCGCCTGCACCGTGGTGGTGGGCGAACTGGTCGGCGCCGAGGGCGCTGAGCGCATCCGCTACCGCACCCTCAACTCCTGCCTGACCTTCGTTTCCGCCCTGCACGGCAAGCAGTTGATCGTGGTCGACGACCTCAAGCACCGCGGCGAACTGCACGGCGTGCAGCAAGCCATGGTGGATTGCCACGGCTCGCAGTGCGGCTTCTGTACCCCGGGCTTCGTGATGTCCATGTTCGCCCTGCAGAAGAACTGCAACGACTTCGACAAGGCCGAGGCCCTGGAGGCCATGGCTGGCAATCTGTGCCGTTGCACCGGCTACCGGCCGATCCTGGATGCCGCCCGGCAGGCGTGCAGCCGAAAGCAGCCCGACCAGTTTGACGCCGCCGAGGCGGAGACCGTCGCCCAGCTCAAGGCCATCGCCCCGCGCGAGACCGCCGAGCTGAACAGCGGCGACAAGCGCTGCCTGCTGCCGCTCACCGTCGCCGACCTGGCCGATCTCTACCAGGCCAACCCGCAGGCTCGCCTGCTGGCCGGCGGTACCGACCTGGCCCTGGAGGTCACCCAGTTCCATCGCGAGCTGCCGGTGATGATCTACGTCGGCCACGTCGAGGAGATGAAGCGCATTGAGATCCGCGACGACGTCATCGAGATCGGCGCCGCCACTCCGCTGACCGACTGCTACGAGGTGCTGGCCGGCGAATACCCGGACTTCGGCGCCCTGCTGCACCGCTTCGCCTCCCTGCAGATCCGCAACCAGGGCACCCTGGGCGGCAACATCGGCAACGCCTCGCCGATCGGCGACTCGCCGCCCCTGCTGATCGCCCTGGGCGCCAGCCTGGTACTGCGCAAGGGCAGCCGCACGCGCACCCTGCCGCTGGAAGACTTCTTCCTCGACTACCGGATCACCGCCCGCGAGGAAGGCGAGTTCATCGAGCGGATCATCGTCCCGCGCGCCCACTCCAGCCAGGCGTTCCGCGCCTACAAGGTATCCAAGCGCCTGGACGACGACATCTCCGCGGTCTGCGCGGCCTTCAACCTGGACATCGCGGACGGCCGGGTACGCAGCGCACGCATCGCCTTCGGCGGCATGGCGGCAATCCCCAAGCGCGCCGCCGCCTGCGAAGCCGCCCTGCAGGGCGCTGCCTGGACCCAGGCCAGCATCGAACAGGCCTGCGAGGCGCTGGCCGCGGACTTCACCCCGCTCAGCGATTTCCGCGCCAGCAAGGAGTACCGCCAGCTGACCGCCCAGAACCTGTTGCGCAAATTCTTCCTCGAGCTGACCGCTCCCGAAGTCGAAACCCGGGTGACCGCCTATGTCTAACCATCTGCCCATCAAGAGCCAGGAAGAGCTGGCCGCCCTGTTCCGCCAGGACATCGCCACCGGCGTCGGCAAGAGCGTCAGGCACGAGAGCGCCGCCAAGCACGTTAGCGGCGAAGCCGTGTACGTCGACGACCGCCTGGAGTTCCCCAACCAGTTGCACGTCTACGCCCGACTCTCCGACCGGGCCCACGCGCGCATCCTGAGTATCGATACCACGCCCTGCTACCAGTTCCCGGGGGTGGCCATCGCCATCACCGCCAAGGACGTGCCCGGCAAGCTGGACATCGGCGCCGTAGCGGCCGGCGACCCGCTGCTCGCCGACGGCAAGGTGGAGTACGTCGGCCAGGTGGTCCTGGCGGTCGCCGCCGACAGCCTGGAGACCGCGCGCAAGGCCGCCCAGGCGGCGATCATCGAATACGAGGACCTGGAGCCGGTGCTCGACGTGGTGGAGGCCTACCGCCGGCAGCACTACGTGCTGGAACCGCACCAGCACAAGCGTGGCGACTCCGCGGCGGCGCTGGCCAGGGCCAAGCACCGCCTGCAAGGCAGCCTGCACATCGGCGGCCAGGAGCACTTCTACCTGGAGACCCAGATCTCCTCGGTGCTGCCCACCGAGGACGGCGGCATGTACGTCTACACCTCCACCCAGAACCCCACCGAGGTGCAGAAGCTGATCGCCGAGGTACTCGGCGTGCCGATGAACAAGATCGTCATCGACATGCGCCGCATGGGCGGCGGCTTCGGCGGCAAGGAAACCCAGGCCGCCGGCCCGGCCTGCCTGTGCGCGGTGATCGCCCGCCTCACCGGGCGGCCGACCAAGATGCGCCTGCCGCGCATGGAAGACATGACCATGACCGGCAAGCGCCATCCCTTCTACGTGGAGTACGACATCGGCTTCGACGACGACGGCCTGCTGCACGGCATCGAGCTGCAGCTGGCTGGCAACTGCGGCTACTCGCCGGATCTCTCCGGGTCCATCGTCGACCGCGCCATGTTCCATGCGGACAACGCCTACTTCCTCGAAAATGCCACCATCACCGGCCTGCGCTGCAAGACCAACACCGCCTCGAACACCGCCTACCGCGGCTTCGGCGGCCCGCAGGGGATGGTCGCCATCGAGGAGATCATGGAAGTGATCGCCCGCCACCTCGGCAAGGATCCGCTGGAGGTGCGCAAGCTGAACTACTACGGCAAGGACGAGCGCAACGTCACCCACTACTACCAGACCGTCGAGCACAACATGCTCGCCGAGATGACCGCCGAGCTGGAGGCAAGCGCCGAGTACGCCCGCCGCCGCGAGGAGATCCGCGCCTTCAACGCCACCAGTCCGGTGCTCAGGAAGGGCCTGGCACTGACCCCGGTGAAGTTCGGCATCAGCTTCACCGCTACCTTCCTCAACCAGGCCGGGGCGCTGATCCACGTCTACACCGACGGCTCCATCCACCTGAACCACGGCGGCACCGAGATGGGCCAGGGCCTCAACACGAAGGTCGCCCAGGTGGTGGCCCAAGTGTTCAGCGTGGACATCTCGCGCATCCAGATCACCGCCACCAACACCGACAAGGTGCCCAACACCTCTCCGACCGCCGCCTCCTCCGGCGCCGACCTCAACGGCATGGCGGCGAAGAACGCCGCGGAGACCATCAAGAAGCGCCTGGTGGACTTCCTGGTCGGCCACTTCCGGGTCACCGAGGAGGACGTGGAGTTCCGCAACGGCCAGGTGCGGGTGCGCGAGCAGTACCTGTCCTTCGAGGAGGTCATCCAGCTGGCCTACTTCAACCAGATCTCGCTGTCCGCCACCGGCTTCTACCGCACGCCGAAGATCTACTATGACCGCGACAAGGCCCGCGGCCGGCCGTTCTACTACTACGCCTACGGCGTGGCCTGCGTGGAGACCATCGTCGACACCCTGACCGGCGAGTACCGCATGCTGCGTGCCGACATCCTCCACGACGTGGGGGCCTCGCTGAACCCGGCGATCGACATCGGCCAGGTGGAAGGCGCCTTCGTGCAGGGCATGGGCTGGCTGACCACCGAGGAGCTGGTCTGGAACGACAAGGGCAAGCTGCTCACCAACGGCCCGGCCAGCTACAAGATTCCGGCCATCGCCGACATGCCCATCGACCTGCGCGTGCGCCTGGTGGAGAACCGCAAGAACCCCGAGCAGACGGTGTTCCACTCCAAGGCCGTGGGCGAGCCGCCATTCATGCTCGGCATCGCCGCCTGGTGCGCCCTCAAGGACGCCGTGGCCAGCCTCGGCGACTACCGGTTGCACCCGCGCCTCGACGCCCCGGCCACCCCGGAACGCGTGCTGATGGCCATCCAGCAGATCCGCGCCGCCACCCGCCAGGTAGCAGTCCCGGCGCTGGACGAGGTGAACGCATGACGCAGCGGCACTTCCTTCCCCTGATCGAGGCCCGTCGACCATGAACGACTGGATCAGCGCCCTCGCCGAGCTGCAGCGCCGCGGCGAACCCTGCGTGCTGGTGACCATCATCGAGGAGCGCGGCTCCACGCCGCGCAACGCCGGCTCCAAGATGGTGGTCAGCGCCGAGCGCTGCTACGAGACCATCGGCGGCGGCCATCTGGAGTACAAGGCCATCGCCATCGCCCGCGAGATGCTCGCCAGCCGCAGCCAGGGCACCCGCCTAGAGCGCTTCAGCTTGGGCGCCAGCCTCGGCCAGTGCTGCGGCGGCGCCACCGTGCTGCTGTTCGAGCCGATGGGCCAGCCGCAGGCGCAGATCGCCGTGTTCGGCGCCGGCCACGTCGGCCGCGCCCTGGTGCCGCTGCTCGCCAGCCTGCCCTGCCGGGTGCGCTGGATCGATTCGCGGGAGACGGAATTCCCCGAGGTGCTGCCGCCCGGCGTAGAGAAGGTGGTCAGCGAGGAAGTGGTCGACGAGGTGGCCGAGATGCCCGCCGGCAGCTACTTCATCGTCATGACCCACAACCACCAGCTGGATCTGGAGCTCACCGCGGCCATCCTCAAACGCAACGACTTCGCCTACTACGGACTGATCGGCTCGCGCACCAAGCGCGTCAAGTTCGAGCACCGCCTGCGCGAGCGCGGCTTCGCCGCGGACGTGGTGCAGCGCATGCGCTGCCCCATGGGTCTGCCCGAAGTGAAGGGCAAGCTGCCCATGGAAATCGCCATCTCCATTGCCGGCGAGGTGATCGCCACCTATAACGCCACCTTCGGCCAGAAGGAGGCCAAGCAGGGAGAATCCAGCGTCGCCCGGCTGCTGCCGGATTCGCGCCGGGCCCGCTCCTAGCCCGGCGCGCTGCCCCCAAACAGCTCCCAGCCATGGGAGAGGCGGTTGGGGGGCGGGGTTCGACCGCCCACTCGCCCCTCAGCCTCCCATGGCCGGGACGAACGCCTACGAGAACGAGACAGACATGACCAGTTCCCTGAAAGCCTACCGCGCCGCCATCCTGCACAGCCTCGCCGACCCGGCCGAAGTCGGCATCGAGCGTTCCTACGAGTACTTCGAGGACGGCGTGCTGCTGGTCGAGGACGGCCGCATCGTCGAGGCCGGCCCGGCGGAACGCCTGCTGCCGAAGCTGAACGGCGTGGCGGTGCACGAATACCGCAACGCACTGATCACCCCCGGCTTCGTCGACACCCACATCCACTACCCGCAGACCGGCATGATCGCCTCCTACGGCGAGCAGTTGCTGGACTGGCTGAACACCTACACCTTCCCCACCGAGCGGCAGTTCGCCGACCCGGCCAAGGCCGCCGAGGTGGCGGAGATCTTCCTCAAGGAGCTGCTGCGCAACGGCACCACCACCGCCCTGGTGTTCGGCACCGTGCACAAGGAGTCGGTGGACGCCTTCTTCGCCGCCGCCGAGAAGCTCGACCTGCGGATGATCGCCGGCAAGGTGCTGATGGACCGCAACGCCCCGGACTACCTGACCGACACCCCGGAGTCCGGCTATGCGGACAGCAAGGAGCTGATCGAGCGCTGGCACGGCAAGGGCCGCCTGCACTACGCGGTGACTCCGCGCTTCGCGCCGACCAGCAGCCCCGAGCAGCTGGAACTCGCCGGTCGGCTGTTCGCTGAGTACCCGGGCCTGTACATGCACACCCACCTATCCGAGAACCGCAAGGAGATCGACTGGGTGAAAGAGCTGTTCCCCGAACGCCAGGGCTACCTGGACGTCTACGACCACTACCGGCTGATCGGCCCGCGCGCGGTGTTCGCCCACGGCGTGCATCTGTGCGACGCGGAGTGCCGGCGCCTGGCGGAGACCGGCTCGGCGGTGGCCTTCTGCCCCACCTCCAACCTGTTCCTCGGCAGCGGCCTGTTCGACCTGGAGAAGCTGGAAGGCCACGGCGTGCGCGTGGGACTCGGCACCGACGTGGGCGCCGGCACCAGCTTCAGCCAGCTGCAGTCGCTCAACGAGGCCTACAAGGTGCTGCAGCTGCAGGGCAAGAAGCTGGATCCCTTCAAGTCCCTGTACCTGGCCACCCTGGGCGGCGCCCGGGCGCTGTACCTGGACGAGCGCATCGGCAACTTCGCCGCCGGCAAGGACGCCGACTTCGTGGTCCTCGACTACCAGGCCACTCCGCTGCTCGCCTACCGCATGCAGCAGGCGCGTAGCCTGGCCGAGCGGCTGTTCGCCCTGACCATCCTCGGCGACGACCGCGCGGTGCTGGAAACCTTCGCCGCCGGGCAGAGCGTCCACCGCCGCGCCTGAGCCATCCGTCGCGCGCCGGGTGCAGCGGCCACTGCCCCTGGCGCGCCCGGCGATGGATAATGCCGCTTCCCCCGACCACGGAGCGCACCGCCATGTCCGCCGATCCCCGGCTCGCCATCCTCGAACACCCCAAGGCCCTGAACTGCACCGTCTACCGTCCCGACGAGGAGGATCCGGACGCCGAGGAGCTGGACCTCGGCGACGGCAAGCTGGTGTTCGGCGGCCCCTTCGAACCGCCCGCCGACTGGGACGCCCAGGAGCGCGAGGAATACTTCGACGACACCGACCCGGCGCTGTTCGTCACCGCGCGCATCGAGTGCGACCTGGCACCCGGCAGCCAGGGCCATTTCGAGGTGGAGCCCGGCGACTTCGTGGCGGTGCTCACCGGCCGCGGCAAGGTGCAGATGTACTTCGTCTACGACTACACCGATGACGACAGCGGCCGCGAATACGTGCTGATCCGCGACGACGAGGAGTAAGGCGCGCCCACGAAAAAGCCCCGCAGGCGCATGCCGGCGGGGCTTTCCTGCATCTGGCCTTGCCGATCAGCGGCTGGCGTTGGCCCGGGCGTTCTTCTTGCGGCTCTGCAACAGGTGCGAGAACACCGCGTGCAGATCGTCCGAGGCGCTTTCTTCGTCAAGGTTCAGCTTGCTGTCGATGTGGTCCATGTGGTGCATCATCAGCTGCACCGCCTTCTCTGTATCCCGCGCCTCGATGGCATCCAGCAGCTGGTTGTGCTCGTCATAGGAGCAGTGCGAACGGCTACCGCTCTCGTACTGGGCGATGATCAGCGAGGTCTGCGACACCAGGCTGCGCTGGAAGCTGACCAGCGGGGCGTTGCGTGCCGCCTCGGCGAGCTTCAGGTGGAACTCGCCGGAGAGGCGGATGCCGGTGCCGCGGTCGCCGCGCGAGAAGCTGTCCTGCTCGTCGCGGACCATCTGGCGCAGCTCGGCGAGCTGCTCGGCCGTGGCGTGCTGCACCGCCAGCTCGGTGATGGCGCGCTCCACCAGGCGGCGCGCGTAGAAGATCTGCCGGGCTTCCTCGACGCTCGGGCTGGCGACCGCCGCGCCGCGGTTCGGGCGTAGCACCACCACGCCCTCGTGGGCCAGGCGCGACAGGGCGCGGCGGATGATGGTGCGACTGACGCCGAAGATCTCGCCCAGCGCTTCTTCGCTGAGCTTGGTACCGGGGGCCAGCCGCTGCTCGAGGATCACATCGAAGATATGGGCGTAGACGACGTCATCCTGCGTCCCGCTGCGGCTGGCCTTGCCTGCGCGCGGCTGCTTCTTGAGAGGCTGCAATTCTTCGTTGTTCATCGTGGCTCGCATCGATATGGGAGAGCGGACAAGCGAGACTGTACTGCCCTCCTCCCAGCGTTTGGCAAGCATGTGCGGCGGACAGTAACGAATCGGAAGTGGGCCCATTGTACACAATTCGATCAACCCGCACAGGCGTCCTCGCCGTCCCGGACACCTCGTGGCGTTTTTTCGCCGCTTCGCCGCGGCCGCCCATCGCCCTGCACCCCCTGGCGGATGTCGCCCCGGGCCCTGCGGTTCGTCCGGATCCGGGCCTGCTCAGTTTTTTTCATTACTAGCCCGGCTCCTGATAGAGCATTTCTGACTTTTGGGACAGTTTTCCGTCCCCGACGTCATCGGCCACGAATCGTCGCTCGGCTCCGGGAAGTTTTCCTAAGTGGTTGTCCATAAAGGAATTTTCCGGATCGACCAGGAACGGCATTGTCGCACCGAGTCGCTCGAGTGAGATGGCGGATGCCGGCAGGGTTCGATGGATGCAACAATCAAAACAATATTTGCTTTTTTTGTACACAAAAGCATAATCCGCCCGTACGCTTCCTGACCCTGAAGTCAACTAATGGAAGCCGCACCTCAGCCTTTACCTGCCTCGCGTTCCAGGCCACGGCCTGCGGATATGGGCGCTCATAATAACAAGCACTTGAGGAGAGCTCGCTGTGGAAAGCACCAAACAAGAACAACGGGGCATCCCGCTCGCCCGCCCCACCGGCAAGGGTCTGTTGGAACGCCTGTTCAAGCTGAGCCTGCATGGAACCACGGTGAAGACCGAGCTGGCCGCCGGCTTGACCACCTTCATCACCATGGCCTACATCGTCTTCGTCAACCCCAACATCATGGCCGATGCCGGCGTCGACCACGGCGCAGCCTTCGTCGCTACCTGTCTGGCGGCGGCCCTCGGCTGCCTGCTGATGGGCCTGTACGCCAACTGGCCGGTAGGCCTGGCGCCGGGCATGGGCCTCAACGCCTTCTTCACCTACACCGTGGTGCAGACCATGGGCCACAGCTGGCAGGTGGCCCTCGGCGCGGTGTTCCTCTCCGGCGTGCTGTTCATGATCCTGACCTTCTCGCGGATCCGCGAATGGCTGCTGAACAGCATCCCCAGCAGCCTGCGCTTCGCCATGGGTGCCGGAGTCGGGCTATTCCTCGGGCTGATCGGCCTGAAGACCGCCGGCATCGTGGTCGCCCATCCGGCCACCCTGCTGCATCTCGGCGATCTCACCAGCCCCGGCCCGCTGCTCGCCGCCATCTGCTTTCTGATGATCGCCGTGCTGGAATACCGCCGGGTGTTCGGTGCCATCCTGATCAGCATCCTCGGCGTCACCCTGGCTGGCCTGGCCCTGGGCCTGGTGGAGTTCGGCGGGGTGTTCTCCGTGCCGCCGAGCCTGACGCCCACCCTGATGGCCATGGACGTGCGCGGCGCCCTCGACGTGACCATGATCAGCGTGATCTTCGCCTTCCTGTTCGTGCACATGTTCGACACCGCCGGCACCCTGATGGGCGTGGCGCAGCGTGCCCAACTGGTCAAGGAGGACGGCCGCATCGAGAACCTCTCCAAGGCCATGAAGGCCGATAGCGCCTCCAGCGTGGTCGGCGCCGCGCTCGGCGTGCCGCCGGTAACCAGCTACGTGGAGAGCGCCGCGGGCGTCGCCGCCGGCGGGCGTACCGGCCTGACCGCGGTGGTGGTCGGCCTGCTGTTCGTCGCCGCGATGTTCTTCGCCCCGCTGGCCGGGATGATCCCCGCCTACGCCACCGCCGGCGCGCTGATCTACGTGGCGATGCTGATGATGGGCGGCATGGCGCACATCGAGTGGAAGGAACACACCGAGAGCATCCCGGCGATCGTCACCGCAATCATGATGCCGCTGACCTTTTCGGTGGCCGACGGCATCGCCCTGGGCTTCATCACCTACGTGGTCATGAAGCTGTTCACCGGCAAGCACAGGGATATCTCCCTGAGCCTGTATTCACTTGCAGCAATTTTTGTAGCCAAGTTCGTCTTCCTGTAAGCTCCGGGCAGATGCTGACGGGCCCGGCCGCACCAGCGACCGGGCCTTTCTCATGGCTGCCACGAACGAGCCAGACTCGTTCCTAACCCTTCGTCGAGGTGCGCATGGCTCTGGAAACCTGGTTGCTCTACTGCGGCGCCGCGCTGATCGTCATCCTGATCCCTGGCCCGCTGTCCCTGCTGATGATCGGCAACACCCTGAACTACGGCCTGCGCCGCTCGCTGCCGGGCTTCCTTGGTGGGGTGTCCGCTTCCATCTGCCTGCTCAGCGCCTCGGCGCTCGGCCTCGGCGCCCTGCTGCTGGCCTCGGAGCGGCTGTTCAGCGTGCTGAAGATCCTTGGTGCCCTCTACCTGTTCTACCTGGCCTGGCAGAGCTGGCGCGAATCGCGCCGCGCGGCCCGCCCCGTGGCCGCCGAGGAGCAGCCGGTCAACCCGGGCTTCCGTGTCCTGTTCTGGAAGGCCTTCGGCCTCGGCGCCAGCAATCCCAAGGACATCCTGTTCTTCGCCGCCTTCCTGCCACAGTTCCTCAGCGCCGAGCGCTCGCTGGCCGGCCAGCTGCTGATCCTCATCGCCACCTGGGTGGTGCTGGATCTGGCCTGCAAGCTGTTCTACGGCCTCAGTGCCCGGGGCGCCGCGAGCTTCCTGCGGGCCGGACGCGGCCAGGTGTGGTTCAACCGCATCAGCGCCGGGCTGTTCGGCGGCGCCGGAGCAGCCGCCCTGCTCAGTCGCTGATCCGCCGCTTCCCCCCCTCGAATCCGGCGGTCTACCCCGCCGGACCGCCCTCGAAGCCCCCCTGCAGCCCGCGCCGCTGCTGGCCTTGCCCCCCTGCCCCGTCCGGACTCGCCACGAACCCTGCCATCCGCACAACGGAATGCCGGCGACTGCCTAGACTTGTTGTTGACGAACGAACGTGCGCATCCCGCGTAGGACTTCGCAGAACAATGGATAACAAGAGGAAGTATCGATGTTGAAACCCGCTTTCAAGGCGCTTGCCTGCGCGCTCAGCCTGAGCGCGGCCACCCTCGTCCAGGCAGCCGACCCCATCGTCATCAAGTTCTCCCACGTCGTGGCCGAGCAAACGCCCAAGGGCCAGGGTGCGCTGCTGTTCAAGAAGCTTGCCGAGGAGCGCCTGCCCGGGCGGGTGAAGGTGGAGGTCTACCCGAACTCCTCACTGTTCGGCGACGGCAAGGAGATGGAGGCCTTGCTGCTCGGCGACGTGCAACTGATCGCCCCCTCGCTGGCCAAGTTCGAGCAGTACACCAAGCAGGTGCAGATCTTCGACCTACCCTTCCTGTTCGACGACATGGCCGCCGTGGACCGCTTCCAGCGCAGCCCGGAAGGCCAGGCGCTGCTCAAGTCCATGGAGGACAAGGGCATCACCGGAGTGGCCTACTGGCACAACGGCCTCAAGCAGCTGTCCGCCAACAAGCCGCTGCGCGAGCCCAAGGATGCCCGCGGCCTGAAGTTCCGCGTGCAGGCCTCGGCGGTGCTCGAGGAACAGTTCAAGGCGGTGCGCGCCAACCCGCGCAAGATGAGCTTCGCCGAGGTCTACCAGGGCCTGCAGACCGGCGTGGTCAACGGCGCTGAGAATCCCTACTCGAACATCTACAGCCAGAAGATGCACGAAGTGCAGAAGTACATCACCGAGTCCAACCACGGCCTGCTGGACTACATGCTGATCACCAACACCAAGTTCTGGAACGGTCTGCCGGATGACGTGCGCAGCGAGCTGAGCAAGATCGTCGAGGAGGTCACCGCCGAGGTGAACAAGCAGGCCGACGACCTCAACCAGGGCGACAAGCAGCGCATCCTCGCCGCCGGCACCACCGAGATCATCACCCTCACTCCGGAACAGCGTGCGGCCTGGCGCGAGGCCATGCGTCCGGTATGGAAGAAGTTCGAGGGCGAGATCGGCGCCGACCTGATCAAAGCCGCCGAGGCCGCCAACCAGGCCATGTGACGCCGGAGCCGCCGCCCGCGCGGCGGCGGCCCACTGCCCGATCCGCCATCAGGAGATGCCTGCCATGAACGCCCTGCGGCACGTCTGGGACCACTTCGAGGAAGCCTTCATCGCCTTTCTCCTGGGGGCCATGACGCTGGTGACCTTCGTCTACGTGATCCTCAACAACCTCTACACCCTGTTCTACGACCTGGCCGATCGCTTCGAGGGTGCCAGCGAGTTCTTCTTCGGCATCGGCGACGCCATCCTGGAGATGGCCCAGGCGATGACCTGGAGCAACGCGCTGACCAAGGCGCTGTTCGCCTGGCTGATCTTCTTCGGCCTGGCCTACGGCGTGCGCACCGCCGGGCACATCGGCGTCGACGCCCTGGTCAAGCTGGCCCCGCGCCACGTGCAGCGGGTCATCGGGGTGCTCGCCTGCCTGTGCTGCCTGGGCTATGCCGGGCTGCTCAGCGTGGCCAGCTTCGAGTGGGTGCAGACCCTGTTCACCGCCGCCATCGGCGCCGAGGACCTGGGCCACTACGGCATCATGCAGTGGCACATCGGCCTGATCGTTCCGCTGGGCTTCGCCCTGGTGTTCGTGCGCTTCCTCGAGGTGCTGGTACGCATCCTGCGCAACCAGCAGACCGGCCTGGGCCTGGCCGACGAGGCCGCCGAGGCAATCAAACTCACCGAGCATGAGGAGCCGAAGCAATGACGGTGCTGTTCCTCTTCCTGCTGCTGTTCCTGCTGATGTTCATCGGCGTGCCGATCGCCGTTTCCCTCGGCCTCGCCGGCTCGCTGACCATCATCCTGTTCAGCCCGGATTCCGTACGCTCGCTGGCGATCAAGCTGTTCGAGACCAGCGAACACTACACCCTGCTGGCCATCCCGTTCTTCCTGCTGGCCGGTGCCTTCATGACCACCGGCGGCGTGGCGCGCCGGCTGATCGACTTCGCCAACGCCTGCGTCGGCCATATCCGGGGCGGCCTGGCGATCGCCGCGGTGCTGGCCTGCATGCTGTTCGCCGCGCTGTCCGGCTCGTCGCCGGCCACGGTGGCGGCGGTGGGCTCCATCGCCATCGCCGGCATGGTCCGCTCCGGCTATCCGCAGGAGTTCGGCGCCGGCATCGTGTGCAACGCCGGCACCCTGGGCATCCTGATTCCGCCGTCGATCGTCATGGTGGTCTACGCCGCCGCCACCGAGACCTCGGTGGGCAAGCTGTTCATGGCCGGCGTGGTGCCGGGCATCATGCTCGGCGTGGTGCTGATGATCGCCATCTACGTGGTGGCGGTTAAGAAGAACCTGCCGGCCCTGCCGCGCGCCACCCTGCGCGAATGGCTCGGCGCCGCGCGCAAGGCGATCTGGGGCCTGCTGCTGATGGTGATCATCCTCGGCGGCATCTACTCCGGCATGTTCACGCCCACCGAGGCGGCGGCCGTGGCGGCGGTCTACTCGGCCTTCATCGCCCTGTTCGTGTACAAGGACATGCGCGTCAGCGAAGTGCCGAAGGTGCTGCTGGAGTCGGCCAAGCTGTCCATCATGCTGATGTTCATCATCGCCAACGCCATGCTCTTCGCCCATGTGCTGACCACCGAGCAGCTGCCGCAGCAGATCACCGCCTGGGTGCTGGAAGCCGGCCTGACGCCCATCGCCTTCCTGCTGGTAGTGAACCTGGTACTGCTGATCGCCGGCGCCTTCATGGAGCCCTCGGCGATCATCCTGATCCTCGCTCCCATACTCTTCCCCATTGCCGTCAGACTGGGCATCGACCCCATCCACCTGGGAATCATCATGGTGGTCAACCTGGAGATCGGACTGGTGACCCCGCCGGTGGGCCTCAACCTGTTCGTCACCTCGGCGGTCACCGGCCTGCCGGTGACCGGCACCATCCGCGCCGCCATGCCCTGGCTGATGCTGCTGCTGGCCTTCCTGCTCCTGGTCACCTACGTGCCCTGGATCTCCCTGGCCCTACCCGAGTGGCTGGGCATGAGCTGAGCCGCCGTGCCGGGGCCCGACCGCAGGCCCCGGCTTTTTTTCCATCGGCACCGGGCCGCACACCGGAACGGGGCAGCCAGCCCAGACAAAGAAAAGCCCGCCAAAGGGCGGGCCAGAACTCGCAAGCGAGGAGTCGGAGGGTAACGAAGAAGGACCGCGGCTAGCTGCCACGGTAGGTGGAGTAGCTGTACGGCGAGATCAGGAGCGGCACGTGGTAATGCTCCTGGGCGGCGTCGATGCCGAAACGCAGCACCACCACGTCGAGAAAGGCGGGACTGGCCAGATTCAGGCCGCGCGCCCGGTAGTAGTCGCCGGCATGGAAATGTAGCTGGTAGACCCCAGAGCGGTAGTCGTCGCCCTGCAGGATCGGCGCGTCCAGACGGCCGTCATGGTTGGTCAGCGCGCTGGCGACCAGTTCCAGGCGCTCGCCGTCGACTCGGTACAGCTCCACCCGGATCTTGCTGCCGGGGCAGCCGTGGGCGGCATCCAGTACATGCGTGGTTAAACGTCCCATGGGTTCTGGGCATCCGCGCTCGCCGGGCGAACGCCGCGATGCCACGCCTCCTCTTGTTCGGTTGGGTTCAGGACAACAGCGGGCGCGTGGCCCGGCGTGGTGCTGAGCATGACAGCTGCTCGGGCACCACTATAAGACACTTGAACAAGAAATTGTACACAATAATTCTGATTCTGATCGCCCATCGACCGCCTGCCAATCATCAGTCTATTCCGCATATAACCCAATGATCACGTGGTCCATGACGTTCATAGCTGACCATATGGGCAAGATTCCTGAGGAGATGAGCGGCGAGGTCCTGATGAAAATTTGATTTACAAACAGCGAATCACTTTGTATACAATCACCCCATCCCGATCGTATCGGCACTACCGCCGGCGATCGCCACGTCTACTGGAAAAGGATGACTCCCGTGAGAGCTGACTACCCGCGCGACCTGATCGGCTACGCCGACAACCCGCCCCACCCGCACTGGCCGGGCGAGGCCCGCATCGCCCTGTCCTTCGTCCTCAACTACGAGGAAGGCGGAGAGCGCTGCGTGCTGCACGGCGACAAGGAATCCGAGGCGTTCCTCTCCGAGATGGTTGCCGCCCAGCCGCTGGCGGGCGTTCGCCACATGAGCATGGAGTCGCTCTACGAGTACGGCAGCCGCGCCGGCGTCTGGCGCCTGCTGCGACTGTTCCGCCGGCACGGCATCCCGCTGACCGTGTTCGCCGTGGCCATGGCCGCCCAGCGCCACCCCGAGGTGATCCGCGCGATGGTCGCCGACGGCCACGAGATCTGCAGCCACGGCTACCGCTGGATCGACTACCAGTACATGGACGAACAGCAGGAGCGCGAGCACCTGCTCGAGGCCATCCGCATCCTCACCGAGATCACCGGCGAACGCCCGCTCGGCTGGTACACCGGGCGCACCAGCCCGAATACCCGCCGGCTGGTCCGCGAGGAAGGCGGCTTCCTCTACGACTCGGACACCTACGACGACGACCTACCCTACTGGGACCCGGAAAGCACTCCGGAGAAGCCGCACCTGGTGATCCCCTACACCCTGGACACCAACGACATGCGCTTCACCCAGGTGCAGGGCTTCAACAAGGGCGACGACTTTTTCCACTACCTCAAGGACGCCTTCGACGTGCTCTATGCCGAAGGCCTGGAAGGCGCGCCGAAGATGCTCTCCATCGGCATGCACTGCCGTCTGCTCGGCCGCCCGGCGCGCCTCGCCGCCCTGGCCCGCTTCATCGACTACGCGAAGAGCCACGACAAGGTCTGGTTCGCCCGCCGCATCGACATCGCCCGGCACTGGTACGCCACCCACCCCTTCCCAGCGGAGACCGCCCGATGAGCCGCTTCCAGACCCTGACCCCGTCGCGCCTGAGCCGCGCGGAATTCGTCGCCGCCTTCGCGGAGATCTACGAGCACTCGCCCTGGGTCGCCGAACGCGCCTACGACCTCGGCCTGGACGAAAGCGTCGACGAGATCGAGAGCCTGCACCAGCGCATGGCCGACATCCTGCTCAGCGCCAGTCGCGAGGAACAGTTGGCCCTGATCAACGCCCACCCGGACCTGGCTGGCAAGGCGGCGATCCGCGGCGAGCTGACCGCCTCCTCCACCTCGGAGCAGGCCGGAGCCGGCATCCACGAATGCAGCCCCGAGGAATTCGCCCGCTTCACCGAACTCAATGCCGCCTACAAGGCCAGGTTCGGCTTCCCCTTCATCAAGGCGGTGAAAGGCAGCAACCGGCACCAGATCCTGGCGGCCTTCGAGGAACGCATCCACAACTCCCCGGAGCAGGAGTTCGCCACGGCCCTGGCCGAAATCAACAAGATCGCGCTGTTCCGTCTGCAGCAGCTGTGAGCCGCAGCGGCCCGCCCACCACGTAGAGAAGAAGCCCAATGAAAAACTACGCCGTGCCCTTCGAGAAATACGTCAATCTGGCCGACGCCCGCCTGGGTACCAAGGCCATCTTCGTCACCGACGACTGGTTCGCCGACGTCAATCGCCTGTTCCAGCCGAATCCGCCGGTGTGGAAGGAGGGCGTGTTCGACGACAACGGCAAGTGGATGGACGGCTGGGAATCCCGCCGCAAACGCTTCGAGGGCTACGACTACGCGGTGATCCGCCTCGGCGTGCCGGGCTCGATCAAGGGCGTGGACATCGACACCACCCACTTCACCGGCAATTACCCGCCGTCCGCCTCCCTGGAAGGCTGCTTCGTCGCCGAGGGCGACCCCACCGAGGACACCCCGTGGGTGGAGGTGCTGCCGTCGGTGACCCTGCAGGGCGACAGCCATCACTACCACGAGGTCAATAACGACCAGCCCTTCACCCATCTGCGCTTCAACATCTATCCGGATGGCGGCGTGGCCCGTCTGCGCGTGTACGGCATCCCCTACCGCGACTGGAGCAGCGTGGCCGACAACGAGCTGGTCGACCTGGCCGCCGCCCTCAACGGCGGGCGCGCCCTGGCCTGCTCCGACGAGCACTTCGGACGCATGAGCAACATCCTCAACCCGGGCCGCGGCCTGAACATGGGCGACGGCTGGGAAACCGCGCGCCGCCGCACCCCGGGCAACGACTGGGTGATCGTCGCCCTCGGCCATCCGGGCGAGATCGAGCGCATCGTGGTCGACACCCTGCACTTCAAGGGCAACTACCCGGACAGCTGCTCCATCCAGGGCGCCTACGTGAAGGGCGGCACCGACGCGCAGATCGAGACCCAGAGTCTGTTCTGGCGCGAGCTGCTGCCCAGCCAGAAGCTGGAGATGCACACCGAGCACGAGTTCGTCGAGCAGATCAACAGGCTCGGACCGATCACCCACGTGCGCCTGAACATCTTCCCGGACGGCGGCATCAGCCGGCTGCGCCTGTTCGGCCGGGTCACCAGGTAAGAGAGCGGCCAGGGACGGCCCTCTCCCTCTCGGGAGAGATTTCCGGGACGGCGGCTGGCTGCGGCCGCCCTTCCCAGGCCCCCGGTTCCAGGCGGAGCGGGGGAAACGCCAACCAACAAGTAGAACAGCCATGCGTAGCCTGAAGATCGAGCCCCTGACCAAGGAAGCCTTCGCCCCGTTCGGTGACGTGATCGAAACCGAAGGCAGCGACTATTTCCTGATCAACAACGGCTCCACCCGCCGCTATCACCGGCTCGCCACGGTCGAGACCGCGCTGCCCGAGGATCGGGCGATCATCAGCATCTTCCGCGCCGAGGCCCTGGAGATGCCGTTGCGCATACGCATGCTGGAACGCCATCCGCTGGGCAGCCAAGCCTTCGTTCCGCTGCTCGGCAATCCCTTTCTGGTCGTGGTCGCGCCACCTGGCGATGTACCTGTACCAGGGCTGGTCCGTGCCTTCCGCACCAACGGCAGGCAGGGCGTTAACTACCATCGCGGCGTCTGGCACCACCCGGTGCTGACGATCGAAAAGCGGGATGACTTCCTGGTGGTTGATCGCAGTGGTTCCGGCAACAACTGCGACGAGCATTACTTCACCGAGGACGAGCAACTCCTCCTCGACCCCCACCAATAAGAGAAGACCCCGCATCCGGCGTGCCGGCGGCGGGGAGTGAGGATACGGCTGTGGAAGCACATCTGACTGAATGGCTGAACCTGGGCATTCGCTGGATTCACATGATCACCGGTATCGCCTGGATCGGTGCCTCGTTCTATTTCGTCTGGCTGGAGAACAACCTCGACCGCCGCAACCCGCGGGAAGGTCTGTCCGGCGACCTGTGGGCGATCCACGGCGGCGGCATCTACCACCTGGAGAAGTACAAGCTGGCTCCGCCGCAGATGCCGGAGAAGCTGCACTGGTTCAAATGGGAGGCCTACTTCACCTGGCTGTCGGGCGTCGCCCTGCTGCTGGTGGTCTACTACCTCAACCCCAGCGTTTACCTGATCAAGCCGGGCGTCGAGCTATCCGCCGGCGCCGCCGTGGCCATCGGCTTCGGCTCCCTGCTGGTCGGCTGGCTGGTCTACGACCAGCTGTGCGACTCTCCGCTCGGCAGGCAGCCGGCCCTGCTCGGCCTGGTGCTGTTCGTCCTGGTGGTGCTCGCCGCCTTCGCCTACAGCCAGGTGTTCAGCGGCCGCGCCGCCTACATCCACACCGGCGCGCTGATTGGCACCATCATGGTCGGCAACGTGTTCCGCATCATCATGCCGGCCCAGCGCGCGCTGGTTAAGGCCATCGAGGAGAACCGCGAGCCGGATCCGGTGCTACCGGCCAAGGGCCTGCTGCGTTCGCGCCACAACAACTACTTCACCCTGCCGGTGCTGTTCATCATGATCAGCAACCACTTCCCGAGCACCTACGGCAGCCAGTACAACTGGCTGATCCTCGCCGGCATCGCGGTACTCGCCGTACTGGTGCGCCACTACTTCAACACCCGGCATGCCAGCCAGCAATTCGCCTGGACTCTGCCGGCCGCCGCGGTGGGCATGCTCTGCCTGGCCTTCGTCACCGGCCCCAACCTGAAGCCGGCGACCGGCAACGAGGCGGCCAAGGCCGAGGGTCAGTACCAGCCGCTGCCGGGCACCGCGGTCGGCGGCAAGACCGCCGCCCAGCGTCGGGCCGAGGAGGAAGCCGCCAAGGCCGCGCACCGCGATACCCCGGCTGCGGACACCGCGACCCAGGCCAGCGGCCCGTCCTTCGAGAAGGTGCACAGCGTGATCCATGAGCGTTGCACCGTGTGCCACTCGGCGAATCCGACCAGCCCGCTGTTCAGCAGCGCGCCGGGCGGGGTGATCCTCGACACCCCCGAGCAGATCCGCCAGCTGGCGCCGAAAATCCAGGCCCAGGCCGTGGCCTCGCAGATCATGCCGCTGGGCAACATCACCCAGATGACCCAGGAAGAGCGCGAGCTGCTCGGCCAGTGGATCGCCAGCGGCGCGCCGACCAACTAGACCCACGCCCTGGCCGTCGTTACCGTCGCGGCCAGGAAGCTAGTAGCCCGCCTACCCGGCGGGCTTTTTTTTCGTGCTCCCCTGCCCCTGGCACCAGCGAGATTGGCCCCTTCGCCAAGCGAGACGCCCGGTGGCCATCCCGGCAGCGCGACAGTCCCGGCCTGCGGGCCGGCTCCGCCTCCCCCCGCGCGCCCGGCTCGGCCTGGTACGGACGTTTCCGTCAGGACCTTTGGCCCGCCAATGTGCACAAAACAAAAACAAACTGTTCACAATTTTCCGAAGCCTGTTATAGTCAACAAAACCTGACTCGTGAGACAGCTTTCCGCGAGCACCAAGGCCACGACCGCATAACAACAACACGGCAGGCTGACCGATGAGCAGATCCCCAGAACGCGGAATTCTCCGCACCACCCTCCGCGGTGCCGCCCCACTTCCGATCCGTTACCCCTGAGCGCCCGTACGCCGCCGGGCAGGCCGTGCGCACGGCGGCGCCCGAGCGCTCGGGGCAGCGTGGCTTCCAACAAGAAAACCGACCCGGAGACCCACCACCGATGAAGCGATCCCTCCCCTCCCTGATGCTGGCCGGCGGACTGACCCTTGCGACCCCGGCGCTGGCCGGCGAGCTGCTGCACTGGCAGGACAACAGCCTCACCTACCTGTACGGTGAGAACTTCCAGCGCCTGAACTTCAACGAAGAAGAACAGCGCACCCAGACCACCCTGACCTTCGAGCACGCCAGCGGCTGGGTGTGGGGGGACGTCTTCTACTTCCTCGACTATGTGCGCGCCGACAACCTGCAGTCGCGCGGCAGCTTCGCCAACGGCAGCTTCCGCCAGCACGAGAAGAACAGCTTCTACTACATGGAGTTCTCGCCGCGGGTGAGCCTGTCCTGGCTGACCGGCCTGGACCTCTCCGCCGGGCCGCTCAAGGACGTCAAGGCGGCCTTCACCCTGGAGAAGGGCGACGGCGGTCCCGGCACCGAGAACTACCTGTACGGCATCGGCCTGGACTGGGACGTACCCGGCTTCGCCTTCCTGCAGACCAACCTGTACCGGGTGAAGATCAACAACCAGGTGTTCTTCGCCGACCAGGACAGCAACGGCTACGCCACCCAGCTGACCATCGCCGGCGCCTACCCCTTCGCCATCGGCGACCAGGACTTCGTGGTCGACGGCTTCATCGACTGGCGCTCGCCGTCCGACGAGGCCGGCACCCAGACCTCGGTGGGCTCGTCGATCCAGATCAAGTGGGACGCCGGCAAGCAGCTGTTCGGCGAGGCCCGCAGGCTCTACGTCGGCACCGAACTCAACATGTGGCACAACAAGTACGGCGTGAAGCCGGTGGATGGTTCCACCGACGGCTTCCACCAGACTGCGGTGCAGGCGCTGGTCAAGTACCACTTCTGAAGGCTGCCGACAGCCCCTCTCCCCGAAAGGGAGAGGGGCTGGGGGCTCCTCCGTCTACGACACTACTCGCCGCGTCGCCCCGGGCTGGCGGATCAGCGCCGCCTGCCATTCCCCGGCGGTGAAGGCATCCGTCTCCTGCAGCACCTGTATCTTCCCGGCCACCAGAGTCGCTACCGGTACCCCGTCGCGGAACAGCAGGCGGTTGCCGGCCAGCGCCGGGACCTTGCTGCCGGGCAGCACGGTGCCCAGCAGGTTCAGCGGGTCGCAGGCGGAGAGGGATATCAGGGTTCCTTCCGCCGGGCGCTTGCGCACTTCGCGCAGCAGGCCCACCGCCTCCGGCAGAGCGAACTGCTCGCCGGACAGCCCGGCCACGAAGCGGCCGCCGCGGATCTCCCCGCGGGCTTCCAGACGGTGATAGACCCGCAGCAGCTCGCGCCAGCTGGGCAGCCAGCCCGCCTCGCGCTCCAGCAGCCGCCAGCAGACCACCCCGTAGCGGCGCAGCAGCACCCGGGCGACGTATTCCAGCGCCTCGCCACGCCCCTCTCCCGTCTCGCCGCGACCGCGCAGCAGTACCCAGCGCCCGGCATCCTGCAGGCTGGCCAGGGCGGCGCGGGCCCTCGGGGCGCTGCGTCCGCGACGGGCCGCCGGGAGGAGCAGCGAGCGCAGCCCAGCGAAGCTGTCGGCGTGCACCAGCCCCAGGGCAACCAGCTCGCCCAAGGCATCCTCCAGCTCGCTGCGCAGCAGGCGCGCCTCGTCCATCAGCTCGTCGAAGAACAAGGCGCCATGCTCGGCCAACGCCCGGCGCACCCGCTCGGCACGCGGCGAGGGCTCGGCCGCTGGGACGGCCTCCAGGCAGTTGCGCCAGGTCGCCAGGGCCTTGCGCGGCAGCAGCACGATGGGCGTGCTGCGCAGCGGTCCGCCGCCGCTGCGCGTGCGTCCCGCCAGCCGGCACCAGATCAGCCGCCCGGCGCGGCACAGGTCGTCCAGCCAGTTGATCCCGTAGTCGCTCACCCGGCTCGGCAGGATCTCGCTCTCCCAGGCCCCGGCCGCAGCCTGGAAGCCCTCCAGCTGCGCCAGCACCCCGGCCAGCGCCTCGGCGCCGCGCACCTGGCTGCCCGGCGCGACCCGCTGCCAGTCGAACAGGAAGCGCATGAAGTCGGCCCGCTCCACCGGCTCGATCTCGCGACGCAGGCGCTTGACCGTGTAGCGATGGATGCGCGCCAGCAGATGCCGCTCGCACCACTCCTCATCCCGGGCGCCGGGGTTGAAGCGCCCGCGCAACACATAACCCTCGCGCTCCAAGGCGAGCAGCGCCCGGTTCACCACGGCCACCGGCAGGCGCAGATCGGCGGCCAGGCGCGCCGCCGGCAGCGGACCAAAGCCGGACAGCCGCGCGCGCACCACCTCCACCGCGGCGGACTCGGCCTCCCAGGGCTCGGCGTAGCCGTCCGGCGCGCCGATCGCCGGATGCAGGCGCGCCCCGGGATGCAGGGCCTGCCACTGGGTCAGGCGCTCGGCCGGCAGCCACAGGGCCGGCGCGCCGTCCAGCTGCAGGCAGGTGGCGCGTCGGCCCCTGGCCAGCTGTGCCAGCCAGCCGGCCCAGCCGGGCCGAGCCGCCACTTCCTCGGCGCTCACCGCGGCCAGGGTCATCAGCGCCTCGTGCATCTCGTCCTCGCCGCGCACCAGCGGCCAGGCCTCCTCGCCCACCGCGGCGATGGCCTCGGCATCCAGCACGCCGAGGTCGTCGGCCGATTCCGGATCGCTCCAGCGCCGGCTCAGCACCGCCTGGGTGCGGCGCTCCTCCAGCGGCGCATCGTCGAGGAAGGCATAGGGCCGAGCGCTGAGAATCTCCGCCGCCAGCGCCGAGGGCGCAGGCAGGTCGCGGGCCACCAGCTGCACCTCGCCGGCCTCCATGCGCCGCAGCAGGGCCAGCCAGCCTTCGCTGTCCATGGCCTCGTGCAGGCAATCGTCGAGGGTCTGGGCGACCAGGGGATGATCGGGAATCTCCCGGTCGCCGACGATGTTCTCCAGGCAAGCCACCTGGTCGGGGAACACCGTGGCCAGCAGGTCCTCGCTGCGCATGCGCTGCAGCTGCGGGGCCACCTTGCGACCACCGGCGAAGCGCGGCAGGGCCAGCGCGGTGGTGGCGTTCCAGCGCCAGCGCACGGCGAACAGCGGGGCGTCGAGCAGCGCCTGGATCAGCACCTGCTCGGCCGTCCGGGAGTGCAGGTAGCGCCACACCTCGTCGAGGGGAAAGCTGTGGCTGGTGGACAGCGAGAGGATCAGCGCGTCCTCGCTGGCGGCGGCCTGCAGCTCGAAGTTGAAGCTGCGGCAGAAGCGCTTGCGCAGCGCCAGGCCCCAGGCGCGGTTGATCCGGCTGCCGAACGGCGAATGGATGACCAGCTGCATGCCCCCGGATTCGTCGAAGAAGCGCTCCATCACCAGGCAGCGCTGGGTCGGCAGGCAACCCAAGGCGGCCCGGGCGCGGTCCAGGTATTCGGCGATCTGCCGCGCCGCCGCCTCGCTCAGGCCCAACTCGCCGCTCAGCCAAGCCACAGCCGCTTCCAGCCCCGCGTTCGCCAGGCGCCGCTCCACCTCCTCGCGCAGCCGCGCCACCCCGGCCGACAGCTCGTCGCTGCGCCCTGGCGCCTCGCCCAGCCAGAAGGGAATGTTCGGCGGCTGGCCCTGGGCATCCTCCACCCGCACCCGGCCCGGCTCGATGCGCAGGATGCGGTAGGACTGGTTGCCCAGCTGGAACACGTCGCCGGCCAGGCTCTCCACCGCGAAGTCCTCGTTGACCGTGCCGATCAGTTGTCCCTGGGGCTCCAGCAGCACTGAGTAGTCGCCGGTATCGGGAATTGTGCCACCGGAGGTGATGGCCACCAGACTGGCGCCTCGGCGACCGCGCAGGCGGCGGTTGACCGCGTCATGGTGCAGGTAGGCGGCGCGCACGCCGCGGCGGCTACTGAAACCTTCGGCGAGCATCCTGAGCACCGCGTCATAGGTGGCGCGGGGCAGCTCCCGGTAGGGCTCGGCGCGGGTCAGGAGGCGGAACAGGGCATCCTCGTCCCACTCCTGGCAAGCCACCTCGGCGACTATCTGCTGGGCCAGCACGTCGAGGGGCGCACGAGGAATGACCAGCGCGTCCAGCTCGTCGCGACGCACGCAGTCGAGCAGGGCCGCGCACTCGATCAGGTCATCCCGGGACTGGGGGAACAACCGCCCCTTGGGCATGCCGCCGACGCTGTGTCCGGAACGCCCGACGCGCTGCAGAAAGGCGGCGATGCTGCACGGCGAGCCGAGCTGGCAGACCAGGTCCACGTCGCCAATATCGATGCCCAGCTCCAGGGAGGCGGTGGCCACCAGCACCCGGAGCTCGCCGCGCTTGAGGCGCTGCTCGGCATCCAGGCGCGCCTCCTTGGCCAGGCTGCCGTGGTGCGCGGCCACCGCCGCGTTGCCCAGGCGCTCGGACAGATGGCGGGCGGCGCGCTCGGCCAGGCGACGGGTGTTGACGAACACCAGACAGGTACGGTGCGTCTCCGCCAGTTCGGCGAGCCGGTCATAGACCAACTCCCAGACCTCGTTGCTCATCACCGCCTCGAGGGGCACCGGCGGCACCTCGATGGCCAGGTCGCGGGCGCGGACATGGCCGACGTCGACTATCGCGCAGCCAGCGTCGCCCTGCGCCAGCAACTCCCCCTGGGCACCGGGCAGCGGCCCCTGGCGGCCCATCAGGAAGGCGGCCACCCTGTCGATCGGTTTCTGGGTGGCGGACAGGCCGATGCGCAGCAAGGGCCGCCGGCACAGCGCCTCCAGCCGCTCGATGCTGAGCATCAGGTGGCTGCCGCGCTTGCTGCCGGCGATGGCGTGGATCTCGTCGATGATCAGACTGCGGCAGCCGCCCAGCAGCTCCCGTCCGGACGCCGAGCCGAGCAGCACGTAGAGGGATTCCGGGGTGGTCACCAGGATGTGCGGCGGACACTTGCGCATCGCCCCGCGCTCGCTCTGACTGGTGTCACCGGTACGCACCGCGGTGCGAATCGCCACGTCCGGCAGCACCTGGCGGCGCAGCTCGGCGCGGATGCCCTCCAGAGGCTCCTCGAGGTTGACATGGATATCGTTGGACAGCGCCTTGAGCGGCGACACATAGACCACCGCGCAGCGCTCCGCCAGCACCCCGCCATTGGCCAGGCCCTCGCGGACCAGCTCATCGATGGCGGCGAGGAAGGCGGTCAGCGTCTTCCCCGAACCGGTAGGCGCCGCCACCAGCGTCGAACGCCCGGCACGGATCGCCGGCCAGGCAGCAGCCTGGGCCGCGGTGGGCGCGGGGAAACTGGCCTGGAACCAGGCCGCCACCGCCGGATGGAACCCTCCCAGCGCGGCAGCAGGATCGGCAGGTGCGGATGTGCGAGTCATGGCCACCACTATGGTGGCGTCAGGGGCCGGGCTCAAGACCGTTGATCCGGCGCGCCATTCACGGGAGAGGGCCGGGGGCGAGGGCCGAGCGGCCTGAGTCACTCGCCAA
Organism: Pseudomonas thermotolerans DSM 14292; assembly: GCF_000364625.1. Lineage (GTDB taxonomy): Bacteria > Pseudomonadota > Gammaproteobacteria > Pseudomonadales > Pseudomonadaceae > Aquipseudomonas > Aquipseudomonas thermotolerans. The sequence goes on from NZ_KB822603.1 coordinate 86,015, forward strand.
TATCCTCGTTCCACACCGCTGGATAGCGCTCGATGAAGGTCCGCATCAGCTCGATGCAACGCTCGTCCTGCAGCACCTCCACCTGCACGCCCCGCGCGCGCAGCAGCTCTTCTTCGCCCATGAAGGTGCGGTTCTCCCCCACCACCACTCTGGGAATCCCGTACAGCAGGATCGCCCCGCTGCACATCGGGCAGGGCGACAGCGTGGTGTAGAGCACCGCGTCACGGTACACGCTGGCCGGCAACCGCCCGGCGTTCTCCAGCGCGTCCATCTCGCCGTGCAAGGTGGCGCTGCCCTTCTGCACCCGGCGGTTGTGCCCGCGGCCGATGATCCGGCCCCGATGGACCAGTACCGAACCGATGGGGATGCCGCCCTCCTCCAGTCCCTGTCTCGCTTCGTCGATTGCCGCCTGCATGAATGGATCCATGGTTCGCTCCTCCGTCAGCATCCTTCTCCAATAGCGGCCGCCGACCCGCTTGGCAAACGCTTCCTCTCTCTGAGCGAGGGGCCGCCGCCAGATGGCCGCTTCCCCTCTCGTCCACTGGAGAGTGTCGCCGGGGAAAGGATCACAGCCCCTGCCGCGCCCGCTGCCGCTGGATATGGTCGATCTTCCACTGCTCCATGCCGAGGAATTCGGAGTTGATGTTCTCCTCCACCCGGTAACGCGCCTTCAGCGCCGCCACCACGGGAGCGTGTTCCGCAAGGAAACGATCGAACCGCTCGATCAGCTGCGGGTGACGGATCGTCGAGAGATGGTAGGTGCCGCGCTGGTAGGGCAGTGTCGGGTCGAACACCAGGGCGTTGGGCGAGCTGCTGCGGTGATTGAGGGCGTAGATGGCCACCTCGACGTTGTAGTAGCCACCGTCGGCGCGGCGTTTCAGAGTGCTGTGGATCATCTCGCGCAGGCTGGCGGCACTCACCTGCTGCAGCGTCCCGGCTGCGATGGCGTCGCGGTACTGCTCGGGCGTCCAGCCCTCCACCACGGCCAGGCGGCGCAGCTGGCGGAGGCCCTTGCCTTGCTGCAGGGGAGCGACCAACACGCCGTCGATGAAGTCAGCGGTTGCGGCGCTGTAGCTCAGACGCTGGCCGGCCTTGGCCTGGACCGCCCAGGTCGGGCTGTCCGGGTACTTCAGGTCGACCCGGCCTTCCAGCAGCTCGCCAAGTAGACCGGCCGGCGCGACCGCCCGGTAACGCAGTTCTATCCCCGCCTCGCGGGCGAAGGTATCCAGCAGTTCGCGGGCGAACCCCTGGTACTGGCCTTGTTCATTGAGGGAAAAGTACGGTTCGAAATCCGCCCGCTCGACGCCGACCACGTAGCTCTCGGCATGGGCGACGACAGGCAGCAGGCTGGCAAGCAGGCAGGAGCGTAACAGGGCTTTCACGGGACTCTCCAGGGTCGGTGAATGTCGCCGCGGTAACAGTCCGCGGCCTGGCGCCTCTGACAATCAAGTTTCGCGCCAAAACCTGACCGCAAGGACAACTTTCTGCAGCACCGTCCACATCAAGGATCCCCTGGCAGCCATCAGGCGAACATCACGCCCGACGGCCCTGCCCTTAACGGCGGATCACGAAGCCGCTAAGCCCCTGCAGCGGCTGGTCCTCCAGCTCGACGCCCGTGACCCTGGCCGCACTCGGCCCGCGCCAGAGCCATTCGGCCAGCTCGCGCACGGCTTCCTCCTCGCCCTCGAACAGCACTTCCACCCGACCATCGTCCAGATTGCGGACCCAGCCATCCAGCCCTAGCCGCTCCGCCTCCTCGGCAGTGCTCTGCCGAAAATAGACGCCCTGAACCTTGCCACTGACGTAGCCATGCTTGCATTGACGCGCCATTACGCTTCCTCTGATGTACTGTCTTGCCAGCTGCCCCGAAGGGAATCACTGCGCCGCCTGCAAGGCCTCCAGACGCTTGCGCAGCCCCTCGGCATTCTGCTCGCCCAACAGCCGGTCGCGAACCTTGCCAGAGGGGTCGACGATATAGGTGACCGGCAGCGCCTCGGTGCGCGGCAGGTCGAAGCGCGGCGCGGGGTCGGTGGCCAGGACGGTGAAACGGATGCCCAGGGCCTCGGCGCCCTTGGCCAGCTCCTCGCCCTGCAGACCGTCGAAGTTCACGCCGAACACCTCGGCCTCGCCCTTCAACTGTTCGGCGAGCAGATTCAGTTGTGGGATCTCGGTTCTGCAGGGGGCGCACCATTCGGCCCAATAATTGATGACAAGCCACTGGCCATGGAGGCGATCTGCCGCTACCTTTCGCCCATGCTGGTCGACGCCCGCATCCTCGGCGCAGCCGGCCAGCAGCAGACCGGCCCACAGCACAACGACCAACCGCCACAGAAGTCTCTGGAGTCCAGCGCCCATGCAGTCGATCCTCATCCTTAATGCAGGGTTGATATGACACTGGATGCCTTGCGCCTGGAAGTGCCGGACATCCGCGAAGAGGGAGTGGAATCGCTTGCCGATCTGCACCAGCGCCTCGCCGATGCCCGCAGGCAACCCCATGAACACGGCCTGCAACAGGCCCTGAGCCTGCTGTTCAGCCTGAACCGCAGTGCCATGACCTTACTCGAAAGGCAACGGGCGCTGCAAAGCTTCACCGAGGAATACCTGCACTACGCCAGGCACGCCAGCCAGGCCGCGCCGTCGTCGCTCGAGGTGCGCCTCTGCGCGGAGCTGGCCGCGGGCTTCAAGCGCCTGCTGCTGCAGATCCTGCAGAGCAAGCACCCGTCCCGCCCGCACCTGGCCTGGTGCCTGTACATGGCCCAACACTTTCTGGCGCAGACCCTGCTGCGCCACTACCAGCTCTATCAGGAGCCGCCGGCCGGCCTGTGGCGCGACAGCCACCTGCTGTACTGGATCGGCGAGCGCCAGGAGTGTCTGGACGAACCGATCGCCGCGCCCTTCCAGCCGCAGGCCGCCGCCACCCTGCGCGGTCTCTACCAGCAGATACTGCTGCTCGCCCTGAGCAACCCCTTCCACCTGGCCGAGGGCGAGGCCCTCCTGCTGTTCCGTGCCCTGGCGCCACTGGCCGGACTGGCCCGCCTGTGCTCCTGGGACGAGGAAGGCATCGACGAAGGCCCCACGGTGGACCTTGCCAAGGCTCAGCCCTTCGTGCCTCTGGACCGCCAGCCGGATGGCGCGGACGAGGTGCTGCGGCGCTTCGAGCTGGGCCCGCTGCTGATCGCCCTGCACGACCCGGCGCCGCTGCAGACCCCGCAGGAATTCCAGCTGCTCGAACGGGTGCGCCAGCACTGGCTGCACCGCCAGCAGCGCCGCCACGAGCGCACCGACCAGTACGGCGAGTACCTGCTGGTGATCGGCCTGGCCGACATCCACGCCCAGCTGCTCGACCAGCACCCCGGCCACAGCCACGCCCAGGTGCTCGACGTCAGCCCCGGCGGCGCGCGCCTGCTGTGCAGCGTCGGCCAGGCCGAGCGACTGCCGGTGGGCCAACTGCTACTCCTGCTCGGCAACGCCACGCCGGTGCTGGCGGTGATCCGCTGGCGGCACATCAACGAGGCCGGCCTGCACCTGGGCATTCGCTACATGAAGGGCCTGGCCCGCCCGGTCTGGCTGCGCCGCGCGCCCAATGCGCCGACCCACGCCGGCATCCTGCAGAGCACCCCGGCCCCTGGCGGTGACTGGCACCACGGCCTGTGGCTGCCACAGGGCAAGTTCGTGGATGGCGAGAATCTCTGGCTGCAGATGCTCAACGCCCACAATCAGGCCATAGTGCCGCTGAGCAGCGCCAACCTGTCCACCCCGCTGGTAACCCGCTACCCGCTGAAGCTGGCCTGAACCGCAAACTGCGAGACCGGTCACGCGTAGCGGCGGCCGAGTCCACAGTTCGCGCGCCAGGCCCGTGCCTATAATCCCCGGCCAGTTCATGGAGCCGACGCAATCTGCCCGGGAGCCGCAATGACCCAAGCCCACGACAAGCTGATCGGCAACGTGCCGGCGCGCATCAGCGACAGCGCCAGCCCGATCCTCACGCCCTACGAGGGCCGAGTCGCCGAATACAACGTCGCTACCTGGCTGCACCTGCCAGGGCTGGCCGACCTGCCGGTATCGCTGCTGGTCCGCTATCTGGACGGCGAGACGCACCGTGAGGTGGTCCTCGACCACGGCAGGGTCAACGCCCATCACAAGATCCTGCTGTCCGGCGTCGCCCGCCTGCCGGTGCGTCAGAAGCTCAGGGACATGCAGGTGGTGCTGCGCGCCGCGGTGGCAGTGCGCAACCTGATCGTCGAGGAACTCTTCGTGCAGGCCGTGGAACAACCCGCCGACGAGGAGCGACGTGCGCTCGCCTGAGCGTCAGGAGATGAAGTGAAGGGGGCACCGGCATCCCATCCCGCCATGACGGGACGCCGGCGGCCCTCACCTTCTTACCGCTTCGCGCGTGTCGAGCGAGTCGTCGCGCGTTTCCCTCCCCATATCATCCATCCCGGACACGGCGCCCGCCTCCACCAGGGATTCGGGCCACCGCGCAAAACGCAGGCCGGTCACGCGATTCAGGTTCTCCAGTGCTCCCTCGGGATCCCTGTCCCGCAAAAAGATCACCCTGTCGCGCGAACCGCTCATCTCGCCTGTCCCAGTGGATGGATGCGCCTTGCCCAAGCCAGAAACGTGCCAGTGCGGGATGGAGGGGCAGGCAAGGGCGTGGCAGACAGGCCCGTGCGCGGCCGGGCGGATGCGGACAAGCAAAAAGCCCCTGCTAAAAGTGCGACATTGGCCGCAAACTGACGTTTTTCGTCACCTGCCGCCAGAGGATCCTTCCAGCGCCGGTCGTACGTCCCGACTCTGCAGCCAGTCGGCCAGGCTGGCGCCGAACAGCGCCTGCTGCTGCAGCTGGAATTGCTCCAGTGTCTGGCGCAGCACCGGATACCAGGGCTCGTCGAGGGACTCCGGCAACTGCTCGGGGCGCGGCAGCGGCCAGGGGGCGTGACTGAGCAGACGATGCATGCTGTAGTGAGCCAGGTCGCGGCACAGCACCCAGCCGCCACTGACCCGGCAGATCAGTTGCTCCTGCTCGAGGAAGCCGGTCAGCTCGTCCCATTCGTCCTCCGGCAGCAGCCAGCCCTGGCGGCGCATGTCGCGCAGGGTCACCGTCTCGCCCTGCCTCTGGCTGTCGTGGAACACCCGCAGCACGCCGAGCAGGGCCAGCAGGCGCGGCAGGCTGCGGCGCCGCCAGACCGGTGGGTTGGACAGGTTGCAGACCAGCTCGGCGCCGAACAGCACGATCAGCCAGGACAGGTAGATCCACAGCAGGAACAGCGGTACCGTGGCGAAGGCCCCGTAGATCAGTTGGTAGCTGGGAAACAGCCGCACGTAGAGGCCGAACAGCATCTTCGCCAGCTCGAACAGCACCGCCGCCAAGGTGCCGCCAACCAGCGCGTGCCTGATCGGCACCCGGGTGTTGGGCACGGTGGCGTAGATCAGGGTGAAGGCCGCCACGCTGGACAGCAGCGGCATGAAGCGCAGCAGCGTCTTGGCGCCGATCACCGCGTCCGGGCCGGAGATCAGCGACAGCGAGGTAATGTAGGTGCTGACCAGGAAGCCGGCGCCGAGCAGCAGCGGACCGAGGCTGAGGATCGCCCAATAGAGCAGGAAGCTGGACGCCCCGCGGCGCGGCTGGCGCACCCGCCAGATGGTGTTGAAAGCCTTCTCCACGGTGACCAGCATGGTGAAGGCGGTGATCGCCAGGAAGAGCACGCCGATCCAGGTGAGCTGGCGCGCCTGCAGGGTGAAGCTGACCAGATACTCGCGCACCGTCTCCCCGGTGGCGGGCAGGAAGTTGCGCAGGATGAAGCTCTGGATTTGCTCGCCAACGCCCTGGAAGGCGGGGATGGCCGAGAGCATGGCGAAGGTCACGGTCATCATCGGTACCACCGCGAACAGGGTGGTGTAGGTCAGCGCCGCCGCGCTGTCCGGCGCCCGATCATCAAGAAAGCGCTGCCAGAGGAACCGCCAGAACTCCACCGTGTTTTCGAAACGCTGACGCATGCGCTCTCCCTAGTCGAAGTCGCCACCCAATAGCCGACAGCCGCGGCGACGCGGTTAGAATAGCCGCCACCCCTCAGCGGATGCGACTCGCAATGACCGATTTGACCCTTTATCACAACCCACGTTGCTCGAAATCCCGCGGCGCCCTGGAGCTGCTCGAGGCCCGAGGCCTGCAGCCGACCATCGTGCGTTATCTGGAGACCCCACCCTCCGCCGCCGAATTGCGCGAGCTATTGCGCAAGCTGGGCATCCCGGCCCGCCAGCTGCTGCGTACCGGCGAGGAGGAATACCAAAGCCTGGGCCTGGCCGATCCCGGCCTCGGCGAGGAGCAGCTGATCGAGGCCATGGCTGCCCATCCCAGACTGATCGAGCGGCCGATCCTGGTCGCCGGCGACAGGGCGGTGATCGGCCGGCCGCCGGAGAAGGTGCTGGAGCTTCTGGCATGAGCAGCCCCTACATCCTGGTGCTCTACTACAGCCGCCACGGCAAGACCGCGGAGATGGCCCGCCAGGTCGCCCGCGGCGTGGAGATGGCCGGCCTGGAAGCACGCCTGCGTACCGTGCCGCCGGTGTCCACCGAATGCGAGGCAGTGGCCCCGGCGATCCCCGCGGAAGGCGCGATCTACGCCACTCTCGACGATCTCAGGCACTGCTCGGGGCTGGCCCTGGGCTGCCCGACCCGCTTTGGCAACATGGCCGCGCCGCTCAAGTACTTCATCGACAGCACCAGCAGCCTGTGGCTGACCGGCGAGCTGGTCGGCAAGCCGGCCGGCGCCTTCACCACCACCTCCAGCCTACACGGCGGCCAGGAGACCACCCTGCTGACCATGCTGCTGCCCCTGCTGCACCACGGCATGCTGGTCACCGGCCTGCCCTACAGCGAGGCCGCTCTGCTGGAAACCCAGGGCGGCGGCACCCCCTACGGCCCCAGCCACTACGCGGGAGCCGACGGCAAGCGGCCGCTGGACGAACACGAGATCGCCCTATGCCGCGCCCTCGGCCAGCGTCTGGCGCAGACCGCCCTGCAACTGGAGCGTGGCCGTGGCTAGGAAGAACAAACCGCTGCCGTCCCTGGACTGGCTGAAGCCCCGCCTGCGCCTGACCCGCGGGCTGAGCCTGGCCCTCTACCTGGCCCTGCTACTGCTTCTGCTGGTGTGGAACCTGGCCTTCGCCGACCTGCACGGCGCGCGCACCTGGGTGGTGCTGCTGATCGAGCTGGTGCCGCTGCTGATCCTCGCCCCGGGGCTGCTGCCGGGCAGCGCGCGGGCCCACGCCTGGCTGTGCTTCGTGGTCAACCTCTACTTCATCAAGGGGGTGCTGGCCGCGCTGGATCCGCAGCGCGCCCTGCTCGGCTGGAGCGAGGCGCTGCTCAGCTTCGCCCTGTTCTGTTGCGCCCTGCTCTACGTGCGCTGGCGCTTCCAGCACGACCGCAGGCTGGCAGGCGAGGCCTGATCCCCGGTTCCCGCTGCGCCGGCCGGCACAGCGGGAGCCTCCCTCCACAATCTCTGGAGCCGTCTACCAACCCAGCACTTCCTTGAGGAAGGGTATGGTCAGCTTGCGCTGGGCCTGCAGCGAGGCCTGATCAAGGCGGTCGAGCAGCTCGAACAGCGCGCTCATGCTCCGCGCCCCGCGGGTGAGGATGAAGCGCCCTACCTCGTCGGTGAGGTGCAGACCGCGGCGCGAGGCGCGCAGCTGCAGGGCGCGTAGCTTGTCCTCGTCGGACAGCGGCTGGAGCTGGAACACCAGGGCCAGGGACAGGCGCGACTGCAGATCCGGCAGCCCCACCCCCAGCTCGCGCGGCGAGGCGGTGGCCGCCAGCAGCAAACGCCGGCCGCTGTCGCGCAGGCGGTTGAACAGGTGAAACAGCGCCTCCTCCCAGTCGTCGCGGCCGACCACCGCGTCCAGATCGTCCAGACAGACCAGCTCGAAGTCCTCGAGGTTGTCCAGCAGCTCCGGGCCGTGCTCGACCACTTCACCGAGCGGCAGGTAGACCGCCTGCTCGCCGAGCTGATCGAAGCGCAGGCAAGCGGCCTGCAGCAGGTGGCTGCGTCCGACGCCCTCGCTGCCCCACAGATAGATCAGGCTTTCCGTCCAGCCCGCGTCGGCCTCGCAGAGCCGTTCGACGTAGCCAAGCGCGGCGGCGTTGGCGCCGGGGTAGTAGTTGGCAAAGGTGGCGTCGTCGCGCAGACGCACGCCGAGAGGCAGCTGGATAGGTTTCATGCCGGACCGGACGGCGCCGAGGCGGCGCCACGAGAGTTCACGAAAGGCAGAAAGTGTATAGAAATCAGCGACCTGGCGCAGCCCCGAAAGACCGCGCGATCTGTTCTGGAGCGGCTCACCAGTGGAAGTACAGACGGTCGCCGCGCGGCACCAGAGCCGGCGCCGGCTGCGCCACGCCTGGCTCGTCCTGGGGCGCGGGCATTTCCTCGAGACGTGCCAGGGACAGCTGGGCACGCAGCTGCTCGGGGCTGGCGTTGACCCGGAACACCAGGGTGTCGCCCTCCACCAGTTGCAGGTGCGCATCGAAGGGCTCCAGCAGGCGAGACAGTTCGGCGTAGCGGGCCAGGTCGGCGCCCTGCACCTGCAGGGTCAGGTGGCTAGCGGCGCTCGGCGAGGCGGCGAAGCGCGGCGCCAGGCGCTCACCGACCGCCAGCATCACCGCATCGGCCAGGCCCTGCTCGTCGCCGGCCTTGACCGTTCCCTGCTCGCGGCTGTCACCCAGCCACAGCTGCCAGCTGGCCTGCCACTGGCCGTCCTGCTCTTGGGCGTCCACCGCCAGCAGAGCGTCGGCGCCGTAGCGCTCGACGGACTCCAGCAGGCTAGCGTCCGGCTGACTGGCGGTGAGGTTGTCCGAGGTGCCCAGCAATTGCTCGCCGAGATCGGCCAGCGGCAGGCGCAGCGGCAGACCGCGGCGCTGGGCGGCACGCTGCAGCGGATCGGCGCTGGGCTGGCCGTCGCCGACCAGGCTGCTGCCTTCCAGGGAGTTGTTCAGCCACCAAGCGAGGATCGCCGGGCGGTTGGCGCCCCACAGGGCCAGGCCGGCCTGACGCAGGCTGCGCTCGGTGGTCGCCGGGTCGAAATCGACGACGATCTCCTGTCCTTCGTAACCATACTGGCTGATCACCTGCTGGGGCTCGGCGCGCAGCCCTGCCAGGGCCTGGCTCTGCGCCGCACCGGCATCGCCGGTCAGGCGCTGCACCAGGGTGTCGAAGGCCCGCACCAAGGCGGCATCGCGCTCCTCGGGAGTCTGACTGGCGACCGGTTCGCGCACCTGATAGAGATTGGCCACCACGGCGGCGAAGGACGGTGCGGCGGACAGGGCCAGACAGAGGACGAACAGGCGGACAAGGATGCGCATGGAGCTCTCGCAGGGCTGGGCGGCTGAGGTCCTATACCTTAAACAGGCGCTCCCGGGCCGGCAACCGCCGATCTGGCCCGTCGCGACGACCCGATGGCCGGGTCGATGGCCGCTGACCGGCAAGCCTGTTAAAATCGCGCGCCTTCCTGGACCGGCAAGCGGTCCCCCTCAAGAACCCCGCAAAGGCCCTGAATTCATGAGCAAGCAACCTTCCATCAGCTACAAGGACGCCGGTGTCGATATCGACGCAGGCGAAGCCCTGGTCGAACGCATCAAGGGCGTGGCCAAGCGCACCGCACGTCCGGAAGTCATGGGAGGCCTGGGCGGCTTCGGCGCGCTCTGCGAGATTCCCGCCGGTTACAAACAGCCGGTGCTGGTGTCCGGCACCGACGGCGTGGGCACCAAGCTGCGTCTGGCGCTGAATCTCAACAAGCACGACAGCATCGGCCAGGACCTGGTCGCCATGTGCGTCAACGACCTGGTGGTGTGCGGCGCCGAGCCGCTGTTCTTCCTCGACTACTACGCCACCGGCAAGCTGAACGTCGACGTGGCTGCCACCGTGGTGGCCGGCATCGGCGCCGGCTGCGAGCTGGCCGGCTGCTCCCTGGTCGGCGGGGAGACCGCCGAGATGCCTGGCATGTACGAGGGCGAGGACTACGACCTGGCCGGCTTCTGCGTCGGCGTGGTGGAGAAGAGCGAGATCATCGACGGCTCCAAGGTGGTCGCCGGCGACAGCCTGATCGCCCTGCCCTCCTCCGGCCCGCACTCCAACGGCTACTCGCTGATCCGCAAGATCCTCGAGGTCTCCGGCACCGACATCCAGCAGGAGCAGGTCGACGGCAAGCCCCTTGCCGACCTGCTGATGGCGCCGACCCGCATCTACGTCAAGCCGCTGCTCAAGCTGATCAAGGCGACCGGCGCGGTGAAGGCCATGGCCCACATCACCGGCGGGGGCCTGCTGGACAACATCCCACGCGTGCTGCCGGAAGGCACCCAGGCGGTCATCGACGTGGCCAGCTGGACCCGCCCGGCGGTATTCGACTGGCTGCAGCAGAAGGGCAACGTCGACGAGCGCGAGATGCACCGCGTGCTGAACTGCGGCGTCGGCATGGTCATCTGCGTGGCCAGCGAGCAGACCGAGCAGGCCCTGGCGGTGCTGCGCGAGGCCGGCGAGCAGCCCTGGGTGATCGGCCAGATAGCCGCTGCGGCGGAAGGCAGCGAACGAGTGGTCCTCAACAACCTCAAGGCCCACTGATGTCCACCCCCTGCAATGTGGTGGTGTTGATCTCCGGCTCCGGCAGCAATCTGCAAGCCCTGATCGACGACATGCGCGCCGGCGACACGCCGGCGCGCATCCGCGCAGTGATTTCCAACCGCGCCGACGCCTACGGTCTGGAGCGCGCTAGGGCCGCCGGCATCCCCGCCACGGTGCTCGACCACAAGGCGTTCGACGGTCGCGAAGCCTTCGACGCCGCGCTGATCGAGCGCATCGATGCCTACCGCCCCGACCTGGTGGTGTTGGCCGGTTTCATGCGCATCCTCACCCCCGGCTTCGTCCGCCACTACCGCGGCCGGCTGCTCAACATCCATCCTTCGCTGCTGCCCAAATACAAGGGCCTGCACACCCATCAGCGGGTGCTCGAGGCCGGCGATGCCGAACACGGCTGCAGCGTGCACTTCGTCACCGAGGAACTTGATGGCGGTCCTCTGGTCGTACAGGCGGTGATCCCCGTGCAGCCGGGCGACACGCCGGACAGTCTGGCGCAGCGCGTGCACGAGCAGGAGCATCGCATCTATCCGCTAGCGGTACGCTGGTTCGCCAGCGGACGCTTGCAACTCGGTGAGCAAGGCGCAATGCTGGACGGCCAGCCGCTGCCTGCCAGCGGCCATCAGATTCGGATCTAGGAGACCCTATGCTGCGCGTTCTTTTGTTCGCCCTTGCCGCACTCGCCCTGCCGGTGCAGGCCCAGAATCTCAAGCCGTTCTCCGCCAGCTACACCGCCGACTGGAAGCAGCTTCCGGTGGGCGGCAGCGCCACCCGCAGCCTCAAGGCGGAAAGCGACGGGCGCTGGAGCCTGGACTTCGAGGCCTCCATGCTGGTCGCCGGGCTGACCGAGCAGAGCACCTTCCGGGTCGAGAGCGGCAGCTTCCTGCCGCAGACCTACCGCTTCAAGCGCAGCGGCCTGGGCAAGAGCAAGCAGGTGGAGCTGGACTTCGACTGGAGCGCCAAGCAGGTGATCGGCAGCGACCGCGGCAACCAGGTACGCGTGCCGCTGAACCGAGGCCTGCTCGACAAGTCCACCTACCAGATCGCCCTGCAGCACGACGTCGCCGCCGGCAAGAAGAGCATGAGCTACCAGGTGATCGACGGCGACGAGGTGGAAACCTACGACTTCCGCGTGCTTGGCGAGGAAGTGGTGGAAACCAAGGCCGGTCTGATCGACGCCATCAAGGTCGAGCGCGTGCGCGACCCGACCCAGAGCAACCGCAAGACTGTGCTGTGGTTCGCCAAGGACTGGGACTACCTGCTGGTCCGCCTGCAGCAGGTCGAGAAGGACGGCAAGGAGTACCAGATCATGCTGCTCGAAGGCACGGTGGGCGACCGCCAGGTCAAGGGCCGCTCGTGAGCGGAAACGCAGCGAAAGCCGGGCACTGCCCGGCTTTTTATTGCCCGGTCGCTCAAGCTTCGAAACGCTTCTGCCGCCCTTTATTGGCGGGAGTCGGTAGCCCGAAGCTGACGGCTGCTTTTATGATGTGCCCCTAACTTTCTTCCAGCGAATACCCATGGTCGATTCCGCATTCTTCTGCCCGCTTGTCCACGAGGGCATGCTTGCCGTCCGCGGCCCGGAGGCCGGGAAATTCCTGCAGGGCCAGCTCACCTGCAACCTCAACTACCTGAGCGACAGCCAGAGCAGCCTGGGCGCGCGCTGCACCGCCAAGGGCCGCATGGTATCGAGCTTCCGCATCCTCCCCGAGGGCGATGGCTACCTGATGGCGATGGCCGCCGAGCTGGTCGAGCCGCAGCTGGCCGACCTCAGGAAGTACGCGGTGTTCTCCAAGTGCAGCCTCGCCGACGAAAGCGCCGCCTGGGCGCGCTTCGGCCTGGCCGGCGCTGATCAGCCGCTCGCCGAGCTGGGCCTGCAGCTGCCGGCGAACGGCGATGCCGTGGCCCGCGCCAACGGGCTGATCGCCGTACGCCTCGGCGACGGCCGCGCCGAGCTCTGGGCCCCCGCCGCCGAGGCGGCGAGCCTGCGCGAGCGTCTGGCCGCGCAGCTGCGCGAAGCCGAGCTGAACGACTGGCTGCTGGCTCAGGTGCGCGCCGGCGTCGGTCAGGTGTTCGGCGCCACCCGCGAGCTGTTCATCCCGCAGATGATCAATCTGCAGGCGGTCGGTGGCGTCAGCTTCAAGAAGGGCTGCTACACCGGTCAGGAGATCGTCGCCCGCATGCAATATCTGGGTCGCCTCAAGCGTCGCCTGTACCGTCTGGCCCTGGCCGGGGACACCCTGCCGGCCGCCGCCAGCGAGCTCTTCTCGCCGGTGCACGCCACCAGCGTCGGCGAGGTGGTGCTGGCCGCCCGCGGCGAACGGGGCTGCGAACTGCTCGCCGTGCTCCAGGAGGATGCCGCCGCAGACGGGCGCATCCACCTCGGCAGCCTCGAAGGTCCGGCCCTGAGCCTGCTGGAGCTGCCCTACACCCTCGACCGTGACCGCGAAGTCCAGCGCTGATCCATTTCCGACAGAGAATCCTATGAGCAAGCTTGCCGAGAAAGTCCAAGCGGAACTGATCCAGGCCATCGAGAACGATGAGCTGGTCCTGCCCACCCTCCCGGAAGTCGCCCTGCGCGTGCGGGAAGCGGCGGAGGATCCGGACATCAGCATCCAGGCGCTGAGCAAGGTGATCGGCAACGACGCCGCGCTCTCCGCGCGCATCATCAAGGTGGTGAACAGCCCGCTGCTGCGCACCAGCCGGGAGATCACCGACCTGCAGACGGCCATCGGCCGGCTGGGCATCAACTACACCTGCAACCTGGCCGTGGGCCTGGCCATGGAACAGATGTTCCAGGCTACCAGCGACGTGGTCGACCGCAAGATGCGCGAGGTGTGGAACAAGAGCACGGAGATTGCCGGCATCTGCCACGTGCTGTGCAAGCACTACACCCGCTTGATGCCCGACCAGGCGACCCTCGCCGGCCTGGTGCACCAGATAGGCGTGCTGCCGATCCTCACCTACGCCGAGGAGAACGACGCCCTGCTCGCCGACTCCATCAGCCTCAACCACGTGATCGAGCGCATCCACCCGATCCTCGGCGACCGCATCCTCAGCGCCTGGGAATTCCCCGAGCAGATCAGGCAGGTGCCTAGCCAGCACCTGGACTTCGCCCGCGACTCGGCCAAGGCGGACTACGTGGACATCGTTCAGGTGGCCACCCTGCAGAGCTACCTGGGCACCCAGCACCCCTACGCGCAGATCGACTGGAGCCAGGTTTCGGCCTTCGCCCGCCTCGGCCTCGACCCGAGCCAGCCGACCGACGAGGACGAGGACCTCTCCGACGCCATGGAAGCGGCGATGAGCATGCTGCAGGGCTGATTCGCCGGCTCAGGCCAGCTCGGGCAGGCGCCAGTCGATCGGCTCCAGCCCGTGCTGCGTCAGGAAGCGGTTGCAGTGGCTGAAGTGGCCGTTGCCGATGAAGCCGCGATGCGCCGACAGCGGCGAGGGATGCGCCGAACACAGCGTCAGATGGCGGGTGCGATCGATCAGCGGCAACTTGCTCTGCGCATGTGAACCCCAGAGCAGGAACACCAGATTCGGCCGTTCCTCGCTCACCACCTGAATGATCCGGTCCGTGAACGGCTGCCAGCCGGCCTTGGCGTGCGAACCGGCACGCCCGGCCTCGACGGTCAGCGAGGTGTTGAGCAGCAGCACGCCCTGATCCGCCCAGGACTGCAGGTAGCCGTGGCTGGGCGGATCGACGTTCAGGTCGCGCTTGAGTTCCTTGTAGATGTTCTGCAGCGACGGCGGCACCGGCACGCCCGGCTGCACCGAGAAGCACAGCCCGTGCGCCTGCCCCGGCCCGTGATAGGGGTCCTGACCGATGATCACCACGCGCACGCGATCCAGCGGCGTGGAATTCAGCGCATTGAAGATCAGCGGCCCCGGCGGATAGATCAGCTTGCCGGCGGCCTTCTCGGCGCGCAGGAAGCTGCTCAGCTCGCGCATGTAGGGCTTCTCGAACTCGTCGCGCAGGGCGGCCTTCCAGCTCGCCTCCAGCCTGATCCGGTCGTCGTCGCTCATCCTCGCCTCCCAGTGAAAGCCGGCACGCTAGAGGCGCACCGTCCAACCGTCAAGCGCCGGGCAGATCGACCAGCGCACCGTAGGCGATGGCGCGCAGCTGCTGACGGATCGGATACAGCGAGGAAGGCATCAGCTGGGTCATGAAGAGCATCACCAGCTGTTCGCTCGGGTCGACGAAGAAGAAGGTACCGGCCATGCCGCCCCAGCCGTATTCACCCACCGAGCCGTTGACCTGCGAGCGCGCCACGTCGACCTTCACCGACACGCCGAGGCCGAAGCCCTGGCCTTCGTATGGCGTCTCGCTGAACGAACCGCCCTGCGCCAGCGCCGGCAGCTCGGCCCCGCCGGGCAGATGGTTCATGCGCATGAAGTCCAGGGTCTTGCGGCCGAGAATGCGCCGGCCGTTCAGCTCGCCGCCGTTGCACAGCGCCTGGGCGAAGCGGAAGTAGTCGTCCAGCGTCGAAACCAGTCCGCCACCGCCGGAGAGGAAGCGCGGCTCGCGGGTGAAGTGCGAGCCGTGCGGATCGTCCTGCAGACTGAAGCCGCCCTCGGCGGTCGCCTGGTAGCACGCGGCAAAGCGCTCCAGCTTGTCCGCCGGCACCTGGAAGCCGGTGTCGCGCATGCCCAGCCGCTCAAAGATGTGCTCGCGGAAGTAGTCGTCCAGCGGCTTGTCGGAGAGCACCTGGACCAGATAGCCGAGCACGTCGGTGGCCACCGAGTAGTTCCAGGCGGTGCCCGGCGAGAACTCCAGCGGCAGACGGCCCAACTCGTCGACCAGCTTGTCCAGGGTCAGCTCGGCGCTGCCGTCCAGGCCGAGTGTGCGGTAGGCGGCGTCGACATTGGTGCGCTGCATGAAGCCGTAGGTCAGGCCGGACATGTGGGTGAACAGGTCGCGGACGGTCATCGGCCGCGCCGCCGGCTCGGTCAGAAAGTTCGGGTAGACGCCGGCCTTGTAGACGCGCTGGTTCTTCCAGGCAGGGATATAGCGGTGCACCGGGTCGTCGAGCAGGAAGCGGCCCTGCTCGTAGAGCTGCAGCATGGCCACCGAGGTGACCGGCTTGGTCATCGAATAGATGCGGAACAGGGTGTCGCGCTGCACCGGCTTGTTGCGCTCGACGTCCATCAGCCCTAGGGCGCTGCACCAGGCGACCTCGCCGCGTCGGGCCACCAGAGTCAGGGCGCCGGGCAGACGACCCGGCTCCAGGTAGTCGCGCTCGAGGAGCCGGTCGATGGCGGCCAGGCGGCCCTGATCGAGGCCGGCGATGACGTTGGAACGGGACATGAGGCTCTCCTGAGTCAGCACGGAAACGGCGCAGCAGACGCGCGAAACAGGCTTGATAACACATTCCCCGGCCCCTTGCGCAGCACTGGCGCGCGCGGCCAGTGCCCTGGCCACCGGAGCCCTGCTACCCTGCCGGCAGCCATCGTCGACCGGGGCACTGCCCGGCCAGCCTGCGGATACACCGAATGAACGTGATCTTCGAAGAACTGCCCTGCGCCGACGGCAGCCGCCTCGGCCTCGCCACCCTGGACTCGCCCCGCAACCTCAACGCCCTCTCGCTGGAAATGGTCGAGGCGCTGGACGCCCGCCTGCGCGCCTGGCAGGCCGATCCGCAGATCGCCTGCGTGCTGCTGCGCGGCGCCGGCGAGAAGGCCTTCTGCGCCGGCGGCGATGTGCGCCGGATCGTCGAGGCGCAGCGCGAGCCCGGCGAGATCCCGCAGGTGGCCCGCGACTTCTTCGCCGCCGAATACCGTTTGGATCATCTCATCCACCGCTACGCCAAGCCGCTGATCTGCTGGGCCCGTGGCCATGTGATGGGCGGGGGCATGGGCCTGATGCAGGGCGCCTCGGTCCGCATCGTCACCCCGGACAGCCGGCTGTCGATGCCGGAGGTGCTGATCGGTCTCTACCCGGATGCCGGCGGCAGCCACTTTCTCAGCCGCCTGCCGGCGCCGCTCGGGCTGTTCCTCGGCCTGACCGCCAGCGTGCTGAATGCCGCCGATGCGCTGGCCTTCGGGCTGGCCGACCGGCTGCTGCGCAGCGATCAGCAACCGGCGCTGATCGAGGCCCTGCAGGCCCTCGACTGGCGCCGGGACGGTCTACACCAGCTGCACGCGCAGCTGCAGAGACTGGCCGCCGAAGCGGCCGACGCCACTCCGCCCGCCGCCTGGCCGGCGCATCTGCCGCTGCTGCGTGAATTGCTCGATGTGCCCGATCTGCCTGCTGCCTGGCAGGCCGTGGCCGACCTGGAAGGCCACACCGATCCGCTGCTGGCAGCGGCTGCCGACAACCTGCGCAAGGGCAGCGTGCTCACCGCCTGGCTGGTCTGGGAACAGCTGCGCCGCGCCCGTCACCAGTCGCTGGCCGACAACCTGCGCATGGAATACGCGATGAGTCTGGCCTGCTGCCGGCACGGCGAATTCAGCGAAGGCGTGCGCGCACGACTGATCGAGAAGCGCCCCGCCCACTGGCGCTACCGCGATGTGAACAGCGTACCGGCCGAGCTGGTCGCGGCGCACTTCATCCCGGCCTGGGACGGTGCGCACCCGCTGGCCGATCTCAACTGAGGTTCAGTGCAGCTTCTGCAGGTGCACCAGCCCGAACAGCAGCACCTGCAGGCGATGCTGCCAGGGCGACGGCTGCGCGGCGAGCAGACGGTTGAACACCACCAGCTCGATCAGGTGCAGCACCAGCGTGGTGCCGGCCACCGCGTTGAGCGTCACCTCCCAGGGGGTCGGTAGCGGACTGACCAGGTTGGCCAGTGCCAGCCCCCAGAACGCCAACAGCAGAACTCTGGCGATTGTCCCTAGCATGGTTTTCATCTCCTGCGGCTCTCTGGCCGCTTTCGGTCAGCTGTAAAGGAAGGTCGGCCCGATGTGCTCGCTGCCGTCGTCGGTGCCGATCTCCCTGCGGATCAGGGCGTTGGTCTGGGCGTTCAGCCGCAGCAGCAGCTCGCGGTGCGCCTGCGGGTCCCTGGCCAAGTTGTTCAGCTCGTCCGGGTCCTCGTGGGTGTCGTAGAGCTCCAGATCGTTGCGACCGACCAGGTTCTCGAAATCCTCGGGGATGTGGTGGTCGTGCGGCGCAAAGTAGCGGGCGAACTTGTAGCGGCCGTCGTGCACGCCGCGAAACAGCGCGCGGTTGGCCCGCGACGGGCCGAGCTGGAAGTTCTTCAGCGCCTCGCTGAGCACGCTCCAGGGAGTGACCTGGTCCTGATTGCGGATCACCTGCACGGTGAATTCCGGATCGATGTACATGGCCACGCCGTAGTTGAAGAGGTGGCCGAGCTGGTCGCGCTCGGAGCGTCCCGAGGCGCCACCGAGGCTTTCGCAGAGGCTGACGCCGGCCCGCTGCGGATAGCGCTCGCGCTGCTGGGCCGGGGTCACGCCGGCGAACTCCAGCAGGGTCGGCACCAGGTCGACCGAGGAGCCGAGCGCGTCGCGGCTCACGCCGCCGCGCAGGTCCGGGTGGCGGACGATGAAGTTGACCCGGGTGTTCTCCCGGTACATGTGCGGGCCCTTCTGGCGCAGCCGGTGGGCACCGGCCATCTCGCCGTGATCGGCGGTCAGCACCACGATGATGTCCTCGTCCAGGCCGGTGGAGCGCAGCGCGTCGAGCACCTGGAGGATGGACTGGTCGACGTCGCGGATGCAGTTGAAGTAGTAGCTCTGCAGCCCCTTCCAGGCCGCCTCGTCCTCCGGCGCCAGGCGCCCGTAGAAGGCGTTGCAGAGCTGCACGTCGGCGTGCTGCACCCAGGGTTTGTCGCTCAGGTCATCGGCATGGAAGCTGCGCGGCAGCGGCAGATCCCAGAAGCGGTCGTAGACGCCGCCCATCGGCCCCGGCGACATCGGGCCGAGGAAGTTGCTGCGCAGCCGGCTGCGCTCCTGCTCGGCGTTGGCGCTGTAGAACATCACGTCGTGCGGGTTGACGAAGTTCACCGCCAGCATCCAGGGCGCCTCGTCGTCGCGATGCTCGTGCAGCCAGCGCGCGGCGTCGCTGGCGGTCAGGCGGTCGTACAGATAGCCCGTGAGATGACTGCCGTGCGGGTCGCCGCCGAGGTTGTAATCACCGAAGCCGTAGGGCTCCAGCACCTTCTCGTTGGTCTCGACCACGCCGTAGGTGAGGTTGCTGTCGCCCGGCACGTGGCTGAGGTGCCACTTGCCCTTGTAGGCGGTGGTGTAGCCCTGCTCGCGAAGCATGTGACCGAGGGTCGGCAGGTCCGTGGAGAGGTCGTTGAACGGCGGCAGGCCGTGGTTGGCGACGATCAGCGTCTTCTGGGTGTGCTGCCCGGTGTACATCACCGAGCGCGACGGCGAACAGGGCGTGGTGTTGGCGTGGTAATTGGCCAGGGTCACACCCTGCGCGACCAGCTGCTCATGGCCGGGCAGCGGCAGTTCGTCCGGCAGGTCCTGGAAGCTGCGCTCCTGGTCGGTGACGATCAGCAGGATGTTCGGCTTGCCGCGACGCCGTGGCCGGACGGCCGGCGCCTCGGTCTGCTGCTCGGCGAGCAGCGGTCCGCTGAGGGCGGCACCGGCCGTGGTCAGGCCGGCCAGCTTGAGCAGTTCGCGGCGATTCATCCTTAATCCTCCTGACGGGGTTCGATCAACGGGAAATCGGGGCTGAAGTCGTCCATCAGGCGCAGCAGCTCGACTACCTTCAGGCGGCTGCCGTCGACGCTGATGTCACCGATCAGCATTTCCTTCGGGAAACTGGTCTGCTTGAGCAGGATGCGGTCGAGGGTGGCGCGACTCAGCGTGAGGGTGGCGTCGGCATCCTCGGCGAGCCGGCCCGGCAGCCAGGTCAGCGCGCCGTTCTGCAGGGTCACCCGGAAGTCCTCGCCGGTGTCCGTGAAACGCCAGTTGAGGACGATGTGCTTGCCCGATGCATCCGGGCCGTTGAGGCGCACGCCGAGCAGGTCGAAGAACATGCCGGTATCCAGCGCCTGCAGCAGATCGCCGCTCAGACCGCGTGCCTCGGCGCCCTTCGGCGAGCCCTCGCGCAGTTCCATGGCGCCGCTCAGGTAGGCGCCACGCCAGGGGCCGGCCTCGGCCTGATAGCCGAGTTGCTCGAAGGCATCGGCGGCCAGCTCGCGGGCGGCGCGGTTGTCCGGCTCGGCGAACACCGCCTGGCTCATCACCGAGGCCACCCAGCGGTACTCGCCTCGGGCGAAGTCGGCACGGGCGCGCTCGATCACCGCCTCCATGCCGCCCATGTATTCGATGGTCTTGCGCGCCTGCTCCGCCGGCGGCAACGGATCGAGGTTGGCCGGGTTGCCGTCGTACCAACCCAGATAGCGCTGATAGATGCCGCGGGCGTTGTGCCTGAGGGTGCCGTAGTAGCCGCGGGTCGACCACTGATTGGCCAGGCTCGCCGGCAGCTGCAGCGCCTCGGCGATCTCGCCCGGTTTGTAGCCGTGGTTCATCAGCCGCACGGTCTGGTCGTGCAGGTACTTGTAGAGGTCGCGCTGCACGGCCAGGTAGTTGCGCACCTGCTCGCCACCCCAGACCGGCCAGTGGTGCTGGGCGATCAGCAGCTCGGTGCGCTCGCCGAAGTGCTCGCGGACCTCGTCGATATAGCGCGACCAGCGGCTGGCGTCGCGCACCTCGGCGCCGCGGATGGTGTAGACGTTGTGCAGGTGCTGGGAGGTGACCTCGGCGGTGTTCAGCACCCTCTGCGCCGGGAAGTACAGCATGAACTCGGCCGGCGCCTCGCTGCCGCTGGCCATGTGGAATTCGATGTCGACGCCGCCGATCTGCCGCACGCCGTTCTCGCCGATCAGATCGGTCGGTGGGATCAGGGTCTGCTCGCCGGCCGACAGCGCCTTGCCCAGGCCGGTGTCGACATGGCCACGCTCACCCGGCGCCAGGCGGGTGCCGTACATATAGGTGGCGCGCCGGCCCATGGCGTTGCCGGCGATGACGTTCTCGCTGATGGCGTGCTGCATGAAGCCTTCCGGCGCGTAGATTCGCACCGCGCCGCTGGCGACCTGCTCGGCGCTGACCACACCCTTCACGCCGCCGAAGTGATCGATATGGCTGTGGGTATAGATGACCGCCACCACCGGCTTGTCCGGGCGGTGCGCGCGGTACAGCTCCAGCCCGGCACGCGCGGTGGCGGTGGAGAACAGCGGGTCGATGACGATCAGCCCCTGCTCGCCCTCGACGATGGTCATGTTCGACAGGTCCATGCCGCGGATCTGGTAGATGCCGTCGGTGACACGGAACAGCCCGTGGATGGCGTTCAGCCGGGCCTGTCGCCACAGGCTTGGGTTGACGGTGTCGGGTGCCTGTTCGTTTTCCAGGAAGGCGTAGGGCGCCAGACTCCAGGCCAGCTCACCCTTTTCGTTGCGCACCTCGCCGTCCGGTAGCGCGGCGATAAAGCCGCGCCGCGCATCCTCGAACGCCTGTTGATCGGCAAACGGCAGGCTCTGCAGCACCTGCTGCTGGGCGGCGCGGGTGGCCGGCTCGGCATCGCGCGGCGCCGGCGCGGCCTGAGCAGCGGCGGAGATCAGCAGGGCAAGGGTGAGTAGGGCAGAACGGGACATCCCAAACACTCCAGCGAAACGACTGCCTTGACTCTAGCCGCAACTCGACAATTAATCTAATGCAACTTTTTCCCACATTTGATGCATATAACGCATGAGCGACCTGCGCCAGCTCCGCCACTTCCTCGCCATCGCCGAACACGGCCACTTCGCCCGTGCCGCCGAAGCCGTGAACCTCACCCAGCCGGCGCTGAGCCGCAGCCTGCAGGCGCTGGAGGCCAGCCTCGGCTGCAAGCTGGTGGATCGGCACAGCCGCGGCATCAGCCTGACCGCCCACGGCCGGCTGGTGCAGGAACATGCACGGCGCCTGCTCGCCAGCAACCGCGCGCTGCGCAACGCGGTGGCCCAGCTGGGCAATCTGGAAATGGGCGAGCTGCGTATGGGCGCCGGCCCCTACCCGGCCGCGCGCCTGGTGCCGCGCGGCATCGGCCGGCTGGCCAGCGAACACCCGCGGATTCGCATCGAACTGGACATCAGCGACTGGCGCAGCCTGCGCCAGCGCCTGCTGGACGAGCATCTGGAGCTGTTCGTGGCCGACGTCCGCGAGCTGAAGGGCGATCCGCTGCTCGCCGTCGAACCGCTCTACCCCTACCCCGGCGTGCTGTTCTGCCGCCCGGGGCACCCGATCCTCGCGCGACAGCCGCTGCTCGGCCGCGACCTGGCCAGCCTAGCCTTCGCCGGCACCCAATTACCGGAAGTGGTGGAACATTCGATCAGCCAGCTCAGTGGCCGGGAGCGTCCGCTGAGCATCCGCTGCGACAACTTCATGGTGCTCAAGGCGCTGGTGGCCGAGAGCGACGTGATCAGCCTGGCGCCCTGGGACGTGATCGCCGAGGAAGTGGGCGCGGGCCGGCTGGCGGTGGTCCAGGTGGCGGACGCACCGCCGCAATATGCCGCCTACGGGCTGGTCAGCCGTGCCGGGCACAGCCTGTCACCCGCCGCGCAGGCCCTGGTGCAGGCGCTGCGCGAGGAAGACCAGCAGTTCAACCAGGCCGTCCACTGGCCGGCCTGGCTGGTCGATCAGCGACAGTAGGCGTCCAGCGCCAGGCCGAGACGCTGCTTGATCTTGCAGCGCGCCTGATAGGCCAGATAGCTGTCGTAGTCGCCGAAGGGCAGCGAGTCGTCGCGGAAGTTGACACTGATGCGCCCCTGCGACGAAGCCCAGTTCGGGAGCGCCAGGTTGATCACCCGGTTGGCATCGCGGCTGCGCGCTGGGCTGCCACTTCGACCGCCCCTTCTTCCGCCGCGCTCCGGTCTTTCTCGGCCACGTGCTGTTGTTCAGCCTGCTGACCATGCTCGTCGCTGCCGTCCTGGCCATCGCGCTCGGCTGGCTGGCCGGCGCGGACCGCAGCGCCCTGATGCTCGGCATGATGCCCGGCGGCATCACCGAGCTGTGCCTGACCGCCGAAGCCCTGCGACTCCCGGTGGCCCTGGTCACCGCCGTGCAGGTCCTGCGCCTGTTCCTGGTGATGTTCCTCGCCGAACCGCTGTTCCGTCTCTGGCAGTACCTTTCCCCCGTCCGGGAATAGCGGACCACGCCTTACTCGACAGTGCCGTCGGATTCACTCAAGCTCGGGATACGGGCGCAAGGCGCCCGGCAACCACTCAACAGGACTAGAGCACGACACAATGATTGGTTATGTGACGATCGGCACCCGCGACATGGACAAGGCCAAGGCGTTCTACGGCGAACTGCTCGCCCTACTCGACGCCCGCCTGGTGATGGACATGGGCCGTCTGGCTCTCTACGGCAACGGCGCCGGCAAGCCGATGCTAGGCGTCTGCCTGCCCTACGACGGCCAGCCGGCCACGGCGGGCAACGGCACCATGGTGGCCCTGGCTGCCGCCTCCACCGAGCAGGTCGACGCCCTGTACGCCAAGGCCCTGGAGCTGGGCGGCAGCGACGAGGGCACCCCCGGCTATCGCCTGCCCACATTCTACGGCGCCTATGTGCGCGACCTGGACGGCAACAAGCTGGCCTTCTTCAAAATGACCTGAGGCCGCCCGCCTGCCGCGAAGCGGCGCGGCAGGCAGCCCCGGCGTGGCGAAACGCCATGCGCCTCGAAACGCCGATGCCAGCCCTCAGGCCGGCTGGCCGGTCGGTTCTCTCTGCACCAGCGCGCCGGGGTCCTCCGGCAAACGCCAGTCGATCGGCTCCATGCCGTGCTGGACAAGGTATTTGTTGGTCCGGCCGAAATGACCGTTGCCGATGTAGCCGCGATGCGCGGACAGCGGCGAGGGGTGCGGCGAACGCAGGATCAGATGCTTGGCGGGATCGATCAGGCGCTGCTTGCTCTGCGCGTGGGAGCCCCAGAGCAGGAACACCAGGTGCGGGCGACGCTCGCTGACCACCTCGATCACTCGGTCTGTGAACTGCTGCCAGCCGATCCCGGAATGCGAGCCGGCACGTCCGCGCTCCACGGTCAGCGAGGTATTGAGCAGCAGCACGCCCTGCTCCGCCCAGTGCTGCAGACAGCCGTGGGGCGGCGGGTCGATGTTCAGGTCGCGCTTGAGCTCCTTGTAGATGTTCTGCAGCGACGGCGGTAGCGGCACCCCGGGCTGCACCGAGAAGCACAGGCCATGGGCCTGGCCGGGGCCGTGATAGGGGTCCTGGCCGATGATCACCACCTTGACCCGCTCCAGCGGCGTGGAATTCAGCGCGTTGAAAATCAGCGGCCCCGGCGGGTAGATGACCTTGCCGGCGGCCTTCTCACGCAGCAGAAAGGCGCGCAGCTCCTGCATGTAGGGCTTGGCGAACTCGTCGCGCAGGGCTTCCTTCCAGCCCGGCTCGAGCTTGATGCGGTCTTCGCTAGTGCTCATGGCAGCTCCACGGGGATGTCGCCGGCACCCTAGAAAGGCTGGCCGGGAATGTCAATTCGCCGGAGCCCGGCGTTCCGCCGGGCGCCGCGCGCCGGCCACCAGCTTGTCGACCACCTTGGCGGCAGCGGTCATGCCGAAGCTGGCGGTGACCATCATCACCGCGCCGAAGCCGCCGGCGCAGTCGAGCTTCACTCCCTCGCCGACGAAGCCCTTGGCCTGGCAGACACTGCCGTCCGGCTTGGGATAGCGCAGCTGCTCGGTGGAGAACACGCAGGGCACCCCGTAGGTACGCCCCGGGGTGCGCGAGAAGCCGTAGTCGCGGCGCAGCAGCGAGCGCACTTTGGCGACCAGGGGGTCGTTGAAGGTCTTGTTGAGGTCGGCGATGCGGATCTGCGTGGGGTCGATCTGCCCGCCGGCGCCGCCAGTGGTGACGATCTGGATCTTGCGCCGCTTGCACCAGGCGATCAGCGCGGTCTTGGCGGTGACACTGTCGATGCAGTCGATCACCGCGTCGAGCTGCTCGGTGATGTACTTGGCCATGGTGTCGCGGGTCACGAAGTCGGCCACCGCATGCACCCGGCAGGCCGGGTTGATGGCACGGATGCGCTCGGCCATCACCTCCACCTTGGGGCGCCCGACGGCGCCGTCCAGGGCGTGGATCTGCCGGTTGGTGTTGGTGATGCAGACGTCGTCCAGGTCGAACAGGGAGATCTCGCCGACCCCGCTGCGCGCCAGCGCCTCGGCAGCCCAGGAACCCACTCCACCGATGCCGACCACGGCGACATGCGCGGCGGCCAGACGCTCCAGGCCCTCACGGCCGTAGAGGCGGGTGATGCCGCCGAAGCGCTGTTCGTCGATCTGCATGGAAGGGCTCCCTGTCTGGCCGATGGGCGCGCATTATAAGAGCTTGCGGGTGAGGGGGCGAACCGACCAGGCCACTGGAGGTGGGCATGTACGACTTCACCATCCACAGCCCCGCCCGGCCGCACTTCGGCGCCGGGCCGACCTGGGCCTGGAAGGCTGCCAGCGCACCCTCCTCAATGCCCTGTGACGCCCAGAGGAAGGCGGCTCTCCGCCGCGCGGCGTACGCACCGTCCAGCGGAAAAAGCGAACTTCCCGGAGCCTTTGCCTGACCAATGGCCAGGACCTATACAGGCACCGGGGGCGGGAGTAGCATGGCGACGCCGGTCAGCGTCCGCTGGCCTCTCCCCTTCCGCTGTACGCATCCACATCCGAGCCTCCATGCCCTCGCGAAAATTCGGACTCAATCTCGTAGTCTTCGTCGCGGTCGCCGCCCTGTTCACCGGCCTTTGGGCGCTGATCAACCGCCCGGTGAGCGCCCCCGACTGGCCGGAACAGATCTCCGGCTTCTCCTTCTCGCCGTTCCGACTCGGCCAGAACCCGCAGAAGAACCAGTACCCCAGCGAGGCGCAGATCCTCGAGGACCTGGAGCTGGTCAGCCGGCAAACCGAGAGCATCCGCACCTACTCGGTGGAAGGCAGCCTGGCGGAGATCCCGCGCCTAGCCGAGGAACTCGGCCTGCGGGTGACCCTGGGCATCTGGATCAGCCCCGACCAGGCGCGCAACGAGCGGGAGATCGCCAAGGCCATCGAGATCGCCAACACCACCCGCAGCGTGGTGCGCGTGGTGGTCGGCAACGAGGCGCTGTTCCGCCGCGAGATCAGCGTCGAGCAGTTGATCCACTACCTAGACCGGGTGCGCAGCGCAGTCAAGGTGCCGGTGACCACCTCCGAACAATGGCACATCTGGCAGGAACACCCGGAACTGGCCGACCACGTCGACCTGATCGCCGCCCACGTGCTGCCCTACTGGGAGTTCGTGCCCATGGAAGAGGCCACCCAGTTCGTCCTCGATCGCGCCCGCGACCTGCGCAGGCAGTTCCCCAAGAAGCCGCTGCTGCTCTCCGAGGTGGGCTGGCCGAGCAACGGGCGCATGCGCGGCGGCGCCGAGGCCTCCCAGGCCGACCAGGCCATCTACCTGCGCACCCTGCTCCACGAGCTGAACGCCAAGGGCTACAGCTACTTCGTCATCGAGGCCTTCGACCAGCCCTGGAAGGCCGCCGAGGAAGGTTCGGTGGGCGCCTACTGGGGCGTCTACAACGCCGAACGGCAGCCGAAGTTCGCCTTCGAGGGGCCGATCGTCGCCATCCCGCAGTGGCGCCTGCTCGCCGTACTCTCGGTGGTCCTCGGCCTGCTGTCGCTGACCCTGCTGCTGATCGACAGCAGCTCGCTGCGCCAGCACGGCCGCACCTTCCTGTCCTTCGTGGCCTTCGCCGGCGGTTCGGCGCTGGTGTGGATCGCCTACGACTACAGCCAGCAGTACAGCACCTGGTTCAGCCTGACCGTCGGCGTGCTGCTCGGCTTCGGCGCCCTCGGCGTGTTCATCGTGCTGCTCACCGAGGCCCACGAGTGGGCCGAGACGGTCTGGGTGCGCAAGCGCCGCCGGCTGTTCCTGCCGGTACTGGCGGACGAGGCGTACCGGCCCAAGGTATCGATCCACGTGCCCTGCTACAACGAACCGCCGGAGATGTTGAAGCAGACCCTCGATGCCCTGGCCAACCTGGACTATCCGGACTACGAAGTCCTGATCATCGACAACAACACCAAGGACCCGGCGGTCTGGGAGCCGGTGCGCGACTACTGCGAAAAGCTCGGCCCGCGCTTCCGTTTCTTCCACGTCGCGCCGCTGGCCGGCTTCAAGGGCGGCGCGCTGAACTACATCCTGCCGCACACCGCGCCGGACGCCGAGGTGGTGGCGGTGATCGACTCCGACTACTGCGTCGAGCCAAACTGGCTGAAGTGCATGGTGCCGCACTTCGCCGACCCGAAGATCGCCGTGGTGCAGTCGCCGCAGGACTACCGCGACGGCGAGCAAAGCACCTTCAAGAAGCTCTGCTACGCCGAATACAAGGGCTTCTTCCACATCGGCATGGTGACCCGCAACGACCGCAACGCGATCATCCAGCACGGCACCATGACCATGATCCGCCGCAGCGTGATGGACCAGCTGAAATGGGCCGACTGGACCATCTGTGAGGACGCCGAGCTAGGCCTGCGGGTGTTCGAACAGGGCTACCAGGCCGCCTACGCCCGCCAGAGCTTCGGCCGCGGGCTGATGCCGGACACCTTCATCGACTACAAGAAGCAGCGCTTCCGCTGGGCCTACGGCGCCATCCAGATCATGAAGGGCCACGCCAGGAGCCTGTTCCTCGGCAAGGGCTCCCAGCTCACCCTCGGCCAGCGCTACCACTTCATCGCCGGCTGGTTGCCGTGGATCGCCGACGGTCTGAACGTCTTCTTCACCATTGGCGCGCTGCTCTGGTCGGCGGCGATGATCATCGTCCCGCAGCGCGTCGACCCGCCGCTGATGATCTTCGCCATCCCGCCCCTGGCGCTGTTCTTCTTCAAGTTCGGCAAGATCATGTACCTATACCGCAAGGCGGTGGGCGTCGACCTCAAGCGCTCGTTCCAGGCCGCGATCGCCGGCCTGGCGCTCTCCCACACCATCGCCAAAGCGGTGATCTACGGCGCCTTCACCCGGACCATCCCGTTCTTCCGCACGCCGAAGATGGCCAGCAGCAGCGGCCTGCTGGTGGCCCTGGCGGAAGCCCGCGAGGAGGTGTTCATCATGCTCCTGCTGTGGGGAGCGGCGCTGGGCATCGGCATCGTCCAGGGCTTCCCCAGCAACGACGTGAAGTTCTGGGTCGCCACCCTGCTGGTGCAGTCCCTGCCCTACCTGGCGGCGCTGGTCATGGCCCTGCTGTCGTCCATGCCCCAGGCCCAGGAAGCGCCCCAGGGCGACGAAGTGCCGGTCTGAGGGCCGGCCACGCGGTCGAGAGAGGCTCGCGCCAGCTCGGACGCGCCGGAGCGGCCGTTTTCCTTTAAGATTGGCCGCCTTCCCCGACCTGCTCTTGCGGAACCCACTCCATGCCCAGCCTCTCCCCTACCCTTGAACTCGCCTGCGACCTGATTCGCCGCCCCTCGGTCACCCCGCTGGACGAAGGCTGCCAGGAGCTGATGATGCGCCGCCTGGCCGCGGCGGGCTTCCGCGTCGAACCGATGCGCATCGAGGAGGTGGACAACTTCTGGGCGGTTCGCGGCAGCGAAGGCCCGGTGCTGTGCTTCGCCGGGCATACCGACGTGGTGCCCACCGGCCCCCACTCGGCCTGGCAGCACGCGCCCTTCGAGGCCCGCATCGACGAAGAGGGCATGCTCTGCGGCCGCGGCGCGGCGGACATGAAGGGCAGCCTGGCGGCCATGGTGGTCGCCGTCGAGCGCTTCGTCGCCGCGCACCCGAACCACAAGGGCTCCATCGCCTTCCTGATCACCAGCGACGAGGAAGGCCCGGCCCAGCACGGCACCAAGGCGGTGGTCGAACGCCTGCGCGCCCGCGGCGAACGCCTCGACTGGTGCATCGTCGGCGAGCCCTCGAGCACCACGCTGCTCGGCGACATGGTGAAGAACGGCCGGCGCGGCTCCCTCGGCGGTACCCTCACCGTGCGCGGCAAGCAGGGGCACGTGGCCTACCCGCATCTGGCCAGGAACCCCATCCACCTGGCAGCCCCGGCACTGGCCGAGCTGGCCGCCGAGCACTGGGACGCCGGCAACGAGTTCTTCCCGCCGAGCAGCTTCCAGATCTCCAACCTCAACGCCGGCACCGGCGCCACCAACGTGATCCCCGGCGAGCTGGTGGCGGTGTTCAACTTCCGCTTCTCCACTGAATCCACGGTGGAGGGCTTGCAGCGCCGGGTCGCCGAAATCCTCGACCGCCACGGCCTGGACTACCAGCTGGACTGGGCGCTTTCCGGCCTGCCCTTCCTCACCGAACCGGGCGAGCTGCTCGATGCGGTGAGCGCCAGCATCCGCGCGGTGACCGGCCGCGAGACCACCCCCTCGACCAGCGGCGGCACCTCGGACGGCCGCTTCATCGCCACCCTGGGCACCCAGGTGGTGGAGCTGGGCCCGGTCAACGCCACCATCCACCAGGTCAACGAGCGGGTGCTGGCCAGCGACCTCGACCTCCTGACCGACATCTACCAGCAAACCCTGGAACGGTTGCTCGCCTGATGCTCATCTGCCCGCTCTGCCACCAGCCGCTGACGGCACTCGACAACGGCGTCGCCTGCCCGGCCAACCACCGCTTCGACCGCGCCCGCCAGGGTTACCTCAACCTGCTGCCGGTACAACACAAGAAGAGCCGCGATCCGGGCGACAACCAGGCCATGGTGGAGGCGCGCCGGCGCTTCCTGGAGGCCGGCCACTACGCCCCCATCGCCGAGCGCCTGGCCGCGCTGGCCGCCGTGCGGGCGCCGCAGCGCTGGCTGGACATCGGTTGCGGCGAGGGCTACTACACGGCGCGGCTCGCCCAGGCATTGCCGAGCGCCGAGGGCTGCGCCCTGGACATCTCCCGCGAGGCGGTCAAACGCGCCTGCCGGCGTGCCCCGCAGCTGACCTGGCTGGTCGCCAGCATGGCGCGCATCCCGCTTGCCGACGCCAGCTGCCAGTTGCTCGCCAGCGTGTTCAGCCCGCAGGACTGGGCCGAGGCGGTGCGTCTGCTGACCCCGGGCGGCGGCGTGCTGCGCGTCGGCCCGACCCGCCACCACCTGCTGGAGCTGCGCGAACGGCTATACGACGAAGTGCGCCCCTACGACGACGAGAAGCACCTGGCCAGGCTGCCCGCCGGCATCCGCCTGGCCCACAGCGAAACCCTGGAGTTCCGCCTGAACCTGGACAGCCCCGAGGCCCGTGCCGACCTGCTGGCCATGACCCCGCACGGCTGGCGGGCCAGCGCCGAGCGCCGTGCCGCGGTGATCGAACGGACATTAGAGGTCAGCGTGTCGGTGCGCTACGATTGGCTGCAACTCGACTGAAAGCACCCGCCCCACTACGAGCATTGCCGGGACGCCTGGTCCCGCGACAGGAAAATAGCCGCCATGCGCCAACCGGATATCGAGATCTACCTCAAGGACGCCGACCGCGACGAAGTGATCCGCTGGCTGACCCAGATCCTCGGCCCCTGCACGGAATGGCGCCAGCAGGGCCAGACCTTCAAGTGCGAGATCGACAGCGCCGCCGGGCTCATCCCGCTAACCTGGGTGCCCAGGGCGGTGGGCAGCTGGCACAGCCTGTTCCTCGACAGCCCCGACACCCCCTGGGCCGACGACCTGGCCTGCGCCCGCGCGGCCCACGCGGCGCTCGGCGTGGAGATCCGCTGCGCCCCCGGCGGCTGGCAGGAAGAGGAAGGCGAGGAGGATGCCGACCGCTGGATCAAGGTCAGCGCCACCGGCGAGGAAGAGATCATCTGGCGCACCCACTGAGCCTTCCGGCGCCCCAAAACAAAAGGCCCGCCATGCTGGCGGGCCTTTTGCGTTAAGGACCTTCAGGCGCGTGCGACGTCTTCCGCCTGCGGTCCCTTCTGGCCGTCAATCACGGAAAACTCGACACGCTCGCCTTCGTTCAGGGTCCGGTGACCTTCGCCGCGGATGGCACGGTAGTGGACGAACACGTCGGCGCCGCTCTCCCGCTGAATGAAGCCGTAGCCTTTGGCGTCATTGAACCATTTGACGGTCCCAATCTCACGATCAGCCATTACAACTCTCTCCAACTCGCATTTTATTATTGCCCTTCGCAGGGTATCGACGGCTCGGGGAAGCGCTCGACCGACCTCAGACCATGCTGAATCGCGTAGCGTTCTCAGGAACCCGCGAGCCTGGAGTGTATAAAGCCAGTCTAAAACTGCAAAGGACTTTTTCAGAAAAGCTTGTAATAGCCTGCAAATGCCCTCCCTTCCGGGTCACTGCTTCTTCGCCAGCGCCTCCTTCAGGGCCACGGCCAGCGCTCGGTACTGGTACTGCTCGATGCGGTAGGCCCAGTCGGCTCTGCCGGGCAGTTGCTCCGCCTCCAGCTTGTCGCGCTCGGCGAGGGTCATCCAGTATTGCTCGCCCTGCTGGTAGAGCGCTCCCTTCAGGCGGCCGCCGGCGAAGGTCTGCACCTCGTAGTCGAGCAGCGGCTCCTTGAACTTCACCTGATCCAGCGGCGCCGCATCGGCGAAGTCGAGGTGGCCAAACAGCGAGGCCATGCCGTTGGCCGCCGCTTCGTAGGGCAGTTTGGCGTCGGCTGGCAGCTGCCTGACCTTGAAGTTGGGCTCCTCGGCTTTGTCGCGGAACACAGTGAAGGTCTCGCCCTTGCGCAGACGCACCTCCACCTGGCGGATGGCGTCGAAGGGAATCGCCGCAACCCGGCGGTCCAGCCAGTGCAGCTCGCCCTGCGGCAGGTCCACGGCCTTGTCGATCAGCCAGGCCTGATCGTCATCGGCGAGGCGCACGTACTGGCCGGAACCCTGCTGGGCGGACTTGCCGACCAGCACGTCGATGAGCTTCTGCGCGGGCAGCTCGAGCCGGACCTTGGTGGCCTGCTGCTCGCCTTCGGCGGCCAGGCCGAGCTGGCCATGCAGTTGCGGGTTGCGGGTCTTGGCCTCGACCTTGCGCGCCTCCACCAAGGCACGCAGCAGCGTGCCGACCGCGCCCGGATCTGCCGGATAGTCGGCCTTGGCCGGCACCACCCAGGCCTGTTCGCGGCGTACCAGACGGACCTTCGGCTGGCCGGGCGCGGTCACTTCGATGGCAGCGACCTCGGCGACCCGTCCCTGCAGGTCCGGCAGCAGCACCTCGCGTTCCGGGCTTGCCGGCTGCGGACGTTGCAGCCAGAAATAGGCGCCGCCCAGCAACAGGATCAGCAGCGCCAGCAACGACAGCGATTTGCGTCCCATCCTTCCTCCTTAAGACTTACGGCTAGCGGAGCCAGTCCCACTCAGGCCCGTCGGCGCCGGCGCCACAGCCCCAAGGCCAGCGCGCCCACGGTCAGCAGCACAGGCACCAGCACTATGTTGGCAAGTTTCAGGGTTCGGCCCAGCGCCTCGATGTCGGCATTGAGCTGGTAGCGCACCTCTCGCAGCTCCTTGCGCAGCTTGAGGCGTTCGAGAATGAACTGCTGCACCGCAGCCTGCTGCTCGGGAGTGAGCTCCTGGACCTTGCTGGGGTCCTGCTGACGCTGCAGCTCGGCGAGCTTCTGCTCGGTCTCGCTGAGGCGCGCCTGAAGGGCCTCCTCCTTCTCGCGGAACTTCATCTCGGCGTTGCGCTGAATCTCCTCGACTACGCTGAACGGCCGGCTGAAGCGGCCGCGCGAGCGCACGCTGATCAGCGCGTCGGAGCCGGACAGGTTGTCCAGGGCGTTGATCGCGAAGCTGCCGTTGTCCGCCCAGGGCTGCGGAATGCGCTGGCCGAACAGCTCCTGCACCTGCACCCACATGCGGTCGGCGAGCAGGTCGGTGTCGGCGACCACGATCACGTTGATGTTGGCGGCTTCCTTGAGGCCGTCCTTCTGGCCCTCGATGCCGTCCGGGTAGGCGCTCTGCGCCGGACCGCTGATCCGTGCGGCCACCGTGTAGCGCTCGCCGGTAGGCTGCAGCTCGCGGATCAGCGGTTCGGGGTTGTCCAGCACCGCGAAGCGCGAGGCGTCGTAGGGCATGGCGTACTCGGAGCTCTGGATCAGCGGAGTGAAGCTGGTCTTGGCGCCTTCCACCTGCTCGAGGATGCCGGCGGTGGCCAGGGTGATGCTTTCCAGGCCGGCGGTGCTCACGTCGCTCTGGTCGAGGGCCTGGCGCGGCATGTTCAGCCAGGCTACGTGACGCACCGGACGCTGGCCCTGGCCGGTGGTCACCGCCATGGCGTAGGCGCCGTCGCCGAGCACCTTGCCAGGCACCAGGCGCAGGCCCCAGGCCTTGAACAGCGGCGCCAGGTCGGAGGCCCGGTCGTTGCCCTCGCCCGGCAGGCCGAAGGAGTGGTCGGACTCGCTGAACGGGTCGACGAAGGCCAGCAGCTTGCCGCCGCGCAGGACGAACTGGTCGATGGCGTAGAGGGTCTGCTCGGGGAGGTTCTTCGGATGCACCAGGAGCAGCACCGAGACCTTGTCGGGGATGCGGTCGACGTTACTCTGCAGGCTCTCCACCTTGAACTGCTGACGCAGGTCCTCCATCACCATCCAGGCCGGGGTCGGCTGCTGACGGGCCATGTCGAAGCCGCCGTTGATCTGCAGTCCGGACATCACCCCGACCACTGGCAGCTCCGGCTTGGCCAGACTCTGCACCAGACGGCTCAGCTCGTACTCGAGGAACTCCTCCTGGTCGAGCGGGAAGAAGGGGATCACCTGGGTGACGTCGACGCTGTTGGTACCGGCCAGACCGAAGTACACCTGGTCACCGCTCTGGTTGAGCGGAATCGCCTGCAGACCGAACTCGGCGGCGCGGTCCTCATCCTCCG
The DNA here is from genome assembly GCF_000364625.1 of Pseudomonas thermotolerans DSM 14292. GTDB lineage: Bacteria > Pseudomonadota > Gammaproteobacteria > Pseudomonadales > Pseudomonadaceae > Aquipseudomonas > Aquipseudomonas thermotolerans. The sequence continues at coordinate 119,361 of NZ_KB822603.1, forward strand.
AGAAGGGCTCGGGGTCGATGATCTGCAGGCGGATCTTGCCGTCCGCCTCGCGAGCATAGGTCTTCAGCATCTCCTCCACGCGCTTGGCGTAGTTGCGCAGGCGCACCACGTCGCGGGTGGCCTTGTCGGAGTAGAAGAAGTACAGGTTGATCGGCTCGTCCAGCTCGCTGAGGATCTGCTTGGTACCGTCCGAGATGGTGTAGAGCTTCTGGTCGGTCAGGTCCAGGCGCGCATCGGTGAGCACCAGGCCGGAAAACATGTTGAACGCGAGAAACGCCAGGGCGATCAGCAGCAGCCCGACGCTGGAATACATCAACTTCTTCATGCGGGCCTCTCCTCAGTCGGCTTTCTTCAGGTCGACCACCACCGCGGTGGCAGCCAGCCAGGCGGCGATCAGGCTGACGAAGTAGAGCAGGTCGCGCAGGTCGATCACGCCCTTGCTGATGGCATCGAAGCGGGTCAGGAAGCTCAGCGAAGCGACCGCGTCAAGCAGCCACTGCGGCGCCCAGGACAGCGCGTCGAGGACCATGGGGAAGCCGCTGACGATGAACAGGAAGCACATGCTCACCGCGAGGATGAAGGCGATCACCTGATTCTTGGCCAGCGCCGACATGCAGGAGCCGATGGCCAGGTAGGAGCCGGCCAGCAGCCAGCTGCCGAAGTAGCCGGTGGCGATGGCGCCGTTGTCCGGCTCGCCCAGGTAGTTGACGGTGAGCACCATGGGGAATGTCAGCAGCAGGGCCAGGCCGGCGAACGCCCAGGCGGCGAGGAACTTGCCGAGCACCGCCTCGGCACGGGTCACCGGCAGGGTCATCAGCAGCTCGATGGAGCCCGACTTGCGCTCCTCGGCCCACAGGCGCATGGCGATGGCCGGGACCAGGAACAGGTACAGCCAGGGGTGGAAGTTGAAGAACGGCGCCAGGTCAGCCTGGTTGCTCTCGTAGAGTCCCCCCAGGTAGAAGGTGAACACTCCGGAGAGCACCAGGAAGATCAGGATGAACACGTAGGCGAGCGGCGTGGCGAAGTAGCTCGCCAGTTCGCGTCTGAAAATCACCGGCAACTGCGTCATACCATCTCCCCCCGGGTCAGGCTGCGGAACACCTCGTCGAGGCGGCCGCGTTCCACGTTCAGCTCCTTCACCTGCCAGCCGCGCTCGGCGATCAGCCCGTTGACCTGCGGGAAGATCACCTGGCCGGGCTCGGCCAGCACGGTCAGGCTGTGTTCGCGCTCGTTGACCTCCACGCCCGCCACCCCGGGCAGCGCGCGCAACGCCTCCTGGTCCAGCGCCTCGCTGCCCACCAAGGTCACCGCCTGGTGGTAGCGCGAGCGGCTCTCCAGCTCCAGCGGGGTGCCGTCGGCCAGCAGGCGGCCCTGGGCGATCACCACCGCGCGGGTGCACACGGCGCTGACCTCCTCGAGGATATGGGTGGAAACGATGACGATCTTGTCGCGGGCGAGACTCTGGATCAGCCCGCGCACCTGGTGCTTCTGGTTGGGATCGAGGCCGTCGGTGGGCTCGTCGAGGATTAGCACCTGGGGATCGTGGAGGATCGCCTGAGCCAGACCGACGCGGCGCTTGAAGCCCTTGGACAGGGTCTCGATGGACTGGCCGAGCACCTTGCCGAGCTCCAGCTGCTCCACCGCCCGCTCGACCCGCTGCTTCTTCTCGGCACGCCGGAAGCCGCGGATCTCGGCGATGAACTCGAGGAATCCGCGCACCGTCATGTCCGCGTAGCAGGGCGCGCCCTCCGGCAGATAGCCGATCTGCCGCTGCGCCTCGAGCGTCTGGGTCTGGATGTCGAAGCCGAGGATGCTGGCGGTTCCCGAGGTGGGAGCGAGGAATCCGGTGAGCATTTTCATGGTGGTGGACTTGCCGGCGCCGTTCGGGCCGAGGAAGCCCAGCACCTCCCCTGCCTGGACCCGGAAGGACAGATTGTCCACCGCGGTGTGCTGAGCGAATCGCTTGGTCAGATTTCTTATCTCGATCATGGTCTCTCACCATCCCGATGAAAAACCCATCTCGCCATCCGCGCACACGGCAAAGATGGGCCATGAAATGCCGGCGGACTATAAGAAGTCTCCAACAGGCTTAGCAAGACCCTGATTCCAAGGAAGTTTCCTGTTCGCAGGGCATGAAAAAGGGCGTGCCGGCCACCCGGAACGCCCTCTTCGCAGCGGCGGCGGATCAGCCGTTCAGCCGCGCCACAATGCGCGCCTGGAGGGCCTCCAGCTCGGCCGCCTCGGCCTTGCCGGCGGCATGGATGCCCAGTCCCTCGCCGGCGTAGCGGGGAATGATGTGCATGTGGATGTGGAACACCGTCTGCCCGGCCGGGGCGCCGTTGAACTGCGCCACCTGCACGCCGTCCGGCTGCAGCTCGTCCACCAGCACCCGGGTCAGCTTCTGCACCGTGAGGATCATCTTGCTCAGGCTGTCAGCGTCGATTTCCAGCAGGTTACGGGCCTGGGCCTTCTTGGGGATCACCAGGGTGTGGCCGCGGGACTGCGGGAACAGGTCGAGGAAGGCGAGCACGTCGTCGTCCTCGTACAGCTTGTAGCAGGGCGCGTCGCCCCGAATGATCTGGGCAAAGATGTTCTGCGGATCGTATTCGCCGTACAGGCTCATGGGAGGTCTTCCGTACCAGGGTTCGAAAGTGCCAACCATACCGGCTTCCGGTCGCGGGGAAAACGCTACGAGCGTAGGAGCGCCGCGCCGGCACCGGCCATGGACGCATGGACGTCACTGCAGGGCACCGAGGCATGGCCGGGCTGGCCGGCGACGGGCGTGGCCCGCTATCTTGTGCGCTTCGTCCGTCCGTCTTCGGGAGTTCACATGCCGGATCTGTCCGCCTTCCCCATCACCCGCAAATGGCCCGCCACCCACCCCGAGCGCCTGCAGCTGTATTCTCTGCCCACCCCCAACGGGGTCAAGGTGTCCATCATGCTCGAGGAAACCGGCCTGCCCTACGAGGCCCACCTGGTCAGCTTCGAGCGCAACGAGCAGCTGTCGCCGGAGTTCCTGTCCCTGAATCCGAACAACAAGATCCCGGCGATCCTCGACCCCAACGGCCCGAACGGCCAGCCGCTGGCGCTGTTCGAGTCCGGCGCCATCCTCATCTACCTGGCGGAGAAGACCGGGCAGTTGCTGGCCAGGGAGCCGGCGACTCGCTTTCAGACCCTGCAGTGGCTGATGTTCCAGATGGGCGGCATCGGCCCGATGTTCGGCCAGCTCGGCTTCTTCCACAAGTTCGCCGGCCGCGACTACGAGGACAAGCGCCCTCGCGACCGCTACGTCCAGGAGTCCGCACGCCTGCTCGGGGTGCTCGACCGCCACCTGGAAGGCCGGCGGTGGATCATGGGCGATGACTACAGCATCGCCGACATCGCCACCTTTCCCTGGGTGCGCAACCTGGTGGGCTTCTACGAGGCCGGCGAGTTGGTGGGCTTCGAACGCTTCGCCAACGTGCGGCGAGTGCTCGAAGCCTTCCTAGCGCGCCCCGCGGTGCAGCGCGGCCTGAACATTCCCAAGCGCGACTGAAGCGCCACCGCGCAGGCTACTTGAAGCGCTTGACGGCCTCCAGCCAGGCCGGATCCAGGCGCTTCTGCTCGGGATCCAGGCCGCGGGCCTCCATGGCCTCGCGGTGGCCATCGATCTCCCGGACCAGTTGGCTCAGCTCGGAGAGGTTGCCGTCCAGCTGGTGCATCTGGGTCAGCCCCAGATGATAGAAGCGCAACAGCTTCATGGCCTCGGCATCGCCGGCGGCCACCCCGGCCTTGACCTGGTGCATCTGGTTGGTGACGCGCATCAGGCTGCGCTTGAGGCGCCAACCGTAGACCGCCGGGGCCATCCACGGCTGTGACCAGAGGCTGATGCGCACCACCGCCACGGTGAGCGCCAGGCCTACCAGCACTCCCCCCAGGTTCCAGAGCAGGTTGTCGCCGCCCGGGGTGCCGAACAGCTGCACGGCGCAGGTGGCGCAGAGCATGCCGAGAACCAGGAAGATGGCGGTGACCAGCAGGGCGATGCGCCGGGTCTGCTCACGGTAGCGCTCGGGGCTCATGGGTTGGATTTCGAACATGCCTATCCTCGACTGCTGACGAAGAACCTAAGGGGATTCAGGGCTCCACCAGGGCCCACTGCTTGGCCAGGCGCTTGTCGGAAACCGGCAGGCGAGTGCCCAGCTGCTGGGCGAACAACGACACCCGGTATTCCTCCAGCATCCAGCGGTAGAGGGTCAGGTTGGGGTCGCGCTTGCCCTCCTGCTGGTGCTTCTTCAGGCGCGCCTGGTACTGCTCCCAGTAGCCGGCCAGTTCGCCGCTCCATACCCGGTCACGCTGCAGCTGGGCGCCGACCTTGTCGAGGCGCTGCTCGATGGCCTTCAGGTAGCGCGGGTATTCCTTCAGCCATTGTGCCGGCGTCTCGCGCACGAACCCCGGGTAGACGAGGTTGCCCAGCTGCGCCTTGATGTCGTTGAGCGCCACCGCCTGGGCCAGGTCGATGCGTCCCTTGAAGCGCTTCTGCAAGGCATGCCAGTGCTTGAGGATCTCCAGCACCAGACGCGCCAGGCGCTCGGCATGGGCGGCCCAGTCGCCGCGCTTGCGCTCGGCCAGGCTGGCCAGGGCGGCGCCATCGCGGGGCAGCGTCTTCTCTCCCTCGAGGATGCAGGCATCCAGGCTGGCCAGCAGTATGTCTTCCACCAGGGCCTCGACACGCCCCATGTCACGGTACAGCAGGCCCAGCTCGGTGAGCCCCGGCAGCTTGCCGCGCAGGTACTTGGCCTGCTCGGCGAGCTGTTGCAGGAGCAGGCGCTGCAGGGCGCGGCGGTGCTGGAAGTCGGCCTCGGCCTGGGTCGGGAAACGGCCTTCCTTGACCACCCCGCCCTCCTCCACCAGGGCCGGGAACACCGTCATGGACAGCCCGGCGATCTTTTGCTGGGCCTTTTCCGCCACCTGGGCGAAGTCCCGGGCGGCCACCGGCTGCTGCTCCCCGGCCTGCTGGGGAATGGCCAGGGCCGCCTGGCTGGCCTCGGCGAAGCGCGCGGTCAGCTCGGCCAGGTCGCGGCCTTCGCCGAGGAACTTGCCGCGGGCGTCCACCACCTCGATGTTCATCCGCAGATGCTCGTCCAGTTCGGCTTCCGCCTCGGCCCAGGCCTCCTCGGGCACCCGCACCCCGGTCATGCGCAGCAGCTCGCGACCCAGCGCCTCGCTGAGGCGGCCCTCGCCGAAGGGAATCCTCTCGAGGGCGGCGGCGACGAAGTCGGGCACCGGCACGAAGTTCTTGCGGATCGCCTTGGGCAGGTTGCGCACCAGGGCCACGCACTTAGCCTCGATCAGCCCGGGCACCAGCCACTGCAGACGCTCCACTGGCAGCTGCGGCAGCAGGGGGGCCGGTACCCGCAGGGTGACCCCATCGCGCGGGTGGTTCGGTTCGAAGTGGTAGGACAACGGCAGCTGCAGCTCGCCGAGGACCAGGCTGTCCGGATACTGGGCGGCGGTGACCTCGCGGGCCTCGCGGGCCAGCACGTCCTCCTCGCGCATGATCAGCAGCTGCGGATCCTTCGCAGTCTCGCGCTTGTACCAATTCTCGAAGGTCGCGGTCTGGTAGATGTCCGCCGGCAGGCGTGCGTCGTAGAAGGCGAACAGGGTTTCCTCGTCGGCGAGAATGTCGCGGCGGCGCGCCTTGGCCTCCAGCTCGTCGAGGCGCTCCAGCAGCTGACGGTTGGCGACCAGGCAGCGCGCGCGACTGTTGATCTCGCCGCGCACCAGGCCCTCGCGGATGAACAGCTCGCGGGCGACGACCGGGTCGTGGGGGCCGTAGTGCACGGCGCGGCGGCCGACGATGATCAGCCCGTAGAGGCTAACCTGCTCGTAGGCCACCACCTGACCGCGCTTCTTCTCCCAGTGCGGCTCCAGGTAGTTCTTCTTCACCAGATGGCCGGCCAGGGGTTCCAGCCAGTCCGGCTCGATCCTCGCCACCATGCGGGCGAACAGCTTGGTGGTCTCCACCAGTTCGGCGGCCATCACCCAGTTGGGCTTCTTGCGGCCGATGCTCGAGCCCGGGTGGATCCAGAAGCGCCGCTGGCGGGCGCCCAGATAGTCGCCCTCCTCGCTCTTCTGGCCGATCTGGCTGAGCAGGCCGGCAAGGATCGCCTTGTGCACCGCGGCGTAGTTGCGCGCGCGCTGCGCCGCCTCGCCGGCCTCGGCCTGCTGGCGGGCGATGGCGTTGACCCGGCCATCCGTAGTCGGTGCCGGCGGCGCGGCCTTCTTGCCGGCGGGCGCCGGGGCGGTCTTGTCGCCCTGCCCGGCGCGAGGCTCGCCGCCCAGTTTGAGTTCACGGGCGATCAGCACCAGTTGGCGGTGGGCGTCGCGCCACTCGCGCAGGCGCAGGTAGTTGAGGAAGTTCTTTCGGCACCAGCTGCGCAGGGCGTTGGACCCCAGGGCCTGACGCTGCGCCTCGAAGCCGTGCCAGAGGTTGATCAGCGCGGCGAAGTCGGAGTCCGGGTCCTTCCACTGCGCGTGGGCCTGGTCGGCGGCCTGCTGGCGCTCCAGCGGGCGCTCTCGCGGGTCCTGCACGGACAGCGCGCTGGCGACGATCAACACCTCCTCCAGACTGCCCAGCTTGGCGCCTTCGAGGATCATCCGGCCGAGCCGCGGGTCGATGGGCAGACGCGCCAGCTGGCGGCCCAGCGGGGTGAGCTGGCCCTCGCGATTGACCGCGGAGAGCTCCTGCAGGAGGTTGAAGCCGTCGCTGATCGCCTTGCCGTCCGGCGGCTCGATGAAGGGGAACTCCTGGATGCTGCCGAGACGCAGGTGGAGCATCTGCAGGATCACCGCCGCCAGGTTGGTACGCAGGATCTCCGGATCGGTGAACTGCGGGCGGCCGAGGAAGTCCTCCTCGCTGTACAGGCGGATGCAGATGCCCGGCTCGACGCGCCCGCAGCGACCCTTGCGCTGGTTGGCGCTGGCCTGGGAGATGGCCTCGATAGGCAGGCGCTGGACCTTGGCGCGGTAGCTGTAGCGGCTGATGCGCGCGGTACCAGAGTCGATCACGTAGCGGATGCCCGGCACGGTCAGCGAGGTCTCGGCGACGTTGGTGGCAAGGACGATCTTGCGCCCAGGCATGGGCTGGAAGATCTTCTGCTGCTCGGCCGGGGTCAGCCGGGCATACAGCGGCAGCACCTCGGTGTGGCGCAGGTTGGCCTTGCGCAGCACCTCGGCGCAGTCACGGATCTCCCGCTCGCCGGGGAGGAACACCAGCACGTCGCCGGGGCGCTTGCCCTCGGCGCGCTCGTGGGCAGCGATCTCCTCCAGCGCGGCGAGGATGCCCTGGTCGACGCTCAGGTCGTCCATCAGCGGCTCGCCGTTCTCGTCCAGCTCGGCGGCCAGCGGCCGGTACCAGACCTCCACCGGGTAGGTGCGTCCGGACACCTCGACGATGGGCGCATCGTCGAAATGCTTGGAAAAGCGCTCCAGGTCGATGGTCGCCGAGGTGATGATCAGCTTGAGGTCGGGGCGGCGCGGCAGCAGGGTCTTCAGGTAGCCGAGCAGGAAATCGATGTTCAGGCTGCGCTCGTGGGCCTCGTCGACGATGATGGTGTCGTAGCGCTCGAGGAAGCGGTCGTGCTGGGTCTCGGCGAGCAGGATGCCGTCGGTCATCAGTTTGATCAGGGTGCCGTCGTGGCTCTGGTCCTCGAAGCGCACCTGGTAGCCGACCAGTTCGCCGAGCGGCGAACCCAGCTCCTCGGCGACCCGCGTGGCCACGCTGCGCGCCGCCAGCCGGCGCGGCTGAGTGTGGCCGATCATGCCGTGACGGCCGCGGCCCAGCTCCAGGCAGATCTTCGGCAACTGGGTGGTCTTGCCCGAACCGGTCTCGCCGGCCACCACCACCACCTGATGCTTCTCCAGCGCCGCCTTGATCTCGTCGCGCTTGGCGGCGATCGGCAGGGCCTCGTCGTAACGGATCGCCGGGACGCTCTGGCGGCGCGCCTCGACCTTGGCGCAGGACGCCTGGAAACGTTCCAGCCATTGCCCCAGGCGCGCCTCGTCGGGCTGCTTGCGCAGCTCGTGGAGCTGGCGGCGCAGGCGATGGCGATCGGCGATCAGGGCGCGGTCGAGGTTCTTCAACAGGGCGTCGATATCGGTCATTGCGCATGCGGCTGGACGAAAAAAGGGGGGCGATTGTCGCAGATTCGGCCCGGCGATGGGACGCCAGAGCGCCGCAGCAGCCGCAGATCGGCGAAAATCACATTAAAGATCCTGGCGTCGCGACCGCTATAGAAGGCAGAGCTCGCGGCACGGTTGATACTGATCAACGGGCCGCCTCATCGTCGCGGCAGAATATGGCCTGCTGCCATTACCGAGAGTACACATCAGCGTTATGGGCACCTGGATCCGCAATCTTTCCCTCAAGTACAAGTTCTGGGCCGTCAACCTGGTGGCCTTCACCACCACCCTGCTGCTCGTGCTCTATGCCATGCTGCTGGAGCAGGACGGGCGCATCGAGGATGCCCGCGCGGCCGCCAGAGCACACGCAGAGCTGCTGGCCTCCTGGAACCAGGCAACCCTGCCGGCGCAGGCGGATGTACTGAACCTGTCCGTCGGCCGCCCGGCCCTGCCGGCCAGCCAGGCCGCTGCCCTCGTCCGCGCCCGCGGCTGGGTGGAGCTGGAGAACGAGCGGGTGTGGGGCGCGCGGCCGCTGGTCGGCGCCTGGGTGGGCGACACCGCTGCCGGCCAGAAAGTCGCCGTGCTGGCCCACGCCCCGAGCCTCTGGGAGATATTCCAGGAGCGCGCCGGCGCCTACGCGCTGGCCGTATTCGTGCTGATGCTGGCCCTGCTGGCCGCCTCGCAGCTGCTGATCCGCTTCATCCTCACCAACCTCAACCACCTCAAGGACACCATGCTGCACGCCGAACGCAGCGGCGACCTGTCGGCCCGCGCCCGAGTCAGCAGCCAGGACGAGGTGGGCCAGATGGCCGGCGCCTTCAACGCCATGCAGACCGGCTACCAGCGGATCGTCGGCATCGTCGCCCAGGCCGCCGCCCATCTCGACGAAGGCGCCAAGCGCCTGGCCGCCGGCATGGACCAGGTGCGTGGCGGCATGCTCGGCCAGCAGAGCGAGACCGACCAGACCGCCACGGCGATCAACGAGATGTCCGCCACCGTGCACCACATCGCCCAGCACGCCGCCGACACCCGCGACCAATCCACCGAGGCCGAGCGCCTGTGCGGCGTCGGCGTGGACGTGGCGCAGCGCGCCGGCAACGCCATCGCCGGGCTGTCCACCGGCGTTCAGCAGACCGCCGAGATGATCCAGCAGTTGGCCGAGGACAGCCGGATGATCGGCAGCATGGTCGAGGTGATCCACGGCATCGCCGAGCAGACCAACCTGCTGGCCCTCAACGCGGCCATCGAGGCCGCCCGAGCCGGCGAGATGGGCCGTGGCTTCGCGGTAGTGGCCGACGAGGTACGCAACCTCGCCAAGCGCGTGCAGACCTCCACCGACGAGATCACCCAGGTGATCGGCAAGCTGCAGTCCGGCACCCGCGATGCGGTGGAGTTCATGCAGGAGAGCTCGCTGAAGGCCGACCAGTGCGTGCAGGAGGCCAATGCGGTCGGCGAGGCGCTGGCGACCATCGCCCAGGCGGTCTCGGCGATGCGCCAGAGCAACGTGCAGATCGCCGTGGCCGCCGAGCAGCAGAGCCAGGTGGCCGAGGAGATGACCCGCTCGGTGGTGGGCATCCGCGACGTCACCGAGCAGACCGTGCAGCAGACCCTGGAATCCGCCTCCACCAGCGCCGAGCTGGTCAAGCTGGCCGAGGAACTGCGCACCGCCATCGGCAAGCTCAGGCTCTGATTCCATCTGCCGCTGTCGCGGTCCTTCCGGAAACCTTTCCCCAGGTAGCCGGAAAGACCGCACCACCACTTCAGGGAACCGCGAACAGGCTCTAAGCGCTTGATTTGAGTAGCCTTACGCTTTGCGGTTAAATAGCCCGGTGCCGCACGGCTGCTGTTCGCCCTACGGTGCCGGGCCTGACGCCGCGCAGTCCGCGCACGCCCTCTTGTTCACAGGCGCCAGCGTCACGCTCGCTCTTACTACCGCAATGCATCTTTCAAGCGAGTTCATACCCCATGTTGAAAATCGTCCACCTGCTGACGGGCGTTACGGCCCTGTTGCTGTCCTTTGTCCCCAGTCTGCACGCCGAATCCCTACCCTACCTGCAACAACCCGATGCGCTCTACCTGGCACTGATCGGCCTGCTCAACCTGCTCCTGGCGCCCCTGCTGCCGGTCCGGCATGCCGGTGCCCGTCACCAGCTGCAGGGCCTGGTGTCCGCCATGCTGGTGTTCGCCGCCCTGCTGCAGGGCCTGATTCTGCTCGCCCCGCTGCCGGTGATCGGCGGCCAGCCGGCCGTGCTGCTCACCCTGCTCACCGTGGTGCTCGCCGTAGTGCTGCACCTTGCCGCCAACCTGCGCCTGCAGCGCCGCACCGGCGCCAGCGAACAGCCGATCGGCGAGCGCGAGACCGGCACCGTGAAGTGGTTCAACACCTCCAAGGGTTTCGGCTTCATCTCCCGTGACTCGGGCGACGACATCTTCGTGCACTTCCGTGCCATCCGTGGCGAAGGCCACCGCATCCTGCTGGAGGGCCAGCGCGTGGAGTTCTCGGTGATGCAGCGCGACAAGGGCCTGCAGGCCGAGGACGTGGTGCCCCTCGCCGCACGGCGCTGATCGCACCGGACGGAAATGCAAAAGGCGGCGGGTTCATCCCCGCCGCCTTTTTCTTGCCCGGCAAAAAGCGCTCATCCACGTCAGTAATGGGGCGGCGGCGCCTCGTCCTGAGGCCCGTCGAGCCAGCCCATTTCCTCTTGGCGCTTGGCCAGGGCGGTGAGCTGCACCTGCAGGCGCTCCAGCAGCTTCTGCTGCTCCACCAGCACATCGTTCAGGGCCTGGATGGTGTCATCCTGAAACGCCAGGCGGCTCTCCAGTTCGGTCACCCGATCTTCAAGATTCACGGCCTGCCTCCTCGATGAAATGGAAATCCTCGGTCAGCACCAGACGCAGCCTGGAGCGGATCTCGGCGATCTGCTCAGCACTGTAAGGCTCGGGCGGGTACTTGCCCCACACCGGAGCCGGCCAGGCCGCATCGCTGCGCCGCCGCACGATGACGTGCATGTGCAGCTGGCTGACCACGTTGCCCAGCGTGGCGATGTTCATCTTGTCCGCCCCGAAGGTGTCCTTGAGCGTCTCGGCCAGGAAGGCGGTTTCCTGCCACAGCTGGCGCTGATCGGCGAGATCCAGCTGGAAGATCTCGCTGACCTCCTCACGACGCGGCACCAGGATGAACCAGGGATAACGCGCCTCGTTCATCAGCAGCAGCCGGCACAGCGGAAAGTCACCCACCGGCAGGGTGTCCTGCGCAAGTCGCGAATCAAGAACGAACATCGAACTCCCTCCTGATAGACAATGGATCGGCGCGGGCGTCAGCACCGCCGGTCACGTTGCATCAGGATAACCGTGAGCCGTCGGCCGAGCACCCGGAAAAACGCGCACCAAAAAAGGGCGCTCCGGAAAAATCCGGCCTGCAATCCGTGCACCCACGCACTTTCCGGCGCCTCCCATATGGACGAACCTGGAGATCGCGGGTAAAAAACGGGCGAAAAATACCGGGAGGAACGATTTGTGCACGTCTTTTGCTTGAGCAAGGGGCCGAACGCTGAAAGCTCAGGCGCGCAAGGACGAAAATCCGGATTTGACAATCAATCTCATCTAGCCGCGAAAAGTTCGGGCCTGCGGTAATGAAAGATCCGTCCTCCAACCTGTGCTTACAGCAGCTTAGATGTTGAAAAGCCGAGGAAAAGCGAGACCACGGGGACAACGCGAATTCGGAAAAGTATGAAATTGCGACGGAGCCCATCCATTTTTGCGACAACTCCGGGCAAAACTCGCAACCAGGAAACAACAACTATCGCGATTATTGCTGACGTGCTATACGTTAGCCCGCGCAGAGCCGCCCGAACAACAACTAGATGGGCAGCACAACTCTTCTAAACCAAAGGAGCAATCACCATGCAAGTGATGAAGTGGAGCCTAATCGCTGCAGCCGTCGCCGCTGGCAGCACCCAACTCGCCTTCGCCAGCGCGCAGTCCGAGTCCAAGGGGTTCGTGGAAGACGCTAGCGCCAACCTGCTGCTGCGTAACACCTACTGGAACCGCGACTACAACAAGGGCACAGCCGACCAGAAGGTCTGGGCTCAGGGCTTCATCGGCACTTTCGAGTCCGGTTTCACCCAGGGTACCGTCGGCTTCGGCATTGATGCCTTCGGCCTGCTGGGCGTGAAACTGGATGGCGGTGCCGGCACTGCAGGCGACCATAACCTGGGCGGCATGCTGAACACCGAAGGCACGCCGAACAGCAAAGGCGTACTCCCCCCGAAAGACGAGTGGTCCCAAGCCGGTGCCGCGGTGAAAGCCCGCGCCTCCAACACCGTGCTGAAGTACGGCCACCAGATGCCGGAACTGCCGGTTCTGGCCTATGACGATTCCCGCCTGTTGCCGCAGTCCTTCACGGGCACCCTGCTGACCAGCAGCGAGATCGAAGGGCTTGAACTGAACGTCGGCCGCTTCACTCAGGACAGCCCGATGTGGTCTCCGGCAAGCGACGAAGGCGACCTGAAAAGCATCAATGTCTACGGCGGCAGCTACCAGATCACCGACGATCTGAGCATCGCTCTGTACTTCTCCGACGTCGAAGACGTCTACAAGAAGAAGTACGCCAACATCAACTACAACATCCCGCTGGGCGAAGATCGCGCCCTGAACTTCGACTTCAACATCTACAAAACCAAGTACGACGAAGACACCACTGCCAATGCCTTCTTCGAAAACGGCCTTGAAGGTGACGACAACACCATCTGGAGCCTGGCCGGCAAGTACAGCACCGGCCCGCACGCCTTCATCCTGGCCTACCAGCAGAACAGCGGCGACGTGGGCTATGCCTACGACATGGGCGACGGCGGCAGCGCGATCTGGGTAGCCAACTCCTACTACTCGGACTTCAACAACGCTGACGAGAAATCCGTTCAGGCCAGCTACGAGCTGGACTTCGGTGGCTACGGCATTCCGGGGCTGAGCTGGAAGACCGCTTATGTCTACGGCTACGACATCAAGGTGCCGAACGACAGCGACGCCAAGGAGCGTGAGTTCTTCAACCAGGTCAAGTACACCATCCAGAGCGGCCCGGCCAAGGACCTGTCCTTCAAGGCACGCAACTCGATCTATCGTACCGACAACCGTTTCGGCACCGACCTGAACGAGTGGCGCCTGTTCATCGAGTACCCGCTGGAAATCCTGTAACTTCCAGCTCTCCGCTCGACACGTGGAAAAGCCCGGCAAATGCCGGGCTTTTCTTATTGCCCCTAGACGGCTGAGCGAGCCCGCGCCTGTACGCCACTGGACAGTCCCCGTACAATGCCGGCCAGCTTCCTTCCCTTTTCGTCACCGAGATACAGCGGTCAACCATGCGTACCAGTCAGTTTCTGCTCTCCACCCTGAAAGAAACCCCTGCCGATGCCGTGGTCATCAGCCACAAACTGATGCTGCGGGCCGGGATGATCCGCAAGCTGGCCTCGGGCCTCTACACCTGGCTGCCCATGGGTCTGCGGGTGCTGCGCAAGGTGGAACGGGTGGTCCGCGAGGAAATGAACGCCGCCGGCGCCATCGAGGTGCTGATGCCGGCCATCCAGCCCGCCGAGCTGTGGCAGGAGTCCGGCCGCTGGGAGCAGTACGGCCCCGAGCTGCTGCGCGTGAAGGACCGCCACGACCGCGACTTCTGCGTCGGCCCGACCCACGAGGAAGTCATCACCGACCTGATGCGCAACGAGCTGTCCAGCTACAAACAGCTGCCCATCAATCTGTACCAGATCCAGACCAAGTTCCGTGACGAGATCCGCCCGCGCTTCGGCCTGATGCGCGGACGCGAGTTCATCATGAAGGACGCCTACTCCTTCCATCTGAGCCAGGCCTCCCTGCAGGAAACCTACGACCGTATGCACCAGGCATACTGCAACGTGTTCACTCGCCTGGGCCTCGACTTCCGCCCCGTGCAGGCCGACACCGGCTCCATCGGCGGCACAGGTTCCCACGAGTTCCACGTCCTGGCCGAGTCCGGCGAGGACGCCATCGTATTCAGCGACAGCTCCGACTACGCCGCCAACATCGAGAAGGCCGAGGCCATCCCGCGGGAGAAGGAACGCGCCGCCGCCAGCGAAGAGATGCGCCTGGTCGACACCCCCAACGTGAAGACCATCGCCGACCTGGTGGAAGGCTTCAACCTGCCCATCGAGAAGACCATCAAGACTCTGGTGGTGCATGGTGCCGAGCCAGGCACCCTGGTCGCCCTGATCGTCCGCGGCGACCACGAGCTGAACGAGATCAAGGCAGCCAACCACGAGAAGGTCGCCAGCCCCCTGGTGTTCGCCTCGGAAGCCGAGATCCGCGCCGCCATCGGCGCCGGGCCCGGCTCCCTGGGCCCGGTGAACCTGCCGATCCCCTGCATCATCGACCGCTCGGTGGCGCTGATGAGCGACTTCGCCGCCGGTGCCAACATCGACGACAAGCACTACCTGGGCGTCAACTGGGAACGCGACCTGCCGCTGCCGGAAGTCGCCGACCTGCGCAACGTGGTGGCCGGCGACCCGAGCCCGGACGGCAAGGGCACCCTAGTGATCCGCCGCGGCATCGAGGTGGGCCACATCTTCCAGCTCGGTACCAAGTACAGCCAAGCGATGAACTGCACGGTGATGGATGAAAACGGCAAGCCGACGGTGCTAACCATGGGCTGCTACGGCATCGGCGTCTCCCGCGTGGTGGCCGCCGCCATCGAGCAGAACCACGACGAACGCGGCATCATCTGGAACGACGTGCTGGCGCCCTTCCAGATCGCCCTGGTGCCGCTGCGCTACGAGAACGAGGAAGTCCGCGCCACCACCGACAAGCTCTACGCGGACCTCACCGCCGCCGGCTTCGAGGTCCTGCTGGACGACCGTGACAAGAAGACCAGCCCCGGCATCAAGTTCGCCGACATGGAGCTGATCGGCATCCCGCACCGCATCGTGGTCAGCGATCGCGGCCTGGCCGACGGTAACGTCGAGTACAAGAGCCGGCGCGAGACCGAGCCGCAGCTCGTCCCCCTCGCCGAGATCCTGTCGTTCATCCAGGGCCGCGTCGCGCGCTGATCCACGAGCCATCATGTTCGCACCCAGTCCCCTTCGCCTCGGCGCCGCCCTGTGCGGCGCCCTGCTGCTCAGCGCCTGCGCCAACCACTTGCCGCAACGCAGCGAGCACGAGGAGCGTGTCGAGCGCAAGCTGCTCGACCACCATCTGGTGATCGAGACCGGCGAACCCCGCATTCTGGAGCTGCCGCAGCGGCGCATCCGGGTCATCGACCAGAAGACCTTCGAGGTCACCGAGTACGAGGTGACCCGCCGCTACGACCGCTACACTCCCTACCAGCCCTGGCGCGAGCTCTACGAGATCCCCCTGGGCGCGGTGGCGATAGTCGCCGGCGTCGCCGCCAACCTGGTCAACATCGTAGCCCTCGGCAACCTGCCGGACAGCGTCACCCACGGCTGGTTCGGCTACGGCATCGACGGCCTCAACCCCTTCATGAACGTACAGTCCAACGGCCGCTCCCAGCAGAACCTGGCACGGATCGAGGAAAAGCAGCTGGACCAGCGCACCGAGCACACCAGTCTGCCCTGGGCCGAACGCCCGGTGCTGGTCAAGGCCGGCAAGGAAACCCACGAGCTGAGCACCGATCACAACGGCATCCTGCGCCTAAACCTGCTCGACAGCCCCTTCGCCGACCAGGACGTCGGGCGCATCGGCACCCTCCAGCTGAGCGTCGAGGACCCGCAGGACAACGTCCGTGCCGAGGCCACCCTGGCGGTCAGCCGGACCCTGCGCGGCAAGCTGCGCGAGGCCCACGACCTGATCTACGAGGATCTGGAAGACGACGACGTGGAGCAGTGGGTGCACCGGGTCAAGCGCCTGGCCGAGCTGGGCCTGGAGGAAGAAGCCAGCGAGCTGGAGCAGAGCCTGATCGAGCTGACCCGCAACGACCCGGAACTCCAGCAGGAATTCCTGCAGACCCTGCTGCGCGACGCCGGCCGCCTGGCCGCCGACCCCGGCGTCAACTGATTCCCCGCCAGCGGCGCCCTAGGCGCCGCTCACCAGCTGCCGCGCCAGCCGGTTGTGGCGCTCCAGCAACCGGGGCAGATCGACGTTGGTCAGCTGACCGTCGCGCACCACCACCCTGCCGTTGATAACGCTGTGCGACACCTGGGTCGGCGCGCAGAACACCAGCGCCGCCAGCGGGTCGTGCAGCGCCCCGGCAAAGGCGATCTGCCGCAGGTCGAAGGCCACGAAGTCGGCCGCCATGCCCGGCGCCAGCGCGCCAATGTCATCCCGATTGAGCACCCTGGCGCCGCCCAGGGTGGCGATCTCCAGCGCCTCTCGGGCAGTCATGGCGTCCGGGCCGAAGCCGACGCGTTGCAGCAGCAAGGCCTGGCGCACCTCGCCGATCATGGTCGCCCCGTCATTGGAGGCCGAGCCGTCTACCCCCAGGCCTACCGGTACCCCGGCATCGCGCATCTGTCGCACCGGTGCGATCCCCGAGGCCAGGCGCATGTTCGAGCAGGGACAGTGCGCCACACCGGTGCCGGTGCGGGCGAACAGCTCGATGCCGGGCTGGTCGAGCTGCACGCAGTGGGCATGCCAGACATCGTGGCCGACCCAGCCGAGATCCTCGGCGTACTCGGCCGGGGTCATGCCGAACTTCTCGCGGCTGTAGGCCACGTCCTTGAGGTTCTCGGCCAGATGGGTGTGCAACGACACCCCGTAATGGCGCGCCAGCGCCGCCGCCTCGCGCATCAGCTCGCGGCTCACCGAGAACGGCGAACAGGGCGCCACCACCACGCGCAGCATGGCGGCATGGGAGGCGTCGTGGTAGTCCTCGATCAGCCGCTGCGACTCGCGGAGGATGTCCGCCTCCCTCTCCACCACCGCATCCGGCGGCAGGCCGCCCTGGCTACGGCCCACGCTCATGCTGCCACGCGCGGCGTGAAAGCGCATGCCGATCTCCCGTGCGGCGTGGATGCTGTCGTCCAGACGGCAGCCATTGGGATAGATGTACAGGTGGTCGCTCGTGGTGGTGCAGCCGGAGAGGATCAGCTCGGCCATCGCCGTCTGGGTCGACACCTCGATCATCTCCGGGGTCAGGCCGGCCCAGATCGGGTAGAGGCTGGTCAGCCAGTTGAACAGCTCGCCGTCCTGAGCCGCCGGCACCGCACGGGTGAGGCTCTGGTACATGTGGTGGTGGGTGTTGACCAGCCCGGGGATGACGATGTGGCCCTGCATGTCGAGCACCTCGTCGGCGCTGGCCGGCAGCTCGGCGCTGGGTCCGACCTGGACGATCAGGTTGTCCTCGACGTACAGGCCGCCCTGGGTGATCTCGCGGCGCTGGCCGTCCATGGTCACCAGCAGGTCGGCGTTCTTTACGAGCAGAGTCTTGGGCATGGTGGCTCCTCCTGGGATGCGCAGACGGAAAGGGGGCTTGCGCCGCGCAACGCCAGGCGGCTCGCGAAGCGCGGGAAGGATTTCGGGATTGGCGGCCGGGTGGCGCTCAGCCGCCGGTCATGCTCATGAAGCGCACCACCTGCACCTGCTGGTCCGCCTCGAAATGGTGGCGTTCCGGCTTGAGCCTGAGCGCGTCGATCAACGCTGCGCGCAGCCGCCCGGCGTCACCGGGATGGCGGCGGATCAGCGACTTGAGGTCCAGGGCGCCCTCGTGCCCCAGGCAGAGCACCAGCTTGCCTTCGGCAGTGACCCGTACGCGATTGCAGTCGCTGCAGAAGTTGCGGCTGTGCGGCGAGATGAAGCCGACCCGGGTATCGCTGCCGGCCACCTGCCAGTAGCGCGACGGTCCGCCGGTCCGGTAGCTGCTCGGCAGCAGCATGAAGCGCTCGGCCAGCCGCGCGCGCACCTCTTCGCTGGTACACAGGGTCACCTTGCGCTCGTGGCTGGAAATGCTGCCCAGCGGCATCTCCTCGATGAAGCTGATGTCCAGGCCCTGCTCCACCGCAAAGGCCACCAGCTCCTGCACCTCGTCGTCGTTGCGCCCCTTCTGTACCACGCAGTTCAGCTTGATGCGCCGAAAGCCGGCACGGCGCGCCGCAGCGATGCCGGCCAGCACCTGGTCGAGACGGTCGCGGCGGGTGAAGGCGGCGAAGCGCTCGCGGCGCAGCGAGTCGAGACTGACGTTCAAACGGCTGACACCGGCGGCGCGCAGCTCGCCGGCCAGCTGTGCCAGCTGCGAACCGTTGGTAGTGATCGACAGATCCTCCAGCTCCTCGCGGGCGCCGAGACGGCGCAGCAGGTCCACCAGGTTACGGCGTACCAGCGGCTCGCCGCCGGTGATGCGGATGCGCCGCACGCCCAGGCCGATGAAGGCGTCGGCCACGCTGTAGAGCTCTTCGAGGGTGAGGATCTGCGCACGTGGGGCGAAGACCATGTCCTCGCTCATGCAGTAGGTGCAGCGGAAGTCGCAGCGGTCGGTGACCGACAGGCGCAGATAGGTGATGCGCCGGCCGAAGGGGTCGAGCAAAGCCTTGTCTTGCATCTTGTTGTCTTGCCGCAGCACGCGCCGGAACGGGACTTCCGGCGACATGGACGGATGGCCCATAAGAACAGAAAGCGGGAATTTTGTATACATCCTGTTGGAAATTTTTCCCGCAAGAGCCGTCTGGCCGCGCGGTTGAGCGTCCGAAGAACCCGGTGCTACCATGCCCAACCGCCATTCGCCGCCCAGCGGCGGCCCATACAGAGAACCATCGGGGCTTATGAGCAGCATTCGCGAGCGCAACAAACAACTGATCCTGCGCGCGGCCAGCGAGGAATTCGCCGAAAAGGGCTTCGCCGCCACCAAGACCAGCGACATCGCCGCCAAGGCCGGCCTGCCGAAACCCAACGTCTACTACTACTTCAAGTCCAAGGAAAACCTCTACCGCGAAGTGCTGGAAAGCATCATCGAGCCGTTGCTCGCCGCCTCGGCGCCCTTCAACCGCGACGGCCACCCCTACCACGTCCTGCGCGACTACATCCGCTCGAAGATCCGCATCTCCCGCGAGCTGCCCCATGCCTCCAAGGTGTTCGCCAGCGAGATCATGCACGGCGCGCCACACCTCTCCGCCGAGCAGATCGAACAGCTCAACGCCCAGGCCAACCACAACATCGCCTGTATTCAGCGCTGGGTGGACCAGGGCCTGATGGCCCGGATCGATCCGCGCCACCTGCTGTTCAGCATCTGGGCGGCGACCCAGACCTACGCCGACTTCGACTGGCAGATCTCGGTGGTGACCGGCAAGGCACGGCTGGACGACAGCGACTACGAGACCGCCGCCGAGACCATCATCCGCCTGGTACTCAAAGGCTGCGAGGTAGCCGAGCCGGAGAGCGAGGAACAGGTGCAGAGCGCCTGATCCGCCCCCCCCCCCTGAAGGCCGGCAAGCGGCCCCCTCCCCGCCCTTCGCATTCAGGCCGCCACCCCGGCGTCGGCCTGCAACCCCAGCGCTTCCACCGCACTGACCGCACACTGCTCGTCGATGTCCGAGGTGTCGCCACTGATGCCCACGGCGCCGATCACCGCCCCGGCCGCATCGCGAATCAGCACCCCACCCGGCGCCGGCACCAGCCGGCCGTCGGCCAGGGCGTTCGCGGCGCCGATGAACGCCGGCCGCTGCTGGGCGTCGGCGGCGATCAGCCGCGAGCCCTTGCCCAGCGCCAGTGCGCCCCAGGCCTTGCCGATGGCGATCTGCGGGCGCAGCAGGCTCGCCCCATCCTCGCGGAGCAGGACGATCAGATGCCCGCCGACATCTAGCACGGCGGTGGTCAAAGGCGCAGCGCGCCGCTCGCGGCCGGTCGCCAGGGCCCGCTGGGCGATGGCGGTGGCGGTTTCCAGATTCAGGGTGCTCATCGTCTTTCTGCCTCTTGCTTGTAATGGATAGGGGATTCCCAGGCCCCGCCATGGGCGGCGATGGTGCGCCCGTGATGGCGTCCTGACAGGGATTTTCCCAGTATCCATCCGATACATAAAAATTCAATATTTACATACAATAAAAATTATTTTTGTATACATGTTTGCCATCAGCTTGCCATACACCCACGCAAGCTGTGCTTTTCATGGCCATCAACCATCTATCGACCTTTGATCAGAAAAGTGGTTGACCGCCCGGTCGAGCCATGCATAGAATCCGGCAAGCACTTTTTGTATACAATCTAAAAACAAAAGAGGCACAAAAAATGGCCAGAATGAGAGCAATCGAAGCGGCGGTGCTGGTGATGCGCCGCGAGGGCATCGACACCGCCTTCGGCATTCCCGGCGCGGCGATCAACCCGCTGTATGCCGCCCTCAAGAAACTCGGTGGTATCGACCACATCCTGGCCCGTCACGTCGAGGGCGCCTCGCACATGGCCGAGGGCTACACCCGTGCCAAGCCCGGCAACATAGGTGTGTGCATCGGCACTTCCGGCCCGGCCGGCACCGACATGGTCACCGGCCTCTACTCGGCCAGCGCCGACTCCATCCCGATCCTCTGCATCACCGGCCAGGCGCCGCGCGCCCGCCTGCACAAGGAAGACTTCCAGGCGGTGGACATCACCAGCATCGTCAAGCCGGTCACCAAATGGGCGACCACTGTGCTGGAGCCCGGCCAGGTGCCCTACGCCTTCCAGAAGGCCTTCTACGAGATGCGCAGCGGCCGCCCCGGGCCGGTGCTGATCGACCTGCCGTTCGACGTGCAGATGGCCGAGATCGAGTTCGACATCGACGCCTACGAGCCGCTACCGCTGATCAAGCCGGCCGCCACCCGGGCCCAGGCGGAGAAGGCCATCAGCCTGCTGAACGCCGCCGAACGGCCGCTGATCGTCGCCGGCGGCGGCATCATCAACGCCGACGCCTCGGCCAAGCTGGTGGAGTTCGCCGAGCTGGTCGGCGTGCCGGTGATCCCTACCCTGATGGGCTGGGGCTGCATCCCCGACGACCACCGCCTGATGGCCGGCATGGTCGGCCTGCAGACCTCGCACCGCTACGGCAATGCCACCCTGCTGGAGTCCGACCTGGTGTTCGGCATCGGCAACCGCTGGGCCAACCGCCACACCGGCTCGGTGGAGGTCTACACCCAGGGCCGCACCTTCATCCATGTGGACATAGAGCCGACCCAGATCGGCCGGGTGTTCACCCCGGATCTGGGCATAGTCTCGGACGCCGGCCTGGCCCTGGACGCCTTCATCGAGGTGGCCCGGGAATGGCAGGCCGCCGGCCGTCTCAAGGACCGCAGCGCCTGGGTCGAGGCCTGCCGCGAGCGCAAGCGCAGCATGCTGCGCAAGACCCACTTCGACAACGTGCCGGTCAAGCCGCAGCGGGTCTACGAAGAGATGAACGAGGCCTTCGGCAAGGACACCTGCTACGTCAGCACCATCGGCCTGTCGCAGATCGCCGGCGCGCAGTTCCTCCACGTCTACAAGCCGCGCCACTGGATCAACTGCGGCCAAGCCGGTCCGCTGGGCTGGACCATCCCGGCCGCCCTGGGGGTGGTCAAGGCCGACCCGAGCCGCCAGGTGGTGGCGCTGTCCGGCGACTACGACTTCCAGTTCCTGATCGAGGAGCTGGCGGTAGGTGCGCAGTTCAACCTGCCGTACATCCACGTGCTGGTGAACAACTCCTACCTCGGCCTGATCCGCCAGGCGCAGCGCGGCTTCGAGATCGACTACTGCGTGCAGCTGTCCTTCGACAACGTCAACGCCCCGGAAATCAACGGCTATGGCGTGGACCACGTGGCGGTGATCGAGGGGCTGGGCTGCAAGGCGATCCGCGTGTTCGACCCCAACGAGCTGCAGGGAGCCTTCGCCAAGGCCCGCGAGCTGATGCAGCAGCACCGCGTGCCGGTAGTGGTCGAAGTGATCCTAGAGCGGGTCACCAACATCTCCATGGGCACCGAGATCAACGCCATCAACGAGTTCGAGGAGCTGGCCGCCTCTGGCGCCGATGCGCCGACCGCGATCGCCCTGCTGGACTGACCCCTCCCCCCCCCTGGGAAAGAGCCAGGGGAGAGGCCAACCGCTTACCGCTCAACCGCCCGGTGCATGCCGCCGGGCCGGGATGCCACATCGAAGGAGCCAACCATGCCCCGTTTCTGCGCCAACCTGTCCATGCTGTTCACCGAGGTGGACTTCCTGGAGCGCTTCGCCGCCGCCGCCCAGGCCGGCTTCAGCGGCGTCGAGTACCTGTTCCCCTACGACTACCCGGCCGAGGAGCTCAAAGCCCGCCTGGACGCCAACGGCCTGACCCAGGTGCTGTTCAACCTGCCGGCCGGCGACTGGGCCGCCGGCGAGCGTGGCATCGCCTGCCACCCGGAGCGCGTCGAGGAGTTCCGCCAGGGCGTCGAGCAGGCCATCGCCTACGCCCGGGTGCTGGGCAACACCCAGGTCAACTGTCTGGCCGGCATCCGCCCGCAGGGCCATGACTGCGCCAGCGTTCGGCAGACCTTCGTCGACAACCTCAGGTACGCCGCCGACCGGCTCGAGGCTGCCGGGATCACCCTGGTCATGGAAATGATCAATACCCGCGACATCCCCGGCTTCTACCTGAACAACACCGCACAGGCCCTGGAACTGCGCGCCGCGGTGGGCAGCGCCAACCTGCAGCTGCAGTACGACATCTATCACATGCAGATCATGGAAGGTGACCTGGCGCGCACCCTGGAGGACAACCTCGCGGTCATCCGCCACGTACAGCTGGCCGACAACCCCGGCCGCCACGAGCCGGGCACCGGCGAGATCAACTACCGCTTCCTGTTCGAGCACCTGGACCGCATCGGCTACGCCGGCTGGGTCGGCTGCGAATACAAGCCGCTAACCACCACCGAAGCCGGCCTCGGCTGGCTGAAGACCCACAACGCAATCTGAAGTCGCCCCTCTCCTTCCCCCCCCAGGAGAGGGGTCCGGGCTGCGGGCCCCCGGCATCCGCGGCCCGGCCCTATACCACGACACCAGGAGACCGCTCCCATGGCAAAAATCGGATTCATCGGCACCGGCATCATGGGCAAGCCCATGGCCCAGAACCTACAGAAGGCCGGCCACACCCTGTTCCTCTCCGAGCACTACGACCCGGCCCCGGCTGAGCTGCTCGAAGCCGGCGCCATCGCCCTGGCCAACCCTCGGGAAGTCGCCCAGGAAGCCGAGTTCATCATCATCATGGTCCCGGACACCCCGCAGGTGGAGGACGTGCTGTTCCGCGAGAACGGCGTGGCCGAAGGCGTCGGCGCCGGCAAGGTGGTGATCGACATGAGCTCCATCTCCCCGTCCGCCACCAAGGTGTTCGCCGAGAAGATCAAGGCCACCGGCGCCGCCTACCTGGACGCCCCGGTATCCGGCGGCGAGGTGGGCGCCAAGGCAGCCACCCTGTCGATCATGGTCGGCGGCTGCCCGAACGCCTTCGAGCGCGCTCTGCCGCTGTTCCAGGCGATGGGCAAGAACATTACCCGGGTCGGCGGCAACGGCGATGGCCAGACCGCCAAGGTGGCCAACCAGATCATCGTTGCCCTGAACATCCAGGCGGTCGCCGAAGCCCTGCTGTTCGCCGCCCGCAACGGCGCCGACCCGGCCAAGGTGCGCGAGGCGCTGATGGGCGGCTTCGCCAGCTCGAAGATCCTCGAGGTGCATGGCGAGCGCATGATCAAGGGCACCTTCGATCCGGGCTTCCGCATCTCCCTGCACCAGAAGGACCTCAACCTGGCGCTCTCCGGCGCCCGCGAGCTGGGCCTCAACCTGCCCAACACCGCCATCGCCCAGCAGGTGTTCAGCACCTGCGCGGCCCTGGGCGGCAGCGGCTGGGACCACTCGGCGCTGATCAAGGGACTGGAACACATGGCCAACTTCTCGATCCGTCAGGAGTAAGGCCGCCCCGTCCGGCAGACCTCGCGCAGGCCCGGCACTCCCGGCGCGCAACCGACCGCTCCTGGCCACAAGCCGGGTGCCCGGGCGGGCCGGGCTCGCGAGGTTCCGGACGAGCTCGCGGCTCTTTCTACCCTCTCCCCGCCTGCGCCTTCGGGCGCAGGCAACAGGCAGCCCGCTGCCTGCGTGGTACCCCTTTCGACCTCCCGGCCGGCGGAGTCACGGCCCGCCGGCCGGGTGGGTCGATTCCACCGCCCAGTGCTTGCCGGCGCGAGCCCTGGGCAGTGCAATCGGCCCGAGCCCGCCCCGATGCAACCCTGCGCCGGCGGCGGAGTCCCAACAGAACCGATCCGACCCCCATCTGGAGCCTGCCATGCCACACGATCCGCAAACCCTGCTCCGCGAACTCTTCGCCACCGCCATCGCCGCCGCTCATCCCCGGCAGGTCCTCGCCGACCACCTGCCCGCCGACCGTTCCGGGCGGGTCATCGTCATCGGCGCCGGCAAAGCCGCCGCTGCCATGGCCGAGGTGGTCGAGCGCGAATGGCAGAGCGAGCTCGCCGGGCTGGTGGTCACCCGCTACGGCCACGGCGCCGCCTGCCAGCGTATCGAAGTGGTCGAGGCCGCCCACCCGGTGCCGGACGACGCCGGCGAGCGGGTCGCCCGCCGGGTGCTGGAACTGGTCGGCAACCTCTCGGAAAGCGACCGGGTGATCTTCCTGCTCTCCGGCGGCGGCTCCTCGCTGCTGGCCCTGCCTGCCGAAGGGCTAACCCTGGCCGACAAGCAGGCGGTCAACAAGGCGCTGCTCAGGTCCGGGGCGACCATCGGCGAGATGAACTGCGTACGAAAGCACCTCTCCGCCATCAAGGGCGGCCGCCTGGCCCGCGCCTGCTGGCCAGCCACGGTGTATACCTACGCGATCTCCGACGTGCCCGGCGACGAAGCCACGGTGATCGCCTCCGGGCCCACGGTGGCCGACCCCACCACCTCCGCCGAGGCCCTGGAGATCCTCGCCCGCTATCGCATCGAGGTGCCCGCCCATGTACGCGCCTGGCTCGAGGATCCGCGTTCGGAGACCGTCAAGCCCGGCGATCCCTGCCTCGCGCGCAGCCACTTCCAGTTGATCGCCACCCCGCAGCAGGCCCTCGAGACCGCCGCCGCGAAGGCCCGCGCCGCCGGCTACACCCCGCTGATCCTCGGCGACCTGGAGGGCGAGGCCCGCGAGGTGGCCAAGGTACACGCCGGCATCGCCCGGCAGATCGTCCTGCACGGCCAGCCGCTGGCGGCGCCCTGCGTGATCCTCTCCGGCGGCGAGACCACGGTGACCGTGCGCGGCAACGGCCGCGGCGGACGCAACGCCGAGTTCCTCCTGGCCCTCACCGAGAGCCTCAAGGGCCTGCCCGGGGTCTACGCCCTGGCTGGCGACACCGACGGCATCGACGGCTCCGAGGACAACGCCGGCGCCCTCATGACCCCCGACTCCCACGCCCGCGCCCAAGCCCTGGGCCTGTCGGCGCGCACCGCGCTGGACGACAACGACGGCTACGGCTACTTCGCCGCCCTCGACGACCTGATCGTCACCGGCCCGACCCGCACCAACGTCAACGACTTCCGCGCCATCCTGATCGAGGCACCCGCACCATGACGCCCAACAAGAAAGTCAAAATCCTCGCCACCCTAGGCCCCGCCATCCGCGGCCAGGACGACATCCGCCAACTGGTGGAGGCCGGCGTCAACCTGTTCCGCCTCAACTTCAGCCACGGCGAACACGCCGACCACGCCGAGCGTTACCGCTGGGTGCGCGAGGTGGAGCGCGAGCTCGACTACCCCATCGGCATCCTCATGGACCTGCAGGGGCCCAAGCTGCGCGTCGGCCGCTTCGCCGCAGGCAAGGTGCAGTTGGCCAAAGGCCAGGCCTTTCGCCTCGACCTGGACCCGACCCCGGGCGACGCCCGGCGCGTCAACCTGCCCCACCCGGAGATCATCGCGGCCCTGCAGCCGGGCATGAGCCTGCTGCTCGACGACGGCCGCCTGCGCCTGGTGGTGACCGCCAGGCACGCCGAGGCCATAGACACCCAAGTGATCGCCGGCGGCGAGCTGTCCGACCGCAAGGGCGTCAACGTCCCGGAGGCAGTGCTGCAGCTCTCCCCGCTCACCGACAAGGACCGCCGCGACCTGGCCTTCGGCCTGGAGCTGGGAGTGGACTGGGTGGCGCTGTCCTTCGTGCAGCGGCCCGAGGACATCCACGAGGCCCGCGAGCTGATCGGCGGCAGGGCCGCGCTGATGGCGAAGATCGAGAAGCCCTCGGCGGTACAGCACCTGGAGGAGATCGCTCGGCTCAGTGACGCCATCATGGTGGCCCGCGGCGACCTCGGCGTGGAGGTCCCGGCGGAGAACGTGCCGCGCATCCAGAAGGAGATCATCGCCACCTGTCGGCGCCTCGGCCGTCCGGTGGTGGTCGCCACCCAGATGCTCGAATCCATGCGTTTCTCTCCGGCGCCGACCCGCGCCGAGGTCACCGACGTGGCCACCGCGGTGTCCGAGGGCACCGACGCGGTGATGCTCTCCGCGGAGACCGCCTCCGGCGACTATCCGCTGGAGGCCGTGCAGATGATGAGCAAGATCATCCGCCAGGTGGAGAACGAGCCGGACTTCCAGGCCCAGCTCGACGTCGGCCGCCCGCAGGCCGAGCCCACCGCCTCGGATGCGATCAGCTGCGCGATCCGCCGGGTCAGCGCCATCCTGCCGGTGGCAGCGCTGGTCAACTACACCGAATCCGGCACCTCCAGCCTGCGCGCCTCGCGGGAGCGACCGCGGGCAACCATCCTCAGCCTGACCCCCAACCTGGAGACCGCGCGCCGCCTCACCGTGGCCTGGGGCATCTACTCGGTGGTCAAGCAGCGTCTCCAGCAGGTCGAGGAGGTCACCCGCACCGCCCTGGACGTCGCCCAGGCCCAGGGGCTGGCCAAACCCGGCGATACCGTGGTGATCACCGCCGGCGTGCCCTTCGGCCAGCCCGGCACCACCAACACGCTGCGCATCGAGACACTCTGAGCACCGCGCCGGCAGCCCTCCTCCCCCCGCGAGGGCTGCCGGTCAGGCGCAACACCAGCAACTTCCATCCGGCCCTGCCGCGGGGCGACCGTCCTCTCCAACGGCCGCCCCCTCTTTTTCCTGCGCCATGCCATGACGCGAACCCTGTCCCAAGCTCTGCTCAATGGTTGCAGCCAAATCTTCCTGCAGCGCAGCCCCGCGTGCGGCGCACTGGTCCTACTGGCCCTGCTGCTCTCCTCTCCCCAACTGCTCGGCCATGCCCTGCTGGGCGGTCTGGCCAGCCTGCTGGTGGCCCTCCGCCGCGGCTATCCAGGCGCCGAGACGGAGGCCGGCCTGTACGGCTACAACGGCACCCTGCTGGGCCTGCTGCTCGGTGCGCACTTCTCCTGGTCGCCTCTGCTGCCGCTGCTGGTGCTGACCACCGCCGGGCTGTCCAGCCTGCTGCTGCACCACCTGCTGAAACTGGCCCGGCGCAGCGGCGGCCTGCCGGCCTACACCCTGCCCTTCGTGCTGCTCGGCTGGCTGCTGCTGGCCCTCGACGGGCCGCTGGAACTGGAACGGAGCATCGCACCAGCCGCGGCGCTGCAGGCCGATCTCGCGGGACTGGCCGCAGCCGTGCTGCGAGGCATCGCCCAGGTGCTCTTCCTCGACGACCCGCTGGCCGGTGCCTGCCTGCTGCTCGGCCTGCTGCTGGCCGACTGGCGTGCCGCGGCCTGGGCGGCCGGCGCGTCCCTGGCCGGACTGGCGCTGGCCCTGTTCCAAGGCTGGCCGCAGGACAGCGCGCTGCTCGGGCTGTACGGCTACAACGCGGTGCTCGCCGCCCTGGCCCTTGGTCAGAGCCACCGCTGGCCCTGGGCGCCGCTGACCGGCATCCTCCTCACCCTGCTACTACAGCCCTGCTTCCCGGCCCTCGGCACGCCGCCACTAACCGCCCCCTTCATCCTAGCCTGCTGGCTGGTGCTGGCCAGCTCCCGTTCGGCCCGCCAGCCGGTACCGCCGCCACAGACGTGAACGTGCCCCTGGCGTCCCCCGCCGTCCCGAGCGCCGACGGCGCTGATGGCACAGCTGGCACCGCTCAAACAGGCAGCCGTAGCGTCCCCGACAACCAGCCGCCCAGCACGCAGAGCAGCATCAGCAGCCAGGGCGGCAGGCGGCCGAAGACCAGCGCCGCCCAGGCCGCCAAGGCGAGGAGCAGATCCACCGGGCCAGCGATGGTGCTGGTCCACAGCGGATCGTAGAGCGCCGCCAGCAGGAGCCCGACCACCGCCGTGTTGATCCCGGCCAGCGCCGCCTGCACGCCGGCCCGGCCGCGCAGCCGTGCCCAGAACGGCAGTACCCCGGCGACCAGCAGGAAGGACGGCAGGAAGATCGCAGCCAGGCCCAGCAACCCACCCCAGAAACCACCCGCCGCGGTGCCCAGAAAGGCGGCGAAGGTGAACAGCGGCCCGGGCACCGCCTGGGCAGCGCCGTAGCCGGCCAGGAAGCTGTCCCGTTCCACCCAGCCGGGCTCCACCAGCGCGGTCTGGAGCAGCGGCAGCACCACGTGACCACCTCCGAACACCAGCGCCCCGGCGCGGTAGAAGGCATCGCCGAGCGCCAGCAGGGGCACCGGCCACAGCCGGGCGACGAGCGGCAACGCGAGCAGCAGCAGGCCGAACGCCCACAGGCAGAGCAGTGCCCCGCGCCGGCTGCCGCCGACAACAAGGGCCTCGCCGGACGGCGCCGCGGCTCGGCGTAGCAGGGCCCAGCCAAGCAGCCCGGCGCCGGCAATCACCAGCAGCTGCCCTGGCGTGCCAGGAAAGAGCAGCACCACGGCCGCCGCCGCCAGCATCAGGACGAACCGCCCGGAGCTGCCGCAGAGGCTGCGGGCCATGCTCCACACCGCCTGGGCCACCACCGCCAAGGCCACCAGCTTGAGGCCGTGCAGCACGCCGGGCGGCAACGCCGCCCCCCAGCCGGACAGCCCGAAGGCGAAGAGCATCAGCAGCGCGGCCGACGGCAGGCTGAAGCCGATCCAGGCCGCCAACATCCCGGGCCAGCCGGCACGTGTCAGGCCCAGCGCCATGCCAACCTGGCTGCTGGCCGGACCAGGGAGGAACAGGCAGAGGGCGACCAGCTCGGCATAGGCGCGCTCGCCGAGCCACCGGCGGCGTACCACGAACTCCTCACGGAAGTAGCCGAGATGGGCGACGGGACCGCCGAAGGATGTCATCCCCAAGCGCAGGAACAGGCGGAAGACTTCCCAGGCGCGGGCGGCCTGGCCGGTATCACTGGCGTGCATCATCGAGGAGGCTCCGCGGGGGTTCCGGGCAAGACGCGAGAGGCCACGGCCGCTAGTCCGGACACCCCGAGAGGAGTCCGCCTAACGGGCGTAGCGGCGGCCAAGACCCGGTGGCACGCCACTGCTGTCGGTTTCCTGCCAGGGTCCCTGAGGGCTGTTCGACCAGTACCAGCCGCCGTCCCAGCGGTAGTAGGTACGCTCGCGGTAGTAGAGGTCGCGGGCGTTCTCCAGCACGTAGACGCCCAGGCTGTTGTCCCAGTGGCAGTTACCGCCGGGCGGCGGGGCGTAGCGCGGATGGGCCTTCATGGTGGTCGGCTGCTGCGGCGCCGGCTGGGCCGGCGGCAGGGGGACGCGCGGCTGCGGAGTGTGCACCGGCGGAGGCGTCTGGGCCGGCGGTCCGGGATGCGCCGGCGGCTCCGGCGCGCGGTGCGGCGTGGAACAGCCGGCCAGAGCGGCCGCCAGGGCCAGAGCGAGAAGACGCAGAGACGCTTTCATGGGAAGACCTCCAGAAAAAGTGGCCCCAGCCCGGCAAGCCTAGCCGATCACTCGTCCGGGCTGTCGATGCTCAGCTGCTGCAACTCGCGGGTACCACTGGCCAGCGGCTCGCTGCGGCCAATCCATTCGCCGTTGGTGGCATCGCCGGCGCGGGACACGCGGGCCACCAATTGAACCTCGGGGAAGGCGGAAAGTTTCAGCTGCGGCATCATCGCGTCGGCGTCGGACAGCTCCACCTCGGCCGGCAGGTCGGCCACGCGCAGGCGCTTGACCGCCAGGGGCATGGGCGGACCGCTGCTGGCGCGGGCGAAGACGAACACGCTGTCGCCCGGCTGGACCTTGTCCCTGAGCGCCGCGGCCAGCTCCACCCGGACCTTGAGCGCCGGCCCGGCCTGGCCGGCGGCCGGCTTGTCGGCGCCGGCCTCGCCGCCTTCCTGCAGGCGGGCCCTGGCGCGCTCGATACCGCCCTGGATCGCCGCGCGCGACGGATCCTCGGCCGGCAGCACGGCGACCAGGCGTTCCCAGTAACCGATGGCATCCTTGAAGCGCTGCTCCTCGAAGGCGGCGATGCCCAACAGGCCGAGGCTGGTGACCTCCTCCGGGTCGCCCTTCAGCGCCTCGTCGGTGAGCGCTTGCAGCTCCGGCGTCCAGCGTCGCTCGCCGGCGAAGTACAGGGCCTGGGCCCACTGGCCGAGCACCTCGGGCTGGCGGCCGGTGAGCGCGGCGGCGCGCTCGAAGGCGCCGGCAGCCTCGGTGGGGCGCTCCTGGGTCATGTAGGTGCGACCGAGGAAGTACCAGGCTTCCGGCGAATCGGGCTGGGCCTTGACCGCCTGCTCCAGGCGCGCGGTCATCTCCTCGATGCTGCGCGGCATCTGGGCGAACTCGCGGGTCAGCGCCACCTTGTCGCTGGCGCCCCAATGCAGGTAGAGGCCAAAGCCGAGGAGCGGCACCAGCAGCGCGGCGAGCAGCGGCACGGCGCGGCCCAGGCGGGTGACGCCGTTGCCCTCGGCGCCCTCGGTGTCGGCGAGCAGCTCGCGGGCCGCCTCGGCGCGGCCGGCCTCCAGCTGGGCGTCGCTGAGCACGCCGGCGCTGTGCTCGCCTTCCAGTTCGGCGATGCGTTCCTGGTAGAGGGCGACGTTGAGGGCGGTGCGATCCTCCTCGGCCTGGGCCTTGCGGCCGCGCAGCACGGGAATCAGCAGAAAAGCGAAGGCGACCAGCAGCAACAGGCCGGCGGCGAGCCAGAAATCAGTCATTCGAAGTCTTGTCCGCGAAGGTGGATTTCAGCAGGGCATCGAGGCGGGCGCGTTCCTGGTCGGAAAGCCGTGCGGCGACCGGAGCGTTCTCTACCCGACGACGGCGCAGGACGATGGTGCCCAACACCACCAGGCCGGCGCCGAGCAGCAGCGCCGGGCCGTACCAGAGCAGGAAGGTGCGCGAGGTGACCGGCGGCTTGTAGCGCACGAAGTCGCCGTAGCGGTCGACCATGAAGTCGACGATCTCCTGGTCGCTCCGGCCCTCGCCGAGCATGCGGTGGATCTCGCGGCGCAGGTCGGCGGCGATGGGCGCGTTGGAGTCGGCGATGTCCTGGTTCTGGCACTTCGGGCAGCGCAGTTCCTTGGTCAGCTCGCGGAAGCGCTCGCGCTGCGCCTCGTCGGCGAACTCGTAGGTGTCGATGGCGGCGCGTGCGGTACCGGCCAGGCACAACACGGCAAGCAGGGCGGCGGTCAGGCGTTTCATTGGCCTGCCTCGTCGACCAGTTGCCGGTACAGCGGCGCCAGCTGCTCGCGCCAGACGTCCTGATCGATCACCCCGACGTACTTGTGGCGGATGATGCCCTGGGCGTCGATCAGGAAGGTCTCCGGCGCGCCGTAGACGCCGAGGTCCAGCCCCAGGCTGCCTTGGGCATCGTTGATGTTGAGCTGGTAGGGGTCGTGGAATTCCTCCAGCCACTTGCGCGCCGCGGCGTTGTCGTCCTTGTAGTTGACGCCGAGGATGCGCACGCCCTGCTCGGCCAGCCTGTTCAGCACCGGATGCTCGACCCGGCAGGCCACGCACCAGGTGGCCCAGACGTTGAGCAGCGCCGGCCGGCCCTTGAGGTCGTCCTGGGTCAGGGTGCGCTCGTCCTGCACGCTGGGCAGCGAGAAGGCCGGCACCGGCTTGCCGATCAGCGCCGAAGGCAGCTCGGAGGGGTCAAGGAACAGGCCGCGGTAGAGGAACACCGCGACGCCCAGGAAGATCAGCAGGGGAATCAGAAGGATCAGCCGTCTCATGCTTGTGCTCCAGCCAGGCCGAGCGCTTCGCGCACCCGGGTCTTCACCTTGACGCGGTAGCGCCGGTCGAGAGCCGCCAGCAGGCCGCCGAAGGCGGTCAACAGGCCGCCCAGCCAGATCCAGCGCACGTAGGGCTTGACATGCAGGCGCACGGCCCAGGCGCCGTTCTCCAGCGGCTCGCCGAGGGCCACGTAGAGGTCACGGGTGAAGCCGGCGTCGATGCCCGCCTCGGTCATTACCGACTGCTGCACGCGGTACAGGCGTTTCTCCGGATGGAGCACGGCGACTTCCTCGCCGTCACGCAGGACCCGCACGGTGCCGTGGTCGGAAGTGAAGTTGGGCCCCTCGTAGTGCTGGGTGCCCTCGAACACGAAGCGGTAGCCGGCCAGCTCCAGGGAATCGCCGGGGGCCATGCGCAGATCACGCTCGGCGCTGTACTGGCTGGACAGCACCACGCCCAGGGCGCACACGGCGATGCCCAGATGCCCCAGCTGCATGCCCCAGTAGCTGCGGCCGAGCTTTCCGAGGCCCTTGAGCAGGCCGCTGTGGCGGGTCTTGTCGAGCAGGTCGCGCAGCCCGGCGAGCACCACCCAGGCGGCCAGCAGCCAGGTGGCCAGCGCCGCCCAGTGGAAGTCGCCGAACAGGAAACTGGCCAGCACGCCGAACGCCACGCTGGCGAGCAGCACCGGGCCAAGCATGCCGGCCAGCCATTTCAGCGGGGTGTCCTTCCAGCGCACGATCACGCCGATTGCCAGCACCACCATGAGCAGCGCCATCAGCGGCAGGAACAGGGCGTTGAAATACGGTGGCCCGACCGACAGCTTGGCGCCGGACAGGGCATCCAGCACCAGCGGATAGAGGGTGCCGAGCAGAATCATGGCGCTGGCCACCACCAGCACTAGGTTGTTGACCAGCAGCAGGGTCTCCCGCGACCACAGGCCGAAGCCTACCTGGCTCTTAACCACCGGGGCGCGCAGGGCGAACAGGGTCAGCGAGCCGCCGACCACGACGAACAGGAAGGCCAGCACGAAGATGCCGCGTTCCGGGTCGGTGGCGAAGGCATGCACCGAGGTCAGCACCCCGGAGCGGACCAGGAAGGTGCCGAGCAGCGACAGCGAGAAGGCGGCAATCGCCAGGAGCACCGTCCAGCTCTTGAATACCCCGCGCTTCTCGGTCACCGCCAGGGAGTGCAGCAACGCGGTGCCCACCAGCCAGGGCATGAAGGAAGCGTTCTCCACCGGGTCCCAGAACCACCAGCCGCCCCAGCCCAGCTCGTAGTAGGCCCACCAGGAGCCGAGGGTGATGCCAATGCCGAGGAACGACCAGGCAACTATGGTCCAAGGCCTCGACCAGCGCGCCCAGGCGGCGTCCAGACGGCCGCCGAGCAGCGCGGCGATGGCGAAGGCGAAGGCCACCGAGAAGCCCACGTAGCCCATGTAGAGCATCGGCGGGTGGACGATCAGGCCGATGTCCTGGAGCAGCGGGTTGAGGTCGTTGCCGTCCATGGGACTGTTCGGCAGCAGCCGCTCGAAGGGGTTGGAGGTGACGATCAGGAACAGCAGGAAGCCGATGCTGATCATTCCCATCACCGCCAGCACCCGGGCCAGCATGGCCTCGGGCAACTGCCGGGAGAATACCGAGACGGCGAAGGTCCAGCCGCCGAGGATCAGCGCCCAGAGCAGCAGCGAGCCCTCGTGGGCGCCCCACACGGCGCTGAACTTGTAGTACCAGGGCAGCGCGCTGTTGGAGTTGCTGGCCACGTAGCGCACGCTGAAGTCGTCGTTTAGGAAGGCCCAGGTCAGGCAGGCGAAGGCGAACGCCAGGAAGGCGAACTGCCCCCAGGCGGCCGGCACCGCCAGGCCCATCCACTGGCGATCGCCGCGCCAGGCGCCGACCAGCGGCAGGCTGGCCTGCACCAGGGCGAAGCACAGGGCGAGGATCATCGCCAGATGACCCAGTTCGGGAATCAGCAGGGCGGCGCTCACGGCTCAGCCCTCCTTGGGCAGCTGGCCGCTGTCCTTCAGGGCCTTGGTGACCTCCGGCGGCATGTACTTCTCGTCGTGCTTGGCCAGCACCTCGTCGGCCACCAGCACGCCCTCGGCGTTCAGCTTGCCGAGCGCGACTATGCCCTGGCCCTCACGGAACAGGTCGGGGAGGATGCCGTGATACTGGATGGTCACATCCTTGGCATAGTCGGTGACCACGAAGCGTACCTCCAGGGAGTCCGCGGAGCGCTGCACCGAGCCCTCCTTGACCATGCCGCCGGCGCGGATGCGGGTGTCCTGGGGCGCCTCGCCGTTGGCGATCTGGGTCGGCGTGTAGAACAGGTTGATGTTCTGCTGCAGGGCGGTGAGGGCCAGGCCGACGGCGATGGCGACCCCGGCGAGGATGCCGAGGACGATGAACAGACGCTTCTTGCGCAGCGGATTCACGACTTGCTCTCCCGGCGCAGACGGCGCGCCTCTTCTTGCAGGTAACGGCGCCGCGCCAGCAACGGCAGCGCGACATTGAGGATCAGCACGCCCAGGCTGATGCCGTAGGCGCTCCACACGTAGGGACCGTGCTGGCCCATGGCGAGGAACTCGGCGAAGGACGCAAAGCTCATTTCCGGCCTCCCAGCTGACGTTCGATCTCGGCCTTGACCCAGCTGCTGCGTGCCTCGCGCCTGAGCACCTCGAGACGCATGCGCAGCAGCAGCACGGCGGCGAAGAAACAGTAGAAGCCGATCACCATGACCAGCAGCGGCAGCCACATCTCCGGCGGCATGGCCGGTCGCTCGGTGAGCTTGAAGGTGGCCGGTTGGTGCAGGGTGTTCCACCACTCCACCGAGTACTTGATGATCGGGATGTTGACCACGCCGACCACCGCCAGCACCGCGCAGGCCTTGGCCGCACTGTCGCGGTTGCTGATCGCCTGGCCGAGGGCGATGACCCCGAAGTACAGGAACAGCAGGATCAGCATGGAGGTCAGGCGCGCGTCCCAGACCCACCATGAGCCCCAGGTCGGCTTGCCCCAGATGGCCCCGGTGAGCAGCGCCAGGAAGGTCATCCAGGCGCCGATGGGCGCGGCCTGCTGCAGGGCCACGTCGGCCAGCTTCATCTTCCACACCAGACCGATCACCCCGGCCACCGCCAGCAGCAGGTAGCAGGACTGGGCGAGGATCGCCGTGGGCACATGGATGTAAATGATCCGGAAGCTATTGCCCTGCTGGTAGTCCGGCGGCGCGAAGGCCAGCCCCCAGACCAGGCCGACCGGCAGCAGCACGGCGGCGACGAGGGCCAGCCAGAACACCCAGCGGCCGCTCATCTCGTAGAACCACTTGGGAGAACCCCATTTGTGAAACCAGGTCCAGTTCATCGTTCGACTCGTCATCCGGCGAGGCCCCTGCCCCCCCGGACCTCCGGGGCGAGCGACACCCGGAAGTCCGGGCAGGCGCTTCGCGTCAGTTTTTTGTTATTCGCCCACGCTAATGGTCAGACCGGCAGCGATGGCGAAAGGCGTCAGGGTCACCGCCAGAGCGGTGAGACTGGCCAGCCACAACAGGTGGCCGACCGCCGGCAATCCTTGCAGGGAAGCCTGCAGCGCGCCGCTGCCGAGAATCAGCACCGGGATATACAGCGGCAGGATCAGCAGTGCCAGCAGCAGACCGCCACGTTTCAGACCGACGGTCAGTGCCGCGCCCACCGCGCCGAGCAGGCTGAGCACCGGGGTGCCGAGCAACAGCGAGAGCAGCAGCACCGGCAGGCAGCGCGCCGGCAGGCCGAGCATCAGCGCCAGCACCGGCGCCAGCACCACCAGCGCCAGCCCGGAAAACAGCCAGTGTGCCAGCACCTTGGCCAGCACCAGAAGAGGCAGGGGGTGCGACGAAAGGACCCACTGCTCCAGGGAGCCATCCTCGAAGTCGCTGCGGAACAGGCCGTCCAGGGAGAGCAGCACGGCAAGCAGCGCCGCCACCCAGACCAACCCCGGCGAGAGGGTCTGCAGCAGCTGGGTCTCTGGGCCCACCGCCAAGGGGAACAGGGCCACCACGATGGCGAAGAACACCAGGGGATTGGCCAGCTCTGCCGGACGGCGGAACAGCAGACGGGCTTCGCGGGCCACCAGGGAAGTGAAGACGTTGCTCATGCGGCGCGCTGCCCCAGGTCCAGATCGCGATAGCCGGCCGGCTTCAGGCTCAGCGTATGGTGGGTGGTGAACACCACCAGGCCGCCCTGCCGGCAATGCTCGGCCAGGTGCGCCTCGAGCTGGGCCACGCCCTGCTTGTCCAGGGCGGTGAAGGGTTCGTCGAGGATCCACAGCGGCGGCGGGTCGAGGTACAGACGGGCCAGGGCCACGCGGCGCTGCTGGCCGGCCGACAGGGTATGACAGGGCACATCCTCGAAGCCGCGCAGGCCGACCGCCTCCAAGGCCTGCCAGATCGCCTGGCGCTCGACCGGCTTGTGCAGGGCACACAGCCAGGCGAGGTTCTCCTCGGCACTCAGCAGCCCCTTGATCCCCGCGGCATGGCCGATCCACAGCAGGTTGCGGGCCAGTTCGCCGCGCAGCCTGGCCAGCGGCAGGCCGTTCAGGCGGATTTCCCCGGCGGTCGGGCGCATCAGCCCGGCCAGCAGACGCAGCAGGCTGGTCTTGCCGCTACCGTTGGGGCCACTGACCTGCAGCATGTCGCCACCCTGCAGGCGCAGGTCCAGGTCTTCGAAAAGCAGGCGCCAGTCCCGCTCGCAGGCGAGGGCCAGGGTTTCGAGTACAAGACTGGTCACGTCATGCGAGTCCACGGATATTCAAGTCGGGAAGGCATCGGCCGTTATACTGGCCGGATGCCCGGCTGGCCAGCCGGTCGAAACCGGGCGGCGAGTGCGGAACGGGGCGGCATTATACATTCCGCTCGCCGCCCCCATAATGACCATTTTCGACAGGTTGTAACCCCAGCCCATGAGCGAGATCAGCGGCCCGCGCCCGGCCTCTCCCCTCCCGCCGGCAACCCGCGTGGCGCAGCCCGTCGATCAGGCGCTGCGCCTGCTGCAGCCGCTGGGCGACCTGCTGGTCCCCGGCGAATCCGCCCGTGCCGAGGTGCTGGCGGTGCGCGAGGCGGTGGCGCAGAGCTTCGAGGTGCTGCTGCGCCTGACCCTAGGCAACGGCCGCCAGGCCACCCTGCAGGCCAGCAGCGGCACGCCCCTGGCCGCCGGCAGCCAGCTGGACGTCACCGCCCTGTCCGCCACGCGCCTGGCCATGACCCTGCCGAGCGCTGGGCCGGGCACCCTGACCAGCCTGGACCTCGACCTGCTGCCGGAGGGCACCCTGGTACAGGGCAAGGTGGAATCCCGCGCCCCCATTGCCGGGGCCCAGGGCCAGCCGATGCTCTACCGGGTGGTGGTCAACCTGCTCAACACGCCCCTGGCCGGCAGCCGGCTGGTGGTGGAGACTGACATGCCGCTGGCGGTCGGCAGCCTGCTCAGCGCGCGGGTGGATGGCCGCCAGGCGCTGGCCTTCCTGCCGCCGAGCAGCCGCCTCGACCAACTGGCAGTCACCCATCAGCTGCACAGCCAGGCGGCCCGCCAGGGCTCGCTGACCGCCCTGTTCGGCGCCCTCGGCGGTCTGGCCGGCAGCGACCTGCCGGACGACCTGCGCACCAGCATCGAACGACTGCTCGGCGCCCTGCCCGATCTCGCCCAGCTCAGCGATGCCAAGGGCCTGGCCAGGGCCATGGCGGACAGCGGCAGCCTGCTGGAGGCGCGCCTGCTCGCCGGCGGTGGCGCTCTGCCCCAGGACTTCAAGGCCAATCTGCTGCGCCTGATCGCCCAGCTGCTGTCGCAGCTGCCCAACGCCACGCTGCTCGCCGCCGGGACCGCTGGCAGCCTGGCCCAGGCCCTGCCGGCCTTCACTCGCAGCACCCTGGAACAGCTCGGCGGTCGACCACCGCCCAGCTTCCCGCTGCCGAACCGCCTGCAGCAGGCCCTGGAAGACGGCGAGGCGGACCTGGAAACCCTGCTCAAGCTGGCCGCCGCCGCGGTATCCCGACTGCAGACCCACCAGCTGTCCAGCCTGGCGCAGACCCAGACGCTAGCCGACGGCAGCCTGCTCAGCACCTGGCAACTGGAGCTGCCGATGCGCCACCAGCAGGAGGTGGTGCCGCTGCAGATCCGCATCCAGAGCGAGGAGCAGCCCAGGACCGGACGTCAGGAAGCCAGGGAGATTCTCTGGCGCATCGAGCTGGCCTTCGACCTGGCGCCGCTCGGCCCCCTGCAGGTGCAGGCACAACTGGCCCGCGGCAGCCTATCCGGCCAGCTGTGGGCGGAGCAGCCGGCCACCGCGCGCCTGATCGACGCTGAACTGGCCTACCTGCGCGAGCGCCTGCAGAGCGCGGGGCTCAGCGTCGGCGAGTTGGCCTGCCGCCAAGGCACCCCGCCGCGGGGCCCGCACACCGTCCTTGAACAACGCTGGATCGACGAGACCGCATGAGCGACCCGACACCCCGCCAGGCCATCGCGCTCAGCTACGACGGCCGCAACGCCCCGACCCTGAGCGCCAAGGGCGACGACGAGCTGGCCGAAGCCATCCTCGCCATCGCCCGCGAGTACGAGGTGCCGATCTACGAGAACGCCGAGCTGGTGCGCCTGCTGGCGCGTCTGGAGCTCGGCGAGGCGATCCCCGAGGAGCTGTACCGCTGCATCGCCGAGATCATTGCCTTCGCCTGGTACCTGCAGGGCAAGTGCCCGGCGCAACGCCCCCGCTCCGCCGCGGCGCCGGAAAAACCGGCCGCCGAAAACGCCGACGGGGCAGACGTCCAAGACGCCTGCCCCGCCCTTCCTCCGCCGAGTAACGACTGAAGCGACTTACTTTTCGACGAAGGCGCGTTCGATCAGGTAGTCGCCCGGCTCGCGCATGCGCGGAGAGATCTTCAGGCCGAAGCTGTCCAGCACCTGGCAGGTCTCCTCCAGCATGCTCGGGCTGCCGCAGATCATCGCGCGGTCGTCCTGCGGGTTCATCGGCGGCAGGCCGATGTCCTTGAACAGCTTGCCGCTGCGCATCAGATCGGTGAGACGGCCCTGGTTCTCGAAGGGCTCGCGGGTCACGGTGGGGTAGTAGATCAGCTTTTCCTTCACCGCCTCGCCGAAGAACTCGTTCTTCGGCAGGTGCTCGGTGATGAACTCGCGATAGGCCACCTCGTTCACGTAGCGCACGCCGTGGACCAGGATCACCTTCTCGAAGCGCTCGTAGGTTTCCGGGTCCTGAATCACGCTCATGAAGGGCGCCAGGCCGGTGCCGGTGCTCAGCAGGTAGAGGTGCTTGCCGGGGTTGAGGTCGTCGAGCACCAAGGTCCCGGTGGGCTTCTTGCTGATGATGATCTCGTCGCCGACCTTCAGGTGCTGCAGCTGGGAGGTCAGCGGACCATCCGGCACCTTGATACTGAAGAACTCCAGGTGCTCTTCCCAGTTCGGGCTGGCGATCGAGTAGGCGCGCATCAGCGGGCGTCCGTCCGGCTGGCGCAGGCCGATCATCACGAACTGGCCGTTCTCGAAGCGCAGGCCCGGGTCGCGGGTGCACCTGAAGCTGAACAGGGTGTCGTTCCAGTGATGGACGCTGAGCACGCGCTCGACGTTCATGTTGCTCATGCTGACTTCCTCGGAAAAAGAGACTGCTCCAGCGGGGTTCGCTGCCGGTTTAGCGCGCGTCACACCAGGGAATGACAACGGCCCCAATGGTAATGGCGCGGCATTCTAGTAGCAGGCAAAATATCTGTTAAGTGGATTATCAAGATATGGGTTATCGGTTATATCGATATGCGTTTCACGCTCCGTCAACTCCAGGTATTCGTCGCCGTGGCCCAGCAGGGCAGTGTCTCGCGGGCCGCGCAGTCCCTGGCGCTTTCCCAGTCGGCGGCGAGCACCGCGCTGACCGAGCTGGAGCGCCAGTGCGACTGCGTGCTGTTCGATCGCGCCGGCAAGCGCCTCAACCTAAACTCCCTGGGCCGCCAGCTGCTGCCCCAGGCGGTCGCTCTCCTCGACCAGGCCAGGGAGATCGAGCGCCTGCTGCAGGGCAAGAGCGGCTTCGGCTCGCTGGACGTGGGCGCCACCCTGACGGTGGGCAACTACCTGGCGACCCTGCTGATCGGCAGCTTCATGCAGCGTCACCCGGAGTGCCGGGTACGCCTGCACGTGCAGAACACCGCGCATATCGTCCAGCAGATCGCACACTACGAACTTGATCTGGGTCTAATCGAAGGCGATTGCCAGCACCCGGAGATCGTCGTGCAGCCTTGGGTGGAGGACGAGCTGGTGGTGTTCTGCGCCCCCGAGCATCCGCTGGCCCGGCGTGGCGAGGCGAGCCTCCAGGAGCTCACCCGCGAGGCCTGGATCCTCCGCGAGAAGGGCTCCGGCACCCGGCTGACCTTCGACCACGCCATGCGCCACCACGCCAACGAGCTGAACATCCGCCTCGAGCTGGAGCACACTGAGGCGATCAAGCGCGCCGTGGAGTCCGGCCTGGGCATCGGCTGCATCTCGCGCCTGGCGCTGCGCGACGCCATCCGCCGCGGCAGCCTGGTGGCGGTGGAGACCCCGGAGCTGGACCTGACCCGGCAGTTCTACTTCATCTGGCACAAGCAGAAGTTCCAGACCGCGGCGATGCGCGAATTCCTCGAGCTGTGCCGCGAGATGACCGCCGGGGTGACCCGCAGCGACGCCATCAGCCTGCCGCCGATCGCCTAGCCGAGCAGGATCACCAGCCAGACCGCGCCGATCAGGCAGAGGGCGACGAACTGGGCGGCGCTGCCCATGTCCTTGGCGTTCTTCGACAGCGGGTGGCGCTCCAGGGAGATGCGGTCGACGGTGGCCTCCACCGCCGAGTTGAGCAGCTCGACGATCAGCGCCAGCAGGC
Organism: Pseudomonas thermotolerans DSM 14292; assembly: GCF_000364625.1. Lineage (GTDB taxonomy): Bacteria > Pseudomonadota > Gammaproteobacteria > Pseudomonadales > Pseudomonadaceae > Aquipseudomonas > Aquipseudomonas thermotolerans. Next base: position 160,338 of record NZ_KB822603.1, read on the forward strand.
ACACGCCGATCATCAGCGCCCGCTCGCCGCGGGACACCTCGAAGACGAAGGCCAGCGGGATCAGCACCAGGTTGAGCAACACCAGTTGGCGGAACGCCGCCTCGCCGCGGAAGGCGGCGGACAGTCCGGCCAGCGAATAGCCGCCGGCGTTGAGGATGCGTTTCAGGCCGGTCTGGCCTTTGAAGGGAGACATGAAACGAGAAGCTTCCTGCGAAAGAACCTGCGAATCCTAATCCAGCCGCGCGGAAAAGGCGCCGGGCTCAATGCTCCGGGATCGACTCCAGCTGCTGCAGGAGCAGCGCCGCCTGGGTCCGGGTACGCACCCCGAGCTTGCGGAAGATCGCCGTGACGTGGGCCTTGATGGTCGCCTCGGAGACGTTCAGCTCGTAGGCGATCTGCTTGTTCAGCAGCCCCTCGCAGACCATGGTCAGCACCCGGAACTGCTGCGGGGTCAGGCTGGCCAGGCCGGCGCTGGCGGCCTTGGCCTCGGCGGACACGCCGGGGACCTCCTCGGTCTGCGGCGGCCACCAGGCGTCGCCGTCGAGCACCAGACGCACCGCCTCCTGGATGGTCTCCAGGGAACTGGACTTGGGAATGAAGCCGCTGGCGCCGAACTCCCGGGCGCGTGCCACCACCGCCGCCTCTTCCTGGGCGGAGATCATCACCACCGGAATCTGCGGGTACTGGCCGCGCAGCAGAACCAGCCCGGAGAAGCCGTAGGCACCCGGCATGTTGAGGTCCAGGAGGACCAGGTCCCAGTCGGCCTTCTCACCGAGGCGAGCCTCCAGCTCGGCGATGCTGGCCACCTCGACCAGACGGACGTCGGGGCCAAGCCCCATGGTCAGGGCCTGCTGGAGGGCGCTGCGGAACAGCGGGTGGTCATCGGCAATCAGGATTTCATAGGCGGCCATGGGCAGATCCTGTTCTTCTAATTAGACGGAGGGCCGGAAAAACGGCGCCCAGCATGCCGAGCGCAGCAGGGGTGGTCAAGCTCCACGCTTTGCGGCAGAGTTTACGGCTTTTCCGTGCGAGCCCTCTCCGTGAAACGCCAAGCCCTTCGTGCCGACCTGCTGATGCTCATCACCGCCATGATCTGGGGGAGCGCCTTCGTCGCCCAGCGCATGGGAATGGACCACATCGGTCCCTACCTGTTCTCCGGCCTGCGTTTCGTCCTCGGCTCGCTGGTCCTGCTGCCCCTGCTGATGCTGCGCAAGCCTGCCGGCGCCGCCGCGCAGCCGCTCAACCGCGGGCTGTGGATCGGTGGCGGGCTGATGGGTCTGGCCCTGGCGCTGGGCATCAACCTGCAGCAGGTCGGCCTGCTATTCACCAGCGTGACCAACTCCGGCTTCATCACTGGTCTCTACGTCATCATAGTGCCCCTGCTCGGCCTGCTGTTCGGCCAGCGTGCCGGCTTCGGCATCTGGCTGGGCGCCGCCCTGGCGGTGGTGGGCATGTTCCTGCTCAGCGTCGGCGAGAACTTCCAGGTGGCCTCCGGCGACTGGCTGCAGCTGGCCGGGGCCTTCGTCTGGGGTGCCCACGTGCTGCTGGTGGGTTTCTTCGCCAGCCGCTACGACGCCATCCGCCTGTCGGCCATCCAGTTCGCGGTCTGCGCGCTGATCAGCCTGGGCCTGGCGGCGGCGTTCGAAGACATCCGTTGGGACGCCATCCTCGCGGCCGCGCCGGCGGTGATCTACGGCGGGCTGATCTCGGTAGGGGTGGGCTACACCCTGCAGGTGATCGCCCAGAAGGACGCCATCGCCTCCCACGCGGCCATCATTCTCTCCCTGGAAGCGGTGTTCGCCGCGCTGGCCGGTGCGCTGTTCCTCGACGAGGCCCTGCAACTGCGCGGCTACCTGGGCTGCGCGCTGATGCTCGCCGGCATGCTGGTGGCCCAGCTGTGGCCGCAGAAGCCGGCCACGAACGACGACGCGACGCAGGCCCAGGAAGCCTAGAGGAATTCCCGCAGGCGTTGGTGCGTCTCGTCCTCGAGATCGAGGGGCAGGCGCCGCTTGGCGCTCAGGTAGTGTTGCACGAAGACGTCCAGGTAGGCGTCCAGGGCCCGGGCGGCGCGCGGCTCGCCGGCCAGCTCCAGACACAGCGCGGCGACCTCCGAGGTGCACAGGTGCTCGTCGCGCTTGGAACGGCGCAGGCGGTAGCGCGACAACCGCTCGGGACTCATGCTGAGCACCGGCAGGTGGTTCAGATAGGGGCTCTTGCGGAACATCTTGCGCGCCTCCGGCCAGGTGGCGTCGAGGAGGATGAACAGCGGCCGGCGCCCTGCCTCCACCCGCACCTCGCTGACCACCCGCTCGGGCGCCGCGTACTCGCCGGGGAACACCACGTAGGGCTGCCAGGCCGGATCCGCCAGCAGGGCCAGCAGGTTGGGATCCTGCTCGGTGCGCGACCAGCAGAAGGCGCTGGTGTCGCGGACCACGTCGGCGATCAGCCAGCCGGTGTTGCTCGGCTTGACCGCCTCCAGGTCGTACATCAGCAGGCACATCCCCGCGCGGGTCTCGACCCGCGGCCGCCAGGCGCACAGACAATAGCCGGCGATCACCCGGCAGCGCGGGCAGCGCTCGGCCCGCGAGCCGCGGGCGGCGAAGGGCTTGGTGCAACGGGCCAGGCGCTCGGCGCGCAGGCGGGCGACGGCATGGTGCTCGGCAAACAGATCGGACATCGGCAACGCACAGCAAGGGACGGGGGCGGAACTTTAGCAGAGCCGTCCAGCCGCGCCAGCGCTTCCGGACAATTTGCCCGGCGCCGGCAACCCTGGCGCCGATCGCCGGTCTGAACAGGAATCCGCCCGCCTGCGCGGGAGGCGACAGCCAGCCGCCTCCGCGCGCACAATGGGCACTTGCCATCCCCCTCCAGGAGATCCCCCATGCTGCGCTTCATCGCCCCCACCCTCGCCCTCTGCCTCAGCCTGCCCGCCGCCCAGGCCGCCAGCCTGAAGGACCACGAACTGACCCGGCTACTGGCAAACGTGGCGCGGGAAAGCAGCGCCGGCACGCCCCGGGCGATCAACGAGGACATCCTCGACCAGGGCTACACGGTGGACGGCCGCGAGCTGGTCAACCACCTCAGCGTGCGCGCCTCCCATGCCCAGCAGATGCGCTCCCACCCCGACACCGTGCGCGCCCAGCTAGGGGCCAGCGTGTGCCGCAACGATGGCTTCCGCCGGCTGCTCGCCCAGGGCGCCGTGCTGCGCTATGAGTTCACCGAGTACAAGACCAACCGTCCGGTGACCACCGAACGTTTCACCAAGGGCGACTGCGGCATCCAGTAGGATGCTGCGCTGACGCATATCAAGGTACCTGCGGCGGCGCCCTGGCAACCTGACGGACAAGCACGCACAACAGGGAGAAGTCATATGGCACTGCTCAAGTTCCTCGGCGCCATCCAGCAGGTGACCGGGTCCTGCTACCTGATCGAGAGCCGCGAAGGTGCCCGGGTGCTGCTCGAATGTGGGATGCGCCAGGGCCGTCGCGAGGACGAAGAGGGCAACCGCGCGCCCTTCCCCTTCGCCCCCGACAGCCTGGACGCGGTGGTGATCTCCCATGCCCACCTGGACCACTGCGGGCTGCTGCCGCGGCTGGTCGCCGAGGGCTACCGCGGCCCTGTGTTCGCCACCGAGTCCGGCTGCGACCTGATGGAGCTGATCCTCAAGGACTCCGCCTTCCTCCAGGAGAAGGACGCCGAGTGGGAAAACAAGTGGCGGGCGCGCCTCGGCAAGGCGCCGGTCCAGCCGCTGTACACCCTGGCCGACACCGAGAAGGCCCTGCACCTGTGCCGGCCACTGGCCTACGGCGAGCGCCACGAGGTGGCCAAGGGCATCTGGCTCACCTACCACGACGCCGGGCACATCCTCGGCTCGGCCATCGTCGAGCTGGAGATCCACGACCACAACCTGACCCGCCGCCTGGTGTTCTCCGGCGACCTGGGCAATACCTGCTCGCCGCTGATGCACAGCCCGAGCATCCTCACCGAGGCCGACCTGCTACTCCTGGAGTCCACCTACGGCGATCGAGACCACCGGCCCAGCGAGGAAACCCTCGACGAGCTGGCGACGATCCTCCAGGCCGCCCACCGCGACGGCGGCAACGTGCTGATCCCGGCCTTCGCGGTCGGCCGCACCCAGGATCTGATCTACTACCTCGGACGCTTCTACCAGGAGGGCCGCCTGCCGCAGCGCGCGGTGTTCCTCGACAGCCCCATGGCGATCCGCGCCAACGCCATCTACGCGCGCCACTACAGCGAGCTCAACGGCCTCGACCCGGCCTACGCCCACAAGGTGAAGAGCATCCAGGACTGGCTGCCGGTGCTGCACTGCACCCAGACTCCCGAGGAGTCGATGAGCATCAACCGCTTCACCGACGGCGCCATCATCATCGCCGGCAGCGGCATGTGCACCGGCGGACGCATCCTCCACCACTTCAAGCACAACCTCTGGCGCCCGGAATGCCACGTGGTGTTCGCCGGCTTCCAGGCCAAGGGCACCCTCGGCCGTGCCCTGGTCGACGGCGCCCAGCACGTCCGCCTGCTGCACCAGCGCATCGCCGTGAAGGCCAAGGTGCATACCCTGGGCGGCTTCTCCGCGCACGCCGGGCAGTCGCAGTTGATCGACTGGGTCAGCCATTTCGACCACCACCCCGAGCTGTACCTGGTGCATGGCGAGCGGGAAAAGATGCTGGTCCTCCAGAAGGTCCTCAAGGAACGCCTCAACTGGCTGGCCGGCATCCCGGAGCCGGGCGAGCAGATCGCCATCTGAGCGCGCCGGCCGCCCAGGCCGGCAGGATCGGGGCGCCCTCAGGATGGTCGCCCCCGCAGTACGAGGAACAGCCCCATGCCCTACGAACCGGATGACTACCTGTCCCGCCACTTCCAGACCAGCGGCATCGACCTGGCCGGCAAGGTCGACGAACTCCTCCAGTTCAGCGCCCCCGGCAACAGCGCCAACCTCAACCTGTACCGCGACATGCTGGTCACGGTGATCCGCATGGCCCAGGCCGACCGCAACCGCTGGGACGCCAAGATCATGCTGCAGACCCTGCGCGAGATGGAGCGTGCCTTCAGCGCCCTGGATCGCTTCAAGCGGCGGCGCAAGGTCACGGTGTTCGGCTCGGCGCGCACCCCCGCCGACCACCCGCTCTACGATCTGGCCCGGCGTCTCGGCGCGGAGCTGGCCCGCCACGAGCTGATGGTGATCACCGGCGCCGGCGGTGGGATCATGGCGGCCGCCCACGAGGGCGCCGGCCAGGAATACAGCCTGGGCTTCAACATCACCCTGCCCTTCGAGCAGGCCGCCAACCCCACCATCCAGGGCACCGACCACCTGCTGTCGTTCCACTTCTTCTTCCTACGCAAGCTGTTCTTCGTCAAGGAAGCCGACGCCCTGGTGCTCTGCCCCGGCGGCTTCGGCACCCTGGACGAGGCTCTGGAGGTGCTGACCCTGGTGCAGACCGGCAAGAGTCCGCTGGTGCCGGTGGTGCTGCTCGACCAGCCCGGCGGCAGCTACTGGAAGGACGCCCTGGAATTCCTCGACCGCCAGCTGGTCGGCAACCGCTACATCCTGCCCAGCGACATGCAGCTGATCCGCCTGGTGTACGGCGTGGAGGACGCGGTGCAGGAAATCGCCCGCTTCTACAGCAACTTCCACTCCACCCGCTGGCTCCGGGAGCTGTTCGTCATTCGCCTGCAGCACGCGCTGCGCGAAGAGGCCCTGCAGCAGCTGAACCGCGACTTCGCCGACCTCTGCAAGAGCGGCGGCTTCAGTCTCCAGCCGGCCAGCGAGACGGAAAGCGACGAGCCGGAACTGCGCGACCTGCCGCGCCTGGCCTTCCACTTCAACGGCCGCGACCACGGCCGCCTGCGCGAGCTGGTCAACTTCCTCAACCTGCCGGACAACTGGGCCGTCTGAGCCGCGCCTCAGCCCTGACGGTACGGCAGGTAGCCGCGCGCCTCCTCGGCGTAGGCGCGTATCGCCTGGCGCTCCTGATCGAGGAACTCGGCCACCGCCAGGCGCAGGCCGGGGTGCCGCAGGTAGTGCCAGGAGCGGGTGAGCGTCGGCTCGAAGCCGCGGATCAGCTTGTGCTCGCCCTGGGCGCCGGCATCGAAGCGACGTAGACCATGGGCGATGGCGTAGTCCATGCCCTGGTAGAAGCAGGTCTCGAAGTGCAGCCGGTCGAACTCCGCCAGGCAGCCCCAGTAGCGGCCGTAGAGCGTCTCGCCGTCCACCAGGCTGAAGGCCATGGCCACCGGCCGGCGCCCCTGGCGGGCCAGCACCACGCGGATCGCCGCCGGCAGGCGCTCGGCCAGCAGGCTGAAGAACGCGCGGCGCAGGTAGGGCGCCTGGCCGCGCACCTGATAGGTGTTGGCGTAGCAGGCGTAGACGAAGTCCCAGTCCGCCTCGCCCAGCTCGTGCCCGGCGTACCAGTCGAAGGCGATGCCCTGCCCGGCCACCTGCTCGCGCTCCTTGCGCAGCTGCTTGCGCTTGCGCGAGGCCAGAGCGTCGAGGAAGTCCTGAAAGTCCCGGTAGCCGCGGTTGTGCCAGTGGAACTGGCAGCCGAGGCGCTCCAGCCAGCCCTCCCGGGCGCCCAGCAAGGCGTCGGCCGAGTCCTCGGTGAAGTTGATATGCGCCCCGGACAGGCCACGCGCCTCCAGCCCGGCGACCAGCCCATCGAGCAGCTCTCCGGCCGCCTCCGCCCGGCCGAGCAGACGCGGCCCGCGCACCGGGGTGAAGGGCACCGCGCCGAGCAGCTTGGGGTAATAGGCGATGCCGGCGCGCCGGCAGGCATCCGCCCAGCCGTGGTCGAACACGTACTCGCCATAGGAATGGCTCTTGCGGTAGGCCGGCAGAGCCGCCAGCAGGCGGCCGTCCTCGACCAGCAGGTGATGCTCCGGCTGCCAGCCGCTGCCGGGGCCGACACTGCCGCTGTCCTCCAGGGCGGACAGGAAGGCATGACGCAGGAAGGGCTGCGGCTCGGGCAGCAGGGCATCCCAGGCCTCGGCGGCCACGGCGTGCAGGGAATCGATGCGCTGGACGGGCATGGCGGGGTTCCGACGGTCAAAGGCTGCACTATATCGCCAGTCGCGCAGAAAAAAGCCCCGCGCGGAGCGGGGCGAAGGAAAACGCAAAGGAGCCTCTTGCAGGTTTAGAACACGTACTGGGCGCGCACCACGAAACCGTCGCCATCGTCGTCGCCATTGGCGTTGCTGGCGTTGTCCACCCTGGCCTTGACGTAAGCGGCAGAGAGCCGGACCGCTTCGTTGGCGTACCAGTTGACGCCCAGGTTGTGCACCTTGCCCTCGACGTCGTCGATGGCCGCGAAGGCACCGTTGTCGTCCTCCACCGCCAGGTGGTCGTAGCGGTAGAACAGTTCCCAAGCGCCGGTCTGCTTGTTGGCCGGCTTGACCGCATCGAACCTGCCGAGCTTGTAGCCGCGCGCCTCGCCAGTCAGGGTGTAGGCCAGCTGCAGGTAATAGCCCTTGGCGTCGATGTCCTCGAAGGCCGTGTCGTCGGCCTCCAGGGAACGCGCCACGTACTCGCCCTGCAGCGAGAAGGGGCCGCGCGCCCAGGCCGCCTCCAGCCCCCAGGCGCGGTCGTCGCCGTAGGCGCCGGCCGGGGTGTTGTTGGCACCGCCGAGGACCAGCCGATTGCCGTTGCTGCCGGCGTCCTGGCCGCCGTCGGTGCTCACCCCGCGCATGCCCAGGCGGCTGCGGATGCGCCCGTCGAAGGCGGTGTCGGAGAGATCGCGGAAGGCGTAGTTGAGGCCGAGGTGCAGCACGTTGCCGGCCTCGTGCAGCGGGGCGAACACGCCACGCAGGTTGAATTGCCGGGTGCTGTCGCCGTCCGCGTCGGCATTGGTCGCGTCCTTGGCATAGAGGCCCGCCGAGCCGTAGAGGGAATCGCCGGCCGCGCCGGAAAGCTGGATGCCCAGGCCGCCGTTGTGGCTGTTGGTCCAGTCCACCAGGTCATAGGCGGCGGTGCGCTCCGGGGCGGTCACCCACTTGGAGCTGGTGGCCTTTTCCAGGCCGAACTCCGGGTCGAAGCGACCGAGCTTGATGGCCAGCGGCCGGAGGCCGTTGTAGGCCAGCGAGGCCTCGTCCAGGTAGCCGTCCTCGGAACGGTTGTCGCCACCGGCGTTGTGGGAGAAGTCGTAGTTCACCTGATAGGCCCAGTCGCGAAACAGCACGCCGCCGATCTCCAGGAAGGCACGGCGGAAATAGCCGGCGTCGGCGGAGTTGCCGTTGACCGTGTAGAAGCCATCGAAGCGGCTGTAGTCGGCCTGCACGCGACCTCCGACCCTGAAGCTGAACTCCTGGTCGGTGGTGGCGACCTCCAGGCCGCCCTTGGTCCGGATCACGAGATCGGCGCCGTCGGTGGTCACGGTGCCGGCGAAGGCCTGCGCGGAAACGGCCAGGGCCAGGGCGCTGGCGGCGAAACCGGCGGAATGCTTGGTCATCGATGAATTCCCCTGTAGGTCTTGAAGGAAACCCGCGGCCGGGCCGCGGGTACTGGTAGGGAATCCTGATCGGGCCCTGTGACGGGCGGATGTCACTTATGAAAAAGTTTTGTGACAGGGGAACTTTTCGGACAGGAAGGGAATAAGGAGCGCGACGCCCTACGCCTCGGGGAAGCGTAGCTGCAGGCGGCTGACGAACTGCCGCGGCGCGCCGGACAGCGGGTCGACGAAGGCCAGCTCGCGGGCCAGCAGCTGCAGCGGCCGGGCGTAATCGTCCGGATCCTCCGGACGATCGCGTAGCTCGGGGTAGAAGCCGTCGTGGCAGATGGGCGCGCCCAGGGCCGCCAGGTGCACGCGCAGCTGGTGCTTCTTGCCGGTCACCGGGAAAAGCGCGTAGCGCCACCAGGGGCCACGGCGCTCCAGCACCTCGATGCGCGTCTCGGTATTGGCCTCGCCGGCCACCTCCTGCATGCGGAAGAAGGGCTCGCCGGGCGCCAGGCGGGTGGCGCGGGTCAGTGGGAAGACCAGATCCGGCAGCGCCGGGGCGATGGCCTCGTAGCGCTTGGCGATGCGCCGCTCGCGGAACAGCGCCTGGTAACGGCCACGGCTCGCCGGATTGGCGGAGAACAGCACCAGCCCGGCGGTGTGCCGGTCGATGCGGTGCAGCGGCACCAGGTGCGGATTGCCCAGACGGCGCATCAGGCGCGCCTGCAGGGTCTGCTCGACGTACTCGCCGGCCGGCATCACCGGCAGGAAGTGCGGCTTGTCGGCCACCACCAGGTGCTCGTCGACGTGCAGCACGCCTTCCTCGAAGGGAATCGGCGTCTCGTCGGCCACCTCGCGGAAGTACTGCACGCGCAGGCCTTCCCGGTAGGGATGCGCGGGACCGAGGGCCCGCCCCTCGCCATCCAGCACCCGGCCGCGGGCCATGCGCGCCAGCCAGGTGTCCCGGTCGATGGCCGGAAAGCGCGCGCACAGGCAGTCGAGCACCGTGGCCCAGTCGCCGGCGGGCAGGTGGAGGATGCTGGGACGAACCGCAGGCGGGTTGGACATGCAGGGGCTTTCCATCAGGCAAAAAAAATGTTGGGCAGGTCACATTCCGCGCGTCTAGCACGGGCCAAAGCGCCCGCCGCGGAACTTTTCCACGCACTTTCACAAAACTTTCACACGGGCTGGCGTAATCCTATACGCGCTGAAGGACCAGCCCCCATCGAGGCCCGCCCGACAGATCGAGTGTGATGCTCCTTTCACTCCATCTGTCGCGCGGGCCTTAAGCTTTCTAGCCGCCCATGACGATCTGCTCATCCGCCTCCAGAGCCGCCGGCAGGCGCTCATGGAGGAACTCCACCCAGGTCTTGATCTTGGCGTCCAGGTACTGCCGCGAGGGGTACAGGGCGTAGACGTTCAGTCGCTGCATCCGGTAGTGCGGCAGCACCCGCACCAGGCTGCCATCGCGCAGGCCGGCGATCGCCGAATACACCGGCAGCACGCCGATGCCCATGCCGCAGCGGATCGCCTCGGTCATGCCGTCGCCGACGTTGACCTGGAAGGGCGACGGCGCCAGGGCGATCATCTCCTGTCCGTAGGGACCGTCGAACAGCCACTTGTCCAGCGACATCACCGGGCTCAGCAGGCGCAGGCAATCGTGCTCGGCCAGGTCGGCGAGCACCTTGGGATGACCGCGGCGGGCCAGGTACTCCGGCGAGGCGCAGAGGATGCTATAGGTCTTGCCGATGCAGCGCGACACCAGCCCGGAGTCCGGCAGCTCGCTGGCCACCACCAGGGCCACGTCGTAGCCCTCGTCGAGCAGGTCGGGGACGCGGTTGGCCATGGTCAGGTCCACCGAGACCTCGGGGTACTGCTTGCGGTATTCGGCGATGGCGCGGATCACGTAGTGCTGGCCGATGCCGGTCATCGAATGGATGCGCAGGCGTCCGGCCGGGCGGGCATGGGCATCGCTGGCCTCAGCCTCGGCGTCCTCGATGTAGGCGAGGATCTGCTCGCAGCGCAGCAGGTAGCGCTCGCCCGCCTCGGTGAGGGCGATGCGCCGGGTGGTGCGGTTGAGCAGGCGCGCGCAGGCGTGCCTCGAGACCGGAAACGCCCCGGGAAACCTGGGCGACCGTGGTCTTCAGTTGCTTGGCGGCGGCCGTGAAACTGCCGGTTTCCGCCACGCTGACGAAAGCCCTCATGGCCTGCAGGGTGTCCATGGAAACCTCCGTGCGGAAGGAAATGGGAAGATTGTGACAGCACGCAAGCCGGCGATTATTGCAGAAACGACAACAAATAATCGCCGTTTGCCCGGTTATTCCACCCCTCCCCGCTTCTTACAATGAATGCCGGCCCATTCCGGCCTTCCCGGCCATTCGCATGATTCCCTCCCCAGGAACGTCTCGCGTGCCTTCCAAAATCCAACGAGGACTGGCCTTTCTAGGCTCCTTTGTCGTTTCGTCAATAATCGCCGGCTGCATCAGCACCGACGGCCTCGCCCCGCAGGCCGAGCGCCAGCAGGCCGAGACCCTGGCCACCGACGCCGCCATCCGCGCCGCCGCCGAGGAGGCTGGCTGGCCTGAGGTGCGTTGGTGGGCGGCATACGGCGATCCGCAGCTGGACGCGCTGATCGACAGCGCCCTGCGCGACAGTCCGACCCTGGCCGAAGCCACCGCGCGCATCCGCCAGGCCCTGGCCCTGGCCGGCGCCACCGAGGCGGCGGAGCAGCCCCAGGCCGACGCCCAGGCCGCCATCCAGCGTCACCACTGGCCGACCGACTTCTTCTACGGCCCCGGCGAACTGGCCGATACCACCACCTGGTTCAGCAACGCCGCCCTCGGCCTCAGCTACCCGCTGGACTTCTGGGGCCGCGAGCGGAGCAACAGCGAGCGGGCGCGCAACCTCGTCCAACTGGCCGCCGCCGAGGCGCGGGTGGCCCAGCTGGAACTGGAAAGCAACATCGTGCGCAGCTACGTGATGCTCGCCCTGCACTACGCCCAGCTGGACATCGGCGAAGCCATGCTCGCCCAGCAGCAGGAGATGCTAGAGCTGGCCCAGCGCCGGCTGGACGGCGGGCTGGGCACCGAGTTCGAGGTCAGCCAGGCGCAGGTGCCGATCCCGGAGACCCGCCGCAAGATCGACGCCCTGCAGGAAGCCATCGCCCTCAACCGCAACCAGCTGGCCGCCCTGGCCGGCAAGGGCCCGGGGGCCGGTGCCAGCCTGCAGCGGCCGCGCCTGCGCCTGAGCGGCACCCCCGGCCTGCCCTCGAAGCTACCCGCCGAACTGCTCGGCCACCGCCCGGACGTGGTCGCCGCGCGCTGGAAGGTGGCGGCCGAGGCCAAGGGCGTGGACGTGGCGCGCGCCGACTTCTATCCGAACATCGACCTGATCGCCAGCCTCGGCTACAACGCCGTGCAGGGCAGCATGCTGGGGGTGTTCAGCGGCCACAAGTTCAACTACACCGCAGGCCCCGCACTGAGCCTGCCGGTGTTCGACGGCGGCCGCCTGCGCGGTCAGCTCGGCCAGGCCGCGGCAGCCTACGACGCGGCCGTGGCACAGTACAACCAGACCCTGGTCACCGCCCTCAAGGACATCTCCGACCAGTTGATCCGCCTCAGGTCCGCCGAGCACCAGGCGCAGCTCGCCGCCCAGTCGGTGGCCGCCGCGCAGACCGCCTACCGGCTCGCCCAGGATGCCTACGACGGCGGCCTCACCGACTATCTCAACGTGCTGCACGCGCAGACCAGCCTGTTCCAGCAGCAGCTGATCCAGCAGAAGGTCGAGGCCAGCCGCCTGGCGGTGCGCGCCGACCTCGCCGTGGCCCTCGGCGGCGGTCTGGCCGCGCCGGAGGACAGCCCGACGCCAAACGTCCTGGAACCGGCCACGGTGCCGGTGCGGAAGCCCTGATGAATCGCACCTCCTCCCTGCCCGGCGCCGAGATGCTGCGCCGCGCGACGCTCGAGTGGGCGCGCAGCGACGGGGTGACTTGGGTGTACATCCTCAAGGTGATGACCGCCGCCTACCTGGCCATGTGGCTGGCCATGCGCCTCGAGCTGCCCTCGCCGAGCACCGCCTGCGTCACCGTGTTCATCGTCATGCAGCCGCAGAGCGGCCACGTGTTCGCCAAGAGCTTCTACCGGCTACTCGGCTCGCTGATCGGCCTGACCGTGATGGTCACCCTGGTCGCCCTGTTCGCCCAGGAGAGGGTGCTGTTCCTGCTCAGCGCGGCGCTGTGGATCGGCCTGTGCACCGCCGGCGCTGCCCGCTACCGCGACTACCGCGGCTACGCCTGCGTGCTGGCCGGCTACACCGCCACCCTGATCGGCATCCCCGCCACCACTCTCCCGGAAACCGCCTTCATGGAGGCCATCTGGCGCCTGCTGGAGATCAGCGTGGCGGTGGGCTGCTCGACCCTGGTCAGCGCGGTGATCCTGCCCAAGACCACCACCGCGGCGCTGCACAACGCCCTGTACCTGCGCTTCGGCGCCTTCGCCGCCTTCCTCCTCGACGGTCTGCGCCGCAAGCTCGAGCGCCGCGCCTTCGTCGCCGGCAGCGTGCGTTTCTCCAGCGAGGCGGTAGGCCTCGAGGCGCTGCGCGCAGCCAGCTCCTTCGAGGACCCGCACACCCGCCTGCGCAGCGGCCGCCTGGCCCGTCTGAACAGCGAGTTCATGACCCTCACCACGCGCTTCCACGCCCTCCACCAGCTGCGCGAGCGCCTGCATCGCCAGGGCCGCGAGGACCTGCTGGCGGCCATCCAGCCCTGCGTGGAGCCCCTGGAGCAGCTCCTCGAACCGCTGCGCAACCGGCCGCTGACCATCGAGGACGCTGCCCGCCTGGCGGAACGCCTGGAGCGCCTGAGCGTGGAGACCCGCGCAGCGATCCGCACCGCCCGCGCCTGTCTCGGCACGGTGGACGAGGAGACCCTGCTGGACTTCGATAGCTGCGCCGAGCTGCTCTACCGGCTGATCGATGACCTGCACAACTACAGCCTGACCCACGCCTCCCTGGCCGCCCACCGCCACCAGCGCGAGCAGTGGGGACAGGACTTCACCCCCAAGGCCAACCTGCTGGCCGCGACCGTGGCGGGGATCCGCGCCGGGCTGATGATCCTCCTGTTCGGGGCCTTCTGGATCCTCACCGCCTGGCCCAGTGGCGGCATGTTCGCCCTCAACGCGGTGGCGGTCACCTCCCTGGTGTCCAGCTCGCCGAATCCACCGCGGATCGCCCTGCAGATGGCCGGCGGCGCGGCCATCGCCAGCGTATTCGGAATCGTCGTCGGGCTCTTCGTGCTGCCGCAGATCGACGGCTTCACGATGCTCGTCCTGGTCACCGCACCGGTGATCGCCTTCGGCGCCTTTCTCTGCACCCGGCCGCGCTGGGCCGGCTACGGCCCCGGGGTGCTGATCTTCTTCGCCTTCGCCTCGCTGCCGGCCAACCGTACCCTGTTCGACCCCTCCGGACTGATCAACAACTACATCGCCCTGGTGCTGTCGATGCTGGTCTCCGCAGCGCTGATCGCGGTGATCCTGCCGCCCAACGCGCCCTGGCTGTGGCGGCGCCTGGAGCGCGATCTGCGCAGGCGCGTGGTCTACGCGGTGAGCGCGCCGGCGCAGAACCTGGTGACCGGTTTCGAGAGCGGCACCCGCGACCTGGTAGTGCAGGCCTACGGCCTGGCGGCACGCAGCCCGGAGGCCCAGGAGAGCCTGCTGCGCTGGATGTTCCTGGTCCTCGAGGTGGGCCATGCGGTGATCGAGCTGCGCCGCGAGCAGGACGCCCTGCCCGCGCTCCCCCCCTATGCCGCCGAGGTGCCCTGGCGGCGCGCCATCCGCGCCATGGGCCGGGCGCTGATCCGCCTGTTCGTGCAGCCCAGCGCGGAGAACCGCCAGCGCGCCCTGGATGCCGTGCAGCAAGCCATCGACAGCGCCCGCGAGGCCGCCGAGCCCTACGCCCTGCACTTCGAGCAGGCCCCGGTGCGCCGCGTGCTGAGCTACCTGCACTTCATCCGCGCCTCGCTGCTCAACCCCCATTCGCCGCTGCCACCGCTACCCGCACCGGAGCCCCGCCATGCCGCGTGAAATCGCCCTGCACGGTGTCTACCTGCCCACCGTGACCCTGCTGTTCCTCATCGCCCTAGGGGTGACCTGGGGCCTCGACCGGGTGCTCGCCTGGATCGGCCTGTACCGCTTCACCTGGCACCCGGCGCTGTTCCGCATCTGCCTGTTCGTCTGCCTCTACGGGGGCATGGCGCTGTTCGTCTATAGCTGAGTCAACCGACCATGAGCCTCAAATCCGTTTTCAGCGTACTGGCCACCCTGACCATCCTGCTTGCCGCGGTGCTGATCGGGCAGCGCCTGTGGACCCATTACATGGACTCGCCCTGGACCCGCGACGGCCGGGTGCGCGCCGAGGTGATCAACGTCGCCGCCGACGTCTCCGGCATCGTGGTGGAGGTGCCGGTGCGCGACAACCAGATGGTGAAGAAGGGCGACCTGCTAATGCGCATCGACCCGCGCCGCTACGAGATCGCTGTGCAGCAGGCCGAAGCGCTGGTCGCCTCACGCAAGGCCACCCTGGAGATGCGCCGGCTCAACGCCCGCCGCCGCGCGGCCATGGACAACCGCGTGGTGTCCCGCGAGAGCCTGGACGACGCCAGCAACACCGCGGCGGCCGCCGAGGCCGACTACCAGCAGGCCCTGGCCATCCTGGAATCCGCCCGCCTTGACCTGGAGCGCACCCGGGTGCTGGCCCCGGTGGACGGCTACGTCACCAACCTGGCGGTGTACGCCGGCGACTATGCCCGTGCCGGCGAGCCCAAGCTGGCAGTGGTCGACCGCCACTCCTACTGGATCTACGGCTACTTCGAGGAAACCAAGCTGCCGCACCTGAAGGTCGGCGACCCGGCCGACGTGCAACTGATGAGCGGCGAATCCCTGCGCGGCCACGTGGAGAGCATCGCCCGCGCCATCTACGATCGCGACAACCCGCAGAGCCGCGAGCTGACCGCCGACGTCAACCCGACCTTCAACTGGGTGCGCCTGGCCCAGCGCATCCCGGTGCGCATCCACATCGACGAGGTGCCCGAGGGCGTGCTGCTGGCCGCCGGGATGACCGGCACGGTGATCATCCGCCCGCAGGAGGAAGCCGCCGCCACGCCGGCTGCCGCCCGGCCTTGATCCGGATCAACGGGCCGCGGCCGCTGCGCCCCTAGACTGGAGCACGCTCAAGGGTCGTTTCCCCTCCCTGGACGACTCCTGCTGCCGGCCTTCCTCTGGAGCCTGGTGCTCACCGTCGGGGGAAGGCCGTTTTCCTTCCAGCCCCCCTGCAACTGGTCGGAAAATCGCCGGAAAACACCCCAGGCGCACCGATTCCTCGTAAACTCGCGCGCTTCCCCGTGGCCGGTGGGGCGCTCCCCCGCTAGCCTGATCGAAAACGGCTCCGAAATCGCATCATGAGTGCCCCACTTCGCCCCCTCCTGCATTACCTGACTCATGGCAGCCTGGTCGTCCAGATCCTCGTCGGCCTGCTCGCCGGCATCGCCGTCGCCCTGCTCTGGCCCAGCGCCGCCAGGGAGGTTGGCCTGCTCGGCCAGGTGTTCGTCAGCGCCCTGAAGTCGGTGGCGCCCATCCTGGTCTTCGTGCTGGTGATCGCCGCCATCGCCAACCACCGCCAGGGCCAGCAGACCCACATCCGCCCGATCCTGGTGCTGTACGCCATCGGCACCCTGAGTGCCGCCCTGGTGGCGGTGCTGGCCAGCTTTCTGTTCCCCTCGGAGCTGGCACTCAGCGCCACCCAGGACGCCGGGCTGAACCCTCCGGGCGGCATCGCCGAGGTGCTGCGCGGCTTGCTGCTCAGCGTGGTGGACAACCCGGTGAACGCCCTGCAGCGAGCCAACTACATCGGCATCCTCGCCTGGGCTCTGGGCCTCGGCCTGGCCCTGCGCCACGGCAGCGAGACCTCGCGGCACATGCTCGACGACCTGGCCAACGGGGTGACCCTGGTGGTCCGCGTGGTGATCCGCTGCGCGCCGCTGGGCATCTTCGGCCTGGTCGCCGCGACCCTCGCCGAGTCCGGCCTGGACGCCCTGCTCGGCTACGCCCACCTGCTCGCCGTGCTGCTCGGCTGCATGTTCTTCGTCGCCCTGGTGGTCAACCCACTGATCGTGTTCTGGAAGATCCGCCGCAACCCCTACCCGCTGGTCTTCACCTGCCTGCGCGAGAGCGGCATCACCGCCTTCTTCACCCGCAGCTCGGCGGCCAACATCCCGGTCAACCTGCAGCTCTGCCAGCGTCTCGGCCTGCACGAGGATACCTACTCGGTATCCATCCCACTGGGCGCCACCATCAACATGTCCGGCGCGGCCATCACCATCACCGTGCTGACTCTGGCCGCCGTGCACACCCTGGGAATCAGCGTCGACCTGCCCAGCACCCTGCTGCTCAGCGTGGTGGCCTCGATCTGCGCCGCCGGGGTCTCCGGGGTGGCCGGCGGCTCGCTGCTGCTGGTACCGCTAGCCTGCGGGCTGTTCGGCATCTCCGGGGAGACCGCCATGCAGGTGGTGGCGGTCGGCTTCATCATCGGCGTGCTGCAGGACTCGGTGGAAACCGCGCTGAACTCCTCCACCGACGTGCTGTTCACCGCCGCCGCCTGCATCGACGGCGAGGTGAAGAGCCCGGCGGCCCTGGCGCGCGACGCGGAAACCCTGTAAGCGCTGATACACTGGAGGAAGTCCGCCACCGGCGGGCCCTTCCCGTGGAGCGCCGATGAAGACTTCGCACTGCTTGCTGTCCCTGCTGCTCGCCGTGCCACTGGCCGACGCCGGCGCGGCGACGGTGCTCAAGTGCCTGGACCACGCCGGCAACGTCACCTACACGGAGGGCAGCTGCCCGCCGGGCCAGACCCTGGAACGCCAGCTGGAGATCAGCAACCCGCGGCCGAGCGGCACCGGCCCCGCGGTCCCCCTGGCCACTCCCAGGCCGCCTGCGCCGGAGCCGGAACGGCCGCGCCAGACGGCCGCTCCCAAGACCGCCCCGGTACAACCGCCGGAGACCGTGGAAGAGCCCGATGACGCCTTCTACCCGCCCTACCCCTACTACCGCCGGCCGCAGCCCGCCTACCGGCCCTGGCCGCCGCAGCCGCCCTACCCGCACCATCCTCCGCCACCCCGACCGCCCGAGCCGCCGGAGAAGCCGCCAGCCCGGCTGAAGGGCATCCCGGTGCCCTGGAACAGCGGCCGCGCGGCCCAACCGGGACGCGGCCACTAGACGTATCCGCGCGGCGCCGATCGGGATAGCCTATGGCCCCCTTAAGTCACGGATGCATAGCGCCATGTCCGACGTAGCCCCCAGCCCCTTCGCCGAGAACCCGCTGAGCGCCATCGAGGTACGCGCCCTCGGCAGCCTGATCGAGAAGCAGGCGACCACCCCGGAAACCTATCCGCTGACCCTCAACGCCCTGCTCCTGGCCTGCAACCAGAAGACCAGCCGAGAGCCGGTGATGAACATCGACGCCGGCGAGCTGGGTGCCGCCCTGCGCAGCCTGGAGGAGCGCCAGCTGGTGCACCTGCAGATGGCCAGCCGTGCCGACCGCTGGGAGCAGCGCGCCGACCGCAAGCTGGAGCTGGCCCCGCCGCAGCTCGCCCTGCTCGGCCTGTTGCTGCTGCGCGGCCCGCAGACGGTCAACGAGCTGCTGACCCGCAGCACCCGGCTGTACGCCTTCGACGACGCCGAACAAGTGCGCCACCAGCTGGAGCGCCTGATCGCCCGGGGTCTGGCTACGCAGCTGCCGCGTCAGAGCGGCCAGCGCGAGGACCGCTACATGCACCGCCTGGGCCGCGCCGAGGAGCTGGAGGCAGTGCTCGCCGCTTCCCGGGACCCGGCTGCGGCGCGCGGTAGCAATGACCACGAGGAACGCCTGCAGACCCTGGAGGCACGGATCGCCGAACTGGAAGCCAGGCTGGCCCGACTGCTCGGCGAGTGAAGCATCCCCGCAGACGCCCTGGGTCTAGGCCATCTGGGTGATGGTCCTGCGGAAGCGGCGCAACGCGGCGAGGAAGAACACCGCGCCGATGGCGGTGATCGCCAGCAGCTGCGGCCAGACGATCTCCAGCCCGGCACCGCGGTAGAGGATCGCCTGGGCCAGGCTGACGAAGTGGGTGGTCGGCGCCAGCTCCATGACGTTCTGCACCAGCTCCGGCATGCTCTCCCGCGGCGTGGTGCCGCCGGAGAGGATCTGCAGGGGGATCAGCACCAGGATGGTCAGCAGGCCGAGCTGCGGCATGGAACGCGCCACCGTGCCCAGGTAGATGCCCATGGAGGTGGTGGCGAACAGGTGCAGCGCGGCGCCGAGCAGGAACAGCGCTACCGAGCCACCGATCGGCACCGCCAGCCAGCCCTGCACCACCACCAGCAGCGAGAAGGCCGCGGCGACCAGCACCACCAGAGCCATCGACCAGACCTTGGCGGCCATGATCTCGAAGGCGGTCAGCGGCATCACCAGGAGGTGCTCCACGGTGCCATGCTCGCGCTCGCGGATCAGCGCCGCGCCGGTGAGGATGATCGACAGCATGGTGATCTGGTTGATCACCTCCATCACCCCGCCGAACCAGGACTGGGTGAGGTTGGGGTTGAAGGCCACCCGTACCGCCAGCTGCGCCGGCAGGGGGGCGCCACCGCGGTAGCGGGCGACGAACTCGTCCACCTCGGTGGCGATGATGGTCTGGATGTAGCCGGCCCCGGACAGGGCCTGGGCGATGCGCGTGGCGTCCACGTTGATCTGGATCGCCGGTTGGCGCCCGGCCAGCACGTCGCGCTGGAAGTCCGGGGGGATGTCCAGGGTGAAGGTGTACCGCCCGGTGTCCAGGCCGCGGTCCATCTCGCGCTGGTCGATCAGCTCCGGGGGCCGGAAGTAAGGGGCCTGGAAGGCGTTGACGATACGCGTGGAGAGCTGCGAGCGGTCCTCGTCGACGATGGCGATGGGGGCGTGCTGCAGGGTCTCCGGCAGGCCGGTAGCGGAGCTGTAGACCCCCAGGGTGAAGGCCCAGACGATCAACGCCAGCATGGCGTAGTCACGGCCCAGGCTGCGGAACTCCTTGATGCCCAGGTGCAGGATGTTGGCCAGGGTCTGCGGCATCGCCCTAGTCCTCCTGTTTCTTCAGGAAGCGCACGCTGAGCAGGGTCAGCAGCGGAATGGTCAGCAGCAGCGGCACGAAGTAGCCCCACAGCTCGGTGAAGTCCAGGGCCTTGGAGAACACCCCGCGGCTGATCACCAGGAAGTAGGTGGCCGGATAGATCTGCCCGATCCAGGCCGCCAGGCCCTCCAGGGAGGACACCGGGTGAATCAGCCCGGCGAACTGGATGGCCGGGATCATGGTGGCGATGGCGGTGCCGAACACCGCAGCGATCTGGCTGCGCATGAAAGTGGAGAGCAGCAGCCCCAGGCCGGTGGAGGTGGTAACGAACAGCAGCGCGCCCAACAGCAGGGTGGCGAAGCTGCCCTTCAGCGGCACCTCGAAGACCAGCACCGCCAGGGCGCTCATCAGCAGGAAGTTGACCATGCCCATGGCGATGTAAGGCAGCTGCTTGCCGAGCAGGAACTCCAGGCGAGTCACCGGAGTGACGTAGAGGTTGGTGATCGAACCCAGCTCCTTCTCGCGCACCACGCCCAGGGCGGTGAGCATCGCCGGGATCATGATCAGCAGCAGCGGGATCACCGCCGGGACCATGGCCGCGAGGCTCTCCACATCCGGGTTGTAGCGGTAGCGCACCTCGCTGCTGGCCGCCCCGGCGGAGGCCGGCACTCCGGCCTCGCGGGCCAGCTCGCGCAGATAGTCGTTGTGCAGGCCCTGCACGTAGCCCTTGATGGTGGTGGCGCGGGTTGGCATGGCGCCGTCGATCCACACGCCGATCTCCGGGTTGGCGCCGCGCTTGAGATCACGGCCGAAGCCGGGCGGAATCTCGATGGCCAGGCTGAGCTCGCCGCTGCGCATGCGTCGCTCCAGCTCGGCGTAGTCGCGAATCGGCTCGTGCTCGACGAAGTAGCGCGAGCCGGCGATGTTCAGCGCATAGGCCTGGCTGGTGGTGGTCTGGTCGCGGTCGAGTACCGCGTAGCTGAGATCCTCCACGTCCAGACTGATGCCGTATCCGATGATGAACATCAGCAGCACGGTGCC
This sequence comes from Pseudomonas thermotolerans DSM 14292, assembly GCF_000364625.1. GTDB lineage: Bacteria > Pseudomonadota > Gammaproteobacteria > Pseudomonadales > Pseudomonadaceae > Aquipseudomonas > Aquipseudomonas thermotolerans. The sequence continues at coordinate 180,954 of NZ_KB822603.1, forward strand.
CAACAGGGCCAGGGTCAGGCGAATGGGGTCACGTCGCAGCTCCATGCTTTCCCGGCGGGCATAGCTGAACAGCCGCTGCCAGCTGAAGCTGCTGCGCTGCGGGCGCACCGCGGCGGCGGCCTGCACCGGCGACGCGGCCGCAGCCGGCGGCTTGCCGGCGAGGCCGGCGGCCTCCTCCAGGTAGGCGATGAAGGTGGCCTCCAGGGTCGGCAGGCCGCGCTTCTCCATCAGGCGCTGCGGAGTGTCGCTGTCCAGCACCTTGCCGGCGTGCATCAGGGAGATGCGGTCGCAGCGCTGCGCCTCGTTCATGAAGTGGGTGGAGATGAAGATGGTCACCCCGTCGTTGCGCGACAGCTCCACCATCAGCTGCCAGAAGCCGTCGCGGGCCACCGGGTCGACCCCCGAGGTGGGCTCGTCGAGGATCAGGATCTCCGGCCTGTGGATCACCGCCACGGCCAGCGACAGACGCTGGCGGATACCCAGGGGCAGGCTCGGCGGCAGCTCGTCCTGGACCCGGGCCAGGTCGAAGCGTTCGAGCATCTCCGCCACCCGCGGCTCGATCTCCTTCTCCGCCAGGTGGAACAGCCGGGCGTGCAGCACCAGGTTCTGGCGCACCGTCAGCTCGCGGTACAGGGAAAAGGCCTGGGACATGTAGCCGACCCGCCGGCGGGTCGCCATGTCGTTGGCGTCCACCGGCTGGCCGAACAGCGCGCAGTCGCCCTCGCTGGCCGGCAAGAGGCCGGTGAGCATCTTCATGGTGGTGGACTTGCCGCAGCCGTTGGAGCCCAGGAAGCCGAAGATTTCCCCGCGCTCGATGCGGAAGCTCACATGGTCCACGGCGACGAAGTCGCCGAAGCGGCAGGTCAGGTCGTGGGCCTCGATGGCGATCTCCGGGGTGCCGCCCGTGCTCCGCCGCGGCGGGATCACCAGGGCGCGGTGGCCGCTGCGCCGCTCCTCCGGCAGCAGGGCGATGAACGCCGCCTCCAGGGAGTCGCAGCCGGTCTGCCCGCGCAGCTGCGCCGGACTGCCGGTGGCCAGCACCCGGCCGGCATCCATGGCCACCAGCCAGTCGAAGCGCTCGGCCTCCTCCATGTAGGCGGTGGCGACTATCACGCTCATCCCCGCGCGGCCGGCGCGGATGCGGCCGATCAGTTCCCAGAACTGGTTGCGCGACAGCGGGTCCACCCCGGTGGTCGGCTCGTCGAGGATCAGCAGGTCGGGGTCGTGGATCAGCGCGCAGCACAGCCCGAGCTTCTGCTTCATGCCGCCGGACAGCTTGCCTGCCGGACGCTCGGCGAAGGGGGCCAGTCCGGTGCTTTCCAGCAGTTCGGCGATGCGCCTCCTGCGCTCGGCCTGGTCGTGGCCGAACAAGCGGCCGAAGAAGTCGACGTTCTCGAACACCGAAAGGGTCGGGTAGAGGTTGCGGCCGAGGCCCTGGGGCATGTAGGCGATGCGCGGGCAGACCCGCCGACGGTGGCGGCGATCACGCATGTCGCCGCCGAGCACCTGCACCTCGCCGCTCTGGATCCTCCGCGCTCCGGCCACCAGGGCCAGCAGGCTGGATTTGCCGACGCCGTCCGGGCCGATCAGCCCGACCATGCCGCCAGCCGGTATCTCCAGGTCCACCGCGTCGAGGGCGCGGGTCTCGCCGTAGCGCAGGCCAACGCCGGTGAGCCGGGCGACCGGAACGCTCATTGCGGTACCTTGATCTGCAGCTCGGCCGGCCACTCGGCGTCAGGCTCCAGGCGCAGGTAGGCCATGCCCGGCACGCCGGTCTTCACGTAGGTGATGTATTTCTTCAGCAGCTCGGGGTCGATGCGCGCCTTGACGCGGAACATCAGCTTCTCGCGCTCGCTGGCGGTTTCCACGCTCTTCGGAGTGAACTGAGCGACGCTGGCCACGTAGGAGACCCGCGCCGGGATCACGTACTGCGGCGCCGCGTCGATCACCAGGCGCACCTCCTGACCCAGCTCCACCAGCCCGGCCTGCCTGGCGGGGAGGAAGAAGGTCATGTAGACGTCGGCCAGATCCACCATGTTGAGCAGCTTGCCACCGGCACCCAGCACCTCGCCGGGCTGCGCCACGCGGTACTGCACACGGCCGGCGCGCGGCGCCTTGAGCAGGCTGTCGTCGATGTCCGCCTGCAGGCGGGCGACGCTGGCCCGGGCGGCCTCCACCGCCGACTGCGCCTCCACCACCTGGGAGCGTGCCGCGGCGATACCCGCCTCGGCGGAGAGCACCTGGGCCCGGGCCGCGGCCAGGGCCGCCTCGGCGCTTTGCAGCACGGCCCGGTCGTCGTCCAGCTGCTGCTGGGCCAGGGCATTGCGGCGAACCAGCGCCTCGGTGCGGGTGAAGCGCTTGCGCGCCGCGGTCAGCTCGGCCTGGCGCTGGCGCACCACCGCTTCGGCGGTCTGCTTCTCGCTCTCCCGCTGGGCCACTAGGGCGCTGGCGGTGAGCTGGGCGTTCTCGGCCTGGCGCACCTGGGCCTGGGCCTGGTGCAGCTGGGCCTCAAGCACCTGGGTGTCCATCCTGGCCACCAGTTGCCCGGCCTCGACGAAATCCCCCTCGTCCACCAGCAGCTCGGCGACCCGCCCAGCCATCTTGGTAGCCACGTCCACCTCGGTAGCCTCGATGCGGCCGTTGCCGCTGGCGAAACCCTCGGGCAGGCCGTTGGGCTTCAGGGCTTGCCAGGCCAGGGCGGCGGCGCCGGCCAGGATCACTGCGACGACCCCACGCCCCAACCATTTGCGTGCATTGCGCGTCATGAATGCCTCGTGTTCAGGTCCTTGCAGGGAATTGTCACCACTCCCCGCGGCAGGCTCCGTGATTCAGGTCAGCAGAAGCGTAGATGGCGGGCAGGCGTCCTACCCGCCAGGGCCGGGCCTCAGTCGCGCGGCGGCATGGGCACGCAGAGGATGTCGCGCGCCACCTCGCCGAGCAGGGTCTCGGCCACGCTGCCGAGCATCAGCTTCTTGAGGCCACTGCGCCCGTGGGTGCCGATCACCACCAGGTCGGGATCCAGCTTCTCCATGCAGCGCTTGAGCTGCACCACCGAGAAGCCCTCCTCGAGATGCACCTGGGAAGCCGGCAGGTCCAGCTGCTGCTCGGCGAGGAAGCTGCTCAGCTCCGCCTCCACCTGGCCGCGGGCCTCTCGGGTGGCGGCGGCGACCACTGTGGCCTCGGCCGCGGACATGAGGATCTCGCCCTTGGCGAAGGCCTCGAATACGTGCGCCACGTGTAGCTCGCAGCCGTCCAGCAGGCCCAGGGCACGGCTGGTCTGGATGGCATGGGCGCTGTCGGCGGACAGGTCGACGGCCAGCAGCGCCTTGCGGTAGTCGTCCTCGCCGCTGCCGGCCACCCTCAGCACCGGCAAGCGACTGCTGCGGATGATCCGCTCGGCGCTGGTGCCGACGAAGATCTCGCGCAGCAGGTTCTTGCGGTGCATGCCGAGGACCAGCAGCTCGGCGCCGGTGCCCAGGGCGATCTCATTGATGGTCGACTCCACCGAGCCGACCTCGACCATCACCCGCGGGCGCTGCCCGGCCACCAAGGCGAGGCCCTCGACACGGTCCTCGAGCAGTTCCCGGGCGTCGCTCAGACGGCGCTCGATCAGGCGCTGCGGCGCGTCGTCGTCGATCACGTGGACCAGGGTCCATTCGCATCCGAAGCGCCGGACCAGCAGGGCAGCCCGTTGCACGGCCTTGTCCGAGCGAGGGGAAAGGTCGGTGGCCACCAACAATTTGTTCATTGTGCTATCTCCTCGGATGCTGGTTTCTCGAGCTCCTATTGTAACCCAGAACCGCTCCGGCCCGATTGATTCAAATCAAGCCTAGCCGGCCGTCGAGCAACTACGCTGGAAGAACACGAAAAAACGGACACCGGACCTGTTGCAGGTCACGGCCAAGACGGAACCGAGCCCATGCAGAGCACTATGCCTCCGACCCGTGACTGGCATGCCCTGCCCGTCGAACACGCCCTCGCGGCGCTAGACAGCAGCCAGGCCGGCCTGTCCACGGCAGAGGCCAGCGAGCGCCTCGCCCGCCACGGCGCAAACCGCCTGCCCGAGCCACCGCGGCCCAGCGCCCTGCGCCGCCTGCTGCGGCAGTTCCACAACGTGCTGCTCTACGTGATGCTGGTCGCCGCGCTGATCACCGCGCTGCTCGGCCTCTGGGTCGACACCCTGGTGATCCTGGTCGCCGTGGTGGTCAACGCGCTGATCGGCTTTCTCCAGGAAGGCAAGGCGGAACAGGCCCTGGACGCCATCCGCGACCTGCTCGCCCCGCAGACCCTGGTGCTGCGCGACGGAGCCCGACTGGCCATCGATGCCGCCGAACTGGTACCCGGCGACGTGGTGGTCCTGGCCTCCGGCGACAAGGTGCCGGCCGACCTGCGCCTGCTCGGCGTGAAGAACCTGTACATCGACGAAGCGGCGCTGACCGGCGAATCCGTGCCGGTGGAGAAGAGCGCCGAGCCGGTGGCCGCCGAGGCCAGCCTGGGCGACCGGCGTAGCATGGCCTACTCCGGCACCCTAGTGACCAGCGGCCAGGGCCTCGGCCTGGTGGTGGCCACCGGCAGCGCCACCGAGCTGGGCCGCATCGGCGCCCTGCTGGAACAGGTACAGCTCGGCAGCACTCCGCTGCTGCGCCAGATCGACCGCTTCAGCCGCTGGCTGGCGCTGGTGATCCTCGGCTGCGCCGCGGCCACCTTCGTGCTCGGCATCCTCTGGCGCCAGCAGCCCCCGGCGGAGATGTTCCTCATGGTGGTGGCGCTGACCGCCTCGGCAATCCCCGAAGGCCTGCCGGCGATCATGACCATCATCCTCGCCCTCGGCGTGCAGCGCATGGCCCAGCAGCACGCCATCATCCGCCGCCTGCCGGCGGTGGAGACCCTGGGCGCGGTGACGGTGATCTGCTCGGACAAGACCGGCACCCTGACCCGCAACGAGATGACCGTGCAGCGGGTGGTCACCGCCGACCAGGTGATCGAGGTCAGCGGCGCCGGCTACGTGCCTCAGGGCGGCTTCTGCCTCGATAGCGGCCAGCCGATAGACCCGGCGAACCACCTGACGCTCGCCGAGCTCGGCCGGGTCGCCCTGCTCTGCAACGATGCCCGGGTCCACGAGGTAGACGGCCACTGGCAACTGGAAGGCGACCCCACCGAAGGGGCGCTGTGCACCCTGGCCCTCAAGCTCGGCTACGATCCGGCACTGCTCAGCAGCGAGCTGCCGCGCCGCGACCTGATCCCCTTCGAGTCGGAACACCGCTTCATGGCCACCCTGCACCACGACCACCAGGGGCAGGCCTTCATCTGCCTCAAGGGCGCTCCGGAGCGGGTTCTGGAGATGTGCAGCAGCCAGCGAATGCTCGATGGCAGCGCCGCGCCCCTCGACCCGGACTACTGGCGACGCATGGCCACCGACATCGCCGCCCGCGGACTGCGCCTGCTGGCCCTGGCGATCAAGCCGGTGGACGGCGGGCAGCTGAGCCTGAGCTTCGCAGACACCGAGGGCGGCTTCACCCTGCTGGCCCTGGTGGGGATCATCGACCCGCCCCGCGAGGAGGCCATCGCCGCGGTGGCCGAATGCCGCAGCGCCGGGGTGGCGGTGAAGATGATCACCGGCGACCATGTCGAGACCGCCCGGGCCATCGGCGCCCAGCTGGGCATCGGCCGCGACCAGCCTGCAATGACCGGTGCCGAGATCGAGATGCTCGACGACCAGGAATTGCGCGACACCCTGCCCGGCGTCGAAGTGTTCGCCCGGGCCAGCCCCGAGCACAAGCTGCGCCTGGTGGAAGCCCTGCAGGCCAGCGGCCAGGTGGTGGCCATGACCGGCGACGGGGTCAACGACGCCCCGGCCCTGAAGCGCGCCGACGTCGGCGTGGCCATGGGCCGCAAGGGCACCGAGGCAGCCAAGGAGGCTGCCGAGGTGGTACTCACCGACGACAACTTCGCCACCATCGGCCGCGCGGTGCGCGAGGGCCGGGCGATCTACGACAACCTCAAGAAGTTCGTGCTGTTCATGCTGCCAACCAACGGCGGCGAGGCACTGATCGTGATCGCCGCGATCCTCTTCCAGCTCACCCTACCGCTGACCCCGGCCCAGGTGCTGTGGATCAACCTGGCCACCTCCAGCACCCTGGGTCTGGCCCTAGCCTTCGAGCCCGGCGAGCCGGGGCTGATGCAACGCCCGCCACGCGCCCCGAACGAGGCGCTGCTGTCCGGCTTCTTCGTCTGGCGGGTATGCATGGTCTCGGTAGTGATGATGGCCGGTGCCCTGGGTCTGTTCCTCTGGGAGCTGGAACGCGGTACCAGCCTGGCTAACGCGCGGACCATGGCGGTCAACACCGTGGTGGTCTGCGAGATGTTCTACCTGCTCAACAGCCGCCACATCCTGCACACGGTGCTCAGCCGCGAGGGCCTGTTCGGCAACCCCTACGTGCTGCTCTCCCTGGCCTGCTGCGCCATGCTGCAGCTGCTCTACACCTATGCCCCACCCCTACAGAAACTGTTCGGCTCGGTCGGCCTGAGCGGCGAGGAATGGCTGCGGGTCATCGCCGCCGGCCTGCTACTGTTCGGCGTAGCGGAACTGGAGAAGTGGGTGGTCAGGCGTTTCACCCCGGATCGAACCCCAACCCCATGAGCGGAGGTATGCCATGAAAGCCATCGTCTACCAGGGCCCCGGCCAGCTGGTCGTCGAAGAACGCGAGAAGCCGCAGGTCCAGCAACCCACCGATGCCGTCGTGAAGCTGGTCAAGACCACCATCTGCGGCACCGACCTGCACATCCTCAAGGGCGACGTGCCGACCTGCGAGCCGGGACGCATCCTCGGCCACGAGGGGGTCGGCGTGGTGGAGAGCGTCGGCGACGGCGTCAGCCGCTTCAAACCTGGCGACCGCGTGCTGATCTCCTGCATCACCTCCTGCGGACGCTGCGACTACTGCAAGAAGGGCATGTACTCGCACTGCGCCGACGGCGGCTGGATCCTCGGCCACCGCATCGACGGCACCCAGGCCGAGTACGTGCGCATTCCCCATGCCGATGGCAGCCTGCACCCGCTGCCGGAGAGCATCCCCGACGAAGCCCTGGTGATGCTCAGCGACATACTGCCCACCGGCTACGAATGCGGGGTGCTCAACGGCGAGGTAAGTCCCGGCGACGTGGTGGCCATCGTCGGCGCCGGGCCGGTCGGCCTCTCCGCACTGCTCACCGCGCAGCTCTACTCGCCGGCTGAGCTGATCGTCATCGACCTCGACGCCAACCGCCTGGCGGTGGCCGAGCGCTTCGGCGCCAGCCGGGTGCTGAACAGCAGCCACGAGGACGTGGTGGAGGCCCTGAAGAACCTCACCGACGGCCGCGGCGTGGACGTGGCCATCGAGGCGGTGGGGGTACCGGCCACCTTCGCGCTCTGCGAGCAGCTGATCGCCCCCGGCGGACGCATCGCCGTGCTCGGCGTGCACGGCGTCAAGGTGGACCTGCACCTGGAGACCCTGTGGAGTCACAACATCACCCTGCGCACCCGCCTGGTGGACACCGTGACTACCCCGCAGCTGATGAAGATGGTGGAAACCGGCAAGCTCGACCCGCAGCGGATGATCACCCACCGCTTCGGTTTCGACGAGGCGCTCAAGGCCTACGCGGTGTTCGGCAAGGCGGCGGAGAGCCACGCCCTCAAGGTGATCCTGGAGATGTAGGTGCGCCGGCCCCGCCGCGTGCGCGCAGCACGCGGCCGGGCACTGGCGGAAAGGGAATTGCCGAAGGGTGCGCGGCCGGGACGGGACCGGCCGCGGTACGCCGGATCAGCGCTTGCGCAGGATCACGCTGCCGATCGAATAGCCGGCGCCGAAGGAGCTGAGCACGCCCAGACTGCCGGCCGGCAGGTCGTCTTGGTACTTGTGGAAGGCGATCACCGAACCGGCCGAGCTGGTGTTCGCGTAGGTGTCGAGGATCACCGGCGCCTCGTGGACCTCGGGGTCGCGGCCGAGCAGCTTGCGGGCGATCAGCAGGTTCATGTTGAGGTTCGCCTGGTGCAGCCAGAAGCGCTTCACGTCGGAGGCATCCAGCTGCTGCTCGGCCAGGTGCTCGGCGATCAGCGCGGCGACCATGGGGCAGACGTCCTTGAACACCTTGCGGCCTTCCTGGACGAACAGCTTGTCGCGCTGGCCAATGCCCTCCTCGGCGCAGCGGTTGAGGAAGCCGAAGTTGTTGCGGATGTTGTTGGAGAACTGGGTCAGCAGCTTGGTACCCACCACTTCCCACTGGTACCTGGAGGTGGCGTGGTCGGCGCGTTCGAGGATCACCGCGGTGGCCGCGTCGCCGAAGATGAAGTGGCTGTCACGGTCGCGGAAGTTCAGGTGGCCGGTGCAGATCTCCGGGTTGACCATCAGGATGGCTCGGGCCTGACCGCTCTGCACCGCGGCGGTGGCGGCCTGGATGCCGAAGGTGGCCGAGGAGCAGGCGACGTTCATGTCGTAGCCGAAGCCCTGGATGCCGAGGGCGGCCTGCACCTCGATGGCGATCGCCGGATAGGGTCGCTGCAGGTTGGAGCAGGCGACTATCACCCCGTCGATGTCGGCGGGGGTGCGCCCGGCCCGCTCCAGGGCCTCGCGGGCGGCGCTCACGGCCATCTCGCAGAGAATGCTCCACTCCTCGTTGGAACGCTCGGGAATGCGCGGAACCATGCGCTGCGGATCGAGAATACCTTCCTTGTCGATCACGAACCGGCTCTTGATCCCCGATGCCTTCTCGATGAAAGCCGCGCTGGACTCAGCCAGCGGCTCCATCTCGCCGCGTTCGATGGCGGCGGCGTTATCGGCATTGAACTGGCGGACGTAGGTGTTGAAGGACTCGACCAGTTCTTCGTTGGAGATGCTGTTGGCAGGAGTGTAAAGGCCGGTACCGCTGATGACGACGTTATGCACGGTCGTTCCTCTCGAGAGGGTTATTGATCGAATGGCGACTATTGTGCCCCAAAACGTCACCATTGCCCCAGACGGGGAATGGAAGACTTTCCCGAGGGGACCCGGCAACGCCGGGTCCCGGACCGTTCAGTACACAGAGAACTGCTGGAAGTACTTGCGTTCGATGCCCTTGTAGGTTCCGTTCTCCAGGATCGCGCTGAGCGCCCGGTTGATGCGCTCCTTCAGCTCGACATTGCCCTTGCGCACGGCGATGCCTTCGCCGCGGCCGAGGTACTTGGGCGAGACGATCTTGCCGCCAACCCGCTCGAAGCCGACGCCGCGCGGGGTGTTCAGGAAGCCCATGTAGCCGGACACCGCGTCGTCGAACACCAGGTCCACCTCGCCGTTGTAGAGGGCCTCGTAGGCCTGGGTTGCGCTGTCGTAGCGGAGGATGGTGGCATGCGGTTCGTAGCGCGCGCTGAGCAAATTGTCGAAGGTGGTGTCACGCTGCACCCCGATGCGCTTGCCGGCCAGCCGTCGCGGGCTGAGGATCACCTCGTTGACCAGCCCTTCCCTGGCGAAGAAGAACGCCGGGGTCTGGGTGTATTTCTCGGTGAAGTCCACCAGCTGCATGCGCTCGGCGGTAATCGACATGGAGGAGACCACCAGGTCAGCGCGGCCGTCGTCGAGCGCCGGGATCAGGTCGTCCCACTCGAGGCGCACCAGCTCGCACTGGGCCCGCATCTCCGCGCAGAGGGCGTTGGCGATGTCCACGTTGAAGCCTTTCAGCCGGCCATCCTCGCCGATCTCCTCGAACGGCGGATAGGCGCCCTCCATGGCCACCTTGAGCGTTTCGGCGCGCACCGGCAACGCCACGATCAACCCCAGGGTCAGCAATCCGATCCACCGCCTGACCATATCTACTCCTTCTCGATTCCGGTTGTTTGGTTCCCGCGACCCCGGGGCCGCGACGCAATGCCTCCTGCTGCCGGCGACCGGGGCCGACAGCGGGAGAAGACGAAATCATGCAAAGCAGGGACCAGCCCTCAGGCTGACGCGCTGCCCGGTTCCAGGGCCCCCTCCTCGTCCAGCTCGGTAGACAGCACTATGCGGTCGCGCCCCGCGCGCTTGGCCTGATAGAGGGCGCGGTCGCAGCCAGGCCGTGGCATTGGCCATGCGCGGATCGAAGCCGGCTACGCCGATGCTCAGACTGATGCGCAGCTCCGGCACCTCTTCGAAACGCAACCCGGCCACCTCGTCGCGCAGGCGTTCGAGGATCTCCCGGGCCTGCAGCGGGTCAGCATCCGGCAGCACGATGCAAAACTCGTCGCCGCCATAGCGGCCGGCCAGGTCGCCGCTGCGCAGATTGCGGCGAACCCGCTCGCCCACCGCACTCAGCACGTTGTCGCCGGTGATGTGCCCGTGGCGGTCGTTGGTTATCTTGAAGTGATCGACGTCGATCAGCGCCAGACTGGCCGGCTGGCAGGTCTCCCGGTAGTGCTCGAACTCGCCGACCAGGCACTCTTTCCAGTAGCCGCGGTTGTACAGGCGAGTCAGGCTGTCGATGCGGCTCAGCTCGCGCAGGGCCTTCTTGTGCTTGCCGAGCTGGATGGCCAGCTTGTAGAGCACCAGGCCGATGGTCAGCGGATGCACCACCAGCATGGGAATGCAGGCATAGAGCTGCTGCGGGGTGGTTTCCGGAGCGAAGCCGAAGCCGAAGACGAGGATCGACAGCCCCATCCCGGCCAGTTGCAGCAGGGCACCGAGTCCGATGAAGCGCACCCCGCCGGCCGCCGTGTTGTTCATTGCCAGCATGGCCAGCATCATCACCGTGGGCAGCACGTTGAACTGGATGGTGGCGATCCAGAAACCGCCGGCCAGGGAGTCGAACAGCACGTGGCGCTGCTCGGCGGCGTAAGGCACCCGCGAGCGCACGGCGATGAAGTAGGCCAGCGGCGGCCAGACGCCGCAGTAGAGCACCAGCAGACACCACAGCCAAACCGGTGCGTCGAGTCCCCAGAGCACCCCGGCCACGGCGAGAAAGCCCACGCCCAGACCGATGGCCCGCGGCCAGAAGGCCCGGCGCACGAAGGACAGTCCCGGTCTGGCCGTATTTCTCGATCGGCGCTCGTTCATCGCTTCGCGATCAATCCCTAGCAAGATGCCCAACCCGGGCAGCGATCTAATCTAGAACTCACCAGCTCCTGAGAGTCCGCCGGACTATAGCCCATGGCCAACAAGTCCGACAGTTTTCTCGCCGTCCACGCCATCTTCCGCGCCTCTTTTGACCGGTTCCCCGCGATCCGCCAAACTTGCCTCCCAGCCCTGCGGACGCCCGCCATGTTCGGAATCCACGACCTCACCCTGTTCGTCCTCTCCGGCCTGCTGCTCAACCTGACGCCTGGCCCGGACTCGCTGCTGGTGATCACCCGCAGCGCCGCCCAAGGCTGGCTGGCCGGCGCCGCAGCGGCCCTGGGCATCGCCGCCGGCACCTGCCTGCACATCCTCGCCGCCGCCCTCGGGCTGTCCGCCCTGCTCGCCACCTCGGCCACCGCCTTCACCCTGGTCAAGCTGATGGGCGCCGCCTACCTGGTCTGGCTGGGCCTTGGTCTGCTGTTCCGTCGCCCGCACACCCGGGCGAAGCCGGCCGGAACGTCGGCGGTCAGCCTGCGGCGAGTCTTCCTGCAGGGCTTCCTGAGCAACGCCCTGAACCCCAAGGTGGCACTGTTCTTCCTGGCCTTCGTGCCGCAGTTCATCGCCCCGGACAGCCCGGACCAGACCCTTGCTTTCCTGATCCTGGGCGGCATCTTCAACCTCAACAGCCTGCTCTGGTGCCTGCTGCTGGCCGTCGCCACCACCCGGGCCAGCGCCCGCCTGCGTCCCGGCGAGGCCCTCGGTCGCTGGCTGCACCGAGCCATCGGAGGGCTGTTCATCGCGCTCGGCGTCAAGCTGTCGCTGGCCGGACGGAGCTGAAGCATGGCCCTGCACACCTGGCTGCTCTACCTGGTCGCGGTCATCGGCCTGTCGCTGACCCCTGGCCCCAACGGCCTGCTCACTCTCACCCACGGCGCACTGTACGGCCACCGCCACACCCAGTGGACCATCGTCGGCGGGGTCAGCGGCTTCGTCCTGCTGATGGCCCTGTCGATGTTCGGCATCGGCGTGCTGCTGCAGACCTCCGCCCACGCCCTGAGCATCCTCAAGTGGGTCGGCGGCGCCTACCTGATTTGGCTGGGCGTGCAGATCTGGCGCGCCCCGCCACTGCACCTGACGGCCAGCGCGCGCAGCACGCCGCCGTCCGGTCCGGCACTGCTGCGCCAGGGCCTGCTCTCGGCCGTCTCCAATCCCAAGGTAATCCTCTTCTACGGCGCCTTCCTGCCACAGTTCCTCGACCCGGCACGCTCCCTGTGGAGCCAGTTCGCAATCATGGCACTCACCTTCGCGGCCACCGAGGGGCTTACCGAATACCTGCTGGCGCGCCTCGCCCACCGCGTGCGGCCCTGGCTGGAGCGCGCCGGCAAGGGCTTCAATCGCTGCTGCGGCGGGCTGTTCGGGCTGCTGGGCGCGGCCCTGCCGCTGACCCGCTGAGCTGCCAGCCGGCACCGCGGCCGCCCGGCAGACGGTTCAGCGACTCAGGCGCTCCAGCGCCGCGGCCAGTTCGCTGATGCGCTGCTTGGTCTCCTCCACCAGCCCGTTGATCTCCCGCGCGGAGTCCGCCGAGCGCTTGGCCAGGGTGCGCACCTCGTCGGCGACCACCGCGAAGCCGCGCCCCTGCTCGCCGGCACGCGCCGCCTCGATGGCCGCGTTGAGCGACAGCAGGCTGGTCTGCGCAGCGATGCCATCGATGGCCGCGACTATCTGGCCGATCCGACTGCTGGAAGCGAGCACCGCCTCCATGGCCGCGTTGGTGGTGTCGCGCGATTCGCGCTCCTGGCTGACGTCCTTGACGAAGGCGGTGTAGGCGATCCTGCCCTCCGTGCGGATCTTCGACAGCGACAGCTGGCCCCAGACCGTGCCACCGTCCTTGCGCTCGATCTGCACCTCGCGGCTGGTGCCGACGATCTTGTCCTGGCCGCTGCGCCGGTTGGCCTCCACATAGCCGTCGTGCCGGGACTGGATCATCTGCGGCACCAGCATCTTCACGTTGCGCCCCAGCACCTCGTCGCGGGAATAACCCCAGAGGCGCTCGGCAGCGGCGTTGAAGAAGGTCACCGCGTTGTGCTCGTCGATGGTCACCACCGCGTCCAGCGCCTGCTCTAGGGTCTGGTTGATCATCTCCCGCGCCTCGCGCTCGCGGGTGATGTCCTTGACGAAGGCGGTGTAGACGATCTTCTCGCCGAGGTGGACCTTGGATAGCGACAGCTGCCCCCAGACCTTGCCGCCGTCCTTGCGCTCGATCTGCACCTCACGGCTGGTGCCGACGATCTTGTCCCGGCCACTCTGGCGGTTGGCATTGATGAAGGCATCGTGCTGAGCCTGGATCATCTGCGGTACCAGCATCTTCACGTTGCGCCCCAGCACCTCGCCGCGGGAATAGCCCCAGAGGCGCTCGGCAGCGGCGTTGAAGAAGGTCACCGCGTTGTGCTCGTCGATGGCCACCACCGCGTCTAGCGCCTGCTCCAGGGTCTGGTTGATCATCTCCCGCGCCTCACGCTCGCGGGTGATGTCCTTGACGAAGGCGGTGTAGGTGATGCGCTCTCCCTGGCGGATCTTCGACAGCGACAGACTGCCCCAGACCTTGCTGCCGTCCTTGCGCTCGATCTCCACCTCGCGGCTGGTGCCGACGATCTTGTCCCGGCCGCTCTCGCGGTTGGCGTTAACGAAGGCGTCGTGCTGCCCCTGGATCATCCGTGGCACCAGCATCTTCACGTTGCGCCCCAGCACCTCGTCGCGGGAATACCCCCAAAGGCGCTCGGCAGCGGCGTTGTAGAAGGTGATGTGATTGCGCTCGTCGATGCACACAACCGCATCCAGCGCCTGCTCCAGGGTCTGGTTGATCATCTCCCGCGCTTCGCGCTCGCGGGTGATGTCCTTGACGAAGGCGGTGTAGGTGATGCGCTCGCCCTGGCGGATCTTCGACAGCGACAGGCTGCCCCAGACCTTGCTGCCATCCTTTCGCTCGATCTCCACCTCGCGACTGGTGCCGACGATGCGGTCCTGACCGCTCTGCCGGTTGGCATCGACGTAGGCATCGTGCTGGTCCTGGATGGCGCGGGGCACCAGCAGCTTCACGTTGCGCCCCAGCACCTCGGTGCGGGAATACCCCCAAAGGCGCTCAGCGGCGGCGTTGTAGAAGGTGATGCGATTGCGCTCGTCGATGCACACAACCGCATCCAGCGCCTGCTCCAGGGTCTGCCGGAAAGCCTGATTCGAAGTGCTTCCCGGTAGGAAGGCTCCCAGTTGCAACCGTCCGTATTGCCATTTCATGCTGCCGCCTCCATCCATCAGGCTTTTTCTTGTTAGTACAGGCACGCAGGCCATCCCGGGATATCCGGGCACGATTCCATCCACAAATAGCACAATGCCATTGCACACGCGGGCGACATCTCTTCTATGCATCAGCCAAGCCAGAAAAAGCTTGAGAGAGAAGCACAACGAGCCGACCAGCGGTCATGCCACGGCCTGCGGAACGGGCGGAAAGCGGGGAAAGATGGAGATGAGAAACCGCTGCGAGGTCAGCGGCACGCAGTCTGCGCGCGGCGCCCGGACGGGCGCCGGATCAGAGGGGTTGCGACGGCCTCAGCGGCGCCGACGCGCCTCGGCCTGACGACGCTGCTCGTCGCTGCGGACCGGTACCGGCTGCAGACGCGGCGCCTCGATCAGCCCCAGGGCCACGCCCAGTTGCCACAGCCATGCGTTCAGTCGACGTTTCATGATGCCCCTCCTCAAGGTGGCCGGGTCCGGCGGCCACTACTCGCGGGCCGCTCTTGATTGCAGCTTAGAGGCTGTTTCCGAGGTATCGCAAGGAAACCCCGGCCTCTGGAGCCAACCTAGCCCACCACGGCCGCCGCCGGCGTGACCTGGATCAGCAGAGGGCTCAGCCACGCTCCACCGCCGAGCCCTGCTCGCAGGGGCCGGCATTGCGCCGCTGGTTGCGGTCCTCGCGCGGGGTGGCGCCAAAGAAGTTGCGATAGGCGCTGGAGAAGTGCGGCCCGGAGGAGAAACCGCAGGACAGACCGATCTGGATGATCGACTTGCTGGTCTGCATCAGCAGCTGGCGGGCCTTGTTCAGGCGCAGCTCCAGGTAATACTGGCTGGGCACCCGGTTCAGGTACTGCTTGAAGATACGCTCCAGCTGGCGGCGCGACACGCAGACATGCTGGGCGATCTCGTCAGTGGTCAGCGGCTCCTCGATGTTCGCCTCCATCAACAGCACCGCCTGGGTCAGCTTCGGATGACTGGAGCCGAGGCGGTTCTGCAGGGGGATGCGCTGGCGTTCGCCACCCTCGCGGATGCGCTCGACCACCAGTTCCTCGCTGACCGCACCGGCCAGCTCCGAGCCGTGGTCGCGACCGAGCACGGCAAGCAACAGATCGAGCACCGCCAGGCCGCCGCAGGCGGTCAGGCGATCACGGTCCCAGTCGAACAGATGGCTGGTGACGATGGCCTTGGGGAAACGCTCGGCGAAGTCGTCCTGCCAGCGCCAGTGCACGGCGACCCGGTAGCCATCCAGCAGGCCCAGTTGGGCCAGCGGGTAGACCCCGGCGGACAGCGCACCCAGAGTGCAGCCGCTGCGCGCCAGCTGCTTGAGAGCGTTGGCCAGCGGCGGGGCGAGGCTCGCCGGCGGCTCGTCGGCCACCAGGAAGAGCTTCTGCAAGCCGTCCAGACGGCCCGTCCAAGGCTCGCCCGGCAGGCGCCAGCCGCCTGTGTCCTCAACCGGCTCGGCCTGCAGGAAGAGCTGCTCGTACACCACCTCGGGATGCAGGCGCTGGGCGGTCCGCAGGGCTTCCTCGGCCAGGGCGAGGGTCATCGGCCGGGTGCTGGGCCAGAGCAGAAACGCGATTCGATGGATGGTCATGTCGGGCAGTCTAGCCGTTCGCGCTTATTTCAGGCTGCCGGACAGGAACTGCCTGAGCCGCTCGGACTGCGGGTTGGCCAGCACTTCCCTGGGGCAGCCACGCTCCTCCACCAGGCCCTTGTGGAGGAACAGCAGCTGATTGGATACCTCGCGGGCAAAGCCCATCTCGTGGGTCACCACCACCATGGTGCGGCCCTCGGTGGCCAGGTCCTGCATCACCTTGAGCACCTCGCCCACCAGCTCCGGATCGAGCGCCGAGGTGGGCTCGTCGAACAGCATCACCTCCGGCTCCATGGCCAGGGCTCGGGCGATGGCCACGCGCTGCTGCTCGCCACCGGACATGTGCGCCGGATAGGCATCCTTGCGGTGCGCCACGCCGACCTTGGCCAGGTAGTGCTCGGCCTTCTCGATGGCCTCCTTCTTCGGCACCCCCAGCACATGCACCGGCGCCTCTATGACGTTCTCCAGGGCGCTCATGTGCGACCACAGGTTGAAATGCTGGAAGACCATGGCCAGACGCGAGCGCATGCGCTGTAGCTGGCGGGCGTCGGCGGCCTTCAGCCCGCCGTTCTTGCAGGGCACCAGCCTGAGTTCCTCGCCATTGAGGAGGATCTTGCCGCTATGCGGCTGCTCCAGCAGGTTGATGCAGCGCAGGAAGGTGCTCTTGCCCGAGCCGCTGGAGCCGATGATGCTGATCACGTCGCCGGCCTTGGCGGCCAGCGAGACGCCCTTGAGCACCTCGTGATCACCGTAGCGCTTGTGCAGGTCTTGGACTTCGAGTTTGTACATGGCGGCTCTCGCTCAGTGCTTGCGCGGTGCCAGGTACGCGAGCCAGCGGCGCTCGGCCAGCTTGAACAGACGCACCAGGATGTAGGTCAGGATCAGGTAGAAGACGCCGGCGGTGATGTAGGCCTCGAACGGCAGGAAGAACTGCGAGTTGACGGTCTTGGCCGCGCCGGTGATGTCGACCAGGGTCACCACCGAGGCCAGGCTGGTGGTGTGCAGCATCATGATCACCTCGTTGCTGTACTGCGGCAGCGCGCGGCGCAGCGCCGAGGGCAGGAGGATGCGCCGGTATAGCTTGGCACGCGACATGCCCATGGCCTTGGCCGCCTCGATCTCCCCGGGCGGCGTGGCCCTGAGACTGCCAGCGAGGATTTCCGCGGTGTAGGCGCTGGTGTTGATGGCGAAGGCCAGGCAGGCGCAGAAGGTGGCGTTGGACAGGTACGGCCACAGAGCGCTCTCGCGCACCGACTCGAACTGGGCCAGGCCGTAGTAGATCAGGAACAGCTGCACCAGCATGGGCGTGCCGCGGATCACGTAGGTGTACAGCCAGGCCGGGAAGTTCACCCATGGCTGCCTGGAGACGCGCATCAGCGCCAGCGGCACGGCCGCCAGCAGCCCCAGGGCCAGGGAGATCAAGAGCAGCTTGACGGTTACCAGCACGCCGCTGAAGTAGAGCGGCAGGCTGTCCCAGATCACGGAGAAGTCGAGAATCATGCGGGCGTTCCGTCAGAGTTCGGCGACCTTGATGCCGGCCGAATAGCGTTTTTCCAGGTAGCGCAGGGCCAGCAGCGAAACGCTGGTCAGCACCAGGTACAGGGCGGCCACGGCGAGGAAGAAGGTGAAGGGCTCGCGGGTCGCGTCGCCGGCGCTCTTGGCCCGGGCCATCATGTCCTGCAGGCCGACCAGGGAAATCAGCGCGGTGGCCTTGGTGAGCACCAGCCAGTTGTTGGTGAAGCCGGGGATGGCCAGGCGGATCATCTGCGGCACCAGGATGCGCAGGAACACCCGCGCCGGGCTCATGCCGTAGGCCATGCCGGCCTCGGCCTGGCCGCGGGGAATGGCCATGAAGGCGCCGCGGAAGGTTTCCGACAGGTAGGCGCCGTAGATGAAGCCCAAGGTGAGCACCCCGGCGGCGAACGGGTGGATGTCGATGTAGTCCTCGTAGCCGAACAGCGGCGCCACCCGGTTGAGGATGTCCTGGCCGCCGTAGAACACCAGCAGGATCAGTACCAGTTCCGGGATGCCGCGGATCACCGTAGCGTAGATGTCGCCGAGCACGGCCAGCCAGCGCACCGGCGACAGACGGAGGGCCGCGCCGAGCAGGCCGAGCGCGGTGGCCAGGGCCATGGACAACAGCGCCAGCTGCAAGGTGAGCCAGGCGCCATCGAGAATGGTCGAGCCGTAGCCGTGGAGCATGAATCAATCCTCGAGAGAACGGCGAAGCGCCGGGCGGAGTGCTCCCCTGAGGGGCTGACGGGGAGGGCCTGCACCCTCCCCCGAGGCGGCATTACTCGCCGTAGACGTCGAAGCTGAAGTACTTGTCCTGGATTTCCTTGTACTTGCCGCTGGCGCGGATCGCCAGGATGGCCGCGCTGATCTTGTCGCGCAGCTCGGTGTCGCCCTTGCGAACGGCGATGCCCTGGCCTTCGCCGAAGTATTTCTTGTCGGTGAAGTCCGGGCCCACGAAGGCGAAGCCCTTGCCGGCGTCGGTCTTCAGGAAGCCGTCCTCGATGTTCACCGAGTCGGCCAGGGTGGCATCCAGGCGGCCGGCGGCCAGGTCGAGGAACACCTCGTTCTGCGAGGTGTAGCGGACGATCTCGGCGCCGGCCGGGGCGAAGACATCGGTGGCGTAGCGGTCATACACCGAGGAGCGCTGCACGCCGACCTTCTTGCCCTTGAGGTCTTCCGGGGCATTCATCACGCTGCCGGCCTTCATCGCCAGCTTGGCCGGGGTGGCGTAGTACTTGCCGGTGAAGTCCACCGAGCGCTTGCGCTCCTCGGTGATCGACATGGAGGACAGGATGGCGTCGAACTTGCGCACCTTGAGCGCCGGGATCAGGCCGTCGAACTCCTGCTCGATCCACACGCACTTGACCTTCATTTCCTCGCACAGGGCGTTGCCGATGTCGTAGTCGAAACCGACGATGCTGCCGTCCGGAGCCTTGGACGCAAAGGGCGGGTAGGCCGCCTCGATCCCGATGCGCAGCGGCTTGGCGTCCTCGGCAGTGGCGAAGGCCGAGAGGGCGGACAGCGCCAGTGCGCCGAGAAGTGCGATCTTCTTCATCTTTTGACTCCTGGGAATTGGTTAGCGAGGGGCAGCATACGCCAAGGCCCGTGCCTGGAAATGGAATTGTAGAAAGAGTCTCCGCCCCGGGCCCGGAAGCGGGTCACGGGAGCGGTTCCAGTCGAGTGAGCGGCATTCTAGCGGCAGCCCCGGGGTCGTTATTTCCACAATGCGACAACTAATTACAAATGCATTGGCGGAAGCTGACGGATGCCTTGACAGACTCGAAAAAAGATGAACAAACGAAAGGTCGCGCAAACTGATTTTTAAAGCAATATTCGCGCCCGCTTCCAACAAGCCCAGAAACGACGCGGCCTGGCGGGCTAGACCGGTTTTCCGGATACCCGAAAAAACGCCCCACGATGGTGCCCGGCGTTTCCTTCCACCCCACGTAGGCGCAACGACGTTACCGGCTCAGCCTTCCCGGCTCGCCTGGAAGCGCGGCCAGACCAGGCTGAAGCAGGCACCGCCGAGACTCTGGCTGTCGCCGATCAGGGCGCGGCCGCCATGCCAGTAGATGATCCGCCGCACGATGGACAGTCCCAGACCGTGGCCGCCGGAGGTCCGGGCGCGACTGTCGTCGAGGCGCATGAAGGGGCGGAACAGGCGCTCGCGGGCGCTTTCCGGCACGCCCGGGCCGTCGTCCTCCACGTCCAGCCGGCACTGCTGCCCTTCGATGCGGTAGCTCAGCCGCACGCGGCTCTCGGCGTGCCGCAGGGCGTTGCTCACCAGATTCTGCAGGGCGCGCTGCAGGTAGCGCGGCTCGGCCTCCACCAGGCTGCTGCCATCCTCCGCCGGCTGCAGCCGGCCGCGTTCGACGCGGATGTGGCCGTGCAGGGGCGCCAGGTCGGCGATCACCTGGTCGAGCAGTGCCGCCAGGTCCACCTTCTGAAACTCCAGGGCCGGCGAGCCCTGCTCCAGGCGCGCATAGACCAGCATCTCGTCGACCAGCTTGTCGAGCTCCTGGATGTCGCTGTCCATGCCCTCCAGGTACTTGCGACGCGCCTCCTCGGTCTCGGCGTCGGCGATCATCTCCAGACCGAAGCGCAGGCGCGCCACCGGCGTGCGCAGCTCGTGGGACACCGCGCGGACCAGCTCACGCTGCATGTTCAGCGAACTCTGCAGGTGCTCGGCCATGGCGTTGAAGGCCGCGGCCAGGCGCCCCACCGAATCCGCACCGCCGGTCGGCACCCGCGACTCCAGGCGCCCGCTGGCGATCCGCGTGGCGGCGCTTTCCACCGCCTGCAGGCGCTGCTCCAGCTGACGCACCAGCAGGTAGACCACCAGGCCGATCAGGCTCAGGCCGAGCACGGTGATCAGCACCAGCAGCTGCGGCGGATAGGGATTCATCTGGTACAGCGGGCCGAGCTCCAGCACCCAGGGCGTGCCCACCAGCCCGGCGAACACATGGATGGAGTCGCCGCCCTTGCCGAGCGCCATCACGGTATCGCCCTCCTCCACCCGGCGGCTCTGGTCGGCATCCAGCCCGGCGTTCTCCAGGCGCACCAGCTTGAGATCGAAGCCGAAGCGCTTGTCCTCCTTGAGCTGCGCCAGGCGCGCCGGCTGCTCGGCGGCCGGGTAGCGCACCAGCTCGTCGGCGAGCAGGAACAGCGTGGCCCGCGCCAGCTGCTCGCTGATCTGCCGGATCTCGCCGACCAGCACCAGGCCCTGCTCGGCACTGACCAGGCGGTAGACCCGCGCCGCATGGGGGCCGGTCAGCTCCACCAGCACCTGGCCGCCGAGCAGGCGGTTGCGCATGCTCTGGTCCAGGGGCTGCTCGGCGAGCGGCTCGATGCCCAGCGGGATACCCAGCAGGCGCCCCCAGATCGCGGTGGCACGACGCCGCTCCACCGGGGTCATGTCCCGCAGGTTGTCGGCCATCAGATTGAAGGTGCCGCGCGCCAGGCGCTCGCGGTACTGCTCGAAGCGCACCTCGTTGACCAGGTGCAGGCTGAGCACGCCGAGCATCGCCACCAGGACCAGCACGGCGAGCATGCCGCCGTAGATGCGCAGGAAGATCGATTTCATCACCGCGGCTTCCTATATGGCTGGCAGACGTCCGGGCGCCGGCCGGTCCGGGACATGCGCAGGACGCTCACAGCGGCCCTTCGGCCGCTTCGCCGACGAACAGGTAGCCCTTGCTGCGCACCGTCTTGATCAGCCGCGGGTGCATGGGGTCGTCGCCG
This sequence comes from Pseudomonas thermotolerans DSM 14292, assembly GCF_000364625.1. Classification (GTDB taxonomy): domain Bacteria; phylum Pseudomonadota; class Gammaproteobacteria; order Pseudomonadales; family Pseudomonadaceae; genus Aquipseudomonas; species Aquipseudomonas thermotolerans. The sequence continues at coordinate 202,125 of NZ_KB822603.1, forward strand.
ATCTTCGGGCGGATGCGCGAAATGCGCACGTCGATGGAGCGGTCCTGGCCGTCGTACTCGATGCCGCGCAGCACGCTGAATATCTCCTCGCGAGAGAGGATGCGCCCGGCGTTGGAGGCGAGCAGCCAGAGCAGATCGAACTCGGCGCTGGTCAGCTCGATGGGCGCGCCGCGCAGCCAGGCCTCGCGCATTCCCTGGTCGATCACCAGGGGGCCGAACTCCAGGCGCCGCGGCCCTTCCCCGCCGGCCGGCGCCTCCAGGCGGCGCAGCATGGCGCGGATGCGCGCCAGTAGCACGCGAGGGCGTACCGGCTTGCACACGTAATCGTCGGCGCCGGTTTCCAGGCCGAGCACCTGATCCATGTCGTCGCTACGCGCGGTGAGCATCAGGATCGGCCCCTTGTAGCGGTCGCGCACCTTGCGGCAGATGGACAGGCCGTCCTCGCCCGGCAGCATCAGGTCGAGGATCACCAGATCCGGACGCTCGGCGAGAATGCGCTGCGCCGCCCTGGCGCCATCGGCCTCGATGGTCACCTGCAGGCCGTGGGCCGCCAGGTAGTCCCTGGTCAACTCGGCGAGGCGCTGGTCGTCCTCGACGATCAGAATGTGCCAGGCTGTCTGCTCCATCTATGCCTCCCCGATCCGCCGACGCGCGGCATTGTAGCAATGCCCCGGACGACGTCACGCCACTCTTGACCAATCCCTATATCTTGTGTCTCGGCCACCAGGCCCACGGGGCGCCCGATGGCAAGAAAAAATCTCGCGAAAGGCACGACGAATGGCACGTTCCGATCTCGCCCAGCAACCATCGGAGCTTGCGAAACTTACCCCAAAGTAACCCACAAGGTTATCCACAGATCGACGGCTTGCCTTCCCCGGCACACCGCACTATCTTGTATCGCCACCGTAACCGCCCCCTAGATGTTGTGGTCAGGTTCACAGCGCAACACTAAAAGAAGTTGCACCAGCGGCAGGCACGGAGCCCCGGAAAGTGCATAGAAAGCGTCCAGATTCCGGCCCAGCGCAACCGCGCCGGCCAATGCCCCGAGGATCGCGAGCGACGCGTCGGGGAGCCTTTTCCGGTGTACCCGTGCCCAAGGACGCACCACAAGATGTAGTAGTGCTGGCACGAAAATCGCCAGCGAGACTTGGAGCCAGGGAAGTGCCGAAGTCCAGACATCTTCCCTATTCCCAAAGCAGTTCCCGATCGTTCGGTTGAAGCCGCGCGCCGGGTGTTTTTGTCAACAAAGTGCAAGGGCACCCAGAGGTGCCGTAGCCATTTCAGAGATCGCGGAGACCTCCCATGCAGACCGAAACCACCAGTGAGAAGCCTAAGGCCGGCGTGCCTCCGGTCGCCGACGCAACCCCGGACGTGAGCGCCACTGCTCCCGGCCAGCTGCGCGTGATCAAACGCAACGGCACCGTGGTGCCGTACACCGACGACAAGATCACGGTGGCCATCACCAAGGCCTTTCTCGCTGTGGAAGGCGGTACTGCCGCAGCCTCCTCGCGCATTCATGAGACCGTCCGGCGCCTGACCGAACAGGTCACCGCCACCTTCAAGCGGCGCATGCCCTCCGGCGGCACCATCCACATCGAGGAGATCCAGGACCAGGTGGAACTGGCCCTGATGCGTGCCGGCGAACACAAGGTCGCCCGCGACTACGTGCTGTACCGCGAGGCCCGCGCTCAGGAGCGCAAGCGCAGCGCCGCCGCGGCCGAAGAAGTGGCCCAGCCGCACCCGAGCATCCGCGTCACCCGCGAGGACGGCAGCCTGCAGCCGCTCGACCTGGGCCGCCTGCAGACCATCATCCGCGAGGCCTGCGAAGGACTGGCCGAGGTGGACGGCGCGCTGATCGAGCGCGACACCCTGAAGAACCTCTACGACGGCGTCTCCGAGAAGGACGTCAACACCGCCCTGGTGATGACCGCGCGCACCCTGGTGGAACGCGAGCCGAACTACTCCTACGTCACCGCCCGCCTGCTGATGGACACCCTGCGCGCCGAAGCCTTGGGCTTCCTCGGCGTCGCCGAGAGCGCCACCCACCACGAGATGGCCGAGCTCTACGCCAAGGCCCTGCCGGTGTACGTGGAAAAGGGCATCGAGTTCGAACTGCTCGATCCCAAGCTGCGCGAGTTCGACCTGGCCAAGCTGGGCGCCGCGCTGAACCACGAGCGCGACCAGCAGTTCACCTACCTGGGCCTGCAGACCCTCTACGACCGCTACTTCCTGCACAAGGACGGCATCCGCTTCGAGCTGCCGCAGGTGTTCTTCATGCGCGTCGCCATGGGCCTGGCCATCGAGGAACCGCAGAAGGAAGAGCGCGCCATCGAGTTCTACAACCTGCTGTCGTCGTTCGACTACATGGCGTCCACCCCGACCCTGTTCAACGCCGGCACCCTGCGCCCGCAGCTGTCCTCCTGCTACCTGACCACCGTGCCGGACGACCTCTCCGGCATCTACCAGGCGATCCACGACAACGCCATGCTCTCCAAGTTCGCCGGCGGCCTGGGCAACGACTGGACCCCGGTGCGCGCCCTGGGCTCCTACATCAAGGGCACCAACGGCAAGAGCCAGGGCGTCGTGCCCTTCCTCAAGGTGGTCAACGACACCGCGGTGGCGGTCAACCAGGGCGGCAAGCGCAAGGGCGCCGTGTGCGCCTACCTGGAAACCTGGCACCTGGACATCGAGGAATTCCTCGAGCTGCGCAAGAACACCGGTGACGACCGCCGTCGTACCCACGACATGAACACCGCGAACTGGATTCCGGACCTGTTCATGAAGCGCGTCTTCGAGGACCGCGAATGGACCCTGTTCTCCCCCTCCGACGTACCGGACCTGCACGACCTCACCGGCAAGGCCTTCGAGGAGCGCTACGAGTACTACGAGGAGCTGACCAAGTACGGCAAGATCAAGCTGTACAAGACCGTCCAGGCCAAGGATCTGTGGCGCAAGATGCTCTCGATGCTGTTCGAGACCGGCCACCCCTGGCTGACCTTCAAGGACCCGTGCAACCTGCGCAGCCCGCAGCAGCACGTGGGCGTAGTGCACAGCTCGAACCTGTGCACCGAGATCACCCTGAACACCAACGCCGACGAGATCGCCGTGTGCAACCTGGGTTCGGTGAACCTGGTCAACCACATCGTCGACGGCAAGCTCGACCTGGCCAAGCTGGAGAAGACCGTCCGCACCGCGGTACGCATGCTCGATAACGTCATCGACATCAACTACTACTCGGTGCCCCAGGCGAAGAACTCCAACCTCAAGCACCGCCCGGTCGGCCTCGGCATCATGGGCTTCCAGGACGCCCTGTACCTGCAGCACATCCCCTACGGCTCCGACGCCGCCGTGGAGTTCGCCGACAAGTCCATGGAGGCCATCAGCTACTTCGCCATCCAGGCCTCCTGCGACCTGGCCGACGAACGCGGCGCCTACAGCAGCTTCGACGGCTCGCTGTGGAGCAAGGGCATCCTGCCGCTCGACTCCCTGCAGATCCTCGCCGAGCAGCGCGGCGAGAAGTACATCGAAGTCGACCGCAGCAGCACCCTGGACTGGGCTCCGGTGCGCGAGCGCGTGAAGAAGGGCATCCGCAACTCCAACATCATGGCCATCGCGCCGACCGCGACCATCGCCAACATCACCGGCGTGTCGCAGTCCATCGAGCCGACCTACCAGAACCTCTACGTGAAGTCGAACCTCTCCGGCGAGTTCACCGTGATCAACCCCTACCTGGTCCGCGACCTGAAGAACCGCGGCCTGTGGGATGCGGTCATGGTCAACGACCTGAAGTACTACGACGGCTCCGTGCAGCAGATCGAACGGGTGCCGCAGGATCTCAAGGAGCTCTACGCCACCGCCTTCGAAGTCGAGCCGCGCTGGATCGTCGAAGCCGCCAGCCGCCGGCAGAAGTGGATCGACCAGGCCCAGTCGCTGAACCTGTACATCTCCGGCGCCTCGGGCAAGAAGCTGGACGTCACCTACCGCATGGCCTGGTACCGCGGTCTGAAGACCACCTACTACCTCCGTGCCCTGGCCGCCACCAGCACCGAGAAATCCACCATCAACACCGGCAAGCTCAACGCCGTGTCCTCGGTGATCGACGAAAGCCTGCAGGCCGCCCCGCAACCGGCCCCGGTGCCCAAGGCCTGCAGCATCGACAACCCGGACTGCGAAGCCTGCCAGTAACAACACGGCAAGCTGCGAGCCACAAGCGGCAGCCGCCCGCCATGGCCAAAGCGTGCACAGCCTAGAGAAAGGGGCCGGGACTTCCCGGCCCCCGTACCGAACCACAGCGCAGCCAGCCGGCTGCACCAGAAAGGAGCCCCGACATGCTCAGCTGGGATGAATTCGACAAGGAAGACGGCGCCGAAGCGGTAGCCGCCAAGCCCGCGGCCCCCATAGTCACCGCCGCCCTCGACAGGCTCGACGACGAAGCCGCCGGCTCCGTGGAAGACGCCCGCGCCGTCTCCTCCGCCGACTCCGACGCCGTCGCCCGCGCCAAGAAGGCCCTCGACGACCTCGACATCCAGGAAGGCCTCAACGACCTGGAAGGCGCCGCCGCCCGCGTGCAGGTGGACGAAAAGCGCATGATCAACTGCCGCGCCGACCTCAACCAGCTGGTGCCCTTCAAGTACGACTGGGCCTGGCAGAAGTACCTGGACGGCTGCGCCAACCACTGGATGCCGCAGGAAATCAACATGAATGCGGACATCGCCCTGTGGAAGAGCAAGGACGGCCTCACCGAGGACGAACGGCGCATCGTCAAGCGCAGCCTCGGCTTCTTCTCCACCGCCGACTCCCTGGTGGCCAACAACCTGGTGCTCGCCGTCTACCGCCTGATCACCAACCCTGAATGCCGCCAGTACATCCTGCGCCAGGCCTTCGAGGAAGCCATCCACACCCACGCCTACCAGTACTGCATCGAATCGCTGGGCATGGACGAAGGCGAAATATTCAACATGTACCACGAGATTCCCAGCGTCGCTAAGAAGGCTTCCTGGGGCCTCAAGTACACCCGCTCGATCTCCGACCCGACCTTCACCACCGGCACCCCGGAGACCGACCGCCAGTTCCTCAAGAACCTGATCGCCTACTACTGCGTGCTGGAAGGCATCTTCTTCTACTGCGGCTTCACCCAGATCCTCTCCATGGGCCGCCGCAACAAGATGACCGGCACCGCCGAGCAGTTCCAGTACATCCTCCGCGACGAGTCCATGCACCTGAACTTCGGCATCGACATGATCAACCAGATCAAGATCGAGAACCCGCACCTGTGGGATGCCCAGATGAAGGACGACGCCACCCAGATGATTCTCCAGGGCACCCAGCTGGAGATCGAATACGCCCGCGACACCATGCCGCGCGGCGTGCTGGGCATGAACGCGGCGATGATGGAGGAATACCTGAAGTTCATCGCCAACCGCCGGCTGACCCAGATCGGCCTCAAGGAAGAATTCCCGGGGGCGACCAACCCGTTCCCGTGGATGAGCGAGATCATGGACCTGAAGAAGGAGAAGAACTTCTTCGAGACTCGCGTGATCGAGTATCAGACGGGTGGTGCTCTGAGCTGGGATTGATGCCTGGGGTCTAGACCGTTAGGGAAACTCTGAAAAAGACTTCCTGATTTGGCAAAATCCGCCGACTTCACCCGCAGAGCTTTCCGATGAAGCAGATGACCTTCGCCGACGCCGAGTACGCCGGCAAGCGCAAGCAGACCCGCAAGGAACTGTTCCTGATCGAAATGGAACAGGTGGTGCCGTGGCAGGGCCTGATCGCCCTGATCGAGCCGCACTACCCGAAGGGTGAAGGCGGTCGTCCCGCCTATCCGCTGATGGCGATGCTGCG